>NZ_CANLWR010000001.1:0-1835966 GCF_947494915.1 Pontixanthobacter luteolus
CTGCAATCCAGCAGGGCTTCTGCGCGTCTGTATGACGCCCCTAATCGGGCCGAAGGCGGTACATCTGCTGTGGGGGCCCAGACGTCTTAGGGCTGCCCGCGAGCAGACACAATTACAGAAGGGGATGCGGGAAGGCTCATAGTCAGCTTGCCAAGAGCCACACCAGCAAACACATGCCGCCTATCTCGGCTCAATGATGATGTTACGTTGAAGACCAGCTTTGCGAGGTCTGGCGCTGTTTGCGTCATCGCGATTGCCTTCTCGACTTCTGCCTTAAGCCCACCTCTCACAATCTTGGGAGTCGCATTCAGTCTGTAAATGAGCGAGTGGTTATTGCGGCTCAACAACAGACAAGCATTCTGGAAGCGCTGTAACCTCGACAGAGAAACACGATCGAAAGGTACATCATACGGCCATCCTCGCATGTTGTGTCAGGTCCAACGTGTTTCGCGCAAAAGCGGAACTGCCACTTTTTCGATGGCCGGCTTTAGCCTTAATGGAATTGTTGTGAGTAACTCGAACGTTCTGGCCGCCGTTGCGGATCTCATTGGCTCAAGTGAAGCGCTTTGAGAGAGTTCCCCCTTCAGCTCCGCTAATTGGCTACGTCCGACGAAGGTCTGCTCGGAAAAAGAGTGCAAAAAGTGAAGATTTCTTCCATTCAAAAGCGAGCAGAAGCTTCCGCATTCCATAACAAGGCTACCTCCGTCGAAAGCCTCTTTGTGCAATTGCGCCGTAAGACCGCATTTTTTCTCCGCCGTCCGGCATCCAGCCTAGCCCTCCGCGTTTTCATCATGAATGCGGCAGAGCCCTTCGCAAATAGATGCTGCGGGAATTACGACGGACTGGTTTCGTCCGAACTGGCAGGATCGTCTAGCTCCAGCTCCTGCGATGTCGCCATCGGCGTTGTGCGCGGCAGGTTCTGAAAGGCCTGCTGGTCTTCTGCCGGAACCGCTTGGGCAATGAACAAACGCCAGAAGCCGAAAGCCGTCACAAAGAACGCGACCAGGCCAATGGCGCCGAACAATCCGCCAGCGCCGAAGCTTCCGATTCCGATTGAGCCGACAACCGGCCCCACCATCGCGCCTGCCGAATAGGCCAGCACCAATCCGCCGGTTGCCCCAACGCGCTCGCTTTCCTTTATGTGATCGTTGGTGTGCGCGACACATAGGGGGTAAAGTGCGAAGGTCATTCCGCCGAAAAGCGCGCCGAGTGGAAACAGCAGCAGACGGCTGTCCAAGCTGCATACGATCGCAGTGCACACCAACACCGCACCTACGAACGTCCCGACAATCACGCGCCGTCTGTCGAACCGGTCGGACAACATGCCAAGCGGCCATTGCAGCGCCACGCCGCCCGCGATGACGCATGAGGTGAAAAACGCCACGTCAGACAGGTCCATCCCCAAACGCCGGATGAAAACTGCACCCAGTGCATAGAATGCGCCGAGCATCAGGCCTGTCGCGGTGACCCCGACGACACCAAGCGGGGATATTCGGTAGAGCTTCTTTACCGCCAGAGGCTTCAAATCCTCGATCGTCGGCTGCACATCCTTGGTCAGGACCACCGGCAGCACCGCGATTGAAAGCAGGATCGCCGAATACATGAAGGGCAGGGCGGGCGATTCCTCCCCAAGATTGAGCAGGAACTGGCCGATCGCCTGCCCGGAATACAGCGCCACCATGTACCCGGCCAGAACGCTGCTGCGATTGGCTGGCTCGGCCTTTTCGTTCAGCCAGCTTTCAAGGCAGATATAGATGCCGGCAATTACCAAGCCGTCTATGAACCGCAGCACCAGCCAGATTGCTGCGCTCTCGTGCAAGGCATAGGCAAGGCTGCTGGCGGAAAATACCGAAACGAATGCCGCAAACGAGCGGATATGGCCAACATTGCCGATCAGTTTCGACACGGTCAGCGATCCGGCAAACAGACCAGTAAAATACGCTGTCGCTGCGAGGCCGATCACCAGCGCGCTGGCACCGGCAGCCTCCAGCCGGACTGCAATCAGAGTGGACAGGAAACCGCTGCCCGCCATGATCAGGAAGATTGCGAGCAGGAAGGTCCTGACATTGAGTAGCGAAGCGAGCATAATTCGCGCGCTTATCAGCGAAGGTCAGGGTTTGACCAGCGGCAAGTCTTCAGTCTGTGTAACCCAGTGCAGAACGCAGCGGCCCCAGCCACGGCTCAAACGGTTTCCACGCAGCTACACCGTCCCGGTTGATCGGCCGCCTCACCTGTTCAGAACTGGCAGTTCGAACCGCGCGCTTGCTCTTGTGGAACTCCAGGCAGGATTGTTCGAAAGGCAAGCCAAGATAGTCGAGCATCCGGCTGACCTGGCCTTCCAGATCGTCGAGAACATCCTCGTGCTGAACCCGCAAGACCGCGCCCGGCAAAACCGTGTCCCAATGGTCCATCAGGGAAACATAGTCGCTGTAATACCGCCCGATTTCTTCGAGCCCGTAGGTGAATTCCTGTCCCTCTGCGAACAGCTGTTTGAAGCCGGAGAAGCAGCAATCCATCGGATCGCGGCGGGCATCGATGATCCGGGCATTCGGCAGGATGAGCTTGATAAG
Source organism: Pontixanthobacter luteolus (assembly GCF_947494915.1). Classification (NCBI taxonomy): domain Bacteria; kingdom Pseudomonadati; phylum Pseudomonadota; class Alphaproteobacteria; order Sphingomonadales; family Erythrobacteraceae; genus Pontixanthobacter; species Pontixanthobacter luteolus. Next base: position 2,571 of record NZ_CANLWR010000001.1, read on the forward strand.
GCCGATATGGCGAAAATTGTTCGGCATCTTGTCGATGAACATCGGCGCGCCCTGCCGGTGGATGCGGGTGTTCTCGAGAAAGTTCTCGCCCATTTCAGCCAGCTGCTCCGAGCTTAAATCATGCAGGACCGCAGGATAAAGCGTTTCGCCAGCTTTCCGCCCGCGCAGCCGGTGGGCAAGGGCAAGGATGTTGGGCAATTCAAGCGTCCCGTCGATCTGGCTGTGCGAAGCCAGTATCTGTTCGAGCAAGGTTGAACCTGCACGCGGGAGGCCAAGGATGAAGATCGGGTCGGGTGCGGGATGCCCGGCGCCGTCGTGCTTCTCGAACAGATCGGGAGTGCAGATTTGCGCCTGTAGGGCGAGTTCTGCGCTCATTGTATCAGCATCATATCGTGTCTGGCGGCGTTTCAGCGTGTTACCGGCATCGTAATGGCGGAATGATGCCTCGTATTCTTCGCGGTCCTCGAACGCTTTGCCCAGCGCGAAGGACATGTGCACCCGGTCCATGAACGCAAGCTCATGGCGGTCGATCTGCGCGAGCATCGCGGCAATCTCATCATCTGCGAACCGATAGGTCTTCAGATTGGCAAGTGCGTAATATGCATCCCCATGGTCCGGCTTCGCGGCTAATGCGCTGCGGTAGGATGCGATCGCATCATCCTGAGCGCCCGTGGTTTTCAGTGCATGGCCTCGCGAAGTCAGCGTGGCCGGGTCGTTGGGCAGCTTTTCCAGAACCTGATCAAACAGTTCGAAAGCGCGGTCGTATTCGCCGGTTTGCATGGCCTCGATCGCAAGGTGCGACTGGAAGAGCGGGCTTTCCGGATCGCGCGCGTACAGGGCTTCCGCCTGGGCCTTCGCTTCGGCAAATTTCTGCCGCCTGCGCAGGGCATCGATGTAATCGAGGCGAACCTGGATATTGTCGGGCTCGAACTCCGCGGCGCTTTCCAGCAGAAATTCCGCATCGTCGAGGATGCCCAGCTTGATCCCGATCTGCGCCAGAAGGCGCATACCCTCGGTGCTGCGCGGGCTGTGGCGCAGATAGTGCCGGCAGAATTCCTCTGCCTTCAACAGCCGGCCCTCTGCCAGATGGTTAGTCACTGCCAGCAATTCGCGCGGCATCAAACGGATGCGGTCTGCCTGCGCCTGCGAAGATGCGGCCTCAGCAGTGTTGCCGGCTGCTGCCTGCAATTCTGCCAGCGTCCGCCAGCTTGCCTCCAGCGCGGGGTTGAACTGTACCGCGCGCGTGAACGCAGCGATCGCGCCATTCTGATTGCCTTCCGCGCGGGCGAGATGACCGGCTTCCTGCCAGGCGCGCCCGAATTCGGGTGAGGCGGCTTGCAACTGGCTCAAATAACCCTGCGCAGCGGCAAAGTCGGACAGGTAGCGGCTGGCAACAGCGGCCAGATACAGGCTTTCGGCATCCTCGGGCCCGCTTTGGATCAGTGTCTGGGCAATCGCCAAGGCGGAACCGAAATCACCCGAACGAAGGGCATCCTGCCCCGATTTGAGCTGCGCTGAACGTTCATCGCGTGTGTCTGCCATGACGATGCCTTTGCCAGAAAAGAGAAACGGCGGGCAAGGCAGTTAAGCCCTGTCCGCCGTTTCGATCAATGTGAGGTCAGACGATCAGTAATCGAAGCTGACGCGCATACCCACGGTCAGTGGGCGGTTTGTGGTGATCCGCTCGCGATCGTTGATGTAATTGCCTGCGATTTCCGCACGCGTATCGGTCAGGTTCTCACCGAAGATTTCAAGCGACCACTGGTTGGTCTTGACCCCTGCGCTGAGCGCGAAGGTTGTGTAGCTTTCCAGTTTGAACTTGTTGATTTCGATGATGTCGGTGAACTTCGAACCGGAATGGACGAGCTGCGGCTGGATGTGCGCGCTGAGATCGTCGTTGAGATCCCATTCGTAACGAACGCGCAGGTTGCCCTGGAATTCCGGAGCATAAGCAAGCGGTTCGCCCTTGATCACATCGTTGGTCGGCGTGAGGACCTTGGTGATTTCCGTATCGAGGAATGAAAACGCCCCGGAAACCGTCAGGCCTTCAATGCTGTACGGTGCCCACGTGATCTCGCCTTCGACGCCCTTGATCTCTGCATCCGCGGCATTGTCCGAGAAGAACAGATTGGTGATGCTAGGATCGAAGATCGTCGTTTGCAGACGGCTGATGTCGACGAAGAACGCACTGCCGTTCAGTCGCAGCTGGCCGTCGATCAGGTCCATCTTCCAGCCGAGTTCGTAGTTCTTCACTTCATCGGTTTCGAGTTCGAATGGAACCGTGAAGCCTGCACCGTTTCCGGCACCGCCGGGGCGGTTCAGCAGGCCAGGGCGGAAGCCCTCCGAATAGGTCGCGTAGAACAGCAGGTCCTCGCTTGGCGTCAGGGTTACGGTGCCTTTTAGGATCGTGCCCTTGGCCTTGGCGACGTCAGGTGCGTTCAGCGAATTGAACACCTGCTGTGCCTGTGCAGCGGTCAGGCCGGCAGCCTGAATATCTGCCAGCGTATCGCCCTGGCTGAATGTCTGGCGAAGTGCCGCATTACAGCTTCCAACGAAGGTGAACTGGCCATCGCCATCATACAGGTCGGAAACATTGGTGCCGAACGCGTCGGCATCCTGCGCAGCGCCCGAGTTGCAGAACGAGCTGTTGGCATCGCCTTCAAAGTCGACTTCGATGTTGTAGTAACGCGCGCCGAGCGTGACGGTCAGCAGATCGGGCACGACGTCGAAGCTGGCTTCGCCAAACAGGCCGAACTGTTCATCGGTCCGCTTGATGTCGTTCCGGAAAATCACGCCAGCCGGGAACGGTCCGGCATCACTCTGGAAACCGCCCGGGAACGGGAAGTTCGGAGCGAAGGCGCCAAATGGTGCAGCGGCGACGCTACCCGGATAGGTGAAGTCGTTACGCTCCTGAAGTTCCAGATCGGAATAGAACGCACCCAGAGTTGCGCGAATACGCTCTTCCTGAGGAGTGTTGACCCGGAATTCCTGCGTGAAGACCTTGGTCTTGGAAGACGAGGTCACAAACAGGTTTGGTGCCTGACAGGTGCCGCTCGGCACCGCTGCACCCGGATAGCTGACGGAGCCGTCGCAGATGTAATAAGGCAGGTATTGGCCGACAAACAGATAGTCGGTGTAATCGACCCGCTGTTCGGTTTCGCGGTCGGTATATGCACCGGTGTAGACCACATCGAGCATCGCCAGGCGGCCTTCGACCGTCCAACTGGTGTTGGAGAAATCGTCTTCGATCCGGTCCTGTTCGTAACGCTGGATTTCCAGATCATCGAGGTCGAGATCGGGATCGGCGAAGAACACACCGTCAGATTCAATTGACTGGCGTGCATGCGAAACGGTCAGGCGCCAGTCGGGTGTGAATTCGTACAAAGCCGATGCGCGGAAACCAGAATACTGGGTGTCGTTGAAATCTTCTTCCACAAGACCCGAATTGTCGGCGGCGATGAAGTTCACGTTGGCATCGATTTGTGCCAGCGTTGCCGGGTCGGACTGGAAACCGGCGCGCTGCGTGTTCACCGGCACACCGTTTGAACGGACGGTTCCGGCCGGACGGAAGCGGGCGCTGTCACGTGCGGTGATCGTGCCTGCAACATTGTCGATATAACCGCCCTGGCTGTCGAGATAGAATACCCCGCGAACGGCGAAATTGTCGGTGACCGGGATGTTGAGCATCGCTTCAGCGTTGTAGCTGGCTTCGCCGCCCTTGGTGAAGGAAACACCGGCCTTTGCGCCAGCGTCAAAGCCGCTCAGCGAAGGCTTGTTGGTGATCAGGCGGACAACACCTGCCTGCGAGCTTGCGCCGAACAGCGTGCCCTGTGGTCCTGCGAGAACCTCGATACGTTCAAGGTCGGCAGCATAGACGTCGAGGTTGCGGCCCGGCTGTGCGAGCGGCTGATCGTCGAGATAAAGCGCAACGTTGGGCGCGAGGCCAGCCACACCGGCGGTGGTCAGGTTGGGCGTGGTCGAGGCGAGGCCGCGAATATAGATCGTGCTCTGGCCCGGACCGCTGCCGCCTGCAGTAACGGTGGGAAGCTGATCAAGGTAATCGGAGAACGTGTCGATCGCGAGCTCGTCCAGCGCTTCCTCGCCAATTGCGTTTACCGAGATCGGAACGTCCTGCAGGTTTTCGGAAACCTTGGTTGCAGTTACCACGATTTCACCGACGCCCCCGGTGCGCGGCTGAGCGTCCTGCGCGGAGGCTGCTGTTGCCGTAAAGGCGGCGATCGCCACGATCGACGTGCCGCTTGTAAATTTGATCATCTGGATTTTTTCCCTGTCGACTTCGAAGGTCTGGCTTTGGATCTCGCCGCAATAAATCACGCCTGAGCGGATTGATTTTGCGCACGGTGGCGGGCGAATAACAAAGTCACCCAGAGCTGGCCACCGCAGGAGGCCAATAATTACGAAGCGAAAAGAGTCTGTGATATTATCATCACAGGAAAACAATAAATCAAATAAAGGCAAATATATATATCTTCGAGCCGATATACATTGCACTTTTACTGGTTCATTATTTCAATCTTACCATGTAATCGGGCAGTATTTATAGTTAACTCAAATAGGCGTCATAAAATACTTGTCACGCGCAAGTCGAAATCAAGTTGCTATCGGACGTTCCCGGCGATCGCCGGGGTCGCTATACTGAACTTGCTGCGGCTGGGTTCTCGATCACTTCGCTGGCGTGGGCGGTGCATGCAACGCCCTGACGTTTGCGGATGAGATCGTAGATCACTGCCTTTATGATCGAAATGCCCATAAGGGCGACAACGAACGAGAATGGCAGTGCGCCGATGATCATGGTGATGCGGATCGCCTCTATCCCGCCCAGCAGCAACATGCTGCCGACCACAAATGCGATGGCGGCGCCCCAGAAAATAATATGGTGACGGCGGTCAGATGCGCTGCTGTCTTCTCCGGCCCCGTTGATCGTGTTGACGATCAGGATCGCGCTGTCGGCCGATGTGATTAGATAGGTCATCAGCAGGATCACCACGAGGCCCGACATAACCAGCGCAATTGCCGGATCGAACATCACGGCCAGCGTGGCATAGAGTTGGTCGGAAATGCCGGATGAGAGAATTGTGCCTTGCGCAGCTCCGCTCAGTTCCAGATCGATCGCGGTTCCGCCGACAATCGCCATCCAGACAAAGCACATCAGCGAAGGGACAAGGATTACGCCCAGAACGTATTCGCGCACTGTCCGTCCGCGCGACACGCGCGCAATGAACATGCCGACGAAGGGGGCGAAGGCGATCCACCAGGCCCAATAGAAAACCGACCAGTCGAGTTGCCACTGTGCCAGCGCGTCACCGGACGTAGTTCCATCGGCGGACCAGAGGGTAAGCGCCAGTCCGGGCAAATTCACGATGTAATCATATATGCCGGTCAGCAGGAGCTCAAATCCGAGCAGACCCGATCCGAGGATGACGAAGACTGCCAGCAACAGGAAAGACAGGCCCATATTCAGATTGGACAGCCATTTGATACCGCGGCCGACACCGGAAAGCGCGGATATCGTCGATGCGCCGACCAGCAGGATCAGCGCGACAACAATGGCCGCAGACGAAGCGGTGCCTTCTGGACCGATCAACCAGTCGCCAAGGCCAAGCCGGTGCAACCCGGTCACGAATTGTTCGACCCCCAGGCCCATCGTTACGGCAACGCCCAAAACCGTTGCAACAACCGCAACGATATCGACAATGTGACCGGCAGGGCCGGACATTGCCTTGCCAAACAGCGGAGCGAGTGCCGACCGGATCGTCAGCGGCAAGTTGCGGCGATAGGCGACATAGCCGACTGCCAGGCCGACCAGCGCATAGGTGGCCCATGCGGCGAAGCCCCAATGCAGGAAAGTGTAAATATAGGCCGGGCGGATAGCCTCGGCAGAAACCGGTTCGATCATCCCGCGGATGATGTCCGGATTGTTCTGAAAATGGGCCAAAGGCTCACCGGTGGAATAGGTCAGCATGCCGATCCCGATCCCAGCCCCGAACAGCATAGCAAACCACGAGAAGCGCGAGAATTCCGGTTTCTCGCCATGAGAACCGAGGCGCAGTGTTCCGGTTTTTGGGATCACCGCAAGAATGAATGCAATGAGCATGAGGAATGCCACCAGGTAAACATACCAACCAGCGAAATCGCGAATGATCGTATCGTTGGCGAGCGCCAGTACTTCGTTTGCCTGCACCGGGAACAGTATGGCCCACAGGATCAGAAGGGTGACGATCACCTTGGACGGAACAGTCACAATCGTGCTGAAACCGTTGTAAAACCCCTTACTCGCAGTCTTGATGGGCAGATGCACCAATGGCGGATCAATCGAATTTCCGTCAGCGGTGTCACTCATAGATTTGCTCTGCTTTCCATCGGGTACGGTTTTCCCGCGATGCCGAAGCACATTTTGCAAGGCACGGTTTGTCAGGGAAAAAGGTGTGCCACATGCCTAAAGCCTACGGCGAGCATTGCAAGGGTAGCAGGGGAGATGATCGCCGGAGGAAGTAATGGCCCCGTTGCTCAACCCTGCGCGCGGAAAGGCGCCTTGTGGTCCGGCATCGCTGCAACGATGGCGCCCAGATCGCTGGCGATCCGCCCGAGGACCGGCACCAGTTTCTGCATATCCAGTGTCAGCGCCAGCGGGTCGCACCGATCCGGTATCAGTCCAAATCCAATGAACAGGTCTATCCATTCCTGTTCGTCGGTGATTTCATGCTCGAAAGTCACCAGCCGCCCTCTGGCAGCAAACTGATCCATCCTGATGCGCAGGCTTCCCGGCACATCCACCTCTCGGCAAGCGGTCCACGCCGCGTCGGTTCTGTGGTTCAGCAAAAACGGCGCAAGCACGCGATCTCGAACTTGACTGAATGAGGCTGCTTGCCGCGCATTATATGCCTGCGCTTCTGCAGCCATGTTGGCCGAGGCGGGTAACAGTTCGGCGAAATGCAAAGCTTGTTCCAGCAGCAGCAGCCGGTCTGCCGAATGGTACGGACCGAGCGCGCACGCCGCTGTGCCCATGCGGACCAAATTGCCGCTCCACGGATCAGCGGTCGAAAACATCCGGAAATCTGCGCACGTCATGTCGCTGGCGGGAAGATTGCCAATGCCGGCAGCCTCGTGACCGGTTTCGCTAACGAGCGCTTCTATGATGGTGCCGGATGGAAGTGTCGTACGCATTATGAGGCCGCCTTCGATCGCCTCCGCGGCAGGATTGAAGCTACGCTGCCCTTCCGCCGCCGGAATGAAGCCCGAACGCAGCTGACTGAATGGGAATTCAAATACCGACTGCTTCGGCTGCGTACCCTGCTCCAGCACCGCAAAATCTGAAATCTCGCCGGATAAGTCGATGAAAATGTCTGCAGCAATTTCGCGGCCGTCTTCCAGCAAGACGGAGCGGACAGTATTCTCACCGCCAGTCGCGACTGCAGAGGCTATTCCTTGTAAAGTTTCGAACCGGTCGCGAGTGGATCGCCCGCGCAGGTATTCGGCAAACGCGGCCACCCCGATCTGGATCTGCGGACCGAGCATTTGCTTGGGCGAGCCGGCCTCTCCGGCGGGCCAACTGAGTTTTCCTGCGGCTGCGGCGCGCGAAGGCAGGCGGAATGGTTCGAGCAGATGTGCCAGCCGCCTTCGATCATCATGCAGCATCGCTGCGCGGAGCATGATCTGGTGAAGCGGCACTCCGTTAATCTTTGGCATTGAACCGGACGGTCCGAGAAACAGTTCACTTCCCGCACCGAGCCAGCCGAGATGCGTGATGCCGATACCGACCGACGCGTCGGAGCGTTTGAGGAGGTCAGCTATGTCTATCTGCGACCGCTCGAAATATCGGTGTGCCGCAGGGACTACCATTGCACCATTGGTGCCGCTGCCGCTTCCGGATGTCTCGACGATCGTCAGCTTTGTCTGTTCGGGCAGGCTGCACGCCAGCAATGCGGCTACCGGCCAGACATCAGCGGAAGTGCCGAATAGAGCGATTTTTGCAAGATGCGGATGATCGGTCATTGGCGCTGACCTGCCTCTGGCGGCTGGAAAGCGGCACCGGATTCGGCGATGAACCGGGAGTGGGTTCTCATCGCGTCCACGCCTTTGCGGATAGTTGCGGAAACCTGGCCCAGTTTTGTTTCAAGCTCTTGTTTGGGCAGGATGCCGGCGCGCGGGTCCCACGTTTCGGGCATCACGTTCTGGCCGATAAAGACGGATAGCCAGCTGGGCGCCAGAAACAGCCCTTGCGTGAAATCCGGAACCAGCCCGCGCGATTTGAACGCGTCGATTTTCGCAGCAAGGCTATCTGGCATCTGGCTCTCGCGAAAATCACGCCACATAGGCGAATCCTCGCGCTGGTTTGCGACATAATGGAGCATCAGGAAATCGCGGATCCGGGCATACTCGGCATCCATCAGGCGGTTGTATTCATCCGCGTCGCTGACAGCGCATTCCTGTTCCGGGAACAGCGCCACGAGATTGTCGATACCGCTCTGAATCAAATCGATGCTGGTCGATTCCAGCGGCTCCAGAAAACCGCCGGACAAACCGATTGCGACGCAATTCCTGCTCCACATCTTGCGCCTCTTGCCAGTCGCGAAGAACAGCTGCTTGGGTTCAGCCAGAGGCTTCCCTTCCAGCGTGGTCATCAGCTGGTCGAGCGCGTCCTGGTCGCTGATATAGCTGTCGCAATAGACATGGCCGTTGCCAACCCGGTGCTGCAGCGGGATACGCCACTGCCATCCGGCTTCGCGCGCTGTCGCGCGTGTATATGGCGATAGTGGTCCCATCATTTCGCAGGGCACTGCATAGGCGCGGTTATTGGGGAGGAATTCGCTCCAGTCTTCATACCCGGTCTTCAGTTCCTGTTCGATCAAAACGCCGCGAAAACCGGAGCAGTCGATAAACAGGTCCGCCCCGAAAGTTTCGCCAGACTCAAGGCTGACAGAACGGATAAAACCGTTTTCACCGTCCAATGCTGCGGACACGATCTTGCCCTCTACGCGCCGGACGCCGCGCTGCTGTGCAAAGCGGCCCAGAAATGCGGCATAGAGGCTCGCATCGAACTGGAAGGCATAGGAATAGGCGGTCGGCCCGTCTTCATTCTGCGGACCTGGGAGGTCGAACTTTCCCGCTTCGGCAGCGACAATCGGGAAGCTGAAATTTCCGAACGGTTCGCAGCCGGAGCGGCCAGCCTGCCTGACCCAGTAGTGATGAAAATCTGCTGGGCCGATGGTGTCACCATACGCGCCGAAAGGATGGAAATAGCTGTCCCCTATCCGGCCCCAATCGCAGAACTGGATGCCCAGCTTGATCGTGGCGCTGGTGGCGGTCATCAACTCGGTTTCGTCAATGCCGAGCGCTTGATTGAAATATCGGATCTGCGGCAGCGTCGCCTCGCCCACACCAACTGTGCCGATTTCGGCGGATTCGATTAGCGTTATGTCCAAGCCGAGCCCGCACAGGCGGTGCGACAAGGCGGCTGCAGTCATCCAGCCAGCCGTGCCGCCGCCAACGATCACGATTTTGCGGACTAGCCTGTCAGACCGATCTTTCAACGTTCACTCCCAATTGATGGGAGCATTCGCAGATTGTCATGGAAGATCAACCGGACGCGGCAATCGCGATGCGGTGCTGATCGGCAGCGTGGCGGAAATGAAACGGGCGGACACGCCGAAGCCTGCCCGCCCACATAGAACATAGGCTGTCTTCGGTCAGGCAGGCTTGCGGGCGAAAATCCCGAAGCCGGCAATCACCGCATAGCAGATCGCAGGAATGACCAGCGAAAATGCCAATGTGGTCGCATCGGCAACAGCTCCGACAAGCAGCGGAACAACCGCGCCGCCGCAGATCGCGACATTGATGATGCCCGATCCGTCCGCTGCGCGGGTACCCAGCTTCTCGCATGCGAGCGAGAAGATCGTCGGGAACATGATCGCGTTCATCAGGCCGATTGCGAGCAGGCTATAGGCAGAAAGCTCGCCGGTGGTGTTGGCGGAAATCACGATCAATGTGATTGCCCCCGCGGCCACGGTTGCCAGCAGGAGCCCCGGGCTGACGATCCGCAGCAAGCCCGAACCGATCAGTCGGCCAACCATTGCACCGCCCCAATACAATGCGACCATCCAGCCGATCACGCTTTCAGGCTGCCCCAGAACGAAGTCCTGCGACAGGTAATTGATGATGATCGAACCGATGGCGACTTCACCGCCGACATAGAGGAAGATCGATAGCGCGCCGAAACGGAAGCGGGGCCGCGTCAGCAGATCCAGTCCGGCAAGGCCAGCGCTCGCTTCGTGCTTTTCTGACTTCAGGCGGTTGCGGAACATCCATACGACCGCGGCCACGATCGCCAGCGCAATCGCCAGACCGACATAGGTGTTCACGATCACTGCCGATTCCAGCGAGCGGTAGGCGTCGAGTTCAGCACCCGAGAGGTCTTCTGCGCTGACATTGGCCAGACTGCCGAGGATCAGGCCAGCACCAACCAGCGGGAAAATGAAAGTACCGAAGGAATTGAATGCCTGCGCGAAAGTCAGCCGGCTGTGGGTGGTTTTCGCCGGGCCAAGCAGGCTGATCAGCGGGTTGGCCACGACCTGCACCACCACGACCCCGCTGGCGAGGACGAACAGGGCAAACAGAAACAGGCTGTATGTCGCGGTCTGCGATGCGGGGATGAACAGCAGGCAGCCGGTCATCATGATCAACAGGCCAGCAACCGCGCCGCGCATGTATCCGATCCGTTTCACCAGCTTTGCGCCGGGTATTCCGATCACGAAATAGGCCGCGAAGAAGCAGAACTGAACCAGCATCGCCTGCGTGTAATTGAGGGTGAACAGTTCCTTCAGCTTCGGAATGATCACGTCATTGAGCGAAGTGATACCGCCGAAAATGAAAAACAGCGCGAACACGAACCATTGCAGACCCGGCTCGTTTACATGGATGTCTTCTGCCTCGATCGGATTCGGATCGGTGCTCGACGCAACGTCTGGCGCTAGAGCCATGGTGTATTCCCTCCCTTGTCCAGCCTTAGAACGGGCCGGTACATTTCTGATCATTCGCTTGCGGCACAATTCCGGCGATTTCCATCTCGAACTCGTATGCGGATGAAGATTCCAGTGTGAAACCGGCCAGTTCGCCGTCCGACAAGCAGCTCAGCGGTATCTGCATTGTCCGCCAGCCAAGGTTCGCCGCGAGTGCGACGGTCGATGTCAGGTCGATCGCATCGTCGCATCCTTCGCATTGCGGCTTCAGCAGCAATTGCCCCTGCGGCCGTGCGCCGACCTTGTAGGTCAGGTTGAGTGCGCCAGCTTCAGGCAACGCCTGCTGTTTCCAGTCGAAAACGACCGTTCCCGGCGCGCTCCATGTAATCCGGCGCGCATCTTCCTGAGCATCCTTATCGAAGGCTGCGATGCTAACTGCATTTTCCGGGCTTTTGCCGACCAGGTTGGTCAAGTCCGCTTGCCCGCCTCTATCGGCTGCGCTGGCGGTGATTGCCTGGTTGAGGCCGCGTTCGAAAATGCGCAGTCCATTTGAGAAGTCCTGATTCAGCAACGCGCATTCAAGATCGAGCGCCGGCAAGGCGGGTGAAGCGGCATAGCTGCCGCCTTGTCCGAATTCGAACAGGTTGCCGCTGTTGGGGGCGCAGTTTGACGGCCAGCCAAAGGCGAGCTTTCCGGTAAAGTCATAGCGCGGCGACCCGTCAGTGTTTCCGACCAGGACATCGGCGATGCCGGCGCCCTCGGTCCCGGGGAGCCATGCGGCAACAAACGCGTCGGCAAGCGATATCTCGCGGTTCACCCATAGCGGTCTGCCGGACAGGAATACGGCGACAGTAGGGACGCCGCGTTCCTTGTATTCGCGCAGCAGTTCCAGCCCCTCTTCATCGCGGAAGGCCAGATCTTCGCGGTCGCCCACGAATTCGGCATAAGGTTCTTCGCCAAACACGACGATTGCTGCATCGGGCTTTGCGCCTGCCGCAGAATCGGAGACTAGCCGGGCAGTGCCGCCGGCCTCCGCCATCGCCTTCGCCAGTCCGGCAAAGATCGAAGTCGCGCCGGGGAAATCGCTGTTGGTCAGTTCGCCGCCGCCCTGCCAGGTGATCGACCAGCCGCCCGATTGAATGGCAATTGAGTCCGCGCCCGCCCCGGCAACTTCGATCGCCGCGTTCGGTTTCAGCGGCAGGACACCGTTATTCTTCAGCAGTACAAGCGATTTTCGCACGGCTTCGCGGGCGACGGCGCGGTGCGCATCAGCCCCGATCACCGAATAATCACCGGCAAGGCTGCGTTCCGAAGGCCTGGGTCTGCTGAACAGGCCGTAATTCTGTTTGACCTTGAGAATGCGGATAACCGCTTCATCGAGGCGTTCCATCGGAATGGTGCCATCGTTCACTTGCGACAGGAGCGACTGGTAAAGACCCTTCCAGTCTTCCGGAACCATGAAGATGTCGAGCCCGGCCATCAGCGATTGCGGGCAATCGGTATTCGTGCAGCCGTCCAGTTCCCCGTGACCGTTCCAGTCACCAACCACGAGCCCGCCAAAGCCGAGCTCGCCGCGAAGAACATCGGTCAGCAAACGCTTGCTGCCGTGCATCTTTTCTCCGTTAACGGAGGAGAATGATGCCATGACCGTTTGTGCGCCTGCGCCGATTGCCGGCTTGTAAGGTGCAAGGTGCACGCTGCGCAGGAATTCATCGGAACCGGCAGTATTACCGCGATCGATGCCGCCCGTCCCGCCGTCGCCGTAGAAATGCTTGGCAGTCGCGATTACCCGCGTCTGGTCGAGAAAACCCTCGCTTCCAGGCCGGCCTTGCAGACCCCAAATGGTGCTTTCGCCCAGTTTGCTGACCAACTGCGGATCTTCAGAGAAACTCTCATAGGTGCGGCCCCAGCGATCGTCAGTTGCGACCGCCAGTGTCGGGGCAAACGTCCAGTCGATTCCAGTTGCGGCGATTTCAGCTGCCGTCGCCTCGCCGATCCGCTCCATCAGCTCTGCATCGCGCGTCGCGCCAAGGGCAATATTGTGCGGGAAGATCGTTGCGCCGGGAATGTTGCTGTGACCATGCACTGCATCGGTGGCCCATAGTGCGGGGACCGCCGGTTCACCGTTCGCAAGCGGCGCGGAAGAAGCCTCCCAGACAGCGTCGGCCAGCGCCAGCCATTCAGGCGCCGGCGCCAGATCATCGCCGCCGGGCCCGCTATTGCCGCCATTCAGGATCGATCCGAAGCGATAGGTGCGCACATCGTCCGGCGTAATCGTTGAAATGTCGGGCATGATAAGCTGCGCGACTTTCCGTTCGACCGACATCGCCTGAACTATCTGTTCTGCAGACATTGCGGAAAGCGGCACCGCCGATTGTTCGGCGGCTGGCGGCGCATCGGACGCGGCGCTCTGCACCGGCCCCGTATTGCTGCAAGCCGAAAGGGCGACTGCCCCTGCAAGTGTAAGAAATCGCACCCTCATCCCATCCTCTTTAACGTACTGACGCCGTGTTCTTTGAAACCGTCTGGCGCATTGTGTGAACGTTCTCAAAAAGGGGTTTTACAGAGGCGAGATTCAAAAGCAAGCGGCTATCTGGGGCGGGGCAGACTGGCGAGCAGGAACGCGGCCAGCAGGGCTAGGCCGGCAAGCAGGTAAAACAGTCCGGAAAATCCGAACACCGGAACGAGTGCAATCGCCATCCACGGCACAATCAGCGAAGGGCCGGTATTGGTCAGGTTGAAAATCCCCAGATCACGCCCGCGCGTTTGCGGTTTCGGCAAAACGCGCAGTGTCTGCCCGGTGTGCAGCGAGAGGAATACGGATGTTGCTATGCCGAACAGCACATAACCGGCAATGGCAGTTTCGAGGCTGAACGATAGCGCCATAGCGACCAGTCCTGCACTGCCGAGCGCGGCGGTCACGGGCAGGGGCAGGATGGGCCGCCCGGTCCTGTCGGCCCACCGGCCGGTCCACAATGCGACCGGTATCGATGCGATGAGAATCACGCTGAAGATGCGCGCAACCGAACTGTCGGTCATCGATCCATCGACCGAACGGAACCAGAAATACAGATAGGCAAACAGCGCGGCTTCGGAAATCTGGATCAGCAGCCGCGCGAGCCACATCCTGACCACGACAGAGCGGGCGGTTTCGGTGGTCTGGATCAGTTTTTCATCGCTCGCGGTGGGCCGGTTGAGTTCGGGAAACTCAGTCGGGGCACCAAACAGGATTGCCGGCAATACGCATGCCGCAACGATCACCGCCACGATGACCAACCGTGCATCGGGCCCAGCCAGTCCGGGATAGGTCACAATTGCTGCGGCAAGTGCACCTGCAGCTGGCGAAAATGCCAGTAACCCGCCCAATATGCCCTTCTGCCCGTCGGGCACACAGTCACCCGCCCATGCGGCAAGCGGAGCCAGCATCATGTTCAGGAAAACCTGCCACAGCACGATCAGGCCGATCAGCGTTTCCATATCGCGCGCGTGGGACATGGACACCAGCACTGCGCTGGACAGCCCCAGACCGGCGAGCATCCATGATTTCCGGTTGCGGGTGGCATCGCTGAACCAGCCGAACGCGATGTTGGCGATGCTTGCGGCTACCGCCCCGGCAAAGGCGCAATAGGCGAGCCATTCGACATCCGCAGAACCGACCAGCGAGGTTACCTGCATAGGCAGCAGGATCGTTAAAAAAGGGACGTAAGCGATCGCCCCTCCGGCTGCCGCAAGCGCGTAGAGGATCAGGAACCGCGGCGACTGGAAGCGGGGGCGGTCCACCCGTTAGTTGCTGTTGGCAGCCGACCGGTCTGCTGCCGGTCCGGTGGAATCGCGCTCGATCAGTTCTGCCGGGATCACCGTGGGGGCATCGGGCAGGTCTTCGCCGCGTTTGGCGGAGATGATCAGTTCGACCGCACGCGATGATGTGGCGGCGATGGGCTGGTCGATTGCAGTGATCGGCGGCTGCGCGAACCGGGTTGCCGGAGTGTTGTCGAAACTGATGATCGAAAGGTCAGCGGGGACACCGAGGCCAAGTTCCTTCGCAACTTTCAGCACAGCCAGAGCCATTTGATCATTGCTGGCGATGATCGCGGTGGGGCGGGCTGGCTGATCCAGCAATTTACGCGCCGCTTCTAGACCGGACTTGAAAGTGAAATTGCCTTCCGCGCATAGTCCGTCGGTGGGAAGACCGGCGTTATCCATCGCCCCGCGCCACCCGTCTTCGCGCCATTTGCTCAGGAGGTATTCTGCCGATCCGGTGATGAAACCGATCTTTTTGTGCCCAAGCCGCACCAAATGGTTTGTTGCCAGATGCGCTGCGCCTTCATCGCCCATGATCAGCGGTATTCCGCCGCCCGCGCCTTCCGAACCGATCTGGGCGAATGGAATATTGTGCTCGCGCAGAACGCCGGTGATCAGCGGATTGTCGGAATGGGGCGGGGTCAGGATCACACCGTCTGGTTGCAGCGCGGCAATCGCGGCCTGAAGTTCGCGCTCGACATGATCATTGTGCGTGTCGACCAGTTCGAAAATCAGGCGATAGCCGTATTCGGCGCATTTCAGCATGCCACCATACAGCATCTGGTCGACCCAGTCCGAACCCTGACGCGAACGCCAGTCTTCGATTGTCCGCTCGCGGTCGTTCAGCGCAAGAATCAGGTATGACCGCGACCCGCTCATCCGCTGTGCCGCGATCGAGGGGATGTAACCCAGCTTGTCGATTGATGCCTGCACACGCTCCTTCATCTGGGGCCGCACATTGGCTTCGTTATTGATGACACGGCTGACGGTTTGCAGGGAAACGCCCGCATCCGCAGCTACGTGTTTGATCGTTACCGACTGACGTCGCCGCGCCATGTCATTCCTCCGCTGCTTGGGAACACGTGCCTTCCACGCCAGGGGAGGCATCACATTCCCATACGCGCACCCAGTCAATTTCGAAGCGTTTTGGAAAATCGCTCTCCGACACGCCGCCGACGCCCCTTCTTTCCGGCAGTCCGCCGCCAATCGCAAGGTTCAATATCAAATGAAAGGGCTTGTCGAAGGGGGCGTTCGCTTTATCCGAATTGGCGCTCCACCAGCTTTCCGCTTCCTTCACCGCGAATACCGCCCCGTCAAAAGTCCATTCGATCCGGCCCGGCGTCCACACAATGCCATAGGTGTGAAATCCGTCCAGCACGGCGGGCGCGTGCATTTCGGAACTGTTGAGGGAATTGTTCGGCCACAGTCCGCCGAAGTGCAGCGTGCCCAGGATGGTGTCTTCCCTGCCGTCCGGACATTCGGCGCATTCCACACCGAGATTGACGGCTTCCATGATGTCGATTTCGCCCGATGCGGCCCACGAACCATAGGCGCTGTCTTCTGGCAGCATCCAGATGGCGGGCCAGGTTCCCTGACCCTGCGGCAATTTCGCTCGCACTTCGATCCGGCCATATTGCCATGCGGCCTTGCCCCGGGTTGCGAGCCGCGCCGATGTGAACGGCTTTGTCGCCAGCGCGTCGGGATCTTCCATCGAACCCCGGATATGCGGTGGATATGCAGGGCCAGTATGCTCCTGCTTGCGGGCCGTGATCACCAGCTTGCCGTCTTCGATCGAGGCATTTGCCGGATCATCCACATAGCATTGGCGCTCTTCATTTCCGCCGCCCCAGCAATCCACATCGAACGCCCAATTGCCGCGGTCGATCGCTACGCCGTCGAATTCGTCCGACCAGACCATTTGCCAGCCGCTTTCGTCCCCGGGAATGCGCGCGGTGGAGCGGTCAGGCAGTTGGACGGACGAGATCACTTCGCTCTTCTGCGGCCCGGCCGCACTGCAGGCGGCTAATGAAGCACCGAGGATTCCCGCGGCGAGACAGGTCAGTTTGTTGTTCATCAGACGGGCATCCCTTAAATTCGCTGCAAATGGAAGCGGGCCCCAGTCATCAAGACAGGGGCCCGCAGGATAGATCACAACATTGGCAGGATTTTTAAAAGTCGAAACGTGCCAGGAAGGTGAAGCGGCGGTCGTTCCGGAACGCCGAACGGGTTACGCGGGTACCGTCAAAGTCGACCACCTGCGTGGTTTCCGTAACTTCGTCGAGCAGGTTAACGCCCTGGATGCCCAGTTTGATGTTGTCGGTCACCGAATAGAAGATCGACGCGTCAAGCTGCCCGGTAGATTCCTGCCAGATTGGCGAGAACGGGAAGATATCGTCACGCGGGGTGATCAGGAAGTCGGAGCGCCAGTTGTATGCCGCACGCAATGCCAGTGAACCCTTCTCGTAGAAGACCGTGGCATTGATCGTGTGTTCGGACAGTCCGGCCACTGGCTGCGCCCCGGTAAAGGCACCGCCGCCGAGTTCGTTGATGCCCGTCGTTACAGAGGACTGACCAACTGCTGCGAGGTTCGGGTTCGAGAAGTCCCCGCCGTCGACGTAGGTATAAGTCAACTGCGTGCCCAGACCGCTGAGCAATCCTGGCAGGAAGTCATACGTCTGCTGATAGGCAAGTTCGAAGCCCTTCAGATCGCCGCCCTGGTCGTTGACCGGGCCTTTGACCTGAACATCGGTCGATGCACCGCTTGGGCTGGTGTAGTTCACCACTTCAAAGCCGTCATTAACGATGCCCTGAATATCTTTCAGGAAGACCGAGAATGTCAGCGAGCCCACTTCGTCGAAATACCATTCCGCCGAGAGGTCGTAGTTCCACGACGTGATCGGCTTCAGGTTGCGGTTGCCTGTCTCCAGGGCAAACAGCGGGCCTGACTCCAAATTGTTTGCCGCATTCAGAGCAACAGTGTTGTCACTGATGCCGCCACCCGCGCGGAACAATTGCAGGTCAGGGCGCGAGATGCCCTTGGAAACTGCTGCACGGAACAGCAGGCCGCCGCCGACATCAAGCTTTGCATTGAAGCTGGGCAGCCAGTTGTCGAAGCGGATCTTGCGGCTATCGTCGAGGATTTCACCGGTGAAGGCAGCGGCAAATTCAGCCAATCTTGCATCGGACAATTGACAGATACCGACGAGGCTTACCGGGACCACAGCGTTCGGGTTGCTTGGATCGGGGCAGCCGACAGTCAGTTCTGAAACCTGGACAACGCCGTCGCCGTTTCCGCCGCCAACCTGAACGCCATTTTCGATCACAGGCGTGTCGAAACGGCCCGCGTCAGGGAAGCCGATCCGGCCGCCGCTGGTGACGGAAGTTTCAACATAGCGAAGACCGAAATTGCCGACCAAGCTCATGCCGTTGTCAAAATCGTGTCCAAAATCGACCCGGGCATAGGCTGCCTTGGTAGTCTCGGAAACGGTCGAAACTTCGCCGGGGCAATAGACGCCTTCGATGTCACACGGGATAACTTCACCGGTGAGTTCGTCGACCCGGGTCCGGCCGTTCACGCCATAGTTGAAGCGTTCTGGCGACTGGCCGAAGGTCTGAATTTCGTCGAATTGCTGGTCAGTGATTCCATCCAGATATTCGCCGAGGAAATCGTCACCGCCGAAGAACCAGCCGGCACCGTTTTCAATCGGCAGCGGGGTGTTGCCGCGCTGGAAACCGTCATTGAAGGGTGCGCGGTACTGCGAATAATCAGGGAATTCGTCGGTGAAGGCACCGCCTGCAATGGCGAAGTCCTGGCCCGGAAGGCCGGTGAACCAGCGCCCCGGAACGAAGCCGCCGGTTGCTGCGCAGCCAGGGCCATCATTCCATGGCGCACAGCCCGCACGGCCAGCCCACGGAGCGGACAGATTGCCCCATGTGCTGAAGTTCGTGTTGCGCGTAGTACGGTCACGTTCTGCCCAGCGTGCGCCGAAACGTGCCTGGCGGAAAAAGCCGTCATCGCTGATGTCGTATTCGGCATCGAAGCGCAGGCTGTCGAGATCGCCTTCGTTCTTCTCACGGCTGTCGAGGCCGAACCAGTAATAGGTGCTTTCACCCGAGGAGAAATAATCCGCTGGTGAGCCCGGAGGCGCGAGGAACTGCACGCTCGGCGTTTTGCCGGACAGGTCGAGGTCGATATTGGCAAAGGTGCTGAGTGCACCGAACACCGAATCCCGGCTGAGCTTGGAATCGATATGCTGTGCTTCGAAGTTGAAGCGCAGGCGATCGGTCGCCTCGAATTTCAGATCGAGCGAGAAGTCTTCGGTTACCGATTTTGCGCTGCGCAGGAAGCGGAGCGAGTCAATCGGAATGCCGCCGCGACCGAACGGGGTTGCGTAGGCATCGCCGAAACGCTGGGTCAGTACGCCGCTTTCGAACACGCCGTTTTCGTCGAACTGCCAGGTGCTGCCATCTGCCGGTGTCGGGAACAGCAGTTCGTCGTCCACACGGGCGATCAGGGCAAATTCTTCGGTGTCGAAATTGGTTTCGGAACGAAGCCATTCAACAGTCGCAAGGAACCGGCCATCGGCGCTTTCATACTGGCCGACCGCAGAGAACGCTTCGCGGTCACGATCAAGATCGGTCGTGCGAACGCCTGCGCCCTTGGGCACGACCAGCGAGCCTGCTGGCGGGAAATTGGCTTCATCGAAGTTCGGATCACCGACAAAGCCGCCCGATCCGACAGTCAGTGCACGAAGGCACGGCCCATCGAATGTGTCAGCGCGGTAGCAAGGGTCTGCGACTTGCGATGCGTCGGTGCGGCTCTTCAGTTCCGAGTAGGCATAGCCGAGCTGAAGGCCGAAGGAACCACCGTCTGTATTCCAGCTGTTCGAGATCAGTCCGGAAAACTCTGGCGACCATTCTTCGCGAAGGTCGCCGTAATTGGCGCCGATCGTTCCCGCGACCTTGAGGCCGTTTGTATCCAGCGGCTTGCGGGTAACCAGATTGACCGTACCGGCAATCGCGCCTTCGACCATGTCTGCAGTGACGTTCTTGAACACTTCGACGCGGCCCAGAAGTTCCGGCGAAATGTCGTTGAAGCTGAGAACGCGGCCACCCGTGGCGGAGAAAATCTCGCGGCCATTCAGTTCCGACCGGACATAGGGGAGGCCGCGGATGATGACGCCGGTGCCTTCGACCGAGAAACGGTCAGGGTCAGTGGTTTTTTCGAAACGGCCGATATTGACACCAGGTACGCGCTGCAAAGCCTCTGCGACCGAACGGTCAGGGAGAGCGCCAATGTCTTCTGCACTAATGGCATCGACAAAAGTGTCTGCGTCGCGCTTGACCGTTTGCGCTGTTCCAAGCGATGCACGGTAGCCGCTGACGACAATGACGGTATCGTCATCCGCCTGAGCCGTTGCTTCTGCTTCGTCAGCTGGAGCGGTGTCCTGCGCCATGGCAGTTCCGGTCATCGCCAGAGTCATGGCGAGCGAAGATGCAGTCCCCAACGCAAAATTACGCAAGGTGGAATTCTTCCGGTCGATCAGGATTTCGCTAGACAATTTTCTCTCCCCAAATGTCATTGCGACGCAATTCATGCGCTCTTGTGGCAGTATGACTAGGCTCAAATGTGAGCGTTCACAAGTAATAAAATGAACGTTCACAAGCGGGCATTCGAATGCTAACACTCAAGCGTTTCTGCGGACTTGCAGCCTGTCCAGACACGGCGCTTTGGATTTCAGTGCTCCGGGTGTTGTGCAATTGCAACAGCGAGGTGGCCGTCACCTTGCCGTCTGCTAGATCATGGATAGAGCCATCGATTCGCAGAAGCGGACCGGCATTGAGGGCGATTGGGAGAGGGACTGGAAATGGCGATCAAACGGATCGTAATCGTTGGCGGCGGAACAGCAGGCTGGATGGCCGCTGCTGCGCTTTCGCGGCTCAAGACCGGACATGATCTGGATATCGTCCTGATCGAATCCGAGGCCATCGGGACAGTAGGCGTCGGCGAGGCCACGATCCCGCCATTTGTCGAATTCAACCAGTTGATCGGCGTCGACGAGCAGGATTTGCTCGCTGCATCGCAAGGGTCGTTCAAGCTCGGCATCCAGTTCGAGAACTGGGGCAGGAAGGGCGACAGCTACATCCACCCGTTCGGTGCATATGGTTACCAAATGGGCGGCATCGCCTTTCACCAGGTGTGGCACAAGTTTCGCGGTGATGGCGACAAGCGCCCTATCCAGGTCTTCAACGTCGAAACCATGGCTGCCTATTTCGGCAAGTTCGCGCGCAGTGCCGATTTCCAGCGCGACGATGTCCCGCCCATTAATTATGCCTATCACCTTGATGCAGGGCGCTATGCCGCGCTGCTGCGGCGGGTTTCGGAAGGGCGCGGCGTGGTCCGCAAGGAAGGCCGGATCGGCGACGTAAAGCTGGACGGCGAAACGGGCCATGTCGCCTCTGTCGTTATGGAAAGCGGCGAAGACGTGTCCGGCGACCTCTTCATCGACTGTTCGGGTTTCCGCGGATTGCTGATCGAGCAGGCGCTGGAAACAGGGTACGAAGAATGGGCCCACTGGCTGCCTTGCAACCGGGCGGTTGCGCTGCCTTGCGGCCGTGACGACGGGGCCCCGCCGCCGCCTTTCACGAAGGCAACGGCGCATGATGCGGGTTGGCAGTGGCAGGTTCCGCTGCAGCACCGCAACGGCAATGGGCACGTCTATTGCAGCGATTATATGAGCGATGATCAGGCGCTCGATATTCTGGTCGGCAATCTGGCGGGCAAGCCTGCCGCCGATCCCAATTTCCTTCGGTTCGTGACCGGCCGGCGCAAGAAGTTCTGGAACAAGAACGTGATCGCTCTGGGCCTGTCAGCCGGATTTATGGAGCCGCTTGAATCCACATCGATCCACCTGATCCATACCGGGATCAACAAAATGATGGCGCTGCTTTCGCTGGACGGGATCAGCCAGACGCAGGAAGATTCCTTCAACCGTCTGACTGCGAAGGAATATGCGCGTATTCGCGACTTCCTGATCCTGCATTACAACGCGACGGAACGCGACGACACCGAGTTCTGGAATTATTGCCGCACGATGGACGTGCCTGACTCGCTGACGGAGAAGGTCGAGCTCTTCCGCCTGAATGGCCAGATTTTCCGCGAGGAAGACGAACTGTTCACGGAAACCAGCTGGGCTGCGGTGATGATGGGGCAGCGCATCGGCATGGGCGGCAACAATGCCATCGCCAACACTCTGGATGTTGCAGACACGCGCAAGGAACTCGACGAAATGGAAAAGTCGATCAAATTCCTGGTCCAGAAAATGCCTGGCCACGGCGAATACCTGCAACGCTATTGCCCCGCGCCCGCCTGATCACTGCGGCAGAAAGCAGGGGGAGGGCTTGCATTCGCCTGAACGCCGAGCAATGACCGCGGCGAATGGGTGTGGAGAGAACATGACACGTACCGCGAGCCGTCACCGCGTGACGTCGTTCGACGTTGCCGAGAAAGCCGGTGTGAGCCAGTCGACCGTGTCGCGCGCCCTTGCGGGTTCCAGCGCGATAACGGAACCAACGCGGGCGAAAGTCATGCAAGCAGCCGAAGAACTCGGCTATGTGGTTGACGAACGGGCTGCGCGGCTGCGCCGGGGTAAAACCGGCACTATCGCGGTAGTGGTCATTGGTCGGCCCGACGAAGCGGCAAGCGATGTGAACCCGTTCTATTTCTCGCTGCTCGGCAGTGTGTGCGCGGCGGCAGCAGCGCAGGGGTATGAAACACTCGTTTCGTTCCAGTCCGAGGCAGAGCAAATATTCGGCCGGTATGAAGAACGCGGCCAGGCGGATGCGGTTATCGTGATCGGCACGACGATCAACGAGGCGGCCTGGGAATATTTTCACGATCTTGCCGGTGATGGCCGGGCTGTCGCTTTCTGGGGCTCTCCGTTCGATGATCTCGAATGGGTGCGGTCGGACAATTACGAAGGCGGCATGCTTGCGACACGCGAATTGATCAATGCCGGGTGCCGCAAGATTGTCCATATCGGGGCGATAGATTCGCCCCAGCAGCAATTCCGCGAGCGATACGAGGGATACTTGGCCGCGATGAAGGAAAGCGGGCTTGAACCGGTCCTGCAGTCGGTCGACGACACGCTGGAACGCGAAGATCAGGGCCGCCGCGCTGCTTCGCTGCTGGCCGATAGCGATACCGAATTCGACGCGTTGTTTATCGCCTGCGATTCCATCGCGCTTGGCGCGCTGGATGAATTGAATGATCGAGGCATCTCGGTTCCGGGTGACTGCTCGCTGATCGGTTTCGACGGCATCCGGGCCGGTCAGCACAGCAACCCGCCGCTAACCTCGATCGAACCCGATTTCGACGTAGCCGGTGCAATGCTGGTGCGCACCGCACTGGGTGAAGACCAGGCGGCCGAACGCCGCGTGCCGGTGCGTCTCGTCCATCGCAGCAGCGTTCGCCGCGGCTGAATTCGGCCTTTCGCCGTCAGCCCTTAACGGTCAGCTTCATTTCCGCCTGCGGCATCCCGAAAATGCCCATCACCGGGTGCGGTTCATAGGCCGCCTCGAGCCGCTTGATCTCGTCTTTGGACAACGAAACGTCGAGCGCCGCAACCGCATCTTCGATATGTTTAGGCTTCGTCGCGCCGATGATCGGGCTGGTGACCTCTGGTTTGTGCAGCACCCATGCCAGCGCGATCTGGGCCATGGGCAGCCCGCGTTCCTTCGCAAGAGCCTCCACCGCCTCCACAACCTTGCGGTCGTTTTCCTGCCTACGCGCATACAGCGCCTTGCCGACCAGGTCGCTTTCGCTGCGATTGGTGGTGCTGTCCCACGGCCGGGTCAGCTTGCCGCGCGCCATCGGGCTCCACGGCATCACCGCAGTTCCCCTGTCGGCGCACAGGGGCAGCATTTCTCGCTCCTCCTCGCGGTAGATCAGGTTCACGTAATTCTGCATCGAAACGAACTGCTTCAGCCCCGCCTGTTCGGCAATGTGCAGCATTTTCTGGAACTGCCAGGCGTACATGGATGACGCTCCGACATAGCGGACCTTGCCAGAACGGACGATTGCGTCGAGCGTCTCGACAATCTCTTCCATCGGTGTGTTCGGGTCCAGCCGGTGGATCTGATAAAGATCGATGTAGTCGGTCCCCAGCCGGCGCAGGCTGTCATCCACTGCATGCATCAGCGCCTTGGCAGACAGGCCGCCAGTGTTGGGTGCCTGACGCCAGCGGAAGAACCCCTTGGTCGCGATAACCACTTCATCGCGGTTGGCCATTTCCTTCAGCAGTTTGCCGACATATTCTTCCGACGTGCCGCCAGAATAGGCATTGGCGGTGTCGAAGAAATTGATCCCGGCTTCCAGCGCCTGCCGGATGAATGGGCGCGAACTGTCCAGATCCATCGCCCAGTCATGCCCTTCGGCCGCTGCATCGCCAAAGCTCATGCAGCCGAGGCACAGGCGTGAAACGGTAAGGCCGGTGTTTCCGAACTGGACGTATTTCATGGTGGTCTCTCTCTAGATTGTTCGCACAGCCTAGCACGCGGTGCCAGACATCCAAGCGCATTGAATCGGACTTGCGGATATAACAATATCTTTATATGCGCTGATCCATGCAGATTGAAACGACCATGCGCGCGCTTGCCGATCCGACCAGACTACGGGTGATGCGGCTGCTATCCGCGATGGAGCTTGCAGTCGGTGAACTGGCGCAGGTCCTGGGTCAGAGTCAGCCGCGCGTTTCACGCCACGTTGCGATTCTGTGCGATGCTGGCCTGGCGGAACGTCACCGGGAAGGCAGCTGGGTGTTCTTGCGCGCAGCGGTCGGCAATGAACGCGGCAATCCGGTGGGCGAAGCGGTGTCGCGCCTGCTGGCCACGGCGGAGCGGGAAGACCCGGATTTCGCTGCGGTGTGTGCGGACGACAGGCGCCAGCTTTCCAGCATACGCGGCGCGCGCGAGTTGAACGCTGCCAACTATTTCGCCAAACATGCCGATGACTGGGACGAATTGCGGCAATTGCACAGCCCCGACAAATTGGTCGAGGATAGCCTGGTCGAGGCGCTGGGCACTCATTCGCTGGGCCAATTGCTGGATATCGGAACCGGCAGCGGCCGCATGGCTGAACTGTTTGCACCCAATGCGGACCATATCGTAGCGCTCGACAAGAGCCTCGACATGCTGCGTGTTGCCCGTGCGAAGCTGCAAAACCTGCCCGCCGACGCGGTGGAACTGGTGCAGGGCGATTTTGTATCTCTGCCGTTTGCAGCGCACCGTTTCGATACCATCCTGCTGCATCAGGTGCTTCATTTCGCGCAGGATCCGGCTGCCGCATTGGCGGAAGCGGCGCGTGTCACCCGCCCCGCCGGGCGCATCGCGATCGTCGATTTCGCTGCGCATGACCGCGAGGAATTGCGTGACCGTCATGCCCATGCGCGGCTTGGTTTCACCGACAAGGCCATTCGCGAATTGCTGAAAGAGGCAGGCTTTACGCCGGCCAAGCCGATCTCCCTCGACGAGGGCGAGCTTACCGTGAAGATCTGGCTCGGTACCCGCCAGGGCGGGCCTTCCTCTACCGATCTGCAAAAGGTTGCCTCATGACCGACACGCTCGATCCAATCCACGAGGCGCAGACCGCTGCCGACACCCCTCTGTTTTCAGGGTTGCCGGGAGATATCGAGGCGTCGTTCGAATTCTTTCCGCCCAAGACCGAAAAGATGGAGATCAAGCTGTGGGACGCGGTGCAGGAACTTGCCCCGCTTGAACCGAGCTTTGTTTCCGTAACCTATGGTGCTGGCGGCTCCACCCGCGAGCGGACGCATAACACCGTTGCCCGGATCATCCGCGAGGCTCACCTTCCCGCAGCAGCGCACCTGACCTGCGTCGCCGCGAGCAAGGATGAAATTCGCGAGGTTGCAGAACAATATTGGGAAGCCGGCGTTCGCCATATCGTTGCCTTGCGCGGCGATGCGGGCGAGCCAGGTGCGCCGTTCGAACCGCATCCGGAAGGATATCGGAACGCGGCCGAACTGGTGGCCGGACTGAAGGGTATTGCAGACTTTGAAATTTCGGTCGCTGCCTATCCAGAAACCCACCCCGATGCCGACTGTCCGCAGGCTGATCTCGACAACCTCAAGCGCAAGTTGGATGCCGGCGCAACCCGCGCCATCAGCCAGTTCTTCTTCTCCGCCGACACGTTCTTCCGGTTTCGCGACGAAGCGGCGAAAAACGGTATCGATGCGCCGATCTTGCCGGGCATATTGCCGGTGACCAACGTGGCCCAGGCGCGCAAGTTCGCCGGTGCGTGCGGCGCCGAAATTCCCCAATGGATGGACGGCCTGTTCGAAGGGCTTGATGAACGGCCAGCTGCCCGGCAACTGGTCGCGGCGACCGTCGCGGCGGAACTGTGCCGCAGGCTGTACGCTGGCGGCGTACGCAATTTTCACTTCTACACGCTGAACCGTGCGGACCTCGCCTATGCGATCTGCCACATGCTCGGCATGCGTCCGAAAGGAGATGTCCGATGACACCGCGTGAAAGCCTGAAGGCACAGGCCGCAGAACGTATCCTGATTTTCGACGGTGCGTTCGGAACCCAGATTCAGAACCGCAAGCTGGATGAGAGCGATTATGCTGGCGATCTGGGGCTGAAGGCCGACCAGAAGGGCAATAACGATATCCTCGCGCTGACCCGCCCCGATGTGATCGGCGACATCACCCGCGCCTATCTCGATTCCGGGGCCGACGTCGTCTCCACCAACACGTTTTCAGCCAACCGGATCAGCCAGGCCGATTACGCGGCAGAGCATCTTGTCCGGGACATCAATCTGGCATCGGCCAAGATCGCGCGCGAACTGGCCGATGAGTATGCACGGCGAGATGGCAGACCCCGTTTCGTAGCGGGTGCGATCGGGCCGACCAACAAGACGCTATCGCTTTCGCCGGATGTCGAAGACCCCGGTTTCCGCGAGATCGATTTCGACTTTCTGACAGAGGTGTATCACGAACAGGCCGCCGCATTGGTGGAAGGCGGGGCGGATTTCATCCTGATCGAGACAATCTTCGACACGCTGAACGCCAAGGCCGGCATCATGGCGGTCAAGCAGCTGGAGCGGGAACTTGGCCGCGATGTGCCGATCATGCTGTCCATGACGCTCACCGATCTTTCCGGACGGAACCTGTCGGGTCACACGGTGGAGGCATTCTGGTATGCGGTGCGCCATGCGAACCCGGTCACGATTGGTCTCAACTGCAGCTTCGGCGCGGAACAGCTGCGCCCGCATGTTCAAATGTTGAGCAAGATCGCTGATACGCTCATCCTCGCCTATCCCAATGCCGGGCTGCCCAATGAACTGGGCGAATATGATGAAGCCCCGGCCACCACGGCATCGCTGGTGCAGGAATGGGCGGAGCATGGACAGGCCAATATTCTGGGCGGATGCTGCGGCTCCACCCCGGATCACATCGCTGAAATAGCCAAGGCGGTGCAGGGTCTTTCCCCGCGAAGAATCCCCCGGCGCGACACGCAGATGCAACTTGCCGGCCTCGAACCCTTTACGATTGCAGCGTAAACGATGGACATGAATATTTTTGCCGACGTTGTTCAGGTTGTGACCGCGATCGGGGCGCTTTTTGTCGCAGGTTGGTCATTTCTTACTTCGAGAAAAATGGCCAGCATCCAGAGAACACATAATCACCAGAGCTTTCGCCCAATCCCCTATCTTCGACAGGGAAATTTCAAGAGTGGATTTTCCCTTGAACTGGCAAACGAGGGGGTGGGGCCGCTCATAATCGACAGAGTAATGGTAAGGCTTGCTGCCGAAAACCTGAACGTCCCGGATTTTGTCTCGCTGCTCGAGCCTGAAAAGGATCCGGTTTTTTGGGATCGATACGCCCAAAAGCTAAAGGGTCGGACGGTCCCACCCCAGAAAGCCATCACCTTGCTGTCTTTGTTCAATGAAGGACGGGAAAACGATCCGGAATATGATGCCCAATTTAATGCGGTATCCAAAGCCGCGAGAACCAGATTGTCGAAAACGCTATTCCGTCTTGAATATAGCGACATCTACGGAAACCCTTTCACATACCATGTCGCGCTGGACTGGATGGCACCGGAAAATGCCGGCTTGGTCGATCAAGGCGCGCTCGAAGCGGATCGCGACGAGCTTGGCAGCGACATAAGAACAAAGACCGCTTCAGTCGTACAGCCCCGTGACAAAGCCTAGATATATGAACGACACCTCAACAGCCCGCTTCGTTAATATCGGCGAACGCACCAATGTGACCGGATCGGCCCGTTTCAAGAAGCTGATCATGGCCGACGATTACGATGCGGCAGTCGAAGTTGCCCGCCAGCAGGTGGAGAACGGCGCGCAGGTGATCGACGTCAACATGGATGAAGGGCTGCTCGATGCTGTCCATGCCATGACGACGTTTCTGAAACTGATCGCCGCGGAACCCGATATTGCCCGCGTTCCGGTGATGATCGACAGTTCCAAATGGAACGTGATCGAGGCAGGTCTGAAATGCGTTTCGGGCAAGCCGATCGTCAATTCAATTTCCATGAAAGAGGGGGAGGACCAGTTCCTCGAACAAGCCCGCAAATGCATGGATTATGGCGCCGCCGTGGTGGTGATGGCCTTCGATGAAGCGGGTCAGGCTGACACCAAGGCGCGCAAGGTCGAGATATGCAAACGCGCCTATGATTTGCTGACCGGGATCGGTTTCCCGGCAGAAGACATTATCTTCGATCCGAACGTCTTCGCGGTCGCCACAGGGATTGAGGAACACGACCGTTACGGGCTGGATTTCATAGAGGCGGTGCGCGAAATCAAGGCCGCCTGTCCGCTTGCCAAGACCAGCGGCGGCCTGTCCAACCTGTCGTTCAGTTTCCGCGGGAACGAGACTGTTCGACGCGCGATGCACTCCGTCTTTCTGTATCACGCGATACCGGCGGGCCTCGACATGGCCATCGTAAATGCGGGTCAGCTGGATGTTTACGACCAGATCGATCCGGTGCTGCGCGAGGCGTGCGAAGATGTGATCCTGATGCGCGACGTTGCCGGAGGCGAAGAGACCGCGACAGAACGGCTGATCAACCTTGCGGAAAGCTACAAGGGCAAGAGCAAGGAAGATGAAAAGGCGACTGCCGAATGGCGGGGGTGGCCGGTCGCAAAGCGGCTGGAGCACGCACTGGTCAAAGGCATCGATGCCGATATCGTAGCCGACACAGAGGAAATGCGTGCCGCGACGCAAGCCGCTGGCGGGCGCCCGATCGAAGTTATCGAAGGCCCGCTGATGGACGGCATGAACGTGGTCGGCGACCTGTTCGGCAGCGGCAAGATGTTCTTGCCCCAGGTTGTTAAATCCGCCCGCGTTATGAAAAAGGCGGTGGCGCACCTGATCCCCTATATCGAGGCGGAAAAGGCGGATGGCGCAAAAGCCAAGGGCAAGATCGTAATGGCGACCGTCAAGGGCGACGTGCACGATATCGGCAAGAACATCGTCGGCGTCGTTCTGCAATGCAACGGTTATGAAGTGATCGACCTCGGCGTGATGGTTCCGTGGTCGAAAATCATCGAGACTGCGAAATCCGAAGGTGCGGACATGATTGGATTGTCCGGTCTGATCACCCCGTCGCTGGATGAAATGGTGACGGTTGCGGAAGAAATGCAGCGCGCCGGAATGGACATACCGCTGCTGATCGGCGGCGCGACCACCAGCAAGGTTCACACGGCGCTGCGGATTGATGAGGCGTATGACGGTCCGGTGATCCACGTGCTCGATGCCAGCCGCGCGGTCGGTGTGGCCAGCAAGCTGTTGTCCGACACGCTGCGCGATGATTTCGTAACCGAAACGGCTGCGGAATATGAACGGGTGCGCGATGTGCGTGCAGGCAAGGGTCAGAGTGAGCTGCTCAGCATCGAGGATGCGCGCGCGAATTACTACGACGCCTATCTCAGCGACAAGGCCGCTCCGCCGCTGCAGCCCGGAGTTCACGTGTTCGATGACTGGTCGCTCGAGGATTTGCGCGGCTGCATCGACTGGACCCCGTTCTTCCGCGCGTGGGAATTGCACGGCACCTATCCCGCGATCCTGCAGGATGACGTGGTCGGCGAAAGCGCCCGCTCGCTGTGGGACGATGCGCAGGCGATGCTCGAGCAGATCATTAGCGATAAATGGCTGACGGCCAGGGGCGTATGCGGTTTCTGGCCCTGCGCGCGCGATGGCGACGACGTGACCATTCACCGGGTAAACCGGGAGGAACACGTGGTCCTGCCGTTCCTGCGCCAGCAAGTGAAGAAAAGCCGTGACCGGGCAAATATGTGTCTTGCCGATTTTATCGATCCGGCGGGCGACTGGATCGGCGGTTTCGCGGTCGGCATCCACGGGATCGAGAGCCACCTTGCCCGCTTCAGGGCCGACAATGACGACTATTCGGACATTCTGCTGAAGGCGCTGGCAGACCGGTTTGCTGAGGCATTCGCAGAGCGGCTTCACCAGCATGTCCGCACCGATCTGTGGGGTTATGCGCCGGGCGAACAGCTGACCAACGAAGCGCTGATCAAGGAAAAGTATCGCGGCATCCGTCCGGCACCCGGATATCCCGCATGCCCCGATCACAGCCTGAAACCGATCCTGTTCGACCTGCTCGATGCGCCGGAAAATGCAGGCCTGACTCTGACGGAAAGCTTTGCCATGTGGCCGACAGCCGCCGTCAGCGGGTTCTATTTCGGACACCCGGAAAGCCAGTATTTCGGCGTTGCCCGGATTGGACGTGATCAGTTGGAGGAATACGCGCAGCGTCGCGGCGTGGATTTGCAGACGGCAGAGCGCTGGCTACGCCCCAATCTCGACTGATGACGCTTCCCGCCGGACGACTGGTGTGGATTGGCGGGCTGGTGCTGCTGACCTGCTATGCTGCTTTGTGGGCCGTGGTTCCTACGGGGCCGGCATGGCCTGAAGTGTTGTTTGCCCTGCCGATTGTCGGTGTGATCGGTGCAATCATCGCCAACACCTCGGGCACTGGCGGCGGGGTTGTATTCGTACCGGTGTTCAATGCGCTGAGCGATCATGGCGTGATGCAAATCGATCCGCTGCGGGTGACCGCTGTTTCGATGATGATCCAGGCATTCGGCATGACCATGGGCGCGCTGCGCTGGACCGACCGTCTGTTGCATCAGCCCCGGCCGCTCGACAACGAAGCCGCCGTTCGCCCGCGCGATTACTGGTTACTGGCGGTGCTTGTGCTGGGGTTGTCCCTGCCCGCGATGCTGGCGGTGCAGCGGCTTGCCGTGTTCGATCCGCAAATGGTGCTGCTGGGGTATAAGGGTTTTTCAATCGTACTGGGACTGGCGCTGATTGCGGCCACATGGACCATCAACCGCGATTTGCCGGAGCGCGGCAGTCTGGCACCGATCGATCTCGCGGTATTGCTGATGATTGCGGTGCCCGGCGGCGCGATTACTGCGCTGTTTTCGGTCGGAATTGGCGAACTTGTCGCGTTCTACCTGTTCCTGCGGCACTATCCGGTGTTGCTGTGCGTCGGAACAGCGTGCGTGATTTCGTCGGTCAGCATGATTGCGGGCAGCGTCTGGCATATCCAGCAAGGTACGCTGATCTGGGAGGTCGCGCTGCTCGCCATACCCGGTGCGGTGCTGGGCGGGTTTCTGGCCCGGCCAATTGCCATCCGGCTGGGCGCACGGCGACTGAAAACACTGGGCGGTGCGTGGATCCTGCTTTCGGCGTGCTATTTATTGTGGCTCAATTGGCGCTGAAGCGCTTCTTGGGATTGACGCACGCACGGGGTTGAGCGAATGCCGACCGGTCGCCGGGCGTCTACCGATTCCCGGCCATTACGCGGGAGAGACCGCCGGCTATCGGACTTGCTCCGTGGCTGTCGGCACCGAAGGAGCAACCGCCCCGGAAACTCTCAGGTACCAGGGACCGCGTATTGGCAGACACTCTGGAAAGCGTCTCATGCAAATGGGGCCACCGAAGGGGTAAGCGTTGGGCCGAGTTATTGGCCTGCGTAAAAACTCTCAGGTCTTCCCGACAGAGGGGGTGCAGGAACGACGCCTTGTTTTGAGGCGTATGCACTCGTGTCAGGAATTTTTGATGAGCGAAGATACCGAAATCCATCCAGACGACATGCCGGAAGAGCAAGTGCTCCCGCTGGATGCCTGGCACCGCGAGCAGGGCGGCCGGATGGTGCCGTTTGCCGGTTACGAAATGCCGATCCAGTACGAAGGCATCGTGGCCGAACACGAGTGGACCCGTGGTTCGACCAGCCTGTTCGACGTAAGCCATATGGGCCAGCTTTCGGTCGAAGGTCCGGACGGCGATATGACCGCCGCCGCACAAGCGCTTGAGGCGCTGCTGCCGGGCGATATTTCCAGCCTTGGCGAAGGGCGGATGCGCTATTCGCTGCTGATCAATGAAGAAGGCGGCATTCTGGACGATCTGATCGTGACCAATGCCGGTTCGCACTATGCCCTGGTCGTCAACGGTGCGTGCAAATGGGACGACATCGCCCATCTGCGCGAACATTTGCCGGACGAGATTACGCTGACCCACTATCAGGATCAGGCCCTGCTGGCGCTGCAAGGGCCGAAGGCGGGCGCGGTGCTGGATGAATTGATTCCGGGCACGGGGAAGCTGGTGTTCATGACCGCCGGAATGTTTGAATGGAACGGCATTCCGCTTTGGGTCAGCCGCGCAGGCTATACCGGCGAAGACGGGTTCGAAATCTCCATTCCTGCGGACCATGCCGGAGCGTTGGCCAATGCGCTTGTGGCAGACGAACGGGTTAAGCCGGCCGGTCTAGGCGCGCGCGACAGCCTGCGGCTTGAGGCCGGGCTGCCGCTATACGGACATGATCTGGACGATGTGACCGATCCGGTATCTGCGGGCCTGCTGTTCGCGCTGACCAAATCGCGTCGGGAAAGCGGCGGCTGGATGGGTCATGGACCGGTTGCCGAGAAACTGGCTGGCGGCACGCAGAGCAAGCGGGTCGGCCTGAAAATCGATGGCCGGCTCCCCGCGCGCGAGGGTTCGCTGGTGTTCGTCGGCGATACAGAGGTTGGCCGCGTGACCAGTGGCGGATTTTCGCCCACGCTGGGTCACCCGATTGCGATGGCATACATCCAGAAAGAACATGCCAGCAAAGATACCGCGTTGCAGGTGGAGGTTCGCGGCAAGCGTCTCGATGCCACCGTGACGCCGATGCCCTTCGTTCCGCAGAATTATTACCGAGGAGAATGAACCGATGGCCCGTTACTTCACCGATGAGCATGAATGGATCGACGTAGAAGGCGATACCGCCACCGTCGGCATTACCGATTACGCACAGGAACAGCTGGGCGATATCGTATTCGTGGAACTGCCCGAAGTGGGTGCCATGGTCGACAAGGGCGGCGATGCGGCTGTCGTTGAATCGGTGAAGGCTGCCAGCGATGTGTACGCGCCGATTACCGGCGAAGTGGTTGAAGGCAACCCGGCGCTGGAAGAAGATCCCGCGCTGGTCAACACTTCGCCCGAAGAAGACGGCTGGTTCTTCAAAATGACGATTGGCGACAAGTCAGAGCTGGAAGGCCTGATGGATGCCAAGGCATACCAGGCTTTCGTCGACGGACTTTAAGCACCGACCCTTCGCAGGCGCGGAGGAAGAAGGATTTTTGCAATGCGCTATCTGCCACTGACCGACACTGACCGTTCGGCAATGCTTGAAACTATCGGTGCCGCTTCGGTCGACGATCTGTTCGTCGATGTACCCGAAGTGGCGCGGCTCGACGGGCCTATTCGCGACCTGCCGATGCACGCCAGCGAAATGGCGGTTGAAAAGCATATGCGCGGCCTGTCGAAGCAGAATCTGGCGGCGGCAGATGCAGCCTTCTTCCTCGGTGCGGGCGCATATCGACACCATGTTCCGGCCAGCGTCGATCACATCATCCAGCGCGGCGAATTCCTGACAGCTTACACACCGTACCAGCCCGAAATCGCGCAAGGCACGCTTCAGATGCTGTTCGAGTTTCAGAGCCAGGTCGCGCGTCTTTATGGCTGCGCGGTGGCCAATGCCTCGATGTATGACGGATCGACCGCGTGCTGGGAAGCGGTCGCGATGGCGGGGCGCGTCACCAGGCGCAAGCGGGTGGTAATGTCGGGCGCGCTGCACCCGCATTATGCCGAAGTCGTCAAGACAATGGCCAAGTTCACCGAAGATGTGATCGCGGACGCGAAGCCTGCAATCCAGGCGGAGCCGGACAATGACGGGCTGATTTCCCGGATCGACGATGAAACGTCCTGCGTCGTGGTGCAGTATCCCGATATCCTGGGCCGTCTGCCCAATCTGGAGGAAATTGCCGAGGCAGCCCATGCCAAGGGCGCGCTGTTGATTGCAGTCAACACGGAACCGGTAGCGCTGGGCGCGATCAAGTCACCCGGCGAACTGGGCGCCGATATCGTCGTTGGCGAAGGCCAGTCGATCGGTGTCGGTCTACAATTCGGCGGGCCGTATCTTGGCCTGTTCGCAGTGCGCGACAAGAAACATGTCCGCCAGATGCCGGGCCGGCTGTGCGGCGAAACCGTGGATGCAGATGGCAAGCGCGGCTTTGTCCTGACCCTGTCGACGCGCGAACAGCATATTCGCCGCGAGAAGGCGACTTCCAACATCTGCACCAATTCGGGCCTGTGCGCGCTGGCGTTCAGCGTCCACATGACCCTGCTCGGCGAGAAGGGGCTGCGCCAACTGGCGGCGGAAAATCACCGTCTGGCGTGCATTGCCGCTGACAAGCTGTCTGCGGTGCCGGGCGTGACATTGCTGAACAACAGCTTCTTCAACGAGTTCACTCTCCTGCTGGACGGCGATGCGCGGCAGATTGTGCGCGACCTGTCGCAGCAGAACATCCTGGCCGGTGTTTCGCTGGCCCGGCTCTATCCTGACGTAGAGGAATTTTCGGGCGGGTTGCTGGTCGCGCTGACCGAAACGACGACAGAGGAAGATATTGAAACACTCTGCTCCGCTCTGAAGGAGAAACTGTCATGAACGCCCCGAACAAGAGCGGATGGAAGCCAACCTCACCGGCACAGGGTGCGCCCAAACATGGCGGCCCTGCCACCACCACCGGCAATTATGCGCTGATGCTGGAGGAGGACCTGATCTTCGATATCGGCACGTCCGACACGACCGGAGTCGATCTGCCCGATGCGGTTATTGGCGAAGGTAACCGGCTGGCGGGCATGATCCGTGATGACGCGATCGACCTGCCCGGCCTGTCTGAACCGGAGGCGGTGCGTCACTACACCCGCCTCAGTCGCCAGAATTACGGGATCGATCTAGGGTTCTTCCCGCTCGGTTCGTGCACCATGAAACACAACCCGCGGCTCAACGAAAAAGTCGCCCGGATGCCGGGTTTCGCTGACGTCCATCCCCTGCAACCAGTCGATACGGTGCGCGGAGCGTTGGGCGTGATCAATGAACTGGCCCATTGGCTGATTAAGCTGACCGGCATGCATGGCGTGGCGATGAGCCCCAAGGCGGGCGCGCATGGCGAGCTGTGCGGTATTCTCTGCATTCGCGCCGCTCTGGAAGCCCGCGGCGATGCGCGTGAAGTCGTTCTTGTGCCGGAAAGTGCGCATGGCACCAATCCGGCCACCGCTGCCTTTGCCGGTTATCGCGTAGAGAACATCCCTGCCACATCTGGTGGCCGCGTTGATCTGGAAGCGCTGAAAACACGGTTGGGACCCGACGTTGCAGCGGTGATGATCACCAACCCCAACACCTGCGGCCTGTTCGAGCCCGATATGCGCGCCATTTCGGATGCGGTGCATGAGGCTGGCGGTTTCGTCTATTGCGATGGCGCGAACTTCAACGCGATTGTTGGCCGTGTGCGTCCGGGCGATCTCGGCGTTGATGCGATGCATATCAATCTGCACAAGACATTCTCCACCCCGCATGGTGGTGGCGGTCCGGGTTCAGGCCCCGTTGTCCTGTCCGAAGCGCTCAGCCCGTTCGGCCCGCTGCCTTATACAGCGCGCACAGCAGACGGCGTTGTGCATCTGGTCGAGGAGGAAGATGCCGAATCTTTCGCCAAGGAACATTTCGGCGGACCCCTCCAGCACTTTGGCCGGATGACCGCGTTCCACGGCCAGATGGGTATGTATACGCGCGCTCTGACTTACATGCTCAGCCATGGCGCAGACGGTTTGAAGCAGGTATCCGAAGATGCCGTGCTTAACGCCAATTACATCCTGCGCGCGATGGAGGATGTGTTGCACGCACCCTATGCCCACAGCGGGCCGTGCATGCATGAGGCGCTGTTCGGGGATAAGGGTTTTGCCGAAGGTATTTCGACGCTGGACCTTGCGAAGGGGCTGATTGACGAAGGGTATCATCCGATGACGATGTATTTCCCGCTGGTCGTCCACGGCGCGATGCTGGTCGAACCGACCGAGACTGAAAGCAAGGCTACCATTGACCAGTTCATCACCGCATTTCGCAGTGTGGCGGAACGGGCAAAGGCTGGCGATGACAGTCTGAAAACCGCGCCGCATTACGCGCCGCGCAGCAGGCTGGATGAAACGATGGCCGCGCGCAAGCCGCTGCTCAGCTACACCGGGTTGGACGCAGAGTAATACAGGAGCTGGGCGGGCTGCGCTCCTACCGCGCGCCTGCCGCTTTTTTACAAGCGGATCGCTCTGGCTTAGGCTACCACTCTGTCAGTCCGGCGTAAGGTCCAGACTGGCAGAGGGGGGTACTCTTGTCCGAAAGCGGCAGTGAAAGTTTCATCGTACGCGGCTGGCGCAATGTCCGCGAGGCGGGGCCGCGCCGACTTGCGCTGACGGTTTTGCTCGTCGTGATCGCGCTGATCATCGCCCGGTTTGGCTGGTCGATGCCGATCATCGCGCAGGCAGAGACCGGAATGTACGATTTGCGCGCTTACGAAGTCGCCGGGCGCAATGCGGTGGAACAGGACGACCGGATCATCATGGTCGTCTATGACGAACAGACGCTGATCAAGGCCCGCAAGCGGTCCCCTCTTGACCGGGGGATCCTGATCCAGACACTGCAAAATCTGGATGCCATGGGTGCGAAGGCGATCGGGATTGATATCTTGTTCGACCAGCCGCAGGATGAAGATGCGCAATTGATTGAAACCCTGCGGGCGATGCAGACCCCGCTATCGGTTGCCTACGTTCTGCAGGATGCGAACGAAGGCGATATCGTTTACGATCAGCAGCAATATCTGGAAGAATTCCTGGCCCAATTGGAAGGCAGCAATGCCCGCCCGGCCAGCATCCAGTTAAGCGATGAATTCGGGGTTACGCGCCTCTGGCCGACTGCAGATGAACGCCTGCCGCCCACTCTGACCCGCTCGATGCTGGCTGCCGCCGGGCAGCAGGCGGCGTTGATGCCTGGCTATGAAGGCGCGATACGGTACCGTCTTGGCCTGCGCAGCGGGCAGAACGACGAAGTTTCCGGCGGGCAGAATGCAGTGAGAGAGGACCTCTTCCCGAAATTCCCGATCGATTTCTTTGCCGACCCCGAAACTGCCGAGTTCGCCAGCGAATTGGTTGCCGGCAAATACATTCTGATCGGCGGCGATCTGGTCGATTATGACCGCGTCGCAACCACCATGACCGAAGCGACCGGCTTTGAACCGCCGGGTTTGCAGGTTCATGCGGAAATGATGGCGCAGATGCTCGACGGGGCGAAGCTTCCCAAACCATTGCCTGCAACTCTGTGGGCTTTCGCAATCCTGTTCGTCAGCACCGCCGTTCTGACCGGGCTGCTGGAATGGGGCAGCTGGCGCATCTACGCCTTGCTCGGGGTGCAATTCCTGATCATGCTCGGAATCCCGTTCGTAATGCACTTCCGAGGGGCCGATACTTACGGGCTGCCAGCGGTCGGCTGGCTGGCCGGATGGATCATCGCATTCACCGCCGTAACTTCCGCAGCGCGTGCCGCCGGCGCAGTCCAGCGCAATTTTGCGCAAGGCGCGCTAGGCAAATACCTGCCGCGCGAAATGGCGAAAGAGATCATCGACAACCCCAAGCTGCTTGCCTTGCACGGCGAGAAAAAGTCGATCTTCGTGCTGTTCAGCGATCTCGAAGGGTTCACCAAGATGAGCCATGCAATCTCGCCGGAAATGGTCGCCAAACTGCTCAACCGTTATCTTGAAATGCTTAGCCAGGTGGTGCTCGATCATGGCGGCGTGATTGATAAATTCGTGGGCGATGCGGTGGTCGCGTTCTGGGGTGCGCCGATTGCGCGTCCGGACGATGCTGAACGCGCGGCCAGGGCCGGGTATGCAATCTGGCAAGCGGGGGAGGCGTTCCGGGCGGAAGTGGCGGCAATGGACCCTAACCTGCCCAAGATCGGCAAGACGCGCGTGGGCCTGCATTATGGAGAGGCGGTTGTCGGCAATTTCGGCGGCGAAACGCGTATCCAGTATACTGCGCTGGGCGATAGCATGAATACAGCGGCCCGGCTCGAAGCAGCCAATAAGGCGCTGGGGTCGAGCGTCATGGCAAGCCGTGAGTTCGCACAGAAGTCCGGACTCGACTGGTGGCGCCCCATGGGACGGGTGGTTTTGCGCGGGCGGGCAAGGCCGGTCGACATCATGGAACCGGCTCCCGACTTCCCCGAGGAAGACCGGAAGAAACTGCATCAGGCAGAAATTTTGTCGGAAACTAACAATACCGAGGCTGCGGCGGTGATAGAAGAAGTGCTTCAGAACCACCCGGATGACGCGGCCTTGCGTAATCTGCTACATAGAATGAATAATCTGAACGAGGGGAGGGCTTATGTTCTCGGTTAAATCACGAACGATCTCAGCTGCGCTGCTTGCTTCGGCGGCATTCATGGGGCTTTCGGGCACCGCCAATGCCGGCGTGGTGATCAAATCCAGCGGGCCGTCTGCCAGCGCATATCCGGTGGGCAAGAAACTGCCGGACAGCAGCACCGTGACCCTCAGAGAAGGTGATACGATCACCATCATGGCCGATGGCGGCACGCGGGTAATCCGCGGCCCGGGCACCCACCGCGTTGCCGCGCGGGGGTCCAGCAAACGTTCGACGTTTGCTGCGCTGACCCGGCAAAGGTCGAAGGCCCGGGTGCGTACAGGTGCGACGCGGGCGCCATCAATGTCGCGCCCCAATATCTGGATGGTCGATGTTTCGCGGTCGGGAACCATGTGTGTCCCTGATTTCGGCTCGGTCCAGATATGGCGGCCCGGATTCGATCAGGGCGCGACCTATGTTCTGGCCAATTCCAGCTCGGCAGCACATGTGCACGTCAGTTTCGAACCAAAGCAGATGGTTGCGGATTGGGACAATGCCCGGATGCCGCTGGCTGACGGGGCGAGTTACCAGATTACCGGTCCTGGCGGCGGCGACCCTGCAACGGTGACGTTTGCTGAAATGGGCGAGATGCCGCAATCACCTGAAGCCCTGGCAGAATTGCTGCTGGAAAAGGGATGCAGCGGCCAGTTGGACCTGTTGGCTGACACGATGATGTAACGATGTAATAAACTTGGTGCCAAACCGGGTCGCAAGATCGGCGGACAAGTCACAAGGCTGCCTCCGATACGTGGTTTGAATGCCCTCAAGGGGGGCGGCGGGTCCATACGGTTCCGGCGGTCGGGGAAGGCAGAAGCGATGATCGCATCTTTGCGGTATTTTCAATGCTTTGGCGGCGGGCTGCGCGCGCAAGCACGGCCATGCCGCGCCATTGTACACAATCTGCCTGCCATTCGCCTCTTGCACCCGCCCCGCGAAGCCGTAGGTTGTTTTGCAGGGGA
Source organism: Pontixanthobacter luteolus (assembly GCF_947494915.1). Taxonomy (NCBI): domain Bacteria; kingdom Pseudomonadati; phylum Pseudomonadota; class Alphaproteobacteria; order Sphingomonadales; family Erythrobacteraceae; genus Pontixanthobacter; species Pontixanthobacter luteolus. Next base: position 42,156 of record NZ_CANLWR010000001.1, read on the forward strand.
GGGGCTTTCGTGATGGAGCTGCGCAAGAATTCATGGGGCGGCCGGGCGATGGCATTGCTGGCCATTCCGGCACTGGCTGTCGCGGCGCAGTGGGCCGGGATATTCGCCTCTACCGGTGCGCAGGCCGCAAGCAGCGGCGCTCGTTTCGAAGGGGTCGCCACTTGCGCAGGCTCGACCTGTCACGGCCGGGCAGAAGGTAATGGCGAAGCCGTCCGCCAGGATGAGATCGCCACTTGGCAGGAGCCTTCTTCGTCCACCGGCGCGCACAGCAGGGCCTACGCCGTTCTCGCATCTCCGCGCGGCAGGCAAATTGCATCCAGCCTTGGCCTGGGCGCTGCAACGTCTGCGCCCGCCTGCCTCGGTTGCCATGCGACCTACGTTCCGCAAAACAAGCGCGGCCCGCGTTTCCAGACGTCCGACGGGGTCGGTTGCGAGACGTGTCATGGCGCGTCGAGCGGCTGGCTCGCCGTTCACTATGCGAAACCGGCAACCCATGCCTCAAATGTCGCGAATGGCCTGATCCCGCTGGAGAAGCCGCAGGTTCGGGCGAAGGTGTGCCTCGATTGCCATTTCGGCAGCGCTGACGGCAACCAGTTCGTCAGTCATTCGATGATGGCGGCCGGCCATCCGCGTGTCGCGTTTGAACTCGACCTGTTTTCCGCCCTCCAGCAGCATCACGACGAGGATGCCGATTATGCCGCCCGTAAGGGCAAGACGGATTCGGTGCGCCTTTGGGCAGTCGGTCAGGCAGAGGCGGTGCGCCGTTCAACCGATCTTTTCGCCCGGCCCAAGTTCGGCATGGAGGGGGTTTTCCCGGAATATTATTTCTATGACTGCCACAGTTGCCACCGCCAGATCACGGACGGGCCGCAGCGCAAGCTGACCTTCGAGACAAATCCGGGGCGCCCGATCCCGTTCGGTCTTGCGCCCTACAACGACGAAAACATCATCATGCTGTCAGCAGTTTCACGGGCGCTCGCGCCTGGCCGGGCCGCTGCATTCGATGGTGCGAGCAAGGATTTCCACCGCGCAATGGGACAGGGCCGGACCGAGGCAGTGGCCGCCGCCCAGCGGCTGAGGGGGGAAGCTGCGGCTTTGTCTGATTCACTGGCTGCGCGCGGATATTCCGGCAGCGATGCGTTTACCGTTGTCCAGAAAATCACCGACACGGCCACGAGCCCTCGCTTTACCGATTATGCCGGTTCTGCGCAGGCGGTTATGGCAGTTGATACCTTGCTGAACGCCATGGTGCGCGAAGGGCGCGTGACGATGGGGGCTGCTGCTGGCATCCGCGCGAATATCAATCGTGCATACGCCGCGGTGCGTAGCCCGCAGGGTTATAATCCGGCGCAGTTCCGCAGTGCCCTTGGCCAGGCGGCGCGTGCCATCGGGGCGCTCCGCTGATGCGCGGCGCTTTCGGCAATTCATCCTGTCTGGCGGCTGCGCTGGCATTGGCACTGGCCGGGTGCGGCGGCGGTGATGGTGGATCGGCCCCGTCGCCCATCGGTGGAACGCCGACCCCAACGCCGGTTCCGCCGCCATCTGGCCGCGTCTTTGCCGACCCTGCTGCAGAATCGCTGTCGGTTGCCGACGTTCAGCAAATCATCGCTCAGGCGGTGGGCGAGGCGCAGGCACGCGGCCTTCCATCTACGGTGGCGGTGACCGACCGCGTCGGCAATGTGCTGGCGGTATTCAATATGACCGGGGCCCCTGCGCAGGCGGCGCTCAGCACCAGAACGATCGCAGGCAATGCCGCGCCGGGTGACGAAGTCGGCTTGCAAGGTGCGATGGTGCCCAACGCTGCAGCCGCGATCGCAAAGGCGATAACCGGGGCTTATCTGTCGAGCGGGGGCAACGCATTTTCATCCCGCACGGCGAGCCAGATCGTGCAGGAACATTTCCCGCCTGCACCGACCACGGTGGGGCTGGAAAGCGGCCCGTTGTTCGGCGTCCAGTTCAGCCAGCTGCCATGTTCAGACTTGTCTGCCCGCTTTTCAGCAGCAGGGCCGGGCGCGTTGATTGGCCCCAAACGTTCGCCGCTGGGATTGGCAGCCGATCCTGGCGGGTTTCCGCTATATAAAAACGGCGTGGTCGTCGGCGGCATAGGGATCGCCGGCGATGGCGATTATGGTTTCGACCCGAATATTCTGGACGTCGATGTCGATGACGAGGAAGCGATAGCGCTGGCGGGTATCCAGGGCTTTACCCCGCCCACTGCGATCGCTGCTGATCGGATACCGGTCGACGGTACAACGCTGCGTTTCAGTGATATGACTGTCAATGATCTGTCGCCGCTGCAGACCAGCTTTGGCGCTATCAATGGCCCGGCAGGCGGGCTGGTCGCGGTGACCGGTTATGCTGCCGCAGTGGTCCGGGCAGGCACCACTTACGGCAGTGAAGCGTCGGGCATCCGCCGCAGCACCAATGCGGAATTCGCCAATCCCGATGCCTATATTCTGACCGATGGAGACGGCGCGGGCCGCTATCCGATCCGCGCAGGTACGGACGGCGCGAGCGTTACCCAGCCGCTTAGCGCGGCAGAAGCGCAGGCCATTCTCGAAGAGGCGTTCAACGTGCTGTCGCGCGCGCGCGCGCAGATCAGGCGCCCGCTCGACAGCCGGATGCAGGCGACCATCAGTCTGGTGGATACGCATGGGCAGGTTCTCGGCATCGTCCGTTCGCCGGACGGTCCGATCTTCGGGACCGATGTCTCACTGCAGAAAGCCCGCACGGCGGCATTTTTCTCCAACCCGGCAGCTGCGCAGCAATTGCTGGGAACGCCGGTGGTCCCGGGCCTCACTAATGTGCCGGCCTATGTTCAGCGCGTACGCGCCTTTCTGGGCGATCCAAATGCGCTGACAGGCACGTTCGCGTTTGCCGACCGGTCTGGCGGCAACCTTTCGCGGCCCTATTTCCCAGATGGACAAGTCGGCCCGATTGCCGGCCCTTTATCGGTTGAAACGCCTGGTGATTTCAGCCCGTTTGCGGTTGGATTGCAGACTGATCTGATTGTCCCGAATGTCGGTGCGCATCTGGCTTTCGTGGCCAGCAATGGCGCCAGTGCCGACACGCCGCAGCAATGCACACAGGTGCCCGACGCACCGGGCGGTAGCAAACGCATCGCAAACGGCATCCAGATTTTCCCCGGATCCGTGCCGGTTTACAGAGGCAATCAACTGATCGGGGGTATCGGAGTTTCCGGGGACGGTATCGATCAGGATGACATGGTCAGCTTCCTCGGGCTGCACAATGCAGGCTTGCGGATCGGCGGCATCGGGAATGCGCCAAACGATATTAGGGCTGATCGTATACAGGTGGCTGTTGGCGGCAGAACGGTCCGCCTGCGCTATGTCAGTTGCCCGTTCGCGCCGTTCCTTGATGACCCTGCGCAGAATGTTTGCGAGGGTCTGTGAGCGCGTTTTACGCCATTCCTCTTGTTCTCCAATCGGCCCCTGTGGCGGACAATCTGCCGCTCGGCCCGGCTGAGTTTGCTGCTCTGAATGGCGTAGAGGCTATAAGCCTCACGAGTGCTTCGCTGCAGCAGCCGGCGGCCGGGCGGCAAAGGCCGGGTGCGGATGCTGCGGAAACGGAAGCTGAACAAACGATCGAGGTGGAGCCGCCAGAACCGCCGGCGGTGGACAATGAATCGATCGATGGGCGCAGGCGGCCAGGTTACAATGATCCGCTGCCTGACCTGGTGACGCAGGAGAACGAGGGCGCTTTCAGGGCACCCCCGCCAGAGGCGTTTCCGACGGACCAATTGCCGATCCCTGACCGCTGGAGATTGATCGAATCTCTGGGGCTGGTGACGGAAAAATGGTGGGACCCGTATAACCAGAACACCTACAAGGGCGATCGACCGATCAACCGTGACAAGGTTCCGTGGCTGCCGATCAAGGGCGATGACTGGTTCTTCGTCGCTAACGCAATCAGCGATACGGTGGTGGAGGCACGCACATTCCCGATCCCTGTCGGTGTCCAGACCACACAGGACCCGGACCGGCTCGACGTGTTCGGCGATCCTGCCAGCCTTGTTCTGTCGCAGACTTTCATCACCGGCTTCGCCTTGCTCAAGGGCAATACCGCGTACAAGCCGCCAGATGTCGAATACCGTGCGACGCTGGCCTTCAACGTAAACTATGTCGACGTGCCGGAACGCCGGGTGCTGTTCGTTGAGCCGACCAAGCCGACCCACCGGCTGGACCATTTCGTCGGCGTGCAGGAACTGTTTTTCGATTACCACATCCGCAACACTTCCGACCGGTACGATTTCGACAGTTTCCGCATCGGCATCCAGCCGTTTCAGGCGGATTTCCGCGGCTTTCTGTTTCAGGATCAGCAATTGGGGCTGCGCTTTTTCGGGACGCGGGACAATAATCGTTTCCAGTATAACGTCGCGGCGTTCTGGCGGCTTGAGAAAGACACCAATAGCGGGCTGAATGCGGTTACGCAGACACCGCGTGACGACTTTCTGTTTATCGCCAACGCATATCGGCAGGATTTCCTGATCCCTGCGCTGACCAGCCAGATCACGCTGGCATACAACCGCAACCGCGAAGCTGATGATGTTGAAATCGACGATAACGGGTTTCCTGTTCGACCCGCCTTGCTCGGCACCTTGCGAGGGCGCGAATATGATGTGCTTTATGTCGGATACAATGCCGATGGCCGCATTGGCCGGATTAACCTGACGGCATCCGCCTATGGCGCGTTCGGCGAAGACCGGAACAGTTTCTTCACCGATCGGCCTGCCGATATTCGCGCCTTCTTCGCCGCAGCTGAGGCAAGCTATGATCGCGACTGGATGCGGTTCCGTCTGTCGGGTGCCTATGCCAGCGGCGATGGCGATCCTTATGACGACGTTGAAACAGGCTATGATGCGGTGTTCGAAAACCCGATCTTTGCCGGTGCCGACACGTCGTACTGGATCAGACAGACGATCCCCTTTGCTGGCGGGGGGCGCGCGATCAGCGTGAATGGCCGCAACGGTATTCTCAACTCCCTGCGCAGTTCGAAGGAACAGGGGCAGTCGAACTTCAACAATCCCGGCCTGATCCTGGCGGGTGCCGGGGCGGATTTCGACCTGACCCCAGAGTTTCGCCTGTCTGCAAATGCCAACCATTTATGGTTCGAAAACACCGCCACGATCGAAGCGCTGCGGAATGAAGGTTCGATCCCCAAGGACATCGGTTGGGACCTTTCGGCCGCAGCTATCTGGCGGCCAAAGGCAACACAGAACATCGTCCTGCGCCTGTCAGGTGCGGCGCTGCTATCGGGGGACGGATTCGATGATCTGTTCGACCGGCTTGGCGATAGCGGCACCTATTATTCCCTGCTTGCAAATGTGGTGCTGACTTACTGATGCGTATTATCCGCCTTCTCGCCTTGTGGTCAGCGATCCTGTGTGCCGGGGCGGCGATGCTGCTGGGCGACCAGACATATGCCGCATCGGGTGAGAAACCGGTCAAACGCGATTACAGCCGGGTGACTGCGCCGCCTGCACCTGCCAGGCAGACGCTGGAAGAAATGATGGCCAAATCGGATGGCTGCTATTCCTGTCATGTGCAGACAGATGCGCCAACCATGCATGAAACCCCGGCTGTCCGGCTGGGCTGTGTCGATTGCCATGGCGGCGACCCAAGCGTGACCGGCAACAGCGAGCTGGCGCATGACGACCCCGCCTATATCGCGGCCCGCGAACTGGCGCATGTGCTGCCGAAATATCCAGAAAGCTGGCACTATCCGTCATCCGCCAATCCCAAGCGGACCTACACCTTGCTTAACAAGGAATCGCCCGAGTTCGTCCGTTTCGTGAACCCCAGCGATTACCGCGTCGCACGCGAAAGCTGCGGCGCCTGCCACATGGATGTGATCGAGGCGGGCGAACGTTCGATCATGGCGACCGGAGCGATGCTGTGGGGCGGTGCGTCGTATAATAACGGGATCGCCCCCTACAAGAATTACGTGTTTGGCGAAGCGTTTACCCGCGATGGCCAGCCGGCGAAGATACTTTCACCGGGTGCGCCCCCCGGTACGGTGACGGAGAACCAGCGCAAGCGCGGCGCGCTGGCGGAAATGTACCCGCTGCCGACATGGCAGGTTATTCCGCCGGGTGATGTTTTCCGCGTATTCGAGCGCGGCGGTCGCACCATCAATACCCAGTTCCCAGAGATCGGCCTGCCCAGCCCGACCGGCAGCATTCAGCGGCTGGAGGAGCCGGGACGTCCCGATATCAAGCAATCGAACCGGGGCATGGGAACGGGGCTGCGTGTCGCGATCCCAGTGCTCAATATTCACAAGACGCGGCTCAATGATCCTTTCATGTGGTACATGGGCACGAACGATCAGCCGGGCGACTATCGCCATTCAGGCTGCGCGGCGTGCCACGTGGTATATGCCAATGACCGGGAACCGAGGCACAGCCTGACCTACGCCAAATACGGGCGTGACGGGCAGACGATTACCGTTGACCCGACGATCGCGAACAAACTGGAACCTGACCACGGCGATGGTCATGGCCATGATGGCGAAAGCGATGACAGCAGCGGCCATGGCGCTTTGAAACAGCCCGGCGATGACCACGCTGATGGTCACGGTGAAGATCAAAACGGGGACGATGCGCCGATGAAGGAGAAAGGGCATCCGCTGCGCCACGTCTTCACCCGTTCCATCCCCACGGCGCAATGCATGAATTGCCATATGCACCAGCCCAATATCTTCCTGAACTCCTATCTCGGCTACACCATGTGGGATTACGAATCCGACGCGCCAGCCATGTGGCCCAAGGAACAGAAATACCCGACGGCAGAGGAGGTCCGGAAGGTGCTGGACCGCAATCCAGAAGGTGCATCGCCCAAGGGCAAATGGGCGGACCTGGATTTTCTGCGGAATGTCTACGATCTCAACAAGGATCTGAACGACACCCAGTTCGCCGATTATCACGGCCATGGCTGGAATTTCCGCGGCATCTTCAAGCGGGACCGCGAGGGCAATCTGCTGGATGCAGAGGGGGAAATCGTCGCCAATGATGATCCCGAAAAGTGGCGCAAGGAAGGCGAAGGCAAGTTCGTTGAACCGGGCGTCAATCCGGGCAAGGCGGTGCACCTCATGTCGATCCATGCTGAGGTCGGGATGCAATGCGCAGACTGCCACTATGCGCAGGACAGCCACGGCAACGGAATGATTTATGGCGAGGTCGCCAATGCGATCGAAATCGGGTGCAAGGATTGCCACGGCACCGCCGATGCCTATCCCACCCTACGCACCAGCGGCCCGGCTGCACCGCCCAAAGGCAACAATCTGGCGCTGCTGCGTAACCCCGATGGTAAGCGCCGCTTTGAATGGTCGTGGGATAATATGGGGCGGCAGAAACTGATCCAGCGGTCCATCGTCGATCCGGAACTGGAATGGGAAGTCAGCCTGGTAAAAGACAGCGTCGACAACACCTCCCCGCATTTCAATGCCAAGTCTGCCCGGGCGAAGCTGATGGCCAAAACGGGTGCGGAAACGGGCAAGTTCGAATTTGGCGCCGGTATCGCGGCAGGTGACCGAGCGCATGAAGAAGGCGAGATGGCCTGTTTCACCTGTCACCTTAGCTGGACCACCAGTTGCGGTGGGTGCCATTTGCCGATCGAAGCGAACTGGAAGACAGAGGATCACCACTACGAAAACGGAACGACGCGTAACTTTGCGACCTACAATCCGCAGGTCGCGCGCGATCAGATGTTCCAGCTGGGCAAGCACCAGACGACCAAGGGCAATCAGGTTGCGCCGGTTCGTTCGACTTCAGCGCTGGTGCTTTCCTCGACCAACATCAACCGCGAACGGATTTACGTGCAGCAGCCGCCGGTTTCCGCGATCGGTTTCAGCTCTCAGGCGTTCGCGCCGCATTTCCCGCACACCGTCCGCACGACCGAGACGAAACAGTGTTCGGACTGCCACCTGTCCGAGGCTGACGACAACAATGCAATCATGGCGCAGCTGCTGCTACTTGGCACGAATTACGTCAATTTCGTCGGCCTGAATGCGTGGACCGGGCTGGAAGGCGGGTTCGAGGCGGTGCGCGTGACTGAATGGGACGAACCGCAGGCAGTGCTCGGTTCCTATCTGCACAAATATGCCTATCCGGATTATTACAGGCAGTTCGTGGAGGACAACGAACGCGAACTGAAAGACTGGGTGCGCGGCAAGGCATTTGATGATGACCTTTCGGGGGAAACAAAGGCATTCGAAGAATTTGCCAATGTCCACGAGGGAACCAGCGACCGGGTCGGCTGCCTGCAATTGCGCGGGGAATACATGTATGTGGCAGAGGGCAAGGGCGGCTTCCGCGTCTATGACGTGGCCAGCATAGCCAATAAGGGCGTAAGCGAACGCATCATCACTGCGCCATTCAGTTCGCTCGGTCATGATACGATTGTCGACACCAAGAACGCGACCTGCATGGCGCTGCCAACCAATCAGCCGATCAATCCGCTACGCAACACACAGCAGATGCGCGATGAAAATGAAGAGCAGCCCTTCCTGCCGATCTACAATTATGCGGCCATCACCGACAGCGAAGAGGGGCTGATCCTCGTCAACGTCAACACGATGAATGACGGCGAATTTCGCAACAACAAGCTGAAGCGAGCGCTGACCTGGAATGAAGGCGGTGTGCTCGACGGCGCGCGGCACATCCAGCTGGCCGGTGAATTGGCCTTCATCACCGCGAAGCGCGGGCTGGTGGTGGTTGATCTGGCTGACCCGATGGCACCGCAGGTGGCTGCCGTGCGCGAGCTCACCGATGCCCGCTCCAGCACGATCCAGTTCCGTTATCTGTGGGTTACCGATGCAGACGGTGTGAAGCTGTTCGATGTCACCAATATGCGCAATCCGGTGCCGCTGCCGCATGCGACGGTGCCGCTGGCCAATGCGCAGCGCGTCTATGTCGCGCGCACCTATGCCTATGTCGCGGCGAAGCAGGACGGGCTGGTGATCCTCGATGTTACGCGGCCCGAAGCGCCGTCGATCTACAAGCGCGAAACATTGGGCGGCACGCTCAACGATGCGGAGGATGTGATCGTCGGATCGACCAACGCCTCGCTATTCGCCTATGTCGCAGACGGCGTGAACGGGATGAAAGTGCTGCAATTGACCAGCCCGGACAGCCAGCCCAATTTTTACGGCTTCAGCCCCAAACCAGTGCCCGAACTGATCGCTTGGGCGAAGACCAAATCGCCCGCCATTTCGCTCAGCAAAGGCCTCGATCGTGATCGCGCGGTGGACGAAACGGGCGGCCAAATGGCGGTGTTCGGCCGCCTCGGCTCGCGCCCCTTTACCCGCGCCGAAATGGAGCGCCTGTTCCTGACCAGCGGCGGCGTCCCGTGGAAGGTCAGCGACGAACCCGATATGAGTGCATGGGTGGATGGGCCGTTCAGGCGAGATGCGGTGATGCTGGGTGAGTGATGAGCCTCTCACGCGAGCCTTTGCCTGCGGACAAAGTAGTGATTGCCTTGCGTGTGGAAGCGGCAAAACTAGCTAGGAGAGGCTAGCCTACTCCCGCTCGGCAAACATCTCTTGGATCATGCCCTGCAAGTTCGGATCGTACCGCGCCAGCACCATCCAGTCGCTGACCTTTTCGTAATGCGTCAGCAGTTCGCCGCCCGACCAGCGGTGGACCGCGTAGGTCGGCGGTTCGGTGGTGATCAGATCGCGGTGATCGGGATTTTCCGGGTCGATCGGGCGCAAGTCCATTGCCACCAGCGGCGCGACCGAGGGGGTTACGCTCAGCGGCACCCCGCGGAAAGTCGTGGTGATCGGGCGGTGCAGATGGCCGCAATGGATTGCGCGGATCTGGCTATGCCCCTCTATCGCCTCACCGAAGCGCAGCATCCATCCTTCGTCGGGTCCCGGGTCCATCCATCCGATGCCTGAGATAACCGGTGGGTGATGCATGAATATCAGGGTCGGCGTGTCAGGGTGCGCGTTAAGTTCTGCGCTTAACCATGCCGCGCGCTGTTCGCAGAAAGCACCACCGTGCCTCCCTATTTCCAGCGTATCAAGAAACAGGATGCGCAGCCCCTCTTGCTCGACCGCATATTGGATAAATCCGTTTGTATCGACCGGAGTATCGGGGAAGGCGTGCAGCAACCCCTCGCGCGTGTCGTGATTGCCGACGATTGAATAAATCGGAACCGGGCATTTTTCGAGCAGGGCTGCGGTCTTCTCGAAGCTCGCCTTGTCGCCGTGGTCGGTCAAATCGCCGGTCAGCACCAGCATATCGATCGCGTTCGGCCCTTCGAGCAATCGGTCCAGCGTCGCTCGAAAGCGAATCCGGTTCAGCTCCTCCGGCTTGGCGTCCGGATCGAAGCCGATATGGATATCGGTCATCTGCGCTATCAGCATTGCGATACGCTCAATTTCGCCCCCTCGTCCCCCACGCCTATTCAGCTCTCCGGCTGATCAGCGCAACGCGGTCTGTTGTGCCCTGCTTATCCTTCTCAGGCAATCCCGCGGGCGAGGGGTGGTAGGAATGGCACATTGCGCAGCTTGATGGCACCTCCGCCTGCTTCGCCTTTTCCCCAAGATGGCAATCGCGGCAGATTGCGATGCCCGGCATCAGCAGGTCCTCCGAAGTCTTCGATGTCTCTGCTGCATGGCAGGTCGTGCAATCCTCCTGCTCGTGCGCCTTGTGATCGAACCAGCCATTGACGATGTAGTGGTCCTGCAAATGCACCGGCATCACGTCCGGCTTACCGTCGGTGGTGGTCGGAATATGGCATTCGCCGCACACACCGTCGCTGGCCAATGCGCGGTTTACAGCGATGTATGACCGCGCCGGCCGCCCGAAATTCTGATAATACAGTCCGCCCCGCGCATATTCGCCGGGCCGCCTGCGTCCGGTGGTGATGGGCCGCCGGGGTGCACGATCCATCGCCCGAAGATCGGCTTGCATCTGCGATACATCGCCGTGCCGCAGGGTCCGGAATGTGCTGCCGACCTTGTCGTAGACCAGGCTGTGGCAGCTCTCGCAATTCTCCTCCATATTGACCGGGAGGAAGCTCGATCTGTCCGCTGTCGGCGTGTGGCAATCCGAACAGACCAGCGTGTCCCCATACCCCTGTTTGGCCCCGATATTGCCAGCCATCCGGGCTACACCGCCGCGCGGGTCCATATGCAGTTCGTGCGGAAATTTCAGGCCATGCTGTTCGCGCGGATTGTCGGCCAGAGACATGCGCTTTGTTTTGTCACTACCAAGATCAGGGTGAAACACTGCCTTGAACTGCGGGTGAGCGTCACCGAAATCGGCGGCATTTTCCAGCTTGGTATCGGTCAGGCGGGTGTCCATCCCATCGTGGCATTCGGCGCAGAATTTCTGGGCTGTCGGCTCCATCCGTCCGGCACCTTCGTGTTCGGTGTGGCAGGTGGTGCATGATCCCGGGCCTTCCTTGCCGAACATGTCAGCAACCGCCCACTGGATTTCGTCGCCAGCCGACATCGGGCCGCGCCCGGTCAGCTGCCGGTCGATAGCGGCATGATCGCCGATGCTTTCGTGGCAGGTGAGGCAGGTTTCATCGCGAACGGATTCGAACGGTTCGACGTGGCAAGCCTCGCAATTGTTCTCCAGCCCGTGATGCGCCAGACTGAGCGCGCCAGTGCTCCAGCTGGCATCCATCGCAACCTGACCCTTGGAATCGTAGTCCGGCTCGACCCGTTCGCGGGTGAGGTGGCTGTATATCGGCACCATGAGGAACGCGATCAGGATCGCACCAAGGCCGATCCATGCCATGACGCGCTTCGATGGCAGGGCGGCCGCCAGTTCGAAGCCTGAGGTCTCCTCGCCAGCACCAGCCTGTTCTTCGATCTGGTTGATGGTGATGAGAACGGGGCCGTCCGGCTCTCTGGAAAATGAAAGCCGGTAACTGCCAAAACCCAGTTCACCGCCGCTGGCTGGATCGAAATTCGCGGCGGTCGACTTGCGCCCGTCATGGGTGAAGGCGAGTGTGCTGAGCGCGCTAGCCTCAATACTTCCGGTCTCGGTCAGTTCCAGCCGGGCATGGTGTTGTTCGACCGCCAGGTCGGGCAGGTGAATATCGTTCTCGGCTGCACGGCCCACTGTAAGAACAGTGCCGTCAACCTGGCGGTCGCGAATGATCTCTCGCCCGCTCGAGGTGTAGTCAATGGTGCGGATCAGGAACTTGGTCATCGCCGCCTCACCAATAGTAGAACACGCTGATGACATGCGCCAACAGGGCGGCAATCAACGCGATTGTTGCTGGAATGTGGATGTAGAGCCAGACTTGCAAAAGCGCCTTGTAGCGCATCTGCCGGCGGATCTGGCTGAGCTGGGATTTGCGACGGGATAGCAGCGAAGCAACCTTTTGTTCGGCTTTGTTCAGCGACCCTTCCGGGAATGCCCGCAAAGCCCGCGCCGTGGCGCAGCGCGGATAGCTGCCGGTCAGGCGGGCGAGGAGGCCGGCCTTGAAAACGTCCTGGTCCAGCGCGGCGATGACTGCATCGGATTCGCTTCTGCCAAGCGGCTGCGCTGCGGCTTCGAGCTGCCGGTCGATCGCCGCCAATGCTTCGATCATCTGGCCCCTAGTCATTTCCCGGCGATTGGTGCTGAGCGAACGGGGCAGGGCGGCGTAAACCGAGATGCCGTAAATGCCTGACACGATCACCAGCATCATCAGCGCCCAGGCAAGCGTGTGCACGTTCCAGCCTAGCTGGAAACCGGTATGCATTGTGCCGACAACAGTTAGTGCCAACCCCAGATAGACATGGGCGCTGGTCCATGCCTTCAGGCTCCACCGGCCATCGGTGATGTTGCGTTTGCGGATACCAAGCAGTGATAACCACACGATCAGCCCGGCACCGATCGTGCCCAGCGTATATCCATACCAGCTGCCGCCATTGTGACGCGGTTCGACATCGACGAGGAAATAACTGACGATTACGATCAGGCAGATTGCGGACGAAACTTTCAGCCACCGCATCCGCGCATGAGAGAGGAAGCTTTCATGATCGGTATCACGGCGTTTTTCAGCGAATGCAAAGTCGACCTTGCTGGAATCTCTCGGCGTGGAGGCCATCAGTCGACGTCCTCCGCCAGCTTGGTGAAGGTCAGGAATTTTTCCGGAGCGACGCGAATGGCTGCGCCGGTCGGGCAGGCGCGAACACAGGCGGGACCGCCTTCGATCCCGGCGCACATGTCGCATTTGATCGCGAGTTTTGCCTGCTCGAGACCGCGTTTTTCAGCAGTCGTTTTGCGCCAGCTGTAACTCGCCTCTCCCGGGCCGGGGCCAGCGCCGAACAACAGCCAGGAAAACAGTGACGGCTTTTTCGGCGGCTTGGGGTCCATGCGGATCACGCCGTAAGGGCAATTGCGCTGGCAATTCCCGCAGCCAATGCAGGTGTCGTCGATGAATACTTCGCCGTCGGGGCCGCGCTTGATCGCATTTGGCGGGCAGTCGGCCATGCAATGCGGGTGTTCGCAGTGGCGGCATGACGTTGGCACGTGAATATGCGCGTAGGTGCGCCCTGCTTCGCGGTCGAGCCTGCTCAATCCTTCGTGGCTGTCGGCGCATGCCTTCTCGCAATTGTCGCAGCCCACGCACAGGGTCTCGTCGATCAGGAGAACATCGGTTGCCTCGCCAATCCCGTTGTCGATCAAGAATTTTGCGGTTTCCGAATACATGTCGACAGCGCTGGAGAAACTTTCCTTGCGTTCTTCGACGAAGGAATTGACCTTGCGGCGCGAAGCCATGTCAGCCTTCGCACGTTCACGCAGTTTGGGATTGCGGTCGAGCAGGCGGGTGAATGCTTCGCCCGGAAATTTCACCACTTCAGACTTGATCGCGGCCTTAACCGTAGCGGTGCGTTTGCTGTGGTCGATGACCGCCATTTCCCCGAAATAGGACCCCGCCGGCAGGTAAGAGAGGAAGATCGGCTTGCCGCCCAGGCTCTTCTCCACGATCATGGAGCCTTGCTGGATAACGTATATATCCTTGTCGTCGCCGCCTTCCTCGATAACGTTCTGACCCGCGCGTACTTCCACCGTTTCGGCAGACTGGACCAGTTCGGCCACGTCCTGCGATGTCAGGCCGGCGCCGAACATTTGCAGCAATTGGCGCTCAATCGTGATCTGGTTCACAGCCCGATTGGCGCTGGGCACGGTAGCCAGCAGTTTTAGCGCGGCATTGCGGGTGAGTTCCAGCGTGACGACAGGTTCCGCCGCACGGATTGTCGACCCGCGGCGGCGCCCCGATATCAGGCCGACCTCGCCAAAGATCGATCCTTGCTCAATCGGGACGGTGACAGATGGATCGTCTGGGTTAACCTCCACCAGAACGGACCCTTCGGCGATCGCGAACATTGAAGAGCCCGGATCGTTGCGGACGAAGATAATTTCGCCCGCGCTGAATGCGGCAACATCGCTGTCGAGCATCAATTCGCGCATCTGTAGCGGCGACAATTCGCGCAGGATGGTGATGTTGTTGCGGAAAATTTCCAGCCATTCGTCAACCGAACGATTGCCGGGCAGGGCAGCGAACTTGTCCGCCAGGATTGGCTCGTCAGCGGGTTTGAGTTCCTGATTGCCGTTCAGGAATTCGATAACATCGTACCCCTGATTCATGCAGTGTTTGATCAGCGGATACCCTGCCAGAGCCCCGATAACGTGGATGCCCGACTGGGTGGTTTCAAAACTCGGCGACAATTTCGGAAAAGCGCCGCGATCCTCTCCGGTAAATTCGATTCCGCACCCTTCGACGAACCCGCGGGGCGGCTGCGAACCGGTGCGTGCGATTATCCGGTCGCACTTTATGGTTTCCTGCCCGTCGCGGGTTTCCAGAACCAGTTCGTTTTCGCGCACCTCCGCAGGGCTGGTTTCGCGGCGCACGGAAATGCGGCCATCCTTCTCGGCTTCTTCCAGAAGCGCAACATTGGCGGCCTTGGCGCGGGCGAAATCTGCCCGCCGGTTCAAAATGGTAACAACATTGCGCTGTGCCGGATCGGCGGCAAGGCCGAGGGCGTTCTCGATTCCGGCATCGCCTGAACCAACCACGGTGATGTGTTCGTCGAAATACTCGCCCGGATCATCCAGCTGATACTGGATCAACGGCAAATCCGCGCCGGGGCAACGCAATTTGTTGGGATTGCCCTGCGTGCCGATGGCCATGACTACGGCTTCGGCCTGAATTGTCTCTCCATCCTTCAACTCGATCTGGAAACTTCCCGTTTCCCCGGAAATGGCGGTAACTTCCGAATTGAGACGCACATTCACCTTGTTGTCGGCGATCTGGGTGTCCCATGTGTCGAGAATGAATTCGCGCTTGCCCGCGTCGAAGTCGATGTCGCTGCGCAGCACTAAGTTGCTGGGCGTCGCCATCACGTGCTTGCCCTTTTGGTATTTGTAGATCGTGTCGGAAAGGTGATCGGTCTTTTCGAGCAGGATGTGGCTCATGCCCAAGGCAGCCGCGCGCGCAGCGGCAGACAGGCCTGCGGGTCCGGATCCGACAATTGCTACGCGATACTGATCCGGCATCTTTCCCCCCGAATGACGCTCGCGACCCTAACTATGTTATGCGGGGATCATAGGCAAATCGCGACAAACCGCCAGAGCCAATTGCCGCTTATGCTCACCGATGCTAGCCAGTCCGCATGGCAGAACCAACTGACAGCGGGCAAAAGGCCGGCGGCATCTCTCGAATTGGACTGGTTGCGCTCGTCGTCGGGGCGATCATTGTGGCGGCGGCCGTCGGATACCGTGCGTTTGGTGAAGGCGAAGCAGACCAAGACGCGATCATAGCTGACGGCGGACCGCCGAGCATCGAACAGTTGAAAGCTGCGGCTGAAAAAGACCCGCTGAACGCCGGGGCGTGGCAGGAATTGGGCTTCGCCTATTACGAGACTGGCCAGTTTTCCGAAGCGGTCAGGGCGTATCGTCAGGCGGTAGAAGGCGATGACAAGAATGCTGTCCTGTGGTCCTCACTTGGTGAGGCGAGGCTGATGGCCAGCGAGACCGACCCCATGCCGTCTGCTGCAATCACGGCATTCGAAAAGGCAATAGCGCTGGACCCTACCGATGCCCGGGCGCGGTATTTCCTCGCCGTGCGCAAGGATCTGAGCGGTGATCATCAGGGGGCGATCAATGATTGGCTTGCCTTGCTGAAAGACACCCCGCCCGGCGCGCCGTGGGAGCAGAATTTGCGCCAAACGATCGAACAGGTCGGAAAAATCAACAACATCGCTACCGATACGCAGCTGGCGGCTGCCGACAGCGCGCGGCCCAAGGCCCCGCAGCTGACTGCAGGCAATGCCATCCCGGGCCCCTCGCGCGAACAGATCGCGGCGGCGGGTGCAATGGCCCCGGGTGAACAGCGCGAAATGGCGGAGGGGATGGTTGGTAGCCTGGCAGAAAAGCTACGCGCAAATCCGGCAAACCCGGATGGATGGGTCATGCTGATGCGCAGCCGGATGACGCTGGGTCAGCCGGATCAGGCGGCGCAGGCGCTGAAAGATGCGATTGCGGCCAATCCGGGCGAGGCCGAGCGGCTGACGCGCGAAGCAGCCGCTCTGGGCGTGCCCAACTGAATTTCGCCGCTAGGGTGTATCGTTCTGCTTGCCGGTTTCCGGCTTCGCTGGCTCCAGCACGATGCGTATCTGCTGCAGCGAAAGGATTGCCACCCAGAAACCGATCACGGCCACCGCGCTTGATCCCAGCATGGCAAAAGCCGCGCCTTTCACGCCCTGCCAGTTCATCGCGGATTCGAGCAACGCAAACGCCACCGCCATCGGGATCGCCCTGACAATGAACGCGGTGCCTGCATTGCCCGCACTAACCAGCAGCGATTCCAGGCTCGCCCCTACCAGTTCGATCGCCCCGGCAATCGCCAGAATAACCATCGCCCAGTAAAACGCGCCGAAATCTTCGCCGGCCACTGTTTCAAGGCCCCAACGGCCGAACATCAGCGCAAACAGAACGGCAGCGACACCGGCGATCAAAGCGATATTGGCCATCTTTCGGGCCATTTCGACTGCATCGTCTTTCGCATGGACCAGTTCGGGATAAATCGCCTTGGACACCGTCTGCGCCAGTTGGACGAGTGCCTGCCCCAGCTGCGATGCAACCCGGAAGCCCCCTGCAAACGCTTCCCCGCCAATTGCGCCGACCAGCAGGATCATTACCTGTTTTCCGGCTACGATCAGGCTGCCCGACATATTGGTGGACAGTACGAAACGCCATGCATCGGAATGGTCCCGCGGGATCCGGCGCAGGCTGATGCGGGACAGGTCGATCCGCTCCATCCGGGCTGCGGCAATCCACAGTGCCAGCGCGATAGCCACCTCTGAAGCTGCCCAGGCGAGAATGAACCCGGTCACGGTCGGCATGAAGAACACGGCAAGCAATGCACCGATCGTTCTCACGATTGGCTGGACGGCTTCTGCCGCTGTTGCGCGGGCAAACTGGAACCGCAAGCGCAGCAGGCCGGTCGGGGTGGTGCGAATGGCAAGCAGGGACACCACGCAATAGCCGAAGGTCAGCCACAGCAATTCGCTGGGCAAAGGCAGCCAAAGCTGCGCGGTATAGACGAGCACAGCCGCAATCACCGTTCCGGCCGCCACCGAAAGCATATCCAGCGCGATGGCAAATCCGGTTGCATCCGCCGGGCCATCCTTTCCGGCGCCCCATCGGACCACGAACTGCCATGTCTGGAAATTGGCAATGCCGGTCACCGTCTGACCCAGCGCGACGATGATTGCGAAAAAGCCGAAGCCATCAAGGCCCAGCGTCCGCGTCGCCAGCGCGAGGTAAACCAGGCTCAGAACGGCGTTCAAACCGCGTCCGGTCAGAAGCCAGCCGATGTTCTGGATGAGCCGTTTCATGGGTTCGTGCCGGCCAGCCTGATCAGGCGGCGGCACCTTCTTTTTTGGCCAGTAGCCGTTCGGTCACGTCGAAAGTGCGCTGGTTGTCCACGTCGATGGCGAATTCGCCGTTCGACATCACGATCGGGCACATCTTGAAGCCGAACCGCTTGGAAACCTGCTCGAAAATCTTTTCCTTGGTGCCCCAGCCGAAATAAAACCGGATCAGGTTCATGATCCCGAATGCCTGCGCGATGCGCTTGGGGAATTTCACGAATTGCCCGCCATTGCGCATGATTTCCGCAGCGGAGAGCGCCTCTCGCGAACCCATCCAGTAGGTGTTGCAGTTGGAATATCCGCCATCGCGGAATTCGTAGAATTTCTTCTGCCCTTCCGGGTCGGCGGCGCGGACATCTTCCTTGCGGGCCAGCGCGGCAGCAGCGCCTGCTTCTGCGGCCAGTGCCTTGTCGATAAACTCGGCATATCCGTCGCTGGTCACCAGGCAATTGTCCGCCGTGGTAATCATGATCGGGAACAGAGCATCGTCGGCACCGGAAAACACGCTATCAACCAGATTGAACGCGCCGGGCCGCATCACCAGCCGGCCTTCTGCAATCAATTTGGCAACCGTTGGCAATTGCTCGATCTCGTCGGGCTCATGGGCGACGATACGGATTTCGCCGATCCGGTCGCATCCGGCGACTTCGCGGACAACGCGCTCCACCATCGGGACGCCGCGCACGGGAACTACGCATTTCTGCGCAACGCCTGCATTTGCAGCAAGGGGGTCGAGAACGCCGGAACGCTTGCCGGCCATTATGAGTGCAGTTACTTTCACGGTTTGGTCCCTAGTGTCTGGTGCATATTGCGCAAGTCTTGCCATAGTTGGGGATGGAAGGCACGGCTGGCCAGATATGCGGATAATTTTCAGCAGAAAAGGTTTCGACAGCGCGGCTGGCGGCGGACCATCGCCGATTGTTGGCGGCAGGCCGATCAGCTTGCCGATCCCGAGCGGCGGCCATTCGGCGACGACCTATGCCGATCTGGGGCTTGGCGAATTGGCCGGGGCGGCAAGCCGGGGCAAGGTTTCGCCTGCCGACTACTGTCATCATGATCCCATGTTTCGCAGCGATGGCGTGTGCCTGTTCGGCCAATGCGGCGCAGCGCAAACCCATCTAGCCAATCAGGGTGTAGGTATCGGCGATGTGTTCGTGTTTTTCGGGCTGTTCCGCGCGGGTAAATCGGGAGAGCCGCATCACCGAATATTCGGATATCAGAGGATCGAGAAGATCGTCGATCTGACCGCTTGCGGCGAAGCGCAGCGGGCCGAATATGCCGAAATGGGCCACCCGCACGCGCTTGGGCTTCATGCGAAGAATGATGTGATTTACGTGGGCGATGGCAGGACCGCTGGATCGGCCGGCGATGATCTCAGGCTGACGGTAGCGGGCGGCCCGCCCAGCCTGTGGAACCGGCCCGCATGGCTGCGGCGCGGGGAACTGACCTATCATGACCGCGCTGATCGCTGGTTACGCGGCCAGCGGCTTAGGAGCGTTGCGCGGGGGCAGGAATTTGTCGCCGATATCGGCCGCCGCTGCGCCCCGCGCGAATGGCTGGATCAGATTATCTCGGCAATCAGTAAGTCTTGATGATCGACGAGAAATCGAGCGCCCCGTTTCCGGCACCGCTGTAATCTTCGTAAAGCGATGCGGCCCTTGAACTCAACGGAACGGCGCTGTCGGAATTTTCCGCCGCCTCCATCGCCAGACGCAAATCCTTCAGCATCAGCGCAGTGGCAAACCCGCCCTGATACTCATTGTCAGCCGGGCTTTGCACACCGACACCGGGCAGTGGGGTATAGGTGTTGAGTGACCAGTTCGAACCCGAGGATTGCGAGCTGATCTCATAGAACTTCTGCGGGTCGAGGCCGAGTTTTTCCGCCATTTTCATGGCTTCGCAGGTACCGATCATATGAACCGCCAGCAGCATGTTGTTGCAGATTTTTGCGGTTTGGCCTGCACCGGCATCGCCTGCGCGGATCACGGCCTTACCCATGCCCTGCAGGATCGGCTCTGCGCGGGCGAACGCGCTTTCGGTGCCGCCAACCATAAACGTCAACGTGCCGCCATTGGCTGCCGCAATCCCGCCGGAAACAGGCGCATCGACCATTTCGTATCCCGCCTTGGTCGCGGCTTCGGTCACTTCCTTCGCGGTGGCAACATCGATGGTCGAACAATCAAGCAGGATTGCGCCTGCTGGTGCATGACCGACCACATCGTTTTCATAGACCGCTTTCACGATACCGCCATTTGGCAGCATGGAGACCACAGCCTCGACGCCTTGAACGGCTTCTTTCAGGTCGTGAAACACTTCGCAGCCCGCGTCCTTCGCTGCGCCGCGCGCCTGTTCGGCAAGATCGAATGCGTTGACCTGATGCCCGGCCTTCACGAGGTTTGCGGCCATGCCGCCGCCCATATTGCCGAGGCCGATAAATGCGATTTTCATGTCACTCTCCCAGAAGTGAAAGCACCGCTAGTCCACCAAGGATCATCAACGGGCCAAAAATTAACATCAGGACTGGCCGCACGTAAGCTGCAAACCGGTCCCAATTATTGCGGGCCAGCGGCTCTTCTTCACCGCCTGCCTTGAGTATTGCCGCCTCGATCAGACTGATACGCTCTTCGCGGCGATGCTTCCAACCGGTTGCCCCAAGCCAGACGAAAAGCAGGCCGAACAGCAGCAGGCCAAGACCTTCGAGGATTATCTCCCAGTCCACTTGCCTTCACGCTTTTCAACGAAGGCTGCCATGCCCTCTTTCTTGTCTTCACTCGCGGTCAGAATCTGGAACAGGCGGCGTTCCTGAACGATGCCCTGTTCGAGCGTCATCTCGTAAGCCGAATTGACCATTTCCTTGTTCGCGATCGCAGCCATTGGCGGCATCGATGCGATGAGCGCGGCGGTTTTCTTTGCTTCGGTCATCAGTTCGTCATGCGGCACGACTTTTGCGACCAGATTGCTGCGTTCTGCCTCTTCTGCGCCCATCATGCGGCCCGTCAGGCACATTTCCATCGCTTTCGACTTGCCGACTGCGCGGGTGAGGCGCTGGCTGCCGCCCATGCCGGGGGCTACACCCAGCTTGATCTCGGGTTGGCCGAATTTCGCGTTGTCGCTGGCGATGATGAAATCGGCCATCATCGCAAGCTCGCACCCGCCGCCCAGTGCAAAGCCGTTGACCGCTGCAATCCACGGTTTACGCGTGGTTTTCACGATCTCGCTGGTCCACCGGCTGAAGAAATCGTCGAGATAGAAATCGGCGGCTGCCTTGTCCGACATTTCCTTGATGTCGGCACCTGCGGCAAATGCCTTGTCGCCCGACCCGGTGATGATCGCACACAGCTGGCTGTCATCGGCCTGATACCCGGCGAAGGCTGTGATCAGTTCCTCCAGAACCACGCTGGAAAGCGCATTCAACGCTTTCGGCCGGTTGAGCGTGATGATGGTGACGGCACCGTCAGTTTCGGTGAGGATGGTTTCGTAGCTTGCGCTGGTGTCGGTCATAGTGGTTTCCATTCTTCATCGGCGGGGAGAGGGGCAAAGATGCTGTCCAGCAATTCCTCGCTCACTTCCTCCGGGGTCGCCGGGGTCCATTTGGGATCGTGCGTCTTGTCGACGATCACGGCGCGCACGCCTTCTGCAAAATCGGGACGCAGCAATACGCGCGAACCGATGCGGTATTCCATCCGCATATTGTCTTCAAAACTGTTTAGTTTCGCGCTTTCCGCCAGCAGCCGAAGGGCGACTTTCAGCGTTTGCGGGCTCTTTGTGCCTAGTGTGTCGCGTTCCTTGGCGGCCCATTCGCTGCCATTGTTTTCTACATCGGCTTCCAGACTGGCGAGGATGTCTTCCAGCCGATCCGATGCGAAATGCTTCGCGATCTTGTCTGCATTTTCCTCGATACGTGCTTTGGGCGGGCTGCCTGGCATCTCCGCCATCACGCCGGAAATCCGCCCGGGCTTTTCAATGATCCGCGCCTTCGCATCGGCGAGCATTTCGCTCGGCAAGTAATGCGTTGCGAGTCCGGCCCACAGACATTCAGCCCCGTCGAGCCGTGCACCGGTGAGCGCGAGGAATTGCCCAAGGCGGCCGCCAAGCCGCGACAGGTGCCAGCCGCCGCCAACATCGGGGAACAGGCCAATGCCCGTCTCTGGCATCGCAAACCGCGTGTTTTCGGTCGCGACACGGAATTTCGCGGGCAGGGCAATCCCGACGCCGCCGCCCATGGTGATGCCGTCCATGAACGCCACGATTGGTTTCGGATAGGTCATCATCTGGTGATTCAGCTGATACTCGTCATGGAAGAACTGCCGGCCTTTCACACCGCCATCTTCCAACGCCGATTTTCGCAGCAGGTTGATATCGCCGCCAGCGCAGAACCCGCGCCCCTCGGCATGATCGAGGATAACCGCCTCGATCGCATCGTCATCTGCCCATTTGGCCAATGCCGCGCTCATCGCGTGGCACATGTCCAGCGTCAGCGCGTGGATTGCCTTCGGACGGTTGAGCGAGATGTGGCCGACCCGGCCATGGGTGTGGATCAAAATATCGTCTGTCACGATGCAGCTTTCTTCGGTTCTATCAGGTCCCACCGGTTTCCGAACGGGTCACTGAAAACGGCCACTTTGCCATATGCTTCATGGCGCGGCTCTTCATGGAATAATACGCCCTTTGCCACAAAAGCGGCATGGGATGCAGCGAAATCATCCGTGTGCAAAAAGAACCCAACGCGCCCGCCGGCCTGATTTCCGATGGCCTCTCGCTGGCGGTCGCTGGACGCCGCCGCAAGCAGCAGACGGCCGCCCGAACCGGGCGCGGCCACGACCCAGCGCTTGCCGCCGCCCAGATCAATGTCTTCCGCCAGTTCGAACCCCAGCGTTCCGCAATAGAAATCGATGCCGGCATCATAATCCGGCACCACGATCGCGGTCATGTCGAAATGCAGGCTTGGCACGAATGGTTACTGGCGCAGCAAGTCGCGGCCAACGATCATTCGCATCACCTGGTTTGTGCCTTCCAGAATCGAATGCACGCGCAGATCGCGCCAGAAGCGTTCGATCGGGTATTCACGCAGATAGCCATAGCCGCCGAAAAGCTGCAGCGCATTGTTTACCACATTGCTGCCGCTGTCGGTCGCAAGCCGTTTGGCCATCGCGGAAAAGCGCGATTTGTCCGGCGCATTGTCGGTCACCTTGGCTGCGGCGAGATACAGCAAGGCCCGTGCAGCCTCCAGTTCGGTCGCCATGTCTGCGAGCATGAACTGGGTGTTCTGGAAATCGGCGATCGGTTGCCCGAACTGCTGGCGTTCCTTGGTGTATCCAATCGCCTCGTCGAGGCAGCGCTGCGCACCGCCCAGCGAACACGCGCCGATGTTAAGGCGCCCGCCATCAAGACCCATCATTGCGAAACGGAAACCTTCGCCTTCGTCGCCGACGCGGTTGGATACCGGAACGCGACAATCTTCGAAAATCAGCTGCGCGGTCGGGCTCGCATTCCAACCCAGTTTCTTTTCAGGTTTGCCAAAGCTGAGGCCCGGCGTGTCCTTGTCCACCACCAGGCAGGTAATGCCCTTAGACTTGTGCTCACCCGTGCGCACCATCACGACATAGACATCGTTGAAACCGCTGCCGGAAATGAACTGTTTTGTACCGTTCAGCACATAATGGTCGCCGTCGAGTGTGGCGGCAGCTTTCAGGCCCGCAGCATCGGACCCGCTGCCGGGCTCGGTCAGGGCATAGCTGGCAATCTTGTCGAGCGTGACGAGGTCGGGGAGGTATTTCTCCTTGAGCGCAGCAGATCCAAACTGGTCGATCATCCATGCGGCCATGTTGTGGATGGAGATGTAGGCGCTGGTTGCCGGGCAGCCGTAAGCCATTGCCTCCATGATCAAGGCGGCTTCCAGCCGGCCAAGCGCAATACCGCCCGATTCTTCGGACACGTAAATCGCGCCGAAACCGAGTTCACCGGTCCGCTGGATCACATCACGCGGGAAATGATGGTTCTCGTCCCACTCCGCAGCGAAGGGGGTGATGTTGTCGGCGGTAAAACGCTGCGCCATTTCCTGGATCGCAAGCTGGTCTTCATTGAGTTGGAATTGGTTTGTCATGACCGCGCCCCTAGCACCTGTGAACGGCCGGTTGAAGGGCGATCAGCGGGCCAGAGAGAGTTTGTTCCCCGGGGTCTGTCCGAACAGGTTGGCAAAAAGAAAATGGCTGACGCGGATTGCCCGTGCCAGCCATTTCCTCGGTCAACGAACTGCGTAGCAGCTCGATGCCCCCTGTCTTTAACAGAGCCTGTCAGTCAGCCAAGCGGCAGTGGCGATATGAACGGTACTGGCCGCCCGGCGTCGCGGTTTCAGTGGTTGTGCATTCATAGTTGCCGATCATCGAATCCTCGCGGAAATTGAACGCGGTGTCGATTTCCTGACCCGGCTGAAGCGTACCCTTGTCGCGGTAGACCTGGTAAACCAACACGCCGTCCTGATTGCGCTTGTTCGTGATCTTTGCATCGCAGTTTGCGTCCAGCTGATAAGGCTGGTCTTCTGCGCCGCGCACGATGCAATTGTCGTTGCGGATCTGCTCAGCAGCATTCACCGGCTTGTTTTCCGGTGCTGCGGAAAGCGGTCCGGCCATGATTGCGGCTGCGCCGGCGGCGAGTAATACATATTTACGCATATTAAAGTCCTCCCAAGTATCAGTTCGCGCCCTCTGCGACCAGTTTGAGGCGAGGTGTCCCACAAAGTGGATGCCCGCTGTCTAAGGCTGGGTCGGCCAGGGTGATTGGACAAATGCGTCTTTTCAAAAAGGCAGCAGAACGGCTGCCAAAACGGTGCGTGCTTTGCCCCAGGTTGCAGGCAAGCAAAAGGGCCAGCCCAGCCATCGCCGCGCCGACCCCTTCCAATTCTTATACAACCGTATCGTCGTTACCGGCGAGATGCCGGGGATGCGGTTATTCGCCCAGACGGCAGTGGCGGAAAGAGCTGGTTTTACCGCTCGGTTGTGCCGTTTCGACCAGCTTGCACTCATAGTCTCCGATCATGAATTCTTCCCGGTTCACGAAAGCTGTATCGATTTCCTGGCCCGGTTGCAGAGTGCCCTTGTCGCGGTAGGCCTGATAGATCAGTCGCCCGTCCTTGTTGCGTTTTACGACGTATGTCGCCTCGCATTCCGGGTCGGCCTGAAATGGTTGGTCAAGCGTGCCGCGCACGATGCATCCCGTCACCTGCGTTTGCGTTGCGGCGTGGATGGGTTTGTTATCCGGTGCAGCTGAAACGCTGCTGGCAATCGCAGCTACAAGCGATCCAGTTGCCAAAAGTGTGAGTGTGCGCATGATATGTCCCCTCAATTCTACATTCGCGGCCTCTACCCACAAGGCTGAGTGCTGATGGCACGCAGCTTGTCGGCAGGATGGAACTAGCTGCGCTCAAACTTCACTGATTGGACAAATACGTCTTTTCAGCCTCAGTGCTCGACGACTGCTTCAGCCTCGATTTCAACCAGCCATTCGGGGCGGCACAGGGCGGCCACACCCATCATGGTGGCGGCTGGGCGAGCGGCACCAAAGAAGTGCGAATGAACTTCGCCCACTTCGGCCTGTTGATCGATATCGGTCAGCAGCATTCGCGTGCGCACGACATCAGCGGCGGTTCCGCCAAGTTTTTCGATAGCTTTCACGATCAGCGCGCAGCAGCGTTCCGCCTGCTCGGCCGCTCCGCCTTCGGTTGTTTCGCCGTCATCCTCGATAGGGCCGGTGCCCGCGACGATGATGCGATCCGCGCCGTGGCCGGGAATGCGGATGGCCCGGCAAAATCCGAACTGATCCTCGAACGGAGAACCCGATGATGTGCGCGTCCGGTTTGGCATCAGGCAGGGCAGCGCTTGCGCGGGTATTCGTCTTTCACCTTGGGCTTCGTGCCATCGCTCACGCTCAGCGTTTTACCGTCGGCGGACAGTGACAGGCGGGAGACCTGCACCCATTGTTCACCTTCGCCCTCCATCACCAGATCGACCAGCGCATCGCTGCCTTCCGAACCAACGCCGGCAACTAGACCGAGAGATTCGTAATACAGAATCTGCCGAGGCTTGATTTCCGTTCGCATGTCGGACGCCGGATTGCAGGTTCCGCCAACATAATCCCATACGCCTTGGAAACGCGCCGGAATATTGCCTGCTAATTCGTCAAGCGGGGGTGCGCCGTCGCCGATCCCGCCATCGGGTTCGACCGGAATTGCCTGATCGGGTTCGATCGTCGTCACAGGCTCGGTCGGTTCGCCGCCGCGGTCGCAGGCTGCGAGCAGTGCGACCATGGCGAGAGGGATCAGGCGTCGTCGCATAATGGTTACCCCATGGTTGGAATGACAAAGGCGTTTGACCCGTCGCCGGCGCCGTCTGGCCAGCGCTGAGTGACCTTCTTGGCCTTGGTCCAGAATTTCAGGCCTTCCATGCCATATTGATCGATGTCGCCAAAGCCGCTGCGTTTCCACCCGCCGAAGCTGTGGTAGCTGACCGGGACGGGAATTGGCACGTTGATGCCAACCATCCCGACATTCACGCGGCTGGCAAACTCGCGGGCCGCGTGGCCGTTTCGGGTGAAGATAGCCACGCCGTTGCCGTATTGATGCTCGCTCGGCAGGCGGACTGCGTCTTCAAAGTCCCGCGCCCGTACGATCTGCAGCACCGGCCCGAAGATTTCTTCCTTGTAGCTTTCCATGTCCGTTGTGACCCGGTCGAGCAGGGTCGGGCCGACAAAGAAACCGTCCTCGTGACCCTGCAGGGAGAACCCGCGTCCGTCGATCACGACTTCGGCGCCTTCCTTTTCCGCCGTATCGATCCAGCCTTCGACGCGCGCCTTATGTTCCGGTGTGACGACTGGGCCGTAATGCGCGTCGGGATCGTTGGATACGCCCACGCGCAAGGCGTTGATCGCCGGAATCAGTTTTTCGCGAAGCCGGTCTGCGGTGTCTTCGCCAACCGGGACAACAACCGGCAGCGCCATGCAGCGTTCGCCTGCTGATCCGAAAGCAGCGCCCGCAAGATCGTTGACGACCTGGTCCAGATCCGCATCGGGCATCACGATACCGTGGTTTTTCGCCCCGCCGAACGCCTGAACGCGCTTCGCATTGGCGGCTCCGCGCTGGTAGATGTACTGCGCGATGTCGGATGATCCGACGAAGCTGATCGCCGGAATATCCGGGTGGTCGAGGATCGCATCCACCATTTCCTTGTCGCCGTGAACCACTTGCAGCAGCCCTTCTGGCGCGCCGGCTTCTACGAACAGTTCTGCCAGACGAACGGGCACGCTCGGGTCGCGTTCGCTGGGCTTCAGGATGAATGCGTTGCCCACCGCGATCGCCATGCCGAACATCCACATCGGGATCATCGCAGGGAAGTTGAACGGGGTGATACCCGCACAAATACCCAGCGGCTGGCGCATCGAATAGACATCGATACCCGGGCCTGCGCCCTGGGTATATTCGCCCTTCAGCGCCTGGGGGATGCCGCAAGCGAATTCGATGACTTCAAGCCCGCGCTGCACGTCGCCATGCGCGTCATCCACCACCTTGCCGTGTTCGCTGGAGAGCAATTCTGCCAATTCCTGTTTGTGCAGTTCGACCAGCCGTTTGAATTCGAACATCACGCGGGCACGTTTCTGCGGATTGGTCGCGGCCCATTCAGGCTGCACTTTCTTCGCTTCTGCAACCGCCTTTTCCAAAAGCGTCTCATCGCCCAAGCCGACTTCGGCCTGCACTTCGCCGGTCGACGGGTTCCAGATTTTGTGTGTGCGGCCGGTGCTGGTGCCAGCTCCGCCTGCAATGAAGTGATCAACCTGACGCATCGCGCATCTCCTGCAAAGTCTTTTGAATTATTGTTGCGCGCTCCATAGCGCGTTCAAGCTGCCAATGCGACCCCGCAGATATGCATTCAGCGTTTGGCGGATGCGCCTAGCCGACCTGCGCCATCATCGCTGCGCACAGGATCGCGGCGTATGTGCCCACGGCATAACCCAGCACCGCCAGCAGCACCCCGACCGGTGCCAGGGCGGGATGGAATGCAGCTGCAACCACGGGGGCGGATGCTGCCCCGCCGACATTCGCCTTGCTGCCCACAGCGACAAAGAAGAACGGTGCGCGGATGATCCGGGCGACTGTCAGCAGCAGGATCGTGTGGATCAGCATCCAGATCAGTCCGATGACCATGAATGAAGGCGCATCGGCGATTTTCAGAATGTTCATCTTGGTGCCGATTACCGCCACCAGCAGGAAGATGAACACGGTGCCGAATTTGCTCGCCCCGACTCCTTCGAGGTTGCGCGCTTTGGTGAAGCTGGCGGCCAGTCCCAGAGTGGTGGAAATCACCACGACCCAGAAAAAGCTGCTCGCTAGAGTCGCTTCTTCTCCCCACAGCCCGGCGAAAAAGCTGCCCAGTGCCGATCCGCCCAGATGGCATAGTCCGACCACGGCGAAGGTCGCGCCGAACAGCAGGACATAGTCATTTGCGCTGGCCACGCGTTCGACCGAAGCGGTGTAACTGGCCATCTTGTCGCGCAGCGCATCGATCGACGAACTGTCCGCCTTGAGCCAACCGTCGACCCGCTTACTGTCACCGGCACCGTAAAGCAGGAACGCCATCCAGATATTCGCGACGATAATGTCGACGGCGATCAGCGCGGAGTAATTTTCGATATTGTAGCCATAAACTTCCAGCATCGCGGTCTGGTTGGCGCCCCCGCCGATCCAGCTGCCCGCCAAGGTGGCAAGCCCGCGCCATGCGGCGTCTGCTCCACTGCCGACGATGGCAGGATCGAACTGAGCGACGATCCACAGCGCAATCGGTCCCCCGATCACGATGCCGATGGTGGCGGTGAAGAACATGATCAGCGCCTTGGGACCCAGCCCGAGGATACCCCGCATATCGATGCTAAGTGTCATCAGGAACAACGCGGCGGGCAGGAAATAATCCTTCGCAATTGGCCAAAGATTGCTGTCATCGACATTGATCAGGCCGAAGGTCACCATCAGCGACGGAACGAGATAACAGACCAGGATGATCGGCACGAAAATGTAGAATTTCTGCCAACCCTCACGGTCGCGCGTGAAAAACACAAAGGCAAGCACTGCCGCCAGCAGGCCGAGGATCACCCGGTCGTCCGTAATCATTGAAATCGCTCTCCCATCAGGTCGTTGATCCGCCTGTAGCGGGGCCAGTGCGGAAAAACCATGTTGACGGATAAACGAGCCGGTGCAATCGCCGCGAATGGACCTTGCGGGTGTAGCTCAATGGTAGAGCAGCAGCTTCCCAAGCTGACGACGAGGGTTCGATTCCCTTCACCCGCTCCAGCGCCGCTTTCCCAAGACATCCCGGAAACGCTTTCGAACCTTTGGAAACCATAGGGTTTCTGGTGTTCGGTTGTCCTGCATTTGCCCGCACAGTCTCGCCAAATTTCCCAATTTGGCAGCTCGTCAGGGCTCGTCCTTTTGGCTCAGGAGACCTTCTAGGCGCTGTCACGCACAATCAAGTGCGGAGGCAGGACCAGGCTTTCTGTATCTTCTCCAGCGAGGCGCCGAAGCAAAAGGTCCGCGAGCCCCTTGGCACCTGCGGCGATATCCTGCCTGACAGTTGTCAGGGGAGGGACGGTCTGGCTTGAGATTGGCAGATCGTCGAAACCCACGATCTTGAGTTGAGCCGGCACATTGATGTTGCGGTCCCTGAGTTCCTTCAGGCACGTGACAGCAATCGTGTCTGTTGCCGCGAAGATGCCGTCGATCTCGCCTTCGATATTGCTCAAATGCTCTGCGATTTCCTCGCTGGTTTGATCCCGTGACAAGTGTGTGGGAAGCGCGCGAATAGATACGCCCATCTTTTCGGCGACTTCCTTTGCGCCTGCAAAACGGGCGGCAAATTCGATTGGCTGTGTATCTCCCAGAAATGCGAGACGCCTGGCTCCGGCTGCAATAAGCTTTTCCGCCGCGAGCTTTCCGCCCAAACGGTTGTTGGTACCGACAACGCAATGCCGCTGACCCTCCTGATGGTTGCCCCAGACCACCATCGGCAGATAGCCATCCGCAACGTCTTCGATCCGGTCAAACTGGTCGGACTGGCCGACCACGATGACGCCATCGATCATGCCTGAACCGATGAACCGGTCGAGCCAATCCTGGTCCTGTGCAGGGATGACCCGCCTCAACATGATGTCAAAACCCCTCTCGGTCAGCTCGTCTGCCAAATGACCGAGCAACGTCATGAAGAAGGTGTCAGAGATTTGCTGTCTGACGTCATGGCCCAGTGGAATGGCGACCCCGATGACCCCTGTTTTTTGCCTGCGCAGCTTGCTCGCCATCTGGTTCGGCCGAAATCCGTGCTCGCGCGCGATGGCTTCAATCTTTTCGCGCGTCTTGGTGTTGACCAGACTGTTTCCGGAAAGCGCTCGGGAGACGGTTCCGGGCGAGACACCGGCAATCTTTGCCAGGTCCGTGATGGTGCGGACGCGGTTTGGCTTGTCTACGGAAGGTTGAGTGTCTGAATCGGCCATTATCGCCCCTTAGCCTGCCACAATCTTTTGTTCACGCGGCACTCTGTGCCCAGCATCGACAAAAAGAGTTGCAATGGCACCCACAAACATGAGCGCACCGCCAAGCATCAATACATTACGCGGATCTCCGCCTAGCACCGGATTGTAGATCAGCGGCATCGTCAGCGTTTGGAAAAGCATCGGGATCACGATGAACATATTGAAGATGCCCATGTAAATGCCGTTGCGGTTAGCCGGGATTGAATCTGCCAGCATCACGTAAGTATTGCCCATCATTCCGGCCCATCCGATACCAATGCCGAGCATCAGAACGAACAACGCCATCGGGGTCTCGACACCCGGGATGAGCAGCATGGCCGTGCCCGAGGCCGACAAGCAAACTGCATGCACCAATCTTGCGCCAAGCCGCGCCACGATTGGTATGAGCAACAAGGCCCCTAGAAAAGCGATGAAGTTGTAGAGCGCGCCCGCCTGCTGTGTCGTCAGCGTGGCTTCGCGGAACGCGGCGGTGGAGGGATCGGAAGTGTCGTAAAGTGAGCGGCCGACTGCGAAGGTAATGTACTGCCAGTATGCGAACATCGCGTACCACTGGCAAAGCATTGCAAGCGCGAGCTGGCGCATCGGTTTTGGCATGTCGCGGATCGCATCCACGATCTCTACGAACGTGTCCTTCACGGTCAAAGGCTTCTTTTCCAGAGCGGCCTTCTCATCATCGGTCATCGGCAGTTCGGGAACCCGCCATACCGACCAGGCGATGGTAGAGATCGATAGGATCGCACCAATGATGAACGCGATGCGGACGATTACCGGGATGCCATTGTCGTCAAGTACGTCCTGCGCAATGAAAGCGGTCAGCAAAGTTGGAGCGAGATAGGACAGGGTTTGCGCGAGCCCGGTAAACGCGCTCTGCGTCAGGAACCCGACTGACCGTTGGCCCGGCACGAGGCGGTCTGCGACATAGGCGCGATATGGCTCCATAGTGATGTTGTTGCCAGCATCGAGAATCCACAGGAGTGATGCCGCCATCCAGAGCGTGGATGAATATGGCATAAGGAAAAGGCTGATCGTGCAGATGATTGCGCCGATCAGGAAATAGGGTGTGCGGCGCCCGAAGCGGGTGTTGGTGCGGTCGCTCATTGCGCCAACGATTGGCTGGATGATGAGACCGGTCATTGGGCCGGCAAGCCACAAAAGCGGCATCGTCGCCTCGTCAGCACCGAGGAAGCCGTAGATTGGCCCCATATTGGCCTGCTGCAGGCCGAAACTGAACTGCAGGCCAAAAAAGCCAATGTTCATTTCAATGATTCGCAACAAAGAAAGCCGTGGTTTTACCGCGGTTTGCATGGTTCAACATCCTCTCACGTGCCGTTATTCTCTCGGCCTTGTTGCATTTTCGTGACATAGTTTGCGCATGATTGCAATCGTTTGCAATTTCGCTGTTGCAATCGTTTGCAATGGAGTTATGCCTTACTGCGAATCGCGCAATATAGTGCGAGGGATTAAGGAGAGATCGACATGAAGTTTTGTCACGCTTTGGCTTTCGGCGTCGCGCTGGGCGCCTTTTCGACCCCGGTTTTTGCGCAGGCTCAGGATGCCGCCTCGGATGAGGCTGCCAATGATGGCGGAGAAATTATCGTTACCGCTGTCGCCCGCGGCCAAAACCGGCTTGAAAGCTCGGTCTCGGTCAGCGCCGTAAGCGCGGAGCAGATCGCCGATCTTGCTCCGCCGTCATCGGCTGACCTTATCCGTCAGATCCCCGGCATTCGTGCCGAAGCATCGGGTGGTGAAGGCAATGCAAACATCGCCGTGCGCGGTATCCCGGTTTCAACCGGCGGTGCACGCTACCTCCAGCTCCAGGAAGACGGTCTGCCCGTCCTCGAGTTTGGTGACATTATCTTCGGCAACGCCGACAATTTCCTGCGCGCTGACCGCAACGTCGCGCGCGTCGAAGCGGTTCGCGGTGGTTCGGCATCGACTTTCGCATCCAATGCCCCGGGCGGTGTGGTCAACTTCATCTCTAAAACTGGCGCGCAAGAAGGGGGCGCGATCCAGGGAACAATAGGCGTCGATTTCGAGACCTACCGGGTCGATTTCGATTACGGTAGCAGCCTTGGCGAAGACCTCTATTTCCACGTCGGCGGTTTCTACCGCACTGGCGAAGGTCCGCGCGACATCGGCTATAACGGCTATGACGGCGGTCAGGTCAAAGCGAACCTCACGAAAGAATTCGACGGCGGCTATGTTCGTTTTCATGCCAAGTATTTGAACGATACGACGCCGACCATTCTGCCGCAGCCAGTGTTCGTTGGCGGGACCAATTCTGATCCCAGCTATACATCTATCGCCGGTTTCGACGCTCGCACGGACTCGCTTTACAGCCCGTTCATTACCACCATCACGACACTTGATGGCGGCAACAATCCGACCACCTACAATTTCCGTGATGGTCTCTCGGTTAAATCGCAGGCATTTGGCGTGGAAGCAGAGATTGATGTTGGCTCTGGCTGGACGCTGACCAATCGTTTCCGTTACGCCAACAATTCGGGAAGCTTCGTTTCGCCGTTCCCGGCAAGCGTAGGTGCTGCTCAGGAAATCGCGGATGGTATCGGCGGCGCTGGTTCAAGCATCGTCCTTGCCACCGGACCGAACTCCGGCGACGTGGCAACCGCATCCACCATTGGCGGAAACGGCCTGCTGACCAACATCGTGAACTTCAATGTCCGGTTGAACAGCCTCGACAACATCACCAACGATTTCCGCATCAGCAAGGATTTCGACTTTGGCGGCGGTTCGGCAACCTTCACCTCGGGCTTCTATCTGTCGCGTCAGGACGTTGACACTGACTGGCTCTGGACCTCGCATGTCCAGACTGTTCAGGGTGACGGGCAGGCCGTGCTTGTCGACATCGTTGATGCAGGCGGAAACACGGTAACCCAGAATGGTGTGGTTGGCTTTGGTGCGAACTTCTTCGGCAATTGCTGCCGTCGTAATTACGACGTGGCTTACAGCACCTATGCACCGTTTGCCTCGCTCGCACTCGAATTCGACCGTCTGACATTGGATGCCAGCATCCGATACGATTATGGCGATGCCAGCGGCACGGTCACCGGTGACGGGCCGGTTACCAGCTTCGATTTCGACAATGACGGCACCATCAGCACCCCGGAATCGCTAACCAGCGTTCTGCCACTGGGTAGCCCTGCTCCGGTCAATTATGACTTCGACTATTTCTCATGGTCGATCGGCGCGAACTACCTTGTGACTGATGATCTGGGCGTCTTTGCGCGTTACAGTCAGGGCGGTCGCCACACCGCTGACCGCAGCTTGCTCTCGCCAGCTGTTAGCACTGTCGATGGCGGTCTGCCGGGCGGAGACAATGGCGTGATCGCTGACGTCAACCAGCTTGAATTGGGCTTGAAGTATCAGGCGAACGGCCTGTCGCTCTACGCCACTGGCTTTTATGCCGAGACGAGCGAAACGAACGTCGAAATCGCTCCGCTGCTGCTGACCGACACCGACTACGAGGCCTTGGGCATTGAGCTTGAAGGCGCCTATTCGGTTGGTCCGTTCTCGCTTTCTGCAGGTGTAACATGGACCGATTCTGAAATCGTCCGCTCGCTCAACGCTGGCGTGATCGGCAACACGCCGCGTCGTCAGGCGGACTTCGTCTATCAGGCAACTGCACAGTATGATGACGGCTTCTTCAAAGCAGGCGCCAACATCATCGGCACCACCGACAGCTTCACGCAGGATAACAACCAGCTGGAACTGCCGGGCTATAGCCAAGTCAATGCCTTCCTGGCCATTCGCCCAATTGACCGTGTCGAGTTGGCGCTGAATGCAACCAACCTGTTCAATCAGTCTGGCTATACAGAAGCAGAAGAAGGGGCGATCCCGGGCAACAACCTTGTCCGCGCACGCTCAATTGCTGGTCGTACGATCGCAGCATCAATCCGCTTCGACTTCTGAAGCAAAAGAGAGTTGGCGGCCGGTCGGGACAAAACTGTTTCGATCGGCCAAAGACACTCAAGTAGTAATCAATCGCTGCTTCTCTACTTTGGCAAGGCGACAAGGCGGGCTGCGCGTCTTTCGACAAGTTGGCACGCTTTTGCAAAACGACGATGGGACCTATGACTGCTATCGATGGTAAACTTGCGGATATGAAACCCTCGGCAACGTGCTGGACACCTGATGTTCTCGCGGGTCTCGCGGAAGCCAAGTTCGATCAGGCAGCGATCATTGATGCCACCGCTGCCAAGCCGATGTCGCCATCACTTGATGTCTGGGACGCTTGGCCTCTTGCCGATCCTCACGGAAATCCCGTGGCCTGGTGCGGCGGCGAGTTGTGGTTTGCGTTGACTGTGGAGAGAGCCGCAGACCCTGAACAACGTCATCATCTCGCTCGGATCCATCACTTTCACCGGCTTGGTGATCAATTCAGACATATCGGCCTGACGTTGCCGGAAGAAATTTCGCCCGCCGCGCGGCAATGGTCCGGCTCGGCTCGGCTCGAAAACGGGGAAGTCACGCTGTTCTTTACCGCCACAGGGCACAAGGGCGATGCGACACTTTCCTATCACCAGCGCCTGTTTCTGACGCGCGCGCCGATGCCTGCAGACGGTGAGTTTGGCGCATGGTCAGAGCCGGTGGAATTCGTTCAGGCCGATGGACATTTCTATCGCCCCGCCAACGAGAACGAAGGTGAACCGGGCAAGATCAAGGCGTTTCGCGATCCCTCGCATTATCGTAGCCGCGAGGGTCAGGATTATGTCCTGTTTACCGGCTCATCGGGCACGCAGCCCAGTCTGCATGACGGTGTCATTGGCGCAGCGATTGCCGAGGGCGATGGTTACAGCTTGCTCCCTCCGCTGATCACCGCATCCGGCGTAAGTAACGAGCTCGAACGGCCTCATATCGTTGAGCATGGGGGGCGGATATATCTGTTCTGGTCCACCCAGCGTGGTGTGTTCGCGCCGGGCATCGTCGCCCCAACAGGACTTTACGGAGCAGTCGCCGAATCGATCGATGGCCCGTGGACCTTTTTGAACGGACACGGACTGGTGATCGGCAATCCGATCGAACGGCCGACACAGGCATATAGCTGGTGGGTCTTGCCCGATCTAAGCGTGACCAGCTTCGTCGACTATTGGGGACCGGACGACGACACTCTGCCGGAAGCAGAAACGCGCAGGGCGCGCTTTGGTGGAACCTTCGCTCCATTCGTGCAGCTCGAACTTGATGGCGCGACGTCGCGAGTGGTCGGCTGAGAATGGACCTTGCGGGAAAAACGGGCCTGATCGGCGGTATCGAGGCTGGCGGAACCAAGTTCGTGCTTGCTGTCGGTCATTCACCGACCGAGATCATAGCGCGGCACGAAATTCCCACCGAATCTCCCGCAAATACGCTGGCGCAGGCAGCGGCATGGCTTGAAAGCCATGGCCAAATAGACGCGATCGGCATTGCCAGTTTCGGACCTGTCGAGCTGGACCAATCATCGCCACGCTGGGGATACATCACCAACACGCCCAAACCGGGCTGGGCGAATTGCGATATCGCCGGATTTTTTGCCGAGCGATTTGGAGTGCCGATTGGCTTCGACACTGACGTAAACGGCGCGGCGCTTGCCGAACATCAGCATGGTGCTGGCCGGGATGCATCGTCACTTGCTTACATCACGGTGGGCACCGGTATTGGCGGAGGCCTGATACTGGGCGGCAAGCCGGTTCATGGGGCCGCGCATCCGGAGATGGGGCACATTTACCCGCGCCGTCACTCGCACGATATGAATTTCGAAGGGACATGCCCTCATCACCGCGATTGCCTCGAAGGGTTGGCTAGTGGTCCGGCTATCAAGGCGCGTTGGGGAGCGTCGCTATCCGAGCTGCCGTCTGATCACATCGCGCATGAGATCATTGCTGACTATTTGGCTCAGATTGCCCATTCGCTGATTGCTATGACTGCGGCGGAAGCCATCGTCATGGGGGGTGGCGTCATGAAGACGCCTCGTTTGCTCGACCGCGTTAGGAAAAGAGCATCGGAACTGAGCGCAGCGTATTTTCCTGGGCAAGCTAAACACAAGATCGTTGCGCCGGGCTTGGGTGACCAGGCGGGTATTACCGGAGCGATGCTGCTCGCGCCATCGGTATGAGGTCAGCTTTTGGGCTGATGCTGCCCCTTATTCGATGACCGCCATCGGGGCGCAAATTGACAAGTCGCCGCGCCCAATCGCCGGGCACCATTCACATACGAGTTCCCAGTGGCACCGGTGACAAGCGACAGCTAGCAAGCTAGTCAGGTCGCGCTGCAGCGGGCGCAAATGTCCCTCACAATCCCGTGTTTTTTCACAGAAGCGCGGGTAAGTGGAGAGCGGATAGCGGCTTTTTCGTTTCTCGGGTTTTATAAAACAAAGTAAGTTCAGTTGTTTACTTGACCTATTGGTCTCCCTCCACCGTTCCAGCCCTCTTTCCGGGTTTGCGGTGGCGGCAACAGATACAGGGAGCCTTCATTGACACAGGACCGGCGTGAAGCTTTCTGGATGGCTGATCTCTACGGAGAGATGCAGCTGGCCGAGCACACGCAGCGGCCCAGCCTGCTTGGCTATATCCCCGGTCTTGCGTTGGTCGGCGTGGCTGCACTCGCTTCGCTTTGGCTGAGTGATCAATATGGCGCGCCATCGGTCCTGATGGGGCTGTTGATCGGTTTTGCTCTCAATTTCACCAATGCGGACCGCAGGCTGGCACCGGGGCTGGATCTGTCGTCGCAGACGTTGCTGCGGATCGGCATCGTTCTGATCGGGATGCGGATCAGCTTTGCCGAAATTGCTGCACTTGGCATTATCCCGTTTCTGTCACTCGTGGGCATCATGGCAGCGGTAATCGCCGCGGGGGTGATTGCTGCAAAACTTCTCAAGCTGGATCTGCTGTTCGGACTGCTTGCGGGCGGGGCGACGGCAATTTGCGGGGCCTCCGCCGCGCTTGCACTGTGGAGCATCATCGGAGAGCGCCGCATTAGCCAGGAGCGGTTTACGATTGTCCTGCTCGGGACAACGCTGGCGAGTGCATTTGCCCTGACATTCTATCCGGCTCTCGCAGCGATGCTGTCGCTGAACGACACGCAGGCGGGTTTCCTGACCGGGGCGTCGATCCACGACGTCGCCCAGGCGCTGGCCGGCGGGTTCGCGTTTTCGGAACAGGCGGGCGAAGTGGCGACCGTGGTCAAACTATCGCGCGTGGCCTTGCTGGTGCCGATCCTGGTGCTGGTATCATTGGCGCTGCAGCGCTTCTCGCCCGGCGGCGAAGAGGCTGGAGGGCGCAAGTTCAGTATCAAACAGGGGCTGCCATGGTTCATTCTTGGCTTCATTGCGCTGGTTGCGGTGAACAGCCTGATGCCAATCCCGCAGCCGGTGGTAGATTTCGGGTCCAGAAGCGCAAGCACCCTGTTGCTGTTCGCCGTAATCGCAGCGGCCATCAAATCGGATCTGTCGGGCATGCTCGCGCATGGCTTGCGCAGTTTTGGGCCGGTCATTATTACGACGTTGACCGCGTTCGGCCTGTCCCTGCTGACGGTTCAATTCCTTTAATGCCGGAGTGCACATGAATATCTTCACAGACCATCCGCGTTCAGTCGGCGAAAGCTATGGCGAGCACTTCGTTGCTGCGACCAGCTTCGGTTTGCCGATGATCACTGCCGGTCTGGCATGTGTGCTGCACGGCTTCTTCCCGTTCCTGTTCGAAAAGACAGGCAGCAATCTGGTGCGCAAACTGTATGACCGTATGGTCCTGAACAGGAAGAAGATGGTTCAGGAAACCAGCGCCGGGCAGCAAATGGACTGGTGTATCTAGCGAAAGCGCGGTCGGCTCAGCCCAGGGTCTCCA
The DNA here is from genome assembly GCF_947494915.1 of Pontixanthobacter luteolus. Lineage (NCBI taxonomy): Bacteria > Pseudomonadati > Pseudomonadota > Alphaproteobacteria > Sphingomonadales > Erythrobacteraceae > Pontixanthobacter > Pontixanthobacter luteolus. Next base: position 80,459 of record NZ_CANLWR010000001.1, read on the forward strand.
TGTCGATGACGAAGCGGTATTTCACGTCGCTTTCTTCCATCCGGTCGTAAGCTTCGTTGACTTCATCCATCCGGATCATCTCGATTTCCGGAGTGATGCCTTTCTCGGCACAGAATTCGAGCATTTTCTGCGTTTCCTCGATCCCGCCGATTCCGCTTCCGGTCAGGATCTTGCGGCCCAGCAGCAGGCCGGTGTGAAGTTCGGGCATCATGTCGATCATCCCCACCAGCACCTGCGCACCGTCGACTTTCAGCAGGTGCAGATACGGCGCGACATTGTGGCGCACGGGGATGGTGTTGAGGACCATGTCGAAATAGCCTGACTTCGCCTTCATCGCGTCTTTATCGGTCGTGATCAGGAAGTCGTGAGCGCCCAGTGCTGCGGCGTCTTCGCGTTTGCTTTCGGTGCGGCTGAGAACGGTCACCTCGGCACCCATCGCTGCGGCGAATTTCACGCCCATATGGCCAAGCCCGCCAAGCCCGGCGACAGCAACCTTGCTGCCCGGCCCGACTTTCCAGTTCCTGAGCGGTGAGTATGTGGTGATCCCTGCGCACAGCAGGGGGGCGGCATCGGCCATGTCCAGCGCGGCTGGAACTTTCAGGACGAATTCTTCGCGGCAAACGATGCGGTTGGAATAGCCGCCTTGCGTTTTGCTGCCATCATGCCGGTCGGTCCCGCCATAGGTGCCGACCATGCCGTTCTTGCAATATTGTTCGAGGCCCTGCTTGCAATGATCGCACTGCTTGCAGCTATCGACCATGCAGCCGATTGCCACGCGGTCGCCAACCTGATGGCGGGTAACTGCCTCGCCAACTGCGGCAACCTTGCCGGTAATTTCATGGCCCGGCACGATGGGATAGGTTGTGCGGCCCCAGTCATTTCGGGCAGTGTGCAGGTCTGAATGGCAGATGCCGCAATGCGTAATGTCGATCAGCACGTCGTCATCACGCAGCCCGCGCCGGGTAAAATCGAAAGGTGCCATGCCGCTATCGGGCGATGTCGCAGCATATCCGGTAACGGGATATTCGTTGGTAGCCTGGGTCATTGCATAGGGTCCTTTAACGCGGCGGCATCCGGATCGCCCCGTCGAGACGGAACTGATGGCCATTGATGTAGCTGTTGCTGGCGATTTCCACGATCAGGCTGGCAAATTCCTCTGGATGACCGAGCCGTTTCGGAAACGGGACGCTGGCATTCAGTTGATCCCACATTTGCGGGTTGCGATCCTTCATGCCCAGCATCAGCGGTGTGGCAAAGATCCCGGGCATGACCGAGTTTACGCGAATTCCCATATCCATCAGGTCACGCGCCAACGGCAGCACAAGCCCGTTCACACCGGCTTTGCAGGAGCCGTAAATTACTTGGCCGATCTGCCCGTCTTGCGCGGCGACGGAGGCTGTCAGCGTGATCGATCCACGCTCGCCATCTTCGTTCACGGCCTCTGAATTGGCCATGCCGAGGGCAGAAAGCGAAGCGACACGGTAGCTGGCAATAAGTATGCCCTGCGCGCCGAATTCATAATCTTCGGTTGGCAGGCGCTTGTATCCGCCTTTCTCCTTGTCCCAGCCCAGCGTCTTCCCGCGCTTGCTGGCCATGGCGCAGTGCACGGTGACGCGTTCCTGGCCATTGGCGGCCCGTGCTGCAGCGAAACCATCGACAACCGATTGTTCGTCCATGATATCGACTTGGTGAAAAGTCCCGCCGATTTCCGCAGCGTATTTTTCCCCGTCCTCGTCATTGATGTCGAATATTGCGACTTTCAGGCCCTGCGCGGCGAGCGCTTTTGCGCTTGCATGGCCAAGGCCCGATGCCCCGCCGGTGACCACTGCGGCCATTCCGCTTTCGAGTTTCATTGCATCACTCTCCCTCGATGTTCTTATCTTTGCACCTGTCATGGGGGATTCATGGTGCTATCGCAATTGCGATTCAGATTCCGGGAGAGACTCGATGACCAATACCGCCGCACCATTCGCTGCCCCCAGCCGCCGCCAATTCTTGGGCGCGACAGGCACCGCCTTTGCCGCCTTGCTCGCCAGCGGGTGCACTGCGGGGCCAGCAGCGCGCAACGCGGTATCCGGCGGCAAGGCTTTCGCGGGTTATGGCCCGCTCGTTTCCGACCCGGCGGGACTGCTCGATCTGCCGGCCGGCTTTTCTTACCGGATCATCTCCAAACTCGGCGATCGCATGGCAGACGGACTCACCGTGCCCGACCGCGCTGACGGGATGGGCTGTTTCGATCTCGGCAATGGCAAGCTGGCACTGGTGCGCAACCACGAATTGATGCCCGACAACGATCCGGGCGGCGATATTCCGATGGGTTATGACCGGATCGAAGGCAAGGTTATGCCCGGCGGGACGACCACCATCGTGCTTGATGCGAAAACGCTGGAGGTCGAACAGGAATATCGCTCGCTCGCCGGAACGGTGCGCAATTGCGCTGGCGGGGTGACCCCGTGGGGCAGCTGGCTGACCTGCGAGGAAGCTGTCTTCGGAGTCACGGAAAAGAACCAGAAAGACCATGGTTGGGTGTTCGAAGTGCCTGCCAATGCTGGCACATTGGTCAATCCCGAACCACTGAAGGCGATGGGCCGTTTCAACCACGAGGCTGCCTGTGTCGATCCGGAAACCGGCATTGTTTACATGACCGAAGACCGGCAGGACAGCCTGCTCTACCGTTTCATTCCCAACGTGCGCGGCAAGCTGGAGCAGGGCGGCAAGCTTCAGGCACTGGCACTGGCCAATAACATCACCGACAGCCGTAACTGGTCCGACGCGGCAGTCAGCACCGGCGACATGCACGAAGTGCGCTGGATCGACCTCGACAATGTTGAAGCCCCCGAAGATGACCTGCGCAAACGCGGCGCGGCGCAGGGCGGGTTGCTGTTCGCAAGAGGGGAAGGCATCCATATGGGCGAGGGCGAGCTTTACTTCGCCTGTACCAATGGCGGCGCGGCGAAACTGGGCCAGATATTCAAGCTGGTACCTGGACGCGGCAAGCGCGCCGATGGGCTGGCGCTGTTTTTCGAAAGCACATCGCCCGATCAGTTCAATTACGGCGACAATTTGACCGTACAGGGCAATGGACACCTGATCGTCTGCGAAGACCAGTATACAGATGTGGTAAACAACCACCTTCGCGGCATCACGCCAGATGGCCAGGCTTATCCGCTGGCGTTGCTGCGGGTGCAGAGCGAACCGGCTGGTGCGTGCTTCTCTCCTGATGGTAAGGTGCTGTTCGTGAACAGTTACAGCCCGACCGCCACACTGGCGATCACCGGTCCCTGGTTCGGTTGAGCCGCAGCGCGGGGCTGATCGCCGGTGTCGGCTTTCCTGTTCTCGCTGGTTGCGGTTTTCCTGACTTCGCTCGGCAGCCGTGATCAGGTCCTGATTGCGCGCCTTTCGGGCGTACTTGGGCGCAATTATGCGCTGTTGGTACTTGGCTGCCTGATTGCTGCCGGCACCGCCGCATTGATGACAGCGGCGGGCGCGCATATCGGCGCGATGTTGCCCGGGCCTGCCAAAACGATGCTGGCCGCATTTGCCCTGATTATGGCCAGCGCCGAACTGGCGTGGCCGAACCGCGTCAGGAAACCGGTGGAACCAACCCGCTCTCTCGGCGCAATCGGCATTGTGCTGCTTGCACGGCAATTCGGCGATGCCTCGCGCTTCCTTATTTTTGCGTTTGCTGCGGGGGCGGGCCTGTCGTGGTTTGCCGGTGCAGGCGGGGCAATCGGGGGAATGGCAGCGGTCGCTCTCGGCTGGGTTCTGCGCGGTGATCTGGAGGCTGTCTTGCCGCTCAGAACGATCCGTACCGTGCTGGCGGTCGTGGTTGGCATCGCGGCAGCTGTGATCGCACTTTCCGCACGTGGTCTTATTTAGTAATCGAGATATCCGATTAGTCTAAAAGGGACAAACTGGGAAACCCAAGCGCGTTCCGCCCGTTGATCTTGCATATGCACTTGATCCGAAGGGGACTATGAAATGGCCAACACTGGCGACAACTCGAAAATGGCACTGGTCGGCGAACTTAACGGCCTGCTGGCAGACCACTTTGCACTGTATCTGAAGACCAAGAATTTTCACTGGCACGTGGCTGGACCGCGTTTTCGCGATCTGCACCTGATGTTCGACGAGCATGCCATCGAAATTCGTGACCAGATCGATGTGATCGGCGAACGGGTCCGCAAGCTAGGCGAGAATACGTTGACCGGCATCGCCTCGGTATCGAAAAACACGCAGGTCAAGGATCAGGACGACACCAGCCTCTCGGCCGAGAAAATGGTCGAAGAGCTCCGCGACGACAACGCTGCGATGGTCAAGCGCCTCAAAGACATGAAGCCGCTTGCCGAACAGGCAGGCGACAATGCGACCGACGGTCTGCTGGATGACTGGACCGACATGGCAGAAGAGCGCGTGTGGTTCCTCAGCCAGACTTTGAAATAAGGAATAGTCTTTCCCCCCGAAAAGCCCGTCGGAGCATTATGCCCCGGCGGGCTTTTTGTTATGGTGCGCTACATGGCCAATGTGACCCTTGTCGAAAATGCTGACGACCACGCGATCGCCGCGTGGCTGGAACAAAAACTGCTTGCAGAACTGCGGGATAGCGATGGGCGCATTGCGATCACGGTTCCCGGCGGATCGACCCCGTTTCCGATATTCGAGCGGTTAAAAGACAGCGCAATCGATTGGTCGCGGATTGATGTGTGGCCTGGCGATGACCGGATTGTTCCGGAAGATCATGCGGCGAGCAACACCGGCAAGATCCGCAGCCTGCTTGAACCTGTCGGCGCACGGATCGTCCCGCTTTCCCCCGATGCACAGCCGCCGCGTTTCGCTCTGGCGTGGCTTGGCATGGGGGCCGATGGGCATATCGCGTCCCTATTCCCGAATACGGATCCGAAGGCAGACGATCCGCAGCCTGTGCGAACCTTGACCCCCGATCCACTCCCTCCGGAGGCGCCGTTTGAGCGGATCACACTGACCATTCCGGCGCTGCTGAACAGCAATACGCTGGTGTTTGTCATCCGCGGCGAAGACAAGCACGCCGTGTTTGATGCGGCTGCTGGCGGCGAACATGATCTGCCGATTGCCCGTTTGCTATCGGCTGCCGGTCAGGACGTACAATGCTTCGCCTGATACCACCGGCCATGCACCGGTTGCTTTACCGTGCGGCTGACCGGGGCAGAACGGCGTGGTGGCGGCTGACGAAACCGGCCTTGCAAGGTGTGGCAGTGATTGCCACCGATCTGCAGGGGCAGTTGCTGCTGCTCCGGCTTAGCTATGGTTCAGGCGGCTGGAACGTGCCCACAGGCGGGGTTGGTAAAAACGAACAGCCGGATGTTGCCGCGCGACGGGAACTTCAGGAAGAAACGGGCTGCGATGCTCACTCGCTCAAACTGATCGGCATTCAGGAAGACGTGCTGTTCGGCGCTGAAAACACCGTGCATGTTTTTGCAGCCAAGGTTTCGGGAATGCCCCGGGCCGACATGCGTGAAGTTATCGATGCGCGGTTTTTCCCGATGCATTCACTGCCCGAACCGCTGACCAAGACCACGCGGCGCAGGCTGGCCTTGTGGGCGGAACATTCAAAGCAGGGATAGCTGCGCCGTATCTGGCTTGCGCTCATCCTGCCCTTCGCGCTCCAGATTGGATAGTGTCAGCCCCATGAGGCGGATCGGCATCGGCAGGGGCAGCATCTCCTCCAGCAATTCGTGCCCGATACGGGCGAATTCCGCTTTGTCCTGAACATTACCAGTCAGCGAGCGCGCACGCGAGACGATCTGGAAATCGGTGTATTTCATTTTCAGGGTGACGGTTCGCCCTTTAGCTTCGGATCGCTCAATCCGCTCCCACACGATGTCGACAATATTGTCCATTGTCTCCCGCAAGGCAGAACCGCTGGAGATGTCGTCGCTGAAGGTCCGTTCCCCGCCGACGGATTTCCGAATCCGGTTTGCACGGACCGGGCGCAGGTCAATCCCCCGCGCGGCGCGGTAGAGATAATCGGCGAAACTGCCGAAATTGGCCCGCATGAATTCAATGTCCTTCGCCGCAAGGTCTGCGCCTGTTTCGATGCCGAGACGGGCCATTTTCTCGGCACCTTTCGGACCAACGCCGTGAAACCTGCGAACAGGCAAAGTTGCCACGAACTGCGCGCCATGACCCGGCTTGATCACGCACAGGCCGTCGGGCTTGTTCTGGTCGCTGGCCAACTTGGCGATGAATTTGTTGTAGCTGACCCCCGCGCTGGCAGTCAGCCCAGTTTGTTCGTGGATTCGCGTGCGGATCAGTTCGGCGATCCGGGTCGCGCTGCCGATCCCGCGAATGTCGTCGGTCACGTCGAGATATGCCTCGTCCAGACTGAGCGGTTCAACATGAGGAGTGAAATAGAGGAATATCTCGCGGATTTTGCCCGATGCCTCGCGGTAGGCGTCAAACCGGCTTTTCACGAATATGAGGTCGGGACACAGCCGCTTTGCAGTGACAGACGGCATCGCGGAACGGACCCCGAATTTCCGCGCTTCATAACTTGCCGCGGCCACCACGCCGCGGCCTCCGCTGCCCCCGACGGCCACCGGTTTTCCCCGCAGGTCGGGATTGTCGCGCTGCTCTACGCTGGCGAAAAACGCATCCATGTCGACATGGATGATCTTGCGCAGGCCGCTGGCTTCATCGCCGTCGCTGTCAGAGCCTGCATCCTGTCGATTCTCGTTCGTCACACTGCAGGAATAGGCGCGTTCGGGTTTGCGGGGAACCGCCTGCGGCCCTGCTGATTTAAGTTGCAAGGTAAAACGTGCTGGCCTTTCGCACGGCCAGCAGCCAAGGAAAACCAATGACAACGCAGCCGATCAATCCGAGGCCCGCATTGGGCGAGCGCGAAATGATCGTGCTGATGGCTTTGCTGATGAGCCTGCAGGCCTTCGGGATCGATGCCATGCTCCCTGCGCTTGGCCAGATGGCCAGCGAAATGGGTGCGTCGGGAAATGACCGCCAGTTCGTGATCGGCGCTTACTTCCTTGGTTCCGGTATCGGCGCCTTCTTCCCCGGCGCATTTGCGGACCGTTTCGGCAGGCGCCCGGTGCTCGCAATCGGGCTGGTGTCTTACATCGTCCTTTCGCTCGCCTGTGCTTTGGTAACGGATTACGATGTGCTGCTGGCTTTGCGCCTTGTGCAGGGAATATCCTGCGCGGGTCTCAGCGTGGTCCCCGCTGCCATAGTGCGCGATCAGGTCGGCGGCGACCGCATGGCCCGATTGATGAGCCTGATCATGATGATTTTCCTGCTGGTGCCCATTCTCGCCCCGGCGGTCGGGCAGGGGATCATGTATCTGGCCGGTTGGCGCGCGATCTTCGGGGCCATGGCGGTGGTTGGTCTGCTGGTCAGCATCTGGGTATGGGCGCGGCTGCCAGAGACGCTGCAGGAAGGCAACAAACAGGACATCAAGGTGGGCACCATCCTGCGCAATATGGGCACCGCGCTGACGGATCGCGGCGCGATCGGCTATGTCGTGGGCAGCGCGCTGGTGTTCGGTTCGCTGTTCGGCTTCCTCAATTCCAGCCAGCAATTGATCAGCGAAACATTCGGCATGGGCAACTACTTCGCCCTGATTTTCGGCGGCGCGGTGGTTGGCATGGTGCTGGCCAATTTCACCAATTCGCGGATCGTTGAACGCTTTGGCGCGCGCCGTGTCAGCCACACGGCCTTGATCGCATTCATCGCCATCAGCGTGGTGCAATTCATCAGTGCCAGTCAGGCGCAGCAGCCCTTGGCACAGTTCATCGTCTTGATGAGCCTGTCGATGGCAATGCTCGGTTTTATTGGCGCAAACTTCAGTTCGATCGCGATGCAACCGTTCTTTCATATCGCCGGTGCCGCCAGTTCAGCGCAGACCGCGCTGCGCATGAGCACAGGCGCGGTTCTGGGTGCGGTAATCGGCGGGCTATACGATGGAACGGCGCGGCCGCTGGCGGTTTCGATGCTCAGCTGCGCGCTACTGGCGCTGGCCATCGTGCTGTTCAGCGAACACGGCAAGCTGTTCCGCCGGGTGAGTAACTGAGTAACGACAGGGCGCGTCAGATCGTGCTCGGGGCCGCGCAGAGCCTATTCGCTTTCCAGTCTACGCCAAGCCAGTTCGGCGAATTCGCACAGCAAGGGACGCGTGTCGCGCGGGTCGATAATATCTTCGACATTAAACCGTTCTGCGCTGCGGAATGGTGACGTGACCTTGTTCAGCCGCGCCTTGATCTCTTCCAATTCGGCGGCAGGATCTTCGGCGGCTTCCAATTCCGATTTATAGGCAACCTCCAGCCCGCCTGCGATGGGCAGGCTGCCCCAGTCCCCGCTGGGCCAGCAGAAGCGGTATTGATAGGTTTCCGCATTGCTCATCGCGCTGCCTGCGATGCCGTATGCGCGCCGCAGTACTACGGAAGCAAGCGGCACGGTGGCCTTGTAAATCGCATTCATCGCGTTGACGCCGTAACGAATGGTGCCCGCCATTTCCGCCTCGCGACCGATCATGAAACCTGGATTGTCGACCAGGTGAATGATCGGCAGGCGGAACTGGTCGGCCAGTTTCACGAACCGCTCGACCTTCTCGCTGGTCTTGGCTTCCCACGATCCGCCAAGGAAGCTCGGGTCGCTGGCGACCACGGCCACCGGATATCCGTTCAGCCGGGCCAGCGCGGTGATCGCCGCGCGGCCCCAATTGCGGCCCATTTCGAACACTGTGCCCTGATCCAGCACCATCTCCAGGCATCGGCGCATGGAATAGACCTGCTTGGGATCGCGTGGGACCAGGCTCAGCAAGGCGTCTTCGCGCCTGTGGACAGGGTCGGTGCAATTGGAACGCCGCGCCAGCTGGCCGACATGTTCGGGCATGAATGAAAGGAAATGCCGTGCGCGGGCAAACGCCTCGGCCTCGCTTGCCACTTCGTCATCGACCACGCCGTTGCGCGTGTGGATTTCGCTGCCGCCGAGGTCTTCTTTTGCCTGTTGGTGATCGGCGGCGCTTTTGTAGCTCGCGCCCAGGCCATCGACCACGGCGGGGCCGGCGGCGAAAATCTGGCTCAGCCCGCGAACCATGATTGAATAATGGCTGGCAACGGTGCGCGCTGCGCCCAGTCCTGCAGTCGGGCCCAGCGCCAGCGCCACAACGGGCACCGTATCGAGATTCTTCACCACTTCGCCCCAGCCGGGCACTGCGGGAATATAGGTTGCGCCGATCGCCTCCAGCGTCTTCACGCTGCCGCCGCCGCCGGTGCCGTCGATCATGCGGATGATGGGGAGCTTCATCTCGTGCGCCATCTTTTCCGCCTGTACCATCTTGCGGCTGATCCCGGCATCTGCCGCGCCGCCGCGAATGGTGAAATCGTCTGCCGTGGCGACAACCGGTCGCCCCTCGATCAGAGCCTTGCCGAACAGGAACGGGGCGGGGAGGACACTCTCCAGATCGCCGTTTTCATCGTAGCTGGCCTTGCCCGCGATCTTGCCGATTTCGCGGAACGACCCGTCATCGACCAGAGCGGCAAGGCGCGCGCGTGCATCCATTTTGCCGCGGCCATGCTGGCGGGCGAGTTTTTCTTCCCCGCCCATGCGTTCCGCCAGTTCCTCGCGGCGGCGTAGTTCCTCGAGTTCGCTCTTCCAGGTCATTTTTGTTTTCCGCACGCCATTCGGCGTGCGATTTCCTCGCTCATTCCTTCAAGGATCGCGTCGCTGCGGGCGGGCGCTAAAGAACATCGGCGAGCTTGCGGTTGCTGCGCAACCATTTGGTGCTGAGCAGCAAGCCTCACTCCGTAGGCTCCACCACGCACAGCACCGCCTCGACCTGAACCTGGCCGCCAGTGCTGGCGGATAGCTCGGATACGGTCCCGTCGAATGGCGCGGTGAGCGCGTGCTCCATCTTCATCGCCTCGAGTACCATCAGCCGCTGGCCCGCGGTGACCGCATCGCCCTCGGCCACATCGACCGCGATGACCTTGCCCGGCATGGGGGCGAGGATGGCTCCGTCGACGGCGGAGGCGTGGCCGGTGCCGCGTGAAGTCCGCGCGAATTGTATCGCACGCCCATTCGCAAACAGCACGATCTGTTCGTCATCGATTAGCGCTGTGTAGGCAGTTGCTTCGGTAGCACCTCCGGCGAGCACCATCGGGCTACCGAAGTCCGAGGTAATGAGATGGGCGCTGTCGTCGATGTCGACTGGACGAGTTTCTCCACCATGAGAAAGAGTAGTCCGATTGATGTCCGCTGCATTGAGACGGAATCCTTGAGGCAGGTAAGCTGCTTCTTGTGGAAAGTCTGAAAGCGCAAAACGTGCGGCAGCTTGCCATTCGGCATTCCCGATTTCTTCAGATGGGACCAAATCGCTCTCGAATTGCGCGATGAAACCGGTGTCCAGATTTGCTTCGCGGAAATCTGGATGATCTGCGGCCCTTCGAAGGAATGCGGCATTGGTTTTGATCGGCCAGACTTCGAGACTGTCGAGCGACTGCACAAGCGCGTCGATGGCTTCGTAGCGCTCAAAACCGGTAGTTATGATCTTGGCGATCATGGGGTCGTAGAATGGAGTGACTTCGCCGCCCTGATAAACACCAGTATCGATTCGAAAAGCCAAACCGAGATCAAGCCTCTCCAACGGCCCCGTGCTCGGCAAAAACCCCTTCGCCGGGTCTTCCGCATAGAGCCGCGCTTCCATCGCCCAACCGTTGATGCTCAGCTCTTCCTGCTTTAGCGGGATCGGCTCGCCGCTTGCCACCCTTAGCTGCCATTCGACCAAATCCACCCCGGTGATCTCCTCGGTCACCGGGTGTTCGACCTGCAGGCGGGTGTTCATCTCCATGAAGAAGATGCGGTCGGCGCGCAGGCCTTCGCTGGCGTCGGCGATGAATTCGATGGTGCCAGCGCCTTCGTAATCGACCGCCTTGGCAGCGCGCACGGCGGCGGCGCAGATGTCCTCGCGCGTGGCCTCGTCCATGCCGGGGGCGGGGGCTTCCTCGATCACCTTCTGGTGGCGGCGCTGGAGCGAGCAGTCGCGTTCGAACAGGTGGACGACATTGCCGTGGCTGTCGCCGAACACCTGCACCTCGATATGGCGCGGCGAGGTGATCCACTTTTCCAGCAGGACTTCGTCGTTGGAGAAGCTGGCCTTGGCTTCGCGGCGGCAGCTTTCGAGCGATGCGACGAAATCCTCCGGCACGTCGACCTTGCGCATTCCCTTGCCGCCGCCGCCTGCGACGGCCTTGATCAGCACGGGATAGCCAATTGCGTCGGCCTCTTTCTTCAAGCGGTCCACCGACTGGTCTGCGCCAAGATAGCCTGGGGTTACGGGCACTCCGGCGGCGATCATGCGTTCCTTGGCCGCATCCTTGAGGCCCATCGCCCGGATACTCTCCGGCTTAGGGCCAACCCAGATCAGGCCAGCGTCGATCACGGCCTGAGCGAAATCGGCGTTCTCGGACAGGAAGCCATAACCCGGATGGATCGCCTCCGCGCCGGTCTGCTTGGCCGCTGCGATAATCTTTGCGCCCACCAGATAGCTTTCCGCAGCGGGGGAAGGGCCGATGTGCACGGCCTCGTCGGCCTGGCGCACGTGCAGCGCCTTGGCATCGGCATCGGAATAGACCGCAACGGTGGCGACGCCCATTTCGCGGGCGGTGCGGATAATACGGCAGGCAATCTCGCCGCGATTGGCGATCAGAAGCTTTGAAATCATGCCAACCGATTAGAACCCTGCGCCGCCCATGTCGAGCGCAGAGGGCAGCAGATCACAGTTCGTCGGGCAGCGGGTCCATCGGCGGCGGGGCGATGGGGCCGGCCATCCGCACGGCCAGCAGGATATCGCCCCGATCCAGCGGCGGTTCATCGTCCGGGCCGACCGGATCGTTTTTCAGCGCTTCAAAGAAAGCGGCGGTTACATGGCCCATCTTGCCAAGGTTGCTGGTATGCACGCGGTGGTCCCACGCAGCCTTGCCGCGCCGGCGCACCTCGTAACCGATATCGGTGTAGATGCGGGCGGCAGACAGGATGGCCCAGCGGCTACGGAACGGCAGGCCCACCGTCCCCAGCCGGGCGCGCTTTGCGTATTTGTCCATCAGCAGGACCAGTTTTTCGGCCATGTCGGCCAGTTCAGCGCGGTGGTGCGGTTTGGTATGCTGGCCGGGTTCGATGTCTTCTTCCACCAGCCATTCCATCGGCAGATAACACCGCCCGGCGGCGTCATCTTCCAGCAAATCTCGGGCGATATTGGCAAGCTGGAACGCGATGCCCAGATCGCAGGCCCGGTCCATCACTTCGTCATCGTCAGGATCGACGCCCATGACCGCGGCCATCATCACTCCGACCGCACCGGCGACGTGATAGCAATAGCGCAGCAGGTCTGCCTCGCTGCGCGGACGCCAGTCGCGTGCATCCAGTGCAAAACCTTCGATGACGTCTTCCGCCATTTGCGCGGACAGGCGGCTTTCCTGCGCGACCAGGCCGAAGGCGTCGAACGCAATATCGGCCGTGGGCAGTCCGTCGAACGCGCGCTGTGTCAGCACGCGGATCGATTTCAGCCTGCTTTCCGCGCCCGCCTGATCTCCCAGTTCGCCGCCCATTTCCTGTGCATCGGCGATGTCGTCGCACCGGCGGCACCAAGCGTAGAGCAGCCAGACGCGTTCGCGCGTGTCGATGTCGAACAGGGTGGATGCTGCGGTAAAGCTTTTGGAGCCTTCCTCGATCGACTGGCGCGCCTTTTCAACCAGTGCAAACCGGTCCCTGCCGCCACCCGCCTGGTGCGGCGTGCCGCGCAGGATGCGCGAAGGCGCGAGCATCCGGGCAGAGATCCGGATCGGGCTCAAAGATCGTCGGCCTTCATCTGGAAAATCGGTTTGTGCGGCTCGTAAGCGGCCATCTTGCCCAGCAGGCCTTCGATGTCGCCGTCCCAGATCATGATGCTGTGGTGCGCAGGCCGAACGAAGCCGACCGATGCCATGTGCGAGTTGAAAGCAATCAACTGGTCATAGAAACCGAACGCGTTAAGCAGGCCGACCGGATTGCTGTGATAACCAAGCTGTGCCCAGCTCATCGCTTCCCACAATTCGTCCATTGTGCCCACGCCGCCGGGGATGGTGACGAACCCGTCCGACAGATCGGTGAACAGTTTCTTGCGTTCGTGCATGCCGGATACGGTATGCAATTCGGTGCAGTCGTGGTTGGCGACCTCGGAATTGGCAAGCGCTTCGGGAATTACGCCGATAACTTCGCCGCCAGCTTCCAGCGCGCCGGTTGCAACTGCGCCCATCAGACCCAGCCTGCCGCCGCCATAGACAACGCCGATCCCGTGCTGTGCAAGTGCAGCGCCAACCTGCGCGGCAAGTTCCATATAGCGCGGATCGTCCGGCGTGGCGGAGCCGCAATAGACGGCAAGACGTTTCATCGGGTGGCTCATTTCTTCAAATCCTCGATCATCAGGCCGGCGGTCGCCTTAGCACTTCCCACGACACCGGGAATACCTGCGCCCGGATGCGTCCCGGCACCGACCAGGTAGAAATTGTCGATAACATCATCGCGGTTGTGTCCGCGGAACCATGCGCTTTGCGTCAGGATCGGCTCAAGGCTGAAAGCGCTGCCGAGATGCGCGTTCAGATCTTCTGCAAAATCGCTGGGCGCATAATGGAATTTGGTCACAATGCGATCATGGATGTCCGGGATCAAACGCCGGCCGACTTCGTCCAGAATCCGTTTTTCAAGGATTGGTCCGACTTCGTCCCAGTTGACCGGCAGCTTGCCCATGTGGGCAACGGGCACGAGTGCATAGAAAGTGCTTTTGCCCTTCGGGGCCATGCTGGGGTCGGTCACGGTCGGGTGGTGCAGATAAATGCTGAAATCCTGCGGCAGCACGCCGTTGTCGTAAATATCGTCCAGCAGCCCCTTATACCGCGGGCCGAACAGGATCATGTGGTGCGGGATACCCGGCCATGTCCCTTCCAGCCCGAAATGGACGACGAACAGGCCGGGGCTGAACTTCTTGCGTGACAGAGATTTCGCCTGATCCTTGCCGCGTTTGCTGCCTGACAGCAGGTCGCGGTAGGAATGCATGATGTCGCCATTGCTGGCGACCGCATCGAAACGCTGTTTGAAACCGCTCTTTGTTTCGACCTCGGTCGCCTTGTTGCCAGTGGTGTGGACCTGGATCACCGGATCACCGATCATCATGGTCCCGCCCAGCCGTTCGAAGTGGCGTATCATCCCGGCAATAAGGCGGTTGGTGCCGCCGCGCGTCCACCAGACGCCGCCATCTTTTTCCAGCTTGTGGATCAAAGTGTAGATTGCGCTGGTCTTGAACGGGTTTCCGCCCACCAGCAGCGTGTGGAAGCTCAGCGCCTCGCGGATTTTCTCGTTCTTGATGAAGCTCGAAACGATCGAATAGACACTGCGCCATGCCTGTTTCTTGGCCAGCGCGGGTGCAGCTTTCAGCATCGATTTGAAATCGAGAAACGGGACCGTGCCCAACTTCACATAGCCTTCTTCGTAAACCCCGGCAGAATATTCGAGAAACCGCTGATACCCGGCGACGTCTTCCGGTTCCAGCTTGGCGATTTCCTCGTTCAGTTCTTCTTGCCGGTTTGAATAATTGAAATTGTGACCGTCGGGCCAGTTGAGCCGGTAGAAGGGGTGGACCTTCATCAGCTCGACATCTTTTTTCATGTCATGGCCGGATATCGACCACAATTCTTCCAGACAGGGCGGATCGGTTACAACGGTCGGGCCGCCATCGAAAATGAAGCCGTCCTTCTCCCAGAAATAGGCCCGGCCGCCGGGCTTGTCGCGGGCTTCGATAACGGTTGTCTGGATGCCGGCCGATTGCAGACGCATGGCTAGCGCCATACCGCCAAAGCCGGAACCGATCACACAGGCGGTTTTGCCGGTTCCCGTATCCATCGGTGCAGCTTCCACTTGGGAAAGCAGGTCAGGTTCAGCGCTGGCAGTCTTGCTGCTCATCCAATTTTCTCCTCGCGCGCAATCAATGGCGCGCCTTTTCCGGCCAGGGCGGAAATTGCCCTGCCGACAGGTACGGGCGGCTTGCCCATCAGGACGCGCGCCTTGTCTTTCAGGCGCGATTCCCCGGCATAGAACCTTTCGATCAATCCCTCGTTCAAGCGATAGAAGCGCTCGAACACCCGGTAGCGTTCCCGCGGCCGAGCCGCACCGAACAGCATCGAACCAAGCATCCGGTAAAAGCCGGTGCGCGACCAATGCCTGCGTGCGCGTGTTTCAAGCAGAGCGGCCAACTGCTGTCCGGGCAATTCTGCGTCCTGTGCAATCGCCAGTGCAGTGCTGACTGCAAAGGGCAAGGTGTAACTGGTCAGCGGGTGGACCAATCCGGCACGCGCGCCAGCAAGGCTGACGCCATCGACGCGCTGCTGCGCCTGAAACGCGCTGAAATCGCCGCCGGTAATGACCGGCAGGATGCCCGTTTCACCGCCCAATATCTGGCCGTCCCAGCCCTGCGCGGCATGATATCGGTCGAGGCGGGATGATAATGCGCTGCGGTCCAGATCGGGTGTGTCCGTGTAATAGGTGTCTTCGACGAACAGCTCGTTCGCGCCCAGCGGCAGGACATAGACGAAACGGTAGGCCCCATCATCGCTGCCGGGCGAAAACTGTTCGACATTCGCGTCCATGATCACCGGCAGCTTGATGCCGTGCGGCCGATCGGTCCGTGTCAGACGGCCCATGAAAACCTGCCAGCCGCCGGTCAGGTGCCGGCTGGGCTCAGGACCCCGGCAATCGATGACGGAGCGCGCGGAAATACGGTGGCCGTTTGCCAGCGTGACGCCGCCTGCATCGATTGATGCCGCAGAATGGCCGGTGTGGATCGTGTCCTGCCCCAGTTCGCGGCGCAGCGCGGCATCAAAATCTTCCGAAGTCAGCGATCTGTAGCGTGAGCCTAGCCTGCGCCGGTAAGCCGGGAATTGGACCTGATATCCATCCCACTCGGATTTGCGGAAACTCGCCATCAGCGCGGTTCCTTCGGGGCCAAGATCGCTCTCGAACCAGCTCCACCGGTGATTTCCGCCCAGCGTTTCGCCGGCCTCGATCAGCGTGACATGCATTTCCGGATGGTGGCGGCGCAGCGCGAGCGCAATCAGCCCGCCGGAAAGTCCGCCGCCGACAATGGCAATTTCGGTTCTGGTCTGACTAGCGCGCCCGTTCATTACCTGCATTCCCCTAGGCTGCGCCGCGCCGGGGAGCAATGTGTTTGCTTCCGTCGTCCCCCGTGTCACAAGGCGGCATGACCAGTCATCTGTTGCCGCATCGCAAAGCCGCATTGGCGACGATCATTCTCCTGCTTGTCGTTCTGGCGATCCTGTTCGCGATGGGACGGCCTGCGATCTGTGACTGCGGAACGGTAAAGCTGTGGCACGGCGTGGTGCAATCTTCCGAAAACAGCCAGCATATCGCAGACTGGTACAGCCCCAGCCATTTTACCCATGGCCTGATCATGTATGCGGCGGCGTTCCTGCTCTGGAAAAAATGGGCGCTGCTTGGCGGGCGACCGGCGAAATGGGCGCTGCCCATCGCAGTTATCGTCGAGGCTGCTTGGGAAATTTCCGAAAACACCGAGGCGGTTATCAACCGTTACCGGGAGGCGACGATCAGCCTGGGCTATGCGGGCGATTCCATTGTGAATTCGATGGCCGATATCGGCTGGATGATCGCCGGCTTCTATGTCGCGGCGCGCATCCCGTGGCAGGCGAGCCTGTTGCTGGCGGTATTCTTCGAATTGTTCACCTTGTGGGCGATCCGCGACAATCTGAGCCTCAACATCGTCATGCTGGTCTGGCCGATAGAGGCGATCAAGCAGTGGCAGGGCATGGGATAATTGCGCGCCGCACAGGAACGACATTTCTGCAATCCCGTTAGTGATCCAAACAGGGGTTCAAGAATGTCATTCACCAAAACATCGCTTTTCATCGCTGCATCCGCGGCAATCGCAGGTCAGCCATTGATGGCGCAGACTTATCAAGACACCGGCGAAACCGCTGAAGTCTCCGGCCCGGCAGAGCGCCCGGAAACCGTTTTCGACGGTGACTGGGTCAGTGTTGGCATCGGCGCCGCGTATTCGCCAAGCTATGACGGTTCGGACGACTACGTCGTTTCCGTCCTGCCGATTGTGCAAGGCTCGGTTGGCGGGGTCGATTTCAATCCGCGCCCCGGCGGTTTGGCCGTTGATTTCATTCCTGATGCAGAGGAAGGGCCCGGTCTGGATCTCGGCGTAGCGGCGCGTATTCGCCGCTCGCGTGCCTCACAGATCAAAGACCCGGTGGTAAAAAGCCTGGGCAAACTCGATACGGCAATCGAAGTCGGTCCGACAGCGGGCATCAGCCTGCCTGCATTGCTCAACCCGTATGACAGCCTGAGCTTCAACGTCGATATGCGCTGGGATGTCGCGGGCGCGCATGACGGGATGGTAATCGATCCGTCGGTCACATATTTCACGCCGCTCAGCCGCGGTGCAGTTGCCTCGCTCACACTAGGCGCGGAATATGCCGATGATAGCTATGCCGACTATTATTTCAGCGTCGATGCTGCGGGCAGCACCGTCAGCGGCTTGCCGCAGTTTCAGGCCGATGGCGGATTTACCAAGGCAAGCGCCACGATGTTGCTGGGTTATGACCTGGACGGGGATGCCACCAATGGCGGCCTCGCGCTGGTCGGTATCGGCGGATATTCGCGCATGCTGGGCGATGCAAAGAATACGCCTCTCACCAGCATTCGCGGCGATGCGGACCAGTGGTTCGTGGCAGTTGGCGTGGGTTACACCTTCTAAGCGCCAAACGATGCGCCGCGTCTGAGGCCAAGCTATTAAAGAAAAGCCCGCCGCCGGTTCGATCCGGCGGCGGGCTTTCTTGTGCAGGCCAGCGGGGCCAGCCCGATGATCAATCTTCTGCGGCAGCCGCGCCCTTGGCACCTTCGGCCAGCTGCGGCCGCGATGGCGGCAGCGGTGCATCACGGTCGCCAGTCTTCAGGTACGTGTCGAACCAGCGCATCATCCGCAGATTGTAGTCATAGCGGCTGGCTGCCTTGCGGTTGCCATGCCCTTCACCGGGGTACAGCACGAGACGCACCGGCGTGTCGGTGCGAACCTTGATGTTGCGGTACAGTTCATAGCTCTGGCTGGGCGCGACACGCGTATCTTCTGCGCCGTGCATGATCAGGATCGGCGTTTCGGCCTTGTCGACGTGATAGATCGGCGAGACTTCCAGCATACCCTGCCAGTTTTCCCACGGCCATTTGCGGCTGTGCACATTGTACATCTCGACCGGAATGTCGGTGGTGCCGAATTTGCTGATCTGGTTGGAAATGCCGACGAACATCACGCTCGCCGCATATTCTGCCGACAGCGCAGTCGCGCCCCATGCAGAGGCATAGCCGCCATAGGAACCGCCAGTGATACCGACGCGGTCTGCATCGGCGATGCCTTCAGAAACAAAGTGACGCTTCGCATCGACGATGTCGTTGAATTCCTTGCCAGCGTAATCGTTCTGGTGCGCTTTGGCGAAATCGACCCCGTAGCCGGTGGAGCCGCGATAGTTTGGCAGGAACACGGCGTAACCCTGACCGGCGGCAACCTGGCCGGGCTTGCTATAGGCAGTCTGCCAGCCATTGCTTTCATGTGCTTCCGGCCCGCCATGAACATTCATGATCATCGGCGCGCCGCCGCTGGGGATGCCGCCGACAGGTTCGATCAGAATGCCTTCGACATCCTGTCCGTCGCGCGCCTTGTAGGTAACCGTACGCTGAGTGCCGAAGTCGATTTCCGAGAGCCAGTCATTGTGGTTGGTCCAACGGGTCAGCGTGCCGTCATCTTCCAGCGCGAAAAGCTCGCTTGGGTGCATGGCACTATCGCCGCGCACAACGATACGGTCGCCGCCAGCCTTGATGCCCGAGATTGCAATGCCGCCAGTGCCGTATTCGGCCAGCTGGTTGCCGTTCGCATCATACATGCGCAGGATACTGGTCGCGCCCTTGTCGATGACAGTCGCGAGGCGTCCATCGGCGAGGAATTCGGCGTCCACCGCAGCCTCTGCTGCTCCGCCGTTGACGGCTGAAAATGCGCCGGTCGCGATATCGACCAGGTGCAGCGTAGTCGGGGCGGGGTCGTTCTCGTCGATCCCGGCGATCATCGAAAGCTTGCTGCCGTCCGGCGAAATTTCGACATCGTCGATCTTGCCGGGTGTTTCGACGATTGCGGTAATGTCGCCGCTCGACAGGTCGAGGATATTGACCCGCTTGAGCGTATAGCTGTCGTCGACATTGGGAGTGGGGGATGTTTCGATCACTGCGGTCGTGCCGTTCGGCGCAACCTGGAATGCGCTGACATATCCGGGGATGGTGACCTCCGCCGGATCAGCATCCACATCGGTGCCGTACCGTCCGGAGAACAGCCGGTTCAGGCGGGCTTCTTCTTCATATACGATCGCGTCGAAACCGGCATCGCTCTGTTCTTCGCGCTGTTCGTCAGCATCGGCGCTGGCCAGCATGTAAATGGTGGTTCCGTCGGGGCTCCACACGTGGGAACTGACATTGGCACCGTCCACTGCGGCCAGCTTCCGCTGCGCGCCGCCATCAACGGGGATGCCCCAGACCGCGCGCTTTTCCTTGTCCTGCGACCAGATGAAGCTGATCGTGCGGCCATCAGGCGAAAACTTGATGTTGGAAGGGCTGACATCGGCGGGAAGGAAAACGCGTGCGTTATCCGGACCGTAGGCAACGCTCAGTTCCTGCTTGAAAGAGCCATTGTCTTCGCCCTCTGTCACATCGGGCAAGCTGGAAGTGGTGTAGGCGACCCGCGAACCGTCGGGCGAAACCGCGATAGCTCCGACGCTTTCCAGCTTGGCAACATCTTCCGGGGTCATCGGGCGGGCTGCTGCGGTTGCGGCGATTGAAACCGAACCAAGCAGAGTGGCTGCGAGCAAGAGCTTGCGTGTCATCTGGTGTTTTCCTCTCGTGACGTACGTTTGCGACGGTAATACCCAAACTGGTTACCAGTGCAACCGGATGGCTGGTGCGAAGTTCCGCACAGCCCGCTTGCCTCGCCGGGACATCATAGGCATCACCTGCGCAACGAGGGAGATTTTCAAATGCGTTCGACACGATTGATTGCCGCAGCACTTGCCGCCAGCACTGCCCTGTTCGCAGGCACTGCTTTTGCCCAAACAACCATCATCCACGCAGGATCGGTGGTCACCGACGCAGCCGGAACCGCATCCGGCCCGGCAACCATCACCGTGACCGATGGCAAGATCGTGAGCATCGATGACGGTTTCCTACCTACGCCCGAAGGTGCAACGATGGTGCACATGCCCGACAAGACAGTCCTTCCCGGGCTGATCGATTTGCATGTCCATCTGACCGGCGATCCTGGCGGCGATTTCTGGAAAGAAGCGATCGAGGCAGAAGAATGGGGCGTTGTGGTCGGCGCAAAGAATGCAGAAACAACGCTGCGGGCAGGTTTCACCACAGTGCGCGAAGCGGGCAGTGCGCAGCATACCTCGTTTGCTCTGCGCCGCGGCACTGCCGAGGGTATGATCCTTGGGCCGCGGATTGTCGCGGCGGGTCCGGCATTGGCGATTGTCGGCGGGCACGGCGATGTTTCCGGCTTCAAGCCCGAGGTGAACGAAGTGCTGACCAGTGGATACACCTGCACTGGCGCTGTCGAATGCGCCGAGAAAGTGCGCCGCGCGGGCCAGAACGGGGCTGATGTGATCAAGATTACTGCCACCGGCGGTGTGCTCAGCCAGCAGGGCGCGGGTCTGGAGGCGCACTTCACCGCCGACGAGATGAAGAGCATCGCCGACACCGCCCGCTCGCTGGGGCTAAAGGTCATGGCGCATGCGCATGGCGCGCGCGGAATCGAGGCGGCGAGCAAGGCGGGCATTTACACGATCGAACACGGCACTTTCATCGACCAGCAGGCGGCGCGAACCATGAAAGCGAACGGGACGATCCTGGTCCCTACCTTGATGGCGTTCAAAGGTATCAGCGAAGGGCTGGGCAAGGGTGTCTACACGCCGGTGGTTGAGGAGAAGATCCGATCAACCGTTGATGTGGCGCTTTCGCTGGTCACGCGTGCCCGCAAGGAAGGGGTCGAGATCGCTTTCGGGACCGATGCCGGCGTCTTCACGCACGGCCGCAATGCAGAGGAATTCGGCCTGCTGAAGGATCAGGGGATGAGCGACCGCGAGGCGCTTGCCAGTGCGACCACGGTCGCCGCGAAGGTGCTCGGTATGGAAGGCCAGATTGGCCGCCTTGCACCGGGATACTCGGCAGATATCATTGCGGTGGCAGGCAATCCGCTGACCGACGTAACCGTGCTGGAAAACGTCGACTGGGTAATGGTGCGGGGCAAGATCGCGGACTGATCATGGCCCGCCAGGCGGCGTGCCGCTAATCGACCGGCAAATGCCTTTGGTCGATAGGGGCATGCCTTGACCTGCCTTGCCTGACTAATACACTTCGCACGATATCATTTAGGGGACTAACACGATGAAAACTCTACGCCTTGCCTTGTTGGCAACCGCCGCACTTGCACTTCCGGCAGCCCCAGCGCTGGCCGATCACCACGCTGAAACAGCTGCAACAGAGACTGCCCAGACCGAAGGCGAGAAGCTGACCGCGCTGTTCGCCGAATCCGATGCGCGCAGCCTGCAGCTCAACCCGCTTGGCCGCCTGTTCCGCGGCGATGACAGCGACGCCGACAAGCTTGGCGATTACCTGACCGATTCCAGCTTTTACGCCAGCCGTCTCGATACGCAGCTCAACCTTGCCCTGCTTGCGCAGATCGACCGCAGCAAGCTGAGCGAAACCGATCAGCTGGCCTATGACGTGTTCAAATATAATCAGGAACAGTCGCTGGCCGGTCAGACCGATGAAATCCGTGCGCTGACCGAAGTGCGCCCGGTAAACCATTTCAGCGGCTTCCACACTTTCTATCCTACATTTGCCAGCGGCAAGGGCGCCGCGCCGTTCAAGACGCTTGCGAACTACGAAGACAACCTGTCGCGCCACGATGATTACATCGCCATCACCGACCGCGCGATCGACAAGTTCCGTGACGGGATGGAAAGCGGCGTCGTCGAAACCAAGCTGACGATCAACAATGTGATCCAGCAATTCGATACGCAGCTGGCAATCCCGATTGCGGATTCGCAGTTCATGGGCCCGGTTGCTGCATTCCCGGAAGATTTTTCCGACGAAGACAAGGCGCGCCTGACCGCAGCCTATGAAGCCAAGACTGCGGAAATCTATGCAGCGCACGCCCGGATGCGTGATTTCCTGCGTGATGAATACATGGCGGCTGCCCGCGACACCGTCGGCCTGAGCGACATGAAAGGCGGCGACAAGCTTTACGCCCAGTTGATCGAGAACACGACCACGCTGCCTCTGTCGGCCGACTATCTGCACAATCTCGGCCTGAGCGAAGTCGAGCGGATCAAGACCGGCCTGGAAGAAATCAAGGCCGAGGTCGGGTTCGAGGGAACACTCAACGAATTCTTCGACTATGTCCGCACCGATGATCAGTTCAAGCCGGAAAGCCGCGAAGCGCTGACGCAGAGCTATTACGACATCGGCAAGCAGGTAGACGAAAAAATCGGCGATTATTTCAGCCTGCTGCCGAAATCCGAACTGCGCATTCAGCCCTACGATCCTGCGATCGAACAGTTCAGTGCGGGCGGTTCGTACCAGTCCGGAACGCCAGACGGTTCGCGCCCCGGCACATTCTATTTCAATGCCTATGACCTGCCCAGCCGCCTGACGACGGGCAACGTCACACTGTATCTGCACGAAGGCGCGCCGGGCCATCACTTCCAGATCAGCCTGGCACAAGAAAACGACGCGCTGCCTGCGTTCATGCGCTTTGGCGGGACCACGGCATTCGTTGAAGGCTGGGCGCTTTATTCGGAGACACTCGGTTACGAAATGGGCTTCTTCGATGATCCATGGAACCGTTACGGCACATTGCAGGACGAGCAGCTGCGCGCCATGCGGCTGGTGGTCGATACCGGCCTCCATGCGAAGGGCTGGACCCGCGATCAGGCGATCGACTTCATGCTCGCCAATTCGGGTATGACCCGTACCGAAGTGGTTTCCGAGGTCGAACGCTACATCGCAATCCCGAGCCAGGCGCTTGCCTACAAGGTCGGTGCCCTGAAAATTCAGGAACTGCGCCAGAAGGCAGAGACAGAGCTTGGTGATGATTTCGACATCAAGGAATTCCACGCTCAGGTTCTGGGTACGGGCGGCCTTCCGCTGCCGGTTCTCGAAGCCAAGATCGATCGCTGGATCGCCAGCAAGTAAGATTGGGTGACATGCAGGCCCGGTACACGGGCCTGCTGCCGGGGAATGACACATGGATATTGCTAGCAACCGTGCGGTGAAGTTCGTCTCCATCGCCTTGATCGCAACGGTCGTACTGCAATTGGTCTATATGGCATTCCTCGGCGGCCCTCAGCCTGCCGAAGCGGGGGCTGCACTGACGAGCGCAGACGTCATTCGCTATTTCGACGAGCGTGGCACAGAGATTACAGCGGTCTGGGCGATAGAGGCCGCCGCATTCATAATCATTGCGCTGTCCGCCTTTGTAACGCTCGCACGCGGTGCAGCGATGCCTGTCGCTTGGTGCGCACTGGGGCTGTTCGGGGTCTTCAACCTGGTCCAGATCGGGATCGGCCTTGCAATGTTTGAACCGGCGGCGCGCGCCGGTGGGGATGAAACCGGCCTGTTTTTCGTTATTGTCTCAGGCGCGTTTTTCTTCTTCTATCTGGCCAAGCTCTTTCTGGGCATCGCCGCGACCGTCTTCGGTCTGCGCATAGTCAGCGGCAATTCGGCGGGTCTGAAGGTTTTGGGCGGCCTAACACTTATTGCCGGTCTGGCTGCAATTGGTGCGAATTTTGCCGCCATGGCGGCGGGCAACTCGGTGCTGTTCATCGCCGGGGCAACCGGTACCGCCGCAGCGCTGTTCACGGCGGTCGCAGCCGGTTTTGCGATGCGTCTAACCCGCTAAACCGTATGCCCTGATCGAAATATCCGCCGGGTTGGTTTCATTTGCGCCGCTGGCGTGCTTTCACTGGGCCCGAGGGCTGGGGTGCTGCTGCGAAGGGGCGATGCTGCGCTGCGGCGAATTTATGCTGCAATGCAGTGAATAGGTTTGCATGACAGGTTCCAAGCGGCGCCGATGCAAGGTAGACCCCTTGCAATGACCGCGCCTGCGCCCGATTCCACGCTCCCCCCGCCGCCTGCTTTTCAGCAACTGGCGGAAAGCCGGGCGGTCGCGCTGTTTCTCGACTTTGACGGCACTTTGGTGGAAATCGCGCCGGGCCCCGATGCGATCGAAGTGCCTGCGGACCTTTCCTCGCGATTAGAGGAGCTCGGCCAGCGTCTGGACGGACGCCTTGCTCTCGTTAGTGGGCGCGGGCTGGACAATATCGCCGATCACGTGGGCGACCTTGCCATTGCCCGCGGCGGATCGCACGGGGCGGAGCGGGTTGCCGCAGATGGCACCAGCCTTGGCAGCAATCCCGCACCACTGGCAGTTTCCATCGTCGAGGAAATACAGGAAGTGGCGGCAGCCAATGGCGCGCTGTTTGAACGCAAGCGTTTTGGTGCAGCGCTGCATTACCGCGCTGCACCTGAAACCGGACCGGAGATAGAGGCGGCGGCCCGGCAAATTGCCTCGGCCAACAATCTGCGCGCCAAAAGCGGGAAATGCGTAATCGAACTGGTCCATCCCGGTGCAGACAAGGGCTCTGCAGTTGCAGCATTCATGGAAACCGATCCGTTTGCGGGCAGCCTGCCGATCTTCATCGGTGACGATGTGACCGACGAAGATGGATTTGCCCAGGCGAGCAGACTGGGCGGGTTCGGCATCGCCGTTGGTGATCGCCCCTCGCAAAACGCGGCATACCGCATCAACACTGTGAAAGAGGTCTATGAATGGCTGAAGCTGTAAGCCCCCACACTCCAGATCTCGAGCTTTGGCCGGTTGGCAACTGCCAGGTCAGCGGTTTGATCGACAAACGCGGCGGTCTGGTGTGGGGCTGTGTTCCCCGCGTAGATGGCGATCCCGTTTTCTGCGCGTTGCTGAACGGCGAAAAACAGGATGCGGGCGTCTGGCGGTTCGAGCTCGATGGGCAGGTTTCAGCGTCGCAGGAATACATCCGCAACACGCCCATCCTGGTCACCCGCCTCACCGCAGAAGACGGCAGCGCAGTGGAGGTACTGGATTTCTGCCCCCGTTATGAAGGTAAGGGACGGATGTACCGCCCGGTTGCTTTCGGCCGTATCGTGCGCCCAGTGGCCGGCAATCCGCGGATCAAGGTTATCCTCCGGCCGATGAAAAATTACGGCGCGCACACCGTCGAAACCACCAACGGTACCAATCACATACGCTATCTGGTCGGTCCGCAGGCGATGCGGCTCAGTACCGATGCGCCGATTGGCTACATCATGGAAGGGCGCACTTTCCGGATCGAGGAAGACACGCATTTCTTCCTCGGCCCGGACGAACCATTTGCCGGAAATCTGCGCGAGGAAATCCGCCGGATGGAACAGTCGACGCGCAAATACTGGCAGCAATGGGTGCGCGGCCTTGCCACGCCGTTCGAATTTCAGGACGAGGTGATCCGCTGCGCGATTACGCTGAAGCTGTGCCAGCATGAAGAAACCGGCGCGATTGTCGCGGCGCTGACAACCTCAATTCCGGAGGCACCGGGCAGCGAACGCAACTGGGATTACCGGTTCTGCTGGATTCGCGATTCCTACTACACCGTGCAGGCGCTGAACCGGC
The DNA here is from genome assembly GCF_947494915.1 of Pontixanthobacter luteolus. Lineage (NCBI taxonomy): Bacteria > Pseudomonadati > Pseudomonadota > Alphaproteobacteria > Sphingomonadales > Erythrobacteraceae > Pontixanthobacter > Pontixanthobacter luteolus. Next base: position 106,287 of record NZ_CANLWR010000001.1, read on the forward strand.
TTGGCGCGCTGGATGTGCTGGAAAAATATCTCGGCTATCTGCGCAATATCGTCGACACAGCAAAGGGCGGCCAGATCCAGCCGCTCTATTCGGTGATGGGCGAAAGCGAACTGAACGAGACGACCGCCGCGCATCTGTCCGGATATCGCGGGATGGGGCCGGTGCGTGTCGGCAACGCTGCCTACAAACAGATCCAGCACGATTGCTATGGCCAGATCGTCTTGCCGACGGTGCAGGGCTTTATCGACAAGCGTCTGATGCGGATTGCGGACGACACAGATTTTGCCAGTCTCGAAGAGGTGGGCGAAATGGCGTGGAAGATGCACGACCAGCCTGACGCCGGTCTATGGGAATTCCGCACGAGGCAGGAAGTGCACACCTATTCGGCTGTCATGAGCTGGGCCGCGTGCGACCGGCTGGCCAACACCGCCGGTTGGATCGGCAAACCCGAGCGCGAGAAATTGTGGCGCGAGCGGGCTGACGCGATCCGCCAGACGATCGAGAAAGAGGCCTGGGTCGAAGGTGACGGCAACGGCAGTCGGGGGCATTACAAGGCTAGTTTCGAGACAGACTATCTCGATGCCAGCCTGCTGCAAATGATTGATCTGCGGTTTCTGAAACCTGACGATCCGCGATTCCAGTCGACTTTCGCAGCGATCGAAAAAGAACTGCGGCGCGGCGAACACATGCTGCGCTATGCGACCGAAGATGATTTCGGTGCCCCTGAAACCGCCTTCAACGTATGCACATTCTGGCTGATCGAGGCGTTACATCTGGCTGGCCGAAGCGAAGAAGCGCACGGCCTCTTCTCGACCATGCTGGGGCACACCACCGGGTCGGGTATGCTGAGCGAGGATCTGGACTGGGAAACGGGCGAATTGTGGGGCAATTTCCCGCAGACCTATTCGCTGGTTGGCATCATCAATTGCGCCGGGCTGCTGTCCAAACCGTGGAGCGAGGTACGCTGATATCATGAGCAGGCTGGTAATCATTTCGAACCGCGTCGCAGTTGCCAAGGGGCGCGGCGCTGCGGGCGCGCAAGGGGGCCTCGCCGGGGCGCTCAATTCGGCGCTCAAGAAATTCGGCGGCGTCTGGTTCGGCTGGTCGGGGCAGGAGGCGGACGAGACCACCGGCCATATCCAGCTGCATACCAATGACGGCGTGACCACCGCGACGATCGATCTCAGCCACCACGATGTGGAGGAATATTACAACGGCTATGCCAATTCGACCCTGTGGCCCCTGTTTCATTACCGGATCGACCTGACCGAATATGAGAACGAAACCGGCAGAGGTTACGAGCGGGTCAACGAAGCTTTCGCGCAGAGTGTCTCGCCGCTGATCGACCCTGACGATCTGGTTTGGGTTCACGATTACCACCTGCTCCCGCTGGGGGAACGGCTGCGTTCGAAGGGGCTGAAAAACCGCATCGGGTTCTTCCTGCACACGCCGTGGCCGCCGGCCCGGCTGTTCGTGTCGCTGCCGTATCACGAGCGGTTGGTGCGCACGATGCTGGAATATGACCTGATCGGCTTCCAGACCGATGAGTGGCTAGGCAGTTTCCTGCATTATTGCGAAAAAGAACTGGGCGCTGAAGTGGACGAGGCGACCGGCAGGATCAGTTTCGAAGGGCGCACGACCTATGCCCGCGCATATCCCATCGGCGTCGACTGGGATCATATCCAGGCGCAGGCGAAATTGCCCGAAGCGCGGCAGGCGGCCCAGCGGATGCTTTCCAGCACCCGGCACCGTACCGCGATGATCGGCGTGGATCGGCTCGATTATTCAAAAGGTCTGCCTGAACGGATCGACGGTATATCTCGCTTTTTCGATCAGAACCCTGACCGGGTGCGCGATCTGGTGTTCATCCAGATCGCGCCGCCCAGCCGGGAAGACGTCGACAGCTATCAGAAAATCCGCGCCGAACTGGAACAGAAGACGGGGCAGATCAACGGTGCGCGCAGCGAAGTGGACATCGTGCCGATCCGATATGTCAACAAGGGGCACAGCCTGGCGGAACTGTGCGGTTTCTATTCAACTGCCAAAATCGGCCTGGTCACACCGCTGCGCGACGGAATGAATCTGGTGGCGAAGGAATATGTCGCGGTGCAGGACCCGGAAGATCCCGGCGTGCTGATCCTGTCGCAATTCGCCGGCGCCGCGCACCAGTTGAAAGACGCGGTACTGGTCAATCCGCACAGCCCGGACAATCTGGCGCGCGCGATCCGATTGGCGCTTGATATGCCGCTGGAGGAACGCAAGCGGCGCTATCAGTCGATGGTGAAATCAGTCCGCGAGGAAGATATTCACGGGTGGACCGACAATTTCGTCGGCGATCTGCGCAGCGTCGGCGCTGACTGAGGCGATTACCGCGCGGGCGCGCTGTCCAGTTCGCGCATCAGCGATGATGGATAGGGTTGCAGCAAGGTGCTGGCACGGTCCCAGCTGCCATACAGCCAGATATGGCGCGCACGTTCGTCAGACGGCAGGATCACCGGCATACTGTCCTTGCCCATTGCCTTGTATGCCGCGTTAGGCTCGCACGTCATCATCGCGAAGCTGGGCACTTCGCTGTCTTTCCAGACCCCAGCAAACGCAAACAAAGGCTGATCGCCCGGCGCGATCCAATGCTGCGGGCGCCGGCCGTCGCTGCCGTTTGGTTTTCCCCATTCCATGAAACTGGTCGCCGGAATCAGGCAGCGGAATTCGCTGTTGCGCAAATTGCCGATCCAGAACGGGCTGGCTGGATTGCGGACTGTCGCCACACCGCGCGTGCTGGCTTGGGCGGATGGCGGCGGCGGAACGCCCCACAGCCGCGGGGTGATGCGCGGCTTGGTGTGTTCCTTGCGCGGGCCAGCGATAAATTCGCGGCCGCCGGTCACGATGGGGGCGAAACTGCCGGGCGCGGCATATCCGCCCGCCCACGGGTCATCGCCAGCCGCCGCGCCGAAAGCGTCCGTAATTGCGGCAGATCTGGTATCAAGGCGGTAGAGCAGGGTCATGGAGAGAACAGGTCAATGCCATATGCTTGCCCGCTAAGCCATGCAGGATAAACTCCCCACCGGACATTGAACCGGCGGGGAGTTCGCCCAGCGCATGCGCTAGAAAGGCTATGGGGGTAGCCTTGTCAGAAACCGAAGGCTACGCCGACACGTCCGCCGGTAGTATCCTTGGCTGTTGATCCAGCAACTCCAGCAGAAACGTAGATACGCTCGCTTACTCTCGCTGAAATGGCCCCGGAGAAACCCTGCTCGCCTTGATAGGTCGAGGCGTTCAGGCTTACCGAGAACGTGCTGTCCGGTACTACCATCGTGCCGCCAAAAGCCATCGCCGCTGCAACTCCGCCGCTGAGGCGTTGGTCGAGCCGTCCGAGTTCGAATTCAATCGCATCAACGCGAGTTTCCAAACTCGAAACTCTGCCGGTCAGCGCACTGAACTGGGCATCGGTTACGACTGATAAGGGCGGGGCGGCGACCGAGCTGAGGCTGGCGGTGTTCAGGCCATTGGCAGTACGCTGGGTGCCGGCGTCCCACGCGTAGTCTGAAGGTGGTTCGGCCACAGTCGCTTCTTCGTCAAATGTCACAGCCTTCACCAGAGTTGTAGACGGATCTTGAACGGTTTCGGGCTGCGGTGCTTCCACAGGGAACACTGCCAAAGCTGCTTGGTCATCTGAAGTGAAGTTCTTGATGGAATCCGAGCCTGTGCGCGCAATTACGGATTGGCCGGCAGCAGATTGCGGCGCAGCATCCACGGGTGCTACTTGTGATCCAGGTGACGGATGTGAAGGAGTAGGCTGGGCAGTAGTGCCTTCAACCGGATTGTCAGCGGGTCCTGCAACAGGCGATGGCGCGGCTTCAGGTGCAATGGGGCTGGTGGCGGTGCTTCCTGATGTGGTGGCAGCGGCGCTGGCTTCCGGTATCGCCGCATAGCCGAGGTTCCCGCTGTCATCAACGGTGACATAATAGACCGAGCCGCTCTGAAGATTGTTAGATGCGACCCGCGGAAGTCCGGGCATAGTATAAGTATAGTTTATCGTTCCCAGCATCATCTGGTTGGCACGGCTTGCCTGCGCGAGATAGCCAATTGCAACGGCATTGTTGAATGCAGCCATCGACTGACCGCCAAGAGCAACGGAGAAACTGCCAAGAGCCTCTGCTTCGAAACCGATGCCTATTGACCTGGTGGCACCGGCTCTCGCGCGGTTACCTACTGCCACCGACTGCGTGCCTTCCGACATCGCTTGGTATCCAATTGCAGCCGAGCTCGTCCCTGACGCGACCGCGACGGACCCGATTGATGTCGCGTCCAAACCGCTCGCATTGCCGAGATACCCGACAGACGTGCTCCGGATGCCTGTCGCACGGGCTCCCGAGCCGATGGCGGCGCTGTTTTGGCCAGATGCGTTTGTGCCAAAACCGATCGCGGCAGCACGAAGCCCATCTGCCTTGCTGCGCATTCCGATTGCTGTCGCCGCCTCTCCCGTTGTTGCCGCATCCTTACCAATGGCGGTTGAATCATTCCCGCCACCTGATGCGTTCACTCCCAAAGCGACCGCATCAACGCCACTTGCTACCGCATCTGCGCCTGTTCCGTTGATTTTAAGGTATGGCTGGTCGAGCGCCTGACCCAAATTCGTAATTGCGGTGTTCAATTGCGTGACATTGACCGCATCCGTGCCATCAACGCCCTGCGCCAGATTGACGAGACGGCGCTCGGCCCCGATTGCGCCGACAGACACTGTATTGGCCTGATCGGCGATCGACCCTGCCCCGAGCGCAATGGCATTCGATGCGCTCGCAAGGGCGCGGTTGCCAAGCGCTACTGCGTCAGTATTGCTGCTGACCGAATCCGCGCCCAGCGCCACAGAATCGGTGCCTGATGCAGCGGCGTCAGCGCCTACTGCAGTTCCGGCACCAAGCGTCGCAGCTGCCTGGAACCCTATTGCGGTTGCGCGTGTCGATGCAGCATTTGCCATGCTGCCAAGAGCGGTCGCGTTGGAAACTGCCGAGGATTGCGCGCCGACTGCCGTGCCCATTGCGCCAGCTGCGGTTGCACGAGTTCCGATTGCAGTAGCATTTTCTCCATCAGCCATAGAGTCGGAGCCAGCGGCGAGGGCATAGTCTTGCAAGGCTTGAGCGCCGAGGCTGTCGCCATCCGTGCCGCTATCGCCGCCAATCGCAACACTTCCAAGACCATCCGCGATGGATGCGTGACCCATTGCAGTTGATGCCATGCCGCTCGATTGGGCTTCAAAGCCCGTGGCTGTAGCATAATCACCGAGAGCGTCAGTGAACGCACCGAGGGCGGTAGAAGCAAGCCCCGCTGCATTTGCCTGGTTGCCAAGCGCGGTCGAATTTTCGTCCTGAGCTTGCGCTGAATTCCCAATTGCGATGCTCGTTGCGCCGGTTGCGATTGCGGTGTCCCCGATCGCAATGTTGCCAGCCAAAGCTGCCAGAGCGCCATCTCCAAGTGCGATCGCGCCAACGCCGCCTGCCTGAGCCAGCGAACCTATCACTATGGAATCTTCGAACCCGGCAAAAGTGTCTTGTCCTATCGCGATTGCGCCAGCTGCGATTGCTTGCGCACCATTGGTATCTATATCCGACCCGTCACCGCCAATTGCGATAGCGCCAGTCGCAGATGCGAGTGTTTCTGAACCAATTGCGACGGCGCTGTCACCAGTTGCGGTTGCTGCAGTGCCAAGTGCGGTGGATGCAGCTCCGGTTGCAACCGCGCCCGCTCCGCATGCAACACTGGCATCAACTTCGATGGCCCCGGCAATTCCGTCAAGTAACAATGAAATTAGTCCATCACCATTTACGTCGAGCAAGCAGGCTTCTGCTTTGGCCTCCGGGGCGGTGGCGATGCTTCCTACAAGTGCGACCAAAGCGCATCCAGTAATAAGGTTGGTTTTATTCATCATCATTCCTTTCGAGAAAACTCTGCAGTGAACGAATCAGAGAATTGGCAAGTCTGATGAAGATTACGTAAACACTCGTAACAAGTGTAAGTTTTTCATTGATTTTATAGATGTCGATCGCCGAGTTGCAAAACTCGCAACTCAGTTACCTTCAAGTAAAGAATGTGAATAATATGGATGGTTAGCGAATTATAAATCGGCCCTACAAAGCGTCTGTAAAAAGCGGGTGTTGGTAAGATCTCCGCGATCCCCTTTAGTTTCAGAATCTATTGGGCGAAGCAATTCGCTGGCTGCGATGAAAGCGTCATGGGGCCGCCATGTGGGCCAAGGGTGATCATCGAATGGAGTTGGGGAACCATGCGGCTCTAATCAAAATTCGCAGCCAGATTTTCGAATCCGGCGGCGAAATCTGTCTTGAAGTCCTGAACGATGGTTCCGACCCCGCGCTGATCGTTGACCAGCCCCAGACCCTGTCCGACCCAATAGGTTGCCAGCTGGCGTGCCTCGGGATTGCCTGCAACTGCCGCTGCATCGATTGCGCGCAGGACCGGCTCTGCCAGCAGGCTCATCAACGGCATCGGCAATGCGGGCAGGCCTGCCGCATCCCATCGTTCATGCCAGGCGGTGCGCAGCTGGCGGCTGTATTTGCCGGTCCGGTGTTTTGACCGGATGGTATCGCGCGATCCTGCCTCGACCATTTTCTGGCGGAACACCTCGCTGGTTTCCGCTTCGGGCGATGCCAGCCATACGCTGCCGCACCACGCCCCTGCGGCCCCCATTGCCATCATGCCGGCCATCTGCCGCCCGTTCATGATGCCGCCTGCGGCAAGCACCGGGATGTCAGCGCCCGCCTGCTCTATGGCTTCGATGACCTCGGGGACCAGAATGATAGTCGACACATCGCCGCAATGGCCGCCGCCTTCGCCGCCCTGGGCAACGATGATATCGACGCCTGCCTCCACTTGTTTCAGCGCGTGTTCTTTCGCCCCGACCAGCGCAGCCACCGGGATACCGTGTTTCTTGCCCGCCTCGATCATTGCGGGCGGGGCGGTGCCCAGCGCGTTGGCGATCAGGCGGACTGGATGGTTGAAGCTGACTTCCAGCAGTTCCTGACCCAGCGAAGTGTTCGGTGCCTGCGATCCGCCCTGCGGCGCGCCCGTATCGTCCCCGATCCCGCATTCGCGCAGCAAATTGCGGGTGAAGTCGCGGTATTCAGCCGGGATCTGCGCGATGATCGCATCGGCGCTGACCGAATTGTCGACCGCCTGCACCTCGGGGATCAGCACATCCACGCCGTATGGCTTGCCTTCGACGTTGTCGTCGATCCAGGCGAGTTCGTGTTCCAGCTGCTCAGGGGTGTAGCTTACCGCGCCCAGCACACCGAAACCGCCCGCGCGGCTGGCTGCCGCAACGACATCGCGGCAATGCGAAAACGCGAACAGCGGAAATTCGCATCCCACCATCTCTGTCATCCGGAACGGCATTTCTCTCTCCCTTTGGTCTGCTGCGCAGTGATCCGTTCGAATTGGCCCCGCGTCAAGGATGACGGGCCGCCGCGCATTTCGCGGACGTTGAATCCTGTGCTGGACTGGATGAACGCAAGCCCCTACCATTGCTGGCATCCCCGGGGAGCCAGCTTTGTTGATTGGCTGAGAGGGGCAGGTTGCGCTGCCCGACCCGTTGAACCTGAACCGATTAGCATCGGCGGAGGGAGCGGAAGGCCTTTCCTGCGCCAGGCGGAGGGAACCGGGCATCCGTTCTCCCGCAATGGAGAGCACTGACATGGCCGACATCAACTCGCACATCGAAATTGGCGTAACCACCGGGCCGATCCGCGGCAGCCGCAAGGTGTATGTGGAAAGCCCCCGCAACCCCGACGTGAAAGTCGCCATGCGCGAGATCGAACTGGAACCGACCAGCGGCGAACCGCCGGTGAAGGTCTATGACACCTCCGGCCCCTACAGCGATCCCAATGCGCAGATCGACATCAATAAGGGCCTGCCCCAGCTGCGCCGCGACTGGATCATGGGCCGCGGTGATGTGGAGGAATACGACGCGCGCGAAGTTAAGCCCGAAGATAACGGCCAGCTCGGCCCTGATCGCAGCGGCGGCGTTCCCGGATATCCGAACGTCGTCAAACGTCCCCTTCGCGCCAAGGCCGGCAACAATGTCAGCCAGATGCACTATGCCCGCAAAGGCATCATCACGCCCGAAATGGAATATGTCGCAGTGCGCGAAAACCTCGGGCGTGAAATGGCGCGCGAGGCGGCGAGCGGCGGCGAGAGCTGGGGCGCCAGCATCCCCGGCCTGATCACCCCCGAATTCGTGCGGGACGAGGTTGCCCGCGGCCGTGCGATCATCCCCAACAACATCAACCACCCGGAAACCGAACCGATGGCCATCGGGCGCAATTTCCTGGTCAAGATCAACGCCAATATCGGCAACAGCGCAGTCGCATCGGATGTCGCATCCGAAGTGGACAAGATGGTCTGGGCCACCCGCTGGGGCGCGGATACGGTGATGGACCTTTCCACTGGCCGCAACATCCACGACACCCGCGAATGGATCATCCGCAATTCATCCGTCCCCATCGGCACCGTGCCGATCTATCAGGCGCTGGAGAAAGTCGGCGGGGTGGCCGAAGACCTTACGTGGGAAATCTTCCGCGACACGTTGATCGAACAGGCCGAACAGGGCGTCGATTACTTCACCATCCACGCGGGCGTGCGCCTGCCATACGTGCCGATGGCGGCAAAACGCGTCACCGGCATCGTATCGCGCGGCGGCAGCATCATGGCGAAATGGTGCCTCGCGCATCACAAGGAAAGCTTCCTCTACGAACATTTCGACGACATCACCGAAATCATGAAGGCGTATGACATCGCCTATTCGCTGGGTGACGGCCTGCGCCCCGGCAGCATCGCCGATGCCAATGACGAGGCGCAGTTTGCAGAACTGTATACGTTGGGCGAACTGACCCACCGTGCTTGGAAAGAAGACGTGCAGGTCATGATCGAAGGGCCGGGCCACGTGCCCATGCACAAGATCAAGGAAAACATGGAAAAACAGCTGAGCGTGTGCGGCGAAGCGCCGTTCTACACCCTCGGCCCCCTCGTCACCGATATCGCGCCGGGTTACGACCACATCACCAGCGGCATCGGCGCGGCGCAGATCGGCTGGTACGGCACCGCCATGCTTTGCTACGTCACACCGAAAGAACACCTCGGCCTGCCCGACCGTGACGATGTGAAAGTCGGCGTTGTCACCTACAAACTGGCCGCCCACGCCGCCGATCTGGCAAAGGGGCACCCGGCCTCGCAAGTCCGCGACGATGCCCTGTCAAAAGCGCGCTTCGAATTCCGCTGGCGCGACCAGTTCAACCTGTCGCTCGACCCCGAAACGGCAGAGGAATATCACGACCAGACCCTGCCGGCAGAGGGCGCCAAGACCGCCCATTTCTGCTCCATGTGCGGCCCGAAATTCTGCTCGATGCAGATCAGCCAGGAAGTGCGCGACTTCGCGGCAAAGCAGAACCAGTCCCCCGAAGGCTTCCTCGCCAGCGAAAAACTGGGCGCGGATACGGCAGAGGCGAGCCGCTTGGCGGCCGAGCAAGGTATGCGGGAGATGTCGAAGAAGTATGCTGAAAAGGGCAGCGAGCTGTATTTGCCGGAGGATAGTTAGTAGATCAACCTTGCGGTCAAGGCAGCCAACCCTCACACAGTTCTAAGTAAATCCGAATTTATGGCGGACACAATGGAAGATGACTTCGAAGAATCGCCCGAGCTTGACCGGGAGCTCGCACTAATTGAGAAATCCCAGTCCGATGAGGATGAGTTAAATGAAACTCCCCCTTCAGACATTGTTGCTTTCAATGAGCTCAGATCGTGTTCCGACCTAAAAAGGCTTAGAGACGCGAAGCAGTTGCAGATTCAGCCGGAATTCCAACGCGAGGATGTATGGCAGGCTACTCAGCAGACGCGATTTATCGACTCTCTTGCCAAGCAACTTCCGATTCCCAGTATGTGTATCAGCTTAGACTACAAGACTGATAAGCGTCAGATTGTCGACGGCCTTCAAAGAATGTCTTCTATCCTCAAGTTCCTAGGTGACGATAGTTGGCGCTTGTCAAAACTTGAGGACATCGATAATAGAATTTCCAACAAGACTGTTGGCCATATAAGGAAAAACCACCCCGAGATATTTAGCAGGGTGGAGAACACTGTAATTCCGGTAACGGTTCTTCGGTGTGACTTGGCTAAAAGAAGTCACCAAGAATATTTGTTTACTATCTTTCATCGCCTCAATACGGGTGGTATGAAATTGAACAACCAAGAGATACGTAATTGTATTTACAGTGGATCGTTCAACGAGATGCTCAAGCAAGTCGCCTGGTCAGAGAATTCCAAGGCCATTTTTGGCCTTGTAGAAGGAAAGAAATACCGGTTTTCGACTGAGGAATTGCTACTTAGATTCTTGGCGTTCTCTGAAGATTTAGCCTCGTATAAACGCCCGCTTCCAAGGTTTCTGAACGAGTATATGGCCAAGTTCAGGATAGCAAAAGATGAAACGGTAGCCGAGAAAAAGGATGTCCTCGAACGCGCGCTCAAGGTTGTTTACGAAAAAGCATTGGCAAGTGAACCGCTCCCTCGATTGAGTAAAGCAACAGTCGAGGCTATCTTCGTCGGAGTTATCACTAACCTTGAGAAGGTCGAGATGCTTCCCGCCGAAGAGATCTCAAAGCGATATCAGCAGCTGCGTCAACATGACGAATTTAGTGTTGAATCGCTAAAGGAAGGATTGTCAGACGCTACCAAAGTCACCTCGAGGCTCAACACAGCAGCGAGCATTTTTGGCGCTGATTAGTGATCCGTTACGCCAGAACGCGAAAGCTCCTCCAAAAGCTCGACAGCTGCTTCAACGATTCCCAAGCTAGCGATCCTACACTCTCGATCGTTTACTCGAAGGCGGCTATCCTTGAAGTCTGCGGATGGCTAGAGGAAGCATTCGACGAGATAGCTCATAATTGCGTTCGGAAGAGGCTTCGAACACTGGAGCGGCGGAAGTTTTTGAACGATAAAATCAAGGCCACTTATGGCTTTGAATACAATACAAAAGCACGGCCGCTGATTACCCACGCAATCGGCGTTGTAAAACTGCTCGAGATCGAGAAAAATTTGGAGAATGACGCCTCTCTTACAGTTCTGAAAACTACGTGCTCTAATCTGAATAAACTTCGACAAGACGCTGCACACACTACGATCTATGGACGCAAGATGACCTATCCTGCACCATCGGTCGCGATACAGGAATTTGAGAAGTGTCTTCCGATAGTGAATCGCCTTTGGGTATTAGTGAGAGAGTAATTTATCTTGCTCAGTCAGCCACCACCAACTTCTCCACCAACGCCCGCAGCTCGCTCGGCGTCGTGTGCCCGGCGACAATCTCGTGATAGCCGATGCCCGCTTTTCGTAGCGCCTCTTTCTTCACCGCATCGCGGGCGGCGGCGCTGCCCTGGTGGTGGCCGCTGCCCTGATATTCCAGCGCGTGAACGACGCGGCATTTCTCGTCCATCAGCGCGAAATCGACGCGTTTTGAATTGACGCAGAGATAGGCGTCCTTGTCTTCGCTGGCGATAAATTCGCCCAGCGATACCTGCGCCATCACCTGCCATGCGGGATTGCGGGCGATCACTGCGCTGTCCAGCGCCTGAAACACTTTCGCCTCTGGCCGGTTCAGCAGCGCGCGGGGCGAGAAATCCGCCCGCATCACCGTTTTCAGCTGGTCGCCAGCCAGATCGGCCGCGCTGGCCTGATGCTTTTCGGCAGCCTTGACGACCTTGAGGCCGCCTTTCTTCCCGTCGTTGCGCCCGCGCCAATAGGCTTTGCGCTTTTCGCGGTCGGCCTTTTCAAAGGCGCGTTCAAGAAACATCCCGATCGCTGCGCCAATCGCGAGTACGATCAGCAAGGCTATTGGCCGGTCTAACAAGTAGTTCGCAGTCTCCATAGGCGCGGAATATTATGCAAATCTGGAGAAATAGTGAAACTGACTGTTTGTCTGGGGGGTGGCGGGGCACCGGACACCATCTCGCGCCCGGTGCTCCAACGGTCACTTGCGTGCGGACTTAGTCGTTCTTCATATTCTCCAGCCCCTTGATGGAGCCGGGCTTGGTCGAAGGCTGCGAAGCGTTGGTTTTTACCTTTTCCTTCTTGGGTTTGCGGGCTTCGCGGTTCGATTTCTGTCCTTTGGACATGGTGTTTCCAATCGGGGCGGAATGCCCCGCGCGCAGCCTACGCCCTTTTCGCAGGACGCTTGCATGAAATCGGTCGGGGTTTGATCGGGCAGTGCTATCAACTGAACTTGTCCACCGCATGATTTGCCAGCGGTAAGCTTGCGGCCTAGCTCACGGTACACCGGGGTCGCTCTTGGAGAGGGCTTCGTTATGCTTGGCAAATACACATATCTGCAAGCCGCGCTGGTGGTTTTTGGCGCGATATTCTGTCTGGTCTATCCGCTGGCGCTGGTCTGGCCCGCGGGCTGGATGTGGCACGAGGGGCCGCCGCTATCCAACCATTATTATGCGATGATCCTGGGCGTGTATTTCACGCTGGGGGTCCTGCTGATGCTCGCCGCGCGCAATCCGGCGGAGCATCGCTCGCTGATCCGTTTCACCATCTGGTCGAGCGTGGTTCACGCACTGATCATGGCGGTGCAGGCGTATGGCGATCCGATGCATAGCGGCCATTTGCTGGGCGATGTTCCGGCGCTGCTGCTGGTCGCCGTGGTCCTGTGGTGGCTGACGCGAGGGGCGGAAAACCCAGCGTTCGCCGGATAGAGCGCGCGCGCAGGCAGGGGTACGGGCCGCGATACGCCCGTGCCGCCTGCCATGCGTTCGGGCAGACTGCCGTGAAAGAGGGTGGAGGTGATTGGTCGTTAGGCCGAACGGACCGTTTCTGCCGGGCGGCCCATGCCTCGAATGAACGGCGCGTTAGCGCTTCTTCACAAACTCCGCGCGCAGAACGAGGCCCTTGATACCCGGATAACGGCAATCGATTTCCTGTGCGTCACCGGTCAGGCGAATGCTTTTGATCAATGTGCCTTGCTTCAGCGTCTTGCCCGCGCCCTTGACCTCCAGATCCTTTATCAGGGTGACCTGGTCGCCATCGGCCAGTAAATTGCCAACCGCATCGCGCACCTCGATCTGATCGTCGTCGTCGCCGGCGTCCGCCAGACCTGCCGCTTGTTTTGCTGCGAGCTCCGAGGCCGGCATCCATTCGCCGCTTTCCTCGTCATAAACGTAATCTTCGTCGGTGTTCTGATCTGCTGTGCTCATCGCCGCGATATGGGCCAACCGGCATCGCTTGTCGAGCCGGCCAATGGGAAGGGTGGGCGGCGCCGCCAATCAGATGTTTGGCCAAGGCGCCGCGCCGTTCCCGAAGTACCGCGAAGGGCCCTAGCCATGCGCGCCCGGATGGTTTTCGAACGCGAACTGCTGCGATGGCGCTATTCCCCACGATGCGTAATAGGCGATCTTGTTGCTGTTCGGGTCGAACGGGAATGTCTGCTGCGCCGGGGCCAGCCCGATCAGGACATCGTCTTCAATGCCGAAATTGAACCGCATTTCAGTGCCCGGTGCGATGCCCTGGTCAGCCGGGTTGAAGGTATAGACCTGGTTCTTGAACAGGTTGCGGTAATCGCCTGTCTTGTTGATCCGCACGATCCCGCTGACGGCGGCACCCTGGAACAGTTCGAAACGGAAAATAGGTTCGCCAGGCCGCGCTGCGTGAGGGTCGGCTGTCGCGGCAAGGTTGTTGATCAGCGTCTGGCGTTGTTCACCCATTTCGGTTTCCAGATGCACAGCCATCTGCGACCAGATCCGCGGGCCTTTCTTCAAGGCTTCCAGAAATGCCGGGGCACCGATTTCATCGACGGCGCTGTTGAAAATATCGTTGAAACACGAATTCTTGTCAGCAATCACAGCCGCAGTTTTTGGAGCATTGTTTTCTTCCGCCAGGTCGACGCCGGATTTCCGGGCTTTAGCTTCTGCAATATCCATTTCACTCATCCTCTAAAATATATTGAAAAATATTAAGAAAAAGATTTGTCTTTTTCTTCATGCGGATGCGATTCCTCGGCCTATGGGAGAACCCTTAGTCCGAGTCGGATCTTTTTATTGGACAAATACGAAACAGGACTCGCCAGCGACGGCTGCCCAGTGGTTTGGCGCGTTGCGAATGATCAGGACAGCGCATGGTTTCGGGCGCCCTTGTCATTGCCCGGTTTGCGCACAATGATGCGCGCAGAGGAAAGGGAGGAATCGCCATGACGCAACATCTAGAGGGCCGCTGCCTGTGCGGGGCAATCAGCTATTCAGTGGCGGGGGAGCCGGCCGGTCAGCTGGTGTGCCATTGCCGAGATTGCCAGCGCCAGACGGGCAGCGCCTGCTCTACGATCATGGGCGTCCCGGCGGTTGCACTGACGATCAACGGAGAGCCGTCGGTTTTTCAGCATGAGGGTGAAAGCGGGCGCAGCGTGAAGCGTTTCTTTTGCGGCGACTGCGGATCGCCGTTGTTCACCGAGGCCGAGGCATCACCCGGGGTGATGTGGGTGAAAACTGGCACGCTGGACAATCCAGATGCCTTCACGCCTCAGGTACATATCTGGTGCGCCAGCAAGCAAAGCTGGCTCGAAACCGGCGACGTGCCTGCGGCCGAGCGCAATCCATGACTGTGCAGTGGTCCGGAGAAAGCCTGTGAATTTCTGGCGCGCAGTTCTGGCTCTTGCGGCGCTGTATAATCTGGTCATCGGCGGAGGCAGCATGGCCGCGGCGGAGCCGGGCAGCCAGATGCAGATTACCGGTCTGCTGGTGGCATGTTTCGGCATTGTCTATGCGATCTGTGCGTACGATATCGCTCGCTTCCGCCCGGTGTTATGGGCTGGAGTGATCGGAAAGGCGGGGGTCATCGCCATGCTCGCCCCGCAGGTTGCCAGCGGCGCACTTCCTGCAGCAACCGGCTGGATTCTGACGGGTGACGCGCTTTTCACCCTGTCTTTTCTTCTGATCCTGCTTTGGGGGAAGGGTGAGGGCCGCGCTTAGCGTTCTGGAACTGACAATGTCGCTATCGTCCTATAAATGAAACGGATGAAATGATTTCTTTCCGCATGTAATCAACGGGAGGATGGCATGGCAGACAATTTAGACGGCACACTAAATACTTCAAACATTGTGATGAATTCGATGATTGATTGCGGTCATCTGCGAATTCCCCAGATCGAGGCATTTTTCGCTCATCTGCAAGAAGATGAAGCGCAGGTGATGGCCCTGTTCGGGTTCATCGAAAATCCTGTGCACCCGCCGCGCGTGCCCCCATCGGGCAACATCGAATTCGGCTTCATGCTGTATTGGATACACCATCCTCCTGTGGAACTTCTCGCCTTGCTGGCGGAGTATCCAGTGCTGGACCAGTTCTTCACCTGTTTCCAGCAGATGGCACCAGCGTCAAAGATAACCGAGGCGGATTATCACGCGGTGACCGATGCAATTGCGGATGGCGGCGTTGCATGGACCGATGGAACCATGATCGGAACCGGCAAATATGAACAACTGGACCCGAGATGGGCGATTGCCGCGATCAATTACGCGGTGAATCTGGTGTTCCCTTCCACTCTGGAAACTTTTCGAAAGGGTGCCACGCCTGATTTGCCTGCACCGGTTCCGTTGCAGTCTTCAGGCGGGGAGGCGCTCTCACTGGCCATCGTCGGAGATTGGGGGGCAGGCAGTTATTCCGAAACGAATGGTGAAATCTGTCCGGCTATCCGGATCCGTGACCAGATGGACAATAGCGATGTGACGACGGCAGACTATTTCATCCATCTGGGCGATACATACTACGCCGGAACCGGGGCATGGCGTGCCCCAAGCAACGAGGAAACACACAACCTGTATGACCTTTGGCCGCAGGACTGGGCCGGGAAAAGCTACACACTCAATTCCAACCATGAAATGTATGGCGCAGCTGAAGGATACTATAAAACTGCGCTCCAGTCTGGCGGCAAATTCAGCGCCCAGGCTGGCTTCAGCTATTTCGCGCTGACATACGGCGAATGGCTTATCCTTGGCCTTGATTCCGCATATTACTCGGACGCAGGCAACGCCACGCCAGCGCATCCGCACAATTTCTACATGGAGGGGGCGATAGGATCGCCCGTGCATACCGCGCAGACCGATTGGCTGGCGCAGTTCAAAACGCACACCGGCCCAATCATGGTGATGACCCACCACACGGCTTGCGACCTCACCGGGGCGCAGACAAATCTGCTTTATCAGCAGGTCAAGGATGCTCTGGGGCGGGGGCCCACGCTCTGGTACTGGGGCCATCTGCACAACGGCATTGTGTATTCCCAGCTCGACGGATCAGGCGGGGGGAGCTCGACAAAGGGGCGCTGCTGCGGTCATGGTTCGATACCATTTGGCAGAGCTTGGGGCCTGGAGGACAGCAGCGGCAATTTACTGCCCAACATCGAATATTTTGCCCGCACTCCCGATCCGAAAGCACCCAATGGCAAAGTCGATAACGCAAAAACGCGGATGCGAAACGGGTACGCTGTGGTCGATCTGTCGCCTGATGGCGGATGCACCGAAAAATTCTACGAAGTCGATACCAATACCCCGGTCTGGTCCCGCAGCTGGAGCGCGGGCGAGCTGGCTTAGCCTGCGCGTTTCAGGCGGTGCAGTATCTGATCGAGCGATTGGAGGAAGTTTGAGCGGTCCGCCTTGCTGAATGGCGGCGGACCGCCGATCCCGTCAGCAGCTGCCATGCCTGACCGCAAATCGGCCATGATCGCCCGCGTTGCGATCGCGCTGCCGATCATATCGGCTGTAAACGGCTTGCCGTTATGGCCCAGAACCTGAGAACCGGCACCAAGGCACCTTTCCGTAAGCAAGATATCGGCGGTGATGACGATGGTTTGCGCGTTGGAATTTTCTGCGATCCAGTCATCGGCCGCGTCAAAACTGTCATCCACCAGAACGCGCGAGACCAGCGGGCTGTCGGGAATGCGAAACGGCGAATTGCTGACGACTTTCACTGCGACGCCGTGTCTTGCGGCAACTTTGTAAATCTCTGCCTTCACCGGACACGCATCGGCATCAATCAGTATTTCAATGTTGGGTCGATCAGCCAAAATCAGCTCTCCAAATATACCATTCCGATGAAGCAAATGGCTGGCATTGCAAGACGAAGTGGCTATTATTTTGACACGCCGTGCCGCAGCATGTGCATTAATGGGGAAGGGGATCGGGTCGCATGGTCACAGGTTTCAAACACAGTATCGCCGTTCTGGGCGGGGCACTTACGCTCGGCATCTCATCGCCGGCAGCCGCGCAGGATTACAGCATCTTTATCGCTGATGTCATCGGACAGACGATCGCAAACATGAATTTTTCGGCGGGCGGGCCAACCTGCATGACCGGCCTCGCCATGTCGGACAAGGAAGTGGATGAGGCGCGCTTGCCAGCGCCGCGTGTGATGCAGCAATATTTTGATGCTGCGCGTGACGGCGGGCAGAAAAGCACGCAGTTCAAGCTTGGCAAGAAAACGCGCTGGCAGGCTGGCGATATCTTGGCCGGGGCTGACACGCTGAACGCGCAGAGCGATCCGCTGGCTGTGGCTGGCAATCGGCTGGAGCAAGAGGCGCTCCGGTTCTACCGCGCGGGCAATCACATGACAGCGCTAGGCCAGTGGGCCGTGCTGGCACCCGATGATACGGTGGCGGGCGTCTATACCGGCCTGTTCGAACGCGAAAGCGGTGAATGGCTGCTTCGCGAGTTGGACATCTTCACTGCCGATCAAATCGTCGAACCTGCTGCGCAGTATTGTCTGGAGCCGGGCGATGTGACCGCGTTCAAGATCTCTTCAGCGGAAAACTGGGTTAAGACAAGCGAGGGCCAGCTGGAAAAAGCAGAGGAAAAACTGGCAAAGCAGCAGGTCAAGCAGCAAGAGATCGAAGCGAAAGCCGCGAGCAAGCCCAACAGCAAGGGCCTGAAAACCAGGGCGCAGCGGATGCGCAATGTAACGGAGCTTCGCATTGCCAAGGTCGATGAGAAGAAGGAGCAACTTGCCAAGGCGAAAGAGCAATTGGTCAAGATGCAGGACGGGAAGCGTGAGCTGGACGAATTGGCAGGCGAAGCCCGCCTTGCGCAGCGTTTCAGGATAGTCGAAACGGAAGAGGAGGCGGCTGCCTCCCAATCGCCAGCAGAATAAGGATGGTTGCAACCATGCCAAGAATGAAGAGACTTTGCGTGATCGCGGCACTGCTGGCCGCGCCTCTCGGGGCCTGCAACAATGATCAGGCTTCTGGGATTGTCACTGCCGAAAGCGCGCAATCGTTCGACGGTATTTCCGAAGCCGAAACGCTGCGGTTTATTGGAAACGAGCCATTCTGGGGCGGGCAAGCCACGGGCGACACTTTGATTTATTCGACACCGGAAAATCCCGATGGTTCGGAAATCACCGTCAAACGGTTCAGCGGACTTGGCGGACTTGGTTTAAGCGGCACGCTTGCCGGTGCTTCCTTCGACATGGCGGTCACACCCGGCGAATGCAGCGATACCATGTCGGATCGCACCTATCCGTTCACAGTGACACTCATTATTGGTGAAGATAGCCGGACCGGTTGCGGCTGGACAGATGCACAGCCTTTTTCCGGTCCGGAGAGTCCATAGCGATTAACGTTCGAGGCTCAGCCTTCGAAGGTGGTTTCCAGCGTGATTTCGCAGTTGAGAAGTTTCGAGATCGGGCAGTTTTCCTTTGCGCCGGCCGCGATTTCTTCAAATTCCGACTGCGAGATGCCGGAAACATTCGCCGACAGCTTCAGTGCTGACTTGGTCACTGTGAAACCGTCTCCGTCCTTCTCAAGAGTTACGTCGCAAGTTGTGTCCAGCGTGCCTTGCTCATGCCCAGCCTTCGCCAGAGCAAAGCTGGTTGCCATCGTAAAACAGCTGGCGTGCGCTGCGGCGATCATTTCTTCGGGATTGGTGCCCGGATCATCTTCGAAGCGGGTGTTGAACCCGTAAGGTGCGTCAAGCGCGCCGGACTTGGTCGCGACGTGGCCCTTCCCATCCTTGCCGAGGCCTTCGTATTTGGCTGATGCTGTGTTCACGGTCATGTTTGGATTCCTTTGTAATGTCTGATGTTGGCGCGCGGCAGCTTCAGCGGCGCGAAGTTTGCGGCGAAGAAAGTACCGTGATCGTCGCGGCGCCTGATCTCTCGGCTACCCTGACGACCGGTCGGCCGCTGGTCTGCCCTGAAGCGGCGATGCTTTGCGTCTGGTCAATTGAAATTGTGTGTTCGCGGCCAGCGGGAGCCTCGTCGTTCGCGCTGTCGATGCTCTTTCCGGTCAGCGGATGGACTGACAAAGCCGGTGTGCTGGCCAATGTGTTGTTATTTTCATTGGATACCAGCCGGTATCCATCTTCAGTGCGCATTTCGGTATAGCCATCGATGCGGGCCTCATCGAACGGCTCGGCTTCGGAACGGGCAAAATATTTGTCGGCTGCTGCGGCATATGCCGAATCGGCGCGGGCTGTATGGCGCACCTCTCCGTTCACCTTCATTACCGAGACGTGGCCCGGCGGGGGGCTGAGGCGGGATACGTCATCATGCCCAACCGCAAGCGAAACGCCATGCTGCGGAACGGCCTCAAGGCCGCGTGTCTTGCGCGCCAATGGATCGGTGTCGATCGATGTCCCAACAACTGCGCCAGAAGTCATGGCGGCCGCCACACCAATGAAAATAAACGAGAGTTTGCGCATTTCGCGATCCTTGCTGCTTCTTACCATACCAATGGGGATCGCTGATTTCGGTTCCGCGCTATGTCGTCGGAGCCGCAAATTTCGCCGAAATTGGGCGCGCTGGTGAAGGTACAGGCAGCAATCGTTAGGTAAATGGCGTCACGCGTGCTACTAGAGTTTCGCTGACGTCGAATTTGCGACGGACTTCGGTACTATGACTACGGTGACGGCGCGGCTTTCTGCCCCCACTTCACCACGGCTGGCGACGACTTCCTTTCATTTCACGATCTGATGCATACCCGCTAGCGGCGATACTGCTGCAGCGGTCCTACGTTCTCGAAAGGAACGCCAATATGACTACCGGAACAGTAAAATTCTTCAACGCCGACAAGGGCTATGGTTTCATTCAGCCTGAAGACGGCGGCGACGACGCATTCGTTCACATCACTGCTGTCCATGCCGCTGGCATGCAGACGCTCGATAAGGAACAGCGCGTCAATTTCGAACTGGAAACAGGTCGTAACGGCAAGACGTCTGCGGTAAATCTCTCCGCTGCGTAATTGCTTTTGAAAACCGGGCGTCACCAAGTGCGGCGCCCGGTTTTTCGCTAACTGGAACGCAGGAGGACTGAGTTGAGTCAGAATTTCGAATTCTACAATACCCGTGCCAACGAGGCAGCCGCAGAAGCCAACGCTGCAACGCTTGATAATGTTCGTGAGCGCGCGCTCCGATCGGAAACTGCCTGGCGTGAAATGGCTGACCGGGCGAAGCAAATGGAAGCCGACCGCGAAACCGCACGCGTCGATCGTGAGAAACGCCAAGCCGAACTGGCCGCCTCTGAAGCAGCAGAAATCAGCGAACCCCTGACTGCCTGACTAGACGGGCACCTATTATCGGCACGAAGCGCACCTGATCAATCGAACGACAGGCCGGACGCTTCTGCCTCGGCAATGATTTCGGCACCTGTTTTCATCGGTGTCTCTTGCGAAAAGTCGTAGAATGCGGGCTTTTCGTCGACGAAAATTTGTTGCTCTATTTCGATCCCATCACGGATATCGAACACCCCCGCCGTGAAGCTGTAGTGGTCCGTCGGAGTGAAACGGTACCACAGATTGCTCCCGCAATTCTTGCAGAATGCCCTCTCCGCCCAGTTGGATGACGGGTAGCTGCTGACGTGTTCTTCCCCTGAAATCTCAAAACTGTCTCCGCTCATCCCCATGAACGGGCCGCCGCCCCATCTGCGGCACATCACGCAGTGACAAACATCGACCACCGGCTTCGCTTGATGCAACTGGATCGATACTTTGCCGCAAAGGCAATGGCCCTCAGCGCTCGCGATTGCGCCCTTCTTTGCATCCGTCATGATCTATCCTCCGTACCTTGAGACGTATCCCAGGATACAGCCCATCCGGTTGGCCTGTGCAATGTAGAGGAACGAGAATTTTCGGAACTACCGACCCACGCGTGCATTGACCATACAAACCCCCAACCGGGGATCCCCCTCAATAATCCAAGGATTAAATTCATGAAAAAATTTGCTATTCCAGCACTCGCATCTGCTCTCGCTCTCGCCGCATGTGGTTCGCCGGCAGAAGTGGACGATACAACCGCTGATACCGAAGCAGTTTCGGCTGAAGCAACAGACACCGGCACCATTGTCGATGTTGCTTCGGGCAATGAAGATTTCTCGACGCTCGTGACAGCAGTAACGACTGCAGGCCTCGGCAACACGCTGGCAGGCGATGGTCCGTTCACCGTGTTCGCACCGACAAACGCAGCGTTCGCCAAGGTACCGGAAGAAACCCTCAACGGTCTGATGACACCGGAAATGAAGGATGATCTTGTCGGCCTTCTTACCTATCACGTCGTCCCGGGCGAAACGAATGCAGCCGCCCTGGTCCAGGCAATCAACGACAATGACGGAAGCTATGAACTCGGCACTGTAAACGGCGGCAAACTGACTGCGACGCTTGATGGCGAAAACGTCATTCTGACCGACGCAGCCGGCGGTACCGCGACTGTGACCGCTACCGATGTGGAAGCATCGAACGGCGTGATCCACGTGATCGATACTGTCGTAATGCCAGGCTGATCCAGCGATCTGCAATTGCTTGAAAGGCGGCTCCCTTACGGGGGCCGCCTTTTTTGTTGTGCGCGTGAAATGATGTCAGGTGTACGCTCCGGTGCGCGCCCAACATTATTCGTTTCTCAGAACAGGCCCGGCACCTCGCGCTGCGCCGCAGTCGGGCGATCCGGCTGGAGCAGCTGGCTGCGGTCCAGATTGATCCGTTCATTCTGCGCGCCGGTAAGCCCGGTTCCGGTGATCGCGGTGCAGCTGGCGGCCCCGTCACGCAGGAATGACAGTGCGCGGGCGACCGACGCTTCTGCCGGATCTCCAAGCTGCGCGGTTACGTCGTCTTCGGCGGCACAAGTGTTGGGCACGACAGACGCAAGACCGGTGAAATATTCACCCTGGCCATCGGCATTTTCGGTTTTGAAGGTCACGGCGCGAATCCTGTCATCGCACTCTGCCTTGTCGAACCCGAATTGCCCCACCGGTTTGCCGAACGTGTTGGCACCCACAAGCGCCATGTTGCTGCCCAGATACGGGATGAAGGAATTGGTCACCAGTTCGCTGGCCGATGCCGTTCCGCCGCGCCCGATGAATGCAATTTTCGTGGGTGCGATGGCAGAAACATTCGTGCCGAACAGCGTGGACTCGTTCTCGCTCGCTTTGCTGGGGCGCAAGGTGGTCCGACTGAACACCTGCCCCACATTGTCACGCCCCATCAAATCGCCCATCAATTCGGCGATCCGGACGAGCCCGCCACCATTATAGCGGAAGTCGACGATGACTTCGGTTATCCCTTGCGCGCGGAAGTCGGCAAAACCCGTCCGCAGATCCTGGTCTGCAGAATCGATGAAAGTTCGCAGGTTGATGTAACCGACCAGTTTGCCGCCATCATTGATGATTTTCGCGCCGTATCTGTCCGACACCGGATCGAGCGGGTATTCCGCCTTGCTGACGGAAACCTGCTGCTGCGTTCCATCGTTCAGGCGAATATCGAATGTACGGGCTACCCCGGGATCGGACGGGCCGAGCCTGTTGACCACGCCTTGCGGCCCTTCATTGGCCATGATGGTCTGGATGGATTCTAGGGTTCCCGCGCTGGTGCCCACCGTCAGGATTTCCACGCCGCGGTCGAACCCCTGCGGAAATGCCGGGGCATTTTCGAACGCCTCAAGAATGAAAACGCGGTTCGCCCCTGTGTCATAGCCGAGCCGGATGCCGAACCCGGCGCTTGATCCGGAACTGAAGAACGCGTTCTCTTCCTCGATCGAGGTAATGTAGGTGAAGCCGCGATCCTTTGATTGCGCCCGGGCGGGGGCGACCAGTGCATCAAGGTAGGATTGCACGGATGCATGCGCGGATTTCTGGACTGTGCGGTCGATCAGGTCAGGGAACAGGTACCATTCGTCGAGAACTGCGAAGGCGAAGTCCTGCCTTGCGGAAAGAGAGCAAGCTGTCGGGGTGGGGGTGCCGCCAGTGCCTCCTCCTCCGCCGCCTGTCGCGCCGCCGCCGGTGATGGGGCTGCCCCCGGAGTCCCCGCCTCCGCAAGCAACGAGCGAAGCGGCGAGCGTGATGCTCAATAGGTTGCGACCAATTCCCATGGCGAATTTGCTCCCGATACACCCCCTGTACCGGCCCCAACAGGCCGGAATAACTGGAGAATTAGACGAAGGATGACCGCTGTCAGACGCGTGGGCAAGCAAATATCAGGCTTAATCCGGCATAAATTTCCGACATTGGCAGTGCGCAAAGCACTTTTCGGCCCGAAAATGACACCGGAGCGGTGGAAAACCTGCCAATTCGCCCCAATTTCCCCCTGCGAAGCCTCGCCGCCTCCGCCTCGGCGGCCTAGAACCCTTATCCAAGGAGAAGAATGGAAATGTCCGCTGAACTACCCGACTGGCTGACCCCTGCTTTGGTCAAACCGCACGCGGGACATGCGAAACTTACCGTCGCCCGGCTGGCCGACAGGCGTACCCTGGGGCGCGGCGGTTTTTCTCTCAAGAGCCCTGCCTTTGAAAATGGCGAAGCGCTCGATCCATGTTTTACCGCTGACGAGGAAGACGCTGTCGCGCCGCCTCTGGAATGGAGCGCGCCTCCTCCCGGCTCTCAGGAAATCGTCCTGTTGGTGGAAGATGCCGACACCAATGGCGACAATCTGACTTGCCACTGGTCTGTTTGGGGTTTGCCCGGACAAAAGGGCATGCTGCTGGAAGGCGAGACGCCGCCGCGCGTCGGCAAGAATTCAAAACGCAATTCGGAATGGCAGCTCCCAGCGCCGCCGGAAGATGATGCGCCGCATCAATATGTATTTCAGATCTTCGCGCTCGACCTTCCACTTACCTTGATGCCTGGCGCCAGCAGTGCCGAGCTGATCAAGTCGATGGAAGGCCATGTCGTCGCTGCAGCGGTGCTGACGGGCACCTATAAGCGCGAAGAAGGTGACGACGAAGAATGGGACGAGGATGACGACTTTGAATAACTTTAAAGCCAACTAGGAAAGGATCATTATCATGGCTGGCAAGAACAATGCACTTCAGAAACCCGTAACTCTTTCGGGTGACCTCGAAAACGTAATTGGCAAGGGCCCTATGACCCGCGCTCAGGTTACCTCGAAGGTCTGGGAATACATCAAGGCGAATGACCTGCAGGACAGCAAGGACAAGCGTCAGATCAATCCCGATGCGAAACTTGGCGCGGTAATCGGCAAAGACCAGATTTCCATGTTCAAGATGACTGCTGCGGTTTCGAAGCACCTCACCTAAGATCGTTTACGATTTGGGGCGGAGCGGCCAATTGGTCGCTCCGCTTACCCACAGCGCAAGCCAGATGATAAGCGGCTGCGCAATCATACGGGGCACATGATAGGCGAGACCCATACCGCCATCTTCCCGCGCAAGATCCATCGCAAAATGATTGATATTGGCCGGCCATACGCACAGCGCGTACAGGGCAAGTCCAATTCCCGCTGCCATGCGCAAGCGCGGCGACCACGGCTGAATCAGTCCGGCCGCGCCTAGAAACTCCGCGATCCCGGTCCACAATACGACCGCCTCCGGATAGGGGACCCAACCGGGCATTATCGTTAGAAAACCCCGCGGCGCGGCGATGTGAAAATAACCGGCGGCAGCATAGAATGCGGCCAGAACCCATCGCAGAATTGGCCGCATCGCGAACTTCCTGTTCACGATGCCGCACCCCTGCCAGCGCCGATTAGTCCGATCGTGACGGCTACAGCCATGTTCATTTCCGCTTGCTCCCCCTTTCCACCGCCTGTGAATGCGATAGAACTTAACCAAACCATAGGGTCATGATCCGGAGATCGTAAATGAAAAAGCTCGCACTGCTCCCGCTTATCGCGCTGTTGGCGTCGCCCGCTGCCGCACAGTCTGCGGAAGAGATCGCTGCCGCAGCGCTGGAGGCTGCACCGGTTTGGGACGGGCATAATGACGTCCCGATTCAGCTTCGCGGGCGGTTTCGCAATGTCATCGCCGATTTTGATTTCGAGGATACTACCGACACCGGTCCCGAACATTCCGAAGGGCGCACAATGCACACCGACCTTGCACGGCTGCGTGAAGGGAAGGTCGGGGCGCAGTTCTGGTCGGTTTACGTCACCGCAGCACTGAGCGAGCCCGAAGCAGTGCAAGCGGTGATCGAACAGATCGATGTGACCAAGCGGCTCATTTCCCGTTATCCCGATGATCTGGCGCTTGCGCTGACCGCTGACGAAGTCGAAAAGGCGGTCGCCGAAGGGCGCATCGCTTCGCTGATGGGTATGGAAGGCGGCCATTCGATCGGATCGAGCCTCGCGGTGCTTCGCCAGACTTACGAGATCGGTGCGCGCTACATGACGCTGACGCATTCAAAGAACACGCCCTGGGCGGATAGCGCAACCGACACCCCGCAGCATGATGGCCTGACGGATTTCGGCAAGGATCTGGTGCGCGAAATGAACCGGATCGGGATGCTGGTCGACCTCAGCCATGTCAGCGAGAAAACCATGCATGATGCGTTGGACGTGGCAAAGGCTCCGGTGATTTTCAGCCATTCGGGCGCGCGCGCGATCAATGGGCACGCGCGTAACGTGCCTGACAGCGTGCTGTCACGGCTGCCTGAAAATGGCGGTATCGTGATGATTGTGGGCCTGCCAGGCTTCCTGAACGAAGATGCGCGGCAATGGTATTCGGCGCGTGAGGCCGAACAGACGCGGCTGTCAGTCCTATGGCAAGGGCAACCCGCCGCAGTCGAGGCAGCCATGGCCGAATGGGACGCGGCCAATCCGGTGCCGATGGCGACGATTGCCGACATGGCTGATCACATTGATCAGGTGCGCAAGATGGCCGGGATCGATGCGATCGGAATTGGCGGAGACTACGACGGGATGCCAACTGGGCCGGTCGGAATGGAAGACGTGGCCGGTTACCCCGCGCTGTTCACCGAACTGGCGCGGCGCGGTTATTCGCAAGCCGACCTTGAGAAGATATCGTTCGGCAACATGATGCGCGTGCTGCGTGCCGCAGAAGCATACAAGGCCAGTGTGGCCACAATGCCTGCAATCGAAACCCCAGTCCCCGAGTGAGCGGACGCATGTGACGGCCAAACAAAGAGGCCTCCGTCCCTGTGTCAGGACGGAGGCCTTTTTTGTTTGGGGGGAGTATCAGCCAGCGGTTTCGGGCAAGTCGCTCCTGTCTGTGGATGCCATAGTTTCGAGTTCATCCTCTGACATGGTCTCGTACATTTCCTTCGATGCGCTTTGCAGGTCGGACTTGTCCTGCTCTCCGCGTTTCGCGGCAAGCGCTGCACCGGCAGCCTGCTGCTGCGCCTTCGAACTGGCTTTGGGCATCAGTCCTGCGCTTCCAGCTCTGAACCGCGCTTCAAGACTTCGTCGCCGTCTTCCTGTTTGATCAGATAGGCCGGATTGTCATTGTCGCCGTCCTTGGTCACCTCGGTCCCCTGAAGCGTGCGCGTTACTTCACGCTCGAACCGATCCTTGATCTGGCCCTTGCCTTCGCCGTTGCCCCAGTTCCATTTGACATACTGGTCGGTCTGGAAACTATTCGAGTTGCTCATTGATTTCTCCGATGGTTTGTCCCGTCCATCAGCCGGCCAAAAGGGCCTCCCCGCAGCTTAGTTTGCGATGCTGGTATCGATTTCGTCAGCATCGTCGCTGACAATACTGTCGGTCTGGTCGCCTGCGCGTTCTTCGCCCACGGTGGATTCTGAAATCCCGCTCATTGTGGCTTCTTCTTCGACATCACCTTGGCTTAGCGCGCCGGTGATCCAGATGATCGACATGATGGCAATCGCCAGGAACAGCCCGATACCAAGTACCCAGCGCATATGGCCGGTCTTGGTGCCGCCGCTGGCATCCGTTTCGTCGATGTGGATTTCTTCGCCTTCTTTATGCATGTCTCTAGCTCCCGAGAAAAGGGTGCGACCCCCTGTTACAGCTATCGAACGGTCAATTGACCGACCGGTTCCGGGAGCGTGCGATCAGTCGCGCAGCAATTCGTTGATCCCGGTCTTCTCGCGGGTTTGTGCGTCGACGGTTTTTACGATGACTGCGCAGGCGAGCGACGGGCCGCCATTCGGATCGGGCAGGGTGCCCGGTACGACAACCGAATAGGGCGGAATGAAGCCGCGCGAAATCTCGCCTGTTTGCCGGTTCACGATTTTCGTGGACGCAGTGACGAACACGCCCATGGCAACCACTGCGCCTTCGCCGACAATAACGCCTTCGACGATTTCGGAACGTGCACCGATGAAGCAATTATCGCCGATGATCGTCGGATTGGCCTGCATCGGTTCGAGCACTCCGCCAATGCCGGTGCCGGCAGAGATATGACAATTCTTGCCGATCTGCGCGCACGATCCGATCGAGCCCCAGGTGTCCACCATGGTGCCTTCGCCGACATACGCGCCGATATTGACGAAGCTGGGCATCAGAACGCAGCCTGGCGCGATATAGCTGCCGGCACGGGCAATGGCGCCGGGCACAACCCGAAAGCCGGCTTCGCGGAAACGCGCATCGTCCCACCCGGCAAATTTGCTCGGGACTTTATCGAATGCTGGATGGCCGGCGGAACCGCCGTCCATTACCATGTTGTCATTGAGCCGAAAGCTCAGCAACACAGCCTTCTTTAGCCATTGATTGACCTTCCAGCCGCCATTGCCATCAGGTTCTGCAACACGGCCTTCGCCACTGTCGAGCATAGCCAGCGCTGCCTGAACGTGCTCGCGCACATCGCGGCTATCCTGGGTTACATTGGCGCGGTCTTCCCATGCGGCGTCGATGGCGGTTTCAAGATTGGCTGTCATGATTGCTCCGGATGTGGCTTCAGGATGCGCTGCTAGCCCTCGCCGCCAGCGGCGGCAAGGGTGCAGGCAGGGCGGGCTGGATTACATCCCGGCTTGCTTGGCAAAATGATGCGCGCGTTCCACCAGCGGGATTACGCGATCGGACATTTTCCTGGCGTGCGCGCTCGATGCGGTGCCATCGATAACGCGTTTCTTGATGCCCTGGATAATTCCGGCGAGGCGGAACAGATTGTATGCGAAATACCAGTCCATTGGCGGCACGGGATACCCGGTGCGGGCCACGTAGCGCTCGGTCGCTTCCTCGATTGTCGGTATGCCGAGCGCCTTGTGATCCAGCCCGCCGATTCCCGCGCGGCCATCGACCGGACTGATCCAGTTGAGCATCAGGTAGCTGAAGTCACCGATAGGATCGCCCAGGGTCGACAATTCCCAATCCAGCACCGCAATCACGCGGGGCTCGGTCTTGTGGAAGATCATGTTGTCGAGCCGGTAATCGCCGTGCACGATGCTGCTGGCGTGCTGTTCCGGAATAGTCGTTGGAAGCCATTCGATCAGCTCGTCCATTTCCGGAATCACTTCTGTTTCCGACAGCTTGTATTGTTTGGACCAACGGGCGATTTGCCGCGCGCAATAATCGGTCGGCTTGCCAAAATCGCTCATCCCGACGGCTTCGACGTCGGTCATGTGCAGATCGGCCAGCGTATCGATCATCGCGTTATAGATGGCTGTGCGCTCATCCTTGTCGGATGCGGGCAGGGCACCGTCCCACAGGCTGCGGCCGTCGGCCATGCTCATGATGAAGAACATCGATCCGATGACATCACGGTCTTCGCACAGTCCATAGGCCTTGGGCACAGGGAAACCGGTTGGACCCAGCGCGGCCATGGCCTTGTATTCACGGTCGACCGCGTGTGCGCTGGGCAGCAGTTTGCCGAATGGCTGGCGCCGCAGGACATAAGACCGGTCAGGGGTGTCGATCCGGTATGTCGGGTTCGATTGGCCGCCCTTGAATTTGGACAATGTCAGGGGGCCGCAAAACCCCTCGACATTGGCTTCCATCCATTCCGTAAGCCTGGCTTCGTCAAGCTTGTCCGCGTCGGGCACCTCTACGGTGCCGACCATTTCCTTTTCATAATCCATCTCGTCTGCCCTCAGTCGAAAACAATGACGGAGCGGGCGCTGTGGCCCTCGCGCATCCGGTCGAAGCCCTTGTTGATGTCTTCCAGCGGGATCCGTTCGGCAATGATCGTATCGAGGTCGAGCAGACCGCGCATGTAGAAATCAACCAGCCGCGGCAGATCCACCGGGAAATGGTTTTCACCCATGATTGCGCCCTGCAATTTCTTGCCCGAAAGCAGGTCCATCGCGCCGAGGCCGACCTTGCAGTCGAGCGGCATCATGCCGAGGATAATCGCGGTGCCGCCGCGCCTGAGCGATGCGACCGCCAGATCCGCGGACGCCTGCCGGCCAACGGCCTCGATCGCGTAATGCACGCCGCCCTTGGTCATGGAGATGATCTGCTTTGCTGCATCGGGCGCCAGCGCGTCGACGGTGTGCGTCGCACCCAGCACCTTGGCCAGTTCGCGCTTTTCCTCCAGCGGATCGGCCGCGATGACCATGCCTGCACCGGCGATCTTGGCCGCGTTGATCGCAGCAAGGCCAACCCCGCCGCACCCGATCACTACCACGGTTTCACCCGGTGTCAGGTTTGCCGCATTGAAGATCGTGCCGGCCCCTGTTGTAACGGCGCAACCGATCAGCGCAGCGCGGTCCAGCGGCATGTCCTTGTCGATGGCGACGCAGGCATGTTCGTGGATCAGCATTTGTTCGCTGAATGCCGACAGGTTGAGCATCTGGTTGACCATTTCACCGCCATTGCGGGTGATGCGCACCGGTGCATCGGCCGGACGGCGTGTATCAGCACCAAGGCACAGGAACATCCGGCCGGTGACGCAGAATTCGCAGTGGCCGCAGAATGCCGAAAGGCACGAGACGACATGGTCTCCCGGCTTCACTGTCTTCACCTCGCTGCCCACAGCACGGACGACACCCGCTGCCTCATGCCCGGGAATTGCGGGCAGGGCATGCGGATATGCGCCGTCGATGAAATGCAGGTCAGAATGGCAAAGCCCGCAAGCCTTGGTGTCGATCAGCACCTCGTGCGGTGCCGGCTCTCCCAGTTCGACCTCGCCAATGACGAGGCCGTTACCGGGTTTCTCCAGAATAGCTGCCTTGACCATTAGCGGGTCGCCGCCAGGTCGCCGGAGCTGATATCGCTGCCGGTGGGAGCAGGACCCTTGCCGTCACGCAGGGCGTTTGCCGTCGGGCCGGGGTTCGGCATGTGCTTGGCAAATTCCATGCGCGCGATCGAGCGGGCGTGCACTTCGTCAGGACCGTCAGCCAGACGCAGAGTGCGCTGGTGGGCATAGGCGCTGGCAAGGCCGTAGTCGTTGGATACACCGCCGCCGCCATGGGCCTGGATCGCATCATCGATGATCTGCAGCGCCATATTCGGGGCCTGCACCTTGATCATGGCGATTTCCTGCTTGGCGACCTTGTTGCCGACCTTGTCCATCATGTCGGCAGCCTTGAGGCACAGCAGACGGGTCATCTCGATGTCGATGCGGGCACGGGCAACGCGCTCTTCCCAAACCGAGTATTTGTAGATCGGTTTGCCGAAAGCTTCGCGTTCCTGAAGGCGGCGGCACATCTTGGCCAGCGCTTCTTCTGCGACGCCGATCGTGCGCATGCAGTGATGGATGCGGCCAGGCCCGAGGCGGCCCTGCGCGATCTCGAACCCGCGGCCTTCGCCGAGCAGCAAGTTGCTGACGGGGACGCGCACGTCGGTCAGTTCGACTTCCATATGGCCGTGCGGCGCATCGTCGTAACCGAACACCGGCAGGTGGCGCAGGATGTTTACGCCTGGCGCATCCATCGGAACGAGAACCTGCGACTGTTGGGCATGGCGCTGTGCGCCGGGATTGGTCTTGCCCATGACGATCGCCACCTTGCAGCGCGGATCGCCGAGACCCGACGACCACCACTTGCGTCCGTTGATGACATATTCGTCACCGTCACGTTCAATGCGTGTTTCGATGTTGGTCGCGTCCGAAGATGCGGTGAAGGGTTCGGTCATCAGGAAGGCCGAACGGATTTCACCGTTCATCAGCGGCTGGAGCCACTCGTCTTTCTGTTCGCGCGTGCCGTACCGGTGGAACACTTCCATGTTGCCGGTGTCAGGCGCGGAACAGTTGAACACTTCGCTTGCCCAGCCAACGCGGCCCATTTCCTCTGCACACAGGGCATATTCGAGGTTGGTTAGGCCGGGGCCTTCGAATTCGAAGCTGTCATCCACATGGCTCAGCTGGCCCTGCGGCGGCATGAACAGGTTCCAGATGCCCTGCGCCTTGGCTTTCACCTTCATGTCTTCGATGATCGGAATGACCTTCCAGCGGTCACCCTCTTCATCCTGCTGCCGATACGTTTCCGTGTTGGGGCGAATGTTCTTTTCGATGAAATCGCGCACGCGGTCGCGCCAGTGGGTTTGCCGGTCTGTCAGGTCGAAGTTCATGAGTATTCCTTTCTGATTCGAAGAATGGCTTAGGGTATCAATTGGCCGCCGTCGACGTCAGCACGTGCGGCGGCATTGAGAGTGGCAAGGCGCGCTTCGTGTTCGGCGCGGTCGATCGGGAAGCGGAGCAGGAACAATGCAGAGGTCACGCCCAGAACCACGATCAGGATGCAATATTGCAGGATCAGACTGTCGATCACCGGAGACGCAACCTGACCCGGAACGGCTTTTTCAGGCAGCCCCGCAATGGCGACGATCAGGCCGGTTACGAAGATGCCAACCCCGGTCGCGCATTTCTGGATGAACCAATAGCCTGAATAAAATGATCCTTCTGCCCGGCGCTGGGTCCGCTCTTCGAAAGCCTCGACGATTTCCGCGACCATCGAGGATGCCGATATCATCACCATCACCCCGAATGTGTTGCTGAACAGGACGAAACCGAACAGCAACATGGTGGATGCGGGGGTGCCCAGTTCGGGCCATGTGCCGGCACTGAACAGGGCGTAGGGGATGAGGTAGATGACCATCGAAATGACCGTGGCGGCTGCTGCAACCTTCGGTTTGCCCCATTTGCGATGTGCAGGGCCAAGCGTCACGAAAGTCAGGACAACGCTGAGGAACAGGACGATCGGATAATAGAACA
Organism: Pontixanthobacter luteolus; assembly: GCF_947494915.1. NCBI lineage: Bacteria > Pseudomonadati > Pseudomonadota > Alphaproteobacteria > Sphingomonadales > Erythrobacteraceae > Pontixanthobacter > Pontixanthobacter luteolus. The sequence continues at coordinate 138,602 of NZ_CANLWR010000001.1, forward strand.
GGTCGCTTTCGGAAAATTGCCATACGAACAGGTAAAGGTAATTCGACAATGCGAAGGTCATTCCCTGGCTCACATATGCGCCCAGCGCGCCGCCTGCGAGGATGAGGAACGCCCGTTCCGACAATGCCTGTTTGATCTCGCTGAAGGCGGTGCGGAAACTGAATGGCGGCGGCTTGTCCTTGGGCAGTTTTGCAACCCGGCTGTGCTGCCCGATAGCGGAAAGGAGTACGGAGGCTGCCATCACCACCGCGCCGAAAACGCCGTATGCTGCGTAACCCTCTGCCGATAGCAGGCTGTCAGCAAGGAACACCTGATAGGCGAGGAACAGGATCAGCAATCCGCCGGTCCATCCAAACAGGAACCGGTACCTGAACAACGTGGTCCGCTCGTCGTAATCACTGGTCAGTTCGGGTACCAGCGATGTGGAGGGCACTTCGCATGCGGAAAGCAGCAAGCGCACGAGCACCGCCAGACCGAGCAAGCCAAGGAAGCTCGGCGCAGCATCGACCGGGGGTTGCCACAGAAGGACCCATGCAATTGCAAGCGGAATTGGCGCTGCGTAGAGCCAGGGCAGCCGGCGGCCCCACCGTGTATAGGTCCGGTCAGACAGGTTGCCGAGCAAAGGATCGACAAACGCATCGATAATCAGGGCGAGGGCGAGGGCCAGACTGACCAGCTGCGCCTCCATGCCCAGCACCTGGTTGTAGAAAATCAGCAGGAAAACGGAGAACCCGTTGTCCTTCACCCCGAATGCCACCGCGCCAAAGCCGTGGAACAGCTTGATCCGCATTGGCAGAGTCTGGGTTTGCGTTTCAGCGGTCACTGCTGGTTAGCCTCCGCCAAAGCGCGCAGGGCCTCGAACATATCGGGTTCTTTCGGATCCCATGAGTATTTGGGACCGATGGTTATCCCGCCATCGACGATGATCGATGTGCCGTTGACGAAGGATGCCTCTTCGCTGGCGAGGAAGGCCATGGCATTGGCGATGTCTTCCGACTGACCGCCGCGGGCGACAGGCTGCGCGCCGGCAGACATGGCGGCAATCGCTTTCTTGCCGATTTCGGCTTGCTCTCCGCTGAGCTCGAGCGAGTTGGTGAAGATGTTGGTGTTGATGAAGCCCGGCTGGATCGCGTTGACGCGGATCTGGTGCTTGGCAAGATCGGCGGCTGACATCTTCGTCAGATGCAGCACGCCCGCCTTGGCCACGGCATAGGCGTTGGGCGAATATCCGGGGCCAACCGCGGCAACGCTCGACGTGTTGATGATCGATGCGTTCTTGCGCCCGATCATGTGCGGTACGGCATAGCGGATGCCGAACGCGACGGACCGCAACAGCAGGTCCATGGTGCGGTCCCAGCCTTCCGGGTCGATCTCGTCGATCGGCGCGCCGTCACCCCCGGCACCTGCATTGTTGAACACGATGTCGATGCCGCCGGTTTCCGCAGCCGCACGGTCCATCAACGCCTTGATATCTTCCGTGCTGGTGACATCGCAGTGTTGGAAATGAATCGCGCCATTGGACTGCGAGGCAAGTTCCGCGCCGCCTTCTTCGTCAATATCGGCAGCGAAGACAGTTGCGCCTTCGCTGGCCAATAGCAGCACGGATGCCTTTCCAATGCCCGATGCAGCACCGGTTACGACAGCAGTCTTGCCTGAGAATCGCATATACCTCTCCCAAGGTTTGTATGGCTGCCAGCTTAGGCTTGGCGCGGGTCTCGTCAACGCTGCACTCGCTGACGCTACGGCAAGGCGCGAAAGCATGCTCCCGCTTGCACGACCCTGCCTTTTGCCCTTAACGTAAACGGCAATTGGAGAGGGGTTTTACAGCCCTGTAAACCGAGTCGAGAGGAACACATCATGGCAGATCTGGAAACTTTCCGCGCAGAGACACGGAGTTGGCTCGAGGCCAACTGCCCGGACGAAATGCGGCAGCCCGTAAGGGACGAAGAAGACGTTTATTGGGGCGGCCGCAAAGCCACCTTCAAGAACGACGCGCAAAAGGCGTGGTTCGATGCGTGCGTCGCCAAGGGGTACACCGTTCCGGCATGGCCGAAGGAATATGGCGGCGCCGGATTGAGCGCGCCCGAGGCGAAGATTCTGCGCGAAGAAATGGGCCGGATCAATGCACGCCCGCCGCTTTCCAGCTTCGGCATTTGGATGCTTGGCCCTGCGCTACTGAAGTTCGGCACGGAGGCGCAAAAGCTGCGTTTCCTGAACGAAATCGCGCGCGGCGAAATCCGCTGGTGCCAGGGTTACTCGGAGCCGGGTTCGGGTTCGGACCTCGTCTCGATGCAGACTTTTGGCGAGGACAAGGGCGATCATTGGGAAGTGAACGGCCAGAAAATCTGGACTTCGTACGCTGACCATGCCGACTGGATTTTCTGCCTCGTGCGGACCGACAAATCGAACAAGTATCAGGGCATCACCTTCATGCTGTTCGACATGGAAAGCCAAGGCGTCGCGACCAAGCCGATCCTGCTGATCAGCGGCAACAGCCCGTTCTGCGAAACTTTCTTCGACGATGTGAAGGTGCCGAAGGAATACGGCGAAGGCATTCCTGCGCAGGTCGGTGAAGTGAACCGCGGCTGGGACGTTGCCAAATATCTTCTTGGGCACGAACGCGAAATGATTTCCGGTGCCGATGGCGGTGATCGGACGTCTGCAATCGGTGCAGCAATGCTGCGGCAAACGGGTGAGCTTGATGCTGTTCTTCGAGCCGAGCTCGCCATGTTCGACGTGGATGCGCTTGCTTACGGCGCCATGGGCGAGAAATTCCTCGACGAGATGAAGGCCGGCAAAGGCCATCCCGCACAGCCGAACATGATGAAATATGTCGGCACAGAACTGAACAAGCGCCGTCACGAACTGATGATGTCGGCTGGCGGTTCGACCAGCCTGGAGTGGGACAGCGAAGAAACCGGCGGCGGCAAGCCATCGCGTAATTGGCTGCGCACCAAGGCCAATTCCATCGAAGGCGGCACCAGCGAAGTGATGCTGAACGTCGTTTCCAAACGTATCCTCGACCTGCCGGGAGCCTGATCAATGCCGCTATATCACGATGAAGATCAGGCGATGCTCGCCGACACTGCCGCTCAGTTCATGTCTGAGGAAGGCGCGATTGCAAAACAGCTGCGCCATTGGCGCGACCGCGATTGCAAGGACGGTTTCGGCCACGAATTGTGGAAACAGTTCGCCGAAATGGGTTTTACCGGAATTCTGGTGAACGAAGACGATGGCGGCATGGGCATGGGTAATGTCGAAGCCGGCATCGTCCTTGAGCAGATCGGCCGTAATCTCACCCCGTCTCCGTTTCTCACCAGCTCCGTCCTTGCGGCGACTGCGCTGAAAGACGGAAGCGATGATCTGCGCGGACGTTATCTGCCGGGCCTGCTGTCAGGTGACAGCGTCTTTGCAGTGGCGATCGACGAGGGCGCGAAGCACCGCCCCGAAAGGATCAAGACAAAGGCGGAAAAATCGGGTAACGGTTTCAAGCTTTCGGGCCAGAAGGACTTTGTCGTTCACGGCGCGAGTGCAGACATGATCGTGGTCGCTGCGCGCACATCCGGTTCGGATGACGATGAGGACGGCATCACGCTTTTCGCGGTGCCCAGGGATGCAGCGGGCCTCGATCATGCCGCTGTCCGGTTGGTCGACAGCTCTGTCGCAACGCACATGAAGCTGGACGGTGTCGAACTGGATGGAGATGCGGTTATCGGCGAAGTCGATGGCGGACGCGAAGTTCTCAACAAGGTGCTCAACGCAGGCCGGCTCGGCGCAGCAGCGGAAGGCTGCGGCGTTGCAGGCGGCGCGATGGACATGACCATCGATTACCTCAAGCAGCGCAAGCAATTCGGCAAGCTGATTGGCGAATTCCAGGCGCTTCAGCACCGTGCAGCGCACCTTTATTCCGAAGTCGAAATCGCACGCGCGGTGACGATCAAGGCCGGGCAGCTGCTTGATGCAGGCAGCGAACAATCCGACCTGATGGTCTCCGTCGCCAAGGCAAAAGTCGCAAAGGCGGCTGGCCTTGCGGTGAAAGAAGGCGTTCAGATGCACGGCGGCATCGGAATGACCGACGAATATGACATCGGCCTGTATATGAAGCGCGACCGTGCGCTGCAGGAATTCCTGGGCGATGCCTATTACCACGCAGGGCGCGTTGCCCAGATGAGCGGATACTAAGGAGAACGAACGATGATGAAACTGACTGATTTGTTCGGCCTCCAAGGCAAGATCGCTCTGGTAACCGGCGGCTCGCGCGGGATTGGCAAGATGATCGTGGAAGGCTTGCTCGAAGCGGGCTGCGCCAAGGTTTATATTGTCGCCCGCAAGAAAGAGCAGGTCGATGAAACCTCTGCCGAACTGGGCGATAAAGTTATCGGTTTGACCGGTGATCTTTCGCAGATGGAAGGGATCAAGGCGTTGGCTGACGATCTGGCCAGCCGCGAAGAAAAGTTGGACCTGCTAGTGAATAATGCCGGTGCCGCATGGGGCGAACCGTTCGAGGAATTTTCAGAGGCCGGCTGGGACCGGACGATGGACCTGAACGTGAAGACACCGTTCTTCCTGACGCAAAAGCTGCTGCCTTTGCTCAAGGCCGCGGGAACCAAGGAACGTCCGGCCAAGGTGCTGATGATCGCCTCGATCGACGGGATGAAGTCGAACCCGTGGCCGACTTACCCGTACCAGGCATCGAAAGCTGGCCTGATCCACCTGACCCGGCGGATGGCCGCAGAACTGGTTGGCCACAATATCATCGTCAACGGCATCGGCCCGGGCGCCTTCCCCAGTGCGATGAACCGTGCAGCACGCGACAATGCAGACCTGGTGGAAAAGGGCATCCCTTCGCGGCGTGTGGGTGTGACCGAAGATATGGCTGCGGGTGCGATCTACCTGCTCAGCCGTGCAGGCGACTATGTCGTGGGTACGACTATTCCGATCGATGGAGGCGTGGTGAACGCTAATATCGGTGCCGGCAATTTCGTTGATCCGTCAGGCACCTGATCGCTGCAAAATGCGTAATCAAGAAAGGCCGCCGGAGCGATCCGGCGGCCTTTTCTGTTGAAGTGCCTTATTCCATCAATTCGCGCACGAACGGGATTAGTCCGGTCTGGCGCGTGCGCTTCATCCGTTCGGCATGCAGTATCTCGCGGACCTTGACGAAGCACTGGTCGACATCGTCATTGATGACGACATAATCGTATTCTGCCCAGTGGCTGATTTCGCCGCGGGCCCGGTCCATCCGGCCTTCGATTACATCGGCGGTGTCTGTCCCGCGCGATTCAAGGCGGCGGCGAAGTTCGACCAGGCTGGGCGGCAGGATAAACACGCTCACCACATCCTGCTGGTCTTTTTGATAAAGCTGCTGGGTGCCCTGCCAGTCGATGTCGAACAGGAAATCCTGCCCTTCTTTCAGTCCCGACCGGATATATCCCTTCGGCGTGCCGTAGCGGTGATTGAACACATGCGCCCATTCGTAGAAATCGTCTTTTTCGACCATTTCATCGAACTGGGTTTCGCTGACGAAGTGATAATCGATCCCGTCAATCTCGCCCTCGCGGCGCGGACGCGTGGTCGCAGAAACGGAGAGTTTGATTTCCTCGTCCGCGGTCAGCAGCATATGCGAAATGGTTGTCTTTCCCGCGCCCGAGGGGGAGGAAAGAATGAACATGAGTCCGCGGCGGTGGAGATCTTCTTGGTCGGCCATGCCCGCTAATGCGTCAGGCATAGCTGCGAAATCAAGGCCGGATGCGGAATATCCGCGCCCTTAGTTGTCTTTCGACTGCTCGATCAGCGCCTTGTCTCCGGCACGCTTGGACTTGCGGCGTTTCTGGCTGCGGTCAAACAGCGTCTTGGCCACTACGCCGCCGCCAACGACGATCGCGCCCGGAAGTGACCGTGTGGCGACCTTTGCCAAGGCAAACGAAACGATGTTTTGCCCCAGTGTCTTGTTCTGGACGATATTGCTGGCGGTTTCCTTGCCGTAGCGGCCGCTCAGGAAACCTTTTTCAACCGCGCTGCGCAGGACATACGACCCGGCGCGCATGGCAATGTCTGCCATGATCAGATTGGTTGCGGGATTGGTGCTGGGGCCGGGCACCTCTGCGGCATCACCCGGCGTATGTTCGCGCGCCTCTGCAATCGCATCAGCGCCGATTTCTGAAACATGTTTGACCATAGATTTATCCGCCCCTGCACGGCGCGGACCCAAGCTGCCGCCGGTCTGCGCCTATTTCTTGCGGCCGAAATCGACCGTGACGACGTTTGAGCCGTCTTCGCTTTCTGTAACGGCTGGATGCTCGCCCGGTTCCGGAACGTCATTCTCTGCATCTTCATGCTCTTCGGGTGACATGTCGGCGACAGTTGCCTGAAACTGCAGGCCGAAATCGACCGCCGGATCGACAAACGCAGTGATGGCCGAAAACGGGATGTCCAGCTTGGCCGGCACCGCGTTAAAGCTGAGGCCGACGGTGAACCCGTCATCATCAACGCCCAGGTCCCAGAACTTGTTCTGCAGGACGATGGTCATTTCGTCAGGAAAGCGTTCACGCAGGCTGGTGGGGATCGATACGCCCGGTGCGCCGGTCTTGAACGTGATGTAGAAATGATGGTTGCCGGGCAGTTCGCTGCCCATTTCGACGATTTGTCCGAGCACGCGGCCAACCACGGCACGCAGTGCTTCTTGTACGATCTCGTCGTAGGGGATCAAGCTATCGGGCGTTTCGTCACTCATATCGGTTGCTAGGTGGCGAGATGCACGCGCATGGTCAAGCGGGAATAGAGGAATGTCATCAATCCTCATGCTTGCGCGTCCATTCGGAGCGCGTATAGCGCACCGCATGCGTACAGCCCGAATAGAACGAAACACCGCCGAAACGAAGATCGAGGTCGAAGTAAACCTCGATGGCACCGGCAAATATGACGTATCGACCGGCATAGGATTTCTCGACCACATGGTGGAGCAGTTCAGCCGCCATTCGTTGATTGATGTGACGATGAAGATCGACGGCGATTTGCATGTCGATCAGCATCACACGACCGAAGACAGCGCGCTCGCCCTGGGACAGGCACTGGCGCAGGCGATGGGCGACAAGGCGGGCATCGGGCGATACGGCACGGCCTATTCCCCGATGGACGAAACGCTGGCCCGGGTCGCGCTGGATATTTCAGGGCGCCCCTATCTGGTGTGGAAGGCAGGCTTCAGCCAGGAAAAGCTGGGCGAATGGGATACCGAACTGATCGAACACTGGTTCCATTCCGTGTCGCAGACCGCGGGCATCACGCTCCACATCGAACTGATTTACGGCACCAACAACCACCACATCTGCGAAGCGATCTACAAGGGTTTTGCCCGCGCTATGCGCACCGGTGTCGAACTGGACCAGCGCAAGGGCGGGGCAATTCCCAGCACCAAGGGGCAGCTAGGTGGCTGAAGCAATCGCGCTGATCGATTACGGCGCGGGCAACCTGCATTCGGTCGAGAACGCGCTGAAAGCGGTCGGCGCGAAGGTCGCCGTTACCGCCGATCCCGATGTCGTCCGCGCAGCAGATCGCATCGTGCTGCCCGGTGTCGGATCGTTCAAGGCATGTGCCGAAGGGCTCAAATCCATCGATGGGCTTGTCGAGGCCATGACCGAACGGGTCGAAATTGGCGGCGCGCCGTTTCTGGGCATCTGCGTGGGGATGCAATTGCTCGCCACACGCGGGCTCGAACACGGTGAGACGAAGGGCTTGAACTGGATCGCAGGCGAGGTGGAGCTGATCGAAAAAACCGATCCGGCGATCAAGGTGCCGCATATGGGGTGGAACGATGTCGCGCTGACCACCCATGTGCCGAGCCACGATCTGCTGGAGGAGGGCGAGGCCTATTTCCTGCATTCCTATCATTTCACGGTATCCGACCCGCACCATATTGCCGCAATGACAGATCACGGCGGCGGCCTGGTTGCGGCGGTGGCGCGTGACACTATTGTTGGTGTGCAGTTTCACCCTGAAAAGAGCCAGGCCTACGGATTGGCCTTGCTCGAACGGTTTTTGGACTGGCGCCCTTGATTGGAGTTTTGGCATGATTGTCTTTCCCGCGATCGACCTGAAAGGCGGCGAAGTCGTGCGTCTGGCAGAAGGCGATATGGACCGCGCGACCGTTTACGGGGATGACCCGGCGGCGCAGGCCATGCTGTTCGCCGAGGCCGGCGCGCAGCATCTGCACGTGGTCGATCTCGACGGTTCCTTCGCCGGCAGCGCGCAGAACCGCGAAGCTGTCGAGGCGATCGTCGAAGCGTTTCCCGGCCACGTCCAGCTTGGCGGAGGCATTCGGACACCGGGCGATGTAGAGGGATGGTTCAATGCCGGTGTCGCGCGGATCGTGATCGGCACTGCGGCTCTGAAGAATCCCGAATTTGTCAAACAGATGGCGAAGGAATGGGAAAACGGGATCGTCGTGGCGGTCGATGCGCGCGATGGAATGGTCGCGACCGACGGCTGGGCGGAAGTATCCGATGTGCCGATCGCGGACATGGCCCGCCGGTTCGAGGATGCGGGCGTCGCCAGCCTGCTGTTCACCGACATCGGGCGTGACGGTATGCTTAAGGGCTGCAACATCGATGCGACCGTCGAGCTGGCCCAGCGCACCGATCTGCCGGTTATTGCCAGCGGCGGGGTCAAGGGGCTGGACGATATTCACATTCTCGCGATGCAGGCCAGCCAGGGGATTGAAGGCGTGATCACCGGGCGCGCTTTATATGACGGGCGTCTGGATCTGGCGGCGGCGATTGCGATGGCGGCGCGGGCGTGACAGTCCGCATCCGGGTTATCCCCTGCCTCGACGTCGCCGACGGGCGCGTGGTCAAAGGCGTGAATTTCGTCGATCTGCGCGATGCAGGCGATCCGGTGGAACAGGCGCAGGCCTATGATGCGGCGGGCGCTGACGAGCTGTGTTTTCTCGATATTTCGGCCACGCATGAAGGGCGCGGCACTCTGCTCGATGTCGTCAAGCGCACAGCAGAGGTGTGCTTCATGCCGCTGACCGTGGGCGGAGGCGTTTCTTCAGTAGAGGATGCACGCGCTCTGCTGCTGGCGGGCGCAGACAAAGTTGCGATCAACAGTGCCGCGGTCAAGCGGCCAGAGGTCGTCTCCGAGATTGCGGCCAAATTCGGCAGTCAATGCGTGGTCGGCTCTGTCGACGCCCGCAAAACGGGCCCCGGCAAATGGGAAATTTTCACCCATGGCGGTCGCAAGCCGACCGGGATCGATGCGCTTGGACACGCCAAGCGGCTGGCCGATCTGGGCGCGGGCGAATTGCTCGTCACATCGATGGACGGTGATGGAACCAAGGCGGGTTACGATCTGGAATTGACCCGTGCGATTGCCGACAGCGTCGATGTGCCGGTGATTGCCAGCGGCGGAGTCGGCACGCTCGACCATTTGGTGGAGGGGGTCACGAGGGGCCACGCAAGCGCTGTGCTGGCTGCATCGATATTCCACTTCGGCGAACACACGATAGCAGAGGCGCACGCCGCCTTGCGCGCTGCCGGGCTTCCTGCCCGCGCCTGATACGTCCCTCTGCGGGACGGGGGTTATATTGCAGTTGCGAAATATGCGCATCGGTCCATGTGCGCCGCATGAGGACATGCATCTTTTTGCTTGCGGGCGCGGTTATTGCATCGCCCGCCCATGCCGGCGGCGGAACACCCATTCCCGAGCCTAGCAATATGGCGCTATTCGGCCTCGGTCTGACCGGCCTGATCGTGGGCCGCATGATCGCGCGCCGGAAACAGAACCAGCAGGACGATTGACGGTTTTCCCGATGCGCGGCATGGCCCGGGCATGAGCAGCATTCCCGATACACTCGCCCGGCTTGAACAGACGATTGCACAGCGCAAGGGCGCCGACCCTTCGTCCAGCTATGTTGCGAAACTGCATTCGCGCGGCTTGCCCATAATCGCCCGTAAGCTGGGCGAAGAAGCTGTCGAGGCTGTCGTCGCCGCGCTTGCCGAAGATCGCGATGAATTGGTCGGCGAGGCGGCCGATGTCATGTTCCACCTGCTGGTTCTCTTGTCGGCCAAGGATGTTTCGCTGGCTGAGGTGATGGCCGAACTTGACCGGCGCGAAGGTGTGTCGGGGCTTGATGAAAAAGCCAGCAGGCCGGCTGAATAGGGAGCAACCACATGCCGATTGACGCAACCCAGCCATATGATGACCAGAACATCTTCGCCAAGATACTGCGCGGAGAGATCCCGTCGACCAAGCTGTATGAAGATGAATGGGCGTATGCGTTTCCCGACATAAATCCGCAGGCTGAACTGCACGTGCTGGTCATCCCCAAGGGAAGCTATGTCAGCTGGGACGATTTTTCCGCCAAGGCGTCCGACGCCGAAATCGCCGGTTTCATCCGCGCGGTCGGTAATGTCGCGCGTGAACACGATCTGGTACAGCCGGGTTACCGCTTGCTGGCCAATGTTGGCGCGCATGGCGGGCAGGAAGTGCCGCATCTGCATGTGCACCTGTTCGGCCGCCAGTTCCTGGGGCCGATGATCGCGCGCTAGGCACCGTTCGCCGCTGCATCCCGGCTGCATCCAACAATCGCTTGCCGCGCGATTCCGCGCTGCGCTAAGGCGGCGTGAATATGAGCAAAACGCCAAATCCGCCCGGGGGAACCTTCGATGGCCCGCTGCACCTTTATGCGGTGCGCGTCTATTATGAAGACACCGACCTTTCCGGGATCGTCTATCACGCCAACTATCTGCGCTGGTTTGAAAGGGCGCGTTCGGATGTCCTGCGAATGCTGGAAATAGACCAGCGGGCCGCGATCGAAGCGGGGCAGGGCGCGTATGCGGTGGCCGATATCCAGATCCGCTATGCCCGTCCGGCAAAGCTTGATGACGATGTGATAATCCACACGCGCTGCACCGAAATAAAGGCCGCCAGCGTGTTGATGCACCAACGTGCAATGCGCGGTTCAGAATTGCTCTGCGAAGCAAGCCTGCGGGTGGGTTTTGTCGCGCCAACCGGACGCCCGACCCGGCAGCCGCAAGAATGGCGCGACGCATTTGCCAAGATCATTTCCCGAGAAGAGAACGAATGAACCTATTTCCTATCCTTGCTGCGGTTTCTGCTGAGCCGGTCCATTCGGGCAGGCTCAACCCGATGCAATTGTTCCTCGACGCCGACATCGTGGTTCAGGCGGTGATGCTGGGCCTGATCCTTGCCAGCATCTGGGTCTGGATGATCATCATCAGCTTCAGCCTGCGCCTTGCCCGGGTGAAAAAACGCTGCGCCGCGTTCGAAACGGAATTCTGGAAGGCCGACGATTTCGATGCCTTGGTGAAGCAGCGTGCCCGCCAGGATATTCCGTCTGCCAACATTGCAGCTGCCGGCATGTCCGAATGGCGCAGATCTGCAAAAGGGCGCACCGGCCCGCTGGACCGCGATGGCACGCGTCAAAGGCTGGCCGGCGCAATGGAAAGCCAGGTCGCGCAGGAGGCAGACAGCCTCGCCGATCGGCTCAACTTCCTCGCCACCGTCGGTTCAGTCGCGCCGTTTGTGGGTCTGTTCGGGACCGTTTGGGGTATCATGAACAGCTTCTTCCAGATCGGCGTACAGGAAAACAGCTCGCTCGCGGTGGTTGCGCCGGGTATTTCCGAAGCGCTGTTTGCAACTGCCATCGGCCTGTTCGCGGCAATCCCCGCGGTCATCGCATACAACCGCTTCAGCCATGGCGTGAACTCGCTCGAATCGCGTCTGCAGCGATTTGCGGACCGGTTCCACGCCAGCCTCAGCCGAGAGCTGGAGCGCCTTTAAATGGGGATGGGTCTCGCATCTTCATCGCGCCGGGGCGGCCGCCGTTCGAAACGGACGCCGATGGCTGAAATCAATGTCACGCCATTCGTCGACGTGATGCTGGTGCTGCTGATCATTTTCATGGTCACCGCGCCGCTGCTGTCATCCGGTGTTCCTGTCGAACTGCCTGACAGCCGCGCCGCCGCACTGCCGCAGGAACAGGACCCGGTCACGATCACTGTCGCCTCTGACGGTGTGATCTATCTCGGCAATGAGCCGCTGGCCCCCGGCGAATTGCCCGACCGACTGGCGAATGTCACCTCAAACCCGGACGGGACGAAGCCGCAGGTCACCTTGCGCGGCGACAGGATGCTCGATTACGGGCGCATGATGGCCGTCATGGGCGAGTTGAACCGTGCAGGCTTCAACTCGATTGCACTGGTGACGAGCAGCACGGCGCAGCAACCGGCGGTCATTTCCGGTTCAGAGTTGGAGCAATAGCTGGCTAGTATGGCAGCGTCCGCACTCCGTACCGAAGAGATTATTGCGCTGGTCGCGGCAGTGGCGCTGCATCTGGCGCTGGTGGTCGTGATGCTGGTCCGGTCGCCGGCTGAACCAGTTCCGGTGCCCGAACGGGTAACGGTCAGTCTGGCCGAAGATGTCGGGCTTGAGGCTATGTCCCCGCAGCCGGTGCCTGAAAGCCGTGAGGCAATTGCCCCGACATTGTCCGACAGCCCCGCGCCGGAAGTGACGGAGACACAGATTACCCCGCCGATCCCTGCGCCAAGACCGGTTGCAACCAGCGCGCCGTCGCGCCCAGCTGTATCGCGCGAGCCGCGCCGCCGGCCCGACCGGCCTGAAAGCAGGCCGCAGTCCCGACCTCAGCCGCAACCACGCTCTACCCCAACGCGCAGCGGAGGCAGCCGGATCGGCGCGGACTTCCTGCCGGGTTCCGGATCAAGTTCGAATACTGCGGAAACGCGCGCCCCGGCAGCCACTTTTGGCCGCGCCGAACAGGCGGCATTGAGCCAGGCAATCAATCGCCAGCTCAAGCCCCACTGGCGCGCGCCGCAGGGGCTGGAAACCGAACGGTTGGTGACAGTGCTCACCTGGCGGATGAACCGCGACGGTTCGCTCGCAAACACCCCCACGGTGGTAAGCCAGACCGGAATAACCGATGCAAACCGCGCGCAGGCACAGGTTCATGCGGAGCGCGCCATACGTGCGGTGCAACTCGCCGCACCATTCAACCTGCCGGACGAATTCTACGATAAGTGGAGTTATATCCGCGACTGGCGTTTCGACAGAAGGCTTTGACAATGCGAATTTGGACTTTCCTGATTGCCCTGACCATAGCAGCGCCCGCCGCTGCGCAGGATCTTGGTACCCCCGTTCCGCAAGGCGGAGAGGTCGAGACTGTCGAGCAGGAGGGCGGCCTTTCGGGCAGCGTCACCGACGAAAGCGATTGGGAAGATCTGGGTATCGCAATCGCCGGATTTGCAACCGACCGCGACGTTGAAACGCCTGCCAGCAGTTCGGGGACTGCGGGGCTGGGCAAACAGATGGCGCAGGTGGTTTTCAACGATCTGCGCAATAACGGCCTGTTCAAACCAACAGGGCCCGATGCATTGCCGCAGCCCAGCTTTACCCAGATTACCGCGCCCAACTGGCCGACATGGTCGAACCGTAGCGCGGAAATGCTGGTGCATGGCTATGTCCGCGCACGTCCCGACGGGCGGCTGACCGTGGGCTGTTATCTCTATGATGTTGCCCTGCGCGATGAACTGGCACGCTCCGGTTGGGTGGTTCCGCCTGCGGATTGGCGCAGGGCGGCGCATAAATGTGCTGATCTGGTCTATTCGCGGCTGACCGGCGAAGACCCGTTCTTCGACAGCCGGATCGCTTATATCGCGGAAACCGGACCGAAGGATAACCGCACAAAACGCCTGGCCATCATGGACAGCGACGGCGCAAACCACCGCTTCATCACAACCGGTCGGTCTACTGCGCTGACACCGCGTTATTCGCCGGATTACCGCAAGCTTCTGTATCTCAGCTATGTCGACGGTAATCCGCGTATCTACGTCTATGACATCGGCACGGGCCGTCAGACGCTGATCACGCAGAGCGAGAACCCGACCTTTGCGCCGCGCTGGTCGCCCGACGGAAACTGGATTCTGTATTCCATGGCCGTATCGGGCAACACCGATATCTACCGCGTGTCCGCAGAGGGCGGGCCGAGCATGCGCCTGACCAATACGCCGGGTATCGACATCGGCGGTTCCTATTCACCCGATGGCAGCAAGATTGTGTTCGAAAGCGACCGGTCGGGCAGTCAGCAAATCTACGTGATGGACGCCAATGGTCGCAATCAGAAGCGGCTGACATTCTTTGGCGGCCGCGCTGCGACGCCGGAATGGAGCCCGCGCGGAGACCAGATCGCGTTCACCCATATTGCAGGCAATTTCCGCATCGCGGTGATGAACCCGCGCGGCGGCGATCTGCGTCATCTGACCGATAGCTGGCAGGATGAAGCCCCGACCTGGGCGCCAAATGGCCGCATCGTACAGTTTTTCCGGACTGCCCGAAATTCGGGCGATACCTCACTCTGGCAAGTCGATCTGACAGGCCGAAATGAAAGGAAGCTGCCGACGCCGGTGGACGCGTCAGATCCGGCATGGGGACCGATTCTCCCCTGAATGCATTGATTTGGAGTAAGCTGGGTCGCAAAATCCCAGCGTAAGGAGACGTCAGATGAATACTCGTTTCACCACTATTGCTCTGCTTGCAGGTGCTGCCGCGCTGGCCGGCTGCAAGACAACCGCGCCAGAAGTGCTTCCGCCCGAACCTGGCCCGTCTACCCAGACCACCCCGAACAACCCCGCGCCAGCTGGCCCGGTGCTTGGCACTCAGGAACATTTCGTCAATGGCGTGAACGGCCAGAACGTGATTTTCTTCGACACTGATCGGTTTAACATCGATGGCGAAGATGCCGCTGCCCTGCAGGCGCAGGCGCAGTATCTGATGCGCAATCAGGCGATCAACATCACGGTGGAGGGGCACTGCGACGAGCGCGGCACCCGCGACTACAACCTTGCTTTGGGTGAACGCCGGGCCAATGCGGCGAAGAACTATCTGGTCAGCCTTGGCGTGCCGGCAAACCGTATCCGTACGGTCAGCTACGGCAAGGAACGCCCGGTCGCGACCGGATCGAATGAACAGGCATGGGCGCAGAACCGCCGTGCGGTTAGCGTCGTTATTAGCTGATTATTCTATGGTAATGCAAAGGGGCGGCCGGGCAGCAGCTTGGCCGCCCTTTTTCATGATTACGGCAGCTCGACCGACGCCGAGATCGACATTTCAGGCAGCTCGCTTTGCGGCAGATCACCCTGCAAACCGCCCAGCAGCGCCGATGCGGCGAACAGCGCCATCGTGATTGCAGAAATAGTTGCGGAGAGGGAGGCTTGCTTGCTCATGATACCTTTAGACCGTGTACTTACCTGCCGTTAGGCGGAATATATGAAAGCTTCGTTGCGTTGCAACATTTCAATCAGCAACTTTGTTCCCGGCCTTTCAAAGTCGCGCAATAATCCCTAGACTGAACGACATGCCCATTCGACCAACACCTTCCCGCGCGGCTGGCGCTGTGCTGATATCGTGACCGGAAAGGGGCGTTCGAACGATTGGGGCTTCCCGCGCTGGCGCAGCTATGGCTCGTCGCGAGAAACCGTGGCTCAGCGAGAATGCGACCGGCATGGTTGCAGCGATGCGGGACTGTGTCCGGCTCCGAAATCGCCGAACAGCCCGGACCGTTGGTATTTCTGCCAGAAACACGCGGCAGAATATAACAAGGGCTGGGACTATTTCGAAGGGCTGGACAAGGAACAGGCTGCTGAACGCCAGCGCACCGAACAGCGCGACGCCGACGCTTATGCCGAGGCATCGCATTACGGCTGGTCTGGCGGGACGGGCGACGGCAACCGCTCGGCAGATGAAATGCTCGCGCTGGAAGTTCTGGAACTGGAAGCCGATGCTGATTTCGAACTGATAAAGCGATCATTCCGGATCAAGGCGAAGGCCGTACACCCGGATGTGAAGCCGAACGACAAGGAAGCGGCCAAGGAATTTCAGAAAATCTCCGTCGCCTACGAAGTTCTCAAGCAGGCTGAAGAACGCCGCGAATGGAAGGGATGACCGCGCTAGCTTGCTCCGGCGATCAATTGTCGTTCCACCACGGCGTGTCAGTGTAGGGGCGAATATCCAGTTCATGTGTCCACGCGCTGCGCGGCTGATGTGCGAGGTGCCAATAGGTTTCTGCGACGGCGGCTGGATCAATTATCCCGTCCTCGCCCTTGCTGGCCTTGTAAGCATCGAAACTGTCGCTCAGCATTTTCCCTAGTGTGTCGGGCGCGTCCACTGGCCCGTCAATCACGATGTGGGCGACATGGACCCCCTTTGGCGCAAATTCGGCATTCAGCGATTGGCACAGCATTCGCCGCCCGCCCATCGCCGCCGCATGACTATGCTGACCGGCATTGCCCCGCACCGCTGCAGTTGCGCTGGTGACCAGAAGCGAGCCGGTACCGCGCTGCGCCATGTGCGGAAGCAGGGCAGAGGCCAGGCGAAACGGAGCGAAGGTTGCCAATCGCCAGCCCAGCTCAAACGCCTTGTAAGTGGTGTCTTCCAGCCGGCGGTTGCCAATCTGCGCGCCGAGATTGAACAGTGCGCTGTGGATGGGGCCGATACTGCGTTCTACGTCCTCCACCAGATCCTCAATCGAATCCGGTAGTGAAGCATCCAACAATTTGCCGCTCGCCTCCCCGCCAGAATCGCGAATGTCATCAACCAGCCTTTGCAGTCCCGCCTCGTCGGAACGTCTTGCCAGAACGGCGTGATAACCGCCTGCGGCAAACCGTTTTGCGACGTGCCCGCCTATGCCGGCGCCCGCCCCCAGAACTAGGAAAACCGGTTTCTGATCGGGCATGTGCGTCTCCGTATCGAGGTGTTACAGGCGGCTTTCGATAGCAGAGGCGAGCGACTCTCCCAATTCCGGACCCTGTACCGGGTAAAGGAATGGCTCGATCGCTTCCGCTTCCATCACCATTAAATGCCCGGCCACATCGCGGATCAGATCAATCCGGGCATACAGCGGGGCGCCGCCGGGCATGGCAGCCACCACAGATGCAGCTTGGCTGATATCCTCTGGCTGAGGTGTGAATTTGGCTTCCTTGCCACCATATAGCGACTGGATGCGATATTCGCCGTCTGCCGCAGTCTTGCGAATTGCATGGCTGAACCGGCCATCGATGAACACGAAAGAGAGTTCGCCTTCATCCTTGATCGAAGGAAGGAAAGGCTGGATCATCGCGGCCCGGCCCATGGTCCATTCGTCAGCGGGCAACGATCCGCGCGAAAACAGATGCTGGCCCAACCCCCCGGCACCGACCTGACGTTTCACAACTATGGTTTCGCAGCCGAACCGGTCCAGCGCCTGCTCGATATCGGCCAGCCCGGGGTTATTTGCCCAAACGGTTGGAATAATGCGCGCACCCTTGCTTTCGAGGTCGAGCAAATAGCGCTTGTCCATGTTCCAGCGCACCAGCGATGGAGGGTTGCAGACCGCGATCCCGGCCTCTTCCAGAGTTTCGAGCGCGGCAAGAAACTCAGCTGCATGGTCCTGATAGTCCCACGCGGTGCCCAGCAGGACCAGATCGACACCGGCAAACGCTTCACGCGGGCTTCGCCATTCGATTTCGGTCAGCGTGCCGCGTCGCCCCTCGATGGCGGGGCGTAACGCTGCCATCTGGAGGTCGTGTTCAAACGCATCGCCGCGGCGCGTGCCAGCGCTGGGCATGGTTTCGGGGCAGGCGAGAAATCCGATATGCATTACCGCCTGCCCCGCAATACCGTCAGACTGCGTCCAGCGCCTGGCCGAAGTCGGCGATCAGATCGTCCGGGTCTTCGATGCCGATACTAATGCGCACGAGGTTGGGCGTGATGCCCAGCTGCGCCTTGCGTTCATCAGGCACTGACAGGTGCGTCATGGCAGCAGGGCAGCTCGCCAGCGTTTCGGTGCCGCCAAGGCTGACAGCGAGTTTTGCGATCTTCATCGCATCGAGGAATCGGAAGGCCTCTTCTTCGCCGCCTTTGACGAAAAGCGAAAAGGTCGAGCCTGCGCCGAGACAATGACGATCGTATATGTCTTGCTGGCGAGGGTCTTCGATGAAGCCGAGATAGCCGAGTCCTTCGACCTTTGGATGGTCTTTCAGGAATGCGCATACTTTTGCTGCATTTTCGCCCGCGCGCTGCATCCGCAGTTCAACGGTTTCAAGGCTGCGCATCAGCATCCATGCGGTGTTGGGATCGGCAATGCCACCCATCGTGTTGCGCAGCGCACGGACAGGATCCATCCATTTTTTCGCCCCGGCGATGCTGCCAGCGACAAGGTCGGAATGGCCGCCGACATACTTGGTCAGCGAATAGACCACGATATCCGCGCCATGATCCAGCGGGCGCGACCACAGCGGCCCAAGGAAAGTGTTGTCGATCGCGATCGGGGTGGTTTCCGCATCAAGAATGGCATCGCGCGATGCCTTTACCGCTTCCACATCGACCAGCGCGTTGGTTGGGTTGGCCGGGCTTTCGAGATAGACCATCGCGACCTTGCCGCCCTGATCTGCTGCTTGCGCCTTGGCCTTTTCCAGAACCGCGTCGATTTCGGCGCGTGTGGCACCGGCGGCGAAGTCGATATAGGTGATGCCGAACTTGCTGAGTACCTTGGCGACGAAGCCTTCGGTTGCAGCATAAAGCGGGCCAGAATGGACGATCACATCACCAGCATTACAATAGGCAAGCAGCATGACGGTGATCGCAGTCATTCCGCTGGAAAACGACAGTGCATCCTCGGCACCGTCCCAGATCGCCAGGCGGTCTTCCAGAATTTCCTGGTTAGGCCCGTTGAACCGCGAATAGACGAGACCTTCTGCGCCGCCCGGGCGTTTGCCGGTAATGCCTTCGAAGTGGCGTTTGCCTGCGGCCGAATTTTCGAACGCAAAGGTGCTGGTCAGGAAAATCGGAGCCTTCAGCGAACCTTCCGAGAGGGCCGGGTCATACCCGTGGCCCATCATCAGCGTGCTCGGTTTCAGCTCGCGGCCATTGATGGTTTTGACTTTGGGCTTGGGATTGCGGCGCGGGGTTGGAGTTTCAACGGCGTCGGTTGCATCGGTCATTGCGATGTCGCTTCCTATTCAAACGCTCCTAGGAAGGCAGGAGCCAGATGGATCGTTCGGCCCCCCGTCCCTAACCTCCGCAGGAACGCATCTCCGAACGATCTTTCATTCAATCCGGTATCATTTGAAACGACCGGCTTCAACCAAAGAGAATGGCGACTGCCCAGACGAGTCCCACGATCAGGAAAATACCGACGATATCTAGGATTACGCCTGCACCGACCATGCGCGGTAGCCGGATACGGCCGGTGGACCATGCAATCGCGTTTGGTCCGGTTCCCGCCGGCAGCATGAAGCCCCAGCTGGCGGCGAGCGCGGCGGGCATTGCCAGCAAGACCGGGTCAACACCCATAGCGACCGTCAGGCTGGCGACGACCGGGATGATTGCGCTGGCCGTCGCGACATTGCTGGCGAACTCTGTAATCAGCACGACCATCGCGACAATCGCCAGCGCGGTTACGATCAGGGGGACGGCGGACAGCGGCAGCAATGCGTTGCCAAGCCATTCTGCAAGGCCCGATGCGCCCATACCTGCAGCCAGTGCCAGTCCGCCGCCAAACATCATGATGACTCCCCACGGTGCGCGGTCTGCTTCCTTCCAGACCAGCAGCGGGCGGCCAGTCCCGTCAGGCAATACGAACAGCAATATACCTGCCACGATTGCAATCGTCCCGTCGGTCAGTGACCCGTCCGGCAGATATGCCTTCAGCAGAGGTGCGGTCATCCACAGAAGGAAAGTAACACCGATCAGCGGTACGAGCCGCTTTTCGGGCACTGTCCATGCGGCGTGAGTGTCGATCGCCGCCCGTGCTGCGCCGACATCGAAGGGATGCGATGCCACGCGCTGGACCCGGGCGATGATGAAGGCTGCGATGGGGATGCCCACCAGAACGATGGGCAAACCGTAAGCCGTCCACTGCGCGAAACTGATCTGAAGCCCGATCATGTTGTCGAGCAGGGCTACCGCAATCCCGTTGGTCGGAGACCCGACAATCGTGCCCAGGCCGCCAATGGACGCGGCGAACGCAATCCCCATGGGCAGGGCTCCGGCCAGTCCCTCCTGCTCTTCTGCAGCCAGCCCGCCGCCAGCCAGCACGGCAAGTGCCATCGGCATCATGATCAGGCTGGTCGAGGTGTTCGAAATCAGCATCGAAAGCAGCGCCGCGCTCATCATGAAGGCGAGCAGCAATCGGGCCTGTCCGCCTCCGCTGCCGACCATCTTCAGGATCGCCAGTGACAATCTGCGGTGCAGGCCGGTGCGTTCGATCGCCAGCGCTATGAATGCGCCGCCCAGGATCAGGAACAGGATTGGCGCGTAATAGGCGGCAGCTGTTTCCTTGGCGGTCAGCACACCGGCGAATGGCAACACGACAAACGGCAAAAGGGCGGTCGCGGTCAGCGGGATCGCCTCTGTCATCCACCACGCAGCCATCCAGACGACCAGCCCGGCGACCATCCATGCCTGCGCCGGCATACCGGCAGGCGCAGGAAACACGAGCGTCAGCGCAAAGGCCGCAAGGCCCGCGACGAAACCGATCTGTTTTGCTGTCAAAAACTTCCCTCCTCCAGAGTGGAAGCCAAACCATAAGTTCCGCCGCGTTTAAAGCTTTATCCGTACAGCTTGCGGATGCGTTGGAAGAAGCCTGGATATTCCGACGGTCTGGTCAGCCACTTCTTGCGGACTGCACAAGTGATGCTCGAGATAGTTTTGCCAAAAAAGCATTCAATATTTCAAAGAGATAGTAATAATCTTCAATAGGATTCGTTATATTTCGCTTTTATACAATCAAAATAAATAGGGGTGATTAGTCTTACAGAAATCGAGGGACTTTCCTGCGAGTCGCAATTGTAAAATCGCAAAACAGGAGAGTTAAAATGGTTTGTAGATCAGGTTCCGTTGAAAGAGCGGCAGACAAATCGACAAAAGCCGCTGAACAAGTCAAAAAGCTGGAAGACGCTCTGAAGTCTAGGTCTGAAGCGGTGAAGAAGGAATTCTATGACGAGATCGATACTCATCTCGCCGACGCGAAAATTACTGATGCGAGGCAATTGGAGTATGCCTCTGACATCAAGACCGAATATACGAGCGAGTTCAGCCTCGACAAAATCGCAGGGGTTGTGGTGTCCGCGCTCAAAGCTGCAATCGCTGCAAGCGCGCCGGGCGTTGAAAAGCCGGCGATGAGCGAAGAGGCGATCAACGCCTATGTCGATGTCGTGAACACAGTCGCAGAGGCTGCGAAGTCGAATTCGGAGTCTTCGTCGAGCCTTTCTTTTTCGATGACCCGGTTGGCGCCGGGTATGTTCGGTTTTCTGAAGGCTACTTCAACCAACATTCGCGACGAGGACACCTTCGGTTCTGAGGAAGTGACCTCCACTGCAATTTACTATCGCCTGATGCAAAGCATCGACGATATCAAAAATCAGGCCGAGTTTGGCGAGGCGGTGATCGATGCCGCCAATCTGAAAAAGATGAAGGAATTGCAGGCCGGTCTCACCGATCTCCTCGCCGAGGGTAAGCTCACGGTGGATGAGTGGATCGCGAAAGACGGTGCATACGAAGGCATGATCCAGACGATCCGCGACCGTCTCAAAGCCCACGGTTGGGATGAGAAGCAGATCGCTGTACTCGAATCGTCGGTCAGCGGTCATGCGCGCATGGTCAGCGGCGCATTGTCGAAGCTGCGTTCAATGGGTTCGGAATTTTCCAAGGCAATCGAAGTATCTGAGGAGCGGCTCCGCGTGGGTCACTTCAACTGATTGCGACGACAATAAAAAAGGGGCGCCTGTTTCGGCGCCCCTTTTTCAATCAGTTTTGCCTTTCGCGGCATTACTTCGGTGCGAGCACCATCAGCATCTGGCGGCCTTCGAGGCGCGGGAATGCTTCGACTTTGGCCACTTCGGCTGTGTCGTCCTGCACCCGGCGAAGCAGGTTCATGCCCAGTTCCTGGTGCGCCATTTCGCGTCCACGGAAGCGGAGCGTAAGCTTCACCTTGTCCCCATTGTCGATGAATTTGAAAACGTTGCGCATCTTCACGTCATAATCATGCGTGTCGATGTTCGGACGCATTTTGACTTCCTTGATGTCCTGCGTTTTCTGGCTCTTGCGCGCGAGGTTTGCTTTCTTCTGCGCTTCGAACCGGTACTTGCCAACATCGAGGAATTTGCACACGGGCGGGTCTGCGTTGGGCGAGACCTCGACCAGGTTCAGGCCAACATTGGCCGCCTGTTCGATTGCTTCGTTGGTGTACATGACGCCAAGGTTTTCGCCTTGGTCGTCGATCACGCGAACTTTGTCGCTCTGGATGAAATTATCGTAGCGCGGGCCGCTCTTGGTGGGCGGCGTGTTCATGCGCCGGGGTGGACGGGCTATGGGGCTATCTCCTGAATTGCCAATGTAATCGTGTCGTGTTTGTGGGTGCTACTTAGGGACGAATGCCTTGAAACGCTAGCCTCGTCGGGGGTGCGATGCGGAAAAACATGGCAGTGTGTGCTGGCCGCTACGCTGCCTTCTGCCACAGGGTGAATTTCGCCAGTTTCCCGCCCGCAGGCAGCACCGCACGGATGGTGTCCGCCGGTTGCAACGCTTTGACAATTGCGGGGTCCCCTGCATCCATTCCGCCGGTCAGTGTGCCGAACGCCGGCAGGATCATCCGCCCGCCTGTTTCAGCCCCGCTCGCGATAACAGCGCACGGCCGGCGAATTCTGCGTTTTCTGACACTTAGCTGCAGGCGGGGATGGAAATGACCGGAAAATTCCGGGCGCGTTTCGCCCTGCTTTGCTTCATGCCGCAGAACGGTGCCCGATATCTCCAGTTCTTCCGCTATCGAGCCGCCCGCTCGCGCTTCCATATGGGGGTCATGGTTGCCAGTGATCCATACCCAGTCGACCGCACGGGTCAGGGCAGACAGCATCCCTGCTGCATGAGGTTCAAGGCGCGCCGATCCCTCGCTGTCGTGGAAATTGTCACCCAGAGTGAAAACGCGCCGCGCACCCGTCTCGCGAATCGCTTCCGCAATCCGCTCCAGCGTTTCACGGCTGTCATACGGGGGCAGCATCTGCCCGTGCTTGGCAAAGAAGCTCGCTTTCTCAAGATGCAGATCTGCCACCAGCAGCGCGGATTCTGCCGGCCAGTAGAGCGCGCCGGAAGTTGTCAGCGCGAATTCCTGATGTGCGAACGAAAGGGGAACCATTCAGCCCACTTGCCGCAGCGATACGATAATGGCAAGCCGGTTTCATGACCGATTGGAATGACAAGACTACCGCCGCGAAAGAGTGGTTTGAAACCCTGCGGACCAACATCTGCAACGAGTTCGAGGCGATCGAACGCGAAGCGGGCAGCGATGCAAGCTTCGCCTTCACCCAGTGGCAACGCGAGGAGGAGGGCAATCCCGATCCCGGCGGGGGCACGCAAGGGCTGATGAAGGGGAAGGTTTTTGAAAAGGTCGGGGTCAATGTATCGACCGTGCGCGGCAATTTTTCGACGGAATTTGCAGGGCAGGTCAATGGCGCCAGCCCGGAAAGCCCCGGCTTCACCGCAACCGGAATCAGCCTGGTCGCACATATGGCCAACCCGCATGTTCCGGCAGTGCACATGAACACGCGGTTCCTGACCACCGGCAAGGCGTGGTTTGGCGGCGGCGCCGATCTCAACCCGCCTATCCCGTATGCTGAGGACACGGACGAATTCCACGCCGCATTCCGCGCCGCGTGTGCGGGCCACAATCCGACCTATTACGAACGGTTCAAGAAATGGGCGGACGATTATTTCTACATCCCGCACCGCAAATGCCACCGCGGTGTCGGCGGAATTTTCTACGATCATCTCGAATGCGATGACGATGCCGCATTCGATCGAAATTTCGCCTTCACAAAGGATGTTGGCCAGACGTTTCTTGATGTTTATCCCAAGCTGGTGCGCCGCCGTCTGGACAGCGATTTCAGCGAAGCGGACAAATTGCAGCAATTGCAGTGGCGCGGCCGCTACGCTGAATTCAATCTGGTTTATGACCGAGGGACCTTGTTCGGCCTGAAAACGGGCGGCAATATCGACGCCATCCTGATGAGCCTGCCGCCAGAAGCTGTCTGGACCTGATTTAACCGGCGACCTTGTTCATCGCCTATTGATCCACCATCTGCCACGCACCGCCGCAACCATTCCTCCGGAGTTATCCATGCGTTTCCTTTCCGCGTTCAGCCTTCTGCTCCTTGCCGCTTGCAATCCCCCGGAAACGGGCGATCCGTCGGCGCCGAAGGTTGCGCCGATACTCACCACCGAAGACGCGCACGATGACCAGACGTTTGCGGAGCCTGAAAAAGCGCGAGTGACTCATATCGATCTCGATCTCGATCTCGATTTCGAGCGGGAAATGGTCAGCGGCAGCGCAATGCTGGATATCATCGCCGACAAGGGCGTCGACACGGTTATCCTCGATTCCGACGGCTTGAAGATCGATTCGATCAGCGATGCCGACGGCAAACCGCTGCAATACAAGGTCGGCGACATTGTCGAGGGCAAGGGCGCGCCGCTGTCGGTCGAGATGGGCGATGCACGCGAAATTACCATTACCTATTCGGCCAGCGACGCAGCGGCGCTGCAATGGCTTGCACCCGAACAGACTGCCGGAGGCAAGCATCCCTACCTGCTCAGTCAGGGGCAGGCGACGCTGAACCGTACCTGGATCCCGACGCAGGACAGCCCAGGCATTCGCCAGACATGGTCCGCGCGGATTACAGCGCCTGAGGAACTGACCGTCGTGATGTCCGGCCTGTCCGAAGACGATCCGGAAACGCTCGACGATGGACGCCGCGCGTTCACATTCGAAATGGACAAGCCGGTTGCGCCCTATCTGATTGCAATTGCCGCGGGTGATATCGTGTTCAAGGAACTGGGGCCGCGTTCCGGAGTATGGAGCGAACCGTCGATGATCGACGCTGCTGCCGCTGAACTTGCCGATACGGAAGCAATGATCGATGCGGCGGAAAAGCTGTACGGTGACTATCGCTGGGGGCGCTACGATATGATCGTTCTGCCGCCTTCATTCCCTTATGGCGGGATGGAAAACCCCGTCATGACGTTCCTGACGCCGACTTTCATCGCCGGTGATCGCAGTCTGACCGGTCTGGTGGCGCATGAACTGGCGCACAGCTGGTCCGGCAACCTCGTGACCAATGCCAACTGGACCGATAGCTGGCTGAATGAAGGTGTGACCTCCTATTTCGAAAACCGGATTGTCGAGGAAATCTACGGCAAGAAGCGCGCCGATCAGGAGGCCGCGCTGAGTTTCGCCGCGATCGAGAAAACCTTGGCCGAAGTCGGCAACGAGGCGCCGGGCACCGCCTTGCACCAACCGGCCAACACCGATCCGGTGGGCAGCGCGATTGTGTATGACAAGGGCGCATTCTTCTTGCGAACTGTCGAAGGCATCGTCGGCCGCGACCGGTTTGATGCCTGGCTGACGCAGTGGTTTGACAACCATGCTTTCCAGCCTGCGACGAGCGTAATGATCCTCGCTGACATGGAAGAAAACCTGGTAAAGGACGAGGCCGAGGCGGAAAAGCTGAAGCTGCGGGAATGGATTTACGAACCCGGCTTGCCGGATAATGTCGCGCGTCCCGGCGCGGCCGCGTTCGCAGAGGTTGACGCAGCAGCGAAGGCCTTCACGGCGGACCGCACTCTGGACACTGCATCCTGGGACAAGTGGACGTCAGCCGAACGCCAGCGTTTCCTTGCCAAGATACCGCGCAAGATGAGCAACGCCGATCTTGCTGCGCTTGACGATGCGCTGTCGCTGTCGGGTTCGGGCAACAACGAAGAATTGTTCCTGTGGCTCGAACTGGCAATGCAGAACCGGTATGAAGCCGCGGTACCGACAACCGAGAAATTCCTGACCGAGGTCGGGCGCCGCAAATTCGTCGCTCCTCTGTTCGAAGCGCTGATGGATCAGGGCAGTTGGGGCCAGCCAATCGCCAAGCGCATCTACGCCAAGACACGGTCCGGCTATCACGCCGTTACGCGCGGCACTGTAGATGCGATGGTGAACGGCTAGCATCTAATTCGCCGCACAAGAAAATTTGCGTTGCATCGCAGGACTTTTGCCCCACAATCGGCGGCAAGATGCTGCGCCAGTATGAACTTGTAGAACGGGTCCTCGAATACGATCCCGACGCCGATGAGGCGCTGCTCAACCGTGCCTATGTGTATACCGTACAGAAGCACGGCAGCCAGAAACGCGCGAGCGGTGACCCATATTTCAGCCATCCGGTAGAGGTCGCGGGGCTGATGACCGATCTTCAGCTCGATCAGGAAACGATCATGACCGCGCTGCTCCACGATACTGTGGAAGACACGCTGGCCACAATCGATGATATCGAGGCTAATTTCGGGCCAGAGGTTGCCCGCCTGGTCGACGGCGTAACCAAGCTGTCCAAGATCGAAGCGATGCCGGAAAACGAACGCGCGGCTGAAAACCTGCGCAAATTCCTGCTCGCCATGTCAGAGGATATCCGCGTCCTGCTGGTGAAGCTGGGCGACCGGCTGCACAATATGCGCACGCTCCACTTCATCAAGAAGGAGGAAAAGCGCCAGCGCATCGCGCGTGAGACGATGGATATCTACGCCCCCCTGGCTGAGCGGGTGGGCATGTATGAATACATGCGTGAAATGCAGCTGCTGGCTTTCGAACAGCTGGAGCCGGAGGCGTATCGCACCATCACTGGGCGGCTGGAACAGATCCGGATGCAGGATGGCGGGCAGGTTGATGCGATTGCCTTGGCGATCAAGCAGGCGCTGGCCGAGACCGGGTTGAATGTCGAAGTTTCGGGACGGGAAAAGCACCCGTATTCGATCTGGAAGAAGATGGCCGAACGGCATGTCTCTTTCGAACAGGTCACCGATATCATGGCGTTCCGGGTCATCACCGAAAGCGAAGCGGATTGTTATGCGGCCATGGGCGTACTGCACACCGTGTGGCAATTCATTCCCGGGCGGTTCAAGGATTACATCTCCACCCCGAAAAACAACGGCTACCGCAGCCTGCATACCTCGCTGATTTATGAAAACTCCATGCGCGTCGAGGTGCAGATCCGCACCCGCGAAATGCACCAGCGAAATGAATTCGGCCTGGCCGCGCACTGGGCTTATAAACAGGGCGACAAGCCCGACGGTGCAGTCGGCTGGCTGCGCGACCTGATCGAAATTGTCGATGCCAGCCATGATGCCGAGGAACTGCTCGAACACACTCGCCTGGCGATCTATCAGGACCGTATTTTCGCCTTCACGCCCAAAGGCGCGCTGTTCCAGCTGCCCAAGGGTTCGACGCCGGTCGATTTCGCCTTTGCGGTGCATACTGATCTGGGCGCGCAGACCGTCGGCGCGAAGATCAATGGGCGGCACATGCCGCTGCGCACGCCGCTTGGAAATGGCGATGTGGTCGAGATTATCAAAGGGTCCAGCGCCGCGCCGCAGCTAAGCTGGCTGGGTTTTGTCGTCACCGGCAAGGCGCGGGCCGCGATCCGCCGCGCCGTGCGGCTGAAAGAGCGCGCTGAAGTCGCCGAAATCGGCAAGAAACTGTTCGATGAAATCGCCACCCGCGTCCCGGCCAAGATCGGGAAGAAGGCAATCCGCGAGGCTGTCAAACGGCTGGAGATGGAGGATGAAGAAGCCTTCATGTACGCGATTGGCGCGGCCAAGCTGGAAGACCGCGAAGTGATGGAAGCGCTCGTCCCGGGATGCACCAGCGAAATGGAGCAGGGCGAAGATTGGGCGCGGCAGGAACGCGCAATTTCCATACGCGGACTGACTGCCGGTGTCGGTTTCAAACTTGCTGAATGCTGCCACCCGGTGCCCGGCGACCGCATCGTGGGCCTGCGCAAGGCGGGCGAGGGCGTAGAAGTCCATGCAATCGACTGTTTCGAACTGGCCAGCGGGATCGATGCTGACTGGCTCGACCTGTCATGGGGCAAGGCCTCGAAAGGCGCGATCGGCAAACTACGTGCCACGCTTTACGACCGGCCGGGTGCGTTGGCGGAAATGGCGGGCATATTCGGGCAGAACATGGCTAATATCCGCGCGCTGGAACTGTCACAAACAGAACACCCTTTCGGCGTCTATGAGATAGACCTCGAAGTGCAGGATCTGGCGCACCTTACCCGCATCCTCAGCGCACTTCGGGCGAGCGATGCGGTGGCGCAGGCTGAACGTATCTGATGGGCGTTGTCGGGTTAGATCACGTCCAGATCGCGATCCCGGCAGGCGGTGAAGATGCCGCGCGTGAATTCTTCGCCGGTCTGCTCGGGATGGCAGAGGTGCCGAAGCCCAGCAATCTTTCATCCAGTGGTTGCTGGTTCGGAAGCGGATCCGTTGCCATACATGTCGGTGTCGATCCGGACTTTACACCTGCGGGCAAAGCACACCCTGCGCTGCTGGTCGATGACCTCGCGGAACTAAGGCAAAGGCTGGACGAAGCGGGTTTCGAAACACGCGATGACAAACCGGTCGAGGGATATGCACGGTTCTTCACCTGCGACCCGTTCGGCAACCGTATCGAATTGATGCAGCGTCTTTAAAGCAGTTCCAGCTGCACCATAACTGTATCGCCTTCAGCCAGCTCTTCAGCGCGCAGCACCTTCTTGCTGACTAGCAGTATCCATTCGCTGGACTTGCTCTGCGGAAACACTGAGCTTTTCCAGCGTGTATCGCCAATGCTGGCGAATACTTTCACCGATCCGAAGCCGCGCCGCGCGCCGAGTTCCAGACGCAGCAGCCGTTCGTGCATGGCAATCGCTTGCGCATCCTCACCAGTGATCGCGACAAGATGATAGGTCCCGCGTTCGCCCTGCCAACGCCGCATTTGCGTGCGGCAGGTCAGGATTTCACTCATTGGCCGTCACTGATTGGGAGCGCGCCGGATTGGCACGGGGATATTGCAGATATCGGCACCGCCAGCTGGGACGATGAAGAACGGATCGCGCCGGTTGGCCCGGGCATCCGCATATCGGGCGAATGCTTCACCTTCCGTGGAAAGGTATTCGAATGCTGGCCGCTCGCCTCCGGAGAGGTCGCTCGCGACCCGGATCGACATTATCGGTGTGCGTTTCTCCGCTTCGTCTTCAGTATAGAATCCAAGTGCACCCGATCCGCGCGGCAGGCTGGAGAGGTGCTCCATGCCGGAAATGATGCGTCCGACCAGCGCGATATTGCGGTCAAGGTGGCGGGGCGCTTGGCCGATAACCGTGTAGAGTTCCGCGCCAGATCCGGTGTCGGGGGAATAGCCGCGCCCAACCCCGACCATGCCATAGCAATGTACGGGCCAGAACTGCTCGTCTTGCCCGGCAATCGGCCAACCATTCGCGATCATGGCAATTTGTGAATACCGGTCTGAGAAAGTGGCTTGCGCGTATTGGCGCGCATCCTCTTCACCAAGCCCCTGCAAGACTTCGAAATCGGCTCCGCCGGCAATCAAACCAACCATTGTCGCAGCTGATTGAATACGCATTTTTGATGGGCCGTCAGCGGCAAACGCTGGAGACGTATAATCGTCTTCTTCCATCACCCGTAGCCCTTCGGGCAGCGGCTTTGCGTCACCTTCCGCCTCCGGATTGTCATAATTCGGATCGCCCCACTGGACGACGTAGTTATCTTGCACCCGGTTGACGGTGATATCGTCGTACCAACCGGCCCGCGCGAGAGTCCGGATATTTTGGGTCCACCCTTGGCTGAACGGAGCGGGCATTAGCTGGATGATCACTTCGCGTGCGTTCCCCTCTGCATCGGGGGCGAGTGTCATCACCAGCAGGTCTTCTGCGGCAATCGGTATCCAATCATCAGCAGGCGCAGCGTCCACTATCTCGTTCGGCGAAGGGGCCGGCTGTTCCCCCGCATCCTGTGCCAATACGGGCGCGGTTAGTGCTAGCGCGAAAGGCGCGGCGAAGGCGGCGGCAGCGGCGGCCAGTGTCAGGTTCTTTTTCATGGCTGCACCTTGGCAAAGGAAACTGCCTTGCGAAAGGCCCGACACGCGGCTAGTGCGCGCCTTCTGCCAGAAATGGCACGCGGACACGTGGCCGAGTGGTCGAAGGCGCACGCCTGGAAAGTGTGTAAAGGGGCAACTCTTTCGTGGGTTCGAATCCCACCGTGTCCGCCATAAAGAGGGTCCCGCAAGGGGCCCTTTTTTGTTGCGTTCGGGTTTCCTGATGCCTTGAATTCACAAACAATTGCGCTGCAAACTTGCAATCGGGCTCTGGTGAAGTCAGCGTAACAACGCGGGCAATGAGGGCTGGCCGCGCAGGGGACATCCGATGAGGGCATCTGGGCGATATGACGTCATTGTTGTTGGTGGCGGCCCCGCCGGGGCAACCATGGCGTGGGCGCTGGCGCAGCAGGGAATCGATGTCGCGGTTCTGGAAAGAGCCAGCTTCCCGCGCGAGAAGGTGTGCGGCGACTTTGTCGAGCCTGCCGGATTGCGGATCATCGAGCGGATGGGCTGCGCCGATGCGCTTGGCCTGAAATCACGGGCGAAGATCGACAAGGTCAGGGCCTATTACGGCCCGCACATCGCGTACCAGAATGATGTGGCTTATTACGAGGGCGAGGCCGGAATGCCGCCCCACGGCCATATCGTGCCGCGTCACGAACTCGATACTGCCTTGCTGGAAAATGCGGCGAAGGCCGGAGCAGACGTGATCCATCAGGCGCTGGTGCGCGAAGTGCACCGTGAAGACGGGCTGATGCGGGTTGATGCCAAGGTCGGCAAGGGCAACAAAAGCTTTACCGCTCCGGTCGTTGTGGGCGCAGACGGGGTGCAGTCGGTGGTTGCCGCACACGCTGGCCTGAGGCGCGATGACAAACGTCACATCGGCATTTCGCAGCGGGTCTATCTCGATGGGGTCGAGATGGATGAAAGCGAAGCATGCATCTGGTTCGATGAAGACCATTACCCGGGATACGGGTGGGTCTTCCCGACCGGTAACGGGCGCGCAAATGCCGGTATGGGCATGTTGAGCGAAACGACCGAGCGGTTCGGCATCTCGTTGCAGCAATCTTTCAGGGAAAGTATGGACCGTCTGAAATACCGGCATCCCGGCTGCGCCAACGCTGTCATGGCGACCAAGCCGCTGGGCGGGGCGGTTCATATGTATGGCGGTATTACCCGCAATCACTTCGCCGGCGGGATTCTGGTGGGGGATGCCGGCGGCTTCGTCGATCCGATGACCGCAGAAGGCATCACGCAGGGCATGGAATCGTCCATCATTGGTGCTCGCACGATTGCTACGGCGTTGGAGCGGGGGTCGTTCGAGGAAGCGGACTTTGCACGTTTTGATGATGATTTCCGGGACTATTTTGACCACGGGATGCTGTATCTGAGTTTTTACGCCACCATGATGCGCAACCGGCATTTCGGTGATTTTTTCCTCAGCATGACGCAGCAGGGTTTCGAACGGGCACAGACCGACCGAGAATTTGCGCGCGTGTGCGGGACTGGGTTCGGCGGCTTGAATGTTCAGCCGGCCGCGATCGCGTCGCAGCTCTGGACGGGCATTGCGCGTCACATTGCAGAAGGCGGCGCGGCGGTGCTGGCTGATCTGGTGGCCGGGCGCGGAATTCCGCGCGACGGTTTCGTAGGCGACTGGAATTTGTGGCAATCCGGCTGGCGGGCCTCGGTTGATGATGACCGCGCCTGGCACATATCATGGCTGGCTGACATCGTCCGTGCGGCGATGAAACTTGGTCCATCGTTTACACGCAAGGAAAATCCTCGGCTCAAAGGCCCCTTCGCAGCGGAGCTTGAATCATGACGGATGAAACAGTCGTAAAAACCTCCAAGACAATGCCCGCCAAGAGCGGCAAGGCAGCGAAGAAAGCCGCACCTAAGCGTGCGGCCAGAACGCCGAATGCAAAACCCGCAAAAGCGAAGGCCAAAGCTGCCAAAGGCAAATCTGTTGCGGTGGTGGGCGGCGGGATCGCTGGCCTTACTTCTGCAATAAAGCTGCTGAAGGCCGGGTTCGAAGTGACGATTTTCGAGCAGAACGAAAGGCTCGGCGGGAATACCTCGTCCGAACTGGTCGCCGGTGTCGAGCACGATGTGTATCCACATATGTTCTGCGACTGGTACGACAATTTCTGGGACCTGTACGAGAACGATCTTGACCTGAGCAGGGATGATCATTTCGAACCGCGCGCAGGGGTGAAAACACTGCGCGAAGGGTCCAAGACCTATGATGAATTGCTCAATCCCACGACGCTGCAGGCGATCATCGCCAATCTGAAATCAGGCTCGCTTTCACCAGCGGAAATGTTCCTGATGGGATATTCCATGGTCGACCTTGCAGGCTATCCATTCGACCGCGAGGGGATGGCCCAGCTTGAAAAGCAGAGCGTGAACGGCTTTCTCTATTCCACCAGCTACGCGACTGAAGAGGTTGCCGAACTGGAAAACTACATGCTGGAGGTGATCTGGTCGATCAACAGCGAGCGCACCTCTGCCGCGAGCTATCAGGACTTTATCCGGCACACGCTGTCTTTCCCCAACGGCGCACCATTCGCGTTCATGCTGAAGAACGATTTGAACACCGGGCTGGTGCAACCGATCGCTGACCTGATCGCGCAGATGAAGGGTACGGTTAAGACCTCTACCGAGGTAATCGCAGTGCGGCTGGTGGATGACCGGCCCGTGCTTCACTGGCGCAGTGCAGGTTCCAGCGGACGCGGCAGCTCGGGCGGCTTTGACGAGGTTGTAATCGCAGTTCCGTGTGCCCCGCTGACCGATCTGGTGATGGGCGGTACTCGCAATCTTGCGGGCGACCGGCTGATCGACCGGGAGCAATCCCTGGCGCAGGTGCGGCGGCTCAGCTCGGTCGCGATCCCTGTGATCGACCTCTACCTCAATCGAAAGCTGCCCGATATTCCGCCGGAGAACATCGGGCTGACGGGCGCAAAATACGGGCTGTCGGTCGTCGATATCGCCCAGCTGTGGCCCGAAGGTGAATTTGGCGGCAACACCGCGCTGGTCATCGCCGCTTCGGACGGGGAGGCATTGCCGGGGCACAATTTCGAGGCGCAGGCATGGTTCATGCTGCAGGAACTGCGCAAATTCTATCCCGGCATCGATATCGGCACGAAATGGGGCGATCCCGATTGTGATATCGACTGGGCCAAGACGCACGCCCGGTCCAATACCGATTACGCCCTGTTCCTGAATGAAGTGGGTGGTTGGGACTGGAGGCCTTGCACTGCCTATCCCGGTACTTTGCCAGGCATCTTCTTCGCGGGCGATCTGGCGCAAAGCAATGTTGACATGGCCACTATCGAAGGCGCGGTCGAGAGCGGCGTGCTGGCCGCCGCAGCGGTGCAGGCTTTCGATGCTGAACGTACTGGCCAAATGCGCGGCAAGCCAATCGAACTGATTAAGCATCTGACCTATGGCAACACCGCTCTGCGGGCGGCGAAATTGGCACTGATGCCGTTTGCCTATCTGGCCAAGGGCTGGACCTTGCTTGAAGGAAGCGCGCCAAAACCTGATCTGAAATACCTCGGCAATTCGCTGCAATCCGACCATCTTCCGCTGTTGCCGTTGCAGTATATCGTCGACTGGTGGACGACCGCTTACTGGTTCTGGAACAGTGCGCTAACGGGTGACGAGGGACCCGAGAAAATCGGCCCGCGGAACAATGGCGATGACGATTTCATCGGTCTTGGCGCTGCGCTGCTGATGGTTGCCGGGGAATTCGCAAGCTATGCGACCGAGAAATGCGCCGAGGGCAGGGCCGAGGGCGCGGAAGGTAAATCCCGATCGGCGGTTAAGGATGGCTCTGACGAAGGGCTGGATGGGCTCGCCCGACGGGCAGGGCGGATGACCGCCGATTTCCTTTCCTGCACCGGTTCCCCGGCGCAGCCCGATCCAACGCCGAGACAGCGCCGCTGGCGCGTAAAGCGTTGAGAGACAAGCTATGACAACAGGATTTAAATCGTGAACTCAGGACTGGACTCCGTAACTGCAGGCATCGTTTCTGATCTCGGTTTCGAGGATGAAATGGACCGCGTGCGCAACCTGCTGAACGGCTGGATCGAACAGGTCGGGCAAGATCTGAAGCCGCTTCTGGAATGGCAATTCGTGGAAGGGTCGAAATACTTCCGCCCCCTGACGATTTTCGGTTGTTACCGGGCAGCGATAGGCGGCGACATACCCGACAGTATGATCCGCTCTGCTGCGGTGCTGGAAATGATGCACAACATGACGCTGATCGTGGACGATATCCTCGATCATTCGGACGAACGGCGCGGTATTCCCTCGCTCCATGCGAAGTTCGGCATGTTGCCGGCCCTGATGGCGTCGGGTTTCATTGTGGCCGAAGGGTTCGAAATGTCGGCTGAAGACCCGCACGATATCCGCCTGTTTGCCGATCTGGTGAAGCGGCTGGGCGTTGCTGAATGCGCGCAGTGGCGATTGCGCAGGCAGCCGCTGGGCGTTGCCGATTGGGAGGATATTGCGGGCGAGGATACAGGTTCGATGTTCGAAACCTGCGCCTGCCTTGCGACCCGCGATGAAAGCCTGCGGCGTTTCGGCAGGCTCATCGGGATGCTCTATCACGGCTGTGACGATGTCGGCGATGTCAAAGGGTTGGAAGGGCTTGGCGGCGGAGGCGAGGAGGATCTGCGTGACGGTATCCTGACGTTGCCAGCGTCGCTTGCCATTCAGGACCGCGAGATTTGCGATATGTTCTGCAAGTCCGATCCGTCACCGGCGGAACTCGACCGGATCAAACACGCCATGATCGCTCAGTTGCCAGCCGCCGACGCACACCTCGACAAGTTGGCAAAAGATGCGAAGTGGCAGGCGCAGACGAAGACCTCCGATCCGAAGGTGCTTGAGGAACTGGTGGATTATACGCGCGAGCTATCTCGCAGATAGAGCGGGCGGGTTTCTGCGTTTCCCTTCCGGCAGGTTCTTGTGGGCAGGGCCGCTTAGTTTGGCTATCGCCGCCTGGCCTGAATTTGGGCTTAGCGTTGCGTCGGGATGCCGCGCTGATGATCTTGTAAAGCTCGTGTGCGGAGGCAAAAATGGAATCGATCGGTGCCAATCTGGAAGAGATGAAGCGCACTCCGCTGGCTGAAGAGCACGTGGCGGCGATCCGCAAGATTTCCACCGAGCGCTCGTACAAGGCCGGTGAGTTCGTGGCCGAAATCGGCGATCCGATGGACCGGTTCGTCTACGTCACCGAAGGCGAGATCGAGGTCGTCAATCCTTATACCGGAGAGCGCTGGCTGGAATCCAGCCTTGGGCCCACGCAGTTCATGGGCGACATCGCGTTCCTCAATTCGGGAACTTTCACTCTGCCGATGCGCGCTGCGAAGGATACCCGCACGCTGGAGGCACCGCGTGATAAGATGCTCAAGCTGATGAGCGAGAATCCGGAGCTGTCGGATCACGTTATCACCGTTTATTCCGCGCGCCGCCGCAAACAGTTCGAGGATCACCGTAGCTCGATAAAACTCATTGGTGCGGAGCGGGATGGCAAGGTTCAGGAAATCGCCAGCTTCCTCGCGCGCAATCACGTGCCGTTCCAGTCGTTCGAGCTGGAGGATAGCGATGAAGAGGCTGTTCGGCTGTGCAACTTGTCGCAGCACAAGCCATCGGTGGTCTATTCGAAGGACCACATCGTGGAGGATCCGTCGCCGCGCAAGATTGCCCGCTTGCTGGGCCTGGACTTGGAAGTCGAGAAAGGCATCGATGTCGAGGTGCTGATCGTTGGCGGCGGGCCCGCAGGTGTCGCCGCAGCGGTATATGCCGGGGCAGAGGGGCTGTGCGCTCTGGTTATTGAAGACACTGCGATCGGCGGTCAGGCCGGTACCTCCAGCAGGATTGAGAACTACATGGGTTTCCCGACCGGAATATCGGGGTCTGACCTGGTCTATCGCGGGCAAATCCAGGCGCTGAAATTCGGTACCAGATTTGCCATGCCGCGCCGGGTGATCGCGCTGGAAAAACGCGAGAACGGATCATTCTGCGCAAAGCTGGATGACAATGGCGAAGTCTGCGCAAAATCGGTTCTGGTCGCGACCGGCGTGCAATATCGCAAATTGCCGCTTCAGGGCCGTGACGCGTTTGAAGGGTCTGGCGTTTTCTATGCCGCGACCGACATGGAATCGCGGTTCTGCCACAAGAAACCGGTTGCCATCATCGGCGGCGGCAATTCGGCCGGGCAGGCAGCCATGTATCTCGCGCGTTCTGCCCATCATGTGCACTTGCTGGTTCGCGGCGAAAATCTGGCGTCGTCGATGTCATCGTATCTTAGCGAAAGGCTCGATGCTGAAGAGAACGTGACGGTCCACTATCAGACAGAGGCGACCTGCCTGCACGGTGATGACTGGCTGGAGGCGGTCACGCTGAAAACGCCGGACGGCGAAGAGAAGATGGACTGCGGCGGCCTGTTCATCATGGTCGGAGCAGAGCCGAATTCCGCGTGGCTGTCGGGGCTGGTCGAACTGGATGAAAAAGGTTTTGTCATCACCGGTCAGGATGCCGGGCAGCATTCACCATACGAAACCGCGACGGACGGAATTTTCGCGGTCGGCGATGTCAGGGCCGGGTCCGTCAAGCGGGTGGCCTCTGGCGTGGGCGAAGGTTCGGTGGTTGTCTCTGCGATATGGAACCACGTGAATGCAGGCGGGGACCGACCTTAGGCCGCTCCCCGCCTGATCACATTTTCAATCAGACGAAGTCTTCTACCCGTTCGATGATGATTGCGGGGGCCATGCCGCCTGCGGCGCACATGGTGACGAGGCCGTAACGCCCGCCGGTGCGCTCAAGTTCGTCAAGCACTGTGCCGATCAGGATTGAGCCAGTTGCGCCGATCGGATGGCCGAGCGCAATCGAACCTCCGTTGACGTTCACATTATCCCAGCTGAGGCCGAGGTCGGTTACGAATTTATGGGCGACGACGGCAAATGCCTCGTTGATTTCCCACAGGTCGATGTCGTCCTTGGTCAGGCCGGCTTTCGCCAGCACTTTCTTCGCCGCCGGGACCGGCGCGTTGAGCATCAGTGTCGGGTCATCGCCCATGTTGGCGGTTGCGACGATCCGCGCGCGGGGCTTCAGGCCGTGCTTCTTCGCATAATCTTCCGATGTCACCAGAACACCTGCCGCACCGTCGACAACACCGGAACTGTTGCCTGCATGGTGGAAGTGCTTGATCTCGAGGTCGGGGTATTTCTGGTTCACCAGACCGGCAAACGTGGTGCCGTTGGCATCCAGCGGCACATTGGCGATCTTGCTGAACGCTGGCTCCAGCTGAGCCAGGCCTTCGCGGGTTGTTTCCGGGCGCGGATATTCATCCTTGTCCAGAATGACATTGCCTTCATCGTCCAGCACGGGGACGACACTCTTGTCGAATTTGCCAGCCTTGATCGCGGCATCTGCGCGTTGCTGGCTACGATAGCCGACCTCGTCCAGTTCTTCGCGTGTGTAGCCCTCGATGCTGGCGATCGCATCGCCGCAAATGCCCTGGTGCGACTGCGGGTGAACCTTTTGCAGGCGCTCGTTATAACTGCCCATCATCGGCGGCTTCAGGCCGGCTGCCATCTTTTCCTTCGACATCTGGGCGGTCAGGCTCATCATTTCGGTGCCGCCGGCGACAACGCAGTCTTCCATCCCGCTCATCACCTGCGCTGCGGCGAAGTTTACCGAGGTAATTCCGCCGCCGCAGAACCGGTCCAGCGTGGTGCCGCTGGAGGTAATGTCATAGCCCGCATCCAGTGCCGCCATCCGGCCCAGATCGCCCGCCTGCTTGCCGTCCTGGGTTGAAACCGACCAGATAACATCATCGACGGTGCTGGTATCGAGATTGTTGCGATCCTTCAGCGCCTTCATCACGGTGGCGGCCAGATGCTGCGGATGCTCGTTCGCAAGCGAGCCCTTGCCGACTTTCCCGATTCCGCGGGGGGTGCGTGCTGTGTCGATGATATAGGCTTCGGCCATAATGATGTTCCTTCCGGCGTGAAAATTCGGTGTCAGCGAGCGTGGACAAGCTGGTTCACCTAGTTATATATGTCAGACAACAGGCGGCGGCAATAGCCGAACGCCGCGGCAGCAACGCACAACAAGCATACGCAAGCGGAGAGAGAAATGACCGAAGAAGTCCTGACGCAGGTAGAAGACGGTATCCTGATCATCACGATCAACCGGCCCGAGGCGAAAAATGCCATGACCAAAGCCGCGTCGGAGGCGATTGCCGCGGCGCTCGATCGGCTTGACGCGGAAGACGATCTGCGGGTCGGCATTCTGACCGGCGCGGGCGGGACGTTCTGTTCGGGAATGGACCTCAAAGGGTTCCTGAAAGGCGAGAGTCCCTCTGTTCCGGGGCGCGGGTTTGGCGGGCTGACGGAAAAAGGCCCGGCCAAGCCGCTGATCGCAGCGGTCGAAGGATACGCGCTGGCCGGCGGCATGGAATTGATGATCGCCTGCGACCTGATCGTGGCGAATGACAAGGCGAAATTCGGCATACCGGAGGCAAAGCGCGGTCTTGCGGCGGCCGCGGGCGGGCTGATGAAGCTGCCCGATTTGATCCCGCCGAAAGTCGCAATGGAGCTGGCGCTGACCGGCGATTTCATCGACACCGCGCGCGCTTATGAGCTGGGCCTTGTGAACCGTGTTACCAGCGGGGATGCGCTGTCTGCAGCCAAGGAACTGGCGGCATCAATTACCGCGAACGGTCCGCTCGCTGTCAGGGTTAGCAAGCAGATCATCGAGGAATCGCGCGGCTGGCCGCTGGACAAGCGTTACGAAGAACAGGCGAAGCTGCTGCCGCAGGTCTTCATGTCCGAAGACGCGCGCGAAGGTTCGCTGGCGTTTGCTGAAAAGCGCGCACCCAACTGGAAAGGCAAGTAAGCCCGTGGCCGGTCCATTAGCAGGAATTCGCATCGTTGAATTCGCCGGGATCGGTCCCGGCCCGTTTTGCGGCATGATGCTGGCTGACCACGGGGCGGAGGTGATCCGCATCGACCGCGCATCCGGCAGCCGCGGCGGCTCCACCCCGCTCAGCACGAAAGACGTCCTCGCTCGCGGACGCAAGAGCATCGCGATCAACCTGAAAACGGCAGAGGGCGTGGCGCTTGCGCGGAAATTGTGTGCCAGTGCCGACGGCTTGATCGAAGGGTTCCGTCCGGGCGTGATGGAACGTCTCGGCCTTGGGCCCGACGAATTGCTGAGGGACAATCCCAAGCTGGTTTATGGCCGCATGACCGGCTGGGGCCAGACTGGCCCGTATTCGCACGCCGCCGGGCACGACATCAATTACATCGCGCTCGCCGGGGCGCTGGCGCATTATGGCCGCAAGGGCGAAAAACCGACCCCGCCGATCAATATGGTCGGCGATTTTGGCGGCGGCGGCATGATGCTGGCGTTCGGGATGAGTTCCGCACTGTTGAGCGTAGCACGGGGCGGAGAAGGCCAGGTCATCGACTGCGCCATGACTGATGGCACAGCAGCGCTGATGGGTATGATCCACGGTATGCGCAATATGGGTGTCTGGTCGGAAGATCTGGGTGCGAATATGCTCGATACGGGCGCGCATTTTTACGACACTTATGAAACCGCTGATGGAAAGTTCATTTCCATCGGCAGCATCGAACCGCAATTCTATGCAGAGCTGCGCCGCCTTGCCGGGCTTGAGGACGATGCCGATTTCGATGCGCAGCACGACCGCGCCGCCTGGGGGCCGTTGAAGGACAAGCTGACCGCGCTGTTCAAAAGCAAGTCCCGCGACGAATGGAACGCGCTGATGGAGCATACGGACGTTTGCTATGCGCCAGTGCTAACCATGAGCGAGGCAAAAGAGCACCCGCACAATGTTGCGCGCGGAACCTTCATAGAGATTGCCGGAGACAAACAGCCAGCGCCCGCACCGCGTTACAGTGGGACGCAAACAGCCACCCCCGCACCGGCTCCGCTGCCGGGCGACGATACCGATGCGATCCTGGAATCCCTGGGAATGAACGACACCGACCGGGCCGCACTACGCGATGCCGGTACGGTTGCCTGAAGGAAC
This sequence comes from Pontixanthobacter luteolus, assembly GCF_947494915.1. NCBI lineage: Bacteria > Pseudomonadati > Pseudomonadota > Alphaproteobacteria > Sphingomonadales > Erythrobacteraceae > Pontixanthobacter > Pontixanthobacter luteolus. Next base: position 178,645 of record NZ_CANLWR010000001.1, read on the forward strand.
ACTGCACATGCTCGACCTGACCAACCGCACCGCTTACAATGATGATCACAACATGTTCCGCGACACCGTGCGCAAGGTGTTTGCCGAACATATGGAACCCTATCTGGATCAGCATGAGGAAGACGGCATCGTCCCGCGTTCTGCATGGAAGGCGCTGGGCGAGGCGGGGATGCTGTGCCCGACCGTGTCGGAGGAAAACGGCGGTCTGGGCCTCGATTTCGGATATAACGCAGTGATTGCGGAGGAACTGTCCTATCTCGGATCGTCCGCCGGCTTCACGCTGCAGAACGACATCACGGTCAATTATTTCGAGCGGCTCGGCAGTGATGAGCAAAAGGCAAAATATCTGCCCGGCATGATCAGCGGCGACATCATCACCGCTATCGCCATGACTGAACCGGGCGCGGGCAGCGACCTGCAGGGTATTCGCACGACCGCTAAGGAAGACGGCAACCATCTGATCGTCAACGGATCGAAAACCTACATCACCAACGGCCAGCATGCCGATGTGGTGATCGTGGTGGCCAAGACCGACCCGACCATGGGCGCAAAAGGCACCAGCCTGATCCTGGTCGATGCCGATACACCCGGCTTCGAGCGAGGGCGCAATCTCGACAAGATCGGCCAGCATTCGGCCGATACGTCAGAGCTGTTCTTCAACGATGTGCGCGTGCCAAAAACCAATATGCTGGGGCAGGAAGGTCGCGGCTTCATCCATCTGATGGAAGAATTGCCGCAGGAACGACTGTCCATCGCCATCGGCTGTCAGGCCGGTGCGCAGCGCGCGTTCGACGAGGCGGTCAAGTTCGTGAAAGAGCGCAAAGCGTTCGGCAAGACCGTGTTCGAATTCCAGAATACCAAATTCAGTCTCGCGCAGATGCAGACCGAACTGCAGGTTGGCTGGGCGCATATCGACTGGGCGCTGAAAAAGCACATGGCCGGCGAACTGACTACAGAGGAAGCAAGCGCCGCCAAGCTCTGGCATACAGACCTGCAAAACCGCATCTGCGACGAGGCGCTGCAACTGCATGGCGGCGCGGGCTATATGAACGAATACCCCATCGCCCGCCTGTGGCGCGACGCCCGCGTTACGCGCATTTTCGGCGGCACGAACGAAATCATGAAGGAAGTGATCAGCCGGGGGATTTGAACGGCACACTCTTTTCCGCCGGGATTGGTTTAAGCCTGGGGCATAGGGTTGGAGGGAAGAGAGCGAAGGGTGGCGATGTCCAGGAGCGTTTCCTCTGTTATCGCAGCCGTGCTTTTGCTGGCCTCATTTCTGCCTTTGTGGGTCTTGGTCGAAGACTTTCCCGCCAAACTTGGTCATGCGACCGCCATTTCTGGCGTGTTCGCAGTGGTCGCCGTCTTTTGGTGGACGGCACGTCAGAAGACGGGGCTCCGATGGGTGCTCGGAGCCGCACTTTGCGGGGCGTTCGTGCTGTTTGTCTGGGTGTTATTGATGGTGTCTCTGGACCAGCACCGCCGATGCGGCGCGCAGCTGGAACCGAAAACTTGCCTAGCCTCTACCGCTAGTCCGCTACCATTTGGCAATCCGAGACGCCCGTTCCCCCTGCCGAAAATATCTATCTGATCCAGCGATCTTCTGTCTTGGTTGCAGGGGGATCGATCTTCACCCGATAAACGCCTTAACCTCGGCCATGAAATCATCGAACCGGTCGTGGTGGACCCAGTGCCCGGCGCGGTCGTAGTCGCTGACCGATACATTGTCGCCAAAATGCTCGATCCGGCCATCCTTGACCGGGTTGGATGCCCAGCTGTCATTGCCGTAAATCATCAGCGTCGGGCAGGTGATCTGCGCCCATAGCTGCTCGACAGATCTATCCTCGACATTTTCCGGCGGCCAGGCGTGCAGATGCGGGTCGAATTTCCAGCTGAACGTTCCGTCTTCATTGCGCATCACTGCGTGGCGGGTCAGATGTTCAGCCTGATCGCGCGAGAGATAGCTGTTCGCTTCGTGCATCCGGTCGAGCGCGGTTTGGAACGTGTCGTACCGTTTCGGCAGGCGCGAGCTTGCATCGCGCTTTGCATCGAACCAATTGCGCAGATGCCCGTCATACGGGGTCTCGGCCAGTTCCTTCATTCGTTTCGGGCTGGGACCCAGCCCTTCGATCGCGACAAGTTTGCGCACATTGCCCGGATACAGCCCGGCATAGCGGATCGAAATATTGCCGCCCATCGAATGCGCCACGATCGTGACCGGTGCCAGTTCCAGCTGATGAATCAACTGGGTCAGGTCGTAGACATAGCCCAGCATCGGGTAATAGCCGGTGTTGTTCCATTCGCTGTCGCCATGGCCGCGCAGGTCTGGGCAGATGACGTGCCAGTCATGGCGCAGTTCCTCTGCCGCCCAGTCCCAGCTGCGGCAATGGTCGCGCCCGCCATGCAGCAGGATCAGCGGCGGCGCGTCCTGATTTCCCCAGTCGGCATAATGCAACCGGGTGCGCTGGGAGATGTAGGTTTGCGATGTCGGTCCGATCAGTTCCATGCGGCTTGCTTTGATGCGAAGTTGCGATTCATGCAAGCATTGCACATAGCTAACTAAGTGATACAAGAACGCTACAGACAGATTCCAGTGAGAGGTTTCGATCATGCCAGCAATCAATGTGTCCCAGCCCGAATTCATGGAAGACGAGGAAATCTCGATCTTCGCCGATGCGGTTGGCAAATTCTATCAGCAGCACGCACCCGAGAAACGGATCCTTCAATGGCGCGATGCCGGTCAGGTGGAACGCGAATTCTGGAACGAAGCGGGCGGGGCCGGTCTGCTCGGCGTGTCGGTGCCGGAGGAATATGGCGGCCACGGCGGCGATTTCCGGCATGACATGGTGGTGATCGATCAGCAGGCGAAGCACGGCGTAGAAGGTTTCGCCGCCAGCCTGCACAACACCATCATCCTGCCCTATCTGGTGCGCCACGGGACAGAGGAGCAGAAGAAGAAATACCTGCCCAAGCTGGTCACCGGCGAACTGGTCAGCGCGATTGCCATGACCGAACCGGGCGTGGGTTCCGACCTGCAAAGCATCACCACCACCGCGCTGAAGGACGGCAATGGTTACCGCCTGAACGGTGCCAAGACCTATATCTCTAACGGCCAGACCGCCGATTTCATCATCGTCGTGGCTAAGACCGACCCCAATGAGCGCGCCAAGGGTATCTCCCTGATGCTGCTGGAGACGGAGGGCGCGGAAGGGTTTCAGCGCGGCAAGAAGCTCGACAAGATCGGTCTCGATGCGGCTGATACCTCCGAACTGTTCTTCGACGATGTCTTCATCCCCGGCGACAATGTTCTCGGCGGGGTAGAGGGCAAGGGCTTTTACCAGTTGATGGGCGAATTGCCGCAGGAACGGCTGATTATCGCCATGGGCGCCATGACCGGGATCGAGAAGGCTCTCGAAGTGACGCTGGAATTCGTGAAAGACCGCAAGGCTTTTGGCCAGACGATCTGGGATTTCCAGAACACGCAGTTCACCCTGGCGGACCTTGCCGCGCGCGGAACGGCAGCGCGTATTTTCGTCAATGATTGCATCGCCAAGCACCTGAAGGGCGAGCTGGACGTGCCGACCGCTTGCATGGCCAAGTACTGGGTCACCGAATTGCAGAGCGAAGTCGTGGACAAGTGCCTCCAGTTCCACGGCGGCGCGGGCTACATCAATGACTATCCGATCGCGCGTATGTATCGTGACACGCGGATCGCGCGGATCTTCGGCGGCTCCAACGAGGTGATGAAAATGGTCATCGCCCGGTCGCTGTAACGCAAGGCAGATTAGCGCATAATATGAACGAGCTCGGCCAGACAGACATGCACGAAACCGCCGGTTCCGGCGGATCATTCCGCGTGCCCAAGACGGCCGAGCTGGTTGCCAATTCAATCCGCCTGCGGATCATTCAGGGTGAATTGTCGGAAGGCGACACTCTGCCTCCCGAAGCGCAATTGATGGAACAGTTCGGCATCTCGCGGCCTTCGCTGCGCGAAGCTTTCCGTATTCTGGAGGCTGAGCGTTTGATCACCGTCAAGCGCGGGTCGCGGTCCGGCGCGCGCGTTAGCCTGCCCAAGGTGGAAAGCGTGTCGCGCTATGCCAGCTATTACCTGCAGGCGAGCGGGGTGAAGGTGGCCGACATTTACGAGGCGCGTCTGGGGCTCGAGCCGTATGTCGTGCGAAAGCTCGCATCGAATCCTGCGCCTGCCTCAATCGCCCGTCTGCGCGAAGAAGCCGCGCGCCTCGCGGGGTTCTACGAAAGCGACAACGAACGCGACTACATGATCGGGTCTGCCCGTTTTCACAGCGTGTTGATGGAGGTCGGCGGCAATGCGACGCTGCATTTCCTGACCCGCGTGCTGGAAGACGTGATTGCCCAATATCAGAAACGCTTCGTAACGACCGCTTCAGAAGAGGCAGAGCGCAAGCGTGGCCGCGAAAAAGGGGTCAAGTCGATCGTCAAGCTGATCGATCTGATCGAAGCAGGCGATGTCGAAGCGGCAGAGCAGCACTGGACGCTGCATCTCAACAACACCAACAAGATATGGGGTAGCGACCGCACCCTGCGCGAAGTTCTGGCTGGCTGATGGCCCGCTGCTGCCCTTTGGGCGGCGCGGGTAATCTCTCGCGGCCAGATCGCGCCTAGTCGGTGTCGATCGGGCGCTTGCCGATAATGGAAACGCCGTATCCGTCGAGCGCGACGAGCGAACGGTCAGAATTGGTCAGCAATTCCATTTCGTGCACGCCGAGTTCGTTCAGGATTTGCGCCCCGACGCCGTAATCGCGCAGCGCGTCCATCGGTTCAGACGGCTCGCCTTTCAGTTTGCGAACCTGGTCGGCGATGAAGCCGCCGCTTGCGCGCGGGATCATCACGATCATCCCGGCGCCTTCCTTCCCGATAATCTCCATCGATTTGGCCAGAATGCGATCGCCGCTGCAATCCATGCCGAAGATGTCGTTGAACATATCGAGCGCGTGCATCCGTACCAGCGTTGGCTTGTCGGGATCGACATGGCCCTTGCGCAGCACAATCTGTTCAGTCTTGGTTGCCTTGTTGTAGAATGCAACGGCAGTCCAATCGCCGCCCCACCGGCTGGTGAAGCGGGCTTCTGCGCGAACTTCGGCCAGATGGTCGTGGCGCAGCCGGTAGGCGATCAGGTCGCGGATCGTACCGATTTTCATGTCGTGCTCGCGCGCGAACTGAATCAGGTCGTCCATCCGGGCCATTGTGCCGTCTTCATTCATGATCTCGCAGATGACGCCGGACGGGTTCAGCCCAGCAAGGCGCGAGATATCAACTGCGGCCTCGGTATGGCCAGCGCGAACCAGCACGCCGCCATCACGCGCGACCAGCGGGAAGACATGGCCCGGGGTCACGATGTCGTCGGCCCCTTTGGAACTGTCGATTGCGACGCTGACCGTGCGGGCGCGGTCGCCTGCGCTGATCCCGGTTGTCACCCCTTCGCGGGCCTCGATGCTGGTGGTGAAGGCCGTCTGCATCGATTCCCGGTTATTCCGGCTCATCGGTTCGAGTTGCAATTCATCGCTGCGCGCCTTGGTCATCGACAGGCAGATCAGTCCGCGTCCGTGGGTCGCCATGAAATTGACCGCCGCAGGTGTCGCCATCTGCGCTGGAATGATCAGATCACCTTCGTTTTCGCGATCTTCGTCGTCGACAAGAATATACATCCGGCCATTGCGCGCTTCATCGATAATCTCCTCGATGCTGGCGAGCACTGGCCGGTCGTCATTCGCCTTGAGGAATGCTTCCAGCTTGCCGAGTGTATCGGCAGTCGGGTTCCAGCTGCCTTCGGTGCAGTCGCGCAGCGAATTGGCATGAAGGCCGGCTGCGCGCGCAATTCCGGCGCGGGACATTTTGCCCGAATCGACAATGGCGCGGATTTTCTCTTGGACGGATTGGCTTGTAAGATCGGTCATGCCGCTTATCTAGCAGGGCAATGTGATTTGGCAAGGCCGGTATCACATTATAATGTGAGAGCGGCGCGAAATGCGGATATTTTTTGCCGGTTGTGCGTTTCGCAGCAACGCTTTAGTCAACATTGGTGTGATCTTCGGGGTCTTCCAACCTATCAAGAGTAAAACTCGATGAGTAACCAAGACGGCAATTCCAGCCCGCAAAACGACCTTTCGGCAGGCCTGCGTCAGGCGATGCGGCGTTTGCCGGGTCCGGTTTCCATCGTGGCCACCCATGACAAGGAGACCGGCAAGCCTGCCGGAATGGCCGCATCCGCAGTAATCCCCGTGTCGATGGACCCGCCTTCCATGCTGATTGCGGTCAACCGTGATGCGCGCTGCCATGCCGCTATCGAAGGGCAGGGCCGCTTCTGTATAAACTTGCTGGGCACCGACCAGACGGCGCTGGTGGAACCGTTTTCCAATTTTCAGAAGCGCGAAGAACGTTTCAGCATGGCGGACTGGGAATATTCCGACCAGATTCCGTTCCTGCCTGCGGCGATGGCTAACCTGTTTTGCGAAGTGCGCACCACGCTGATCCACGGGACGCACGAACTGTTTGTAGGCAATGTTTACGACGTGCGTAGCAATCAGGGCGACACACCCGACCCGCTGGGTTGGATGGAAGGCGGCTTTGCCCGCTTCGGCTCGCTGGATTGAAGCCGCCAGAGGCAGGGGCCAACTGCCTGCGGTGAACAGCTGAAAGCTCAGAACTTGCAGCGAAATGGCTGTTTCCGGATTTAGCGGCAATCTTGTCACCAGAGCGTCATACAGCCGAGGCATTCCGTTTCCCGAAGGGGAACGGCAACCGTGGATGTGATCAGCATATTCCTGACCGACCAATTGGGCGAGACGCTGGAAGATTTCGAGCATGATACGACCCGTTTCGTGTTTGGCCGGATCGGTCCGGACGGCCCAAGGCAATTGGTCGATGGCCCCATGTGGGTGTTCGTCGAATGGGTCATGGATGACCTCGCCGGTCTGGAGCTATGCCGCCGTCTCAGGGCGGACAGCCGCTGTGCCGACGCGCATGTCACGATGGTTCTCGACAATGACGATCAGGAAGATCGCCGCCGTGCCTTGAGGGCGGGTGCCGATGATTACATCGTCGGGCCGCTTGACCGGACGATTGTTCTCGACCGGGTGATGGCCCTGCAATCGCATAAACAAAGGCACCCAGCGCAATTGTTCGCAATCGGGCAATTGACGATCGACATGGCGGCGCTGCGTTCGACATGGGCGGGCACGCCGATTGAACTGCGGCCAAATGAGTTTCGTCTGTTGCGGTTCTTCGCGGAAAATCCCGACAGAGTGCTGTCGCGAGAAGAACTGATTTCCGGCCTGGGCAAGCAAGAACCACCAGTTGACGAGCGAACAGTCGATGTATGGATCGGCCGGCTTCGCCGCGCGCTAAAATCCGCCGGTGCCGGCAATCCGCTGCGTACGATCCGCTCGCTAGGCTACGTCTTCGACAGCAATTGAACGGGCAGAGCTGGTGCGCCCTTATGCGGGTTTGGCCCTGCCCTCCATACGATCATCGCAAACAAAAAAGGGGCCCGGCACCGAAATGTCGGGCCCCTAGTTTCAGCCTCGCAGGATTAGAATTCGGCCGAAACCGAGAAGCTGAAGCTTGTGCCCACGTCGTAGGAATTGATTTCGATCCGCTCGCTGCCGGTCGACTGGTATTCAAAGTTGCCGCGCCCCAAAATGTTTCGCGCTTCGAATTTCAGCTCGAGCGGCTGCTTGAACAATTTCAATTCCTGGCGTGCGACAAAATCGAGCGTGAAACCTGGGTCCTCGACAATGTCCGGCAGGCCTGCGGTGCCGCGGCGGGTGACCCGCTCGCTTGCATAATTCACCAGGACCGTGAACTGCTGCAGGATATCTTCATCCTCCAGGCTCAGCTGCATGTTGACCAGATGGTCCGACTGCCCGGTCAGCGGATCACCGTCGTTGAAGAACAGGTCTGCATCACTGTCGATCGCGCCGACACCTGCAGTAAAGATACGCGTCGTATCGCCAGCATCCACATTCAGTTCGGACTGGGTGTAGGTGTAGTTGGTAACCAGAACGATCTGCTTTGAATCGAACCAGCCGCCCCAGTCATACAGCCCCTTGGTCAGCTGGAACTCGACCTCGGCACCATAAAGCTGCGCGCCCGGCGCATTGGCGAACCGGGTGGTGAAGCTGGTGTCCGCGCCAATCGAGACATACGGTTCGATCGGGCTTTCCAGATCCTTGTAGAAGCCGGCGACCGAGATGCGGCTGCCGCGGTCGAAATAATATTCGACCCGCGCTTCCGCATTGGTCAGCCGGGTGTCGGTCAGGGCCGGGTTGCCGATATACTGACGCTGGTTGTCGGGATCGGTGTAAGGCTGGAAAATCAGCTCGCGGAACTGCGGCCGGGCGATTGTTTTCGATGCACTCGCGCGGACCTGCAACGTGTCGCTGATTTCCCACGTCAGCGTGCCGCCGGGCAGGAAATAATCGTTGTTCAGCGCGGTGTTGGCCAGCGAAACGAACGGCTGGTCGAACCGCTGGACAGTCGCAACGGTCTGTTTCGCATCTTCGTAACGGACGCCCACATCAAGGCTGACGCCGAATAGAGGGACGATGTTGGCCTTTGCATAGGCCGCCTGAATTTCCAGATCGGCCTTGAACGCAGGGTCGGTCTGGGTCGGTTCGCTCAGGCCGATATTGTAATAATCGATCACCGCATCGCCAAGCAACAGATCAGGGCGCAGCGCGCCAACGCCGGGGGGAATGTTGTCCCCGTCGATCAGGAACTGGCGCCGCTCCGAAAACCGGCTGGTGTCGGTGTAGGCATAGCCGGCCGTGGCCGAAAGCCAGTCGGTCAGCGGGTAGCCGACGTCGATACCGCCGTAATACAGATCCTCCGTCAGTTCGGAAAATGCAACCGAGGCGCTGCCGCGCTGGCGGTCCAGCACGTTGATAAAGATATCGCCGGTATCCTGATTGTCCTGGTTCGTGCGGACGTAGACGAATTCATATTCATACGGAGCTTCACGCTGCGTCTGGGCATAGCCGCCGCGAAGGTCGACTGACAGATCGCCAAATTCCAGCTCGGATACGATCTGCGTGTCGAAAAGCTGGCGTTCATACCAACCGGTGTTCTGCGTGATGAGGCTGTCGCCATCGAGCAGCAATTCGCTAAAGCCGAGGCCGGCCTGTTTCAGCGTGTCGCGAATGAACAGATTGGTCCAGCGGAACTTGTGTTCCCCCAGTTCCAGGCCGAAACCGAGCATCGCGTTGGCGAGAACCCGGTTGTCGGTCACGAAATTGCGCGAATCCCGGTCCAGTTGCAGATCCTGCGTGTAGGGATTTTGCGAAGTGATTACCTTGGTGCGCAGCTTGTTGCTGAGCGAAGCGGTGCCGATAATGCCAAGGCGGCCGTCTGCGCCCACGTCGAATGCAGTGCCCGCGGTTACGCCGCCGGAGAAATTGGGGCGAATGCTGCCGATTTTCTGGACTAGAACGAGGTTCGGATTGCCCAGCTGCTTGACGATTTCCTGCTGGTCGATCGCCGGATCGCCGATGCGCAGGCCGCTGTCGAAGAAGTTTTGCAGCGCAGGCGGGGCATCGCGGGTGCCGTCATCGAAACCGGACCAGTCATAATCGGAACCGTAATAATCCAGCCCGTTGCTGAAGGTTGTTTCGGTGTCGCCGCTGATCCCGGCGCTGAATTTCACGAAACTTTCTTCGGGCACGGCGCGCGTTGTCAGATTGATCACACCGCCGCCGAATTCGCCGGGGAAGTTTGCCGAATAGGTTTTCTGGACCAGGGAAGACGCAACGACATTGGTCGGGAAAATGTCCAGCGGAACGACACGGCTGAGCGGTTGCGGCGAAGGCAGCGGTAATCCGTTGAGCAAGGCCAGCGAATACCGGTCGCCCAGGCCGCGGACGTAAACATTGCCGTTTCCAACCACCGACAGGCCGGTAACACGGCCAAGCGCGCCCGCGATATCGCCTTCGCCGGTTCGGGCGATTTCTTCTGCCGACAGCACCGACACGACCTGTGCCGAGCTGCGCGCAACGTCGCGGGTGCGGCGTCCGGTAACGATGATTTCGCCGCCCGGGATGGAAATGTCGGGTTCTTCGAATTCATCCTCGGGTTCCTGCGGCGCTGCCGTGTCAGCCAGAGTGGTTTCATCTGCTGTCTCGGCGTCCTGCAACCCAGTGTCTTGCGCCATCGCCGCCGCTGGAAATACCAGCGCGGAAGTGAGCAGGAGCAGTCCCGCCAACTGCTTGCTTTTTGTCATTTCGAAGAACCCTTCATGTTCAAAGGTCAGAATTGGTTCGGGCCATGTGCCCTTGAAATACGAGAAGAGGTCCGGCCCGCAGACGGGGCCGGACCTCAATCGGTTTGTACTTACGAGGTGTAGACCGGCAGCGAGCTGCAAGCGCCGGTGTTGCTGCCGAACGCGATGGTCGATGAATCGCAGGTCCAGCCCTGGAAACGGGTGTCGCCCGCCTGAGCCGCGCCAACGAAACCGGCATTGTCGAAGAAGCTCGACAGTGCAGTCGGGTCGAAAGCAACCAGTCCATCTTCGTTCGCGCCGTTGATGTACGTCATCGAAAGCGTGTTGGTGAACGCTGCGTTGTTGTTCGAACCGGCATCGAATTGTGCCTGGACACCGGCTGCCGTAGTGCCGCTGCCGTCACGGAAGGCGGTGGCACAATCGAGCGCGACCGATTCGAAGCGGACCGGACCGGCTTCGTCGATTGACCCGTCAGCTGCACGGCTGAGGGTTTCGGCAGTATCGACGCGCAGGCAGGCCGTGCCGTTTGACGAACCATCGACGATGATGGTGTTGGCTAGCGTGTAATCGGCCCGGCCGCGGATGCGGACAACCTGATCGTCATTCTTGCGCTGGATGAAGGTAGCGTTCGAAATCTGCGTGTTCTGGCGCGGGGTGCTTTCTTCGAGAGTGTTCGAGGAGTCCGCCTCGATGATAGTATCGCCTACGTCCGCACGCTGGGCAGCGACCACATATTGCAGATTCGCCTTCACGCCGGTGTCGGTGTCGATCGAATCGTCTTCTGCGCCGACGACCACGAGGCCCTTGATGTTCACGCGGCCGCCAAAGAATTCGACGCCGTCATCTGCGCTGTTGAACGACATGATGTTGTTGAAGGTGGTGCCCGATCCGACGCCGCCCGTGGTCAGCGCCTGAAGCTCGTCACCGTTGGAAAGCACTGTTCCGGAGTACCGCAACTGGACGAAGGACACGCTGCCCGAACTGTCGCTTGCATCGTTGCCGCCATAGCGCGGCGGTGTGGTCGTGCCCTCGACCTCGCGTTCGCAATCGACACTGCCGGGAACGGCGGTGTTTGAGAGGCAGTCGGTGATCGGCGCACGGCCATTCAGGATCAGCCCGCCCCAGTCGCCCGAAGACGTGTCGGTGTTTTCACCGCGAACGTTCTGCTGGCTGGTGAAGATGATCGGGCGCGCGGCGGTGCCGTTTGCCTGAATCTGGTTGCCGCGATTGACGTTGAGATAGGATGCGTCGAGGCCGACCAGTGTCACGCCCGGATCGATCGTAAGAACGATGTTGGTGTCTGAAAGACCGTCCGATGCGTCCGCAGCAGGGCCGCCATCGGTGCCGACGTCGACCTGACCATCAATCAGGTAAAGCACAGCTGCGTCAGCCGGAGTGAAGGCCAGCTGCGAGCTGCGATTGAAGCGGGCTGGCAGTTGGCACAGGCGATACGATCCGGTCGGGCCGCTGATCGTGCCGCGGTCTGTAAGGCCCTGCGGATCGGCGATGAACGGACAATCGGCAGCAGCCGTGGTCGTCGTTGTCGGAGTGGTGGTCGGGGTCGGTGTCGGCGCTGCCGGATTGTTGATGGTGACGTTTCCGCCAGTGCCGGGCGAGGCGATTTCCTCTGCGCCGCAGCTCGCAAGAGCAAGTGCGCTACAGCCAAGAACAAATGAACGATGAAGATTAGTCACGGGCGTGGTCCCCTCAAGTGTTTTCCGAGAATCAGAAGTGTCAGGTGCGTTGTCGCGACTCGCCCGCTACGACCGCTGCGTGACAGTTTTCTTGCATGATTTCAGTTTGAAGAAAGCGACTGAATTCAGTCACTAATGCGACAAATATGACAGGGGAAAACGCGTTTTCGCCGCTTGTTATTTGCCAAGCGATCCAATCGCGGCGGGCAAATATTACAGTTCAGTGACATTATTTCATTTTTGTTGCAGTTTTTGAGGGCCGACTGCATTTTTCACTCACTTGAGGAAGAGGAGAGTGGAAATGTCGCTCACAATTGCAGTTGCCGCACTGTCTCTGCTGCAGGCACCGGCCAGCGCCGACCAATCGGTCGATGTCGCTTTCGACGAGCTTTCAGCAGCCCGGAATTCCGAGGCGATCATGCGCATTGAAAGCAATGCCGCGCTTGATCGCGACGATCCGGCGCGGCTGATCAATCTGGCAGTCGCTTATGCACGCGAGGGGCGCACCGACGAGGCGCGCGAGTTGCTCGATCTGGCAGTACACAGTGGCGCACGATACCAACTGGAAACGGCCTCCGGCGACTGGGTGGATTCGCGCCGTCTTGCGCTGAAGGCGATTGCAATGCTCGATAGCGGGCAGTTGGGTTCGGCGGCCAGGGTCGCTTCGCGCTAGGCCCTGTATATTAAGCCTGATCCGTCTTTCGCGGACGGCATACTTTATCGGGTTCGGTCGGCGTTGCTGGCCGGACCCGCTTCGTTTCAGTGCCAATGGTCATGTTGTTCGATTTGCTGTCACCGCAGTGTCATGTATCGTGCCCATGGGGTTGGGACGGAGTTATTGATGATTCTCAATTGGACAGGTCGGATTTTGATACCGCTGGCGTTCGCTGCAATCAGCGTTCCGGCATCCGCCGACGTGATGGAAGTGGGTGAAGAGGGCGCTCGCTGGGTAACCGGTGAGCAGGTCATGCTGCGCGCTGCCAACACCGCTGTTCAATCGGACGATCTGACCGTTCTTGGCGCTGACTTCCATGTGCCCATGAATGCGGTTGCCGATCCGGCTCTGCACGCCCGGGCCATCCCGCCGGAATTCAACGCGGCCGTCCATGAACTTGCCCGCCGTTTCGACCTGAGCCCTGCATTGCTGGAGGCGGTCGTGTGGCAGGAAAGCCGCTGGCGCACCAATGCGGTATCCCCCGCTGGTGCGCGCGGACTGGCGCAATTGATGCCCGGCACTGCCCGCGAACTGGGCGTAAACCCCGATGATCCTTTCGCAAATCTCGAAGGCGGCGCACGCTATTTACGCGAACAACTCGACCGGTTTGACGGCGATCTGGAAAAAGCGCTGGCGGCCTACAACGCCGGCCCCGGCCGGGTCGAGCGGGCGGGTGGTATCCCGCGCATTCGTGAAACCCAAGAATACGTGGCGGCCATCATCGGCCGTCTGTCGAACCATTCCCGGAGTAGTAATTAAATGCACCTGATTTCCCGTCTTTCCCTTGCCCTGTTTGCCGTGATGCCAACTGCCGCATTTGCCCAGCAGGCAGCCGACCCGCAGGGGTCGGGCCCGATCGTTGCGGCGCTCGGCTGGCTGCAGGGCACCTTGCTGGGCAATGTTGCCACTGCGATTGCGGTGATGGCGGTTGCGGCTGTCGGCTTCATGATGTTGACCGGGCGCATGAACTGGCGTTTCGGCGCGACTGTAATCATCGGCCTGTTCATCCTGTTCGGCGCGAGCACCATCGTCGCCGGTATTCAGGGAGCCGCCGGCTAAGCTGCGATGACCGAACTCGTCCGCCACCCCGTGCACAGAGCGCTGACCCGGCCGCAGATGTTTGCCGGGGTGACGATGAATTTCTTCATCCTCAATATGCTGGTCACGGCGGAGGCATTCCTGATCCTGAAAAGTTTCTGGATCATCCCGGTGCCGATTATCATGCACACGATCGGATATTTCGCCTGTCTCAGGGAACCGCGCATTTTTGACCTGTGGATCACCAAGGTCAGCAAATGCCCGCGGGTCAGAAACTGGAAGCGTTGGGGTTGCAACAGCTACGCCCCGTAGTTGGTGCGCCGGCCTGAAGGAGGGCCTGTAACAATGAGCAAGTGGATCGGAGCTGCAGCCTGGAGCGCGAAGGAAGCCCGCGCTGGCGACCGGCTGCCCTATGCCCGCTTGCTTGACGCGGGCACTATGCTGCTACGCGATGGATCGGTGATGACTGCGATCCAGGTGCCCGGCCTGTTGTTCGAAACCGAAGATAGCGATGCGCTGAATGCCCATGCGGCGACACGAGAGGTCATGCTGCGCTCGACACTCGATGCCCGGTTCGTGATGTATCACCACGTGATCCGCCGCCGGGTCGAGGTTGAACTGGACGCCGATTTCGAAGATCCGCTTTCGGCCCATATCGACAAGCGCTGGAAAGAACGGTTGGGTCACGGCTCGCTGTTCATCAACGACCAGTTCATCACCCTGATCCGCCGTCCTGCGCGGGGCAAGGCGGGCCTCGCCGAGCGGCTGGCAAAGATGTGGAATCGCAAGGGCCAGAAAGAGATCGAGGCCGATCCCAAGGATATTCGCAGCCTGAAAGCTGCTGCGACGGGGCTGGTTGCCTCGCTCGGTTCATACGGCGCGCAGATGCTCGATGAATATGAAGGTACAAGTGGCGGCCGCAATAACGAGCTGCTCGAATTGCTCAGCGCTCTCTACAATGGCGAGATGCGGCCCGTGCGCCAACCGGATGCGGCGACCGATATCGGCCAGATGTTGCCTTATCGCCGGGCCAGCTTCGGCCTCGACGCGATGGAATTGCGCGGTTCCGGTGATCCCGATTTCAGCGCTATTCTGAGCCTGAAAGATTATCCCGACGCGACATCGCCGGGTCTGCTCGACGGGTTGCTGCGGCTGCCATACGAAATGATCGTAACGGAAAGCTATGCTCCTTCAGAGCGGCAGACGGCGCGCGAAAGGATGGACCTTTCCATCCGCCGCTTGCGCTCTGCCGATGAAGATGCGGCGGCGGAACGGGCAGACATGATCGCGGCGCGGGACGAGTTGGGAACCGGATCGGTGAGTTTTGGCGACCATCATTTGAGCGTGCTGGTGCGCGAGAAGAATCTCTCCCGGCTCGACGATGCGACCGCTGCCTGCGCTGCTGCGCTGGCAGATACCGGGGCAATCGCGGTGCGCGAGGATACCAATCTGGAGCCTGCATTCTGGGCCCAGTTCCCGGGGAACGAGCAATATATCGTTCGCCGTGCAATGATCTCCAGCGCGAACATGGCCAGTTTCGGTTCGCTGCACGGGTTTGCTCTGGGGCAGGCTGCGGGCAATCACTGGGGCGATGCAGTCACGCTGCTGGAAACGACCAGCGCTACCCCGTTCTTCTTCAATTTCCATCACGGCGATCTGGGCAATTTTTCGGTCATCGGGCCGAGTGGTTCGGGCAAGACCGTGGTGATGAATTTCCTCGCTGCGCAGGCCCAGAAATTCGCCCCGCGCACCATATTGTTCGACAAGGATCGCGGTGCGGAACTGTTCGTTCGCGGCATTGGCGGGCGGTATGACCGGATCAATGCGGGTGATCCGACCGGCTTCAATCCGCTCGCGCTGCCGGACACTCCGACAAACAGGGCGTTCCTGCGCGACTGGCTTGGCGTTTTGCTGAATGCAGAAGGGCCGGAGGAACTGGCGACGATCAGCACGGCGGTCGATGCCACCTATTCCAACCAGCCGTCGCTGCGCCGGCTGCGCCATTTCAAGGAATTGCTGGCCGGATCGCGCCGCCCGCAGCCAGGGGACCTTGCCGACCGGCTGAGTGCGTGGATCGGTTCTTCCACCGGAGACGGCGGGGAACATGGCTGGCTGTTTGACAACGACAAGGACCGGCTCGATCTCGACCAGCGAGTGCTCGGTTTCGACATGACCGCGCTGCTCGAAAATCCGAAGCTGCGCACGCCGACGATGATGTACCTGTTCCACCGGATCGAGGAACGGCTGGACGGTCATCCGACCATGATCCTGATTGATGAAGGGTGGAAGGCGCTGGACGACGAAGTGTTTGCCGCGCGCATCCGCGACTGGCTGAAAACGCTGCGCAAACGCAACGCCTTGGTTGGCTTTGCGACCCAGTCGGCCCGCGATGCGCTGGACAGCAAGATTGCGACTGCTTTGGTCGAACAGACCGCGACGATGGTGTTCATGCCCAATTCGCGCGCACGAGCAGAAGATTACTGCGACGGTTTCGGCCTGACCGATCACGAACTGGCCTTGATCCGTTCGTTGCCGGCCCACAGCCGGTGCTTCCTCGTTCGTCAGCCTGATGCATCGGTCGTCGTGCGGCTCGACCTCGGCAACGCGCCGGAAGTGCTGACCATGCTGTCCGGGCGCGAATCTTCGGTGCGCAGGCTCGACCTGCTGCGCGAAGCAGTCGGTGATGAGCCGTCCGAATGGTATCCGGCGCTCACTGGCCATGCCTGGCCGGGCAGCGGCGGCGAAGGCGATGACGGGAATTTCCCCGTCTGGCAGGCCGCTGAATGAGCACGCAATGCGACGCCTTGATGGAAGATGTCGGTTCCGGCGTCGCTGCCGCGCTGCGCGCGGTGGATTGCACCGCATCCGAAGTTAGCGCGGCTGCATTCGGGCGGCTGTTCGCCCCCGGCGGCGCCATGGGATCCGTGCTCACGATCCTGCTCGCGCTGTTCATCGCGTTTTTCGCCATCGCGCTGCTGCTGGGCCGTTCCAACCTCAGCGTAAGATCGCTCGTTCCGCGGATGATTACACTGGGTCTGGTGATGACGTTCGCTACCAGCTGGTTCGCCTATCAGACGGTGGTGTGGAACCTGACTGTGGCCGCCCCGGATTACATCGCCAGCGTTCTCACCGGGAACGATGGCTCTGCCACAACGACATTTGCTGACAAGCTCGACATCGTGTTTCTGGCCGTTCAGCAGGCAACAGAGGCGGCTGGCGGGCAGGGCGCGCAGGGCGCCGGAGAGATTACCGCATTTTCCCCGCAAGGTATTTTGTGGCTCGGCGCGTTGCTGTTCCTGCTTGGAACGGTAGGAGTTCTGGTTACGTCGCGTATCGCGCTTGCGATCCTTGTTGCGCTGGGGCCGATCTTTGTCGTGATGGCGCTGTTCAATGGGACCCGCGGTCTGTTCACGGGCTGGCTCAAGGGGCTGGTCATGCTCGCGCTGACACCGCTTTTCGCGGTTCTTGGCGGCGGGGTCATGCTGGAACTTGCAGTTCCGATCCTGTCATCGCTTACGCAGGTTCCGGGCCAGATCGACCCCCGATCGGCAATGGCGTTCTTCCTGATCGGCGCAGTCCATGCTGCACTGATGATTATGGTGCTGAAGGTATCGGCAACAATGGTTTCGGGCTGGAAAGTCTTCGGCCTTGTCCCCGGTAGCGAGACGGCAAATGCCGCGGCGGATACCGCGCAATCCACGCCGCCGGCATCGGCAGGAAATGCGCCGATGTCGACTGCGCAGGCTGCGGGCATGTCGAACCCGCCGCGCCGTATCTCCGTTTCGGGCGTGACACCTTCACCGGCGGCGAACGACGCGTCTGGCCCGGCTTCGGCGGCCACCAACCGTACAACCAAGGTGTTTGCCACATCTTCAGGCAGCGGTCAGATCCAGCCGCTTAGCTCTGGCACGTCGCGAACGCGCGGTATTGGCAACCGCTTTCGCCCTGCAAAGAACCGGACTTCGGAGAAATTGAAATGATCCGCGCGCTTACCCCTGCGCCTATCCTGCTGATGGCAGCGATGCTGTCTTCACCAGCCTTGGCTGACGATCCGCGTCTGGTTGAACGGCTGTACGATCCGGCTCAGGTGGTCCGCATTGAAGGCCAGACCAAGGTTCAGGCGACTATCGCATTCGACCCTGCAGAGCGGATCGAGAATGTCGCGATTGGCGACTCGCAGGCATGGCAGGTGACCCCGAACAAGCGCGCGAACCTGCTGTTTATCAAGCCGCTCAGCCCGACAGCGACGACCAATCTGACGGTCATCACCGATCGGCACACCTACCTGTTCGATCTGGTAGCAAGCCCCCGGGCAAAGCCGCTTTACGTGCTGCGCTTCATCTATCCGGAAGCACCGGAGCCAGAGGCTGCGCCTGTTGGCGCGGTAAACGAAATGGAACTGGCTGCTGCGAGCGATCCCTATGCGGTGGTCGATCCATCGGCACTGAATTTCGACTGGACCCGCGAAGGTGACCCTGCCTTGCTTCCTGCGCAAACGTACGATGACGGGAACGCGACCTTCCTGACATGGAAATCGGGCGAGCCGGTTCCTGCGATCCTGATCAAGGACGCAAAGGGAACCGAGGGTCCGGTCAATTTTGCCGTTCGCGGCGAGACAATTGTTGTCGACGGTGTCCCGCGCGAGATCATCTTGCGGTCTGGCAAGGATAGCGCCGTCCTGACAAATATCGGCCCTGTGCGTCCGGCCCTTGCGGCCTCGGATGCCCGCAGAACTGGGGAGAATAACTGATGCGCCTCGCGATGAGCCTTCCAGGTAAAAAGGGTGCTGACACCGCAGCGCAGAATTTCGATCCGCGCGACGGTGAAACGGCAGAAATCATCGACCTTGCCAGCCGCAATTCCTATCCTGCCGTAACCCAGCGCAAAGGCACATCTGACGGATTGGGCCTGGCCGCTGGTGTCTTGCTGGTCGCAGGGCTCGGCGCGGTCACTCTGTGGGGCATGAATTCGGCGCGCGTTGCACCGCCCGAAGGTGTGGGCGGACAGCAGCCGGCACCGCAGCCGGTCCAGCCTGGCGCGGCCACTCAACCTGCGGTGGCTGCACCACAAACCGTTCAATCCGTGCCGCGCCGTGCCGATCCGGCACCTGCGCCGGTCTATGCAAATCAGCCAGTCACCAACACTGCGCCGGCAGCCAATCCTTATGCCACACCGACTGTGGTTTACGATACCAGCGGTGCGCCGGTTGGCGTTATCAGCGGAGCGGCGGTTGCTGCAGCAGAAAGCGGCGCAGTGCCGGGCGGTGGATCGGCCAATGATTTCGCCAGCCGGGTCGGCG
Organism: Pontixanthobacter luteolus; assembly: GCF_947494915.1. Lineage (NCBI taxonomy): Bacteria > Pseudomonadati > Pseudomonadota > Alphaproteobacteria > Sphingomonadales > Erythrobacteraceae > Pontixanthobacter > Pontixanthobacter luteolus. Next base: position 197,646 of record NZ_CANLWR010000001.1, read on the forward strand.
GTGTCGGCGGCGGTCCGGCACAGGCCACCGCGATGACCAATCCGCAAACCACCGTGACGCAAGGGACCCTGATCCCGGCGATCCTGGAAACCGCAATCGATACCAATGTGCCCGGCTATGTCCGCGCAGTGGTAAGCCAGGATGTCAAAAGCTTCGACGGTACAAAAGTGCTGGTCCCGCGCAGTTCGCGCCTGATCGGGCAATATCAGTCGGGTCTGCAGAATGGGCAAAAACGCGCCTATGTCATCTGGACCCGGCTCATCCGCCCTGATGGGGCATCGGTGAACATTCAGTCACCGGCAGTCGGTTTCGACGGGACCACGGGCCTTGCCGGTAAAGTCAATTCAAACTTCTTCCAGCGCTTCGGTTCGGCAATGCTTTTGTCAGTCGTTGGCGGCCTGTCGGCTATCGGCACGGGCGGCGCGTCAGTTGTTCTTGGCGGGGGCGGTCAGGCGGCTGCCGCCGCAGCGCAGCAGGATAGCCAGATCGGCCCCACCATCCGCGTGCGTATGGGCGAACCGATCCGGGTATTTACCGCCCGCGACCTGGATTTCTCTCAGGTCAACTGAGCGGGGTAGAGCACCAGCCATGTCTGCCGATATCCACCCGCTCCAGCCTGACGGCACACCGCAAGGCGATGTGAACGCCGAACGCAGTGTCTATCTTGCCGCCTATCTGGAGCCGTTTCGCAGATGGCTGCAAAAAGACACTGTGACCGAAATCATGGTCAACCGGCCGGGCGAGGTATGGATCGAAGATGCCGCTTCACCGGGGATGCAGAAGCTGGATGTGCCGGAAATAGACGACCGCTTGATCCAGCGTCTTGCTGAACAAGTCGCACGGGTCAGCCATCAGGGGATCAACCGCGAACACCCCTTGCTGGGCGCGACACTGCCCGACGGGGCGCGTGTGCAATTCTGCGGCCCGCCCGCAGCACGCGAACATTGGACCATGGCAATCAGGCGGCATCGGCGGCTAGATCTGCCGCTTGACGCTTACGATTCCGGCCCGCTCGCCGATCCGGCAGAATCCGAAATGCCCGATCCGCAGCAGCAGCCGGTCGATTTTCTGCGTGAGGCGATCAGGCAGCGCCGCACGATCCTGATTTCAGGTGGCACGTCGACCGGTAAAACGACCTTCCTCAATGCGATGCTGGGTGAAATACCCGGGCATGAACGGGTTGTGCTGGTGGAAGACACGCCGGAACTGAAACTGCCGGGCGAAAACGGTGTTGGCCTCGTTGCCGTGAAAGGTGAGCTGGGCGAGGCAAAGGTCACTGCGAACGAATTGTTGCAGGCGGCTTTGAGGCTGCGGCCGGACCGGATTGTGCTGGGCGAGCTGCGCGGCGCAGAAAGCGTCAGTTTCCTGAGAGCGATTAACACCGGTCATCCGGGCAGTTTTTCGACCATCCATGCGAACAGTTTGCGCGGCGCGCTCGAACAATTGTCATTGATGGTCATGCAGACCGGTATCGGACTGACGCGGACTGACACCATCGCCTATGCGGCGTCGGTCATCGATGTCATCGTGCAGCTTGGCCGCGATGCAAATGGCAAGCGCGGGATTACCCAGATTGCTGAAAGCCATACCCTGGTGTGAAATGCGCGTGACGCGGACCTGTGACAGGTTTATGTCACGGGACGCTTGCAGATTTACATAAGGATCAAGCCCCATCAATCGCGTGATCGATCATTCCGACCTTACCATTCCGGCGCAGAGCCGGCCGAGGGCCATGAGCAATCACGCAGATTTGACTGAGAGCGAGGAACTGCAATCCTCTCCCGAAGAGGCAGCGCGCAAGTATATCAACCGCGAACTGAGCTGGCTTGCGTTCAACGAACGGGTGCTGGCAGAGGCGCGGAACGAAAACTATCCGCTGCTGGAACGGCTGCGTTTCCTGTCGATCTCCGGCAGCAATCTTGATGAATTCATGATGATCCGCGTGGCCGGTCTGGTCGGCATGGTTCAGCGCGGCATCGATGGGCTTTCGATTGACGGCCGCAGTCCTGCGCAGCAGTTGACCGCGATCAGGGAATCGGTGCGCAAGATCAATTCGGAGCAACGCGAATGCTGGGCCGAATTGCGCGGCCTGCTGGATGATGCTGGTATAACGATTGCCGACAACACCCGGGTCGATCCGGCATCGTATTCCTCCCTCAAGACCTACTTTCTCGAAGAGATCATGCCGGTCATCACGCCGCAGGCGCTCGATCCGGCGCACCCGTTCCCGTTCGTGTCGAACCAGGGTGTCGGGCTGCTGTTCAATCTGACGAGAGAAGCCGACAACGCGCAGGTGATCGAGATGGTCCTGATCCCTTCGGCCCTGCCGCGTTTTGTCAGGGTGCCGGGCGAGCAGGCGATCTATATCAGCATCGAAAGCCTGATTTGCCGGTTCGCCAAGCATATGTTCCCCGGCTTCAGGATTGAGGGCGACGGGGCGTTTCGTGTCCTGCGCGACAGCGATATCGAAATCGAGGAAGAGGCGGAAGATCTGGTCCGCACGTTCCGCAGCGCAATCCAGCGGCGGCGGCGCGGCCAGGTGATCCAGCTGGAACTGGAACATGATTTCGATCCCGATGCCGAGGAAATGCTGCTCGATCATCTTTCGGCGCAGGGAACCACGATCATCAAGACAGAGGCGCTGATCGGGGTTGCGGGGGTGTCGGAAATCGTCGCTGAAGACCGTCCCGACCTCAAATTTGCCGCCTACAGCCCGCGCTATCCCGAGCGGATCCGTGAACATGACGGGGATTGCTTCGCCGCCATCCGGGAAAAGGATATCGTCATCCACCACCCCTATGAAAGTTTCGAGGTGGTGGTCGATTTCCTGCGTCAGGCTGCGCAGGATCCGGATGTCGTGGCGATCAAGCAGACGCTTTACCGGGCAGGCGACCAATCACCCGTGATCATGGCGCTGATTGCGGCGGCAGAGCGGGGCAAGTCGGTAACCGCGGTAGTGGAATTGAAGGCCCGTTTCGACGAGGAGCAAAACCTGCTGTGGGCGTCGGAGCTGGAGCGCGCCGGGGTGCAGGTCATCTACGGCTTCGTGGACTGGAAAACGCACGCCAAGGTTTCAATGGTGGTCCGCCGGGAGGAGCAGGGTTTCCGCACATACTGCCATTTCGGCACCGGCAATTATCATCCGATCACGACCAAGATTTACACCGACCTAAGCTATTTCACCGCCGACCCGAAACTGGGCCGCGATGCCGCCAAGCTGTTCAATTTCGTGACCGGCTATGTCGAGCCTCGCAAGACCGGGCTGCTGGCAATTTCGCCAATCGACCTTCGCGAAAAGCTGTATGCCCGGATCGACAAGGAAATCGAGAATGCCGGGCAAGGCAAGCCCGCCGCCATTTGGGCAAAACTGAATTCCCTGACCGACAAGGGCGTGATCGATCGGCTCTATGCGGCCAGTCAGGCAGGGGTGGAAATCCAGCTGGTCATCCGCGGCATCTGCTGCCTGCGTGCGGGGATCGAAGGTCTGTCAGAAAGCATCCGCGTCAAATCGATCATCGGGCGGTTTCTGGAACACAGCCGCATCTGGGCGTTTGCCAATGGCGATGAAATTCCGGGCGCGAAAACCAAGGTCTATATTTCGTCTGCGGATGCGATGGACCGCAACCTCAACCGGCGGGTGGAGGTGCTCGTCCCGATCCGCAACAAGACGGTGCATGATCAGGTTCTGCAACAGGTCCTGCTCGCCAATTTGCTCGATACCGAGCAAAGCTGGGAACAGCAGCCGGGCGGGGAATATCTGCGCGCCGACCGCGGTGAAAAACCGTTCAACTGCCACCGCTATTTCATGACCAACCCCTCCCTTTCCGGGCGCGGCGGAGCGCTTGAGGCGGGCGGGGTTCCCAAACTGGCGCTACGCAAGGGCGCCGCTGGATGACGATCCGCGCACGCAAGGCTGACAGGCAGGGAATCTTTGCAGGCAACCGCGTGGAACGGGCGATCATTGATATCGGCTCCAACACTGTCCGGCTGGTGCTCTACGGTGGCGCGCCGCGCGCTCCGGTTACTTTGTTCAACGAGAAAGTCGCGGCAAGGCTGGGCCGCGAAATTGCGGAGACCGGGCGGCTGGCCGATGACGCAATCGATTTGGCCATGCGCGGACTGCGCCGATATGCGCTGCTGCTGCGCGATCTGGAAATCGATATCGTCGACGTCGTGGCCACCGCTGCTTCGCGCGAAGCGAGCAATGGACCGGAATTTCTTGATGCGGTCAGAGCGCTGGGGCTGGAGCCGCGCCTGCTTCCCGGAGAGGAAGAGGCACGGATCAGTGCCATGGGCGTGATGGGCGCGTTTCCCGGTGCGCGCGGTATTGTCGCAGACCTGGGCGGGGGCAGCCTCGAACTCGTGCATATTGCCGAGGGAGAGTGTGATCCGGGGATCAGCCTGCCGCTGGGAACGCTGCGGCTGCCAGATCACATTGGTTCGGACCGGGCCGAAACCCATAGCAATCTGAACGCCATGCTGGAGGCATCGGGCAAGATCGGGCCGGTCGACGGAACGCTGTATCTTGTTGGCGGAACCTGGCGATCAATGGCCGTGCTGGCGATGGAGGACCGCGATTACCCGCTGACTGATCCGCACGCCTTCACCCTGCCGCTGGCCGAAGCGAAGGCGCTGGCAACGCGTGTGGCCGAGGCTGAGCCTGACGAACTGCGTCTGCACCCGCGAATTTCCAGCATGCGGGCGGATAATCTGCCTCATGCGGGCGTCCTGCTGGACGCCTTGCTCGACCGGTTGATGCCGGACCGCATCGTGTTTTCATCGTGGGGCCTGCGCGAAGGCATCCTGTATGATGAGTTGCCGGCCATCGCACGTTCGCAAGATCCGCTGCTTGCCGGGGTGGGCGAATTCGCCGCCTCTCGCGGGACCCCGCCGATCCTGGCAACGCGCATCGCCGCATGGACGGTTGGCGCAGCGCCGCCGTCGCTGCATGGTAGCGAACGTGTTCGATTGGCGGCAACGATGCTTTCGCTCGCATCAATGCAGATCGAACCCAACCTGCGGATGGACGTTGCGACCGATTGGGCGCTGCAGAAACGCTGGCTGGGTCTTGCGCCGGATGAGCGCGCAATGATGGCTGCTGCCGTCTGCGGGAACGGGAATCGCTGCGATCTGAACCGCGAACTGTACCGTCTGGCCAGTGAGGAACAACTGGAAGAAGCAGTCTGCTGGGGCCTTGCCATCCGCCTCTGCCGAAGGCTCGGCGGCCGTTCGCGCCGACTTTTCCATGTAAGCACGTTGGAAGTCGAAGCGGGCAAGCTGGTCCTTTCGCTGGAGGAAAGCCATGCCGACCTGTTCGGTCTGCCCAGCGAAAAGGATATGGCCCTTCTGGGCGACCGCTTGAACCTGAAACCGGAAATGCGCGTGATCAGCGAATCCGAAATGCTGGCGCGTACTTCGGCCTAGGCGTTGCCAATTGGCCGCGCTTGCGATGGCGCGACTGTTCATAAGCCAGACCTGATTGTGAAATCAGCATGACCGGCCATCTTCGCCGTGAATTTTCTCTGCGGCCACAAAACCACGTAAATACCTAGGGTTAGGGATTCCAGGCGTGAATTGGACACGCGGAGAGCTAGGCTGCGGCTTATGATTGTTGCGTAGAAATCACCATAATGCGCAACACTCTTGCTATTTGCGGCACAACTGATTTAGCTTGGTGTATGCAGGACCCGAAAATGGGCCGCTTACATGGGAGAGGATTATGAGGGTCAAAGCTACCCTGCTTGCCGGCATTTGCGGCAGCGCGATCGCGTTTCCGGCATACGCTCAAGATGCAGATGAGGATCAAACCCCGCGGTATCGCGGTACTGAAATTGTGGTTACCGCCCAGCGTCAGGACCAGAGCCTGCAAGAAGTCCCGATTGCAGTCAGCGCATTTTCGGCCGAAGCACTGGAATCGCAGCAGATCGAGAATGCGAGCGACCTTCAGCTTACTCTGCCAAACGTCTCCTTCACCAAAAGCAACTTTACCGCATCCAGCTTTACGATCCGCGGGATCGGCGATCTGTGCGTCGGGGTCAGCTGCGACAGCGCGACCGCGATCCACCTGAATTCGGCCCCGCTGTTCGGCACCCGCCTGTTCGAAACCGAGTATTTCGATCTTGAGCGGATCGAGGTTCTGCGCGGCCCGCAGGGTACACTGTTCGGCCGCAACGCGACGTCGGGCGTGGTCAACGTTGTTTCGGCGAAGCCGGACCTGTCCGAAATCGCAGCCAAGGCAGAATTCGAGTACGGCAATTTCAACAGCATCAAGGCCAAGGGCATGGTCAACGTGCCGATCGGCGATACGCTGGGTGTGCGCGTGGCGGGCTTCTACCTCAACCGCGATGGCTATACGGAAAACCTGGCCAACAACACCCGCATTGATGGGCGCGACATGTATGCAGTTCGCGGTTCGCTGCGGTGGGAGCCGAGCCCCGATACCACACTGGACCTTATGGGGTATTATTTCCGCGAGGATGATGACCGCCTGCGTATTCAAAAGCAGCAGTGTCAGCGTGACCCGACCGGCGTTGTCGGCTGTCTGAACAACCGCCGCGACTTTGACAGCACAAATTCGAATTCCACCTTCACAGGGACGCTTGGTTCTTCGGAATTCCTGGCGATCAATGGCATTCCATCCACGCTGGGCCTCAACAGCCTGTACGGGCCTGATGCCTATGCGAACTTTCAGGAACCAGCCGATGTCCGCCAGGTGCGGACAGAGTTTACGCCTGAATACTTCGCAGACGAATTGCAGATCCAGGCGCACCTTGAACAGAACATCGGTTCGTTCCAGCTTGGCCTGACCGGTACGTATCAGGAAACCAGCGTTGATTCCCGCCAGGATTACAACCTCGGCATCGGCGCCATTCCCAATGCGGCGCTCGCATTCGGTACATTGCAGGCATTCGCCAACAATGCTGCCGGGCCGGGCACCGGCGTCTATTTCCAGCCGATCATTGATGCTCTGTTCGATGGCAGCGGAAACCTGTGCACATCCGACACCCGGTTGGACAATCGCGGCTCTTTCGAGGGCTTCTCTGTCTGCACACCCAACGGGCCGCAGTTCGACAGATCGAACCAGGAAAACGAATCCTACTCGGTTGAAGCGATCATTTCGTCCGACTTTGACGGACCATTCAACTTCCTGGTTGGCGGTATCTATGCCGACTCGAAAGTGCTTGAGAACAGCTACTACGTGAACGCGTTCGCCATTGATTACATCAGCGGTGTGCTCGGAACGTTTACAGCTCTTGGTGCCGGATTGCCGCCATCCTATCTGGCAACCTCGTTCTTCCGCAACAATACCAGAAGTTTCCAGCTGGAATCTTATGGCATCTTCGGGGAAGGCTATCTGGAACTTTCGGACAAGCTGAAAGTCACGGCTGGTCTGCGGTATAATAACGATAAGAAGGCGATCACCGCACGTTCCACACTGGCCAGCTTCCTCAACCCGTTCAGCAATGATGGCGATCCCTTCGACTCGCCATTTTCCGGCTCGTTCGATGCTGATCCGGGAACAGCGGGTATCCAGCCTATCCAGGCCCGTTCGGTCGCATTCGATGAAATCACCGGGCGTTTCGTAATCGATTACCAGTTCACACCGGATAATCTGATCTACGCTTCGTATTCGCGCGGTTACAAGTCGGGCGGTATCAACCCGCCATTGCAGCCGATCTTCTCGGTTCCCGAAAGCTTCTCTCCGGAATCGATCGATGCGTTCGAAATCGGTAGCAAGAACACCTTCGGCAACGGTGCGCTGCAGCTCAATGCCACAGCGTTCTATTACAAGTACAAGGACCTGCAGCTCAGCCGGATTATTGCCCGTACATCGGTCAACGATACAATCGATGCCGACATCTACGGCGCTGAAATCGAGGCGATCCTTCGCCCCGATTACAACTGGCTGTTCAACGTCAACTTCAGCTTCCTGAATGCAAAGGTTGCCGGGGATCAGTTCTTCAGCAATCCGCGCGATCCGGGCGGCGGTGATGCCAACGCGGTCATCATCAAGGACATCACCAACGGCGCACTTTGCGCAGTCACCGGCGCTGCACCCGGCGGTCCCGATGCGTTTGTGAATGCGATCAATCCGGGCCTCGGCCTTCAGGGCACGACCGAATTCCCCGCAGATGGCGGTCTTCAGTCTGCAGGCGCGTTCAGCATCTGCGCGGTTCTCGAAGGTCAGGCTGCGGCGATTGGCGGTGCATTTGGCGGTATCCAGGTGCTCAGCCCCGGTGTTCAGGTCAATCTGAAAGGCAACAAGCTGCCTCAGGCACCTGAATTGAAGGCGTCGGTCGGTGTCCAGTACACCAAGGAATTCGACAACGGCATGACCCTGGTCCCCCGTTTCGACATTGCTTACACTGGCGAGCAGTTTGGTAACGTCTTCAACGGCAACGTGAACCGTATCGAGCCATTCGTTCAGGCCAACGCTCAGCTGCAGCTGAACGGGCCTGACAAGCGGTGGTTTGTTCGCGGGTTCGTTCAGAACATCTTCGACAGCAACTCGACCACGGGTCTGTATGTCACCGATGCTTCTTCGGGCTTGTTCACCAACATCTTCACCCTCGATCCGCGCCGTTATGGTGTCGCGGTCGGCGTGTCGTTCTAACCAATACCCTTTGGGAGAGGGGGAGGGCCGGGCGTTTCGTCCGGCCCTTTTTATGGCTCAGCCGGTTCTGGCAAAGGGCGAGAAATCGGTTTCGGTATCGAATATATCGACCCCTTCCGCGCGTTTCAGCTTGCCCACCACCAGATAGGTTACCGGGGTCAGAAACGCCTCCCACGCCGTCTTGATCAGCCACTGCGACAGGACCAGTTGCCAGATCAGTTCCGGCGGCCAGCCGGCCAGCCCGTAAAATGCCAGAGGGTAAAAAATCGCGCTGTCGAAGCCCTGTCCGACAATGGTCGATCCGATGGTGCGGGCCCACAGCATCTTGCCGTCCGTCCAGACCTTCATCTTCGCCAGAACCAGGCTGTTGGCAAATTCCCCCACCCAGAATGCCACCATCGAGGCGAGAACGATGCGCCAGCTATTGCCAAATACGAACTCATACGATTCCTGCCCGGGCCAGCCATCAGCCGGTGGCAGCGAAACAACCACCCACGCCATGAATGCCATGAACAGCAGTGCGGCAAAGCCGGTCCAGATCACCCGGCGCGCCTTGGCGTAACCATACACCTCCGTCAGAACATCGCCGATGATGTAGCTAATTGGAAAAAACAGCACGCCTGCCCCGAAGGACCACTCAGACCCGCCAGGCAGGGTGACGTAAGATGGTTTCGACGCGCCGATGATATTGGACAGCAGCAGGATCGCAACGAATGCCGCCATCACAAGGTCATAATAGCGGAAAGACCGCGCCGAAGCCGCTGTGCGTTCGATAGGTTCTGGTGTGTCGCTCATGGGGACGAGTGCCTAACCGCATTTGCAGGCCGCGAAAAGCACGCTATGCGCGTGCCCGGCGCGCGCCCGTAGCTCATCTGGATAGAGCGCGAGACTTCTAATCTTGAGGCAGCAGGTTCGAGTCCTGCCGGGCGCGCCACTCATGAGAAAATCCAGAGTTCTGCAGTCTTCGGTATTACCTGCCTAGAATATGCTGGGAAACATACGGCCGTTTTGTTTCCTTCGTATGTCTGCTTACCCATCTTTGTGCCTAAAAGCGGACGGGCAACTAACGCCCCGATTGCGGACATCCTCTTCAGGTCCTATTTCACAGCTCATGTTTATCCGGCCCGCAACGAAGCATGACACATCGGCGATCTGCTCGATCATCCTGCCAACAATTAGGGATGGAACGACTTACGCTCTTGACCCAGACATCGATGAGCAGGGAGCTCTTGACTATTGGATGGGAAGTGACCGCGAGACCTTTGTCGTCGAAGAAGGCGGCAAAGTTTTGGGCACCTATTACATCAAACCAAATCAAGCTGGAGGTGGGAGCCATGTCTGCAATTGCGGGTATATGACCTCTGCTGCAGCATCAGGACGCGGCGTTGCGACCGCAATGTGTCAGCATTCGATGGCTCAAGCCCGTGAAGCAGGCTTTCGTGCAATGCAGTTCAATTTCGTGGTGGCAACGAATGAGCATGCAATCCGGTTGTGGAAGCGCTTAGGCTTTGAGGAGGTAGGGCGTTTGCCTGATGCATTCCTTCACCGGTCAGAAGGATACGTAGACGCACTCGTTCTGTATCAAACGCTTTGATCTCCAACGTCCGCTTCCCCCACACAACCGGACATAGGCTGAGATTCCCAAGCGGGAAAAAGCGGAAGGTCTGCTTTTGCAAACTATAAAATCGACCTCGAATGTCAGGAATGAAGGCGTAAAGCTGCCGTTATGAGGGTAGACGAGCTAGACTTCACCAATGATTACAGTGCCCATCACTTTCATGTCGGGGGCGCCACGACTTCTTCGAAATTTGCCCGCATATACCGGTTCAAACTGCGGAAATGAACGCCCCGGCAATAACCGGCGCGCCGAGTAAGATGAAACATCCCAGGACCACTCTCAGCGCATCACGGACCGCCAGCCTGCCGGTCATCAACAACAATCCGACAATCGCGACCGCTATCACGCATAGGCCAATCGCAAGGCTGCCGAGCGCCGTGCCGGTGATCCAGCCGATTGCTGCACCTATTGGCTGCGATCCGTCCGTTTCAAACAGGGAAACGGATGCGAAAAAATGACCCAGCATCCTATTCTGCGACCATGATCTGCGAGACCCGGCGTATGCCCGAGCGTCTTTCCAATTGCACGAACACGTCGATGCTCTCGCGGACATAATGGCGCACATCGTCCCGGGACAGGCGCGACCCGGTTTGCAGAACCAGGAGTGCAAGCTGCTCAATAGCGCGCTGGGGCGTATCGGCATGGATGGTCGTGATAGAGCCGGGATGGCCGGTGTTGACCGCGCGCAGGAAGGTGAAGGCCTCGCTCCCGCGAAGTTCCCCAAGAATGATCCGGTCCGGCCGCATGCGCAGCGCAGCGATCAGCAAGTCTTCTGCGCTGACATCGGCTTCGCCCAGCTGGCCCCGCGCCGCCAGCAAGCCGACTGCGTTGAGATGGTCGAGCCGCAATTCTTCTGTATCTTCGATAAGGATCAAGCGCTCGTCTTGCGGAATTTCCGCCAGCAGTCCGTTCAGAAAAGTCGTTTTTCCTGTGGAGGTACCGCCCGAAATCAGGATGTTGCGCCGATCAAGGACTGCTTGCCGCAGGTACCCGGTTGCTTCGCCGCCCGACAGAGAGCGGTAGGTTCGCTGCTTATCAATTGCAGCCTCGCCCGATTGCAGCCCCTCGAAAGCTGCGGCGTCCTCCCAGTCGGACAATTTGAGGTCGGAGGCGACGTGCCGCCGGATTGCTATCACATGGCCGCGCCGGGTTGCAGGCGGAGCTACAATTTGCACCCGCGATCCATCCGGCAGCGATGCCGCAAGTAGCGGCTGGCTGCGGTTGATCCCTTGCGAATTTGCAGCCGCGATCTGGCGTGAGAGCCGGCTGAGAGACTTCTCGTCCAGGCCTTCAACGGGCATCACTTCGATCCCCCCGCCAAGCGATTCAACCCAGATCTCGCCAGGCCGGTTGATAAAGATATCGGTTACGTCGGTACGCGCGAGCACGCCCGCCAGCGGGGCGAGAAAACTGTCCAGATAGTAACCGGTCTCCATCGCCTGAGTTTCCATCTCAGGAATCCACGGTCGAAAAGTCTAGGTCGCGGGCGACGAACACAGACACGCTTGTGCCGTGCTTTACCTTCAACGTCCGCTGTACGCGTTCCCGGTCCTGAACCTGAATGTTCTGCGTGCTGCCGGGTAAGGCAACCACCACGCCTTCTCCGGACGAAATCTCGTTGGTTCCAACGGCCACGCCCAGATCAAGTACGGTTTGCAAGATTGCACCGCCGAACCGTTGCAGGAATTTGCTGTCGACCTTGCCTTTCACACCTGCCCGTCCAAGCGGATCAGATGACGGTGAATTGAGCGCGATCGTGACGCCATCCGGACGTATCAGGCGGGTCCATTGAACCAGGGCGCGGTTTTGGCCCGGCTCAAGCCCCGCGTCATATTCGCCGTACAGGCGGCTTCCGCGTTGGATCAGGATGCGCGTTCCATCGAAACTGAAAACGTCGCGCTGGACCAAGGCGCGTGCTGCGCCGGAGCGTGTTGAATCGAGCGCGGTTTCCAGGACCGCCGGGATCACCGTGCCTTGCGGGATCGTCTGCGACGGTTTGGCCAACCGGCCGGCACGAACTCGATCTGCAGAAACCGCGACGGACTGCTCACTATCCGGCGCAGCTGCGCGCAATGTTTGATCGAACACCACTGCGGGGCGCGGGTTTGGATCGACCGGCGTATAATAATCGTTTGGCGGTGCAGGCTGCGGCGCTGGCATGATTGCCTTACGCGGCGGCGACAAGGTCTGAGCTGTTACCGGCGCGGCTATTGGCCGGGCAAGAGTGCGAGGCCTTGCCACTGGCTGTGCGTTCGAGAATTCATTGGGCAAGGCGAGCGGCGGGGGCGCGGAAATTCGGCCTCCATCGGGCGCGGGGCGGAACGCGGTAGCCGGTGCCTGAATCTGCGCCCGATTGGCGCTGAGTGCACTGAATAGCCATACTCCGCCAAGCAGCAGGATTGCGAAGAACACCCACATCCCGGCATTGCTGGCGGGCGCGGTGGCGACCACGGGGCGAATATCGTTTTCGGCATCGGCAATGTTTTGCGCATCAGCCATCGGTCTTCTCCCCGTTCTTGTTGCGGTTTGCCGTGGCCTTGTCCTTGTCGATACGGAAGACGAGCTGCGAATATACCCGGTCGATCACGAAAATTCCGTCCCGCATATAGCCGTTGACCACCTGTTCCTTGCCGGTCGGCCCGATTGAGAAAACCGCAGGAAGTAATTGTTCGGGGCCAAAGGCAATGCGGGTACGGATACCGTTGTCGCTGATGCTGGCCGGGCGCACAGATGTGTCGCCTTTCACGCGGTATCTCCACACAATCCCGGCTGGCTTCGCGGTGACCTCCTGCGGCTGCTGTATGCCCGGATCATCGTAGTCTATTTTCACCAGATATGCGGCGGTCAGGCCGGTGTCGGTGCGAAGGGTGAAGCGGTAATCGCGGCGATCTGTCTGTACGACAATCCCGCTGCCAACGCTTCTGACTTGCGGCAGGATCAGCAAACTGTCGAGTTCTGCGGACACGCGAACCTCGACTGTGTTCTGATCGTCGACTGCGACGCGGCGAACCTGCTCTCCGGGTTCGAGCACGACAGTCAGGCCCGTATCGGGAAGCGCGGTAAGGATGATTTCCTGCCCCGGTGTCCAGCGAACTGTTTGAAGGCGCGGATTTTCCGCGCTGGGCTGCGGCAGCACTTGCGCGGCGAGGGGGGCGCTCGCCGTCACCGAACTCAGCGCAAGTATAGCGGCAATTGATCCTGCAAGCCTCATTCCTGCACAGCCCCCGGCTGCGCACGCAGACGTGCAGGCTGCTGCGTGACGACGGTTTCCGGCAGAGCCTCCGCATCGCGGCGGTAACGGGTCACTTGGAAGCCAAGCGGATTGATCAGCCTGTCCGCCTCGCTCATTTCTGAGTTGGAGAATTGATAATCGATCACTGCGGCCCAACGGGCGATTGGCTGGGGCTGCCCGCCGGGATCGGTGCGGGTGGTCGCAAAGCGGACAAGCGAACGGTTTGCCGCCAATGACGATACGCTGGTGATTTCGGTTCGGATGGTCCCGCCGCGCGGCATGTATGCCAGCGGGCTGGACGGATTGTTTGCCTGCATCAGATTGCTGTAGCGCTGGCGTGCGCTACCCTCGGTCCAAAGTGATACCTTGCGAAAATCATCCTGCACGCTGTCTGCGTCAAAGCTCTCGCGCGCGATCACATATTGGACCAGGAAAGATCGGGTCAGCGCGGCATCCGGGGTGATTATCTGGGCGTCCAGCGGCGCCAGCGCTTCGACATTGCCGGTCTGGCGATCGACCAGCAGTGTGTACGGCTCCACCGTCTTGAGCGGGATCAGGTAAACAAGCGCGATCGCTTCCAGCAGCGCAATCGCAGCGGCGACGGCGGCAACGATCCAGGCACGGCGGCTCGATTTTTCCAGATCGTCGGTCACACTGCGCGACCAGCTATCGTCGATTGCAAGATCGTCGATGTTCTGATGATCATAATGGTTCATTGGCTGCTATCTCGATTGCGGGCTGCCTGACTGCTGCGATGGGCGGTTCGCCGGTATGAACTTCCCAAGCGGGCGGGGCTGGTTGCAGGCGATGCTGGTTGCCCGTTGGAAGGCGCTGCGGCGGACCGTTCTGTTTCGAGAGACCGGAATTGAGCGCGGCCTGCAGTGTTGCCGTTTTCCCGGCGGACAATTGTTTCGACATGATCCGAAATGCGCTCCGCACGGCTTTGGTAGACCGTCGTGGCCGCCGCCGGACTTGCTTCAAACTGACTGGTAAAGATGTTTGCGGCCGGCGCGGCGCCTGGTAAATTCACCGATATCCAGCCGCGATTGAAGGCGACTTTCGCGAGGAGCCAGACCATCGCCAGCTGGATGACCGCGAATCCGCTGCTGATCGCCAACATTTCCATCGGCGCGGAAGGGGTCGCATAGCCCAGATTGCGAACCCTTATGGCATCAGCGAGCCACGGTTCCAGAATCGACAATTGCATCGCCAGTACGGCGGTGACCCCGATCGATCCGATCATGGCGAGAACCAGTCCGCGCAGCCACCCTGCAAAGATGCCTCTTGTCTGTTCGAACAATAGCAGCCCCGCCGCGAGCGGGGCCAAGGCCAACAGCAACGCCGCGGCGAGACGCAGTAAGCCCAGCGATGTGATTATTCCGCCAAGATAGGCGAGGCGTCCATATCCAAGGGCGGTATCATCCTGCAGCGCTGTGCCGGAAAAGCTCGCGCCCGTTTCGCTACCTTCCAAAAAAGCACCGGTGTTTCGGCCCGTGCCCAGCTCCGCGAGGCGGACCATGGCAACATCGACCTTTTGCAGGCGCTCCGCAAACTGGCTGCTGCCATCGGAAAGCGATGGGGAAACCATAGTATTGGCGATCTCTGCCGGCCCATCGAGGACTAGGTCATGCACCACTGTCCTGAATGCAGGCCACGAAAACGCCAGAGTGATAACAATCCCGATCTTGATCACGTCACCGATCACATCGCGCGCTCCGGGCGCAGGTCCGAACAGCAAACGTATCCCGAACAGCCCGACGAACAAGGTCAGCAAGCCGGCCATAAGGGTGGCTGCGACTGAGCCGGGCTGGCCCAGCGCCTGATAGCCGTAGCTGCCCAGCAATTGCGCCTGACAATCGATGTGACCGATTACCCGCAGCAGGAATTGGTCACCGGTGATGATTGCCGGACAAGCCATCAGGCTGCCTTCTCGATCAGCAAATGCATCCAGTTGGCCGGATCTGTGCCGGTTCTGGGCACCAGTTCATCGAAAATGCGCACCGTGCTTTCGCGGCCTGACAGGATGGTGAGAAGGTCCCGTTCCCCCGAGAGGTCTAGCCGCGCAACCACGCTGTCTTTGCCGTGACGGATCAGGAAACAGTGCGAGCTGTCCGGCAGTGTCCGGATCAGGTCGAATTCGTGGGGGCTAAGGCCAAATCCGTGAATATAATCCTCGGCGCGCGCTTTCGGATTAATCATGAAAATCTGCGTCGCAGCCTGTTCGATGATCGCACTGGCAATCTTGCTTTCCAGTGCATCCTGCGCGCTTTGCGTGGCGAAGCCCACGATCCCGTTGCGTTTACGGATCGTCTTTTCCCAGTCCTTGATGCGGCGCACGAAAACCTCGTCGTCCAGTGCCTTCCAGCCTTCGTCGACGACGATGATCGTCGGTAAACCATCAAGCCGTTCTTCAACGCGGTGGAAGAAATAGGCCATGGCGGGTGTTCGGGCGACCGGATCATCCAGGATCGCAGTCATGTCGAACCCGACTGTTTCGGCGGTCAGGTCGGTGTTGTCTCGTGCATTGTCGAACAACCAGGCGCGTTCCCCGTCGCCCCACCATGGCCGCAGCCGCGAATACAGATCGCCCGATTTTGGCCGGTCGGACCCGCGGAACAGTTCGGCAAGGTGACGCAGCCGACGTTTGGGGACAGGCTGCTGGAAATTCGTCTCGATTGCGTCGCGAACTTGCTCCAGCTCGCTGCTGTCGAGCGCACCGGCCAGCATCGAAATCCATTCGATCAGGAATTGCCGGTTTCCAGGATTGTCGGGCAGTTGGAGCGGATTCAAACCGGAAGCCGCCTCTGGCCTGAGACGGTCGTAGGTGCCGCCAATTGCGCGAATAAACAGTTCCGCACCGCGGTCCTTGTCGAAGAAGATGGTGCGCGGTTTGAACTTGCGCGCCTGTGCCAGCAGAAAATTGAGCACTACGGTCTTGCCCGAACCGGATGGGCCGATAATCGTGAAATTCCCCAGATCGTTCTGGTGAAAATTGAAGAAATACGGTCCAGCGGCGGTCGTCTCAAATAGCGAGACCGCTTCGCCCCAGTGATTGCCATGCAACCGCCCGACGGGGAAGTTGTGGAGACTGGCGAGCCCCGCAAAATTGGTCGTCGAAACCAGGCCCTTGCGCGCGAGATACTTGAAATTACCGGGGAATTGCGACCAAAAGGTCGGCTCCAGCGCAATATCTTCGCGCACTGCATTGATGCCCAGATCGGCCAGCATCGCGATCGCTTCAGCGACCTGGTTGTCCAGTTTTGCAAGGTCGCTGGCGTGAACGGCAATAGTGGTATGGTGTTCGCCAAACCCGGCGCGGCCGGCAGCGACTTCATCCTTGGCAACAGAGAGTTCATCGCGCAGCGAAAGCGCTTCATCTTCCGCCGACCGCATTCTCCGCAGAGCCAGATTCATGCGGCCAAGTGCCTCGCTGCGTTCCACGAATGCGAAGCTCTGGCTCACATTCAGCTCGAACGGCATCCGGTACAGTTCATCGAACATTCCAGGCATGGTCCGGCCAGGGTAATCCTTGATCGAAACAAGCGCGGTAAACTTGCGCGGCTGATCGCCGTTACGCCCAAGCTCGACCGTATCGAGCCCGAAGCTTAGTCGGCGCGAAGGGATGTGATGGCCGAGATCCCCGTGCGGAATGCCAACCGGCCGCATGTCGGAATTGAACAGATAGGACAGGAATTCGAGCGGCTCGGATCGCCGGCCATCGTCCGTTTCATACGCAGATAGCAGATGCGGATCGTATGAACCGAGCGCCGCCACCAGAGCTTCGCGGGCATTGTCCAGCGCGTGCTTCTCGATCGCGATACTGGCGGCTTTGTTGGAGGATGATCGTGCGAACCAGCTGCGCGCGCGGTCCGCCAGACCTATCTTGCCCTGCAAAGGCCGGCGTACGAGAGTCAGAAACAGTTCGTTGATATACAGCTGCTTGGAGCCGAGCCGGTTTTTCCAGCGTTTGTCGAGCCGCTGCGAAAAATCGTCGCGGTATTCCCCGTCCAGTGCCACGTCCGCGCGGCGGCGTACCACGTGATGATACAGGGCAAAGCGAGAAGTACCCACAGCCCGCAGCATCGCGTCGCGCAATTCCGCACGGTAATTCAGTTCATCGCTGTCGGCTGTTTCAAACAGCAAGCCGCCCAGCCGGATGGTTTGCATCAACAGGCCGTCGCGTGTCTCGATCGTGACGTCATCGATATGCCGTGCATAGGGAAGGTGCGCGCCGGCAGGGGCCTCGCGCGCAATAACTTTGGGGTCGCGGGTCAGGGCCGGTAGGAATTGCATCGCCACAGATCGTAGTTTTTCACGCGCGGACAATTGCGCACCTTGGTGATCCAGAGGTCGAAGAAACGTGGTTCATGGAGGCACATCAGCATCCCGATCCCGTGCAGCACCAGCGCAGCAAGCAGCACCCAGATGCTGCGAAAAACCAGAAACAGCTCAACCGCAACGATAAGATTGATGACAAAGAATGTGTAAGTCACACCGGCGAACATCTGCGGACGCGTTAACGCCACAAACAGTGTATCCTGCCGCAATCCATCACTCATCAGCGCCCCCTCTGATTAGCCGGTTCTAGGAATCTCTTGGATTCGCCCTCAAGCAACAGGGGTAGCGCGTGGCGCGCGCGGAGTCATGTGATTACTCCCTTGTGGCCATTCGCGGGACAGCTTGACCTTAAATCACGAAGGCGCGAAATCTATCCGCGCATCACATCGCCGAGCGGTTCGCCCGACACCGGATACCCGGCATCATCGGGTATGCACAGCCACTGGGTGCCGTCACGTTCTTCGGTGAAGGGCGTAATCGTCTTGACCGGATGACGCGCGCAATCAGCAGCAGCGTCACTGAAATTGGTGAATTGGGCCAGCCGTTCAAGGTTGCGTCTGGTGGGGTAAATGATGGTCAAATCGCCCGCCGCCGCCGCATCCAGCGCTCCTTGGGCAGTGATCCAGTAAAGCTTGGTATTCTCGGTTTCGTCTACCGTGATGTCGACCGCGCCGGTGCCGAGATCGGCCAGGTAGAAGCGGGTGTCGAACACACGTGGAAGCTTCTCGTTCTTGGGAAACCAGCGTGAAAACGGGACGACCTCATTCAGATCGATCTTCCAGCTCATAGCGTCGAGGACAGGGGCGAGTTCGCGTTTTTCCAGCAGCAGGTTGCGCGCGGCTTTCGCGCGTTCGGCATCGACCTCGCCATGGATGCCGATGGCAAGCCCGGTTTCCTCCAGTGTTTCCCGGATGGCTGCGACACGGTGTGCGGCCTCGTCCGGGTCAAGATCGGTGGCAAGCGTTCGGGCCAGATCGAAGTCTTCCTGGTCCACCCGGCCGCCCGGAAACACTGCGGCACCGCCGGCGAATGACATGGAACGGGATCGGGTGACCATCAGGATTTCGGGCGGCAGTCCATCAGGAGAGCGGCGAAATACCACGACTGTTGCTGCAGGGATGCCGTCTGGCGCTTCGTTCGCATTCTGATTGGTCATGTAAGTCATGTGCCGCAGACTGGGACTATTGCCAAGTGTCATGGATCGGGGCTGCACAAACGCCTGATGCAAAGTGCTTGGTTGAGTGTCGGTAGAGTTTACACGTCGCCGTCCGGCTAATCCCTGTTAACCACTGTGAGGCGCACAATCGAGGGGCTGCATGAAACTGGCACGCTCTGTGCATTATGTTCCATGTCTAAATGGTCTTCGATATGAGGCGGAACCTTCCTGGTCTCCCGGTTCGGCCTCCCCGAAAAGAAAAGGCTCCACTCGCATATCGCGGTGGAGCCTTTTTCTTTTTGCTACTGAATGGATGGATGGTCAGCTTGCCTTGGCAACGCCTTTTTCATCCATCAGTGTCTGCAATTCGCCCGCTTCGAACATTTCCATCATGATGTCGCTGCCACCGACGAATTCGCCTTTGACGTAAAGCTGGGGAATGGTCGGCCAGTCGGAATAGGATTTGATACCCTGGCGGATTTCCATGTCCTGCAGCACATCAACGCTTTCATATCCCACGCCGCAATGATCGAGAATCGCGATGGCACGACTGGAGAAGCCGCATTGCGGGAAGAGCGGGGTGCCCTTCATAAACAAGACGACATCGTTTTCGCCTACGACTTTGGAAATGCGATCGTTGGTTTCAGACATATTTCTACTTCCGGGTAATTCTTATCTGGTCAGGAGGTGGGAACGACCGTCGTCAGTTGCAAGGCGTGCAGGACGCCGCCCATTTTTCCGTCGAGCGCTTCGTAGACCAGTTTGTGCTGCTGGACGCGGCTCTTGCCGGCGAACTGCGGTGCGGTGACCTTGGCTGCCCAGTGATCACCATCCCCGGCCAGATCGGTCATTACGACCTCTGCGCCGGGGAGGGCGGATTTGATCATCGTTTCGATTTCGGTGCCGGACATCGGCATCGGATCAGGACTCGCCCATCAATTGGCGGCGAGCCTCGACAGATTTTTGCTCGAGCGCAGTGCGAACACCGCTTTCATCGATGTCGACACCAGCAGCGGTCAGATCGCCCAGCAGCTTGCGGATCACGTCCTCGTCGCCGGCTTCTTCGAAATCGGCCTGAACCACGGCTTTCGCATAGGCTTCGGTTTCTTCGCTGGTCAGTTCCATCTTTTCCGCAGCCCAATGGCCGAGCAGACGGTTGCGGCGTGCAGCGATCTTGAATGCGTTTTCTTCATCGAAAGCGTATTTCGCTTCTTCGCCTTTTTCGCGGTCTTTGAAATCGGTCATAAGTCCCTCTTAAATCGTTACCTATGGCAGATAGGCATGGAGGTCAGTCGCGGCAAGCCGCGAAATCCCGGATCAGCTATCCATGGTGACGACCAGCTTCCCGATTGCTCCGCGGTTTTCCAGCTTCGAGATCGCTTCGTGGGCGCGTTCCAGCGGATAGGTTTCGCTGATCAGCGGGCTGATCTTGCCTTCTTTCCAAAGGCGGAACAGTTCTGCGATGTTGGCTTCGTTCTTGCGCGGTTCGCGCATTGTGAAAGCGCCCCAGAAGACGCCGCGAATATCGCAGCTTTTCAGCAGAGTGAGGTTCAGCGGCATCTTGGCGATACCAGCAGGGAACCCGACCACAAGAAAGCGGCCTTCCCATGCGATTGCGCGCAATGCAGGTTCCGAATAATCGCCGCCGACAATGTCGTAAACAATATCGGCACCGTCGGGCCCGACCGCATCCTTGAACGCTTTCGCCAGCGCCTTCGACGTATCCTTGTCGAACGGAGCGCGCGGGTAGATCACGACCTCGTCCGCGCCTGCCTTGCGGGCAACCTCGCCCTTTTCCTCGCTGGAAACCGCAGCGACTACGCGCGCGCCGTAGGCCTTGCCCAGCTCAACCGCGGACAGGCCGACACCGCCAGCAGCGCCAAGCACAAGCATGGTGTCACCCGGCTTGATATCACCCCGGTCCTTCAGCCCGTGAATGGTTGTACCGTAAGTCATCAGCAGCGCGCTGGCTTCGGGCAGGTCAACGAAGTCAGGCACAGCGAACAATTTGTTCGCCGGTGCAACGACCATTTCCTGCAAGCCGCCATTGCCGATCCCGGCGAGAACCTTGTCACCGACTTTCCAGCCTTCGACGCCTTCGCCAAGTGCTGCAACCGTGCCGGAGATTTCACCGCCTGGTGCGAACGGGCGGGGTGGTTTGAACTGGTACATGTCGCGGATGATCAGCGTGTCGGGGAAATTGATCGCACAGGCGGCAACCTTGATCAGGACTTCGCCCTTGCCCGGTGTTGGCGCATCAATTTCTTCGACGACCAGAGTTTCCGGCCCGCCTACTTCTTTCGATAACAGTGTTTTCATGCGGCAATCTCCGTCCCTTTTGCGAGCCACGGCATCGTTTGTGCCTGGTTCTTTTCATATTGCGAAATCGCATCGCTGCGTTCGAGTGTCAGGCCGACTTCATCGAGCCCTTTGCTTAGGCAATCCTTGCGAAACGGATCGACTTCAAAGGTGAAGCGATCCTGGAACGGAGTCGTGACAGTCTGGCTTTCAAGATCGACGGAAATCGGATCGGTCTTCGCGACTTCCATCAGCCGGTCGATCTGCTCCTGCGGCAATTCAACCGTGAGGATGCCGTTCTTGAAGGCGTTGCCTGAGAAAATATCGGAAAAACTAGGCGCGATCACAGCTGTCACGCCCATGTCGAGCAGTGCCCAGGCGGCATGTTCGCGGCTGGATCCGCAACCAAAATTGTCACCTGCGATCAGTATTGGGGCGCCTTGATATTCCGGGTCGTCGAACACGTTGCCGGGCTGGGCGCGAACGGTTTCGAATGCGCCCTGCGCCAGCCCGTCGCGGCTGATGGTTTTTAGCCAAGCAGCGGGAATGATAACATCGGTATCGACGTTCTTCGCGCCGTAAGGAATGGCCCGCCCTTCGATCGAGGAAACAGGATCCATCAATCGGTTTCCGGTTTTTCGCCCGAAGGGATTGTGCCGGGTTGCTCGGCCTTCTTTTCCTTGCGCTTGGATGCGTAAAGCAAGGCGGCGGCAACTGCTGCTGAACCAATGGCGGCGGCACCGAGTGCGGCTTTCCCGCCGAGCGATTTTGGAAGTTTCTTGGTCATGACTTTTCAATGGTGAAGCAAGCGCGGCGTGGCAAGGGCATTCGGCTCATTTCACCAGTTCCCTGACATCAGTCAGCTTGCCTGTAACCGCCGCGGCGGCGGCCATTGCCGGGCTCATCAAATGGGTGCGCGCGCCCGGACCTTGCCGGCCCACGAAATTGCGATTGCTGGTGGAGGCGCAGCGTTCCCCGGCGGGCACCTTGTCCGGGTTCATGCCGAGACAGGCAGAACAGCCGGGTTCGCGCCATTCGAGGCCCGCTTCGATGAAGATCTTGTCCAGCCCTTCCGCTTCTGCGTGCTGCTTCACCAGGCCGGAACCCGGCACGACAATCGCCCACTTTACGTTGGCTGCAATCTTGCGCCCGCGCAGAACATCCGCCGCTGCGCGCAGGTCTTCGATCCGGCTGTTTGTACAACTGCCGATAAAGACATTCTGGACTTCGACATCGGACAGTTTCTGGCCCGGTTCGAGGCCCATATAAGACAGGCTCTTGCGGGCGGCTTCCTGCTTGTTCGGGTCTGCGAAACTCATCGGATCCGGAACGCTGCCGCCGATTGCAGAGGTGTCTTCCGGGCTAGTGCCCCAGGTCACGGTGGGCTCCACATCTGCGGCATCAATCGTTACTGACTTGTCGAACACCGCACCATCATCGGTATGTAGGCCGCGCCACCATTCAACCGCCTTGTCCCAATCCTCGCCTGTGGGGGAAAGCGGACGGCCTTTGAAATAGGCGAATGTCGTTTCGTCAGGTGCGATGAGACCGGCCCGGGCGCCGCCTTCGATCGACATGTTGCATACCGTCAGGCGGCTTTCCACGCTCATGCGCTCGAACACTTCGCCGCGATACTCGATCACATGTCCGGTGCCGCCGGCAGTGCCGATAACACCGATGATATGGAGGATCAGGTCTTTGGAGGTTACACCCGGCCCCAATTCGCCGTTCACGCGGACTTCCATCGTCTTCGACTGTTTCAGCAGCAGCGTCTGCGTGGCGAGCACGTGCTCGACCTCGCTGGTGCCGATCCCGAAAGCGAGCGCGCCAACGCCGCCATGCGCCGCGGTATGGCTGTCACCGCAAACGATCGTCGATCCGGGCAGAGAAAACCCTTGCTCGGGTCCGACAACATGGACGATTCCCTGTTCGGCAGCGGTCGCGCCGATATAGCGAATACCGAAAGATGGCGCGTTTGTTTCAAGCGCCTCCAGCTGCGCTGCGCTTTGTGGGTCAGCAATCGGGATCCGGTTGCCCGCAGCATCGACGCGCGGGGTCGTGGGGAGGTTGTGATCGGGCACTGCAAGCGTCAGGTCAGGCCTGCGGACCGTGCGGCCCGCAAGGCGCAATGCCTCGAATGCCTGCGGACTGGTGACCTCGTGAACGAGGTGGCGATCGATGAAGATCAGGCTGGTCCCGTCGTCGCGGGTTTCCACGACATGGGCATCCCAAATCTTTTCATACAAGGTGCGGGGGCGACTGGCCATGACTTGCGCCTAGGCTGGCCGCCCCCGCCGGGCAAGAGAGGAAAACTTGACCCCTCTCAATGGATATCAGCGGTCAGTACCGGCTGCGATATGATCGGCGCTGGTCGTAACGGGCGCTACGATTGTATTGTGCGCGGTTCAATGCATCATATGCCTGTTCGATCCGCCAATTGAGTGCGCTGCGATCCTGCCGCGAAAGGCCATTGCGTGCGAAAGCGGCGTATGCACGTTCAACTGAGTGGATCCGTGCGCGGACGCTGCGGGTTTCTGCGCGAGTGAGTTCGCCGCTGCGACGAGCCTGCCGGAAATCTTGCCTCAATGTATCGATACGGCGGTCGATACGGTTGGCCTTCCGGTTGTACCTCTGACGGTCATACCCTTGGCGGTCGTATCCGCGATAGGAGCGGGCATCGGAATATGTGGTCTGCTGGTGCTGCGACCATCCGTTTGCCGGGGCAGCATAAGCGGGTGCTGCTACACCGATTGCAAGGGCCATTGCGGCTGTTGGGGCCAATGTCTTGAGCGAGAGTGTCATGGCGGCTCCTTTCGTTTGTCTGCCATCTGTTTGTTCAGGTTTATGGCCCTGAATATGAACAATAGCGGAATGCATGATTTCAGTGTCTGTTATGATCGGAGCGGGGTGATGATGTGGATGCTGCAATAGCGGCCATTGTGTCACAGCCCGCCTTCAGAGCAGGATGTGTGTGAACATCTTCATGGAAAAGTCATCTTGTAGTGGCTAACTGACAAACATGTCAGCAGCGCCCTACACATTCCCGATCAAGATCATGCCAACCGATATCGATTTCATGGGGCACGTGAACAATGCTCGATATCTCGGATGGGTACAGGATGCCGTGCTGTCGCACTGGCGCAACATCGCGCCTGCAGATGCGGTGGCGAGCCGCGCATGGGTCGCGCTGAAGCACGAGATTACCTATCGCAAGCCGGCATTCCTTGAAGATACCGATGTGGTTGCCGAAACGGTGCTTGAGCATATCAAGGGCGCTCGGGCATTCTACAACACGGTAATCCAGCGCGGTGAAGAAGTGCTGGCTGAAATCCAGTCGAGCTGGTGTTGCATTGACGCGGAAACTCTGCGTCCGGCGCGTATCGGTGAAGAGATTTCCCGGTTCTTCTTTTCCAAGCCGGAATAAACTATATTGGCTGAGGCCATGGAATTCCTGCTCCCCATCCTGATCATAATTGCGACCGTCGCCGCGATGGAGTGGGTCGCATGGGCGAGCCACAAATACATCATGCACGGTTGGGGTTGGGGATGGCACCGCGACCATCACGAACCGCATGAAAACCTGCTGGAAAAGAACGATCTATACGGCGTGGTCGGCGCGGTCATGAGCATTTCTATGTTCGCCTTGGGCAGCGAATGGGTGCTGGGCGGTGACGCCTGGCCGCCTGCGACATGGATCGGCATCGGCATTCTGGCCTACGGTATCATTTATACATTGGTGCATGACGGTCTGGTCCATCAGCGCTATTTCAAATGGGTTCCGAAGCGGGGCTATGCCAAGCGGCTGGTTCAGGCGCACAAGCTGCATCACGCCACGATCGGGAAAGAAGGGGGCGTCAGCTTTGGCTTCCTGCTCGCTCGCGATCCGGCGAAGCTGAAGGCTGACCTCAAGAAACAGCGCGAGGCAGGAATTGCGATTGTCCGCGAGAGCGTGGGCAGCTGATCACAGGGGAGTGCCAGCCGCAAAGGTCTGGCATCGCCGCGCTATTCTGCCCGCGTCGCGATCCATGTGCCGCAAATCACCAGAACTGCGATTGAT
The DNA here is from genome assembly GCF_947494915.1 of Pontixanthobacter luteolus. Taxonomy (NCBI): domain Bacteria; kingdom Pseudomonadati; phylum Pseudomonadota; class Alphaproteobacteria; order Sphingomonadales; family Erythrobacteraceae; genus Pontixanthobacter; species Pontixanthobacter luteolus. The sequence goes on from NZ_CANLWR010000001.1 coordinate 222,959, forward strand.
ATATAGGCGTAGGGAAAGCCGAGCGAGTACCACGTAAATCCGACCCCGGCCGCCATCGCTAGTATCGCCATTGTTTTCGACTTGCGCGAAATTGCACGCCGCTCGCGCCAGTCACGCAGCTGAGTGCCCCATTGCGGGTGGTTCAAAAGGCGCTCTTCCCATTCCGGATTGCTCCGCGCGAAACAGAACGCAGCCAGCAGCAGGAACGGAACTGTCGGAACGATGGGCAGGGCAGCGCCAATCGCGCCAAGGATGACCGACAAGATTCCCGCAACAAGGAAAAAAGGCCGCATATCAGCCGGTCTCGGCCGTGCCTGATGCAATGCGGCCGGCGTGCTCCTTAACCAGGGCAATCATGTTGGGAATGCCCTGAGTGCGATTGGAACTCAGCTGATTCTTGAGGTCGAACGGGGAAAGCGCGCCGGTGATATCCATGTTCGCGATGTCGGTTGCCGGTTTGTCCTGCACCGCCGAAATGACCAGCGCGACGATACCCTTGGTTATCGCAGCATTGCTGTCTGCCAGAAAATGCAGCTGGCCGGCCTGTTCGGTCGGATAGACCCAGACGCTGGCCGAACATCCGCGGACAAGCGTTGCGTCGGTTTTCAGGGCGTCGGGCATTTCATCAAGCTCGCGGCCCAATTCGATCAACAGGCGATAGCGCTCGTCGCCTTCGAGAAATTCGTATTCTTCCTGGATGTCTTCAATTGTTCGCATTCCAGCCATTTAGTGGCTGCAGCTTACAAATCCACCCCGCTGGCAATCGCTTCCAGTTTGCGCAGGCGTTCCTTGAGGTCGGCAATTTCGATGCGGGCCGCGCCGATGCTGGAACCGCTGTCAATTTCCTGACGCGGGTGGCTCTCGCGCTCCAGCTCGCGTTCTTTCAGTGCCAGCCAACCCTGCCAACCGCGCAGAGCGATGAGGGCGACGATCACGGTGCCGATTATCACGGCGCTGGAAACTATGATCTGTTCGGTCATTTCACAATTCCTCCCACAGTGCTCCCTGCACCGCTTCGATTACTTGTCCCTGAGGTTTTCGATCTCTTGCGAGATTTCCTGTATCTTGCGGCTCTCGGTCGTATTCGCGTCAGTGGCGATCCGCTCGAGAACCTTTATCCGTTCACGCAATTCCTTGAGCTCGCTTTGGGCAACCTGATCGACCTGTTGACCGTTATCCTGGTCACCCATCGTACCGGTTTCGCGGCCGTTTTTCGCTTTCATGGCCTGGACTACGCCCCATACGGCGATGGCCACGATTGCAACGATTGCCCAGCTGCTCATCATGCTTTCTCCCGGCTGGCAGTGTGGAATTCCATGTCGGGAAGGCTGCGCAGATCCTCGATCTGTGATGCAAGATCTTGACCGCGATCGGTCGCCAGCCGTTCCAGCACGCGAACGCGCTGTTCCAGCTTTTCGATTGTCTTTGCCGAAGCCGACGGGCCCGCATCGCTGCGCTCTCGCTCGATCGCTTCCTTGCGTTCCTTGTAGGCGATCTGGCGCTTGTGCATCGATGATCCGAAACCAAGCGATATGATTGTCACGATCAGGATAAAACCGAATATGATGGCCAGTTCGCCCATTAGCCGTGCACCTCTGCCTTGCGGTCGGTCAGCGGCACACCGGCACCTGAGTTGCTCTCGTCGCGCAGGCGTTCGATTTCGTTGCTGACGCTAAATCCGCTGTCGGTCACGATCCGCTCAACATTCGCGAGGCGATCTTTTACCGAGCTCAGTTCAGCGCGCATTTCGGCGTTTTCCTGAGTCAGCAGGGTAACGCGCTGTGCGGTTTGGCCGTCAGTGCTGGGCTTGAGAGACTGGCCCCACATGCCTTCGAGCGGGTAGCCATGCTTGATCTTGAGCTTGGTCGTGTGGATCCACCCGGCCACACCGGCAGCGCCGATAGCGAGGGCTGCGCCGATGATCCAGGGCAGGTGGGGGACTACGGTGGCTTCAGCTAGCATCAGACGTTTTCCTTCTTTGAAATGTTCAGCGGCGTGCCGCGATCGCTGGCCTCCACTTCGCGCTGGTCGCGCAGGGCCTCGATCTGCGTGGCAATATCATAGCCGCGGTCGGTAATGATGCGTTCGAGTACCTGGACGCGCTGTTCCAGTTCGGCGACGTGGCTGACATATTGTGCAGCCTTTTCAGAGCTGGCCTCGGCAGTGGCGCTGATGCGCTTTTCCTCCAGCTTCTTCTGTTTCGATATCCAGACAATTCCGAGAATCATCAGGAATGGCGCTGATACCGCCACAAGCCCTGTAAGATCACCGATCATCGTATTTCCCCTCAAGAATTCAGTGTTAGCGCAAGCGCTCGATTTCAGCGTTCAGGCGCGGATTGCTGGAAACGTAGTATGTTTCCACATCGGCCAGGCGGCGGTCGATATCGCGCATCCGGCTGCGAATTTCGCGGGCGGTGCGCTGCGGGCTCTGACGAACACGCTGCCAGTACTTCTGCTCTTCCTTGTCGACATAAAGGTGCGAGGGCTTCTTGTTCAGCAGCAGGCCCGCAATGAAGTAGAACGGTACGGTCGAACCGCCGGTCATGAAGGTCAGCATCAGGACGCCAAGGCGGATCCACAGAGCATTGACCCCGGTGTAGTCGGCAATGCCGGAACACACACCCATGAGCTTCGCATTCTGCTTGTCGCGGTACAGTGTGGTGCGTTCGCTGGTCATTACTGTGCTCCCTTCTTCTCGGCGAGCAGACGGTCCAGCTCGCGCAGTTTCTCATTGTCGATTTCGCGGTCATGCATCAGGCGTGGGCGCTCGAAATCGGGGTTGTCGGTTGCGACCAGGCGTTCCACCGTGTCCATCCGTTCATCCAGACGCTTGGCCAGCTGGTAAAGGTCTTCCAGCAGTTCCTCGTCGTCGGTGGTGATCGTCGCGGCGGTTTTCCACTTGGTGATGTAGTGCAGGATGATCCACGGCAGGCCGATGAAAATGGCCGGTATGATGATGATCTCTTCCATTTGATCAGTCCTTCTTGTCTTCTGCGCCGCTTTTACCGAGCGCGCGTTTCATTTCTTCCAGTTCCTCGTCGACCTTGTCGGAGCCTTCGAGTGCAGCGATTTCGTCGGACAGCGACGGTTTGCCGCTGCTGTCAGCGATGGACAGCGCGTCGGCGCGGCCCTCTGCGTAATCCACACGGCGTTCGAGCTGGTCGAAACGTGCCAGGGCCTCGTCCGTGCGTTCTGTGCTCATCAATGTGCGCAGCTTCGCGCGGTTCTCTGCACTTTCCAGGCGCGCCGCGATGGCGGTCTGGCGGCTGCGTGCCTCGCGCAGGCGGTTCTGCAGCTTCGCGATATCCTGTTCGTAAGCGCGCAGGGCATCGTCGAGTACGGCAATTTCTGCCTTGAGCTGTTCCGACATGTCGGACGCTTTCTTCTTTTCGACCAGTGCGGCACGGGCCAGATCTTCGCGATCTTTCGACAGCGCCAGCTGCGCTTTCTCGCCCCAGTCGGCCTGCAGGCGGTCCAGCTTGACGGTGTGCCGGTGCATTTCTTTCTGATCGGCGATTGTGCGGGCCGCGCTGGCACGCACTTCGACCAGTGTTTCCTCCATCTCGAGGATGATCATGCGGATCATCTTGGACGGGTCGTCCGCCTTGTCGAGCATGTCGGTGAAATTGGCGGCAATGATATCACGGGTGCGACTGAATATTCCCATCAAGGGTACTCCGGAGTTAAACAGGTCGGAGCGACCGCCCTGCTGATGTGAAGATTGTGTTGGTGTAGGACTCTGGCGGAGGCGTTCAACCTCGGCTTCAAAGCGCGACACGATATTGCGGGCCGGGGCGGACTTGCCGTCGGGGGATAGGGGGGACAGTCGGCCGTCCCGCTCCAGCCCTAGAGGGTCCCGATCACTCGGGTTATTGTTGGAAGGCTTGTTCATGCCAGCTCAACTGTTTCGCATTGCATGGCAGAGGCGTAAGCCGGGCTCACCTGCATCTGCGAGCTCAGTGCGACAAAGGCGCACATCGCTGCAACGCTGGCAATCGCGGCCTGGCCCAGTTTTGTCTGGAGAAAGCTGCGGTCAAACATGGCTTGGTTCCTTCCGAATTGGTTATGTTCATGTAGTAGCAAGGGGTGTGCCAAACTTGAATTAATTAGCAAAACCAATAACTTGCCCTTCGGGCCGGAAATAGGCGGTTGGCGCCTATTGCCAACATGTGGGATTTTTCACTATAGGTTGGGGTGATGGAGCAGAAGAACCAGTTTATTGGCCAGTCTGGCGCGTTTCTCGATGCGGTCGAGCGGGCCAGCCGCGCTGCGCCGATGCGCCGACCCGTACTGGTGGTGGGGGAGCGCGGTACCGGCAAGGAACTGATTGCCGAACGTCTCCACCGCCTGTCCGAACGTTGGGGCGAGCCGCTGGTTACAATGAACTGTGCAGCTTTGCCCGAAACGCTGATCGAGGCCGAATTGTTCGGACACGAAGCCGGTGCATTCACAGGTGCTACCAAAGCCCGCGCGGGAAGGTTTGAAGAAGCCGACAAAGGCACGCTATTCCTCGACGAACTGGGCACTTTGTCGATGGCTGCACAAGAGCGCCTGCTGAGGGCTGTCGAATATGGCGAGGTGAATCGCATCGGTTCTTCCCGCCCCATCAATGTCGATGTGCGGATTGTCGCGGCGACCAACGAAAACCTGCCGCGCGCTGCGGAAGAGGGCACTTTTCGCTCCGACTTGCTCGACCGTCTCAGTTTCGAGGTTATTACTTTGCCGCCGCTGCGGGTGCGGGATGGCGATATCGAGGTGCTTACAGACTATTTCGGGCGGCGGATGGCTGCAGAGATCGGCTGGGACGGCTGGCCGGGCTTTGCCGATCACGTGATGCAGCAGCTTGACGAATATGCCTGGCCGGGCAACGTGCGCGAACTTCGAAATGTCGTGGAGCGGGCAATCTACCGCTGGGACAATTGGCACGAGCCGATCGCGCATATTCAGTTCGACCCGTTCGATTCGCCCTGGCAGCCCGCCGGCGAACCCTCGAGCCGGTCGGCCGCGCCTGCGACCGCCAAAAGCGCAGAGCAGGCAGCCCCGGCGCAGAATCCGGCAGCAGATCTTGAAAATGTCGACGATCTGCGCGCTGCGGTGGATGATCATGAACGCAAGATCGTGCAGCACGCTTTGGGCAAACATCGCTGGAACCAGCGGCAGACTGCCAAGGCGCTGGGCCTTACATATGACCAACTGCGCCATTGCATCAAAAAGCACGGCTTGGCAGAAGACTGATACATCGCCGTTCCGGTGAAAACGGGAAATTCCATGACCAAGTTCTCTCTCCTGCTGTTGGTTGCAGCGCTGGCGGCACCAGGCGCTGCAAACGCGCAGCCTTTCGATTTGCCCGAGGGTGTAGGGGTGGAGGAGCAGGCGACTCCGCAGCAGGAGGCGGCCAACCAGAGGGCCAGTGAACTGGGTTTGCAGATTTACCTGCATGACCAGGCGGCATGGCATGGCACCGACTGGGTCCGCGCCCGTCTCGATTTCGCCGATCACCCGGAAATCAAAGGGTATGTCACAGAGGAATTGGCCAGCGGTAATATCGGCCTTGTCTACTATACCGAACTTGACGGGGCACTATACGAGTTTGCCCGGCTGGAGATGGCTGGCAGCAAGGTCGTTTCCGGCGCAATTATGCAAATGCCGCAAGATCAACCGCTTTCCCGTGATCTGCAGCGTCAGGTCGAGGCGAGACAGGCTGCGCTTGAACAAGGTGCAAAAGAGCAATTGCAGCTTTGTACCAGCGGGGCCGTGAACACGGTTCTTTTGCCGCCAAGCGAGACTGGTGAGATACCGGTCTACCTGCTTTCAGCGCCGGTTGAACCTGGCCGCTTTCCGCTAGGCGGCCATTATCTGTTCAATGTCGATGCAGACGGCAAAGTCGTCTCCGGGCGCGCATTCATGCACAGCTGCACCGATGTGCCGGTAATCAATCGGCACGTCATCAATGGACCGGAAAATTACACCACCGCGCATCTGCTCGACGATCACCCGAACGAGATACTTCATTATGTTGCACGCAACATGAACCTGCCGCTGGTTATCGGAACCGGGAACGTACTTTGGACGCTAGACTACCGTGACAGCGCAGGCGGTGATCAGGATGAAGCCGGGGGCGGCGAATAAAGTTGCATTCGGGCAAAACAGTGCCTATCTGACCCCCATCCCGACATTGTGACTGCAAAGTGGGGCTGGCGCCGGAAGGGGCCGGCGCTAAACGGCTTTGTCATTTTCAATGCCAATCTTAGGAGACCGAATGGCCGATCTGGCACGCCTGACAGATGTAATCAAACCCGAAGCGAAAGCACTCGGCTTTGATCTTGTGCGCGTGAAAATGGTCGCTTCGGAAGCCGGTGACGGCGAACGTGCCCTGCAGATCATGGCCGAAGATCCCGCCACCGGGCAATTGGTCATCGACCAATGTGCCGCGCTGTCGCGGGCGGTTTCGGAAAAGATCGACGCGCTAGAGGAGCAAGGCCAGACGCTGATTGAAGGTACTTACCACCTAGAAGTCAGCTCGCCCGGTATCGATCGTCCGCTCACCCGGCCCAAGGATTTTTCCAACTGGGCGGGTCACGAGGCGAAGATCGCTCTGGTGGAGAAGGTCGGCAAGCATCGTAACCTGCGCGGCGAATTGCTGGGTATCGAAGGCGATGTAGTCGCGATCGCGGATAAGAATGCGGGGCGGGTAGACGTTCCGCTGGCAAACATTCATGCGGCAAAGCTCATTCTCACCGATGCGCTGATCGCAGCAACCCAACCTCTCGTCACCGATGGTGCCGAGGATATTGTAGAAGACGAAGAAGAGAAGGCTGACGACTGATGGCCAGTGCAATTTCCGCCAACAAGGCAGAGCTGCTAGCGATTGCAAACGCAGTTGCTTCGGAAAAGATGATCGACAAGTCGATCGTTATCGAAGCGATGGAAGAAGCGATCCAGAAAAGCGCGCGTAACCGCTACGGTGCAGAAAACGACATCCGCGCCAAACTCGATCCGCAAACCGGCGATCTGCGTCTGTGGCGTGTCGTCGAAGTCGTCGAAGAGGTCGAAGATTATTTCAAGCAGGTCGATCTTAAGGCCGCGCAGAAGCTCGACCCCGATGCCAAGCTGGGCGACTTCATCGTCGATCCGCTGCCTCCGGTCGATCTGGGCCGCATCGATGCGCAGTCCGCAAAGCAGGTGATCTTCCAGAAGGTCCGCGATGCAGAGCGTGAACGTCAGTACGAAGAATTCAAGGATCGCGCAGGCGAAGTCATTACCGGCGTGATCAAGTCGGTCGAGTTCGGCCATGTGATCGTAAACCTCGGCCGCGCCGAAGGCGTTATCCGCCGTGATCAGCAGATCCCGCGTGAGGCGGCCCGTGTCGGCGAACGCGTTCGCGCTCTGATTACCAAGGTCGAGCGTAACAACCGTGGGCCGCAGATTTTCCTCAGCCGTGCGCATCCGGACTTCATGAAGAAGCTGTTTGCGCAGGAAGTGCCCGAAATTTACGATGGCATCATTGAAATCAAGGCTGCTGCCCGCGACCCGGGTTCGCGCGCCAAGATCGGCGTGATCAGCCACGACAGCAGTATCGATCCGGTCGGTGCCTGCGTCGGTATGAAGGGTAGCCGCGTTCAGGCCGTCGTGCAGGAACTGCAGGGCGAAAAGATCGACATCATTCCGTGGTCGGAAGACATCGCGACGTTCGTCGTCAACGGCCTCCAGCCTGCGACTGTCGCCCGCGTTGTGCTCGATGAGGACGAAGGCCGCATCGAAGTTGTCGTTCCTGACGACCAGCTCAGCCTAGCCATTGGTCGCCGCGGCCAGAACGTCCGCCTCGCCAGTCAGTTGACCGGTCACCAGATCGACATCATGACCGAGGAAGAGGCGAGCGAAAAACGTCAGAAGGAATTCGCCGAACGTTCCAAGATGTTCGAAGAAGAGCTGGACGTCGATGAAACGCTGTCGCAGCTTCTGGTTGCAGAAGGCTTCGCCGAACTCGAAGAAGTTGCCTACGTCGAACTGGACGAGCTGGCAGCGATCGAAGGCTTCGACGAAGAGCTCGCAGAAGAACTTCAGAGCCGTGCGACCGAAGCGCTTGAGCGCCACGAAGAGGCTGCCCGTGAAGAGCGCCGCGAACTGGGTGTTGAAGACGATCTTGCCGAAATCCCGCACCTGACGGAAGTCATGCTGGTTACTCTGGGCAAGGCCGGGATCAAGACGCTTGATGATCTTGCGGACCTCGCAACGGACGAACTGATCGCGAAGAAGCGTGAAGCGCCCAAGCGCCGCCAGAACCCGGCAGACGGCCCGCGTATGCGCGCCGATGTCCAGAGCAAGCGTGCAGAAGACAAGGGCGGTGTCCTTGGTGAATTCGGCCTGAGCGAAGAGCAGGGTAACGAGATCATCATGGCAGCCCGCGCTCACTGGTTCGACGACGAACCTGATGCTGCTGTAGACGAGGCACCAGCTGCCGACGCTGCGGCCGGATCCGACCCACAGGAGGCCGCTGATGCGGACTCCACACAATGAGCGCGTAGCGTCCGACATCTCTGAAACCGCGACGGGGCGAGGTCACAAGGCTTCTGCCCCCGAACGGCGCTGTATCCTGTCGGGAGAAATCGCCCCCAAGGATACGCTGATCCGCCTCGCCATTTCGCCTGCAAGGGAAGATGGCTCCCACGATGTCTTGCCCGACCCGCTTGGCAAGGCGCCGGGGCGCGGTGCCTGGATCGGAGTGACACGGCGTGAGTTGGACGAGGCCCTGGCAAAGGGCAGGCTCCGCGGCGCACTGGCGCGCGCATTTAAAGGGACAAAGCTGAACCTGCCGGAAAACCTTTCCGACATGATCGAGGATGGGCTGACAAAACTGTTTCTTGGCCGGCTGGGTCTCGAAATGCGGGCCGGAAAGCTTATCTTGGGGTCAGACAGGATTGCCGAACAGGCACGTTCTGCCCGTATTTCCCTGCTTCTCCACGCCGCTGATGCGAGCGAGGACGGGCGCAAGAAACTGGACCAGGCATGGCGCGTTGGGCGTGATGCGGAAGGTTCGGGCGACCGTGGCATCACCTTGCCACTGGACCGCGCGGCACTGTCTGTGGCATTGGGCCGCGACAATGTCGTTCACATGGCGTTAGCCGATGACGGATCGGTCGGGAGGATCAATTCGATCCTTGCGCGCCTGATGCATTTCCTACGGGCGGAAAAGCCCTTAACGGATGACGGTGAGGTGCAGGATGCACCGCGCCGGGATGACGATTTGAGTATTGAAGGATAGAGACGAGCTATATGGCCGACGAAGACAAAAAACCGACGCGCACCCGGAAGCCGCTTGGCCTGAAGCGCCCGGTCGATGGCGGGGAAGTCAAACAGACTTTCAGCCACGGCCGGACGAACAAGGTTGCGGTCGAGGTGAAGCGGCGCCGCAAGCTCGTCAAACCCGGTGAAGAAGCTGCGGCAACGCCCGCACCTGCGCCAGCACCCGAGCCTGCGCCGGAACCGGCACCGCAGCCGGTCGCAGCCGCGCCTGCGCCCAAGAAACGGCCCGCAGCCGATGCGGAAACGCCGCAGGAACGCGTCGCGCGTCTCCAGCGCGAAGCCGAGGAAGAGCGCCTGCGTCTTGCCGAAGACGCGCGCCGCCGCGATGACGAGCAGAAGAAAAAGGCCGTAATCGAAGAGAAGCAGGCTCAGGAAGAAAACAAGAAGGCCGAAGCCGAGGCTGAGGCAGCGACTAAAAAGCAGGCCGAAGAAGAGGCCAAGCAAGCCAAGGCCGATGCCGAAGCAGAAGCCAAACCGGCTGAGCCAGCGCCTGCCCCGAAAGCAACGCCGACCCCGGCTGCTCGCAAGTTCACGCCTGTCGCGCGTCCGGAGCCAAAGCGTCCGCCGAAGAAAGAAGAGAAGCGCCCGGACAAAGCCGGTGCGACGGACAAGCGCCGTTCAGGCAAGCTGACCGTCACCAAAGCGCTGAACGAAGACGAAGGCCGCCGTGCGCGCAGCCTCGCCGCGCTGAAACGCGCGCGCGAGAAGGAGCGCCGCGAACAGGGTGGTGGTTCGAACAAGCCGCGTGAAAAGCAGGTCCGCGATGTGGTCGTGCCCGAAGCAATCACCGTTCAGGAGCTCGCTCAGCGTATGGCTGAAAAGGGCGCCGATCTGGTGAAGGAATTGTTCAATCTCGGCATGATGGTGACCGTCAACCAGACGATCGACCAGGACACTGCCGAATTGCTGGTCGAACAGTTCGGTCACAACATCAAACGGGTTTCCGAAGACGATGTCGACATCAAGGTCGAAGAAGACAAGGATCCGGAAGAAACGCTGAGGCCGCGTCCGCCGGTCGTTACGATCATGGGCCATGTCGACCACGGCAAGACCAGTCTGCTCGACGCGCTGCGCGGCACCAACGTCACGAAGGGCGAAGCCGGCGGGATCACCCAGCATATCGGTTCGTACCAGATCACAACGAAAGACAAGTCGAAGATCACTTTCCTCGACACACCGGGCCACGCTGCGTTCACGGAAATGCGCCAGCGCGGTGCAAATGTGACCGACATCGTGGTGCTGGTGGTTGCGGCGGATGACGGCATCATGCCGCAGACGATCGAAGCCATCAATCATACGAAGGCCGCTGGCGTTCCAATGATTGTCGCGATCAACAAGTGCGACAAGCCGGAAGCCAACCCGCAAAAGGTGCGCGAGCGTTTGCTTGAGCATGAAGTGATCGTGGAAGCGATGTCGGGCGATGTTCAGGATGTCGAAGTGTCGGCAACCAAGGGTACAGGACTCGATGAACTGCTCGAAAAGATTGCGCTGCAGGCTGAACTGCTGGAACTGAGAGCACGTCCGGACCGCGATGCGGAAGCAACCGTGATCGAAGCACAGCTCGACAAGGGCCGCGGCCCGGTCGCGACAGTGTTGGTCACCCGCGGCACGCTGAAGCGCGGAGACACATTCGTTGTCGGAACGCAAAGCGGCAAGGTCCGTGCAATCGTCAACGACCAGGGCAAGCAAATTAAGGAAGCCGGCCCATCAATGCCGGTCGAAGTCCTCGGTTTGGGCGGGGTACCTGGCGCAGGCGACCAGCTGACCGTGGTCGAAAACGAGCAGCGTGCCCGCGAAGTTGCCCAATACCGTCAGGAAAAGGCGACCGAAAAGCGTACAGCACTCGCTCCGACCAGCTTCGATACCATGTTCTCGAACCTGCAGAGCGATCTGGTCGAGTTCCCGGTTCTTGTGAAGGCGGACGTTCAGGGCAGCGTGGAAGCCATCAACACGGCGCTCCACAACCTCGGCAACGACCTGATCAAGGTCCGCGTCCTGCATGCAGGCGTCGGCGCGATCACGGAAAGCGACGTTACGCTGGCCGCGGCATCGAATGCCCCGATCATCGGTTTCAACGTTCGCCCCAATCCGAAGGCGCGCCAGTTGATCGAGAAGGAAAAGGTGCGGATGATGTATTACGACGTCATCTATCACCTGACCGAAGAGATCGCGAAGGAAATGGCTGGCGAACTTGGTCCGGAAAAGATCGAGAACGTCATGGGCCGTGCAGAGGTCAAGGAAGTCTTCAAGTCCGGCAAGAAGGACAAGGCGGCAGGTTTGCTCGTCACCGAAGGCGTCATCCGCAAGGGTCTCCACGCACGTCTCACCCGCGACGATGTCATCGTTTCGGCGACAACAATCGCCTCGCTCCGGCGCTTCAAGGACGATGTGGACGAAGTGCGCGCGGGTCTCGAATGCGGTGTGGTTCTGGAAGACACGAACGACATCAAGGCCGGCGATATGCTCGAAATCTTCGAAGTCGAGGAGCGTGAGCGCACGCTGTAATCGGGGCTGAAGCTTGTCGGATCAGGCACCAATCTTCACCAAACGCCGGTCCCCGTCAGCAGAGCTGATGGGGTCGGAGTTTGTGTCCTTCGATGAAGAGACAGCGACTGCGACGGTGGAATACACACCGCCGCCTTCCTTCGCTTCGCCGCGGGGCGCAGTGCAGGGCGGGCTGATCGGCGGGTTTCTGGACGAGGTGATGGGTACGGCGCTTCTCGCCGCGACCGATGGCGAACTGCTGCCTCTCAATCTTGACTGCAACATCAGTTTTTGCCGGATGGTCCCGATGGAAACCATCACCGCCAAGGGCCGTGTTGTCAGGCTGGGGCGCCGGATTGCATTTCTGGAAGGCGAGTTGTTCGACAAGCAGGGCAATTTGCTTGCCCGCGCAACGTCCACGGCAATTCCAACTCCCGTTCCCGGAGCGGAAGACTGATGGCATTCGAAGCCAAGGCATTTGCACACGCGGAATTGATGGGTGCGCAGTTCGTTTCCTTTGACCAGGAATCGCAGACAATTCTCATGAATTTCTGCGCGCCGGAAAGTTTCATCACACCTCGCGGAAGCGTGCAGGGCGGCCTCGTTGCCGGTTTCCTCGATGAAGCGATGGGCTGGGCTTACACGCACTCCACCGGCGGCACGCATTCCCCGCTGATGGTCGACGTGAATTTCTCGATCCTGCGCCCTGTTCCGCAAGGCAAGCTGGTTGCAACCGGCCGCGTAATCAAGGCAGGCAAGAGAGTGCTCTATCTGGCGGCAGAACTGATGGCACCGGACGGCACTCTGCTAGCCCGTTCTACCTCGACCTGCATCCCGACGCCCAATCCCGGTGCGAGTGCGGCCTGACCATGCGTTATGTCGCCTTTCTTGGCAGTATCAACGTGGGCGGCAACCGCTTGCTGATGGAAGATTTGCGCTCGGCACTTCGCTATGGCGACTTTGCCGATGTTGAAACGGTGGTTGCTAGCGGAAACGTGCTGTTCACGCATGACGAGGCGCCATCAGAAGGTCTGGCCGAGAAAATGGCCTGGATCGTAAAGGACGAATTCGACATCGACAGCATGGTTACCGTGCGCACGCGCGATGAACTGGCCGCGACAATTGCTGAAAATCCGTTTGCTGGGGACGGCGCTGAAAATCTGGTCCACACTTTGTTTCTGCCGGATGATCCGGGAGAGCATCAGGTCAAATCCCTGCAGATTGATCACGAAGGGCGCGGCAATGAGCGCATGGCGGCAGGTGCCAAATGCCTGCATATCGATTATGCGGACGGCGTTGGGTCCAGCAAGCTGACGGGTGAATTTATTGCCCGGCGTCTTGGTATGGACGGAACGGCACGCAATATTCGCAGTATGAAACGCATCCTCGCCAAAATGGACGAGCTGGATGCGGGGGAAAGTTAAAGTCAGTGGCTAGAAACCAGTCATCCAAGGAACAGCAATCCGTTCGCGTCCTGAAGGTCGGCGAACGTGTGCGGCACATCCTGTCCGAACTGCTCGCACGGGGTGAGGCGCATGACGATACGCTGCGCGCTACCTCGATCAGCGTAACCGAGGTCCGGATGACCCCGGACCTGCGCAACGCCAACGTCTATGTAAAACCGCTGCTGGGCGAGGATGAGGCCGTAGTGCTCAAGGCGCTGCGCACCAACACAGCCTTCTTCCAGCGCGAGGTGGCAAAGCGGCTGGGCCTGAAATTCGCGCCCAAACTGCAATTCAAACCCGACGAGAGTTTCGACGAAGCAAGCCGGATCGACCAGCTGCTCAACGATCCAAAGGTCGCGCGCGATCTGGACGACGACACCGAATAATCACCGGGCGTTTGCCTGATCCCGAATGACCGGTAGGCCATCCGCGCCAGCGAGCGTGTAACCGGCGGCGGCGCTTAGTTTGGGATTTCTCCACGGCTGCGCTCCACAGGAGATTTGATCCTGGCTAGAACGGGTCATGGCCAAGCTCTATTTTTACTACGCCAGCATGAATGCCGGTAAGAGCAGCACTCTGCTGCAGGCTGCGTTCAATTACGGCGAACGCGGCATGAAAGTGTCGCTGTGGACTGCGGCGATAGATGACCGCCCGGGTTTTGGGGCCATCAGCAGCCGTATCGGCCTTGCCAGTGACGCACACCGGTTTTCTGCCGACACCAATATCCTCGAATTTGTGCTCGATGAGAACACACAGGGCCGCGTCGATTGCGTGCTGATCGATGAAGCGCAATTCCTGACCGAAGAACAGGTTTGGCAATGCGCGCAATTGGCGGACGAGGCGAACATGCCGGTTCTGTGTTACGGGCTACGAACCGACTTTCAGGGCAAGTTGTTTCCTGGCTCCGCAGCATTGCTCGGCATCGCGGATTCGCTGACCGAACTGAAGGCGATCTGCGACTGCGGGCGCAAGGCGACCATGAATTTGCGCGTGGATCAGCACGGCAAGGCGGTGAAAGCCGGCGCACAGACCGAAATCGGCGGGGACGACCGCTATGTCGCGCTGTGCCGCAAGCATTTCAGCGAAGCACTGGCGGGTTAGCGCGGTGCGCCCTATCTAGGGTGCATGACAGAAACCCTGATTTTAGCGGCGATCCTGATCCCGTGCCTGATTGTCGCTATCGTATTCCACGAGGTTGCTCACGGCTGGACGGCGCTGGCGCTGGGCGATCCCACCGCACGCGATCAGAACCGGCTCAGCCTGAACCCTGTTCGCCATGTCGATCCGGTCGGCACCTTGCTGGTTCCCGGCTTGCTCGCAATCGTGGGCGGGCCCATCTTTGGCTGGGCGAAACCGGTGCCTGTGCGGCAGGAGCGGCTCGATAATCCGCGCTACGGCATGATGGCGGTCGCGGCGGCCGGACCTGCGACGAACATAATCCTAGGGCTGATAGGTGCGGTGGTGCTGGGCCTGCTGGCGATTGGTTTGACGGAGCCGCCAACCGGTGCGCTGGGCTGGGCGATCACGGCGCTCAATTACTTCATTACGATCAATATCTTTCTGGCGCTGTTCAACCTGTTGCCGATCCCGCCATTTGACGGCTCGCACATTGTGCAGGGTCTGCTGCCGCGATCACTGGCGGTGCATTATGCCAAATTGCAGCGGGCCGGAATGCTGCTGCTGGTTGGCTTGATTGCGATCACATGGATATTTCCGGACAGCGGGATCATCGAAAATGTGGTGCTGCCGCCCGTCGATTGGATGCGGGAAAAATTCATGGCCATCGCAATCTGGATTGCTGCTGGCTGACAGTCGCCGCAATCAGCGCGCCTCGATATAGTCGATATAGCGTGAGCGTGGATGTTTCGCGAGTAGGGCAGCCTGCCATGCCTCGCGTGCTTCAGCCTGCACGCTGGCCACGATACACCCGCCGAAACCGCCGCCGGTAAGCCGCGCGCCGTCTGCACCAAGTGCAACGGCATCATCCACAAGAGCATCGATTTCGGGCAGGGACATTTCGAACTCATCCCGCATGGAGGCGTGACTGGCGTTCATCAGGCCGCCGAAAAGCGCCGCATCGCCGCTTTCGAGGGCGGCGATTGCCGCAATCACCCGGCGATGTTCGCTAGCGCAGTGGCGTGCCCGCCTTTTCAAGACTGGATCTACCCCGGACGCCTCGATGTCCGCAGGTTCCAGCAGGCACAGGGCATCCGTTCCGAAAGCCTCTTTTGCGGCATCGCATTCCTCTTTCCTCGCGGCATAGCGGCCATCGGTGAGCTTGCGAGTGAGGCCTGAATGGATCACCACCATGTGGTGCGACGCAGGCAGCGCGACCACGCGGTATTCAAGGTTGCTGGTGTCGAGTGCCATTGCTTCGCCAGGTTTGGCAATCGCAACTGCCATCTGGTCCATTATGCCGCAGGGGACCCCCATGTATTCATTTTCCACCCGCCTTGCCGCGACAGCGATTTCTGCATCGCTGATTGCGCTTCCGGCCAATTCTCGCGCGGCTTTCAGCAATGTCACGATCAACGCTGCGGATGATGACAGGCCTGCGCCTGCCGGAATGGTTGAACGAACCGCGATGTCGGCCCCCGCGCTAATCAACCCCATCGCTTCCGCTTCGCGCATTGCGCCAACGGCCGGGTCTGACCAGCTTCCATCGGCTTCATCATCAAGGCTGCGCTCCGCCGTTCCGGAATAACCGCGCGCGGCAATGCTGAGCTTGCGGTCACTTCGCGGCATTACCGTTGCAGTCAGTTCGACCGACAAGGCGGCCGGCAGCACCCAGCCGCCATTGTAATCGGTGTGTTCACCGATCAGATTGACCCGTCCGGGGGATGTCACGGTCGCGTTCATATCAGAAACCCCGCAAGGCCGCGGCTGCCGTTTCCGGCATGACGTCGACCGTGAACACGCCGGTGTGCTGTTCAACCGATGCGAGATATTTCACCCGGTCCGCGTCCCGCAGCAGAGGATAGAACTGCGCTGTGAAATGGTAGTTTTCACAGCCGCCAGCCGGTGCCGCGTGCAGCGCGAACATATACGGCGTGGGGCGACCGAAAAACGCGTCGTATCGGCGGGTCACATCGCCCAGCAAATGCGCCAACCCGTCCAATTCGTCAGCGGAGCAGTCCCACGGGCCATCTCGGCGCTGTTTGGGGGCAATCCACACTTCGTAAGGAAAGCGCGCGAAACGCGGGCAGAATGCGGCCATCCCGCCTGCTTCAGCCAAACCATACTCGGGCATCGCTAACGCAATTTCCGCCGACAGATCATAGCCCTGTCTGAAGGCGGCGATGGCGGATTGCTGGACCAATGGCACTTTGCCGAAACCGTAAATCTGGCCATGCGGATGATGCAGGGTTGCGCCCACTTCCTCTCCGCGGTTTTCGAATGGCAGGACGTAGGCGCACCCTTCGCTGAACAGGTTGCGGTAGCGGTCAATCCATGCCGCGATCAGCAATCTGCGGCGGTCCTGACCGATAGTGTGCAAGCTGCCTTGCGCTTCGGGCGTGTAGATTACGACCTCGCACTTACCCCCGGCGGCGGCGGTTTCGGCGCCGTCCATTGGTGCGGGCTGCGGGGCCTGAGGATGCAGTCCGGAAAACTTGTTCTCGAACACTGCCAGCTCAAAATCTTCGAACGGGATTTCAGTTGCCGGGCCGCTGGGCAGGGTAGGTGCAAGCGGGTCTGCGCTGGCCGCAGGTTTGAACGTGCGGTTTTGTCGGTGGGCGGCGTAGATGTTCCATTCACTGCGGAGCGGGTGCCGGCGCAGTTCGCCCCCTGTCGCGATCGCATCATCCTGTTGATGCATCACGGCGAGAGTGTGCGGTTCGCGACCGTACAAGTAGAGCATTCGCCCGTCGACCTTGCGAAAGCTGCGCCGCATTATGGGGCCGCCGGGCACATCCGTTTCGACCTGCTCAATATTATCAATGGCGGTCAGGTCCTGCGCTGTGCTCATTTCGGGCCTTCGTTGGCAAACCAGTTTGTGACCGCCTGGCGCTGGCTATCGTCCATGTGCAAACCCAGCTTGCTTCGCCGCCACAGCACATCGTCGGCGGTGCGCGCATATTCGTGATCGACAAGATAGCGCACTTCGCACTCAGTCAGGCCGGCACCGAAATCGGTGCCCATCGCGGCCCAGCTGTCTGCATCGTCGATCAGTTCCGTGACAAGCGTACCATATGCGCGGCACAGCCGCAGCAGGGCAGGCGCTGGAACCCATGGGTACGCTTCGCCCATTCGCGCGGCAAAGTTGCCGAAATCACCCTCCGGAATATCGCCTCCCGGCAAGGGTGCGCCCGCTGTCCATGGCTTCCCCAGATCGAGCCATGGCATCTTGAGCTTCTCCAGCGCGTGTTCGGCCAGTTTGCGATAGGTGGTAATCTTGCCGCCGAAAATCGACAGGATCGGCGGTGCGTCCTGCGGATCGTCCAATTCAAACACGTAATCGCGGGTAACGGTGGAATTGTTGCGAGATTTGTCATCGTAGAGCGGGCGCACTCCCGAATAGCTCCAAACGGCCTGCGAAGGCGTGACATCCACTTTCAGATATTCGTTGATCGCGTCGCAGATATACGCTGATTCCTGATCAGAAATCTGGATCGTGTTGGCGTCACCCGAAAATGCGACGTCGGTCGTGCCGACCAGCGTGAATTCCCGCTCGTAAGGGATGGCGAAAACGATCCGGTCGTCGCGGTTCTGGAAGATGTAGCAATGATCCCCGTCATACAGCTTCGGGAATACCAGATGGCTCCCTTTCACCAGCCGCAGGTTCTCGTGCCGTTCGCCGGGGATGGCCCGGCCCAGAACCTGATCGACCCACGGGCCTGCGGCATTGACCACGGACCTGGCCGTAATCCTCCGGACCGAACCATCTGGGCCTTTTAGTTCGGCGATCCAAACCTGTCCGCGCCGGTCCAGCGCAGTGCATTCGGTGCGCGTGCAAATTTCCGCGCCGCGTTTCTCGGCATCGAGAGCGTTGAGGACGACAAGGCGCGAATCCTCCACCCAACAATCCGAATATTCGAACCCTTTGACGAGACGGTTTTCCAGAATGCCGTCGTGCGGCGGGGCGCGCAGGTCTAGTGTGCGTGTCGGGGGCAGGATTTTGCGGCCGCCGATATGGTCGTACATGAACAGGCCGAGCCTGAGCATCCACGATGGTCGCAGACCTTCATCATGCGGCAATACGAAGCGCAGCGGCCAAATGATATGCGGCGCCAGGCCGAGCAGCCGCTCACGCTCTATCAGGCTTTCGCGCACCAGCCGGAATTCATAGTGTTCCAGATATCGCAGACCGCCATGGACCAATTTTGTGCTGGCCGAGGATGTATGGCTGGCGAGGTCGTCTTTTTCCGCGAGCAGAACTTTCGCGCCGCGCCCGGCTGCATCGCGGGCAATGCCGACACCGTTGATGCCGCCGCCGATTACCAGAAGGTCGTATGGTTCGCTCAAGTTTGTGCTTCCAGATGATAGATCAGGCAGGTGTCAGGCCAGCATTGCGGCAATTGCAGGCCATATTGCATCAGGGCGGATCCCGCAAAGGTGCCTGCAATTCCGGCAAGTTGTTCCGGCCAGACACATTCCATGCGGTAGCACCGGTCGGGGTCCAGCCCGACAAATTGCACCACCGGCGGATGGGTTTTTGGGTGCTTGTCCAGGACCGCAATCTGGAACAGGGCCTCGCTTGCGTTTCGCGACACGGCGCCTGCGCCGCTGATGTGCGAGGGCGTTTCAAGGCGGTGATAATCGCCGTCATGGATCAGCGTGCGGTGCTGCTTGTGAAGCGCAATCGCCGCAGCCAGTATTTCGCGGTCGGCCGGGGTTTCCTGATCGAGGTCCAGTTCCATCCCCATATGGCCCAGCACGGCGGTGCCCGCGCGGAAATCCATGCCGAACCTTCGACCGGTGATGTGGCATTTTGCCGGGCCGACATGGTTGCCCAGCATTGACAGAGGCAGGAAATGCGCCGCGCCGCGCATGATGGAATACCGCGCGCGAGCATCATTGTTGTCGCTGGTCCATACGCGGTCGGTTCGCCGCAGGATTTCCCAATCGGCGCGCGCCCCGCCGGATGAACAGCTTTCTATCTCCAGACTGTCCGGACATTGCGCGCGAATGTCGCCAATAAGGCGGTAGAGTGCATTGGTTTGCCGGTGCACGGCAGCGTGGCCCTGGCTGTCACCGGGATGATGGATATCGCGGTTCATGTCCCACTTGATGTAGCCGACCCCGTATTCATTCACGATGGATGTGATCCGTTCGGCCAGATAATCGAACACGTCGCTGCGGGTCAGATCGAGCGGCAGTTGATGGCGCGATGCGATTGGTTCGGCCCCATCCGCCTGCAACACCCAGTCGGGATGCGCGCGGTATAGGTCGCTGTCGGAATTGACCATTTCCGGTTCGAACCACAGGCCGAATTCCATGCCCAGTTCGCGGACGCGGTTGGCGATCCGGCCCAGGCCGTCAGGATAAACGTCGGCTGATACCACCCAGTCGCCAAGGCCGGCGCGGTCGCTGCGCCTCGCGCCGAACCATCCATCATCCAGCACAAACCGTTCCGCGCCAATTTCTGCCGCCTGCTGTGCCAGCGACAGAAGTTTTTCCGGAGAATGATCGAAATAAACGGCTTCCCATGTGTTGAAATGTACCGGTCTGGGCCGTTCGCGGGCAATGCCGGTCCGGATATTGCTGCGGCAATATTCGTGCAGGCGGCGTGTCACATCGCCGTAACCATCCGCTGAAATTGCCGCGAACAAATCGGGGGTGGTGTAACTGCCGTTTCGCCCAAGGACAATTTCGCCGGGCAGCAGCAATTCGCCCATCTGCAGGGAGACCTTGCCATCGGCTCCGCTATCGACGCGCAGCCTGTGGTTGCCGCTCCACCCAAGATGGAATGCGGCAGCCAAGCCATGACCCTCTGCGGTCGTTTCTGTACCCATATAAAGCCCGGGGTAGCAATCATGGCTGGTCCGGCCAGACCGGTTTTCGCGCAGGTAACTGCCGGTAAAGCGAGAGATTGCCTCTGTCTGAAACTCGTTCGCCCAGCGCCCCGAAAAACCTGTCAAACGGTTGAGCCGCAGATCGATGGGCAGGCACAGCGCGGCGCACGATTCAATCGCAATTGCCTGCGGGCCGGGGTTTTCAAGCCGGGTGAAAGCGGTCAGCACGCCCGTTTCGGTATCGACTACAAAGCTGTGAATGGCGCGCAGCCCGCTGACCATGTCGCGGGAGATGATGACTTTATAGCTTGGAGAAACGTCTTCGATTTCATCGATCCGGAAATCGGCGGCCCATTCTTTCCCGGCGCGGTGCAGCAGGATTCCGGGGGAGGGGTGGCCGGTTCCGATCGGGTTCAGCAGGCTGGGCGCGATCGGAACTTCTGGCCCGCCGGGCGCATGGGCCCGGGCGGCAAGCGCAACCAATTCTTCCGGTGATGTGCCGGTAATTTCCGGGCCCCAGTGAACAATGGCAGGCCGGTCGCCGATGCTGGCCGCCAGTATCAGCTGCGTTCCGCCGCCTGTCAGTGTCAGGAATTCGCTCACATCCCGGCACTAGCGGCGAATTTGCGGCTTGAACATTGGTCTTCGCCAAAAAGCGGGCTAGGCAAGTCACAGAACATAAAAGAGGATTGGGAGAGTTTCCTCAATGAATGTGGTTCAGGTCGGGGTTTTCATCGCCATCACCGCGCTTATCGCGCTTGCCACCTGGCTGCATTGCCGGGGCAAGGGCAAAGGCGCTGCGGCGGACGAGAAGGACTACTTTCTCGCCAATGGCGGGCTTGCCTGGTATTTCGTTGCCGGTTCGATCACGCTGACCAATCTCAGCACAGACCAGTTGATCGGGATGAACGGCAACCAGATGGCGCTGCTCGCGTGGTGGGAATTTGCCGCGGTTGCCGGCCTGTTCATCCTCGCCTTTGTTTTCCTGCCGGTATATTATCGGAATGAGTGCACGACGACGACCGAACTGCTGCAGAAGAAATACGGCGACAAACACATTCGTGCGCTGATTTCCGTGCTGTTCCTGTTCGGCAACCTGTTCATTTTCCTGCCCGCGATCCTGTATGGCGGGTCGCTATTCCTGCTTTCCATGTCGGGTATAGAGACGACCCTGGCGAACCTGATGTACGCCTCTGTCGTCCTCGCAATAATTGGTGCGGCGTATGCGATTTTTGGCGGCCTGCGGGCGGTTGCCGTATCAGACACCTATTCGGGTGTTCTGATATTGGGTCTGGCGCTGCTGGTCGTGTATCTCGCGCTTTCGGCGATTGATTTCGACCTTTCGGGCGTCCCCGCAGACCGTTTGACGCTGATCGGCGATAACGACAGTCCGATCCCGTGGCACACCCTGCTTACAGGCATGATTTTCATTCAGACGTTTTACTGGTCCACCAATCAGACCATCACCCAGCGGGCGATGGCTGCACCGTCAATCAGGGAGGCGCAGAAAGGCGTAATGGCCGCTGCCGGCATCCGCCTGCTGATCGTTCCGGCAATCGTCGTGATCCCCGGTATCGTTTCGTACAAATTGTATGGTGATATTGGCGACCCAGCCTATGGACGGATTGTCAGCGACGTTCTTCCGCTGTGGCTGTCGGGTGCGTTCGCCGCGGGCATAGCCGCCGCTGTATTGACGACATTCAATTCGATCCTGAACGCTTCTGCCGCGCTGTATGTGTGCGATATTCACGAGGCTTATGTCGGTAAGCCCCGATCTGTGCCGATGCTCAGTGCGGTAGTCTCCATTGCAATGTCGGTTCTGGCGCTGGCGCTGGTGCCGTTCTTTTCCAGTCAGGAAAGTCTGATCAACACCGTGCAGGAACTGTACGGTCTGCTTTCGATGCCCATCTTGTCGGCGTTTATCGTGTGCCTGGTGTTCCGCAATGTGAAGGCCGGCGCAGCGATGATCGGGGTGGTCGCCGGGGTGGCATTCTATGCGTATTTCAGCATGGTTTGGCAGCCGCTGCATTATATCCACGGCATGTTCTTCACCCTGATCCTGTCGGTGGTTACCGCGCTGGTCACCAACCGGCTGATTTTCGGCCAGTCTGCCGAATTCGCGATTGGCAAGGGCGACACACCGGCACAGGGCGAAACAGCGACGGCTTGAGGGTTCGGCCAGTTGCGCCTAGCGGGGCCGGATGAATAGCAAGCTTCCCCCGCCAAACGGCTGGATCATCCTCGACAAGCCTCACGGGCTTGGTTCGACACAGGCCGTGGCAGCAGTGAAGCGCAACCTGCGCGAAGCCGGATTTGCCAAAACCAAAGTCGGCCACGGTGGCACGCTCGACCCGCTTGCGGAAGGCGTGCTGCCCATTGCGCTGGGCGAGGCAACCAAGCTGGCCGGGCGTATGCTCGATGCGAGCAAGATCTACGAATTCACGGTCCAGTTTGGCGAAGAAACCAGCACGCTGGATAGCGAGGGAGCGGTTGTTCAGACATCTCAAAAGCGCCCGCCAATGGCCGCGATCGAGGCAATTCTCAGCCATTTTACAGGCGACATCGAGCAAGTGCCGCCCAAATATTCCGCACTGAAAATCGATGGCAAGCGCGCCTACGATCTTGCTCGGGCCGGTGAAGAAGTGGAGATGAAAACCCGCGCGGTGACCATCCATTCGCTCACGATGGGGTCCGGCTATGAGCCAGGCAGAGGTGTAGGCTCCGCCTTTGCAACAACATCTGGCCGTCCGGACCCGTTCGATCCGGGCGCGCCGCTGGAATTGGCCGATGCCGTGACCCTGACTGCCCATGTCAGCAAGGGGACCTATATCCGCAGCCTGGCCCGCGATATTGCCCGCGCCCTTGGATCCGTGGGGCATGTGACCTATCTAAGGCGGATCAAGGCCGGGCCGTTCCTTCAGGAACAGGCGATTTCGCTAGACAAACTGAACGAAATCGGTAAGGGCGCGCGACTTGAAGACGTAATGCTGCCTTTGGAGGCAGGGCTGGACGACATCCCGGCTCTTACCCTCACGTCCCAACAGGCAGCAGCGGTCCGTCAGGGCCGTGTCTTGGAGGGGCAGCCCCAAGCAGACGGGCTCTATTGTGCCATGCACCGGGAAATTCCGGTGGCATTGATGGAACTTGTTGGCGGGACGGCGAAAGTCGTCAGGGGTTTCAATCTTCACGATGTCGCGGAGTAAACGACTATGACGATCAGCGCTAAAGAGAAGCAGGACGTAATCAAGGAATACGCACAGAACGAAGGCGACACCGGTTCGCCAGAAGTTCAGGTGGCAATCCTTACGACCCGCATTCGCAACCTGACCGATCACTTCAAGGCCAACCACAAGGATAACCATTCCCGTCGCGGCCTGCTGACGATGGTCAACAAGCGCCGTAGCCTGCTCGCCTATCTCAAGAAGATCGACGTGCAACGCTACAACGACCTGATCCAGAAACTGGGTCTGCGTAAGTAAGAGTTTCGGAACGGCTCCCACACGGGAGCCGTTCTTTTATCGGCGCTATCGCCGCAATACAGGGCAACTGTCACAATTCGGTGGCAGAGCCTGAGGAGCCAGAGCGGTTCCATACCGGCCCGGGCCGGATCTCCCGGAAACAGAAGGCCCCGCACAGCAATGTGGCTGGCGGGTTCATAAGGAAAATACATGTTCGACAAGAAAACCGTATCGATTGAATGGGGCGGAAAAACCCTCACTCTCGAAACCGGTCAGATTGCCCGTCAGGCTGACGGCGCTGTTCTGGCTACCTATGGCGAAACCGTGGTGCTGTGCGCCGTGACCGCCGCCAAGTCCGTACGTGAAGGGCAGGACTTCTTTCCGCTGACCGTACACTACCAAGAAAAATTCTCGGCTGCTGGCCGTATTCCGGGTGGCTTCTTCAAACGCGAAGGCCGTGCCACTGAAAAGGAAACACTGACTAGTCGCCTGATCGACCGTCCGGTCCGTCCGCTCTTCCCAGAAGGGTTCTACAACGAAATCAACGTAATCGCGCAGGTCCTGTCGTATGACGGCGAAACCGAGCCGGATATCGTTGCAATGATCGCGGCATCCGCTGCGCTGACCATTTCGGGTCTTCCGTTCATGGGCCCGATCGGCGCTGCACGCGTCGGCTTCCGTAACGGCGAATACGTTCTCAACCCGTCGCTTTCGACTGCGCTGGACGAAGAAGGTCGTCTCGACCTGGTCGTTGCTGCAACCAACGACGCAGTGATGATGGTTGAATCCGAAGCGAAGGAACTGTCCGAGGAAGAAATGCTCGGCGCGATCATGTTTGCGCATGACGAGAGCCGCAAGGTTATCGGCGCGATCATCGACCTCGCTGAACAGGCTGCCAAGGATCCTTGGGAAATCAACACGTCGGACGATACATCGGCGATCAAGGAAAAGCTCCGCGGCATCGTAGGTGACGACATTGCTGCAGCATACAAGCTGACCGACAAGTCGGCTCGCTCGGCAGCGCTGAATGAAGCCCGTGCCAAGGCCAAGGAAGCCTACGCTGAAGAAGACGGCCAGACGCAGATGACAGCAGGCAAGGCAGTCAAGAAGCTAGAAGCCGAAATCGTACGCGGCGCGATCCTGAAAGACGGTCAGCGCATCGATGGTCGCAAGACCGACGAAGTCCGCCCGATCGAAGCCATGGTTGGCCTGCTGCCCCGTACCCACGGTTCGGCTCTGTTCACCCGCGGTGAAACGCAGGCGATCTGCACCGTCACGCTTGGCACCAAAGATGCCGAGCAGATGATCGACGGTCTCGAAGGTCTGAGCTATTCGAACTTCATGCTGCACTACAACTTCCCGCCCTATTCGGTCGGTGAAGTGGGCCGCTTCGGCTTTACCAGCCGCCGCGAAACCGGTCACGGCAAGCTCGCATGGCGCGCGCTGCACCCGGTACTGCCTGATGCGGAAGATTTCCCGTACACCATCCGTATCCTGTCGGACATCACCGAATCCAACGGCTCGTCCTCCATGGCGACCGTATGCGGCGGCTGTCTGTCGATGATGGATGCCGGTGTTCCTATCGAACGCCCGGTTTCGGGTATCGCGATGGGCCTGATCCTTGAAGGTGACGAATTCACCGTTCTGTCCGACATTCTGGGTGACGAAGATCACCTTGGCGACATGGACTTCAAGGTTGCCGGTTCGGAAGCGGGTATCACCAGCCTCCAGATGGACATCAAGGTTGCCGGCATCACCAAGGAAATCATGCAGACTGCCATGGAACAGGCGAAAGCCGGCCGTGCGCACATCCTGGGTGAAATGACCAAGGCACTGGGCAATGCCCGTAACGAAGTCAGCCAGCATGCACCGCGTATCGAAACGATGCAGATCGACAAGTCGAAGATCCGTGACGTTATCGGAACCGGCGGCAAGGTCATCCGTGAAATCGTCGCTGAAACCGGTGCCAAGGTCGACATCGATGACGAAGGCGTAATCAAGATTTCGTCTTCCGACGGCGCGCAGATCGAAGCTGCACGCAAGTGGATCGAAGGCATCGTCGAAGAAGCGGAAGTCGGCAAGGTTTACACCGGCAAGGTCGTAAACATCGTCGATTTCGGCGCATTCGTGAACTTCATGGGCGGCAAGGACGGTCTCGTCCACGTGTCCGAAATGAAGAACGAGCGTGTCGAAAAGCCGGGCGACGTCGTTTCCGAAGGCCAGGAAGTCAAGGTCAAGGTTCTCGAAATCGACCAGCGCGGCAAGGTCCGCCTGTCGATGCGCGTTGTTGACCAGGAAACTGGTGAAGAGCTGGAAGACACCCGCCCACCGCGCGAAAGCAAGCCGCGTAGTGATCGCGGAGATCGCGGTGATCGTCGCGGTCCACGCGGTGGTGGTCGTGATGGCGGCCGTGGTCGCGGTCCTCGCGGCGGTGGCCGTGATGGCGGTGACAGCGGTGACGGCGGTGACAAGGGCGGTTCAGGCGGCGACAGCCATATGCCGGACTTCCTGAAGGACTAAGCGTCACTTCATGATAATCAGAAAGGGCCGCGAGCAATCGCGGCCCTTTTTATTGCAGCTTCCCTTTTCATAAGCAGGCGTGCAGATGCGCTGTCTGGCGTGAATTCGCCGGAATCTGAGAAAGTCTACGCCCGTGCCCAAAGCCGAGCCAGTTCCGCACTTCGAGATCGCAGGCCATTCGGTTGCGCCGGGGACCAGCGAGACCATCGACATTCCTGTCAGCCGGTTGCCGACCAATATCGAGGTCTCGATGCGGGTTCGGGTGGTCCATGGGAAAAAGCCCGGTCCTGTGATGTTCGTCAGTGGCTGTGTCCATGGCGACGAAATCATCGGGGTCGAGGTGGTCCGGCGCTTGCTGCGGGAAGTGAAGCCGAAACGGCTCGCCGGAACGCTGCTATGTATCCCGGTCGTCAATTCATACGGCTTTGTCGCGCATCAGCGTTATTTGCCCGATCGCCGCGATCTCAACCGCTGCTTCCCTGGTTCCGCCAAGGGCTCTCTCGCATCCCAGCTTGCCTATCGCTTCACTCAGGAAATCCTTGCCCGGTGCAGTATCGGCATCGATCTGCATTCGGCCGGATTGCACCGCGAAAACCTGCCCCAGATCCGCATCAGCGAAAATCGCCCGGTTGCAGCTGAACTGGCCCCGGTGTTCGGGGCGCCGGCGATCATTGTTTCCAAATTGCGCGAAGGATCGCTGCGGCAGGCTGCTGCCGATCATGATTGCGATGTACTGCTACTGGAAGCCGGTGAGGCTCTGCGGTTCGACGAATTGAGCATGCGCGTGGGCGTGCAGGGCATCCTGCGCGTCATGCACCACCTTGGGATGGGCGTAAGGCTGCCGAGGAAGGCCGGTGCCAAATCCGTGGTCAGCCGCCGCACAAGCTGGCTTCGTGCGCCTGAGGGCGGCATTTTCCGGGCCGTAAAGGCAAGCGGATCATTCGTGGAGGCGTCTGACGTTGTCGGATATTTGGCGGACCCGTTCGGAGATACCGATATCGAAGTGAACTCGCCGGTGGCTGGCGTTATCATCGGACGCAGCAATTTGCCGGTGGTCAATCAGGGGGATGCGCTGGTTCACATTGCCGAGGTGGAAATACCCGCGACTGCGGAAGACAGGTTGAACGATATAGAAGAGGCCGCGTTTGCAGACGGTCTGTTCGACGAAGACGAGATAGTCTAGGCGGCCCCATGCTCGAACGAATTCTTATTGATAGTGCCGAGGTGCCTGGCGGTGCCACGCTGGAACTGATCTCTCACGGCCGCGATCACATGATCACGCTCGAACGCAATGAACTGATGTCGACCCGGATGCAGTTCTCTGAAGAGCAGCTTGCCGAACTTACCATCGACCGGCTGCGGGTCGATCGGCCAAATATGCTGATTGGCGGGTATGGTATGGGCTTCACCTTACGCGCGGCGCTGCGCAGGCTGCCCGCCGATGCCCGTCTCGTCGTGGCGGAACTCGTCCCCAAGATCATCGAATGGGCGAAAGGGCCAATGGCGCATCACACCGGCGACTGTCTGGCCGATCCGCGCCTTACGCTGGATATGACAGACGTGGCTGATCCTATTGCAGAGGCTGCGGATGGCATGCGGCCGCAATTCGATGCCATTCTGCTGGATGTCGATAACGGGCCTGACGGGCTGGTGAGGGAAGAAAACGACAAGCTTTATTCCCCGCGCGGGCTGAAACAGACCCGAGAGGCGCTGGCCCTCAATGGCGTCCTCGCCATTTGGTCCGCAGCGCAGGACCCGCGTTTCACCCGGCGGCTGGAAAGGGCTGGATTTGACGTGGAAGTGCTGGAAGTGCGCGCCCGTCCAAACAACAAGGGCCCCCGGCACACCATATGGTTCGCCCGCGCCTGACCGTGTTCGAACGATCCGCGCTCTTGCGCGCTGGCGTGCCTGTGTGACACATTCCCTGCGGGCATCAGCGCCAGCGGGGAATTTATGAAAAAAGCTTGGTCAGGTCTCGGCGTTCTGTTCGCTTGCACCGCCTTGGCGTGGCCGGGGCAAGTCGCCGCAGGCGGTGCGTTCTGCACGCCCGACTGGAAGCCGGAAAATCCGGACCTTGGATGCTCCAGCCAGATCGCGATTGCCCCCGGCAACGATTCGCGTGTGAACCTGTTTCTGCTGCTGCAGGACCGCGCCGGAAATGACGGTGCGGGCAAGGCTTACCCCGATCTTGGTTGGCAAACGTTTCTAGGCCGAAATTTCTTCCGCTGGAGCAATCTCGAATTTGCCTGGTATCCCGGCGCGGATACCGATGCTGCCGTGATCCCGGATCACTTTGGCACCAAATGCCAGACCGCCGAAACCGGCGAGGCGGCGTATCTTCAGGCGTTGGAAGATGCTGGATTCCGCAGGGAGGGCGACCGCAGCTTTCTGGCACAATCCCGGTCGGCCCTCACAGCCGTGTGCGATGATGGAACCGCGGCTCTCGGACCGCAAACGAAAGGCGGTTTCTTCACCCCGCCGCGTGCATTTGGCGGCAGCGCCACGCCCGCGGGCGCATTCCATGGTTATCTGGAAGCATCGACCAGTTTTTATACCTCTGATTGGGACCGCGCAGATCGGCTCTACCGCGACTTGAGCGAGCAGGCGGGCAATGAGTGGGTCAGAGAAACCGCGCTCTATATGACCGCACGCAATGCTCTCAACCAGGCAATCGACGGGGCCAATGATCGGTGGGGCTGGTTCGATCTGGGGTTTGTTTCAGCGGCAACTGCAGCGCGCGCCGAGGCGGGTTTCAAGGCATATCTCGCGGCCTATCCCGATGGGCTGTATGCATCATCAGCGGCGGGCCTCATCCGTAAATCGCTGTGGCTGCAGCGCGATTACGCGGGCCTCGAAGAAATCTACGGGCGCCAGCTTGAAACCGTGAAGGCAGGCGATGCAGAGACCGGTGCGCTAGTCGCCGAGATCGACGACAAATATCTCGTCCGCGAAGGCAGGGATGCTTCAAGCAATCCATTGCTTCTCGCTGCAGAGCTGTTGATGCGGATGCGCAGCGATGGGTACGGCGAACGCTATCGTCCACTCACTGAGGCCGAATTGGCCGCGTCTGCGGGGACATTTTCCGACCATCCCGAAATTTGGACACTTCTGCAGGCGAACCATGCCTTTTACGTGCGCGGCGAACCTGATGAGGTCTTGCGGCTCATCCCGGACGGCGGACATCAAGAACGCTACACAGCGATTGCTTTCAGCCAGCAATTTCTGCGCGGCCTTGCGCTTCACAGCCTTGGGGACACCGGAGAGGCCCAGTTCTGGCAGGGTATGATTGGCGGCGCGCAGGGTATCTGGCAGCGCCCGGCAGTCGAACTGGCGCTGGCCCGCAGCTGGGAGCAGGCGGGACAGCTCGACCGTGTTTTCGCGGCGGGTTCCCCGATCCATGAGCCGCGCATCCGCCGGATATTGCTTGGACAGTCCGCGGGGATCGAAATTCTTAAACGGCAGTCGAGAACTGGGGGCGAGGCGAGCGGTGAGCACCGCTTTGCGCTGTTCACGGCTTTGCTGAAACAGCTTCAGCATGGCCAGTACGCGGGTTTCCTTGAGGATCAGTCGTTCTTGCAGGAAGGAAGCGGCCTGGGGTCCGATCCTGCCGAGGAAAGTCTGTGGAACATCTACGACACCGCCTTTCCCCCATTGCAGCTGTTCGAGGGTGGCACATGGTCGGATGGCTTCAATTGTCCATCGATCACGCAAACTGCCCTTGCATTGCAGGCAGACCCGCAAAGCGTCGCGGGCCGGCTGTGCCTCGGCGATTTTTACAGGCTTAACGGATTTGACGATTTCGCGTTCGGTATCGCCTATTCGCAGCCTGACGGACCGGCAGTGCTGGGCAGCCGCGATTTTTACAGCGGAGACCCGATTCCCCGGCAGAATTTCTACCTATCGATCATGAATGATAGGGACGCGACCAGCGATCAGAGAGCCTATGCCCTGTTCCGTGCGGTCAGATGTTATGCTCCTGCTGGCCAGAGCAGCTGCGGCGGCGAAAGTGCGGAGAAGCACGTCCGTGCGCAGTGGTTCAGGCGGCTGAAACGCGACTATGGCGGCACTAAATGGGCGCAGGAGCTCAAATATTATTGGTAAGCTTGCCGCGGTGCTGCTTTCCGCGTGCCTGCTGGCCGGATGCGGTCCGGGCCGCAGCGAAGCGGCTAGGGTGGTCGACCCTGCGGACTATAGCGCGTTCTTCCTGTGGAGCGGGGTCGAGCCTCCGCCTGCGATGGACACGGCGGACACTGTCTATGTTCTATGGGGCGAACTGCGCAAGGGTGATGCGGCGCGGATCATTCCGCTACACCGAACGCCGCCTGCACGCTCGCAAACGGAGCTCTGGATGGTGATCCGCGCGGAGCGGCTCGATTGGGCGCCATCGGCCATGGCGCAAATGCGGGCGCAAGTGGAGCTGTGGCAAAGGGTGTCGGGCATTACGGGCGTTCAGATAGACTTCGATTCCAGCACCGGAAGGCTGGGCGATTACGCCGCTTTTCTCAAATCAATACGCGGCGAACTTCCGGCAGGGCTGAAACTGTCTGCGACCGGTTTGATGGATTGGCCGGCCAATGCGGATGAGGATGATCTGGCAGCCTTGCGCGGATCATTGGAAGAAATCGTAATCCAAACCTACCGTGAGACGACGACCATTGCTGATTACGGGCGGTATTTGCAGTCGGCCCACCGTCTTGCGATGCCGTACAAGATCGCACTGGTCGAAGGTGGCGCGTGGGACGAGCCTGCGGGTATCGCCAATGATCCAGACTTCCGCGGTTATGTCGTCTTTCTGCTACCTCAGCGGCGCGTTCAGAACCCGTAGATCAAGGTAAACCGGGTGAGCGTATCGGTCTTTATCGCGCCTGCTGGCGGGTCGGTATCATGTTCGACCGCATAGGCTACCCGGGCGGATAAGCCGCCGCCAAGCGATGCCTCTATGCCGGTTGCTGAAAGATACGTGCTGTTGCCTGACTGGATGAATGCGCTGGCATCCTGGGTCAGTTTAACGGTGTCGGTTACATCCCATTGGTAATCGAGCGATGCGAGCGCCGCGATGCTGCTGGTGCTGCCGCCGCCAACAAAACTGGTTTTGCGATATGCCGGGCCAGCCTTGACGGAAAGCTCCATGTCTTCCGTTTCGATCACGCGGTAACCAAGCCCGCCCGATGCCGAAACGCGCGACGAGAACCCTTGGAACCGGTCGCGCTCATATTGGCCCAGAGCGTAGGCAAACAAACCATCGCTCAATTGATAATTGGGTTCATAGGCAAGTAGAAACTGCTCGCGCGTAGTAACGCCATTGGTGCGCTGGTAATCGGCCAGCGCCGTCAACTTGTGCCGCCAGTCGATACCCTTGCGTTGCAGCTTCAGGCCAGCGGTCAGGCCGACATTGCTGGAATTGCCGGTCGAACGGAATGCGCCGATTTGCCCTTCGCCTGACCAATTGTCGAACAGACCCGCATTCCTGATTTCCTGTTTCTCGCGTTCTGCCTCGGCCTTCGCCAATTCTGCCTGACTTGCGCGGAAATCAGCCGCGATGGCATCAATCTGCTCAGCTTCCTGCGGGTTCGTGACCCGGGCAAGTTCCAGTACTGTGCCCACCTTGTCAGCGTCACCAGCAGCGATCGCTGCATCGATCATCGCTTTGACCGGGGCGGGCAGTTCAGCATGGGCGGCATTGGCGGTAGACAGCAAGGCAAGTGTGAAGGCGGCGCGCGTGCCGAAAAACATCGCGCCAAATCGGGAAGGTTTTTTCATGCCGCGCTCACTAGCGAGCGAAGCTGGCCGGGGCTAGGGGGCAGGTCAGTCCTTGATCGCGGGTGCGCCCAGATAGTCGCGCTTGCCGATCTCGAGCCCTTTCATCCTGAGGATGTCGTAAGCGGTCGTCGCATGGAAGAAAAAGTTCGGATTGCTGAAGCTGAGCAGGAAATTCTGCACCGTGAAACTCATTCTGACGGTTCCGCCCAAGACGAAATCGACGTTGTTTTCAGCGATGCCTTCAAGCGTATCGGGATCAAGCGCGAGCATCCCGTCGCGCGCCTTGTCCAGCTTGGCACGGCAAGCATCGAAACTGCCGGGAATATCGGTGAAGTCAGGCTCGAACGCGCCTTTTTGAACCGCGTCCAGTGCGTGTGCACTGTGCATCCAGACGCTGTTGATCTGCCAATCGAAAGACCACATGTTTTCCGCCAGGCATGCACCGGTAATGGCCTCTGCGCTTTCACTATTCGCGTCGCACCATGCCTCCGCTTTGTCCACCAGCGCGCGCGTGGCGGCGGTCACCTGAAGCCAGGTTGGAACGGTGGCGGCGTGAAGCGTTAGCGGCATGAAAGTGCTCCCTGAATTTTGAAACTGGAATTCTGGGGCAGTGTGCTGCGTTAGTCCAGCACGAAGGTTTGACCGCCAAGCCGTGCAACTTCGGCCGTATCATGGCTCACATGGATGATCGGCAGCGCTAGTGTGTCTCTCAGCCTTTCGATGGCCTGCAAGACGATCTCGCCGCGATCCGGATCAAGCGACGCCAGCGGTTCATCGAGTAGAAGAAAACGCGGTGCCGAAAGCAGCGCTCGCCCGATGGCGACCCGCTTCACTTCTCCGCCCGAAAGGTTTGCCGGTTTTCGCTCCAGTATATCGGCGATGCCGAGCAGCGATACGGTGTCATCGAAAGCGATTTCAGAGGCCCCATTTGCGCGCTCCGATCCATACAGCAGGTTTTGCCGAACCGTCTTGTGTGGGAACAGCCGCGCATCCTGAAAGACATAGCCGCAGCCGCGATCTTCCGGGGCGAGGTTTACCGCGTCCACGCTGCTGAACAAAACCCGGCCTCCGATTGAAATATGCCCCCGGTCCGGGCGCTTCAGGCCGGCAATGGAATGGAGCAGCGTCGTCTTTCCCGCTCCGGATGGGCCGACCAGTGCGATCAGGCGCTGCGGAGAATTGAGCTCGATTTGGACCGTCCGCCTGCCAATCCGCTTTTCGATGGCGATGTCAAAGGACATGGTCGTGCCCCTTTTGCTGGAGGCTGATCAGCCATTCGCTCACGACCAGCGCAGCAAGTGAAATAATCACTGCGATTACTGCCAATCTTGCGACTTGGAGATCGGTGCCCGGAACTTGCAAGCCCGTGTAGATTGCGAGGGGGAGGGTGCGGGTTTCTCCGGGGATGTTGGAGACAAAGGTGATCGTTGCCCCGAATTCACCGATAGAGCGGGCGAAGCCCAAGACCGCACCGGCGATTATACCTGGCAAACTGAGCGGCAGAGTGATCGTAAAGAAGGCCCGCCACTTGCTTGCCCCCAGAGTGCGTGCGGCACCGACCAGCCTGCGGTCGACCGCATCAATCGACAGCCGCATCGCCCGCACCATCAGGGGCAAAGCCATGATCCCCGCGGCCAAGGCAGCGCCTGTCCATTGGAATATCAGGGAAACGCCGAAACTGTCCTCCAGAAAACCGCCGATTGGCCCGCTCCGGCCAAACAGCAGGAGGAGGATATATCCGGTAACAACGGGCGGCAGCACCAATGGCAAGTGAACCGCAGCGTCGAGCATCATGCGTCCCGGAAATCGCCGACGTGCGAGAAGGTAGGCGAGGCCGTAAGCCAGCGGCACGGTAAACAGAACAGCGACCAGGCTGACCCGCAGCGACAGCGCGATAACTTGCCATTCGCCGCTCGACAATGGCTCGATCACGGCGCGGTAAAACCATGCTTCTGAAAGATTTCGGCTGCTCGTTCTGAAGTGAGCAGGTCAAGGAAGCGGTCGGCATCCGGGTGCGCACTCGCGGGCAGGCGCAGGGCAAGATATTCGATCGGCTCGGTTGTTTCGATCCGGTGCAGTGTTGCAACGTGCTGATTGCCGACCGTGTCGGAGAGGTAGATAATCCCGAGCGGGGTTTCCCCGCGTGAAACAAGCCGCACGGCTTGCTGCGCGCTGGCGGCTGGCACGATCGAGCCCTCGATTGCTTGCCAAAGCCCCTGCCGATCAAGCGCATCCCTGGTGTAGCGGCCAAGGGGGACGGTGTCGGGATTGCCAACGACAACCCTGCCTGCTTTCAAGGCAGCGCCCAAGGTGGTTTCGGGCCCAGTTCTGTCCGCGAGACCGGCATCGGTATTGGCCGCAAGGACCAGCTGGTTCCGGGCGATCGTTCGTATTCCCGCATCATCGATCCGGCCCTGTGTTATCAGGAAATCGGTCCAGGTATGATCCGCAGAAATGTACAGATCTGCGGCGCTGCTGCTTTCGATCTGGCGGGCAAGGGCAGCAGACGATGCGAAGGAAAAGACCGGGCGGTCATGCCCCTGCGCCGCCCAATGATCTGCCAACTCCTCCAACGGCTGCTTGAGGCTGGATGCAGCAAGCACGATTGGCCCTCTGTCTTGCGAGGGCGCGCAGGCTGAAAGCCAAAGAGTGAGCAGAAAACAGAAAATCGGGCGCAGCATTACCGGCCTTTTCGCTCAGGATCGTGTCCTTGTCGAGGAAACAGAAAGGGCCGCGATCCCTTCGGATGCGGCCCTTTCATGAGTTAGCGTTGTTGGGCCAATGCCAAGCGGCTTAGCGCACGCGCGGCCCGCCAAATGGCAGGGGCGGCGGGGGACGGCGCGAACCACGGGGAAGCTGTGCCTGGAAGGCGCGGCCGCAATGCTCGACGCAATAGGGGAAGCCCGGGTTCACGTCTGCGCCGCAGAAGTGGAAATCCGGCTCGCCCGGGTGACCCATTGGCCAGCGGCAAACCTTGTCGGACAGATCGAGCAGACTTGTCTTGTCGGCAATTTCCGGGCTCGGCTTTGCCGGTACCAGGCGGCGGGGTGGTGCCGGCGGGATCGGCGGCTGCTGATCGCCTGGGCCCTGACGCAGGAATCCGCCGGGGCCGACCGAAACGATTTTCGGCAGGTCGGGGTTCTTGTTCGGGATCGGCTGCTTGGGAATGGTCTCGCCAGCTGCCGTCGCCGCCAGTTCCACCGCGTTGCTGGGTGGGCGTTTGTTCGCCTGAGCGCTGTTCTTCGGCGCAGGCCGTGCAGGCGCAGGCGCTGCGGCTGCAGGCGCAGCTTTCTTGGGAGGCGCCTTGGGCGCGGGTTTTGACTTAGCTGCGCTTGCCGGTTTTTTCTTGTCGTTGGCCTTTACCGGGGAAGGGCGCGATTTCAGGCCAAGCCGGTGGGCCTTGCCGATCACCGCGTTACGGCTCACACCGCCGAGTTCTTCGGCAATCTGGCTCGCAGTCGATCCGCCTTCCCACAACTTCTTCAGCGTGGCGATCCGTTCGTCAGTCCAGCTCATTCAATCTCGTTCCAATATCAATTTGGCATTTGCATCTTCGCAGCAATTTCAGCCACGGGTGCTTGCCAGTTCGAGCCATTGGCCCTAGGCGCGCCACTATGGCCGATCAAGCCCACAACAGCGATAATTCCGGCGTGTCTCTTACAGGGAGCGCCCCCGATCATCAAAACCGGTTCCCGCCGCAGGGAGAGCCGATCTTTACCGGCATCAACCGCATTGGGTTGTGGAGTCTCTATATTAAGGAGGTTCGGCGGTTTCTCAAGGTGCAGACGCAGACGATTTGGGCTCCGGCGGTCACAACCTTGCTGTTTCTGGTCATTTTCAGCGTCGCTCTTGGCCGATCTGGGCGCGAAGTGCTGGGCGTGCCGTTCGCTACATTCGTCGCGCCTGGGCTGATCGTGATGGGCATGATGCAAAACGCGTTTGCCAATGCCAGCTTCTCCTTGCTCGCCGGGAAGATCCAGGGAACGATCATCGACCTGCTGATGCCGCCGCTTTCCGAAGGGGAATTGATGGCCGGCATAGTCGGTGCGGCGGTCACCCGCGCGGTGATGGTCGGCGGAGCGGTCGCACTGGCGATGGCGTTCTGGCCCGGCGTTGATCTGTCCGCTGCACATCTGTGGGCGATTATCTGGTTCGGTCTGATGGGCGCGGTGATGCTGTCTCTGGTCGGGTTGCTGACCTCGATCTGGGCTGAAAAGTTTGATCACAACGCGGCGATCACCAATTTCGTGGTTGCACCGCTGGCGCTGCTATCTGGCACTTTCTACGTAATCAGCAATCTGTCTGAATTTTTCCAGATGATCAGCCGGCTTAACCCGTTTTTCTATGTGATCTCGGGTTTCAGGTACGGCTTCCTGGGGCAAAGCGATATCGGTTCGACCGATTCCGCCGTGGCCGGCGCAGCAATCGGGCTGGCGATATTCAATTTCGTGCTCGCGGTCATTTGTTACCGCGTGCTCAAATCGGGTTGGAAACTGAAAGACTGATACTGATTGCGGCACTGCGCGGCGCACGGCCGGCGTGGCGCGCTTAATGCGTTAATGAACGCCGCATCTTGTACCGCCCATTGGCGAACTGTTCGAACAATTCGGCAACGTTGGGATGTTCCACCGGCCCGCCTTCTGCATCGGCCAGCAGGTTCTGCTGACTGACATAGGCGACGTAGGACGATTCCTCATTCTCGGCGAGCAGGTGATAATAGGGTTGCTCACGGTCCGGCCGGATGTGTTCAGGGATCGACTGATACCATTCTTCACTGTTGGCAAAGACGGGGTCGATATCGAAAATGACCCCGCGGAAATCGAACATCCGGTGGCGCACGACATCGCCGATGCCGAATCGCGCGCTCGCATGGCGAGGGACATCGATGGTTCGGCCGGCCTGTTGGGAAAAGAACTGGGTGCGTTCCATAGTTTTGCGAATATAGGCTTTCGCATCTGCGAAACAAGGGGCGCGGCGGCCCCGTCCACTATCGCTGAGCGCATCGACTTGTTGAACTGCGATCAAAAGGGGTTGGCAAGCCAAATAGCATCCGCTAACCGGCGCGCTTCCAGACCAGGATGGGCGTATTCGATACGCCTTGTGCCGTGCGGAGAGATGCCGGAGTGGTCGAACGGGGTAGTCTCGAAAACTACTGTGCGGGCAACCGTACCCAGGGTTCGAATCCCTGTCTCTCCGCCACACACTTCCAGCCTAGATTAATTGTCGGCCCGATAACGCGTCTCGCAGTTTGCCTGCGTAAGAACCTCCGCTCGCACTAATCTCTACGCAGACGCGCGCGGATCGATAGTGATGCGCGCCGGGCATGATGGCACCTCTGCGCAGATCAACGCCTATGATGGAAGCGGAGCTGAACGAGCGTAGCGAGGACAATTCGGCATCCCCGGCTCATCCAACACCGGGCGGTTCCAGTACACCGGACAGGTGTGGCTCGCAGAGCTCGGCATGTATTACTACAAAGCCCGCATCTACTCGCCGACGCTAGGCAGGTTCCTACAGACCGATCCCATCGGGTATGAGGATAATGTCAATCTGTATGCTTACGTCGCAAATGATCCCGTGAATTTGGTTGATCCGACTGGGATGTGCGGGACAAGGGTGCGAGGGAAAGTTGGAGCAGGTTGCAGTGGGAGCACGCGCCGGTTAGCTGGTCGAAGCGCCAAGAGGAAAGAATGGTTACGGCGATTCGAAAACCTGTCGCCCACTCAGCAAAATTATGTTAAACAAGAAGCTGAAAATCGCTTTGGAATAAGCCTAAGGGGCTACGGAGCGCAGGAGAATGATCCGAAGTTAAATACTGCGAATGAGCAGCCTGCAAGTTCAATCCAGCTAGCCCCAAGTGCTCAACCGGTCTCCAAGGCGTGCGGCACTTATGGCCATCAAAGCGATGAATGCATAGCTGCAAAGGAAAGGTATTTCCGAGAATTCAAAGAAGCGGCTAAGTCGAATCCGCCGATAAGAGGAACTGGCCCCGGCCCAAACCAATCGTATTCTGACGGTTTTTGGAAGCTCGGAGAGGCAATCGGTTGTGTAGTCGGAATTGCGGGTACTGCAACCTCTGGAGGCAGTGCTTATGTTCTTACCGGCGGTGCAACGTTAGCTGGTTGTGCTGCGTTCTTTTTCAACGATTGAAGTAAAATGAAACGATTTCTAATACCGTTCTATATTATTGTGATAATATGGGTTTTTCTGGCCGAGAACTATTTCTTAACCGGTGCTATTTCTAGCTTGCTAATTCTCGAAGTTTGGCGTGCTTTCAGGCCGCAGGGCGGCGAATGATGCGCTTAACTGAAATGGTGGTGTGACGAACCATCGGCAGAGCCCCATACCAAGCTTATATCCGATGCGCTGGTGGCCGAGTACAGCGCTGCAAACACGATGCTCGCACGCTGGTGCTGTCAAAGCAAATGCACCTGATTGAAAATCGGCGCTAATTGGGTAGGGCAGGCCGATGCCCAGACGCAAGAAATCAGCCAATCCGTTCCGCTATTTCAACTCATCGCCGGAGATCATCCGCTTGGTCGTGATGATGTACGTCCGCTTCCCGCTATCGCTTAGGAACGTCGAGGATTTGTTGTTCGAGCGCGGGATTGACGTTTGCCACGAGACCGTGCGGCTGTGGTGGAATCGCTTTGGACCGATGTTCGCTGCGGATATCCGGCGACAGCGAGTGAGCCGTATGAAGGGTTTTCATCATTGGCGCTGGCACCTCGATGAGGTGTTTGTGAAGATCAACGGCAAGACGCACTATTTGTGGTGCGCAGTGGATCAAGAAGGCGAGATTCTCGAAAGCTATGTCACTAAGAAAATGGACAAAAAGCTGGCGTTGAAATTCTTGCGCAATGCTCTGAAGCAGCACGCGGGAGGTTCTTATTCCCCTAGGCTGTGTACGTGTACGTCCTGACCGGAATGCTTTTTGAGGATGTCGCAGGCGCTGCGCTCATCGTCGGTGTTCCATGTGCGAACCCATAGCAACAGTCCGCCATGGACGAGTTGTTCTTCGATGCGCTGTGCATGTTGCTTGCCGACAAGTTGGGCAAGAATTGCACCTATCGCAGCACCAGTGCCTCCGGCAACCGTGGCACCTGCAATGGCTGCGGCAAGGGTGCCTCCCGACACAACAACGACTGCTGCTGCCAAGAGCGCAGCGATGTAGAGCGGCGTGCCGATCAGCGCGCCTTCGGCATCACCTATTGCTTCAGTTGATACATAGGCAGCACGCGGTGCTGCCGGATCATCCTCCAGCTCGCTCGCCTTTTTGTAAGTATGCCCCAGTTCCCTCGTGACGGCATCCTCACTAGCTAGAAGACTGAGCTCC
This sequence comes from Pontixanthobacter luteolus, assembly GCF_947494915.1. NCBI lineage: Bacteria > Pseudomonadati > Pseudomonadota > Alphaproteobacteria > Sphingomonadales > Erythrobacteraceae > Pontixanthobacter > Pontixanthobacter luteolus. Next base: position 262,220 of record NZ_CANLWR010000001.1, read on the forward strand.
GCCCGGTTGAAGCCATTGCTGAGCAGTTCGTCGATTGCTTCCTGTAGGTCATCGGCGGTCTCGAATACGCCGACCGCTTCGCGTGGTGATGACATAGAACTCTCCTTCAATCACGAGATAGCGAAATGGTTCTATCTGCAACTAGGTGATATTCCGAAGGTCCGCTCCCGCGCGTCGGGGGCAAACGGCAGCTTTTCCGTGTCGTCGTATAGAATGAATTCTGAACTGTGCGCATTGCCACCACCAGTCGGTAGCTTCGATCATTGCCGCCCTGAGGTGGTGCAAAATCTAACCACGTGCCCGCCAAATTGATCCACCACGTGAGATCGGGTCTGGGATAGGCATGGGGCTTACCTTTTAAAGGAGTTCGAAATGCACAGCCTTAGTTCCATATTCAGATTGCTCATGACATCAGGTGTGATCGCCCTGACCGCAGGATGCTCCACGCTGCAGGCTCAAGAGAGTGCCACCCCTTCCCAGAAGGTAGCTTCCGCCGCGCAGGACGAGCCAAAGAGCGTGAACATCAACTTGCCCGCCAACGCGCTTTTTTCAGTGATTGGCTTCGACTACATGAGGACGGACGAAGCCATGCAGGCGCGAGCTGTCTTCCAGAGTTCCGCAATCCCGATCGCAGTTGAAAACGGCTTCACTCGCCACGGCGCCTTGCTGGTTGATGGCCCCAGCTTTGGAACCTTCAAGCCGCAAGGCTTTCTCTTGACCAGTTGGCCAAGCCAGGAAGCGTTCAACCGCTTTGAAAACGATCCGCGTTGGCCCGAATATAGCGAGCTGCGGCGCTCCATTTGGAACGATATCCGCTATTATCGCGACATTCAGGCGGAAGGTCTCTCCCTTACATTGAGGAGCGACAAATTCTACACCTTGGCCATAGCATACACTGATCCGGACAATGCAGCTGACTATGATGAGTATCTCGCCAGGCTCGAAGGCGAGGTGGCCAAACAGGGGGGCAAGTTTATCCTGAAACTGTTCGATCCCAACCTTGAATCCCTGTCGAACTCCAAATCGCCTGACCAATTGACCTTTATCGAGTGGGGTGACGCGGAAGGGGCGAGCCGTCTATTACAGTCGGATACATACAAGGCGGTCCGGCATCTGGCTGGATCTGGGACGACTGATTTATCCTTCTACCGCCTTCGCCCTTCCCTTTAAGCAGAGCTATGCTATCCCCCTTGCTTCAAAGCCTTAGCACCGCTCTCCTTGAAGCAAGGGGCGATACTTGTTCATGACATTCGAGAAATAGGCCAGCGCAGCCTTCGCCCGCGAAGTGCCCGCGAAATCTGGATGACAAAGCAGCCAAAAGGTCTCGACCTCAATCACGGGGGCGCCGGGCAGTCTTACAAGATCGGGGTCATTGTCGGCCATGAAGCAGGCCGCTCGGCCCATCCCCAGCCCTTGTTTAAGCGCCATAAAGCGGCCCGCAATCGTCGTTATTCTCATGCTGATTGAGGCAGCCGGGTAGGGCGATTCCTCAAGCCAGGATTGCCAGCGCGGATCCCCGTCAGGCGGAGCGATCCAGCGCAAGTCGCGAGCATTCACATTGGCGAGGTAATCCTTATGCGCGTAGAGCGAGAGCGAGTAAGGGAATAGCCGCCGTCCGACCCAATGGTCAGGCGGGCTGTCCGACCCCCTCAGCACCACATCGGCTTCTGCCCGGTCGAGATCCACGAACCTGTCGGTTGAATCGACCGTCAGTTCGATCTCGGGATGCTGCTCACCAAATCTCGCCAAATCTCCAATCAACAAATGCTGTAAAATGAGAGGGGGAACAGAGATGGAAAGCGGGCCTGACAGCGACTGCTCGGCCGCACGTTGCCTGCGCACCGCCTCGTCGCTGACTTGCTCCATCTTCTCGGCCGCTTCGACCACGCTCTGACCGACCTTGGTCGGCCAAAATCCCGTCGGTGAGCGATGAAGAAGCGGTCCTGCAGGCCCATTGTTTAGCTGCGCCAATCTCCTTGAAACCGTCGCATGATTGACGCCCAGGTGCCGCGCGGCCCCACGGATTGATTTCTCACGTGCCACCGTAAGAACGAGTTTATAATCGCTCCATTCCATCGGTGCGTAATTGCACCGTTGGGCATGGATATCAATTCGCGACATTGCCCAAGTGGGTGTTGTCAGAGCAAAGCTATCGCGGAGGCAATCGAGGCGCGCCCGCTTATCCAGCGTTCACCTCCGGCAGAGGAATGGATCGAGCGGCAGAATTCCTTAAACCTGATCAGACTTGGTACGCCAAAGATTATGCGGGTGCCGTGTCAGTCCGGTGTTGCAACAGCCAGCAAATCCATCAGATTGCGTGCTGCCTCACGGTCGGCCGGATCTTCGAACGCGACATCCAGATCAGGGGCTGCGTCCAGCATATAGAGCAAGGTCCACAATGCGAAGCGTCGGCCGCGGTCGCGTTCCAGCCCAAAATCGACCTTGATGCGGTCGGTCCCCGCGGGCACTGCGACGGGATCGACTTCGGCCAGATCGCGTGTTCCGAAATAGCGTTGCAGCAAATCTTGCATTTCCATTCGTCCGCGCTAGCCGATCCGGCGCATGGTGCAAGCTGGATGTTCGGGTTTTTCGTTGGGCAGAAGCCAATTCGCTGTTAGGGGCCGCGCATGCTTACCATCGACGGTGTCACAGTACGGCTTGGCGGCCGGGCCATTCTTGAAGGCGCCAGTGCGACGGTGCCTGTCGGCGCGCGCGTCGGTTTGATCGGGCGCAATGGTGCGGGCAAGTCCACCCTCATGAAAGCACTGATCGGAGAAATCGATCCTGATGCAGGCGAAATCAGCAAGCCTTCACGCGCGAAGATCGGCTACATCGCTCAGGAAGCGCCCAGCGGCGCGATGACTCCGGAAGACGTGGTGCTTGCCTCCGCAACCGAGCGCGCGCAATTGCTGGAGGAACTGGAGACCTGCACGGACATGGACCGCATGGGCGATGTGCATGACCGATTGCTGGCGATTGATGCCTACAGCGCGCCATCCCGTGCAGCCAAGATCCTCAAGGGGCTAGGCTTCGATGAAGAGATGCAGCGCACCCCGGTGGACCGCTTCTCCGGTGGCTGGAAAATGCGCGTTGCGCTTGGCGCATTGCTCTTTTCTGAGCCCGATATCCTGCTGCTGGACGAACCGTCCAACCACCTTGATCTGGAAGCGACGCTTTGGCTTGAAAGCTTCCTCAAATCCTATCCCGCGACCCTGGTGGTAATCAGCCACGAGCGCGATTTGCTTAACAAGGTGGTCGATCACATCCTGCATTTGCAGGGCGGCCAACTGACGCTGTATCCAGGCGGTTACGATGCATTTGAAAAGCAGCGGGCCGAACGCGCATCCCAATTAGCCGCGGCGAAGGCATCGCAAGATGCGCAGCGCGCGCGTTTGCAGGACTATGTTGCGCGGAACAGCGCGCGTGCATCCACAGCCAAACAGGCACAATCACGTGCCAAGATGCTTGCGCGGATGCAGCCGATTGCAGCGATGATGGAAGATCCGACGCTCAGCTTCGACTTTCCTGACCCGGCAGAGCTTCGTTCACCAATGATCACGCTTGAACAGGCCGCCGTCGGATACGGAGAAGCGCCACCGATCCTGCGCCGTCTGAATTTCCGCATCGACGCGGATGATCGCATCGCTTTGCTTGGCCGAAACGGGAACGGAAAGACGACGCTGGCACGTCTGCTGGCCTCGCAACTGGCACCAGCCGAGGGCGAAATGAATGCGCCTGGGCGGCTGAAGGTCGGATATTTCACCCAATATCAGGTCGAAGAACTGGCGGGCGAGGAAACACCGCTGGACCTTATGAACCGTGCGATGGAAGGCATGGCCCAAGGTGCTATCCGCGCACAACTTGGCCGCTTCGGCTTCGCAGGCGCGCGTGCCCAGACGCGCGTAGACAAGTTGTCGGGCGGAGAACGCGCTAGGCTGGCACTGGCGCTGATCACGCGCGATGCACCGCATTTGCTGATCCTCGATGAACCAACCAACCACCTGGATGTGGATGCGCGTGAGGCGCTGATTCAGGCGCTGAATGACTATTCCGGTGCCGTCATTCTTATCAGCCATGATCGGCACATGGTCGAATTGACCGCAGATCGGCTGGTTCTCGTCGACGACGGAACTGCACGCGAATATAGCGGGAGCATGGAGGATTACATCGACTTCGTTCTGGGCCGAAAGCAGCCCAAGCGTGACCGAGATAGTTCGTCCAGCAAATCACGGGGCGCGAGCGGCGCAGGCGCAAGTGCGAAAGTTCGCGAAGCGAAAGCGCAACTGACAAAGGTTGAAGAGGAGGTTTCGCGACTGACCCTTCAAGTGGAAGAATACGATCGACTGATCGGTGAATGCAGCACCGCCCCGGAAGGGCCGTCCGGCGCGAACATGCAGGAACTGCTTACGGCGCGTGCCAAAGCCGGCGACAGCCTGGCTGACGCCGAGGAGAAATGGCTGGCCGTGGGCACTGCGCTGGAAGCGATCAAGCAAGGCTAGAATTTCGGGCGGCCCAAGCTGAGGGATGCCTGACAGTCCATCAAGGCTGCAATGCTTTGGCCCAGATATCTTCCCATGCCGACTTGGCCATAACAGGGTGCCGCATATTGCGGGCAGTTTGCAGATATGCGCCGCTGCCCGGCTGTGTGGGTCGAAACGTGACTTGATCACCGGGCCTGAAGCTATCTCTCTAGATCAGAACCAAGCCTGTGCGGATGGCACAATCGAGCTAGGGCTGAGTCCAGAGAAATGCGCCGGTTACGATTTCGGCGGGCGGGGGATCAGCACAGGCGTGTTCTTGCGGTAGGCCTGATAGGCCGGGTCATCGCCCCAGCGTTTCTCAGCTGCCTCGTCCAGCATCGGAATGCCGCTGACCTTGGTAAGCAGAAACGCAACGAAGAAGGGCGAGATGACGGCGAGCCATGACCAGCCGGAAAGCACGGGAATGGCCATCACCAGAATTCCAGCCCACAAGACAATCTCGCCAAAATAATTGGGGTGCTGCGACCAGGCCCACAGCCCGCAGTCGATGAAGTCTCCTTCGTTGGCAGGGTCTTTCTTGAACGCGCTTTTCTGACGGTCAGCGATGACCTCGAAAGCGAAACCGAACAGCCAGATCAGGCCGCCAATCCAGAAGAACCAGTCCAACGCCACCCGCTCGGTCGAAGTGATTACGGCGAGGGCAGCTGCGGCTGTCAGGATGCACCACAGGGCCTGCAGGGTCCACGCGACCAAAAACCGCGGGGGATTGCCGCGGATCTTGTCGAACCGCTTGTCGTCACCTGCGTCGCTGATCCGCTTGAACAGAAATGTGCCGAGCCGGGTGCACCAGATTGCGACCATCGCCGCGACAACGACAGAGCGGGGGTCGAGCGGGGCAGACAGAATGCAGGCGGCGGCCAGCATCGAGAGATAGGTGATTGCCCCAACGAGATCGAAAAAGCGTTCCGATTTGGCAATTGCGGAAGGGATGAACACGCCCCAGTTCACCAGAAACGCGATTAGCGTGCAGATAAAATACACCGGCAGGCCGTTCCACTGTGTTCCGGCTGAACCGGCGAACCATCCGAATGCCAGCGCGATGATTGTCACGATGACAACAGTGATGATGCTGCGCGGTGCGTGTTTATACGAAGCCATGATGCCTCCCCCTTTTAAAACCCACTACCCCACACGAACCGGTTTGGTTCCGGGCGGAGTAGACGGAAAGGGGATATTAGCCGCCAATACGAATGCCTGCCCAGATTGTGCGCGGTACGCCCAGATCGATTGAACCTGCTTGATTTCGCGTCACAATTTCCTCGTCCAGCAGGTTCTCTGCCCGCAGGATAATCGAAAAACCTGCGGCCAGAGGAATTTTTGCAAATGCGTTCACTGTCGTTGCTGCCGGTAAGACGAAGGTTTCCTGATCGTCTTCAAACTGTGCGCCCACGTGGCGCAGCGTTGCCGACAAGTCCCATCCGTCTGCCGGCCTGTATGCCAGTGTCGCACTTGCTGCCAGTTTCGGTGTTTGAGGCGGCCGGTTTCCATCCAGCGCCAGCGAAGCTCCGCTCCCTTCAATCTCGGCATCGGTCCAGGCGAGAGATCCGAACAGATCGATTGCGCCAAACCCGGTTTTCGCAATCACTTCCAAGCCACGCGAACGGACAGCCTCCAGATTGCGGCGCTGACGCAGGGTCGGGGTGAGGGTGACGTTCGCGACAGCATCTTTTACCCGGTTCTGGAAAGCTGTGACAGACAGCTGCGATCGCGGTGAAAGTGCATAGTCGAAGCCCGCCTCGAAGCCGATCAGCCTCTCGTTCTCAAGCGCTTCGTTAGCCTGCGTGACCACCGGGAACACAACAAACGGGCGGTAGAGTTCGTTCAGTGTCGGAACGCGCACACCGCTATAGGCTGCCGCACGCAACGAAATGTTTTCAGACGCACTGAACAAAGCGCCCGCACGGAAAGACGCATCCCATCCGCTGCGATCGGCAAACCGATCATCAGTCAGCAATACTCCAGCAGCATCGCGGGCCTCATAATATCCGCCGCGAATGCTCCAACGGTCAGCTCTTAGCCCGCCCGTCAGGATCAGATCGCCGAGTGTCCAGTCATGTTCGGCAAAAAGGCCAAAGGTGCTGTTTTCCCCGCCCGCGCGGCGGCGTTCGCGTAGGTCGCCGGTGAATGCGCTGAACGATTCTTCCAGCAGGTTGCCGGACGAACCGCGGTAATCCGCGCCGATGCGCAGCACATGATCCTGTCCAACAGGCGGGCGAATTTCAATCTTGCCGCCAATTCCGTTGGACGGGGTTTTCCGCTGGTCCAGGACTTTCACAAACCGTGTCGAGCTGATCACGACATTGGAGAAATCGCGGTATTGCAGATAGCCCAGGACATCGAATTCCCAGTCGCCCCGGCCAATGATCCGCAAGCTGGCGTCCTGCCCGCTGGCCGAACTGTCTGCGCCATCAAAGCGCAGGGTTCGCCGATCGTCGAACACCAGGCCGCGGGTTTGCAGTTCCACGTCGTCGCCCAGCGGGACGGCGGTGCGAAGACCGACCGACCAGCTATCAAATTCGCTCTTGGCAGAGGCGGGAACGCGCTGATCTGCGGGGGTGGTGAAGAATCCGGGGCCGCGGTCCCAGCGCCCGGTGACGACGGCAAAGCCAGCGCCAAGTTCCGGAGCGAGTGTGGCAGACGCTTCGGTAGCGCCGCGGTGGTTTGCCAGCAGTGCGCCGCTGAAAAGGCCGAGCTCATCCGGTCCCGCGCTTTCCAGCTCGATCGTGCCTGCGACTGCGCCCGATCCGAATGCACCCGAGCCGCCGCCGCGTGTTACGCGGGCAGAGGCGAGCCGTTCAGGAGCGAGAGCGCTGAGCGGAATATAGCCAAAGAACGGGTCCGCCATCGGAACGCCGTCAAGCAGCACCAATGCGCGACTGGTGGCGTTCCCGCCAAGCGCGCGTAGCGTGACCCCTTGCGCCGACGGATTGGACGACCTGCTGTCGGACCGGCGGAATTGCTGAAACCCTGCGACGTCGGACAGGGCATCCTCGATCCGACCGGATGCGGACGATGTCAGGCGTTCACGGCCAATTTCCTGCTGCGAATATGCCGGCGTGGCGGGGGTTTGCTCCAAACCCTGACCGGTAACGATGATCGCTGCCAGAGCATCGCATCCATCCCCTTCGCAAGAAATTTCCTGCGCGGCCAAGGGCGCACTGCAGAACAGTGTCAGGGCCGAACAAAGAGCGCTGGTTGCTGAGAATTTCACGGTTGCGTGCTCCGGATGGAAGCGTGTGATCGTTGGGCGGTGCAGGTTGATGGCCGGCAAGTCGGTTTAGACATCGTCTGCGCTGATCATTTCCTCGCGGTCGATCTCGCCGGTCAAGGCCGCCACGGTTGTCGCAACTGCGGCATCGCCGCTGACATTGGTGGTCGTGCGCATCATGTCCATGATCCTGTCGACACCAGCGACGAATGCGATTGTTTCCAGCGGTACGCCCACTGCGCCAAACACCAGTGCCATCATGATCAGGCCCGCGCCGGGGATGCCGGCTGCGCCAATCGCGCCCAGCGTGCCCAGGATCGAAATCAGGAAGTAATCGCCCCATGACAGGTCGACGCCGAAGATTTGCGCGCCGAACAGTGTCGCGAGGCCCAGATACATGGCCGTGCCGTTCATGTTGATCGTCGCGCCGAGCGAGATGACGAAGCTGGATACCGAGTTTGAAATACCCAGGTTGCGCTGCGCACAGCGCAAGGTAACCGGCAGCGTCGCGTTGGAACTGGCGGTGGAATAACTGACCGCGATGGCATCGATGATACCGCGGAAGAAATCGATCACCGGCAGGTGTGCGATGAATTTGATCATCGCGGAATACATGACCAGAATGATCAGCAGACAGCCGAGGTAGTTCAGGAACACCAGCTTGCCCAATGCCTGAAGCGCATCGAGGCCGAGCGTGCCCGCGACCCACGCCATCAGCGCAAACACGCCAAGCGGGGTCAGTTCCATGACCACCATGGTCACCTTCTGCATGATCACAGAACCGGAATCGAAGATTTTCAGTACTGGCTCGCCCTCTTCCTTGGCCATCAGGATGCCAACCCCGATGAGGAGGGAGAACACGATCAGCGGCAGCACATTGACGTCTGCCATGACCTGAACCGGGCTTTGCGGGACCATGCCCAGCAGCATTTCGCGCCACGTCGTATCATTGGGTGCAGGGGTGGCACCCATGTCGATCGAACTTGTGTCGACTCCCATGCCAGGCTGCACAAATGTGCCTAGGAACAGGCCCAGCCACACCGCAATCTGGCCGCTCACCACGAACAGCAGCAGGGCGCGCCAGCCCACGCTGCCGAGTTTGCGCAAGTCGCCGATGGACGCGATGCCCGCGACAAGGCTGAAGAAGATCAGCGGGACCACCAGCATCTTGATGAAACCGACGAAGATATCGCCGATGAATTTGATGCTTTCCGCTTCAGGGCCCCAGAAATAGCCCACGATCACGCCCAATATCAGAGCCGCGATGACACGCTGCCAAAGCGGAATTGCAAACCAGGTCTTGAACATGGGCACCCTCAAAAAGATCGAGCGGAATTCCGCTTCGGTTATGTCAGTCCATCATGGAAAAGGGGCGGTCAGTCAAATGACCAATGCCCCTGCGTCCCCGCTTTGCTGACCTGCCCTGCTGCGCCGACCAGCCCGGGCGCTGCTGCCGATAGCCGTTCGATCGCCTGCCTGTCGGTGGCTGGCACCAGCGCTAGCGTGCGGCGATTGTCATCAATTCGGGCGACAATCACACCCTGTTTCGGGACACCTGATCGGTCATAAAGGATCGTATAGGTTTCCAGCTGTGCTGGCCCTTCATACTCCAGTTCCATTGCGGGAATCTCGCCGCGCGTCGCATCTGCCTCTGCCTGAAAATCGAACTCTTGCGGGAACGTACCTTCCGGCTGGGGGGTCTTGGTCAGCAGGATCGTATGGTTGTGCGTGGCATAACCGCCATTTGCGAACAGCAGGCCGTTAGTGCCGCTTTTACGCAGCGCATCGACCATGCAGGCGGCCGCGTGGGTCATGTAATTGCCGATCGGCCCGCCGCCGAATGTCAGCCCGCCAAACATGGTGATCTGCCGGCTGGCATCCACGCCCAGTACGCGCCGCGCCATCTTGGGGACGATGGGGAAGCAGGAATATAGCTCGAGATGGTCGATCTGTCCGATGCCGATCTCGTTCAGTTCCAGCGCCCGTTCAAGCGAGACATTCATGCTGGCAGAAGATGCAAAATCAGGCCGCATCAGCGGATCTTCCGCCTCATGTGCGGCAGCGCCCTTGCCGACATAGATGATCCGCTCGTCAGGGACGCCTGCCGCCTGTGCCGCGGCAAGGCTGGTTACGATCACCGCCGCGCCCTGATTGACTGCGGCGTTGGCGACCTGAAATTTGGTATAGGGGAAAGCGATCGGGCGGTTATCCGCACTCACCTCGATGATTTGCCGGGCTGTGCGCGGCTCTCGGATCCACGCGCTTTCAGTTTGCGCCGCGACGCGTGACATACCCGCCCAGATCTCGCCGGATTCCGCTTGCGCCTCTTCCAGCGTTTGGCCGAAGCTATCGCGGGCGGCATTTTCGAATAACGGGTACACGTCCGTCGGGGTGTGGAGGCCGAACAGATGCCGCGGTTCCGGCTGGACCGGGGTGCGTTTGGGATAGGGGCCTTTCTTTGCCGCTGGCGCATCCTGCGCTGCCAGCGCGGCCTCTTTCTTGCGCATTCCGGCGGTGCGCAAAGCCTCTGCCCCGACGATCAGAGCGATGCTGGCCTTGGCTTCGCCGATGGCGTTGGCGGCTTCGTTGATCAGCAGGATCGGGCTGTCGCCGGTGGGGGACGGCGTCTCACGCGCGAAGCCGGGGTCTATGCTCAATGCGTCCTTGATGCCTGAGATCAGCGTACCGGTCAGTTCAGGAAAACTGATCTGGTTGACGATCCCTAGCCAGTCGGTCTGTTCCAGCAGCCCGCCGCCGGCGTCCTTGGCGGCTTCGCGTGCAGCGGCGATCATCAGGCCGAGCGAATCCAGCCCCTCCGCCCCGGTAGCGGGCCGGTCGTTGACCTGACCGGAGCCGATAATGACGGGAATGCGGTTCAGATCGCCCAGCTGCATCGAGTTACTCCTTAAGCTTGCACGACTTCCTGTTTGATCGCCCCGAAGATTGAATGACCGTCCTTATCCTTCATCTGGATTTTGACTGTGTCACCAGGTGCCATGAAGCGTGTCTTGGCCTCGCCGTCCTTGATCGTCTCGATCATGCGGATTTCCGCGATGCAGCTGTAACCGGCACCGCCTTCGCTGACCGGTTTGCCAGGGCCGCCATCCTCGCCCTGATTGGAAATCGTGCCCGAGCCGATGATCGCACCGGCACCCAGATTGCGCGTCTTCGCTGCGTGCGCGACCAGCTGGGCGAGATTGAATGTCGCGTCCTTGCCCACATCGGCGCGGCCGAACGGTTCGCGGTTGTAGTCTACTTCCAAAGGCAGGTGGATCAGGCTGTCTTTCCACGCATCACCCAGTTCATCAGGCGTTACCGCTACGGGAGAGAACGCCGTGGCAGGCTTCGACTGGAAAAAGCCGAAACCCTTGGCGAGTTCGCCGGGGATCAATCCGCGCAGCGATACATCGTTTACCAGCATCACCAGCTTGATGTGCGCCGCGGCATCTTCTGCCGAAGTGCCCATCGGTACGTCATCGGTGATGCAGGCGACTTCGCCTTCCATATCGCAGCCCCAGGCGGTGTCTTTCAGCGGAATATTCTCGCGCGGGGCAAGGAAGTCGTCGGAGCCGCCCTGATACATCAGCGGATCGTGATAAAAGCTTTCGGGCACTTCTGCGCCGCGAGCTTTGCGGACCAGTTCGACGTGGTTGATGTATGCGCTGCCGTCAGCCCATTGATAAGCGCGGGGCAGCGGAGATAGCGCCTCGCTTTCGTGGAAGCGTTCGCACGGAACAGCCTGATGTTCGACATCGCGGTAAAGCACTTCCAGATCGGGTGCCACACGCTCCCAATTGTCGAGTGCATATTGCATCGTTGGCGCAATATTGTCTGCCGCGCAGTAGCGGGTGATGTCCTTGGACACGACGACGAGCTTCCCGTCGCGGGTTCCGTCCTTGATTGTTGCGAGTTTCATTGGCGATCCCTCTTCCTGGGTCTTGGCCGGATTTTATTCCGGGTTGTCGGTTTGATTGTCTGGGTGCGCACGCTGGAAAGGCTCCAACGCCAGGCACGCCGTTTCGATGCGGGTCATGTGCGGTTTGGCCGAGAAGTCGAAATCGAACCGGCGCGCATTGTACATTTGTGGCAACAGGACGACCTCGAACAGGCCGGGTTTGTCGAACAGGAAATCGCCAGTGCCCAGCTGGGCGAGGCGTTTCTCGACCGGGTCCAGTGTCTTGGCGAGCCAGTGGCGATACCACTCGCCGATTTCCTCCTGCGACTTGCCGTATTCATTCTTCAGATATTGCAGCACCGGCAGATTGAGCGGTGCGTGCAGTTCGGTCGCGATCGCATATGCCAGTTCGCGCGCGGTATAGCGCTCCTCGATATCCGCAGGCAGCAATGGATGCGCCGGATAGGCTTCATCCAGCCATTCAATCAGCGCCATGCTTTGCGCGCGGTCGCGGCCGCCTGCCTCCAGCATCGGCACGGAGGCAAACGGATTGCGGCTGGAAAATGCGTCGCCCTTCTGCTCGCTCTTGAGCAGGTTTACCGGCACGTTTTCGTATTCAAGCCCTTTCAGCTGCAGCGCAATGCGGAGCCGGAAGCTGGTGGAGCTGCGGTAATATCCGAACAGTTTCATCAGAAGGCTGCAAGGCCCGTAATGGCGCGGCCCAGGATCAGCGCATGGACATCGTGCGTGCCTTCATAGGTGTTTACCGTTTCCAGGTTCACCATGTGACGGATCACCTGATATTCGTCGCTGATGCCGTTGCCGCCGTGCATGTCACGCGCCATCCGCGCGATGTCGAGCGCCTTGCCGACATTGTTGCGCTTTACGATGCTGATCATTTCCGGCGCAAACTCGCCCTTGTCCATCAGGCGGCCAACCTGCAGCGATGCCTGAAGGCCGAGGCCAATATCGCTCATCATGTCGGCCAGCTTCTTTTGATAAAGCTGGGTGTTGGCCAGCGGGCGGCCAAATTGCTTGCGGTCGAGGCCGTACTGACGCGCGGCGTGCATACAGAATTCCGCCGCACCCATCGCGCCCCAGCTGATGCCGTAGCGTGCCCGGTTAAGGCAGCCGAACGGACCTTTCAGACCCTGAACGTCAGGCAGCAACGCGTCGGCGGGCAGCTTCACCTCGTCCATCATGATCATGCCGGTGGTGGATGCGCGCAGGCTCAGCTTGCCTTCGATCTTCGGCGCGTCGAGGCCCTTCATGCCTTTTTCCAGCACGAAACCGCGAATGCCGTCGCCATGCGCTTCGCTTTTTGCCCAGACGACAAAAACATCGGCGAACGGCGAATTGCTGATCCATGTTTTCGCGCCCGACAGCGAATAACCGTCACCGTCTTTCTTGGCATAGGTGCGCATCGAACCAGGGTCGGAACCTGCATCGGGTTCGGTCAGGCCGAAGCAGCCGATCAATTCGCCGCTGGCGAGGCCGGGCAGGTATTTGCGCCGCTGTTCCTCTGAACCATAGGCCTGAATCGGATACATCACAAGGCTGGACTGGACCGAAGCCATCGAACGGTATCCGGAATCGACCCGTTCAATTTCGCGCGCGATAAGGCCGTAAGAAACGTAGGAGGCACCTGACCCGCCATATTCTTCCGGCACGGTCGCGCCCAGCAGGCCAGCTTTCCCCATCAGCGGGAACAGTTCGGGTGCGCTGGTTTCGTTGCGATATGCCTCTTGCACGCGCGGCTGCAATTCATCCTGCGCGAAACCGTGCGCGGCATCGCGGATCATCCGTTCGTCTTCGGTCAGTTGGGATTCCAGATTGAACGGATCTTCCCAGTTAAAGGGCACCATGCCAGCCATATCTACTCCTGAAACAGTTTTGCCGTTCTCTTGCAGGTGCCAGACTGCGCCGCAAGTGGGATCACTTCAAGTGGTGTTGCGTTTGGCTGCATTGTGCAGCGCGAGAGTGCGCTCGGCTTCGCGCAGATGAAGAATTTCGGTCATTCGGCCATCCACTTTTATCACGCCCTTGCCGGTGTTCTCTGGCAGCGCGAATGCCGCGCAAATCGCCTGCGCTTTGGCTACGTCATCGCCTGAAGGGGAAAACGCGGTGTTGGCAATCTTGAGCTGTTTGGGGTGGATGAGGGTCTTTCCATCAAACCCCATCGCGGCACCCTGGCGGCATTGCTGCGCCAGACCGGTTTCATCAGCGATATCGTTGAACACGCCGTCCAATATCGACAGCCCGTTGGCGCGGGCGGCGACCACGGCCTGTGTCAGCAGTGGTTGGAAGGGCGCGCGATCTGCATCAAGGGTTGCCCGCATCTCCAGCGCGAGATCATTGGTCCCCATGACGAAGGTCGTCAGATTGGCTTTTGCGGCGTTGGATGCAATTGCGGGCAACTGGGTAAACGCGGTGCACGTTTCCAGCATTGCCCACAGTTCAGGCCCTCCGCCAATCTGCCCGCGGTAGAGCGCCGCTTCCTCCGGATGGCAAAGCTTGGGCACCAGCACAGCATCGGGGCCGCATCCGGCCAGTGCAGCGCAATCGGCCGCGCCCCATTCGGTATCCAGCGCATTGATCCGCACCGCCAGAATGCGGTGGCCGAAGCCCCCTTCATTGACAGCGGCAACCGCGGCCTCGCGCGCCTCCGCCTTCGCCTCGGGCGCGACCGCGTCTTCCAGATCGAGGATGACCGCATCGCAGTCGGCAGCGCGGGCCTTTTCGACAGCGCTGGCACGGTTCGCCGGCAAATAGAGAGCGCTGCGAAGCGGGCGAATGTCGCTCATTTGGCGCGGTTCGCCAGCAGGTCGTCCACTACGGAAGGGTCTGCCAGCGTCGAGGTGTCACCCAGATTGCCAACGTCGTTCTCGGCAATCTTGCGCAAGATGCGGCGCATGATCTTGCCAGAACGCGTCTTGGGCAGGCCGGGTGCAAACTGGACCACGTCGGGCGTGGCAATCGGGCCGATTTCCTTGCGGACCCACTTTACCAGCTCGGCGCGCAGCTCGTCGCCGCCCTCGACATCGGCGTTGGTGGTCACATAGGCATAGATGCCCTGACCCTTGATATCGTGCGGCATACCGACGACGGCTGCCTCGGACACGCTCGGGTGTGCAACCAGTGCGCTTTCGACCTCTGCCGTGCCCATCCGGTGGCCTGATACATTGATCACATCATCGATCCGTCCGGTGATCCAGTAATAGCCATCGTCATCGCGGCGGCAGCCATCGCCGGTGAAATAATATCCCGGGAATGTGCTGAAATAGGTCTGAAAGAACCGATCGTGATCGCCGTAGACGGTCCGCATCTGGCCGGGCCAGCTATCGGTGATGACCAGCGGGCCTTCGGTCGCGCCGAACTGGATGGTGCCGTCATTGTCGACGATTTCCGGCTTGACCCCGAACATCGGTTTGCTCGCGCTGCCCGGCTTCAGATCGGTCGCGCCCGGCAGCGGGGTAATCATCGCCCCGCCGGTCTCAGTTTGCCACCACGTGTCCACGATCGGGCAGCGGCGCTCCCCGACCACGCGGTGATACCAGTCCCACGCCTCCGGATTGATCGGCTCGCCGACAGATCCCAGCAGGCGCAGCGATTTGCGGCTGGTGCGGGTGACGTAATCGTCGCCCTCGCGCATCAGGGCGCGCAAAGCGGTTGGCGCGGCGTAGAATATCTCGACATTGTGTTTGTCGATGATTTCCCAGAAGCGGGAATGATCAGGATAATTCGGCACCCCCTCGAACATGATCTGGGTCGCGCCGTTGATCAACGGGGCATAGGCGACATAGCTGTGGCCGGTGACCCAGCCGACATCCGCCGCGCACCAGTAAACGGGCATCGAACCATCCGCGTTCGGCTGATAATCGAATACGTACTGGTGGGTCATGCTGGTCCAGACCGCATAGCCGCCGGTGGTGTGGAGCACGCCTTTCGGCTTCCCTGTGGAACCTGAGGTATAGAGGATGAACAGCGGGTCTTCCGCATCCATGACTTGCGCATCGCAGTGATCCGCCGCCTCTGCGGCAGCACCGTGCCAATCGGCATCACGACCTTCGACCATCGGTACATCGGTGCCGGTGTGTTTCAGTACAATCACATGATCGACCGCCACTTTCTCAAGAGCAGCATCGACATTGGCCTTGAGCGGGATCGGCTTGCCGCCGCGCAGGCCTTCGTCTGCGGTCAGGACGATATTGGACTGGCAATCCTCAATCCGGCCAGCCAGCGCGTCGGGCGAAAATCCGGCGAACACAACCGAATGCACCGCGCCGATGCGGGCGCAGGCAAGCATGGCGATAACCGCCTCCGGCACCATCGGAAGATAGATCGTAACACGATCGCCCTTCTTGACCTGATGAGCTTTGAGGACATTTGCGAACCGGCAAACCAAAGCGTGCAATTCGCGGTAGGTGATCGTGCGGCCTTCGCTGGCCGGATCGTCGGGTTCCCAGATGATTGCTGTCTGGTCGCCGCGCGTTTCAAGGTGGCGGTCCAGCGCATTCGCCGTGATGTTCAGCTTACCGCCTTCGAACCAGCGGATGTGGAAGTCGGCCTCATTGAACGACGTATCCTTGACCGTATGGAACGGTTCGATCCAGTCGATCCGTTTCGCCTCTTCCTGCCAGAATGCTTCGGGGTCGCTGACCGAAAGATCATATTTCTGGCTATAGGCCAGCTTGTCGATCAATGCATTTTGCGCCCATGCGTCAGGGACAGGAAAATTGGCGTCGGTCATACGTGGCTCCCAAACTCTTTGGGGCCAGACCTAATCATCACAGCGCGTCAGCGCCAGTGCCTTGGGGCAGTTGCCGCGATTTCAGTGAGCGGAATTCAGTGAGTCGACAGGGCTTCCTGCACCGTTTCCAGGATCTGGTTAGGCGGGCAGGGCTTTTCGCACGCGAACGCATCAGGATAGCGGGCCTCCATCTCCTTGCGGGAGAAGTGACCCGAATGGAAGATGACGGGCACGTCCTCTTTCATCAGTTGTTCGGCGAGAGAAAATGCCTCTCCGTCGTCGAGATTCACATCGAGAATGGCGAGATCGGGTTTGCGTTTTTGCATGGCAAGCATGGCCGAGGACATATCTGCGTGCGGTCCTTCAACCTGAAAGCCGGCCTCGCTTACCGTCTGGCACAGGTCGAGTGCGATGATGAATTCGTCTTCAGCGACAAGAACGCGCGGCATTGCCATAGTTGATCTCCCTCAGCGCATTGGCGCTCAAGAAATCAACCATGACCCTGCGAAATTGTTCCCTCCGGTCAGAGCTTGCCGAATTTCGCCTCGTAAGCGGCCATATCGTCTGCGGCCAGCATACGCGCCTGTTCGGTCCAGGAATCGCGCCGGATGCGGCCCTGAAATCGGCCCAGCTCGGCATCGATCCGGTCGATGTCCTGTTCGGTCCAGTTTGCGATCTGTTCGAAGCTGGTGATCTCCATCGCGATCAGCATGGCCTTCAGCTTTGGCCCAACCCCCTTGATGCGCGACAGATCATCTGCTGCGCCGGTGTTCTCGGTTGGTGCAGCAGCCGGTGCCTGCTCAGCTGCAACCACCGGGCTAGGCGCAGTCGCCACGGGCTCTGCCACTGCGACCTTGACAGGTTCCGGGGCGGCAGAAACGGGCGCTACTGCAGGGGGCGCGCCTGCAGCCGGAGGGGCGTCGATCAGCGCCTGATTGCGATTTGCGGGACCTTTGCCTTCGTCCAGCACATCAGTTTTGTCGGTGGCGACGGAGGTTTTGCGCAGCGCGACGAAAATCCACCATGCGGCGATTATTCCGATCACCAGGGCAATAAGAAACAGCGGCCAGTTGGCTTCAACCAATTCGATCATGGGGTGTTGTCTCCTTCATCTTCCATCGGCGCCGTGTCGGGCGAACGGCCCCAGACCAGCCAGCCCAGACCAAGGCCGATGACATAGGTCACCAGCAATAGAACCATCAATTCAAACCAGATCGGCATTTCAGCGGGCCCCCGGTGTGTCAACCGGCGTGGGCGCCAGTGGTGCGGTAGCGATCACCGAGAATTCGATTCTGCGGTTGGCAGGATCGGCAGGGTCGAGACCCTCTACCGGTTTGCTCGATCCGACGCCGGATGCGCGCAGACCGTCACGCGGAATTCCCCGGCGGATCAACGCGTTGCGGACGGCATTCGCGCGGTCACGCGACAGGGCAAGATTGCCCGGCTCAGGGCCGGAATTGTCGGTGTGTCCGGTGATTGCGATGATATTGCCGAGGCAGGGCCGCAAGGCGGCTTCGACTTCATCCAGAAGCTCGCGGCTGGCAGCATCCATCGAACTGGAAGATTCCTCGAACCGGATGGTGCGTGCGCGCAGCAGAGCCTCTACATCTTCCTGACAGTGCAGCGGGGTCAGCGGCTTCATGCCGCTTTCAGCCTTGGCAGTGCCATCGGCCCATCTGATTCCGCCAACACCGGCAATGTTTGCGATGGCGAGTGCGACTTCCGCGCGTTTGCCTTCGTCCAGCCCTTCGCCGCCGCTAAGTTCCGGGTGGCGCGTAGGCCAGCCATTGGAAAGGATAAAGCGCGAGCGGATCTGCGGTGCACCATTTTCTGCGGCTGCCGCCTCTGCCTTTGCCAGCAGGTCGGCGGCCATTTCATCCGCCATGGATGCGTTGCCGATGAACGCAAGCGCTGCGGTAACAAGCGCACCAGCGATTACAGCGATTTGCGGTTTGAACGGCATGGGCACCCCTTAGCCACGCAAGCGCGGTACGAAAAGGGGGCGCGCGATTCCAAATGACAACCACGCGGCCCATCTCCCGGGTAGCTAGCCGCCGGATTGCGTATCCAGGCTTTCTGCGACATCAGCCAGCCGGGCAAACTCCTGCCTCCAGAAATCGCCCTGTTTGCCTGAAAGCCGCTGGATGTCGTCGAACCCGTACCGGCCCAGCAGCGGGTCGGCGCGGAGTTTCTGGCCGAAAGCGGCGACCGCGGCAGCAAAGGCAAAATCGCCTTTCGGAGCCTGCGCCCTGCGCAGCGCCTGCGCAGGCACAACCGTGTCGATCAGGCGCGAAGTGTCACCGTCGGGCAATTTGTAGCGAAGCTTGATATAGGCCATTTCATCAGCCTTTGCGGAGGCTTCGGGACTGATCGCGGTTTCATAGCGGCGCTGGCCGATCCACCCTTTCGTGCCGGTGGGGACGATTTCGTAGAGCGCGGTCACCTGATGCCCGGCGCCGATGTCTCCGGCATCCACTGCGTCATTGTCGAAATCTTCATCGCGCAAGGCACGGTTTTCATATCCGATCAGACGGTACTGGCTGACAACCGCCGGATTGAACTCCACCTGTATCTTCACGTCCTTGGCGATGGTGAACAGGGTCGACTGCATTTCGTCGCCGAGCACCTTTTTCGCTTCCAGCGCGCTGTCGATATAGGCGTAGTTGCCATTACCGTGATTGGCGACCTGTTCCATCAGCGCTTCATTGTAATTGCCGGTCCCAAAGCCGAGCGTGGTCAGGGTGATGCCGCTGTCGCGTTTTTTCTCGATCAGTTCGATCAATTGCTTGCGGTCGCTGATCCCGACATTGAAATCTCCGTCGGTCGCCAGGATCACCCGGTTCACACCGCCTTCGATCCGGTTGTCTTCAGCGATCTGATAGGCGAGTTGCAGCCCAGCGCCGCCCGCTGTCGAACCGCCTGCCTGCAACTGGTCCAGCGCGCGCCGGATCTTGCGCGGATCGTTTGTCGGCTCCAGCACCAGACCGGCGGCACCGGCATAGACTACGATAGACACCCGGTCATGCGGCGACAGTTCGCTTGCCAGCCCGGCAAGTGCGGTTTTCACTAGCGGCAATTTGTCCGGGCGGCCCATCGATCCCGATACGTCCATCAGGAAAACCAGGTTTGCTGCAGGGCGTTCTGCGCGGTCGATGTCGTATCCGCGCAGGCCGATGCGCAGCAGCCTGCTATCCGGATTCCACGGCGTCCTGGCGACATCGGTGCTGACACTGAACGGGATCGTGCGGTCCTGCGGGCGATCATAATCATAACGGAAATAGTTGATCATTTCCTCTGTCCGCACCGCATTCCGCGGCGGCAAGGCCCCCTGCGTCAGGAAGCGCCGTGTGTTGGCGTAAGCGCCAGTGTCCACGTCTACCGAAAACGTCGAAACAGGTTCGCTCGCAGCAATTTTGACCGGCGAAACTTCTTCACCCTGATATTGTTCGCGGCCCGGATCGGCAGGAACAATGACGGGCGGCACATATCGCAGCGATCGGCTTTTTTCGGCGGGGGAAGGGGGGCCGGTCACGTTTGACCGTGCGGCCATCTCTGCCTCGGCAAGCGCAAACCGGCTTGCGGTAACGGAGACCGGAGCGTTCGCCATTTGCGCCGGCGGAGGTGGCGGAGGAGGAGGCGGTGGAGGTGGGGGAGGAGCAGCGGGCAAGCCGGTGCTGGCGGTGCCGCTACTGTCCATCTGCTCGTTTGCCGGCCCTGCGGTGCAGGCCGCGATAAATACGAACATCGATGCGGCGGCGGCGTTTGCGGCAATACGCATGCAGTTTCTCCCTGTCAGTCCCAACCTCACATGTAATACTATCTCATGGAGTGAATGACGTCTGAACAGGGGAATTTGAACTGGGGAATTTCGGGTTGTTTGCTGCGTCGATCAGCCGGGGCGAGGTGCTCTGCTCGCTCTCGTTTGCGTTTAGTTGCCGCCGATATTCTTGCGAAATAGCACACGGTCGTCAGGGCCGAACCCGCGGTGCCAGATCACCCAGCCATAGGTGGCAACGATTGCGGGAATACCGATCAGCAGCTCTGCCCATTCAGGCAGGAAGGTTGCGGCATAACCGACAACTACCGCAGGTGCAGCGGCCCAAACCAGTGCCCAGCGCCAGTTACTTACTGGTGCCTTGATCAGTTTCTTGAGCAGAAGCGCCTTGATCACGCTCGACACGCCGAGGGCGATCAGCAGCGCTATCGCTGCGCCTGCCGCCTTGAACGGTTCGCCAAGATCCAGCCTGGTTGCCAACATGATGAATGCCACCGTCAAAACGGCCTGGAGCGCCAGTATCCCGACTGAGATCGCCAGATTGCGCTTGCGGGCGATGTAAACCAGAACGCTTTCCGACACGACCGCCATGGCGGCGGCAACTTCCGCTGCGAGCAAGAACGCCAGCGCGCCGGTTCCGCCGACATATTCGGGACCCCACAGGCCCATCACGGCCTCTCCCGGAACGCCCAGCATCAGTGCAATACCGGCCTGAACCGCAATGATCCAGAAGCCGACCTGACGCACCTGCGCGGCGATGGCGGCGAAGTTTTTCTCTTTCAGGTTCTTGGTAATGACCGGGCTGAGGATCGGCTCAAAGCTCTGTTTCAGCTTTTGCGGCAGCGTCGCAATCTGCTGCGCGACGTAATAGATCGCGACCGCCGCCGGCGATGCAAAGAAGCCGAGGATAAAGATATCCAGCAGCCGGGTCCCGCGTTCGATCGCGTCCGCACCGACCAGCGGGAACGCGCGGGCGCTCATCTTGGCCATATAGACCGGATGGGGTCGCCAGCCGCCGGGCAGGCCGTAGGTCCGCAAAAACGGTATCGCAGCTGTGATCAGTGCAGCAAAAATCGACGCGATATAGGCCAGCGCCAATCCTGCTTCCTGCGTCGCGGGGATATAGAAGAATACGCCCGCCATGATCGATATCGTCCACGGTTCAACCACGGCGCGCGCGCGAACGGTTGTTGCGATGTCATAGCGATATGCCTGCGCGGCCAGCAGTACCTCGGTGATCGCAAAAGCCGGGATCGTCAGGACCAGCCAGATGTCCAGCGGGCTACTCATTCCGTTGGGGAACATCGGCGCGGGGAATGCCCACAGGAACAACCCCGCAGCAGCGCCATAGATCAGGGCCAGCAACAGGCCATCAAAGACGAGGTTTACTTCGGGCCCTTCGCCTTCGGTCAGGCGCTGGGCCAGCCCGCGCTTCTCGCCCAGCGAACAGATCAGCGCGAGTATTTCGATCAGCACGAATGCGGATGCGAACCGGCCTAACGCCTCAGGCCCGTAAAGCCGGGTTGCGATCAGCAAGAACGGGATGCGCGCGGCGAGACGCAGAACGAATCCGAACGTGTTGGTGCGGCCGCCCTTGGCGAGCGCCTGCATATCCGTATCGCCGTTTGGCGCGGAATTGGTCTGCGCTGGCTGGTCGCTCACGCAGCGGGTCCGGTTTCAGCTTTCAGCGGACGGGCGAGCAGTTTTGCAACAACATCGCTGGCTGGCGCGCCGTCCAGCAGCGCGTTGACCGCCTGAACAATCGGCATTGCAATACCGCGTTCCTGCGCAAGTCTGTGCAGGACCGGCGCGGTGTGGGCGCCCTCGGCAACGGTTCTGCGATCAGCCATCAGGTCGGCGGCCGATTGGCCTTCGCCCAGCGCCTTGCCGAGCGAGAAGTTACGGCTGGATGTGGAGGAACAGGTCAGCACCAGATCGCCCAGTCCGCACAGGCCCGCCAGCGTATCACGCTGCGCACCCAGCGATTCCCCGAACCGCAGCATTTCTGCATAACCGCGCGCGATCAGGGCGGCGCGGGCGTTCTGGCCCAGACCCAGCCCGTCGACAACGCCGCAGGCAATCGCCAGTACGTTCTTTACCGCGCCGCCAATCTCTGCGCCGATTACATCGTCTGAATAATACGGGCGGAACTGCGGCCGCGCGATCACCGGCTTGAGCCGCTGCCACTGTTCATCTGCGCCGCTGCAGGCCAGCGTAATCGCCGTGGGCAAACCGCTGGCAACTTCGTGCGCGAAGGTGGGGCCCGACAGGATCGCGATCTCGCTTTCCGGCATGGCGTCCTTGGCGACATCATTCATCAACCGGCCGCTGCTGGCCTCGATACCCTTGCTGCACAGGATCAAATCCCGGGGCGCCTTCGTCAGATTTCCGACGACTGCGCCGAGATGCTGGGCCGGAGTGACCACCAGAATGGCCTCGCATTCGGACAGGTCCGGCAGTTCGCTGGTTGCGGTGATTGTTTGCGCCAAGCGGGCTGACGGCAGGAACAGGCTGTTTGTATGGCTGGCGTTGATTTCCTCGACCAGCTCGGTTTCCCGCGCCCATAACAGCACGCTGCGGCCATCCGATGCCAGCATCTGGGCCAGGGCCGTGCCCCACGCTCCGCCGCCCAATACGCCGATGGTGTTCATGCTTTTGCTCCTGCGCCGCGAACCGGTGCCGCATCCGGGTCCAGCGGCCAACGCGGCCGGGCAGCGAAATCCAGCGGATCGGACTGGCCCGATGCCAGCCGTTCTGCGCCGGCCCAGGCGATCATCGCCGCATTATCAGTGCACAGCGCCAGCGGCGGCGCGACAAAGCGCATGGACCGGTCTGTTGCAAATCCTTCCAGAGCCGATCGGATTTTCTGGTTTGCCGCGACACCGCCTGCGACCACCAATGATGGGACATGGTCTAGCGGGTCGAGCGAAACGCGCAGACGGTCGAGCAAGCAATCAACCGCAGCCTTCTGAAAGCTCGCAGCAATATCCTCGTCTCTATGGACGCCGCTTTCCTTAGCGCGCAGAACCGCGCTTTTCAGCCCGGCAAACGAAAAATGCGGTTCGCCGCTGCCGACCAGCGGGCGGGGGAGCGGGACAGCGTCCGCATCGCCGGATTTTGCCAGTTGTTCGACAGCGGGGCCGCCGGGATATCCGAGGCCCAGGATTTTGGCAGTCTTGTCGAATGCTTCGCCCAGCGCATCATCGATTGTGGTCGACAGCCGGCGATATTTGCCGACTCTTTCCACCATTAGGATCTGGCAATGTCCGCCTGAAACCAGCAGCAAGGCATAGGGAAATTCAAGCGTTTCGTCCGCAAGGCGTGGAGAAAGCGCGTGTCCTTCCAGATGGTTGATCGCGATCAGCGGAACATCGCTGGCCATGGCAAGCGCCTTTGCGCTGACGAGGCCGACCATCACTCCGCCAATCAGGCCCGGGCCAGCTGTCGCTGCGATCGCGTCCAATTCTGTCAATTCCAGTCCCGCCTCCTGCATGACCTCAGCGATCATGGGGGCGAGTTTTTCGGCATGGGCGCGGGCGGCGATTTCCGGAACCACGCCGCCATAGGGCGCGTGCGCTTCCACCTGCGAGGCGATGCGCTGCGCGACGATCCGCCGGTCGGTGGTAACCAGCGCAGCCGCCGTCTCGTCACAACTGGATTCAATGCCGAGAACGATGCCCATGGCGCTTCCCCTGAACGAGATAGATGGTTAGGGCAAGAGTCCGAATGTCTAGCGAAACAAAACTGCGCCTCGGAACGAGGCAATCGCCCTTGGCCATCGCCCAGGCGGAAGAAACCCGCCGGCGCCTGTGCGAAGCCCATGGCTGGGCAGAAGATGCCGTGGAACTGGTCAAGGTTCGGGCCAGCGGAGACAAGATACAGGATCGCCCGCTCGCCGATATCGGCGGCAAGGCGCTGTGGACCCGCGAACTGGATATCTGGTTGGCAGAGGGGCGGATCGACGCTGCCGTCCATTCCATGAAAGATGTCGAAACCCTGCGCCCGGAATCGCTGACAATTGCTGCGATCCTGCCGCGCGCCGATGTGCGAGACGTGTTGATCGGCGCGTCATCGATCCAATCGATCCCGCGCGGAGCCGTTGTTGGCACCAGCGCACCGCGCCGGGCGGCGCAACTGTTGCACCACAGGCCCGACTGCGAAGTGGTGACGTTCCGCGGCAATGTAGCAACCCGGCTGGCAAAACTGGCTGCCGGCGAGGCGCAGGCGACCTTTTTGGCTGCGGCCGGGCTGGAGAGGCTTGGCCGCACAGGCACCGGCACGGTGCTGCCAGCTGACGAATTCCTTCCCGCACCCGCCCAAGGCGCAATCGGGATCGAGTGCAACACCGATGACGCCCAAACGCGCGATCTCCTGTCGGCGATCAGCCATCAGGAAAGCCGCGATACGGTAATGGCCGAGAGAGCCCTGCTCGAAGCCCTGGGCGGGACTTGCCACAGCCCGATTGCGGTTCTTAGCGAGATCAAGTCAGGCATGCTGACGATGAAAGCATCGCTGTTCAGCGCGGAGGGCAACGAACGGGTGGACGGCGAAATCAAATGTGATCCGCATGATCAGGACGCTGCAAGGACTCTTGGCCGCGATCTGCTGTCCCGCGCGGCGTCGGCGATCACCGTGCTTTTCAATGGACAGTCCTAATGCCGGCGCAGGAATGCCCCATAGTCGCGATCCGGCCCGAACCGGGCCTGTCGCAGACGGTTGGAAACGCCGCGGGGCTTGGCCTCGAGGTTGCCGGTTTTCCATTGTTCGAAGTTCGTCCGGTTGAATGGGAAGCCCCCTCAGCGCAGGATTTTGACGGCCTGCTGATCGGCAGCGCGAATGCCATCCGCCATGGCGGCGTACAACTCGCGCAATTGCTCGACCTGCCGGTGCTTGCGGTCGGGCAGGTCACCGCCGAACTGGCCCGAAAAGCCGGGTTTGTGGTAGAAGTGACAGGCAAGGGCGGTTTGCAGTCGGTGCTTGATGATCTTGATGACAAGCCGCGCCGGTTGCTGCGCCTTTCAGCAAGGGAACGGATCGACCTTATACCGCCGCAGCACGCGCGCATTGTGGAAAGAACGGTATATGAATCGGTCGCTCTGCCGATGCCTGACGCGCTGCAGGACGCGATGAAGCAGCCAGCGGTCATAGTGCTGCACTCTGCGGTCGCAGCAGCGCATTTTGCCAGCGAATGCAAGCGTGTAGGCGCTGACATGGCAAGGCTCCGAATTGCGGCGATGGGGGCCCGTATCGCTGCTGCCGCCGGTGAGGGATGGGGCGAAGTTGCGGTATCGCCGAGTGTGGATGATGGCGCATTGCTGGCCTTGGCCGGAAAGATGTGTAAACAATCCGCGAAATAGCACCGGAAAACGGTGTAAAGGGTCGCAGAACGGAATTTGATGGAACGACAGTTTTCCAAACCTACAGCCAAGGGCTCATGGAGCGCGATCATCGGCGTCGCGCTAAGCGCGTTTCTGCTCGGTGCGCTTCTGGTAGGCTACATGACTTGGGACGGTACACCCCGCTTCGACGGCGATACGCTGGAAGTGGAACCGCAGGCGATCGCGTCCGGTGCATCGGCGCCTGAAAGCGACGCGGAACCGACTCCCACCCCCACTGAAACGCAGATGGTTGCAGCGCAGGAGGCGACGCAGGCTGTGGAGCGGGTTGAGGAACAGCAGGGCGGGATTGAACAGCGTCTGGCCGCAGCAGAACAGCGTCTGGCGAGACTGGACCTCCAGTCGCAGGCTGCGGCCGGCAATGCCGCCCGCGCAGAAGGCTTGCTGATCGCGTTCGCAACGCGGCGTTCACTGGAGCGCGGGGCGGAGCTGGGCTATCTGGCCGATCAGTTGCGGCTTCGGTTCAGCGATGCGCTGCCCAATGCCGTGAGCACGGTGATCGAAACCTCACGCGATCCAATTACTCTGGACCAGTTGCTGGCCCGGCTTGAGGGGCTGGGTCCGAAGCTCTCCGATGCCACTGAAGAGCCGAGCTTTGAACGTTTCCAGCGAGAAATCAGTTCTTTGTTCGTAATTCGCCGCGAAACCACGCCGTCTCCGCAGCCGCAACGACGGCTCGACCGGGCGCGCCTGTTTCTGGAAAGCGGAAGGGTGGAGCGCGCGATCGAAGAAGTGCAGAACCTGCCCGGTGCAGACAATGCAGAGGCGTGGATCGCCGATGCAAAACGTTACGCCAGCGCGCAGCGAGCGCTCGACCTGATTGAGACTTCCGCCGTGCTGGAACCGCGCAGACTACGCGATCGCACGGGGCAGCCGATCGAGCAGCCAAGCCCGGCGCAAGATACCGGCAACTGAGGGTCCGGTCAGGCTTTCAGCAATTCTGGCAGATCACCTGACACGCCGCGCGCCTCGTCCATGAACCAGTCTTTCAACACCGGCACGCGCTGAACCCCTGCCATGCCCAGCCGCCGTACAGCGGAGGCGGTTTTTCCCGGAATGCCGAACAGGCGCGTCAGTCCATCGGTGGCAAGCGCGACCATGAAGCTGTCGAGCCCGCGCCACCGCTCGTATCGTGCCAGCAATTGTGCATCGCCCGGATCCAGCCCGATCCGCATCCCGTCGGCCAGCACATCGACCAGCGCACCGACATCGCGCAAGCCAAGGTTCAACCCCTGGCCAGCGATGGGGTGGATGCCGTGCGCCGCATCGCCAATCAGAGCGAGGCGCTGGTCGGTGATTTTTGCCGTGTGATGAAAACCGAGCGGATAGGAAGAACGCGGACCGACCGATGTGATTTCCCCGAACATGGTCCCCATCCGCTTTTCCACCTCGGCCAGAAATGCACGGTCGGATAGTTTCAGCGTTCCCGCTGCGTCTTTTTCATCCACCGTCCACACCAATGCACTGCGGTGGGTACCATCGGGCAGGTCCAGCATCGGCAGCAGAGCGAACGGCCCGGCTGGATAAAATATCTCCCACGCGACCTGTTCGTGACTGCGTTCATGCGTCAGGCCGGCAATGATTGCGCGGTGGCTATAATCCCATTTGGCAAAGGTGATGCCTGCCTCGTCACGCGTGGGTGACCCCCTGCCTTCCGCTGCAATCATCAGGCTGGCGGTCAGTTCCTCTCCGCTTTCGAGGATGACTGATACGCCGTGCTCTCCGCGCTGGCGGCTGACGACATTGGCTTTCGCATGCCAATTGATCAGCGGTTCCTCGCTCGCAGCTTCGAACAGGGCCAGCCGCAATTCGCGGTTCGCGAACATCCGGCCAAGCGTACCTTCGTGGTCTTCCGGCGTAAAATCGATCTCCCCTGGCTTCATCTGGTCGGTGACCGCGATGGAGGCAATCGGCGACCCATGCGGTTCGAGCCGCGGGGCAAGGCCGATATTGGTAAACAGGTTCCAGCTGGCGGTAGATATCGCTGACGCGCGGCCATCGAACCCTTCTGCCGTCAGGTCTGCGGGGTCTGCGCGGTCGACGACATGGCTTGAAATACCCTTGCGGGCAGCCGCCAGGGCCAGAGTCATCCCCACCAGTCCGCCGCCGAGAATGAGGAGATCCTGCCTGTTATTCATCGAATATCTTTCTTCGTAACTGTCGGGTTTGTCCTAGGATGATGCAGCCTGCCGAGGCAAGGGATTCAACCTTGTGATAGCGGGCTTCGGGTCGTAGACCTGCGGTGCATCACCTGCAACACGGTGAGATGGGGGCACATGAACAAAGAATTTTCCGACACCTTTCAGGTCGAGCCTGAACAGGGGGTAATCCAGAAATTGATCTCGGACCGGAGGCTGGTGCTGGCGGCACTGCTGACCGCTGCCATTGCAATATATTTCTGGACCCAGTCGCGCTATCCGGCGCTCGACCAGAAAGCGATCATGGGCGGGAATACCGACATGAGCGGTATCGCATTCGACCAGATACTGGAATTTGCGCCCAATAGCGGGATCGTCTGGGAAATCATCGTCAATTCCGCGAACTGGATGTACACAAACTGGAAGGGGATGACCTTCGGTGTGCTGTTCGCTGCCTGCGCCTTGACGCTGTTCGGCCTGATTGAACGCCGCGGGTTCGAAAATCCTTTTGCCAATGCTGCATTGGGTGCCGCGATCGGAACACCGCTGGGCGTGTGCGTCAATTGCGCGGCACCGATTGCGCGGGGGTTCCACAGCGCGGGAATGCGGCTGGAAACCACGCTGAGTGCGCTGGTCGCCTCGCCGACGCTTAATGTTATCGTGGTCAGCATGACCTTTGCTCTGCTGCCGCTGCACGTGGCTGCGATTAAGCTGGGTGCCGCGATCCTGTTCGTTCTGGTGGGTGTGCCGCTGCTGACCCGTGTGCTGGGCGTATCGGGTTACCGCGAAAGCGCGCTGGAAGAAGCGCAGAACCAGCTGGATGACCGCCGCGGCTGGCTGAGCCGCAAGTTGGAAGACCTCCGTCCGTTGCCGGTGCCTGCATCCGACGTGGACAGCTGGGGCAAGGCATTTGCCTGGCTGGCCCGTACCTTCGGACGGAACCTCGCCTTCATTATCGCGGTGACGGTACCGATGATGATCCTCGCCGGCGTACTCGGCTCGATCCTGGTGACATTCTTCGACTGGAATGATTTCCGCCGCGTGGTGGCTGTCCCCAAGAGCGAGATCGGCATCTTGCTGGCGATGTGCGGCATTGCCATTTTGGCCATCGTATTGCCGGTGCCGATCGCATTCGACGTGATCCTTGCGATTATCCTGGTCAATGCCGGCTGGCCCGTTCGCTATGTCATGCCGCTGCTGTTCGCATTGGGCTGTTTCAGCATCTATTCCTACATGATCGTGGGGAGGGCGGTTTCGTGGAAGATTGCCAGCGGAATGATGGCATCACTCGCGGCGCTGGCCGTCGTGTGCGGCGTTATCGCCAATTACGTCGACAAATATGTGATCGAACAGGCGCACGAGCAGAATCTGGCCTATGTCGAAGGTTTTGCGTTCGACAGGCCAGTGGTGGCGCCGGTTGCGGCCGCGCAGACGCCCGCGGCCTTGCCCGTCACCTATTCCGCGCTAGCCAATCCGGTAACGCATAACGGCCCGGGCATTGTCTCTGCCGCAATTTCCGCACCAATGGAAAATGCAGGAAGCGCTGCCGAGACCGGCTTCAGCCGCCTGATGGGCCCTGAAATCGGGCTGGATGTGGCACCGCAACCGGTCGGGATGGACGTGCTCGAACCTTACATCATGTATTGGGGCATGGCTGCTGGCGATATCGATCAGGATGGCTGGGTCGATCTGGTCATGGCCCGCAATGCTTCGGTCGGCGGACTGCAGATGTTCTCCAATCGCGGCGGGACATTTTCCGAAGTTCCGCTCGATCTGGGGCCGGTGTCGCAGCAATTTGCCGGCACGGTGGTGTTGTCCGACCTGAATGGTGACAGCCTGCCGGACCTTTTCGTTTCCAACTTCCTGCACGACACCAATATCTTCTGGAACCGTTCCGGCAGTTTCAGCTATGAAAACCGCACGAAGCTGCCCAATGGACTGGCCGGCATGGTGGGCGCACCTGCCTTCGCCGATCTCGACGAGGACGGCGACCTCGATATCGTCGCGGCCAACTGGACGCTGGGGACAGTCGGCAACAACGCCGATCCATACCTCCTTGCATCACAGGACCGGATTTTCTGGAACGAGGGCGGTGAAACATTCGAAGCGCAGGAACTGGACGGTATTCCGGGCGAATCCCTTGCCTCGCTGGTCGTCGACCTGAATGAAGACGGCATGCTCGATATCGTGATCGGCGATGATGTCTCCACTGCCGACAAGATCTATCTTGGGCGTGGCGGCCGCAAGTTCGAACTTGCCACAAAAAGCGAGAAACTCGTTCCGTATCTGACGACCACGACGATGAGCCTCGACATGGGCGATATCGACAACGATCTTCAGCAGGAATTCTACACCGCACAGATCGCGATGCCGGTGAAGCGGATTCAGGATATTCCCTCGCTCGCCTATTGCGAAGACCGCGCGATGAATTCGGCATCGGTTGGTGACTGTTTCATGAGATTGAAGGACCAGGCCGCCGCGATGGATCTGGCCCATTCGCGCTATTCGCGCTGCTCGCAAATCACGGCCCCGGTTTACCGGGCGATGTGCGCAGCGACCAGCGCGATCCAGAGCTCGGGCTATTATTACGACACCCAGTATTGCGACAGGCTGGCGGGAATGGGCGACATTTTCGTGCGGCACTGCGAACGCGCGGCGACAGAACGTTTCCCCAACGCTGCGCGCGAGATGGAAAAACTGGATTATGTCGGCGGGATCAGGAACCGCAATGTCCTGCTCAAGCGCGGCGACACCGGCAGCTTTGAAGACACGACCGAGGCGCTGCAAGTGGAACGCCCGGGCTGGAGCTGGAATTCCCGCTTTGTCGACCTGGATCAGGACGGTTGGCAGGACATCTTCGTTGGGTCGGGCATGATCTATCACCGGAACAACGTCGCCAATGCGTATTACCGCAATGTCGGCGGCAAGACCTTCGAAAGGCAGGAAGAAGCCTTTGGTCTGGCCGACGGTATGCCGACCACAACTTACGTGCTGATCGATTACGACCGTGATGGCGACATGGATGTGATCCGGTCTTCGGTCATGAGCCAACCGATCGTGCACCGCAATGACGCGCCGGCAGGCGGGGCGCTGTGGGTGCGGCTGGAAGATGGCATCGGGAACACGGCGGGCGTCGGGGCAAAGGTTACGATCCGGCTGGAAGATGGCAGCGCGCAGATGCGTGAAATTCGCCAGAGCGGCGGCTTTGCAACCGGCATCTATCCTCAGGCGCATTTCGGATTGGGTACGGCAAAAGACGTCGCCGAAGTCGAAGTACTCTGGGCCGACGGTTCGGAGACAAAGCTGGCGGGACCATTTGCAGCCAACCGCGAACTGATCGTTCGCAGGCGATAGGATATCTCCGCACGGCTGTTAGCGTTGGGGCGCTACCTCAGGTGACGCGCGGCCAGGTAGCGGCGATAGCTATCGAACCATTGCCCGGCAGCCCAGACGAACTCTGCGCTGTGCCGGGCGGCGGCCATATGCGCGGCAAACGCCCACGGTTTGGCCGGACCGTTGAAATGCAGAACCTTCGCCTCTCTTGCGCTGACCCCTGCGGCGCCTTTCAAGGCAGATGCATGGCCCACCAGATAATTGAACTGCGCCGGGGCAATCGAAACAGACGATCCCAGCACCCTGTTGAGCACCGCCTGATCGGTGTGGTCTGATGCAATCGCCGCCCAGTTTTCAGGATCAAGTTCGCCCATCAGTGCGGCCCGGATGTCCGCAGATCGCGACGTCTTGCCGATTACCATCAGACCGGCGTTGAAGCTGGAAAACCCGGCGAATGGCATGCTGCCTGCCGTTTCTGCCAGCGTCACGGGATCGCGTCCGCTGCCCGTGATTTGCGCCCTGTCGCCGCATGCAACCAGCGAGCCGGGTATTTCGAACATTGCCGAAATGTCGGCCCTGAACAGCATGTCGCTGTCACAAAAAAGCACCGGCCCCGCCGCGTCTGTAAAGAAAGCTTCTAGCGAGTAAAATCGCCGCCGCCGGTCAGCCAGCTGATTTTGCGCTGCCACCAATTCGCCGATTGCATCGGACAGGTCCGGGCTGATGTCGGGAAAATGAATCTGCTCGAAAAATTCCGAAAATTCCTCCTTCTGCGAGTCTGAAAGATCATCCTGCAGGATATTGATCTGGCCGCTGAACCACGGATTTTTTTCCAGAAACGATTGCAGCATCACGTGTGTACCCGGCAGGTAATCGCGCGAGGTGACGGTATAGATGTGGGCGGGCAGGGCTGGCCGGGATCTTTCCATGGTCATCTCAGAACTTCAGAAACTGCAAGGCGCGTGTTTTCCAGCCTGAACTGTAGCCCGTTTCGCCGCGCCCGCTGCGAATGTCCTCTCGCAGCCGGTCTATATCCACGTAGTCCTCTCTGCCTGAAAAATCCTCGCATTCGTCCAATAGCTTGCCGCAATGCCGGATTGCTGCGTCAAGAGTTTCCTTGATCGCTTCGACCCGCGCCAGTTCGGTCTTGCTGTTGTTGTCGCGGACTAGGGCGGGCAGCTGCGGGTCAAGCACCTGGCGCATGATCCACCGGCGGCTTCCGGGACGAAGGAAGAAGTGCCCGGGCAGCGACAAGGCGAATTCCATCACCCGCCTATCGAGCAGCGGATAAGCGTAATCGATCCCGCGCTTCCGCCCAGAAATTGACCAATCCTCCATCCGAGCTGTCAGAGAGCCAAGTTCCATCAGGCCAATCATCGCCGATCGGGCATTGGTAAAATCAAGCGGTTGGTTCTGTTTGGCCGGCAGGCACTGCACAGCGCCGGCTGCCAGGTAATTTTTCCCACTTACGCGGTTTTTCCCGCTGTCCTTTCGCGGGATCGACCGCTCCCCCGCAGCGCGCTTGATCCCGCGTAGCAAGCTGATCGGACCAACACCCCCCGAAATCCGCGCAAGTTCGCCAAAACGCCTTTTTCCAAGCAGTTCCGACTGATAACCGCGGCCATTGAAAGACAGGCTTTCATCGCCGCCCCAGCCGGACAGGATCGTATCGACACCGTGCGTCTGGGCGAGGCGCTGGACGGCATCCTCGTGATACAGGTTCGATGCGTTCGGGCCGGCGCACCAGTCGGCGCGGAGCAGCTCTGTAATTCCAGCGACACTTTGCCGGGGGGCATTGATGGACAATGCCAGCGCGCGGCTTGCCGCGTCGATCCAGCGCGTTTCATCATCAACGGTGCCTGCGGAGTTTTGATACCAAGCATAGGCGCGTGGGTCAGGACCGGCATTGGCGCGTTGATGCTTCACCGCAAGCGCCGCAACGGCAGAGGAGTCGAGGCCCCCGCTAAGATGCACGGCGGGCTGGCGGTAACCATGCAGGCGGTCCGCAGCGGCCTGGTTCAAAAGGTCGGCAGCAATCGCCACCGCCTCTTCGTCGGATCCGCCGAATTCACCCGTCACTGCCGCCGGGTCCCAATACCGGCACAGGTCCGCCCCGTTTTCGGTGACAGTCAGCGTGCAGCCCGGGGCCAGCTTGCGTATCGGCTTGTAAAATGTTCGGTCCAGCGAGAAATACTGCTTGCGAGCGATCTTTATGGCCGCAAATTCCGGATCGATTTCTCCAAGCTCCGGGCTCGACTGCACGATTGGTCCGGGTGCTGCGCCGACATGAAAAACCCCGCCTGACAGCGCATAGCAAAACGGGCGGGCGCCAATGTGGTCGCGCGCGCAGAACAATGATCCAGTCCCGGCATCGGCAATCACGAACGCATAATCGCCGATCAGGTGCCGCGGGCAATCTGCGCCCCATCTGCCATAGGCGGCGAGGATGAAATCCGCAGCAGCAGTGTCTGCCGGAAGGCCGAGCGATGCGGACAGTTTCTGCCGGTCATCGATGCGCGCATCGCAGTAAAGAAGATATGGCCGATCGTTCGCCGGACCACCGCAAAGCTCCGCCAGGTTGAAAGCCCGGGCAGTCACGCACCGGCCCCGCGCGTTTGGCGGCAATAATCAGGCGAGACTATCTGCAGCAAGGCCGCGCTATGATTTCGTCTGGATCAGGCCCAGCGCATCCAGTTCACCGACGAATTCCATCGTGTCGTTCGAACACGTTTCGGCATCAACATCATACTCTGCCACCAGGCCGGCGCAGATATCTTTCACTGCAACACTTCCTTCGATCGCCTTCCAGATACGGGCGCCGGTCTCATCGAAATGGAAATATTTTCCGCTTTCGATATCCATCAACGACATACCGTCAGCGACATCGCTGAACAGCACATCTTCATTCCTCTCAACCAGTGTATCGATAGAAATCGTCATAAAGTTTTTGCCCCCTGATCCGGCATATCGGCATCCCGGCTTGCTATTGAAGTTGTTCTTTTTCCAGATCAACGGCGTAATGCAACTGTTTCATCATCGCTGCATGATCGCGCGTCACTTTCGCTATCTGATCGCGGGATAACTTGCGCTGGCCATCGCCGACCCGGCCACTGCGAAAGAATTCGCGTAGCGGGGAAGGCTTCTCTGTAAAGCCGGTTCCAGCCTCATCTTTTTGCAGCCTGTCCAACCGGCACCGGTCCACCGCGGCGGCAACGCGCGCCGGGTCTACTTCGATGCCGCAAAATCGCAGTACTTTTGAAAATGCCGCGCAGGCATCAGCTTGCAGGTCTTCGTACCGAAGCAGCATCAGCGGGATTTCGCGTTGCTCCGCCCAACTGGAAACATTTTCCGACCAGCTTGATACGATCTGCGGCACCATCATACTCGATCGGCCGGGCCACAAATCCATCGCCGCGTCTGGGTCTGCCATTCGCTGAATGATGTGGTCGAAATCGCGGCCCTCGTGATGGGCGTAAGATGGGACAACGTCGACCGGATCACGCACGATGTGAACAACCCCCGCGCTCGCTTCCGCTGGAAACAGCGACACACCCGATGCGGATTTTCGATAGGCGCTGTGCGTCTTGATGAAACAGGGCGCCGCTGCCTCGGCGGCGAGTGAGCGGAAGAAATCAGCCTGATAGGGGATTAGTTCGTCTGGGCTGCAATTCGCTGATGTGATGCCGGTATGATCGTCAATGGCCTCGCGCAGAAACGCTTCCTGTCCCCCGATCAAGGCGTTGAGATCAAACTGGTCAGGCCCTGCCAGATAGGCGGTCAGCAGGCTGCGCAGCCAGGTGTTGCCCGATTTCAGGTACGACGCGAGCCAGATGATCGTCCGGCCCTCACCGAACACCGCCCTGGTCATGCCGGAGACATCGCCTGCCGGTGCCGGCTGGCCTCCAGTTCATCCATTGCCGCAAGCACCCGGCGGGCAAGTTCGCGCGGTTCGATCCCGGTTGCAGGCCGCGCGGCCTTCAGCATCGTGACGGCATTTACCGTGCTTGCGACGTGCCCGAAAGCGAAGCGGCGCAGGTTCATTCCATCGATGAAGTTCTTGCGGAATATAAACCGGCTCAGGGTTTCGACCTGATCGGCAGGGGCAATCGGATCGATCTTCAATTGTTCGCCATTGGTGGGTGCAAGGCGGACAATCCCGCGGATTGGTTCGGGCCGGTCGTGGAAACTGCTGGCGGGAAGATAGAATTTTTCCATGTCGCTGCGCACCCGGGGCAGTCCGGTGGAGACGTGACCGAGCCTTTCCAGCGAATCCTGCCACAGCCGGATCGCGGGGAATGCCGGGACCGCGATGGGCCGGCCATTCGCGTCGATCGTGAGGCCGGTAACATCATCGGCAAGCATTGGCAGGCCCAGTTCCAGCAAACCGCCAAGCGTGGTCGACTTTCCCGCGCCGGAAGGACCCATGACCAGCACCGCGCCGCGATCTGTCAGCACGCAGCACGAATGGATCGGCAAAATCCGCCGCTGCATCAATATGGCGGCAAGACAGGTTCCGAGCAGGACGGAAACAATCTGGCTGTCATCATTGCCGGGTAGCCGGTCGTAAACCACATTGTCACCGCCGGTTACCAGCACGCGGCAAACGTCATAGAAATGGGCAAGAAACCGCCCCTCTGACGCTTCCCAATTGCGGAATTTCGTTTCGCCCCCGTCGCCGGGAGTTACCGGACCGGCGCGGAAATCGATATCGTACGCCTCACCCTCGACTTGAGGCAGGGCAGGCAATTCGATGTCCGACCTGATAGTCAGGCCGTAAGCTCTATAGAACGGCATGACGGCCCTTTGCCTGAAGGCTGGCATAAGCGCCTTCGTAAACCTCGAAAATGAAATGAATGCGGTCTTCGTTTCCGCCATTGGCGGCGCCGTGCGAAACGATGTTGTTTACTTCGTACGCGTGCCCGGCCTCCAGATGGAAATCTTCGCCGTTCACGTGAAAGGTTGCATCCGGGTTGGTGACCAGCGGCACGTGAATCTTGTGGACCCGTTCATTCGAACCTGCCCCGTCGCGGTGTGGGTCAATCCTGTGCCCGGCCAGCAATTTTGCCAGCATGGCCTTGGGGAATACGGGCTTCGTGAAACCGAACGGAGCAATCGCTGCATCCATCACCGGTTGCAACACGCGCTGCCAAGCATCCCACGACGGGTTGGCATAGGAATCTTCCGGATCACGGTTGCCGGCGATAAACCGAAACACGACGTGCTGTGTGTGATGGAACACCTCGAAGTCGTTTTCCTTGCGTGCATCTTCCGCCGACCAGGTCTGCTGGGAAACCTTTTGCGCAAGCCGGGTAAGCTGCGCGCAATCAACGGCCGCCAGGCAGCGCACATTGGCTGGTTTCTTCACTCTGGGTGGCACACGAATTTCCCTCTCAAGGATTGGCGACAGGTTCTGTTTTGCCCTCAGAACGCTATTATTCAATCAGGTCATAGTCGAAATGCGACAGGATATCCGCATTGGGACAGAAAATTTCGTTGGCCACCTTGATCTGTTCCGCAGTCAATCGGCCGATCTGTTGTTCGTTCATGTTGCGCAGCGGTTCGTCGTAAGCCTGTTTGACCGAAAGTTTCTGCGTCAGATCAATGCCGGCAAGCTCAGGTACGAGATCTGCAATTCGCGCGGCAATTTTTTCCGGTGAAGCGCATAGCTCTTCGTAGGTAAAGGCAATCGAATTGTCGCCATATGCGGCGATATTGGCCTTCTGCTGTCTCAGACAATTGACGAAATGCTGTGCGGCAATGCGCGGTAAATCGGGGCCGGCCCCGGCATCGCCTGTGCGGCGTGGGCGGCGCAATACCCCCTCCATCGCGGCATAGGGATTGCGCACCATGAACAAAAAGCTGGTGCTGGCAAAATTCGCCATCAGCTTGTCTGCGATCAGCAGGAATGGCGGCGACTTCGTCATGAACACGGGGGCCGTGTCGTTTTCAGCGCTTGCTTGTAGATACCAGGCACGCTTGGTCCGTTCCCAGTCAAATTCCGGGTGATCGCGGAAATACGCGGTGCTTTCCTCGTCAGCGTACCAGATGAGCGGCCAGGGTGAAGCTATGGTCGACGGGCCTGCATACCCAAAGGTGTGCTGCCCCTCTCTGGCCAAGCTCCAGACCGCTGGCGAGGTCCCGATCGCTTTCGACAGGAATGTCGAACCGCTGTTGTTCGGGCACAGCAGGAACACATGCTTTCGTATTGCGGCACGCCGTCGTTCGATCAGTTCGACACTCATTGCGAGACAATTCGCCCTTCTTCCAATGACAGCACCCTGTCTGCGTGGATCAATGCATCACGGCGGTGCGTGACATACAGGATCGAGAAACGATCCCTCATTGCGGACAGCCGGGTCAGGATATCATTTTCCAGCCTCGCATCGAGCGCGCTGGTCGCTTCGTCAAGGATCATCAGGCGGGGGTTACGCAGCAGTGCGCGGGCGATGCAGAGCCTTTGCCGCTCACCCCCGGAAAATGCCTGTCCCCGCTCGCCTGAGCGCGTTTCCAGCCCGCCACGCGAAGCGCGAACGAACTCTGCGGCACCGGCAAGTTCCAGTGCGTGCCATACCTGCTCGTCGGTTGGATTGTCCGCGCTCCACACCAGATTTTCGCGCAGCGGGGCGTCGAACAGAAACGGGTCCTGCGGGAGATAGGCAAGCTGCGAACGCCAGGCTCTCATTGCTGCCTCGCTGTCCACCAAAGCCCCGTCGATCTCCAGTTCACCGCTGCTTGGCAGAAGCAGGCCCGACAAAATGTCGAGCAAAGTGGTTTTACCGGCGCCCGATTTGCCGCTCAGGGCGATTATCTCACCTGGCTCGATCTTGAGAGAGACAGAGTGCAGTACAGGCCGGCTTTGCCCTTGATAGGTGAAACCGGCATCGGCCAGAGACAGACGGGCAGGGCCGCCGATCTGCGCGGCCTCAACTGGTCTTGCTGTGGGACTTTCGGCTGCTGCCAAAAGGTCGGCGTACAATCCGCGCAGGGCGCCATATGCCGGCAGGGCATTGGCAATCGCCTGTCCGGTCTGTGCAATCATCTGGATCGGGCCGACCAACCGGGCGAGCACAACCATGGTCACGGCCAGCACCGACAGGGGCGTCTGCAGTACGAAAAAACCGACCAGCAAAGCGGTCAGCACGACTACGCCTGCGGCGAATTGGAACACAAGCCGCGCGGTTATCTGCGATTTCTGGAACGCCAGTTGGTGCCCGCGAACATCGCTGACCGCACTATCGAAACGGCTCAGGAAATCTCCTTCGGCATTGTTGAGCCGGGCGAGTTTCTGGCTGGCCATGAAATCGCCGAGCACGCCGTGAATGCGGCGGCCGGAATGTGTTATGCGTTCACCAAGCAAGTTCGCTTTGCGCAGCAGAGGCAGCGTGAAAAGCAGCGCGGTGCCCATCAACACGCCGACCAGCACCAGCAGCAAAGGCGATAGCAATGCGACAATGCCCAGTTGAACCAGCACCATCGCGGCGGCAGCGCCGGCACGCAGCAATTGGTCCGTCCCGGCGGATAACCTCGCAACGTCATTGGTCACCGCGTGCTCTATATCGGTGCGGCGCAGCGCAGTGACTGTTGGCCAATCGGCCGCACCAATGGCGCGAAACAATTTGCTGCGCCACCTGTCGACATAGCCGAGGCCCAGGCTGAGCAGGCGCGTATCGCGCTGCCAGATTACGACTCCGCGGACCGCAAGGAGCATCAGGAAAGCGACAACCAGTGCAATCGCCCGCGACCATTCGCTGTCGATCCCGAATTGCGACATCCACCCGAGCAGATCGCGGGAAAGCTGTGTGTCGGCGGTGCCCGTGATGACTGCGGCGAATGGCAGAATGGCCAGCACGCCGATTCCTTCCAGCAATGCGCCCAAGGCGACCAGCAGCGCCGCGAACGGCAACTGCCTGCCTGCATCGCGCCGCAAATCGGCAAAATAGGTCAGAAATTCCCCCATACGGTGCAAAGCCTTGCCAGATGCGCCGAAAGGCAACAAGCAGGTCTGAAGATATGGGGGCAAAAGTCGACACCGTGATTGATAGGGAGCAGAGATTGCTGCTCTTCCTGCTGGCCTTCGATCCGGCAGCGTCCCCGTTTGCGCATGAATTTCGCGGCGGGACATCCAGCGTCGATTGGCACCGGTTCGAGCAACTGGTGTACCGCCACCGTGTCGCAGCGCTGGTCCATGCGGGTGCATGCAAGGTGGGCGGGATAGACATGCCGGGCGGGCTGTCGGCGCAGCTGGCAGAGGCGGTCCAAAGCAATGCCCACGTTTACATGCGGGCGGTCGCGGAAACCAGCGTAATCGCCGCGAAGTTGCGCGATGCTGGCATTGGCTTCGTCCTGCTCAAAGGGCTGGGCGTAGCGGCGAAATATTACCCGGAACCATCGCAGCGGGAAATGATCGATGTCGACCTGCTAGTGGAAAGCCAAAGGTTCGATGAGGCCGAAGCGCTCGTGGTGGGCCGCGGATTTCGGCGTTTCTATCCCGGTTTCGAAATTACCGACCGTGTGCGGCGCAGCTTCAAATCGATCCACAACGCGTTCTCATTCGCGCGCGGCGATGATGGTCTGCAAATCGACTTGCACTGGCGCATGGTCCAGAACCCGGCTTTGCTACCTTGGTTGGAAAGCGAATGGCCTTCGCTGACGCGGTGGGACAGTAGCGCCGGACGTGATCTGCCCATGCTGAAACCGGCGCCGCATTTTGTCTACATCATGGTGCATGGCGCGAAAAGCGGCTGGGCACGGCTGAAATGGCTGGTGGATATCGACCGGGTCGTGCGCGGCCTGAGCGCTGAAGAAGCGTCCGAGGTCGCACGCATTACCCGGCACCAGAATCTCGAACCCCTAGTTGCAGCATCACTTGGTCTCTCCCAGCAATTGCTGGGAACGCCCCTTCCGTCAGAATTTCAGCAGATCGTCGAAACGCAAGACGTATCGAGGCTGCACCAGCTGGAAATGCCGATGATATTCGGGCCCGAACGTGCGCGTCAGCACCGGCTTGGCGACTGGCGTCATTTTGCCGCGCGCATTCGCCATTCGTTGCTGCTGCACAAGGGCAGCGGATACCGGCTCAAGGCTTTGATGCTGGAAATCGCACGTCCGCTCGATCTGAAGGTGCTCCCGCTGCCGCCTCAGGCACTATGGACGTTGCCGATTATTTCGCCTGTGCTTGGGATTGGCCGGGCGCTTGCCAGAATGTTTTCGCGTCAGTGACAGCTTGGAAATGGGGGAGGGGCCCTCAGCCGCGTTTTTGCGAACCCAGAATGGCGTACTCGCTTTCCACGCAGTCGCCGGTGACCATGAAGTCGCCCGCCTTCAGCCAAGCGTGAAATTCCCGGTTTTCCTCGGCTGAAAATCTGGTCCCCAGCAGCAATTCGGTCGGCACGTTCCGGCGGGAAAGCATCCAGCGCGCTGTGAGCGCTTGCGGCAGGCACACGAATTCGACTGGAACATTGCGCCCGACTCGCTTGATTGTCCGGCGGACCAGTTTTGCATCGTCGCGCCTCTGGCCGCCCATCCGCGGGGCACCGCCATCGCCCGAGCGGCGTGAAACCGCGATTTCCTTGCGCCACTTGGACAGCGGCACGAAGCGCACCAGCAATCGTGCATAGGCGAGAAGCACGGCAGCTTCGAAAAATGCGAGCTTTTCGCGGAAGGGCAGCGCGGCAAAAGTGTGGAGCTTTCGGAGCAACGACATAAACGGGAAATTCTGCCTTTCTCGGCCATCATTGCGGGTTCAGCAGTTCCCTCCTAAATGGCGCAACGTGTTGCAAGCAAGGATAATGCCCGGAATGGCCGATTTCCGCCGTTTGGCGACTGGCTTTGCCGTGCTCGCGGTATTGCTGGCTGCATTGTTCGCACCTTCATCGGTCTTTGCGCAGAGCATTCCGGGCTCAAATACCAACATTCAGGCATCGCTGATTGCCGATGGTCCGGCAGTGCCAGGCGAGAGCCTGACGCTTGCGCTGCTGTTCCGGCCGAACAGCGAAGAATGGCATGGTTACTGGGAGAATCCGGGCGATGCCGGTTACGGCATGCAACTGGAATGGGACCTGCCGCCGGGATGGCAAGCGGGGCAGCCGCAATATCCGGTGCCGGAACGGTTGCTGATCAGCGGGCTGATGAACCACATCTACGAAGGCGATTATGCCGTACTTGTGCCGGTTTCGGTGCCAGAAGGTGTCCCGGCAACCGGCAGTGTGCCAATCGGCTTAAAGGCGCAGTGGCTCGCCTGCACCGATAAGATTTGCGTGCCCGAACAGGGCGCGTTGCAAGTGACGGTAGGGCTGGGCCAGGGCGGCAATCAGGACAGCCGGTTCGCGCAGTGGCGCGCCGCCATTCCGGCCATGATCGATGCTGACGCTGTCTTTCAGGTAAGCGGGCAAACACTTCGCATTGCAGTGCCAATCCCGCACTCGCTGGAGCTTGGTGAGCCGCACATATTTATCGAAGACATCAATCTGGTGAATTATGCGGCGCCGCAGGTATTCAGGCGCGCGGGAGATACTCTGGTCGCGGAGATCGCGCTGTCAGGCAATGTCGCGAAGCCTGAGAGGATTGCCGGCATCCTTTCCTTTGGCAGCGGTGAAGGCGTGCGGTTTCAGGCCGTTCCCGGGGCGGTTGCATCGGGTGGCTCGCCGGTAGGCGCAGCCCCGATCACCGGCACCGGTTTTGCCCTGCTGTTGCTGGCGGCGCTGGCTGGCGGTCTGATCCTCAACATCATGCCATGCGTTTTCCCGATATTGAGCCTGAAGGCACTGAGCCTGGCGCGGGCAGGGGGGCACGAGAAGCAGGCACGAACAGAAGCCGTCGCCTATTCCGCAGGCGTCATTCTTGCGTGCGCCGCGCTTGGCGGGGTCATGCTCGCATTGCGTGCAGCGGGCGAGCAGGTCGGGTGGGCTTTCCAGCTGCAGGAACCCGCCTTTGTGGTCGCACTGCTGGTCCTTGCGGTCGCGATCACCATGAACCTTGCCGGGCTCTTCTCGCTGCCTTCCATTCCTTTGACGCGTAGCGGGGAACCGGCCAGCGCCTTTGCCACCGGCCTGCTCGCAGCGGTGGCCGCCACGCCGTGCACCGGGCCGTTCATGGCGGCCGCGATTGGAGCTGCCTTGCTGATGCCGGCGGCGCAGGCGCTGTTGCTGTTTGCGGTGCTGGGTCTGGGGCTTGCGCTGCCATTTCTGCTGATCGGCTTTGTCCCTTCGATCCGCCGCCTGCTGCCTTCGCCGGGGCCGTGGATGGAGCGTTTTCGCAGGCTGATGGCGATCCCGATGGGGCTTACCGCGCTTGCGCTGATCTGGCTTGTCTCACGCATTGGCGGGCAAGGGTTCGCGCTTGTCACCATGATCCTGTTGTTCGGTGTATTCGCGGCACTGGCCGTAGTTGGGCGGTTGCAGCAGAGCGGGAAAATGGCATGGCCTGCCTTCGGACTGATCTCCGCGCCATTCCTGATTTTCGCCGCCTTTGCCCTTCCGGCCAGCTATGCAGAGCAGGACGGCCAAGACGCCGCCTCACTGCTCGATCCGGTCCCTTTCAGCGACAAGGCACTGGCACAGGCAAGGGCAAGCGGACGTCCGGTGTTTATCTGGTTTACCGCCGACTGGTGCCTGACGTGCAAGGTCAATGAAAGCGTGGCGATCGAACGCGAGGCAACCCGCGCCGCCTTCGCGAAATCGGATGTCATCGCGATGCGCGGTGACTGGACCCGCCGGGATCCTGAAATAACCGAGTTTCTGACCCGGCAAGGGGCAGCGGGCGTGCCGCTTTATATCTGGTACAGGCCCGGGGGCGAGGCGGCAGTCCTGCCGCAGGTGTTGACGCCCGAAACGCTGGTCATTCTTGCGGGAGAGGGGCCTGCCCCGGCATCCGGCACCGCTCGATCAACTGGCCGGGCCGCTGGCTCGGATTGAGTGCGACACTGCCCGCCCCGGGAATGGTGAGTTCTACCCTGCGGGGGCCGGTCAGCACATCCAGAGCAGGATCGTCTGCCGCCAGTTCCATCTCCCACAGCCAGAACCGGCCGTTCCATTTTGCATCGATCGGCAGCCGGGTCATATGCCCGTTGCCGATCAGGGCGATGAGAGCCTGCGCTTGCGGATCGGCGGGGGCAAACCGCGTCAGTCGGACCGTAGAGCTGCTGTTGTCTGATCGTTCACAGGCAAGCGCCAGCAGCGGAGTTTCGCCGGGTTTTCCATAAACCAGCCGCAGCGGCCGGTCGCTATCGGCCCACAGCGCGCCTTCGGTATCGGGGGATTCCAGCGGCGCGGAGGGCATATCCTGCGAAGCCCCGATCTCGACGCGCTCGACATAGTCGTCGGTCGCCGGAGGCTTGCAGGCGGCCAGCAAAACCAATGGCAGGGCAGCGATCAGTCTCATTTGCCCCACTTTTTCTGGGTTTTGCCGTAACGCGTCTTGCGCGTGCCCGGCTTGCCCTCTGTTGCCCGGCCCACGAGCGGGGCTTTCTTGTCTCCATCGGGGATGCCCAATTCGTCCGCCTCGAGCTTGCGGATTTCATCGCGCAGCCGGCCGGCCTCTTCAAACTCGAGGTCCGCTGCGGCGTTGCGCATGCGTTTCTCAAGATCCTCGATATAGGCGCGCAGATTGTGGCCCACCAGATTGTTGACCTGATCATCGCCCAGATCGACGGTGACGCGGTCCTTGCTGGCTGTGTCGGCCACGATATCCGCGATATTGCGCTTGATCGTGGTCGGGGTGATGCCGTGTTCTTCGTTATAGGCGCGCTGTTTTTCGCGGCGCCGATCGGTTTCGGCCATGGCCCGTTCCATGCTGCCCGTAATCCTGTCCGCATACAGGATCACCTTGCCATCCACGTTACGCGCGGCGCGGCCGATCGTCTGGACGAGAGAGGTCTCGCTGCGAAGGAAACCTTCCTTGTCGGCATCCAGAATACAGACCAGCCCGCATTCGGGAATGTCGAGCCCTTCGCGCAGCAGGTTGATTCCCACCAGCACGTCAT
Organism: Pontixanthobacter luteolus; assembly: GCF_947494915.1. NCBI lineage: Bacteria > Pseudomonadati > Pseudomonadota > Alphaproteobacteria > Sphingomonadales > Erythrobacteraceae > Pontixanthobacter > Pontixanthobacter luteolus. Next base: position 306,235 of record NZ_CANLWR010000001.1, read on the forward strand.
ACACGCCCAGCCGCAGGTCGCGGATCAGTTCGATCCTTTCCAGAGTTTCGACGTCGGAATGCATGTAGCGGACCCTGAGGCCTGCCTCATGCATGAACTCGGTCAGATCTTCGGACATGCGCTTGGTCAAGGTCGTGACCAGCGTGCGGTAGCCTTTCTCGGCGGTCTGGCGGCACTGGTCGATGCAATCCTGAACCTGGTCTTCGACCGGACGGATTTCCACTGGCGGATCGATCAGGCCGGTCGGGCGGATGATCTGTTCTGCGAAAACCCCGCCTGTTTCCTCCATCTCCCAGTTGCCGGGGGTGGCCGACACGGCAACGGTTTGCGGGCGCATTGCATCCCATTCGTTGAAGCGGAGCGGGCGGTTATCGATACAGCTTGGCAGACGGAAACCATATTGGGCCAGCGTCAGCTTGCGCCGGTGGTCGCCTTTGGACATTGCGCCGATCTGCGGCACGGTCTGATGGCTTTCGTCGACGAACAGGAGCGCGTTTTCGGGCAGATATTCGAACAGGGTTGGTGGCGGCTCGCCTGGCAGGCGTCCGGTGAGAAAGCGCGAGTAATTCTCGATCCCGGCGCAGCTGCCCGTGGCGGCGATCATTTCCAGATCGAAATTGGTCCGTTGTTCCAGCCGCTGCGCTTCCAGCAGCAGACCTTCCTCGTTCAGTTCCTTCAGCCGTTCCTGCAGCTCGAACTTGATCGCCTCGGATGCCTGCTTCATCGTCGGGCCGGGGGTTACATAGTGCGAGTTTGCATACACCCGGACGGTGTCCAGACTTGCGCCCTTGGTCCCGGTCAGCGGGTCAAATTCGCTGATTTCCTCGATATCGTCGCCGAAAAAGCTGATCCGCCACGCCATGTCTTCATAATGGCTCGGGAAGATTTCGAGATTGTCGCCGCGCACCCGGAACGTGCCGCGGGTGAATGCGGCATCGTTGCGCTTGTATTGCAGCGCCACCAGCTTGCGGATCAGTTCGCGCTGGTCGACGCTGGTGTCTTTCTTGATATCGAAAATCATCGCCGAATAGGTTTCCACCGAACCGATGCCGTACAGGCACGAGACCGATGCCACGATGATCACGTCATCGCGTTCCAGCAGCGCACGGGTCGCCGAATGGCGCATCCGGTCGATCGCTTCGTTTACCGAGCTTTCTTTCTCGATATAGGTGTCCGACCGAGGCACGTATGCCTCTGGCTGATAATAATCGTAATAGCTGACGAAATACTCGACTGCATTGTTGGGAAAGAAGCTTTTGAATTCGCCGTAAAGCTGCGCCGCCAGAATCTTGTTCGGAGCAAGGATCAGCGCGGGGCGCTGCAATTCCTCGATGACTTTGGCCATGGTGAAGGTTTTGCCAGAGCCGGTAACGCCGAGCAGCGTCTGGGTCTTCTCGTCATCGGTCATCCCGCCAACGAGTTCCGCGATGGCGGTCGGCTGGTCACCGGCGGGCTGATAATCGGAGACCAGCTCGAATCTCTTGCCCGGCATGCTTTTTTCCGGGCGCGCAGGCTTGTGCGGGACAAAGTCACCACTGGTATCGGGTTCTTCGAGGCCGCGGCGGATTACTAATTCTGACATGGCGGAACATATGGGGGGTGCTGCGGCCTTGAGCAAGCTTGGCTTTGGCGGTGATGATTGATAGCTTGCGTGCGCGTCATCCGGCTAAAAACCTGAAGGAACCCATTATGCGTATTGCTTTTTATATCCCGCTGGCCGCGCTTGGCCTGTCTGCGTGCGGAAGCGAAGTGGAACAGCCCAAGTCCGAAGAAGAAGTGATCGCGGCAATGGAAAACCTCGCAAAGCCTGAGCCGGGGCTTTACCGGACCTCTACTGAAATGGTCGAATTCAGCATTCCCGGACTGCCTGCAGAGCAGGTCGAGCAGATGAAGCAGATGCAGGGGATGGGCTCCAACGTATCGGAGCAGTGCCTGACCGAGGCCGAAGCGAACAAAGGTTTCAAGGATATGCTCCGCGAATTGAGCAAGCCGGACGAGGGGCTGTCGTGCGATTTCACCCGGTTCGACACCAGCGGATCGAACCTGGACGCAAAAATGTCCTGCGATGGTCCGGCTGGCGCGGGGGCGGAAATCTCGCTGACCGGCTTGGTAGAAACGGACCGTTCGGACCTGATGATGGACATGGCGGTAGACGCTGGCCCGGTGGGCAAGATGAACATGAAAATGAAGACGAAATCAGAACGGATCGGGCCTTGCACCTGACGATCTGATCGGGGTTCCATTTAAGACGTGATTGCGGCCATCGTTACGGACATGTTGCATTAAGGCATTTCTGCGACAATGTTACGAAACGATGGCAATGCAAAATTCCCCCCCTTCCGCGAATGCGCGGGTTTGGACTGCGGAAGAGCTTTCTCGCAGGGTTGCGCTTGCAAGCGCAGAAAATCCGCAACCTGCAGAGCGGCCGAAACTGCGCCATCTAGCAGGTGAATTGCGGTTTCTGGCTGAACCGGCGGTTCGCCCGTTCCGCAAAATCGATATCGCGAAGGCCGAAGCGCCGCGAACTGTCATGCTGCTGCCCGGATTTGCAACGCATCCTGTTCGTATGCGGTACATGGCGCAGCAGTTGGAGCGCGCCGGGCACAAGGTGAAACGCTGGGGCCTGGGCTTCAATTTCGGCCCGACGCCGGAAAATGTCGAATATCTGGAACAGCGGCTGGACGAGATTTACCGCCGCTACGACCGGCCAGTCTATCTGGTCGGGTGGAGCCTGGGCGGATTGTTCGCCCGGGAATTGGGCCGCCGGCATCCGGAAATGATCGCGAAGGTCGTGACCATGGGGTCCCCCTTCAGCGGTAATCCGCGGGCCAACAATGCGTGGCGCATTTACCAGTTCCTGACCGGGCATTCGGTTGATAATCCGCCGGTGGAAACAGACAACGCAGCCAAACCGCCGGTAGAAACGGTTGCTTTCTGGAGCGCGAGCGACGGAATAATCAGCCCGCGCAGTGCGTGCGGCAAGCCGGGCGAGCGCGACCGGGCGGTCGCTTTGCGCTGCAACCATCTGGGCTTTTCCTACTCCCCGGAATGTATTTCCGCGGTTTTACGGGAACTTGAAGGCCGCTGAACCTTTGGTTGGTGTACGGTAAGCGCATTGCCTGTTTGGCAGACCTCTATAAGGGTAGATGCGACGCCAGCCTGAATCGGGGGTTCATGACTGAGGCGAAAGCCAAATTTGACGAGATGTTTGGTGCCGACGGATCCGTTCGTCCGGCATATGCGGGCTATTGCGAATGGTTCGACCAGCAAGATCAAAGCTGGTTGAAGCGCAAGCATGGAGAGGCTGAAAGCAGCTTTCGCAAAACAGGCATCACCTTCAACGTATATGGCGAGGACGAGGCTGAAGAACGGCTGATTCCGTTCGACATGGTGCCGCGCACCATCAGCGCGAACGAATGGCGCCGTCTCACCCGCGGGATCGAACAGCGGGTTAGCGCGCTGAACGCGTTTATCTACGATCTTTATCACCGGCAGGAAATCCTGCGCGCGGGCCGCATTCCGACCCGGCTGTTCCGCGACAATGCTGCATGGCTTCAGCAGATGGTCGGATTTACCCCGCCAGGCAAAGTCTACACCCACATCGTCGGGATCGATCTGGTCCGGACCGGCCCGGATGAATGGTACGTGCTGGAAGATAACGCCCGAACCCCGTCGGGGGTGAGCTACATGCTCGAAAACCGTGAAACGATGATGGCGATGTTCCCTGAACTGTTCTCGCAGGTGCAGGTTGAACCCGTCTCGACCTATCCGCGCCAACTGGCCAAAAGCCTTGCTGCGTGCGCGCCGCCAGCTTGCAATGGCAAGCCCAACGTGGCCGTGCTTACGCCGGGTATCTACAACAGCGCCTATTTCGAACACGCTTTCCTCGCCGACCAGATGGGTGCCGAACTCGTCGAGGGCAGCGATCTGCGCGTAATCGACGGGCGGGTGCAGATGCGGACCACGCACGGCTTTGAACCGGTCGATGTGATCTACCGCCGCGTTGATGATGAATTCCTCGATCCGCTATCCTTCAACAAGGACAGCATGCTTGGTGTCCCGGGGATTATGGATGTCTACCGGTCCGGCGGCATAACAATCGCAAATGCACCGGGAACCGGGGTCTGCGACGATAAGGCCGTGTACAGTTTCATGCCCGAAATCGTCGAATTTTATACGGGTGAGAAGCCGCTGCTACCCAATGTGCAGACGTGGCGCTGTTCGGACAAGGACAGCCTTGGCTATGTGCTCGACAATCTCGAGGAACTGGTTGTCAAGGAAGTCCACGGCTCCGGTGGTTACGGTATGCTGATCGGCCCGACCGCATCCAAGAAGGAAATCGCTGCCTTCCGCAAGAAGCTGCAAGCAACGCCTGACAATTACATCGCGCAGCCAACGCTGGCGCTGTCCACGACCCCGATCTTCACGAAGAAAGGGTTGGTGCCGCGCCATGTCGATTTGCGCCCCTATGTCCTCGTTTCGCCCAAAGGTGTCGATATCACCCCAGGCGGTCTGACGCGTGTTGCGCTGAAAGAAGGCTCGCTGGTGGTCAATTCCAGCCAAGGCGGCGGGACCAAGGATACTTGGGTGCTGAAAGACTGATGGTGCTGACCTGTCCGATCGGAGGCCGCTCATGCTAGGCCGCACAGCCAACGGGTTGTTCTGGATGTTCCGTTATCTTGAGCGGGCCGAGAACACGGCGCGCTTGCTGGATGCTGGCCTGCGCATGGCGTTGACGCGCGATCACACCTCTGCGCGGGAGGAATGGCGTTCGCTCATCGGGGCATCGGGCCAGCAGGCTTCCTTCGATGCGAAATATGATGGCGACTTCACCGGATCCAACGTGTGGAATTTCATTCTTCGCGACAAGGAAAACAGCGCCAATATCCTGAGCACTTTCGAACAGGTCCGCACGAACGCGCGGATGGTTCGCAATACGATCAGCAGCGAAGTCTGGGAAGCGATCAACGAAAGCTGGATGAACCTGGAATCGCAGCTGAAACGTCCTGTGGCGCAGGGCAATCTGGGCAAGGTTGTCGGCGATGTCAGGCGCGCGGGCACGCTCGTGCACGGCGCGATGGCGGGCACGATGCTGCGCGATTCCGGATTCCATTTCGCGCGCGCCGGGACTTTCGTCGAACGTGCCGACAGCGTCGCGCGTATCCTCGACATCAAGTATTATCTGCTGCTGCCTTCGCTGACCTATGTCGGGTCCAGCCTGGATACCAGCCAATGGGACAACGTGCTGCGGTCCGTATCAGGCGACAGGGCCTATCGCTGGCTCAATGCCGGTGAAATCGATGCCCGCGGTATCGTTGAATTTCTGGTTCTGGACGAACGTTTTCCGCGGAGCCTGGCGTTCTGCCACTCGGCGCTGCGCGATGATCTGGCCTCGCTGGCCAAGCTTCATCATGCGCAAGGTGCCTGCAACGAATTGATGCGTGAGGCTGACATGATCATGACCGACACCACTATCGATGACGTCTTCGAGAAGGGGCTTCACGAATTCCTGATCGAATTCGTCAATCGCAACTCGTCCATCGCGGCTGCTATTGCCGAAGATTACCGGTTTACGGCGTGATCCGATGAGACTGTCGATCCGCCATACCACGCAGTACCGCTTCAAGGAGCCGGTTGTTCACGCGCTCCAGCGTCTGCGCCTCACGCCCAAGGCGACACAGGGCCAGAAAATCATCGACTGGAAGATGTCGTATGAAAATGCGCAGAAGGAGCTGGAATATGATGACCAGCACTTCAACACAGTGACTTTGGTTTCGGTCAATCAAGGTGCCAAGGACGTCGTGGTGCAATGCGAAGGGCTTGTCGACACCGAAGACAATGCCGGGGTGATCGGCCAGCATGCGGGCAACCTACCCTTGTGGAGCTTTACCGGGCAGACACGGCTAACAAAGCCCGGACCGGAACTGAAACGTTTCATCCGCGATGTCAGCAGCACCGGCGAGACGGGTCTGGACGCGCTCCATGCCCTGTCCGAACATATTCGCAGTGATGTTGAATACCGCACCGGCGAAACCGGGGTTCACACCACTGCAGAAGACGCAGTGAAGCTGGGCCGCGGTGTCTGTCAGGATCACGCGCACATCTTTATCGGCGCAGCGCGCGCGATGGACATCCCTGCACGGTATGTCAGCGGATATCTGATGATGAACGACCGGATCGATCAGGAGGCTACGCATGCCTGGGCAGAAGCTCACATAGACGGTTTGGGATGGGTCGGGTTCGACATATCCAACGGGATCAGTCCCGATCCGCGCTATGTACGGGTGGCGACCGGCCGGGATTACAACGATGCATCGCCGATCACCGGTATCAGTTTTGGCACCCAGAGTGACGAATTGACGGTCGATGTCGCTGTTGAGCAGCAAACCATCCAGCAGTGACGGGTCCATGCTCGAAGCAATAGACCGCGCGCCGCGGCGCGCCTAAGCGGTTTGCCATATATGACCTGCAAAATGATGCCCGCCGAACGCTGCGAAAGCGGCAAGGGTGAGCAGATGAAGGATTGAAGAGATGACGTACTGTGTTGGAATGATTCTGGACCAGGGGCTGGTGCTGATGAGCGACACGCGCACGAATTCCGGTGTCGACAACATTTCCGTATTCAGCAAGATGTCGACATGGCGCGTGCCCGGCGAACGGATCATCTCGGTAATGACCGCCGGCAATCTGGCGACGACCCAATCGGTGATAAGCCAGTTGGAAGAACGCACCAAGGCACCGGAAGATCGCGGAAATTCGCTGCTAAGGGCGCCAACAATGTTTCAGGTCGCATCTGAAATCGGCAAGCTGCTGCGTGCGACCATTCAGGAAACACAGGATGAGAACGGCGCACGGGGCAAGGGCCGTTTTACCGCCTCGATCATTCTGGCAGGCCAGATCGCGGGGATGGAACCGCGACTTTTCATGATCTACCCGGAAGGGAATTTCATCGAGGCGAGCTTCGACACCCCTTTCTTCCAGATCGGCGAAACCAAGTATGGCCGCCCGATTATCTTGCGCGGTTATGACAAGACGATGAGCTTCGAAGATGCTGCGAAGCTGCTGATGGTTTCATTCGATTCCACGCTGAAGGCCAATCTGTCGGTCGGGCTGCCGCTTGATCTGATGGTGGTCGAACGTGACAATTACGAACCCATCCACGAACGCCGCATCCACGCGGACGATGAGTATTTCCAGTCGATTTCGTCCAGGTGGGGCGACGCGCTCAGAACCGCATTCCATTCCCTGCCAGACTATAGTTTTAAATCGGAATAGCTCGGCTGAGTAATGAACGCAGGTTTGTTTACTTAGTTATTTTGCGTATCTTTGATCCAATATGGATTAACCCGACTATCCGGTGGCGCGAAAATTGTTCAATATTTACAGACTATAATACTCCAATGCGGTATTGATACGGAGTGCGCAAAATTGCCTAGTTCGGCATGATTGCATCCATGGCAGATCGTATCACACTCCATATCGTCGACCCGGTAACCCGGGTCAGGGCAGAAATTGCCAGTGTTGTATTTGACCTTGGCTATCATGCCGAAGTTTATGCAAATATTGCTGAAGTAACCGAACGCCCGCCGCGCAGCGGTATCTTGATAATGCGCGATGATCCGTTACTCGGCGGGATCGAGGGGCTTGTTCGGAAGCTTTCCGACAAAGGTGTCTGGTTGCCGATCATCGCCACCGGAGATGATCCAGGCCCGCATGAGGTGGTCAGCGCGATGAAGGCGGGTGCGCTCGACTATATCCAGATGCCGATTGATCATGCCCGGCTGGATATGACGCTCGGCAAGTTGAGCGGAGAGGCAGAAACCTATGCCCGGTCACGCCGCCGAATGATCGAGGCACGCGACCGCATTGCCAATTTGTCAAAACGGGAAGGGGAGGTTCTCGACTGGCTGGCGCGCGGATGCAGCAACAAGGTGATCGCCCGCGAACTGGCAATCAGCCCCCGTACGGTTGAAATCCACCGGGCCAACATGATGACCAAGCTGGGCGCACGGCACGCAGCCGAAGCTGTCAGGGTGAAACTGGAGGCGCAGATAGAGATCGCACCCGGCATCGCCAGTTGACCGATTATCAACGGCAGAAATTGCCGCCGGTGACCTCCAGATGGAAATGATCGCGGTGCGCGGCGTTATATTCGGGGCCCAGAACAGTCCCGAAACGCTTGCAGGCGCTGCCATGAATGGTGCGCAGGAACTGCCGCTCTGCACTCGTCCCACCGTCCCAGTCGCTGCGCACTTCTATCCGGCGGCCGTCCGCTAGTATGAATGCGGCAATGTCGATTGCTTCGGCTTTGGAATGGGCCGACCGTTTGTTCGATCCGGCAATATTTCGGCAGGCATAACTGCCCAATGTTTCGATCCGGACAAGCTCGCTACCGAGAATTTGCCGAGCCGCACGGTCCACCCCGAAGCGCGCCCAACCGGCAAAGCTGTTGGCGGTGGGGCAGGTGACTGCACCAATGTTGGTGAGCGTGAAACGCGCATCGTCGCCGCCGATCTGCTGCATGTTCACGGCATTCAGTGTTGAGCATCCGGCACCGTAGTACCTGTCAGGCACAGCCTCGAACACCGAACCGGTCCGGTTCAGCCGCGCGATACATTGGCCTGCGGCAGGGGATGCGGCGAATGTCCCTGTGTTTGAAACGCGCGGCGCCTCAGCCTCGCGGGACCCGGGCACCATGTTGCACGCGCTGACCAGCGCCGCCATGGTGAATAAGAAAACTGCCCGAACCATGCGGGGTATTTTTGCGCAAACTTGGTTAACACAAGCCTAAGCCGGGCGCGTTTGGGCCGATCAATCGGGCGCTTCGACTTGCTCCCACAGCTCAATCTTGATGCCATCAGGGTCCAGGATCCAGGCAAACTTGCCGTAACCTTCATCCGCACTGTCCAGTATTTCGACGCCGCGTTCTTTCAGCACGGCAGTGAAACCATCCAGATCGTCGACCCGCAAGTTGATCATGAACCCGCCTTTGCCAGGCTTGATATATTTGTCCTCTTCGAAATGGCTGATCAGCGAATAGGGCTTGTCGCCGGTTTCTTCCGACCAATTGAGCTGAGGCCCGTAATCACCATCCAGTCCCAGCTTCTCGCGGTACCATGTCCGCGTGGCTTCGGGATTTTCCACGACGTAGAACACGCCGCCCAGACCAGTGATTTTTGCCATTTAGCCCTCCTTCGGACGGGTCGCTGCGCTGACCGCGACGATCGCAATCCATGCAGCGATGAACCCCGGGATGATCTCGTAAACGCCTTCGCCGCCAAGGAAGCTACCATTCCAGCCCAGCGAAATCCATGCGATCACTACGGCGGCGCCGGTGATCAGGCCGGCCAGCGCGCCCGAGCCGGTCATTCTGTTCCATGTCAGAGAAAGAATGATCAGCGGCCCGAATGCAGCACCGAACCCGGCCCATGCATTGGATACAAGGCCGAGAACCTGGCTGTCAGGGTCGCTAGCAATCACGATCGCGGCGAGAGCCACCAGCAGCACGCAGATACGGCCGATGTTCACGGATTCGCGCTCGCTCGCGTTCTTGCGCAGGAACAGGCGGTAGAAATCCTCTGTCAGCGATGATGAGGCCACCAGCAGCTGGGAACTGATTGTGCTCATGATTGCGGCAAGCAGCGCGGCAAGCAGGAACCCGGTGATCAGCGGGTGGAACAGCAGGTTGGCAAGAACGATGAAGATCGTTTCCGGATCGTCGACCGTCATACCGTTCGCCTCGATATAGGCGCGGCCGGCGATACCCACGCCAATCGCGCCGATCAGCGACACGCCCATCCAGCTCATGCCGATATTGCGGGCAACACGCACGTCAGCGATGCTGCGCACAGCCATGAAGCGCACGATAATGTGCGGCTGGCCGAAATAGCCCAGGCCCCATGTGACCGCACTGAGAAACCCGATCACGCTCAGCCCGCCGAACAAAGTCAGATAGTCCGGTCCGGTCGCCTGCACTGCTGCGTTCAGGTCCACCCCGCCGCTGAGAACGACGGCAGGCATCAGGACCAGCGCGACCACCATAATGCAGCCCTGCACGAAGTCGGTCAGGCTGACGGCCAGAAAGCCGCCGACCATGGTGTATGCAAGAACGACGCCGGCGGTAAGCCAGATGCCGAGCATGTAGTCGCTGATGCCGACGTCTCCGAACAGGCTCGCGAAGCTGGTTTCAAACAATTTGCCGCCGCCAACCAGGCCAGCTGCGGTGTAGACAGAGAAGAAGGTGACGATGATGATCGCAGCGGTAACGCGCAGTGCGATTGCTTTATCCGGGAAGCGGTTGGCCAGGAATTGCGGAATCGTCAGCGCGTTACCCAGTTCCTCCGTCTGCTTTCGCAGGCGCGGGGCCACGATCCACCAATTGAAGAATGCGCCGACAAACAGACCGATCCCGATCCATGCCTCGACAAGTCCGGCCGCATAAAGCGCGCCCGGCAGCCCGAGCAGGAGCCAGCCCGACATATCGGACGCGCCGGCGGAAAGAGCTGCGACGGCGGGGTGCAAATTGCGCCCGCCCAGCAGATAGCCCTCGCTGTCGTCAGTGGATTTGCGCCAGGCGTACAATCCGATGGCGATCATCAGAATGAAATAGCCGGCGAGTGAAATATAAGTCCCTGTCTGCATGCCGCGCGCCCTAACAGCCCCGGCGGCTCATGGCCACCGGAGCGCGACGGCAGTGTGCTCCTGTCTTACAACGGGTTTGCGTTACGGGCGGGTCTGGCCCTGACCGTGAACGATGTATTTGAAGCTCGTCAGCTGTTCCAGGCCGACCGGTCCGCGCGCGTGCATTTTACCGGTAGCGATACCGATTTCTGCGCCCATACCGAACTCGCCCCCGTCAGAGAACTGCGTCGAAGCGTTGTGCATGACCACGGCGCTATCGACGGCGGTCAGGAATTGCCGCGCTGCGTCATCGTCTTCGGTAAGAATGGCATCGGTATGGCCGGACGAATGTTCCGACACGAATTCGATCGCTTCTTCCAGGCCGCTGACAATTTTTACCGATGCGATGGAATCGAGATATTCTGTACCGAAGTCGCTTTCATCGGCAGACTTGATCCGGCTGTCGGCTGCAACCGATGCCTCGTCACCGCGCAGTTCGCAATCAGGCATTTTGTCGGCCAGCTTGGGCAGGAAATCACCTGCAATAGCGCTGTCGACGACGATGCTTTCAGTTGCGCCGCATACGCCGGTGCGGCGAAGCTTCGCATTGCGGATGATCTCCAGAGCCTTGTCTTGATCGGCCTTAGCATGGACATAGCTGTGGCAGTTTCCGTCCAGATGCAGAAGCGTCGGGACCTTGGCGCGGTCACGCACGAGTTCCACCAATCCGCGTCCGCCGCGAGGGATGACGAGATCGACGTAATCGACCGCTTCGAGCAGTTCGGCGACCGCTTCCCGGCTGGTGGTGGGCACGGTCTGGACCGCATCCTCCGGCAAACCGGCAGCTTTCAGGCCTGCTTGCATGCACGCGACGATTTCGCGGGTCGAGTGACGGCTTTCGGAACCCCCGCGCAGGATCACGGCGTTGCCCGATTTCAGGCATAGCGCGCTGGCATCTGCGCCGACATTGGGGCGCGATTCGTAAATCATGCCGATCACCCCGATAGGGACGGCCACGCGTTCGATCGACAGGCCGTTGGGCCGCTCGAAAGTGGCGAGCTTGCGGCCGACCGGATCGGGCAATTCTGCAATCTCTTCCAGCGCCTTCGCAATACCTTCGATGCGCTCTTCGTTCAGCATAAGGCGGTCGATGAAGGAATCGGGTTTGCTCCCGCGAACTTCCTCCACATCCATACGGTTAGCCTCAAGCAATTGCGGCATCGCCTTGCGCAGGGCGTTGGCGGCTTCGGTCAATGCTCTATTCTTCGCATCGGTGGTCGCGCCGATCAGCTGGCGCGCTGCCTGTTTGGCGCGCTTGCCCAGATCCGTAATCGTAGCTGTCTGGTCGAATGTCTGCACGTTCATAGGTAATCCCTGGTCTGTTTCCCGCTCATGGGGGAAATATTGAAAGCTGTCATCTGGCTGCGATTATCGCAGTTCGACGGCGCGGCGGTATGCCGCGTCGAGCGTGGCGGTGATCAGGCGGGTGAAGTCTTCGCTGCCGTTCAAGGCGCCTAGACCGGCCTGAGTGGTGCCATTCTTGCTGGTCACCGAATTTCGCATTTCTTCCAGCGGTCCGCCATCTTCCACTGCCATCGCAATGGTTCCGCCCATTGTTTCCAGAACGAGCTGGCGTGCCTCGTGTTCCGCAAAACCAAGGCCGATTGCTGCTTCGACATAGGCGCGGGCCATCTCAAACACGTATCCCGGGCCTGATCCGGCAACTGCAGTCAGCCGGTCCAGCATATCTTCGTTGGCGACTTCGATGATCGATCCGGTCCGTTCCATCATGGCTGATGCGTGGGCCTTTTGCCCATCATTGGCGCTGTCACTGGCGCACATCCCGCTCATCCCCCGACCGATCGCTGCAGGAAGGTTGGGCATCACGCGAACCACCGGCTTGCCGCCGGAAGCTTTCGCGAGCCGCTCTATCGAACAACCAGCCGCGATTGAAAGCAGATACCCGTCATCCTGATACGCGTCTGCATATTGCGGAAGAATGTCGTCGATCTGCTGCGGTTTGACCGCAGCGATAACGACATCAAACTTGCGCCCCGCGAGATCATCTCGGCCAGCAACAAGTGTTGCTCCGTCGGGCGCGATTTCCAGGCCCGGGTCGACAATGAAGAAGCTTTCTGGTCCGGAAAGCCAGTGCGTCAGCAGTGCTCCCCCCATCTTTCCGCATCCGATCAATAGTATATTCAAGTTAACTCCCGTAAAATTTTAATCATAAATTCATTAAGAGCAGTATGTGTTCAAAATTAGGAGGTATAGAAAAGTAAAATCAAAATAGTTCAAGATACTCTTGTTTTATACTTGCTTTAGTACTTTTCAATATTTGAAGCCTAAACTTTTCTTAATTTGATGGTTGTGCGCTGCACAACGGGTATCTAGATGGTGCTGCATACAATTCAAGGCAATTGAAAGGAATAATGTGTCTCGGAGAAAGCGTCTCGTCGTCAAAGTGGGCTCCAGCCTGCTGGCAAATTCGGATTTGCTTACTCCCCGCTTCGGTTTCATGCAGCGCCTGCTTGAGGATATCGCGCGCTTGCGGGCCGATGGCTACGATGTGATCCTGTGTTCGTCGGGCGCGGTCGCGCTGGGGATGAACCTGGTCGGCGAAAAGCCGGAAACTGCCGGGTTGAGCGACAAGCAGGCCGCTGCAGCGTGCGGCATGCCGTTGCTGCTCAATGCCTACAAGCAGGTTGCCCATGAATACGGGTTCGAAATCGCGCAGATCCTGCTGACCCTGGGCGATTTCGAAGATCACCGCCGATTCCTGAATACCAAGAACACTGTGCACCGTTTGCTCGAGTCCGGCATTATGCCGATCGTAAACGAGAACGACACCATCACCACCGAGGAAATCAAGGTTGGTGACAACGATCGTCTGGCTGCCAAGATCGCGCAGATGGTGGAGGCGAAGGACTTCATCATCCTGACCGGCGTCGACGGCCTTTATGATCGTAATCCTTCAGAAGAAGGTGCCCAGCTGGTCGAGGAATTGCAGGACGTCAGCGAATATCTGGAAGCAACCACGGGCACCAGCACGCTCGGCACCGGGGGTATGCTGACCAAGCTTCAGGCGGCCAATATGGCGCAAAACGCCGGCTGCACGACCTATATCGCCAATGGTGAGGCGGATCGTCCGCTATCTTCGGTCCTGCGTAAGGAACGCGCCTGCACCAAATGCATCGCACATAAAGAGCCGGCATCCGGCTGGAGCAATTGGCTGTCGGACCGGTTGCAAATGGCAGGCTCGCTTGTGCTGAAGGACGAGGCCGCGGCAAGGCTGGATGACGGTGTCGCGATCAAGCGGGACGATATCGTGTCGATGGATGGCGATTTCACCCGGGGTGATGTCTTGCATATCTATGACGGCGAAGGGATCGAGCGGGCGAGGGGGCTGACCGATTTTACCTCCGAAGAGACGCGGATCCTGGTCAACAACCTCGATATCCCGGCGGAAACGCTGCTTGGCTACAAGAGCCGGGCCGAAATCATCCGGCCCAACAATATCGTGGTTCTGGAAACACGCCACCTGCTGTGGGATGCGCCGTCGGGCGTAAGCGCGGACTAGGACGACAAGGTTGGAGCAATTGCCCTTCCGGTGCGTTGATCAGCCAGACTCGCAATCGGAAGGAAATTTGCATGACAACCCTCTCTCGTTTCAACGGCAAGACCGCGATCATAACCGGATCGTCGCACGGTATCGGCGAGGGCATAGCCCGCCGCTTCGCAGCCGAAGGCGCCAATGTTGTGCTGAATTCGCGCAGCCGCGAAGATTGCGAGAAAGTTGCAGCTGATCTGGACCCTAGCCGCACGCTGATCGTGGCGGGTGACGTTTCCAAACCGGAATTCGCCAAGGAACTGATCAGCAAGACGGCCGAAAAATTCGGCGGCGTCGATGTTCTGGTCAACAATGCCGGCGTGGCCGCATCCGGGATGCTGGAGAAAGCCGATGACAGCGACATCGACAAGGTGATCGACATCAACGTCAAAGGCGTTCTCTACCTGAGCCGAGCAGCAATCCCCGAACTGAAGAAAACCGGCGGCTCGATCGTCAATATCTCCAGCGTTTCCGGCATTGGCGGCGACTGGACGCTGCCGATCTACAACGCGTCGAAAGGCGCCGTTACCAACCTGACCCGCAGCCTCGCCCTGCAACTGGGCGGCAAGGGGGTGCGCGTTAACGCCGTGCTGCCTTCGGTCACCCGTTCCGATATGACCGGCGGCATCACCGAGAACGAAGAATTGATGAAAGCGTTCATGAACCGCCTGCCGCTGGGCCGCATTGCAGAGCCGGAAGACATCGCTGGCCCGGTCCTGTTTCTGGCCAGCGACGATGCGAAATTTGTCACCGGCGTAAACCTGCCCGTAGACGGCGGGGTGAGCGCATCGAACGGTCAGCCCAATTTCATGGCCCACGGCTAATGTTCTGACCAAATGAAAAAGGCCCCCGGAGCGGTAAACTCCGGGGGCCTTTTCGTGTCCAGATGATCGGTCTGACTTACGCCGATTCCATCTTCCGCTTGAACTTCTTGCGCTCGTGCGGGCACAGCAGCGCCTTGCGCAGGCGAATGCTTTCAGGCGTCACTTCGACCATTTCATCGTCGTCGATATACGCAATCGCCTGTTCCAGGCTCATCTTGCGCGGCGTGGTGAGGCGAATTGCATCATCCTTGCCGGTCGAGCGGAAGTTGGTCAGCTGCTTCGATTTCATCGGGTTCACTTCGAGATCGTCAGGCTTGGCGTTTTCGCCGATGATCATGCCTTCGTAGATCTTTGCCTGAGCGCCGATGAACAGCTCGCCGCGTTCTTCCAGCGCGTTGAGCGCATAGCCAACAGCTTCGCCCGGAACCATCGAGATCAGCACGCCGTTCTGGCGGCCTTCGATCGGCCCCTTGTAGGCGTCGTACTTCTCGAACAACCGGTTCATAATACCTGTGCCGCGCGTGTCGGACAGGAATTCACCGTGATAACCGATAAGCCCGCGTGACGGGGCGGAGAAGGTGATGCGGGTCTTGCCCATGCCCGAAGGTCGCATTTCGACCAGCTCGGCTTTGCGGCGCTGCATTTTTTCAACGACGGTTCCGGAGTGCTCATCGTCCACGTCGATCACGACCTGTTCGTATGGTTCCATACGCTTGCCGTTTTCTTCGCGGAACAGAACTTTCGGACGGCTGATGCCGAGCTCGAAGCCTTCGCGGCGCATCGTTTCGATAAGAACGCCGAGCTGCAATTCGCCGCGGCCTGCAACTTCGAAGCTGTCCTTGTCGTCGCTTTCGGTTATGCGGATTGCGACATTGCTTTCTGCTTCACGATTCAGACGGTCACGGATCATGCGGCTGGTAACCTTGCTGCCTTCGCGGCCGGCCAGCGGACTGTCGTTGACGGAGAAGCGCATCGCCAATGTCGGCGGATCGATCGGCTGCGCTTCGATCGGGGTGGAAACCGACGGGTCGCAGATGGTGTTCGAAACGGTCGCTTTTTCCAGACCGGCCAAAGCAATAATGTCACCGGCCTTGGCGCTATCTACCGGGACACGCTCGAGGCCGTTGAAGGCGAGCAGCTTGGTAGCGCGGCCGACTTCCACAACCTTGCCGTCGCCATCGATGGCGTGGATCGGATCGTTCACGTTGACGGTGCCCGACTGGATGCGGCCAGTCAGAACACGGCCCATGAAGTTGTCACGGTCGAGCAGGGTTGCGAGGAAGGTGAACTTCCCGGTTTCGTCCAGACCCGGTGCGGGAACGTGCTCGACAATCTTCTTGAACAGCGGGTCCAGCGTGCCGTCGCGGGCATCGGGATCTTCGCTGGCATAGCCGTCGCGGCCCGATGCGTAGAGAACCGGGAAGTCCAGCTGTTCATCGTTCGCGTCGAGCGACACGAACAGGTCGAACACTTCGTCCAGAACTTCAACTGCGCGCTGGTCAGGACGGTCGATCTTGTTGACGACGACGATCGGCTTCAGGCCGAGTGCCAGAGCCTTGCCGGTCACAAATTTGGTTTGCGGCATGGCGCCTTCGGCACTGTCGACCAGCAGGATCACGCCGTCCACCATGCTCAGGATACGCTCCACCTCTGCGCCGAAGTCGGCGTGGCCAGGTGTGTCGACGATGTTGATGCGGCGGGTTTCGTCACCCTCACCATATTCGACCGAAGTACACTTCGCGAGAATCGTGATTCCGCGTTCTTTCTCCAGATCGTTGGAGTCCATCGCGCGTTCTTCCACGCGCTGGTTGTCGCGGAAAGTGCCGGATTGGCGGAATAGCTGGTCGACTAGGGTGGTCTTGCCGTGGTCGACGTGGGCGATAATCGCCACGTTGCGCTGGTTAGCGGACATCATTTGTGCTTTCAGTTTGGGGTGCGTGCCATTGTGCAGCGCAATATCGCGCGCGCCCTAGCCGAGGGCTGACCCTACGGCAAGCTTTGCGCGCAAAAAAGGACTGTGGCCAAGTCGCCACAAATGCCGGAAACCCCTGCAAAACCGTGCAATTTGCTTGAGCAAGGTATGGTGCATACCTATGCGTCATACCCAGAAGCGGGCCCCTTACAACGATCCCGCACTACAGAGGATGGAGACTCCATGAAGTTTGACTCATTCAAAGGCAGCGCGGTTCAGCGCGCTGCACTTTACGCAGGTGTGGCTGCAATCGGTCTGGCAATTCCGACCGGCGCGATGGCACAGGATGCTGACGAAGCTGTCCTGGAAGACGAAGATGAAGCCCAGCCAGATGAAATTGGCGGTCCGAACAGCAACATCATCGTCGTTACCGCATCCAAGCGTGAAACCACGCTGCAGGAAACGCCGATTTCGGTTTCGGTCACTTCGGGCGAAACGCTTGAGCAGGCCCAGATCCGCGATCTCAGCGATCTGACCACGGTTGCACCTTCGCTGCGTTCCAGCCAGCTGCAAAGTTCGGCCAACACCACCTTCATCATTCGCGGCTTCGGCAACGGCGCCAATAATGCCGGTATCGAACCATCGGTCGGTGTCTTCATCGACGGTATCTACCGTTCACGTTCCGCCGCGCAGATCGGCGACCTTGCCAACGTCCAGCGCATCGAAGTTCTTCGTGGACCGCAGTCGACGCTGTTCGGCAAGAACGCATCGGCAGGCGTAATCTCGGTTGTTACCCGCGAACCGCAGTTCGAATTCGGTGGTTCGGTTGCAGCGACCTATGGCAATTTCAACCAGATGGAATTGAAGGGTGACGTTACCGGCCCGATTACCGACAGCGTCGCTTTCTCGATCGACGGGCTTTATAATAAGCGTGACGGCTATGTCGAAGTTCCGAACCTGGGCATCGACATCAACAACCGCGACCGCTGGAGCCTTCGTGGCCAGCTGCTGGTAGAGCCTTCCTCGGACTTCAAAATCCGTGCGATCGGTGATTTCAGCCGCATCGACGAAGATTGCTGCTTCGCCGGTAACGTTGTCGCTGGCCCTTCGGTGCCTGCGCTGTTCGCATTGGGCGGCCAGATCGATCCGGAAAACCTGTTCAACGATACCAGCTTTTTGAACATCGCCCCGTCGAACAAGATCGACAGCTACGGCGGTTCGGTTCAGATGGATTATCAAGCAGGCCCGCTCGCGCTGACTTCGATCAGCGCGTACCGCAAGCTTGAAGCGTTCAACCAGCAGGACGTCGATTTCTCCAGCGCAGATATCGTCAACGAAATCCGCGATCAGGAAATCGACACGTTCAGCCAGGAACTCCGAATTGCTTCGGACTTCGACGGCCCGCTCAACTTCCTCCTTGGCGCTTACTACTTCAAGGAAGACGTCGAACAGACCAGCCAGCTGATTACCGGTGACGATTCGCGTGCATTCTTCTCGCTGCTCGCAGGTAACCCGGCTGTGTTCAACGGCGTCGAGCTAGCGCTCAACCTGCCGCAGAACAGCATTTTCAGCCCGGGTCTGCTGACGGACGAAGCGTTCACGCTGGATAACGAAGCAATCTCGATCTTCGGTACTGTCGATTTCGAAGTCACGGACCGGCTCACGCTGACCGCCGGCTTCAACTACACCGACGACAAGAAGGACTTCACTGCCAACCTGACCGCGTTCGACGAACTCGGCCAGATCAATCTGGTGGATGCCTTCATCGTTCAGGCAACCGGCGGAACCGTGACCACTCCGGCACAGTTCCAGGCACTGCCAGCAGCGAACCAGGCGTTCCTGCTGGGGCTGGCGACCGATCCCAACGTCAACCCATTGCTGCCGCTGGCAGCATTCCAGTTCCAGCCGCCTTTCCTGGCGATCCCGAACGCAGTTGAAGACGGTAAGACCCGTGACGATGATTTCTCCTACACCCTGCGCGCTGCGTATGACGTGTCGGATCAGATCAACGTGTATTTCACCTATGCAACGGGCTTCAAGGCATCGTCGGTCAACCTGTCGCGCGACTCGCGTCCGCTTCCGACCGACTTTGTACCGGGCCCGGGCCTGAGTGCATTTGCTGCGCCGCCATCGCCAATCACCGATGCCGGCATCGCGGTTCCGAACCTGAACACCGGCACCCGCTTTGCAGGTCCGGAAGACGCGGAAGTGTACGAAATCGGCTTGAAGGCACAGTTCCCTCGCTTCGGTTTCAACCTTGCGCTGTTTGACCAGACGCTGGAAGGCTTCCAGTCGAACATCTTCACCGGCACCGGTTTCGCGCTGGCAAATGCTGGTGAGCAGTCGACCAAGGGCTTCGAATTCGACGCCACGATCAACCCGGTCGATCCGCTGGTTCTGACTTTCGCCATGACTTACCTGGATTCGGTGTTCGATTCGTTCCCGAATTCGGCGGTTGGTGATCTGACAGGTCAGACACCGGGCGGTACGCCGGAAATTACCCTCGCTACCTCGGCGACTTACACGCACGAGTTTGGCTACAGCGGCAATTTCCTGATCGCCCGTGTCGATTACAACCACGAAAGCAACGTCAACATCACCAACGGCCTTCCGGCATTTGGTCCGACGGCGGAGACACTGTTCCGCCGCGAAGTGAACCTTGTGAACGGCTCGCTGACGCTGCGCCTGAACAACGGTATCGAAGTAAGCGCATGGGGTCGTAACATCCTCAACGAACGCTTCATTACCCAGGTGTTCGATGGTGTTGCCCAGGCCGGTACTGTTTCGGGCTATCCGAACCAGCCGCGCACATACGGCGGTACGGTTCGCTTCAAGTTCTAAACGAACCCGACTGAATAAATTGAGGGGCTGCCTGCGGGCGGCCCCTTTTTTATTGAAATACATCAAATTCTGTGGTGCCTTTCTGACCGGGACTATTTGGAAAGAGGGGGTTTCCCATGGAATGGATGTTGATGCCGCTAAAGCGGTATGCCGATTTCTCAGGCCGTTCGCGGCGCAAGGAATACTGGATGTTCGTTTTGTTCATGATCATCGCTGCGGTGATTTTGAGCGTAATCGAAGGTGTGCTGGGAATGTCAGGCATGGTTGGCGGCGTATACGGACCGCTAACGACGCTGTTCATTATCGCGATCATCATACCCAGCCTTGCCGTTCAGGTCCGGCGCTTCCACGATCAGGGTAAATCGGGCTGGATGGTTCTGCTCGGTTTCATTCCGCTGATCGGCGGTATCATCGTGCTGGTCTTCATGTGTCTTGAAGGCGACCGGGGCGACAATGAATATGGCCCTGATCCCAAGGGCGGAGCGAACACCGAGGTATTCGAATAATCAATTGAATGGCGGGCCGGGAAAGGTCCGCCATTTTACTTCAGGGGTCGCAATTTGATGGAATGGATGCTGATGCCGCTGCGGCGGTATGCTGATTTTTCGGGCCGTTCTCGGCGCAAGGAATACTGGATGTATTTCCTGTTGTATTATCTTGTTTTCATCATCCTGTTCGTGCTGCTGTTTTCTGGAATCCCTTGGCCTGAATTTGATGACGCGGGCGTTGTAGTGAACGAAGCGGCGACGCCGGGCCCGCTGGTCTGGATTGCTGGCGGGCTGATGATGATTTTCGCGTTCGGCACGATTGTTCCTTCGATCGCCGTCACCGTGCGCCGGTTCCACGATCAGGACATGACCGGCTGGCTCTATCTGCTCAGCTTCATACCGTATATCGGATGGCTGATCGTCTTCGTGTTCATGTGTATCGATGGCACGCGCGGCCCGAACCAGTACGGGGATGATCCGAAAGACCCCGGCACAGCAGCTGTTTTCGAATAGTGGCAGATTCCCGCGCAGACATTCCTGAAACAGGGAATGTATTGGCCTGGATGGTCCTGCCTTACCGCCGTTATGCGCAGTTCGGTGGCCGGTCGGGCCGCCGGGAATTCTGGTGGTACAGCCTGCTGCTGTTCCTCAGCTATCTTGCCGCGTCAGGCATTCTTATCGCCTATGTCGCAATCGACGCTGAGGATGCGACAGTCGGTATCGCCGCGATCAGCACATTCGGCGGGGTCTTTCTGCTGAACTTCATTCCCGGTCTCGCTCTCACTTCCCGCAGGCTTCATGACATTGGCTTGCCCGGCTGGCTCGCCATTGCAGCGATATTTGCGGTGCTGTTTCTCAGCATCATCGGCTGGATCGGCTACATGATCGTGATGAGCCTGCCTCCCAAGAACGGAGAGAACCAATATGGCCCGCCGGTTTACGGCGAAGATATCGCGGACGTTTTTTCCTAGAGCGCGCGCAACGCCTGCGCCGGTTTGGCCCGCAGCAACGGAAGCGACCCGGCCAGCGCGAACACAAGCACGAAAGCAAGCCCGCCGCCCAGCACCGCCAGCACGACACCCCAGTCGGGCAACCAATCGAATTCGAACAATTGCGTGATGACCAGCCATGCCAGTCCGCTGCCTAGCGCCAGTGCGACAGCCGCAAGGATCAGCGCAAGGATCCCGTATTCTGCCAGCTGCATCACCAGCACCTGCCTCCGGCTTGCGCCTAGAACCCGCATCACCACGGTGTCATAAGTGCGCACCGCACGGGCAGCGGCAATTGCGCCAATCAGCACCGCCAGACCCGCCAGCACCGCGACAGATGCTGCTGCAAAGGTGGCAAGACCAACCTGGCTCAATATCACGCGCGCTTCCGACAGGACCTGACCGATTTCGATCACCGAACTGGATGGGAAGGTGTTCACCAATTGGCGCAGCAGAGGCCCGGTGGCCGCACCGTCTGGCAGATCGATCGTCGCCGCAATATTGTGCGGTGCATCGGCCAGCGCATTACTGGAAAAAACCAGCACGTAATTGAAGCCCATGCTTTCCCAGTCGATGACCCGCAGATTGGCCACCCGGGCGGTCTTTTCGACACCCAGCACGCCCACTGTGATCAGATCGCCGATTTCAAGATCGATCGCCCGTGCAAATTCTTCATCTACCGACACCAGCGGCTCCGCATCGTACATCGGGTCCCACCACTTGCCCTCCACGATGCGGTTGCCGGCCGGAACTTCGTCTGCATAGGTCAATCCGCGTTCCCCGCGCAGCGGCCACGCGCCATCGGGGATCTCTTCCAGATCCGAGACCCGCGTCATGTTTCCTTCGGGGCCGTAAGCCAGAATCGCGCCGCGCAGCGCGGGCACGGTGCGGATTTCCGCGTCTGCCTGGTCGTCTGTGACCAGCTGCCGGAAATCGTCCACCCGGTCGCGCGGGATATCGAGCACGAAGTAATCAGGTGCCTGTGCGGGCACACGGCGGTCAATATTGCCGTTAATGCTGGTCTGGATCGCTGCGAGCAGGACAAATGCACTAAGACCGAAGCCGAGCGCGGTGACCAGCGCACCGGTTGATGCGCCGGGGCGGTGCAGGTTGGCCAGCGCATTGCGGACCAGCGGGTTGCGTGGGCGAGGAACACTGCGCGCCAGCCTTTGGATACCGAGGCCGAGCAGCGCGAGCAGGCCAAGCACCACGACGGCCCCCAACAGGAATCCGCCAGACAGCAGCGGTTGGCGCGCGGTAATCAGGGCCAGGGCGACGATACCTGCCATCCCGCCCAGGACCCATGACAGTGCACGGCCATCGCGGGACAGCGGAACGATGCGGGCACGCATCAGGGCCATTGCGGGGAAACGGCGTGCGCGCAGGATCGGCGTGGCGGCAAACACCAGCGCCACCAGCAAACCATATGCTGCCGCAATCAGCAGCGCGACCGGTTCGAACACAAATCCGCGTTCCACCGGCAACAGGCCGTCCAGCGCCGCCGCCAGAAGCGGGGTAACCAGAACACCGGCGGCCAGCCCTAGCAGGCTGCCGGCCAAAGCTGCCGACCCGATTTGCAGCGCGTAAATGCGCGCGATGTCCCGGCTGGAAGCGCCGAGCACTTTCAGGGTTGCGATGCTGGCGCGCCGCGCCTCGAGATAGGATGATACGCCGCCGCCGATGCCAATTCCGGCAATGACCAAAGCAGCAAGGCCGACCAGTGTCAGGAATTCACCCATCCGTGAAACAAACCTGTCGGCGCCGGGCGATGCGCGGTCGCGTGTGCGGTAATCGAATCCTGCATCGGGGAAACGTTCTTCCAACGCCTCCTGCACATTATCGGGATCGCGGTTTTGTTCGAACGCGACACGGTACTTGCTCTGGTACATCGACCCGGGGGCAAGCAATCCTGCCTTGGCCGGAATACCTTCGGCCACCAGGATGGTTGGGCCAAGCTGGA
The DNA here is from genome assembly GCF_947494915.1 of Pontixanthobacter luteolus. NCBI lineage: Bacteria > Pseudomonadati > Pseudomonadota > Alphaproteobacteria > Sphingomonadales > Erythrobacteraceae > Pontixanthobacter > Pontixanthobacter luteolus. Next base: position 329,479 of record NZ_CANLWR010000001.1, read on the forward strand.
AGCCCTCGCTCAGGCGGTCAGGTTCGTTTTCGATTATTCCGGCGGCGACCAACTGGGCCTGTCCCACGCGGAAACTGTCGCCAACCGATATGCCCAGCCGGTCGATCGCGCCCTGCGCCAGATAGGCATCGTTGGCACTTGGCGCGGCAGCGTCTGTTCCGCCCTTCAGCGTCAGTGTGCCGTAGAGCGGCCACTTGGCGTCAACTGCCTTGAGTTCGATCGGTGCGGCGTTTTCGCCTGCGCTGGCCATCGCCTGCAGCCGTGTGCCGCCGGATAACGTGCCGTATTCGCCCAGGGCCGCCAGCTCCTCAGCAGAAAGATCACGCTGCCAGACTTCAACCTCCAGGTCGCCACCGAGCAGTTCCTGGCCGCGTCCTTCAAGCTCGCTCTCGATCGCGCCGGTCAGCGTTCCAATCGCGGCAAGCGCGCCTGTCCCCAGGAACAGGCATACGAGGAGCAGGCGCAGGCCCTTGAAGCGCGCATTCAGGTCGCGCTTGGCAATCCGCCATGCCGCCGTCCAGGTCAGGTCGCCAGTCACGATTTTCTGGTGTCGCTCGCAATCAGGCCGTCGCCGATGGTAATAACCCGGTCGCACCGCTGCGCCAGTTCGACATCGTGGGTGATAACCAGCAGCGTTGCGCCGGTGTCCGTGCGCCGCGTGAACAGCAATTCGATAATGTCATGGCCGGTCGAAACATCCAGATTGCCGGTTGGTTCGTCCGCAAAAATCAGTTCGGGGCCGGGGGCGATGGCCCGTGCAATGGCGACGCGCTGTTGCTCTCCTCCGGAAAGCTGGGTCGGATAATGATCGATCCGGTGGCCAAGGCCCACGGCTTCCAGTTCGGCGCGCGCCTTTGCGGTGGCATCGGCATCACCGGCCAGCTCCATTGGCGTGGCGACATTTTCCAGCGCCGTCATTGTCGGCAGCAGGTGAAACGCCTGCAGGACAATTCCGATATGGCCGCGCCGTGCCTTTGCCAGACCGTCCTCATCCATATTGGTGAAATCCTGTCCGGCCACAGTCAGATCGCCGCCAGAGGCCCGTTCAAGGCCGGAAAGGACCGCCATGAGCGAGCTTTTGCCTGAACCGGATGGACCCAGCAGGGCGACCACTTCACCGGTCGCGATTTCAAGGTCGATACCGCGCAGCACCTCGACCGGGTTTTTGTCCGGATCGTAGGTCAGGGTGAGATTTCGGGCGGAAATTGAGTTTGGGCTTGTCACCGCAATCCAATCGCATAGGTGAATGGGGCGAGCAAGGAGGCTCACAGATGTTACTCAGTCGTTGGTCGATAGTTCCCGTAGTTTTTTCCGCCGCCCTGTTGGGTGGATGTAGTGCAGAGGCCCCGGCGCCGGCTCCTGCCGAAACCACCGCAGCACGGGGCGGTGCGGCAGAGATGCCCGTGATGGGGCCGGAACGGCGCATTCTGGCATTCGGCGACAGTCTGTTTGCGGGCTACAATGTTGCGTCGGAAGACAGCTATCCGGCAAAACTGGAGGCGGCCATGCGTGGCCGCGGCGTGAATGCGCGCGTCGTCAACGCCGGCGTGTCGGGTGATACCACCGCAGCGGGTCTTCAGCGTCTGACCTTCACACTCGATGCTCAGGAAGAAAAGCCTGACCTATTCATATTGGAACTGGGCGGGAACGATTTGCTGCGCGGGATACAACCCGATCAGACGCGCCAGAATATCGAGACTATGCTGGCCGAATTGCAGAAGCGGGAAATCCCGGTGCTGCTGATGGGAATGCGTGCGCCGCCGAACTTTGGCGAATTTCAGGCTGACTTCGACGCGCTCTATCCAGAGCTGGCCCGACAGTACGGTACGGAGCTGGTGCCGTTTTTCCTGGATTCGATCTATACCAAGCCCGAGCTGATTCAGGATGACCGCGTCCATCCAACGGCAGAGGGGATCGAAACCCTCGTTGGCGCAACTGTCGGTGCAGTCAAACTGGCGTTGCCGGAAGAGCCGGCAGGCTGATTGTCACTCCACCCGCTCGGCGGCGCCTTCCTCCACACGCCAAATTGCCGCTTCACCCCGGATGGCGCCAAATTGGGCCAGTTCGGTGCCTGTCAGCCACACTTGTGCACCGCTCGACCGCAGCCGGGCGAACAGGGCTTCTCGCCGCAGCGGATCGAGATGAGCAGCCACTTCGTCGAGCAATAGGAGGTTGGGGCGTCCCTTTGCCGCCAGACTGGCATGGGCGAGAATGATCGCGATCAACATCGCCTTCTGCTCGCCCGTCGAACAGGATGCAGCCGGCACGCCTTTTCCTGCCATCTGGACCCCCAAATCGTCGCGGTGAGGACCGGCCAGGGTTCGTCCTGCGCGCCGGTCCCGCCTGCGATTTTCCGACAGTGCGGAGGCAAGATCGCTTCGCAAGATCGGTCCCCCGGCAGCATAGGACAAAGCAGGGCGGGCAAACGGAGCCTCTGGCAATATGGCCATTTCTTCCATCAGCCGTGAAATCAGCATGGCACGCCCGCTGGCCAGCATGGCACCGTGCTCGGCCAGCTGCTGCTCGACCCCATCGAGCCATGCTGCCTCGGGTTCCCGGTCATCGCTGATCAAGCGGTTGCGTTCCCTGAGCGCGGCTTCGTACCGCGCCGCATGGCGGGCGTGAAGCGGATCAAGAGCGAGGACCATTCGGTCGAGGAAGCGGCGGCGTGCGCCCGCGCTGTCTGCGAAAAGCCGGTCCATCGCCGGGGTTAGCCAGCTGATGGATAGCCATTCACCAAGAGTAACTGCGCTGCTTTCGCTGCCATTGATCCTGACCAGCCGCCTGCCGGGGCGTGCCGGGTCGATGTGGCTACCCAGCCGGACAGGTTCATCCTGGTTCTCGGTATGAAGAGAGGCGCCAATTGCCATCCCGCCAGATCCGCCGCCGCCGATCATTTCGGCCAGAGAAGCGCGGCGAAGCCCGCGACCGGGCGCGAACAGAGACAAGGCCTCCAGAATGTTGGTCTTTCCGGCGCCGTTTTCCCCGACGAGCAGGTTGAAACCCCGCGTTCCGACCAGGCGAGTGTCGGCGTGGTTGCGAAAATCGGAAAGGGTGATCTGGTCCAGCGCCATGCCGGAAAACGCCTAGCTAGCGCAGCACCTTAACGCCACATGAAACCGCAATCCCAAATGGTGGTGTAAATTCCCACTATTCAGTTCTCGTTCATGTTTGAAATCGGGCAAGATAGGCTGAGAATGGCGGAATTCCGCGGTTTTTCGGAATTGGCACGGTCCCTGCAAGGTACTTGGCATCGGCGGGAATGGCCCACCGAACCAAACAAAGGACTTCAAAATGACCGCTTACAACTTCAGCAACCGCGTTTTCGCCGCTTTCTCGGCTCTCGCAATCTCCGCACTGTTCATGGCAACCGCCATTGTTCCAGCAACCCCGACCGGCATCCTTGTCTGATCATCCCAATACCGAACCAATGAAAGGAATTTATACCATGTTTAACCTCAGCGAAATTGGAAGCAGAGCGGTTGCCGCAATCTCTTCCCTCGCGATCTCCGGCGTCTTGTTCGCCTACGCAATTGTCCCCGCAGAGCAGGGCGTCGTATTTGCAGGAATGATGGCATGAGCAACCTGGAGCACAAACCCGTCGGCGCATCGCCATCGCAGAGTTTCAATCTCGACAAGCCGAATGCAAAACTCTGGGGCGTATGTGGCGGTATCGCCAACTATTTCGGCATCGATGCCACACTGGTCCGGATCGGCTTTGTCGCCGGAACGCTCCTCGGCTTCGGCTCGCTGCTGATTGTTTACCTAGCGATTGCCTTGATCGCAGATTGAGAGTGAGGCCAGAGGGTCTCACTCTCACACACCAACCGGCCACAAACTGGCCAACAACAGTCCACGGGGCCGAAGCTACATTGCGGAAATGCCGCCATCCAGTTTCAGTTCGGCCCCGGTCATGAAGCGGCTCTCGTCACTGGCGAGATAAAGCACAGCATTGGCGATGTCGTTGGGCTCGCCAACAAATTTCAGCGGTATCTGCCGCGCCAGCTTTTCCAGCAAAACATCCTTGTCGATATCGTGATTGCGAGCCGTGCCATCCAGGATTGGCGTATCGACAAATGTCGGGTGCACCGAATTCGAGCGGATGTTCATGTTCTTTTTCGCACAATGCAGCGCGATCGATTTGCTCAGCATCCAGACCGCAGCCTTGGATGAATTATATGCCGGCATTGTATCGCTGGCGATCAGTCCGGCGATCGAGGAAATGTTGATGATCGAACCCGGCGCATGTTCACGCATCAGGGGCAAAGCTTTCTGACAGCCGTGAAAGATCGAATCGACATTGACCGAGAAACACCGTTTCCAGTCTTCGAATTTGCAGGTTTCGATGTTTCCGGCGACGCCGATACCGGCATTGTTCACCAACACATTCAATCCGCCGATATTCTCGCGCGCACAGTCAATCGCGGCTTCCCAGGCGTCGGGATCCGTTACGTCGTGCTGAATCGCAAAAGCGGTTCCTGCGCCGAGCGCACTGTTGATCCCGTCTGCTGTTTCCTGAGCGCCATTGCCATTGATGTCGGTGCACAGAACGCGCGCGCCTTCTTGCGCGAGAAGCATCGAGTGCGCTGCACCCAAGCCCTGTGCTGCGCCGGTTACCAGGGCCATTTTGCCTTTAACGCGATCAACCATCTTCAATCCTCTCCCAGAAATTCCTCGGCCATCAGAATGGCCAGCCTTACGTCCACCGCATGGCCTTTTGCCCGCCAGTCTGCAACGAATTGCCGCAGATCGCCGAGTTTGACGCGGTGCACAGTGATATCTTCGCTTTCCGTGCCGCCGCCTTCGCTGACTTTGGTCAGACCGTGTGCGCGGAGCAGAGTGAAACTTTCGCTGACCATTCCGGGGCTGGAATAGTATTCGCCGAGGTTTTCCATCCGGTCGGCGATGTAACCGGTTTCTTCTTCCAACTCGCGCATGGCGGCCGTTTCCGGCGCTTCTCCTTCTGCGCCGTCATCGTCGCCGATAAGACCCGCCGGAATTTCCAGGCTGCGTTTGCCCAAAGGGATGCGGTACTGCTCGACCAGCAAGACGTGACCATCCTCGATGGCGATGATTGCAGCGGCGCGGATGTTCCTCGCGCGGCCGACATATTCCCATCGTCCGCGCACTTTGGCGGTTATGTATTTGCCTTCCCAGACAATCTGTTCTGGCTTTTGCGCATCGGGGTCTGAAGCTGTCATTCCTGAGGCTTAGACTTCGATCAGGCGGTCTGGCAATTCGTTCTGGTCTTCATCCCCGCGCGGGAAATGTTCGGCGAGCACAATTGCGACGTCGCGCACGCCCGCCGCCATGCCTTCAGCGATGTTGCCGCGTTTGATCTCGTCCAGCATGTCGGCCATCGCTTCGCCCCAGACTTCGGCCGGAACAATTTCCGCGATTGGTTCATCCGCGACGATCTCGGCGCGGTGTTCCTGCATGGAAAGGTAGATCATGATCCCGGTACGCCCATGCGTGCGCCGCTCCGCACCGACCTTGAAATGGGCGATGGCGCGGGAATGCACGCGCAAGGTTTTCACCTTGCCGGGGATAAGCGCAAATTTCACCGGGTCCCAAAGCTGGATCAGCCACACGATCAGGAACCAGAAAATCGCTGCGCCCGCTGCCATCGAGAAAATCTCGCGCGCGGTCCAGTCAGTGTTCCAGCCATCGTGCAGCCCGGCATAGGTGCTGAGGATCCAGTCTGGAAAGGTAACGCAAAACGTCAGGGCCAGAAACGAGGCAAGGGCGCACCATGCCAACGCAATGTCGGTATAACCGTCGGAACGGTCGGCCAGAACGGTAACGATCTCGCCCGATGTCTGGAGCTCCGCCTGAGCCACAGCGTCGGATACGATCTTGTGCGATCTGGCGTCGAGATAATTGGTTCGTGTCATGAAAGGCCCCTACCAACCACCCGAGGCGCCGCCGCCACCGAAACTGCCGCCGCCGCCGGAAAAGCCGCCACCGCCGCCAAACCCGCCGCCGCCCCATCCGCCGCCGGAGCGACCCCGGGATCCGCCGCGCAGAGCTGCACTGCCGACTTCCCACAGGATGATGTCGCCAATGCTGCTGCCGGTCAGCGTGCCGTTGCGCCGGTATCGTTTACCGCGTTTGCCGCGCAGCATAGGAATGATGATGAAGAACAGGAAAAAACCGAGGAAAATGATGGTCGGAAAATCGATGATCGATCCGTTGCTTCTCGACCGTTCTGGCGCGGCCTGCGCTGCGATGGCGCGGGCTTCTTCCTCGGGCAAGGTCAGCTGCTGAATAATGGTGTCAGCCGCGGCATTGATACCGCCAGCGTAATCGCCTTCGCGAAAGCGTGGCAGCATCTGCTGGTTGACGATCACCGACGACAGGGCATCTGTCATGATCCCTTCCAGTCCGTAGCCGATTTCGATCCGTGTTTTCCGTTCGTTCGGAGCGACGATTATCAGCGCGCCGTCATTGCGTTCTGCGTCGCCGATGCCCCATTCACGGCCCAGCTGATAGCCATAGTCGGATATGTCATAGCCTTGCAGATCAGGCAGCGTGGCCACGACAAGCTGACGCTGCGACTGGGTCTCCAGCGCCGCGAGCTTTGCGGTCAACGCGGCTTCCTGATCGTCGGGAATGATATTCGCCGCATCGACAACGCGGCCCGTCAGTTCGGGGAAATCCTGGGCCAGCGCCGGCTGGGCGGTCAGCAGGCCGAGCGCAATGGCTAGGCCTGCTGCAATGCGTGAAAGGTTTGGCATCAGGCCTGCGATCAGCTGCCCGAAGTCATATCGAGTTCGGGGGCGATTTCTGCGCCGTTGGTCGCAGCTTCGTAAGGCACAATCGGTTCCGCCCCGTGGATCAGGTTTGCACCGATCGTGTCGGGGAAGGTGCGGATGGTGGTGTTATACTGACGAACTGCCTCGTTATAGTCGCGGATCGCCACGGCGATGCGGTTTTCAGTACCTTCGAGCTGGCTTTGCAGAGCAAGGAAGTTCTGGTTTGACTGGATCTGCGGGTACGCTTCAAAGCTGGCGAGCAGGCGGCCAAGCCCCTGACCAAGTTCGTTTTGCGCTGCCTGAAATTCTGCCATCTTTTCGGCGTCGCCCAGATCTTCCGCGCTAACGTTTACGCTGGTTGCACGGGCCCGCGCTTCAGTGACATCGCGAAGGATTGCGCCTTCGGATTCGGCAGCGCCCCGTGCGACTTCCGCGAGATTGGGCACCAGATTGGCGCGGCGCTGGAACTGCGCCTCCACATCGGCCCACTTGGCTTTCGCGTTTTCTTCCGCCGTTGGCACGGAATTGATCCCGCAAGCTGACAGCAGCAGGGCGCCTACAGCAGCGATGGTAAACCGGGTGGCGGAACGAAGCGTCATAATTGGTCCTCTCAGAAGAAAGCGAAAGCTGTCTTGCATACATAGCACACGCACGCCCGCGTTCAAGGAACCGTGCGGCCTGCCTAGCGTTTGCAGATGAATAAAATTGAAGGGGTGAACGCATGACCATTTTCGACGAATTCAAGAAGTTCATATCGCGCGGTAATGTGCTGCAGCTTGCGGTAGGGGTCGTGATCGGTGCTGCGTTCGGCAAGATAACAACTGCACTGACCGAAAGCGTCCTGATGCCGTTTATCGGCTGGCTTTTCGGGGCGGTCGACTTTTCAAACTGGTTTATCCTGCTCGGTAGCATTCCTGAGGGTTATACCGGTTCGACCACGAATTACGCAGAATTGAAGGAGGCAGGTGTCGCAATGATCGGATATGGCGATCTGCTGACTCAGATGGTCAACTTTCTGATCCTCGCTTTTGCTCTCTTCATGCTCATCAAGGGCGTGAACAAGGTGCTGGATGCGATCGAAGAAGACAAGAAAGCTGGCGAAAACAGTTCGGAAAATGAGAAAGTTCCGACCGATCCGCAACTGGATGTGCTGCGTGATATCAGGAAGGAATTGAAAGGCTTGCGCGAGGCACAGTCAGGATAGGCGCTACACCCTCTTGGCAGGATGGCGTCATGCTGCCAGAAAACCCTCTGGATTAAACCTGAGGGGAAAAAGAAGTGCTTACTGAATTCAAGGAATTCATTGCCAAGGGCAATGTAATGGAACTGGCCGTCGCGGTGATCATTGCGGGCGCGTTCGCTGTGATCGTCGCGTCTTTGACCAGCGATGTTATCATGCCGATCGTTGGCATGATCTTCGGTGATGTCGATTTCAGCAGCAAATACATTGTCTTGAGCGGCGAAGTCGAGGCGGGAATGTCGCTGGAGGCTGCCCGTGAAGCCGGCGCGAACGTGCTTGCATGGGGCGCTTTCGTCACGGCGATTATCAACTTCGTGATCCTGGCGTTCATCATTTTCCTGTTGGTTCGTTACACCAACAAGGTGACCGCGCGGTTTGAAAAGCCTGCCGAAGAAGAAGCGCCAGCTGGCCCGACCGAGGTCGAACTGCTTGCTGAAATCCGCGACGCTCTGAAAGGCGGCGCTCCGGGTGCGCCCAAGAACGGTCCGATGGGCTGAGCCAAATTCGGTCACTTCACATTAAGCCGGCATCGCCTATATAGGTGATGCCGGTTTCGACCGGATATGGCGATAAATTGCAGTGTGCAATAGACATAACGGACCCGGGGGCAGTACCCGGCGGCTCCACCAAAAACCGCAGGAAACTGCGGTTCCTGACGGGGCCGAACTAGGATCGACGTGTGTTGAAAAGCATTGTTTTTGCCCGGGTTGAGAATCCCCGTAAAAAGCTCATTTTTATAAGTGCAAACGATAACGAAGCACTCGCTCTCGCTGCGTAATTTGATGGCCTAACGGCCTGACTTTACAAAGCCTAAGCGCGGTTGGACCCACCGGGCAACAGAAGCGGATTCCGGGGCTCCGGGGGTAGCTAGCAACAGAAACCCCCATTCATTCCTTCAAATTGAAACGATCAATCGGCCGCTGCGGGCTGCTGCGCGTTGCGCTTTTCCTTCTCGTACCGCAGGCAGTCGAGAATTTTTGCCCCCGCGAGGAAAACAGCACCGGTTGTGGCCAGAAACAGAAGTTTGCCGCCCCATCCCGGGTATTCGACAAGGTATTGCGAACCGCGCGCGGTCGCACCCAGAGCAAGCGCATAGATGATAGCATAGGCTTCGAACTTCGTCTTGATAACGAATAGCCGGCCAATCTTCTTCAGCATGCGTGCCCTTTCCTGTTAATCTTTTCAGTCGCAATTTCTGTGCCAGTGGCAGAGTTTCGCGAGTCACGAAGGTTAACGTGGCGGCAAGTGTAACGCAGTCCGACAGTCAGTCCAGCTTGTTAACCAAGCTCCGTTAAATCGAGTGCTTCCAATAACTTGCCACGTGTGTTTCGAACGCGCTCGGCCAGTTCATCGTTCCCGACTTCAGAAGGCTGTATCGTTTCGGGCCAGTACTCCGAAACTACGCGGGCGATTGTTTCGGCCTTTGCATCGTCGAGCATGAAGCGCTGATCGACGGTGGCAGGATCAGCGACCACGCGCAGCCGCAGGCAGGCTGGGCCGCCTCCGTTCGCCATGCTTTGCCGTACGTCCACCGGGATCACTTTGCGGATCGGGCCGTTGCCGGCGAGCATCCCTTCGAGCCAGCTCCACACAGCGGCGCTTTCGCGGCATTCCTCCGGCACGACCAGAGCCATGATGCCATCGGGCAAGGTCAGCAATTGCGCATTGAACAAATAGGTCTTGATCGCCTCTGCCAGCGAGACCGCATCAGCGGGCACTTCGACCACTTCAAGCGCCGGAAATCTGGCCCGGATCGCGTCATAGGCTGCGCTCTGATCGGCAAAGGCGAGAGCGTGCGTAAACAGCACTTTCTCGTTTGCGACGGCGACGACGTCGTTGTGAAACGCGCCGGCTTCGATCGCTGCCGGGTTCTGTTCGATGAAAACTGCGCGCTGCGGGTCTACCCGATTGAGGCGGGCCACCGCACGGCTGGCCTGTTCGTGCTGGCGTGCGGGGAATTTTCCGCCTGTCCGGCCATAAACAAACACTTCCACTCCGGCCGAGCCGTGGCTTTCGGCAAAGCGCATGTGGTTGGCAGCGCCTTCATCTCCAAAGCTGTCGGGAACCGCATCATGCACCGCAAAGTATCTGTCGTCCGCGAATGCGATCTTTAGCTGTGCTGCGGTGTCGCGCCACTCCTGACCTCGGTGGAGCATGGTAATCAAGTTCGCCGGGGTCAGGTGACATTTTCCGTCGATTGTGTCCGGTGCCGGGCTGACTGTCGCTGCGTTTGCAGTCCACATTGAGCTGGCAGACCATGCAGCGCGGGTCAGGGCAGCGTCGGCGGTCTCATCGACGACCAGCCGTTGCAGCAAGCCGTCATTGGGCCGGGGCAAGGGCAGGAAGAAGCCTTGTGCAAGGCCGAGCGCCCGGTTGGCCTGCATCTTTTCCAGACCCTGCAAGGCGGCCGCCCGCGGATAGGATGTGTCGCCCTTGTGGCTGGAGGATGCGATATTGCCCAGGCTGAGGCCGGCATAATTGTGGCTTGGCCCGACAAGGCCGTCGAAATTGATCTCTACCAGCTTGTCGTTGCCGTTCATCGGGCGACGCTCCAGACTGTGTCACCGGGCTGCACGTCCAGCGTATCGGCGGCCGCCGCGTCAAGCGAGATTGTCCCGTCATCATTCAGCTTGCGCGCACCGTAACAGCTGCGAAACGTCGTCAGGTGGCCGGTTGCGATCAGCGACCGTTCGCCTTCGCCCAGTTCCATTTCGGACACTTGGGCCGACACAGCTTCCTTTACGCTTTTCACGTCATCGGTATGTGCGATCATCGACGGGCCGCCGTCGAAAATATCGACATAGCCTTCGTAGCGAAAATTCTCGTTTTCGAGCATGCGCATCGCCGCGCGTCCGGTTGGATGCGGTAGCCCGATTACGCTGCGGGCATCTTCGGAAAGCATGGCAATATAGACCGGATGCTTGGGCATTAGGTCGGCGATGAACTGGTTGCCATTAATGGCGTTGAAATAGTCCGCTTCCTGAAATGTCATGCCGAAGAAGCGCCCTGCGACACCGTCCCAGAACGGCGACCCGCCGCGGTCATCGATGATGCCGCGCAATTCGGCCAGGATCCGGTCTGCGAAGCGTTTGCGGTGCATGGCGATGAACAAATACCGGCTGCGGGCGAGCAGCAGACCGAGCCCGCCAGCACGCTCGTTAGGGTGCAGGAACAGGCCGCCGACCTCGCTCGACCCTTCCAGATCGGTTACCAGGCTGAGCATTTCAGCGCGCACGGTCCGGTCAAGTTCCTGCGAATGCTGGGTCAGCGTGGTCAGGCGGTAAGAATAGAAGGGCCATTGCTGGCCAACCTTGCTGAACAGCTGGCAGGTGCCACGCACTTCGCCGGTCTGCGCATTCTCGAGTACGAGAACAAACTGGTCATCGCCCAGTTCGTCATCATCACGGCCAAACGCTTCAGCAGCCCGCTCTAGCTTGGCGCCGAGCGCGGGCCGATCAGGAGGCAGGTTGGTAAACCCGCCGCCCGTCAGTTTCGCCATTTCGTATAGCGGCTCCAGATCCTTGGTGCGCGCAGCGCGCAGGCGAAAACTCAAAGCTCTTCTCCCGATGCAAGTCGGTGGATGACAAGCGCAGACAGCGCTGCGCGTTCTTTCAGGGACGGGACGATCATGAATTCGTCAGCCGAATGGATTGCACCGCCGCGCACGCCCATCGTGTCGACCACGGGCACGCCGCATGATGCGATGTTGTTGCCGTCGCAAACGCCGCCGGTGGATTGCCAGCCGATTTCCTGGCCCAGCGAAGCGCCGCAATCGCGGACCAGATCGAACAGGCGCTGCGCCTTGCGATCGACAGGCTTAGGCGGGCGTGAAATGCCGCCGTGCTGGTGAATGCTGACTTCGTGAGCCTGCTGTGTGTCGCGCACCAGCGCGGCGAGGGCACTTTCAAACGCGGCGGCGGCATCGGGGCTTTTCGGGCGGATGTTGAACCGCAGCACAGCGTGATCGGGAACGACATTATTCGCCGCGCCTCCTTCGATCTTGGCCGGATTGATCGGGCAATCTTCCGTCTGCAAATCTTTCAGCCCTAGAACGAGGGCGGCCGCCGCTACGATGGCATTGCGGCCATCCTGCGGATTGCGACCGGCATGCGCTGATTTGCCGGTGATGGTGAGAGAATAATTGCCGCTACCGCCGCGTGCATGGGCCAATGTGCCATCGGGCAGGGCCGACGGTTCATAGGTAAGCGCAGCATATTTCCCCTGCGCCATCGCTTCGATCAGCGGTGCGGATGCCAGCGAACCGGTTTCCTCGTCCGAATTGATCAGCACATCGTATCCGATTTGCTGACCGGCGCCGCTTTGCTCGATAGCTTTCAAGGCGTGGAGGAATACGGCAATGCCCCCCTTCATGTCCGCAAGGCCGGGACCGTTCAGCGTTTCTTCGTCCAGCCATTTCTGGTCCTGAAATGCGCTGTCTTTGGGAAAGACGGTATCCATGTGACCGGTGAATAGCAGGCGCCGCTGCGCACCGGGCCGGACACTGAGCGTCAGATGCTGGCCGTGCGGCTTCTCGAACTCGCTGCCGTCAGCCCCGATGGCAGTGACCGGTGCCGGATCGAGCAGCTTCACATCGCCGGGCAGGTCGGAGAACGCGTCGGCAAGGGTTGCCGCCATTTCAGCAAGGCCTTCCAGATTGGCAGTGCCGGTGTTTATCGCGCTCCATTTCTGCGCATGAGCGAGCATGGCATCTTGATCGATAGGAGCGATCAGGGCTTCTTGATTTGTATCGAGTTGTTTCATCTGAAACGGCTTTAGCTTGGTGAGCAGGGCTGTCCAACCCCGCTGCTGAAACGGTGCTCCAAAACATTCCGTAAAAGCGTTGCAATTGCTGGTCTTCGCAGCCATATCGGCCCCGTCCTCCCCGGGAAACTTGATCGAATAAACGCGTTGCGGAGCAATCCGTGCGCTTTCCATTGCGTGTAATTTTACGAGGACTTGATGAGCGATATCGCAAACCGTGCCGGCCTGAAGATCGACCAGCAACTGGCGGAATTTCTTGAAGCAGAAGTGCTGAACCCGCTGGGCCGTGATGTCGATGCATTCTGGGCGGATTTCGCTGCGCTGCTGGACCGGTTTGCACCGCGCAACCGGCAGCTGCTCGACAAGCGGGAATCGCTGCAGGCACAAATTGACAGCTGGCACCGCCAACACCGGGGCCAGCCTCATGATGCCGGCGCCTATCGCACCTTCCTTGAGGAAATCGGGTATCTCGTTCCCGAACCCGGCAATTTTACCATCGGGACGCAGAACGTGGATCCGGAAATCGCGACCATGGCCGGCCCGCAGCTGGTTGTTCCGATCCTGAATGCGCGCTTCCTGCTCAATGCAGCCAATGCGCGCTGGGGCAGCCTGTATGATGCCTTTTACGGAACTGATGCGCTGCCCGATGCGCCGCCCGCGCAGCAGGCGGGCTACTGCCCCGTGCGCGGTGCCGCCGTGATACAGGCCGGGCGCGAATTCCTCGACCAGTCACTGCCGCTTGCTGGTCAAAGCTGGGCCGATCTGGAAGACGACCAGGACGGCCAGCTTCAGGACGAAAGCCAGTATGTTGGCAAAACGGAGCGCGGCCTTTTGTTCAAAAGCAATGGCTTGCACATCGAAGTTATCTTCGACCGTGAAAGCCCGATCGGCAGCACCGACAAGGCTGGCATTGCGGACATCGTTCTCGAAAGTGCGCTGACGACGATTGCCGATTGCGAGGATTCGGTCGCGGCGGTCGATGCAGAGGACAAGCTTCTGGCCTACACCAATTGGTTGGGCATCATTCGCGGCGATCTGGAAGAAAGTTTCAGCAAGGGCGGCAAGACCCTGACCCGCAAGCTCGAAGCGGACAAGAGCTATGAAGGGCCTGATGGCAAGCAGGGCAGCCTGCCGGGCCGCAGCCTTATGTTCGTGCGCAATGTAGGGCATCTGATGACCAATCCGGCGATCCATCTGCCCGATGGCAGCGAAGTGCCTGAAGGTATCATGGATGCGGTCTTTACCAGCGCGGTCAGCACGCTCGACGTGGAAGGCCATGCCAAATTCGGGAACAGCCGCAAGGGTTCGATCTACATCGTCAAACCGAAGATGCACGGCCCCGAAGAATGTGCGTTCACCAATGAACTCTTCGATGCGGTTGAGGATCTTCTGGGCCTCGATCGGTACACGATCAAGGTCGGTGTCATGGACGAAGAACGGCGCACCAGTGCCAATCTCGGGGCATGCATCCATGCCGTGAAAGATCGCATCGTGTTCATCAACACTGGCTTCCTCGACCGTACTGGCGATGAAATCCACACATCGATGCAGGCTGGCCCGATGGTCCGCAAGGCCGAGATGAAATCGAGCGCCTGGCTCGGTGCCTACGAAAAACGCAATGTCGGCATCGGCCTGCGCCACGGTTTGTCGGGCCGCGCGCAGATCGGCAAAGGGATGTGGCCCGCGCCCGATCTCATGGGCAAAATGATGATCGAGAAGATCGGTCACCTTGATGCGGGTGCGAACACTGCCTGGGTGCCGTCGCCAACCGCGGCAACGCTGCATACGCTGCATTATCACCGAAAGGATGTGTTCGAAGTGCAGAAAGGGCTGGGCGAAGTACCGGGTCTGGAACCGCTACTCACCATTCCTTTGGCGCAAGGTACCAACTGGTCGGAGGAAGAGGTTCGTGATGAGCTCGACAACAACGCACAGGGCCTGCTCGGCTATGTGGTGCGCTGGATCGATGCCGGGGTCGGTTGCTCAAAGGTGCCGGACATCAACGATGTCGGCCTGATGGAAGACCGTGCGACGCTGCGCATTTCGAGCCAGCACATGGCCAACTGGCTGCTTCACGGGGTGTGCAGCGAAGATCAGGTGATGGACAGCCTAAAGCGGATGGCAGCCAAGGTTGACGAACAGAACGCAGGTGATCCGGACTACGAGCCTATGGAAGGCAATTGGGACGGCGTAGCGTTCAAGGCCGCGTGCGATCTGGTTTTCAAGGGAACCGAGCAGCCGAGCGGCTACACCGAGCCTCTGCTGCATCACTGGCGCCTGGTAAAGAAGGGCGCGTAAAAGCAGAAAAAGATGCGCCGGCTTAGCCTGATCCTGGTTTTCGTGTGCGTGGCCGGCCTTTTGCTCTGGCTGTTTGCGCGGCCGGGAGAAGTGCAACTGGTCGCTAAAGGTGAGCCGTACGCATATTCGCGCGCGGCATTCGACAAATGGGTTGTCACCGATCCGGACCGCCGCGGCGAGTTCGAGGCATTTGGCGAATTTCTCGCGAGCCATGACGTGGGCGATGTGGTGCCAGCATGGCAGCTGACCCGCACTGATGCCAATCGCTCAAACGATTGCGAACGCCCCGCCTTTTTGATCCCGCCGCGAGATAAATGGATGAACCTCATCCCGGTCCTCACCCTGATGCGCGACCAGATCGTGCCGGAAATCGGTAAGGTCGAGGTGCAATCCTCCTATCGAACTACTGACTTCAATGCGTGTGTTGGCGGAGCGCGGCGGAGCAGACATCTGGAATTTTCTGCAGTGGACCTTGTGCCTGTTGGGGACATTGCCAATGCCGACTTGTTTCGCCGCCTTTGTGACGTTCAGCGAAATTTGGGACCACAAAGCCGCCTCGGTCTCGGAGCGTATTTCGATCCAGAAAAGCCCGACAATGCCAGCGGGCGCTTCCACCTGGATGTTTCGGGCTATCGCAGTTGGGGTTAACCGCAGCGCTCCGAGAGCAGCGGGTGCCGCGCTTTTTTTTGACAGACGCAGATCGCACCGGGAAGCCTTAGAATTTGACACTCTGGAGTGCCGAACTGGCGTAACCTCAGAGCTCAGGACTTGATGCTGCTCGGCATTTGATGCAGCATCGCTTCGATCAGAGTTCGGGAGAGGGCGCTGAAAATGGAATCTGGGACAACAGGACCGGCTGCTCAAGTTGCCGACGACCTGACCTTCGCTGATCTGGGGCGTGTGCTCGCTTCAGGTTGGGATGATTTCCGCGCCAATCCTGTGTTCGGTCTCTTTTTCGCTGCCATTTATGTCTTTGCGGGTTTGGCGCTGTATTATGGCGTTCGCACTTGGGGCCAGACCGCATGGTTTATTCCGGCCATCGCCGGTTTCCCGATCATCGCCCCCTTCATTGCTGTGGGCCTCTACGAGGTGAGCCGCCGGCGCGAGGCGGGCCTGCCGATGCACTGGGGGCCGATACTTGGCGCACTCAAAGGGCGCGGGGATGAGCAGATCATTCTGATGGGCGGTTTCGTGTTTGTTGCTTTCAGTTTCTGGGTCATTCTGGCGCACACCATCTCGCTGATATTCCTGCCTAACACCGGAATGGAGACAGACGGTATCGCCGCGCTTCAGACCGAGGCGGGGATTGCCATGCTTGCTGTCGGCAGCATGGTTGGCGCTTTGCTGGCCTGGGGCCTTTTCTCGATAACCGTGATAAGCCTGCCCATGCTGATCGACCGCGACGTTGATTGCATCACGGCCATCATTGCTAGCGTGAAAACGGTTCGCAGAAATATGTCAGTGATGCTGGCTTGGGCAGGTATCATTGCCGTGTCGCTGGGCGCGGCGATGTTACCCTTTTTTCTCGGACTGCTGATCGTGCTGCCAGTGATCGGGCATGCAACCTGGCATCTGTATCGGCGCGCGCTATCGATTTCGGCGGTGGAATAGAATTGGCTGCAAAATATGCAGCCAGACCAAGCACACCTTCGGCAAAATAATTCAAAAATATTCGAACCTCAGATCCGGTTGCCTCGACTGCCTAAGGACAGTTCACGAGGCGACCCGGCCCCCACTTACCTGGCGGGCCCACTTCAAGGGCTGGGGCACCATTGGGCTCCAGCCCCTTTTTTTGGGAATTCAGTCTAACTCAGTATTCTGGCGATTGAGACAAACTCATCGATTGAAAGTGTTTCTGCGCGGCGCGTTTCGTCCAGCCCCAGCTGCTCCATCGCTGAAAGCGCGCCGGGTACACTTTTCAAACTCTGGCGCAGCATCTTGCGTCGCTGACCGAATGCGGCGGCGGTGACTTTTTCCAGCGTCTTGGCAGACACGCCGCCGGGCATCTGTCCGGGTTCGACATGGATGATAGCGCTCATCACCTTCGGCGGCGGGGTGAAGGCGCTGCGATGCACTTTCATTGCTAGCTGGGCAGAGCTGCGCCACTGAGCCAGCACCGCCAGTCTACCGTACGCAGACCCGCCGGGCCTGGCGACTATCCGCTGGGCTACCTCCTGTTGGAACATGAGTGTCAGCGACGTCCACAGCGGCGGCCAATCCTCACCGCCGAGCCAAACGGTAAATAACGCGGTCCCGACATTATATGGTAAGTTGGCGACCACGGCGAACGGTTCGCCCATGATCTCGCCATGATCCAGTTTCATCGCGTCGCCATGAATTACCGACAATTTCCCCGGGAATGCGTCTGACAACTCGGCCAAAGCCGGAAGGCAGCGATCGTCCATTTCAATTGCCGTGACGCGCGCACCAGCCTTTAGCAGAGCGCGGGTCAGACCGCCGGGACCCGGTCCGATTTCGAGCACCGCCTTGTCCTGCAAATCGCCGGGGATCGCGGCGATCCGGTCGAGCAGCTGGCTGTCGAACAGAAAATTCTGGCCGAGCGCCTTGGAAGCACTGAGGCCGTATCGGGCGATGACTTCGCGCAGTGGGGGAAGATCAGGCACTGTCGGCGCTCAACATCCGGGTGCGGGCGCAGTCACCTGCCATTTTGATGGCTGCGATCATCGCGCCGGGATGGGCAACTCCCTTGCCGGCAATATCGAAAGCGGTCCCGTGATCAGGTGACGTTCGGATTATCGGCAGGCCCAGGGTAATGTTGACACCGCTATCGAAATCGAGGGCTTTCACCGGAATCAATGCTTGATCGTGATACATGCAGATAGCAGCATCGTAGCTGCTGCGTTTGTGCGGCGAAAACAGGGCGTCTGCCGGATGCGGACCGGACACCGTATGCCCTTCCGCCTGCAGCGTTTCGATTGCCGGTGCGATTATGGTCTGGTCTTCGTTGCCGAACTTGCCATCCTCGCCCGCATGGGGGTTGAGCGCGGCTATGGCGATGCGCGGATCGTCTATTCCGAAATCGCGCTTCAACGCGGCGATCGTGATCCGGGTGCGGTGGACGATCAGATCGGCGGTGATCAGTCCGGGGACATCCGCAAGCGCACAATGCACCGTTAGCGGAACGGTCCGCAATTGCGGACCGGACAGCATCATCACTGCATCCTGATCATCGAGCCCGCAAATATCGGCCAGAAATTCGGTTTGTCCCGGATGGTTGAACCCGACCTTTGCCAGATGAGATTTGGCAATCGGGGCAGTCGCCATCGCGCCTGCTTTTCCGCCAAGCGCTAGCCGGGCCGCGCCCTGCAGTGATGCGAGCGCCAGCCTCGCCCCATCCGCATCAGGATTGCCGGGAAGAGTTTCGGCATCAAGCGTGCCAAACACAGGGATTGCCTGCGCGAATGTATCTGCCGCTTCCGTGATTGAGGCGACTATCCGGATCGGGCATTCAATGCCTAGTTTGGAAGCTGCCCTGACGAGCACTCCATACCCACCGACCACGAGAAAAGGCGCAAGGCCATGCTCCTCACGCTGTGACCAGGCGCGGACAATGAGTTCCGGGCCGATGCCAGCCGGATCACCGAGAGAGATAGCTATCGGTGAAACGGCGGGCCTCAATTATATTCGATATAGGCGTCGTTGCGCAGATCGCGAAGATAGCGCTGGGCGCGCTTCTGGATGCGTTCTTCTTCTTTCTGCGCGATCAGGTCGTCGATGGTGGGACCGCCGACAGTTTCGGGATCGTCACGGCCGCACAGCATCAGAACACGCACGCCATCATTCACCGAGCCGAAGGGCGGGGTGGTCTGGCCAACCTGAAGGTTGAGCAGCGAAGCCTGCAGCTGTTCTGGCAATTGCCGCGCCACGATCTCGTTGCTTACCACGTCTGCACCGATTCCCGCTGCAACGGATTCTGCATCGCCGCAGCCGCGCATTGACGCGACGGCGTTGGTGAATGTCTCCACCTTCGCTGCGGCAGAAGCTTCCGTAACATCCGAGCTGAAGCTGATCGAAATCTGTTTCAGGCTGAGTGTCGCATCGCGCGGATCAGCCATCAGGATCTGGCGTTTGTCGATCAGGAACAGGATCGAAAAACCACCGGGGATCGGAATCGGGCCGCGCAGTTCGCCGGGCTGCATCTGTGTTGCCTGAGAAGAAAGTTCGCGCGGCAATTGCGGCAGGCGAACCCAGCCAAGATCACCGCCGACCGAAGCGGTCGAAGCCTCGGAAAACTGACGTGCATAGGCGACGAAACTGCCGCCCTGACGCAATTGGTCGACGATCTGAGCCGCGTTCTGCTGCACCGTTTCAAGATTCTCAGCGGTCGCACTCAGATAGATTTCGCCAAGGCGAAACTCTTCGGTTCCCTTCTCTGCTTCCATCCGTTTCAGTTCTTCACGAACCTCTTCCTCGGAAACATTGATGAACGGCGAAATGTTGCGGCGCAGCAGGGACGTCCAGGCCAATTCGCCCTTGATTTGACGTTTCAGCGAGGCGGGAGAGGACCCGATGCTGAGCAGATACTGGTCCATCGCTTCAGTCTGCTGGCCGAAATTCTGTGCGGCCAGAGTTTGGTAACGCTGATTGACCTGGCCATCGGAAATTTCGATTTCCTGCGCGGCGGCTTCCTGGATTTGAAGGGTTTCGTCGATCAGGTTGCGCAGCACCTGCATCCGCACGCGGCGCAGTTCCTCTGGCGGCAATTCGCCTTCGGATGCGGCAGTCAGCAGCGCGGTGCGGTGATCCACGTCGGTTCCGGTGATTACCGTACCGTTCACAACGGCAGTGGCAGTGCGAACGTTCGGGTCGCTCTGACCCATCAGGACCACGTTGTCAGGAATATTCAAAACGTTGCTGTTTGAAGCACCGGACTGACCAATCGCCTGCGCTTGAAGCGCGATAGGGCTGGCTGCAAGGCCGAGTGTGGCAAGTCCGCCCAGAAGCTTGGAGCCAAGCTTGGTAAGTTTCATATCAATCACATGTAAATTCCGTCTGCAGCGCCGTCCTTCGCGCCTTGGGTGCCCTGTGTTTCGCCCATTCAGGCTTAACCAAAGCTGAGTGCCAAAGATGAAGCACGCCGGATAGCGCGTTTGAAGGCTTATGCCAATGACCCAGAAGCTGAACCGATCGGCGGTCCACAACAGGGTCGTTGGCGCTTACCTGAAGCCCAGGTTTCTGAGGGCAAAATACAATTGGAATGTGTCGCCGCGCTGCGCATCGCCGGCGTTCACATAATCGCGCCGCCAAGTCAGGCCGAGTTCAAGACAGTCGTCCTGATAGGCGAGGCCAAGCCGTGTCCGGATCGGCTCGAATCCGTCCGACGAAAGTGTTGGATCTTCGTTTCGGTCGGTCAGGTTGATGACGCCCGAACCGAAAAGTGACCAGTATTTCGCGAATGCCACACGGGTTGCGAAACGCAGTTCTTCCTTGTCCTGAAGATCCTCGATTCCGGCGGCGATGTTGCGGTCCAGCCTCAGATATCCAATTTCAGCGTAGGTTTTCTTGCTGCCGAAGGTCGCGTCAAATTCATTGCGGCGGACTGCGAAATTATCCTTGTCAAGCCGGAACCGGTGCGTGAATTTCACCAGATCACGGAAGCGGACTTCTGTGCGGCCGACGAAATCGGAAACCCGCTCGCTCAGGCCGGTACCATCAATCAGGATGTCCTGATCCTTGTCCAGCCGGTAAGATTGGCCGAAGGTGGATTTTACACGCCAACCGGGGCGCTGCATTTCCCAGTCAAATCCGTATGTTACGCGCACACCGTCTTCCACCCGGTCATAGCCGGGGAAACGATTAAGCGCGAACAGGTTGGAATCTTCCAAATCGATTGCGCGGGCGTCTTCGTTTGGCACCGCCAGATTACGGATTGGCGGACTTGCGACTATCTGGACGCGGGGAGTGAATACCTGGGTTCCGCCAAATGCCTCGCCGACAAAGGGCCATTGCATATCCAGCGCCGCGAGAGCGATCCCGCGCGTTTCCCAACCGGGATTTCCGCGGTAAACTGCGGTGCTGGTCAGCAGGTTTTCATCGCTATGGTACACATCGCCTCGAACCAGGCCGGTCACTGTCACAATCTGCCCGAGGTTTGTCAGCTTGCGCAGATCCCAGCGGGCGCCGGCAAACGCGCGCTGCGTATCCTGGCCCTCATCGCGGACAATCGCGAGCGAGTTCGCCTGCAGTTCGAGCGTCCCGCCGAGGCTGAGCGGGTCAGAGAGGCGCTTACGGTAGTCTATGACGGGCAGAGCGAGCGGCACCTGACCTTGATTGGTGCCGATGCGCAGCGTCTGAGTGGCCCATCCAGCAACCGAGAGATAAGATGTGTTGGAAATACGCTCCAGATTGAAAGTCGAACGCAAACGGTCGTCGCGGCTGATGTCATAGCGGCGCAGGAATGTGCGGTCGCTGGCCAGCCGCAAAGAGCCGGTAAAGCTCCATTCGGGGGAGAATTGGAACCGTCCATTGGCGAACAGATAGCCGCGTGGATCATTTTCGGTCGTAGGCGCAACGCCGAAGCGGCTGATCCGGTTGCTGTTGGTGGCGTATCCGGTGATCTGGTATGCGCCCTTGTCCGTCAGGTGACGCCACTGCGCCGACAGCATCGGTGGGGCTTTGGTGAAGACATAGGCCTTTGCAGTCAGGTCCTTGTTATCGGCGAGCCGCCAGTAATAGCCGCCCTCGATCTCCACTCCGTTCGATTCTGAAAAACGCAGGTCAGGGATTACCAGGCCGGATTCGGCTCTGCCATCTGTGCGCACCGTCAGCCCGGGCAGCGGCAGCAGACGCGCACCGAACAGTTCCAGATACGCCCCTTTGAACCGAATCCGCTTTTCGTCCGGATCATAGGTGACCCGGTCTGCGGTTATCCGCCAGCTCGGGCTTTTGTCGCACCCTTCCGGATCGACCACGGCGCAGGCGCTATAGGCGGCGTCGGTCAGCACGATCGTACCGTCTTCGCCGCGATCGCCGGAGCGGGCGGCTAGCCTTCCCCCCTGGCGTAGCGCCAGCAGCAGATCTTCCATCGCCCCGGCTTCGAATTCGTCGGTCAGCTCGATACTTTCGGTATAGAGCTGATTTCCTTCTGCATCCACGAAGCGGACATCGCCGGATGCCTGGATGCGGCCGGTCTTCCGGTCCCAGACAACTTCCTGTGCGCGGACGGACTGGTCTTCGCTGCGCAGGATAACGTTGCCGCTCGCTATCACCCGGTCGTTTTCCGAATCGTAAGCCAATTCGCTGGCCTCGAAATCGATCTGCCGATCGCCCGTTTGGTCGTTTGGCGCCGTGTCAGACGGACTCTCGATCGGGGTGACCTGCGTCTCCAGTGGCTCGAGAGCTTCGGGATTGATCGCTGCGGGGTCTTGCGCTTGGGCCGGTGCAGTCAGAGCCATGCTGAGTGCGGCCACGGCTGAAGCGCAGGCGAAGTGCCGTGTCATCGACAGCGATATCGACCCGGGCTTGAGTGATTTTGGCAGCGGCAGCATGGCTTGCCTATCGCACCGCCCGCGCCTAATCGCAATTCCATTCCTTGGCTCATTTCGGAACATTGCTCCCGGAGAGACGCTGAGCATGAAAGACACGAGTTTTGGAGATAACATGCAAGTCACTTTTTCAGGCACCCAGCCATCAGGCGCGCGGCTGATCGCGCATATTGCCGACAAGGGCAAGTTGCCAGACGGATTGGAAAAACCATTGAGCGAAGGCGCGAAGACTGCGCGCTTCAAAGGCAATGCCGGCCAGTTTTTCGAAAGTTTCGTTGAACGCAGCGGCGCAACAGTGCGCGTTGCAATCGTTGGCGCCGGTGAAGCCGGAGCGGATGGCCGCACCATCAATCTCGAAAAGGCCGGCGCTGCACTGGCGGCGAAATACCTGACTTCAGGCGAGACCGACCTGGTCCTCGACCTGACCGGCAGCGGTCTCGATGCAGCGGCAACCGCTTCAGTTCTGCTGGGCCTGCGACTGCGTAGCTGGCGGCACGACCTGTACCGCACGAAGCTGAAGGACGAGCAGAAGATCACGCTCGATTCCGTGACCGTGGTTGGCGCTGCGGATGGTTCCGAAACGGCATGGGCTGACGCGGCAAGCGTCGCCGACGGGGTTGAGCTGACGCGCCATCTGGTCGCGGAACCGGCCAACAAGATCTACCCGATAAGCTTCGTTGAAAAATGCCGCGAAGCATTTGCCGGAACCGGTGCTGAGCTGATCGTTCTCGACGATGACCAGATGGAAGCACTGGGCATGGGCTCTCTGCTCGGCGTCGGCCTTGGCTCGGAACAGCCTTCGCGCATTTTGGCGATCAAGTGGGATGGCGGCGAAAAGGGCGATGCGCCGATTGCTTTCGTCGGCAAGGGCGTAACCTTTGATACTGGCGGTATCTCGCTCAAGCCTGGCCCCGGCATGGGCGACATGAAATGGGATATGGGCGGTTCCGGCGCGGTCGTTGGCGCGATGCTGACGCTTGCCAAGCGCAAAGCCAAGGCGAACGTCGTTGGCGTCGTCGGACTGGTTGAAAACATGCCTGACGGCAAGGCGCAGCGACCCGGCGACGTCGTTACGTCGATGTCCGGCCAGACCATCGAAGTGCTGAACACCGATGCCGAAGGGCGCCTGGTCCTCGCTGACGTGCTCACCTGGACCCAGCGCGAATTTGCGCCCTCAAGGATTGTCGATCTCGCGACGCTTACCGGTGCGATGATCATTTCGCTGGGCAGCGAGCACGGCGGGCTTTTCTCCACCGATGACAGCCTGGCCGACGATCTGCTGGACGCGGGCAAGCAGGTGGGTGACAAGCTGTGGCGTTTCCCGCTTTCACCGGCCTATGACAAGCTGATCAACAGCCCGATTGCCGACATGCAGAATATCGGCCCGAAGGGTGCCGGTTCGATCACCGCCGCACAATTCCTCAAGCGCTTTATAGAAAACGATACGCCGTGGGCGCATCTGGATATCGCCGGAATGGTGTGGGCTGATAAACCCGGCCAGACATGGGACAAGGGTGCCACCGGTTACGGCACGCGCCTTCTCGACCGGTTCATTCGCAACACACTCGGCGCCTGACGGCGCTGCCAGTTAAGGGGACAACATGGCCCGCATGCGCAAGAAAGCGGACTTGCCAAGCAAGATCTGCAAGGCATGCGGGCTCCCCTTTACATGGCGCAAAAAGTGGGAGCGGGACTGGGATAACGTCCTGTACTGCTCCGAACGGTGCAAGCGGAACAGGGGGCAGACAACGTGAAAGTCGACTTCTGGCAGATCAGCAACGATCCTGTTGAACGGGTAGTTGCCCTGATCGCGCAGCGGGTCCTCGGTTCCGGTGAACGGTTGATGGTTGTATCGTCCGACGGGGATCAACTGGACCTTATCGGCAAGACCCTTTGGGAAACAGACCCAGAAGCCTTTCTGGCCAACGGCAAGTCCGGCGAAGCAGGGGCAGCCCGCCAGCCGATATTGCTAGCACCGCATTGCAACGTTGAAAACGGGGCCGAAAACGGGGCCAACCACGTCATTTTCGCTGACGGAGAGTGGCGCGGCGAGGCCAGCGAGTTCGCGCGCAGTTTCCTGTTGTTTGGCGAGAACACGCTGGAGGATGCCCGGTCTTGCTGGCGCTCGCTCGATGGAACCGAAAATCTAGAGCGGAGCTTTTTCCGGCAAGATGGCGGGAAATGGGTAAAGGTAGCCTGATACGCTTAAAGCTTGCGAATTCTGCAACCCGGCGCTAGTGGCGCGCGCAACTATATTACCCCCGTACAACGTAAGGAAATACCCATGGCGGTTACCCGCACTTTTTCGATCATCAAGCCTGATGCCACGAAGCGCAACCTGACTGGTGCAGTCACCAAGATGCTTGAAGATGCCGGCCTGCGTGTCGTTGCGTCGAAGCGCATTCACATGACTCGCGATCAGGCCGAAGGTTTTTATGCCGTTCACAGCGAACGCCCGTTCTTCGGTGAACTGGTGGATTTCATGATCAGCGGCCCGGTCGTTGTCCAGGTTCTCGAAGGTGAAGACGCTGTGAAGCGCAACCGCGACATCATGGGCGCAACTAACCCGGCAGACGCTAACGAAGGCACCATCCGGAAGACTTACGCCGAATCGATCGAAGCCAATTCGGTCCACGGCAGCGACAGCGAAGAGAATGCCAAGATCGAAATCGACTTCTTCTTCAACGAAGACGAAATCGTCGGATAAGCATCTCGCTCACGAGATATTGAGGCCCCGGTGGACATCAAAGTCCACCGGGGCCTTTGTGTTTTTGGCCATCTCGCGCGCAGATTCGCCTTATCTGTCTCAGTACGCTAGTGAATTTGAATGATCCGGAGTCGCAAATTTACGGTTCGCGCTTTTTTCGATGCACTGAATGCCTGCTCCCTCGAACGGGCGGAGCGGCTGATGGCACGGGATTTCGTGTACATCGATAGCTGTCAGAACTGCATCACGGGCAGGGACAACTGCCTGGAACTGCTGTCGCGGCTGTGGCAGGTCGACCCGTCATATCGGCAAGAGCCCGAAACCATTGCGCTGGTCGGGGGTCAGGCACTTGTCCAGGGCCGGGTCATCGCATCCGATCCAATCATGGCGAGCGACGACTTGCTTTTCGCGCTAAAGTTCCACCGCCGGAAGATCAGCTATTTCCAGAGTTTCCGGGGTGACAATCCGCCAGCAATGGCGAAATTGCTGATGCCCGAAGTGGCACAGCCGCTGACAATCTGTGATGCGCCTGAAGAAGTTGCCCAGCGCGCCTGATGGCCAATAGGCACATCGCGGCAACTGGCGAAATTTCGCAAATTTGATCTGGCGCAAAGCCGCCGCTGATGCCGCTGGTAAACTTTCCGCATAATTGGAAAGGAACCACATGGCACACACTCCGCATGAACTGGGCGCTGTATTCTCGAAGGATTCTGCGATTCTTCACAGCCTCAAGATGAATAACCCGCATTTCGTAAAGCTGGCCGACAAATACCACGAGGTGAACCGGGAAGTGCACCGGATCGACGCGGAGGTGGAGGCTGCATCCGACGACCGGATGGAAGAGTTGAAGAAGGAGCGCCTTGGCCTGCTGGATCAAATTACTGCGATCGTCAACGAAGCGCGCTCGGCGGCCTGACGCGAGCGCCTAACTGGCGTTTATCTTATCCAACTGCTCTCGGTGTGCCAGATGCGGGCTGCTTTCGCTGCGCTGCATCTGGCGCTCCATTGCGCGGACCGCTTCATCGGACAGTTCGATCTGCAGGGCGCTGTATATGCGCCGTATCTCGCCGAGCCAGTCGGCACCCAAGGCATCGAAACTCGCTTCGGCGATTGCACCGTCATGATGCGAAAGCGCCTTGGATAGTCTGGCTTCGCGCAAGGCCAGCTTTCGCTGCCATTCGCCTTCGATCCAATCCGGATCGACGCTGTCCGATTGCATCGCCATCTGGTTGGCCACCATCGACACCGAACTGCGGAGCACGTCATCATCATTGCGGCGGCAGATGACCAAACTGGCACCGGGAAACCGGGCCAGTAATTTTTCCAGATCTTCGGCGAATTGCGGAACTTTCATCACCCGAGGCTGGCCTGCATTCCCGTGATGGTTTGCATCGGTGCGCAGGATCCGTGCAAACTCCCGGTATACCGGCGCGGCGCTGCGCGCTTCGCTGAATGCCGTGTAGGAGGGGATGTGCCACTGCGCTTCATAGGCCGAATGGTCGAGCGCGCTGGCCAGCCAGCCAAGTTCTTCATCATATTGCGACGCGCCGAACGGGTGGATGGTGTCGATCCACGGGTTCAGCCGCCGGGCCCAGAACAGCGCCATTCCGCTCCATACCGGGCGCAAATCAGGTTTCGTCGGGACCGGGTGCCAGCTGTCGCAAAAACGTGTTGCCGTGTGCGCCGGATCGGCAGCAAGCAGGCGGTGGATACGGGTGGTGCCGGACCGCATCTGGCCGATGATTATGATCGGCTTTGCCAGCGGGGTATTCGGTATCGCGGGATCGGCGCGCCACATTCTGCCTAGCTCAAGCCGCTGGCGGATTGCCCTGACCAATTGCCCATAGGCGAAAGATTGCCCAATCGGGTTCAGCCTCGCCTCGGCATTGATCGACTGGCACAAAACACTAAGCCGTTCGCGGAAATCTGCGACGTCTTCATCGTTGCGTCCACCACGCTCGTCGTCCAAGCCGAAGCCCTTAGCCGCCTTTCGCCAAAGCCAGTCAGGCTCCAGCTCAATCGGTTTAAGCCACCCGCTGTCCCAAGCGCCTTGCAAGCGGGTGTTGAGTTTTCCGACAATCGGCGCGCGGTCTAGCAGGCTGGAGCGGGGCGGCGGCATCAGAACTGGTCGGCGGCATCATGCAGTTTGGTGAACTGTCTCGGCGCGACTTTGCGCCAGCTGCGTTCGAGCCAGTCGGCCACATGATCCCAGTCCACACCCGATCGGTTCAGGATCACGCCGATCCAGCCACTCGCCCCGTAATAGGCAGGTTTGAAATAGGCGTGTGGATGCGCTTCTACCAAACCCAGCAGTTCATCCATGCTGTCGGTCTTGACCAGTAGTGCGATATGTTCGCTGCCATGATGCTGGTCATTGAAGTGGGCGAAATACTTTCCGCTTTTCTCGGTGCCCACGCGCCAACCGGGTGAGCCGTGGCTTTCACGCTCGTGCGTTCCCGGCAATGCAAGTGCCAGATCGCGGACCTTTTGCAGCAGATGTTCCGGATCGTTTGCGCGGCCCAGATATTCGTTCACCACGCGCGGATAAAGCTGATGCTCGGCGATCTTGACCCGGTCGGCCAAGGTTTCCGGCGTGTCGCCTTGTGTGATGCGCACCTCGATCTGGCCCAGCACCTCGCCGGCATCGAGTTCGCTCGACACCAGGTGGACCGATGCGCCGTGAACCTTGTCTCCCGCCTCGATAGCCCGCTTGTGGGTTTCCAACCCGCGGTATTTGGGTAGCAGCGAGGGGTGGATGTTGAGCATCCGGCCTTGCCACCGTTCGGTAAACTCGGGCGTGAGTATCCGCATATATCCGGCCAGGATAATGCATTCGGCCCCAGCATCCCGCGCGGCCTGTTCCATCACAGCGTCATGATCTGGTCGGCTCATGCCCTGATGAGAGCGGGCAAAGGTGCCGACACCCTCGGCAGCTGCCAAGCCCAGACCCGAAGCGTCAGGGACATTGCTGGCGACCAATACCACTTCATAGGCGGAATTCGGCAGTCGGCTGGCATACAGAAGCGCTGCCATGTTGGTGCCGCCGCCGGAGATGAAGATGGCGGTTTTCACCTTGGCCGACGCCGTTTCAGGCAAGGTGGGCGGCTTCCCAGTCGGATTTCGCCGACCAAGTTCCGGCTGCCCCCTTCACGGTGCATCCGCGCTGGCCTTCGCCAATTTCACCGATGCGGAAGACGGTTTCACCGGCCGCTTCCAGTTCAGCGGTCAGGGCGGCAACTGCATCCTGTTCGACCGCCAGCACCATGCCGATGCCGCAGTTGAAGGTGCGGGCCATTTCCGCCGGTTCGATGTTACCTTGCGCCTGCAGGAATGCCATCAGGCGCGGCTGGTCCCATGCGTCTGCATCGACGGTGGCATGACTGCCTTCGGGCAATACGCGGGGAATATTTTCCAGCAAGCCGCCGCCTGTAATGTGGGCGAGCGCGGCAATCTTGCCGCCGCGAATCGCAGGCAGCAGGCTCTTCACGTAAATCCGCGTCGGTTCGATCAGAGTGTCGATCAGCAATCTGTCCGAATCGAACACCGCCGGACGGTCCAGTTTCCAGCCCTTGTCAGAGGCAAGGCGGCGAACCAGCGAAAACCCGTTGGAATGGACCCCCGAACTTGCCAGCCCCAGCAGCACCTGCCCGGGGGCGACGGCTTCACCGGTCAGTTGCTCGCCGCGTTCAACCGCGCCGACGCAGAAGCCCGCCAGATCGTAATCGCCGGCAGCGTACATGCCCGGCATTTCAGCCGTTTCGCCGCCAATCAGCGCACATCCGGCCTGCTTGCAACCGTCTGCGATTCCGGAGACGACCCGCTCCGCAATGCCGTTCTCAAGCTTGCCGGTGGCGAAATAGTCGAGGAAAAACAGCGGTTCTGCGCCCTGAACGATCAGGTCGTTCACGCACATTGCCACCAGATCGATGCCCACGGTATCGTGGCGATCGAAATCAATCGCGAGTTTCAGCTTGGTGCCGACACCGTCGTTGGCAGCGACCAGAAGCGGATCGGAATAGCCAGCGGCCTTCGGGTCGAAAAAGCCGCCAAATCCGCCAAGCTCCGACGTTGCGCCGGGGCGGGCGGTGGCTTTCACCATCGGCCCGATAGCCTTTACCAGCGCATTGCCGGCATCGATATCAACCCCCGCTTTTGCGTAGGTGTAGCTCTCTTGTGATGAATTATCTGCCGACATGACCACAGGCTTTAGTCATTCGCGCTTGGATTTCCATGCCCGTTTGGGCAAAAGGCCCGAAGTTTTCCCCGATGGCTCAATCCTTCGCCCTTTCACGCGCCCAGCGCCCCCTTTCCGGACACGCGATTCGTCAGACGATTGCGGTGCTGGTTGCGTTGGCGATTGCTGTTGTCGCTGGCCGCGTTCTGCAGGCGCAGGTGGAGGGTGATCGCGGCATCGCTCCGGTGACCAGCAGCATCGATATCGATGTCGGCGGCATCGAAGTCGACGTACGCGGCGATTCCGCAGAGGAAGCGCGCGAAGCCGGCTGGCGCGAAGCGCAGCGCAAGGGCTGGGCGAAGCTGGGCGGACCAAGTCTACCCGATTCGCAATTGGAGTCGTTGGTATCAGCCGTGGTGATCGAACAGGAACGGATCGGCCCGCGCCGCTATATCGCCACCCTGGGGGTCATTTTCGACCGCGCGCGCGCCGGTCGCTATCTTGGCGGCAACGCGCAGCGCTCTCAGTCTGCACCGATGCTGCTGCTTCCGGTAACACTGTCCGGCGGATCGGCGATGGTTTATCAGCAGCGCAACCCGTGGCAGCGCGTGTGGGCGGAATATCAGGCGGGTTCCAGCCGGATCAACTATGTCCGCCCGTCGGGCGCTGGCGGCGATTCGCTCATGCTGACTTACGGTCAGACGACCAGACGCAGCCGGCTGTGGTGGCGCAACATCCTCGACCAGTTTGGTGCTGCCGACGTGCTGGTGCCGATCGCGCGGCTGGAATATCAATATCCCGGCGGCCCGGTGAAGGGCTATTTCACCGCACGCTATGGTCCTGACAGCGAGTTTCTGGACAGCTTTACCCTGACTGCGAAAAACGATCAGGACTTACCCCAGATGCTGGCGCAGGCGGTGACCCGGTTCGACGATATATTCGAAGCCGCGCTTGCCGATGGGAAACTCCGCCCCAACCCGACGCTAAACGTGGGCGGCGAGGGTGCCGATCCGGTCCTTCAGCGATTGATCGAGATTGGCCGGGCAGCACAGGCACAGGAACGCGCGCAGCGTGCGGCCGCCGCTGCCGGTGAAACAGGTGAAGGCACTTCGCCGACTCCTACCCCGACCCCGACCGCTGCGGTCGTATCGAGCTACGTCGTTCAGTTCGCCAGCCCCGACGCCGGCACAATCGACGCGACGCTGGCTGCTGTTCGCGCCACTGCGGGTGTGCGCGGTGCGGCGACCAGCAGCATCGCGATTGGCGGCACATCGGTGATGAGCGTCAGCTATGGCGGCAGCCTGAGCGATCTGGCCGGGGCTTTGCGCGCTCGCGGCTTCACGGTTACACAGGGCAGCAACGCGCTCGCCATCAGCCGCTAGTCACAGGGCGCCGCGT
The DNA here is from genome assembly GCF_947494915.1 of Pontixanthobacter luteolus. Lineage (NCBI taxonomy): Bacteria > Pseudomonadati > Pseudomonadota > Alphaproteobacteria > Sphingomonadales > Erythrobacteraceae > Pontixanthobacter > Pontixanthobacter luteolus. Next base: position 360,317 of record NZ_CANLWR010000001.1, read on the forward strand.
AATGTCGCAGATTGCCCTGCCGCTCTCCCACCAGGGTTCTTCAGATCCCGACCGCATCGTCATCGGCAGCGCCAATGCGGCGGTGATCGACGCGCTGCAAAAGCCCGACAGCTGGCCTTACAAGACAGCGATCCTTGCGGGGGAGGAACGCTCGGGCAAATCGCTGCTGGGCAAATGGTTCGAAAGCTCGGGCATGGGCGATGTGATCGATGGCGCCGATGCCATGGACGAAACAGAACTGTTTCACAGGTGGAACAGGGCGCAGGAGGATGGCCGCCCGCTCTTGCTCATCAGCGATGCCGAGCAATGGGATATCAAGCTGCCCGATCTTCGATCCCGACTTGGGGCAGCCCTGCATCTGGAAATCACAACGCCGGACGATGAAATGCTGGCTTCTCTCATTGAAACCATTGCCATTCAGCGCGGTCTTGCACTTGGCGAAGGGGCGCTTACCTACCTCGTACCGCGTGCCGAGCGCAGCTTTGCCGCCATCGAACGTCTTGTGGAGACGATTGACCGGCTAAGTCTGGAACGTAAGGCACCAGCCACGCAAGGCATCTGGCGTGACGCGCTGGAGGCCGTGCAAGGCCCGGAGCAAGGCCGCCTTTTATAAGGGCGACCAACTTGCCTTTGGTGCCGTTTGATGGGAGAATCGGCCAATGTTCACTGGTCTGACCAATTATCTGGATTCCATCCGGGCACGCGATCCGGCACCGCGCTCGCGCTGGGAAGTGCTTACCTATCCCGGCGTCCTGGCACTGGGCCTGCACCGCGTGGCGCATTGGCTGTTCGGTGCGAAATTATATTTCTTCGCCCGGCTGATCAATCATATCGCTCGTTTCCTGACCGCCATCGATATCCATCCAGGCGCGACAATCGGTAAAAACTTCTTCATCGATCACGGGTTTACGGTGATCGGGGAAACCGCTGAAATCGGCGACAACGTTACGATTTACCAGTGCGTGACGCTCGGCGGGACGAACCCGACAAACGGTGTTGGCGGCAAACGTCATCCGACGCTGAAAGACAATGTCATTATCGGGTCAGGTGCGCAGATCATCGGCCCGATTACTGTTGGCGAGCGCGCACGCGTTGGCGCCAATGCGGTTGTCACCGACGATGTGCCCGAAGGCGCAACGATGATCGGATTGAAAGCGCGCTCTACACTTGTTCCGGCGGAAGAATGGCTCAAGGATTTCATTCCCTATGGCACGCCCTGCGATGAGCCATGCGAGGAACTGATGGAAACCGGCCCGAGGCGTATCGCTGAGCTTGAAGCCCAATTGGCCGCAATGCGCAGTGACCTGGAAGTCCTCAAGGCCGAGCGGGAAGTGCCAGCGCAGCGAAGCGGAACCGGCGACTGATGGCGTCAGGATCTGGGCCCGGCATGGGCGCGCTTGCTGATACACCAGGCCGGATCATCGCATTTCCGGGCCGCAAGCCAGCCCAAGTGGCGTTCGCACGTGATGAATTGCAGCGGATCCTCGATCTCTATGGCCGGATGGTCGCCGCTGGTGAATGGCGCGATTATGCGATGGAATTCACCAAGGATGTGGCCGTTTTCGATGCATTTCGCCGCGCGGCTGAACGGCCGCAAGCGCGGATCGAGAAGCGTCCCTCGTTGCGTAACAGGCAAGGCATGTGGACCCTGTTCGGCGAGCACGGACAGGTGCTTAAGCGCGGCCATGAACTGGCGGGCGTATTGGCTCCTATCGAACGTCGGTTGCTAAAGTCGGTCGACAGCTAGTCTATTCGAAAGCCTTCCAGGCGTGATTGCCTTCGCTTTGTGCCTGCGTGATTGCGCCGACCAGTTTGACCAGCATGACCGCCGAGATGACGAAAAGCAGGCTGGCAAATGCGGCCATCGCGAATTCCATCCAGGCAGGGGTCAGGAATACGATATTCGTCGCCGCATCGACTGTGACTTTGAGGAGCAGGCCGAGCGACAGGACGATCCCGATAATATAGGCTGTCCACCATGCCGCAACGTCGTCGACCGGTGAATGGGCGAGTTCGGGTACTTCACCGTGGCTTCGGTTATGCAGTTCGCGCATGGCGCGCATCGGCACGATCAGATTGATGAACGGCACGAAATAGCTGCCAACTGCCCAGCCTGCTGAATAGTCCAAATCGACATTCTCGTCGGCCAGGTTGCGATGTGCCTTGTAAACCCAGACCAGCGCGCACAGCATCAGGCCGAGAATGGAGATGGGCAAGATGAGGGCGGCAATGCCGACGATCATGGCCCATAACGGGAAAGCTGGCTCTGTTACCGAGCCAGCGGACACCACGATATCGACTGGCGGTTTGAATATTTCATACCCCAAGGCGCCCATCTGAAAAACCGTCGTGGCAACAAACGTCCAGGCGAAAATCTTCACTAGCGTCGCCCGCGTTCGCAGGCTGCGAACATTGTTCTCGAAACTCACCGGATACGGCCCCCAACAAAAAACCCCGCACATTTCTGCGCGGGGTTTGTTGCGAGTTCAAGTGGTTAAGTCAGCTAATCGCCAATTTCCCCGACACCGGCAGGCGCTGCTGCAATGCGCCGGGCAGGGCTTGGACCACTTTATTGCGGATTGGGCTCCAGAATGCTGAGAGCATTAGCAGGGCGGAACCAATCACCAGCGCGGTCAGTGCCACATTCAGTTCTACCGCACCGAAGCGGTCGAACAGGAATGTCAGCGCAACCAGCACGTAGGCCAGCGCAGACACCAGCAATGCGCGCCGGTCGATCGCCAGCGCAACCAATCCGAACAGAACATAGATGGCGAGCACCGCAACCGCACCGCCAAGGCCAATCGCACTGCCTTCTGTAACGCCCAGCGTGTGGAAAATGGGATGCGCGATCATGGGCGCTGCAAGCAGGTGCAGCCAGAACGCAACGTCGCTGCGGCGCGTCTGACGTTCGCGGTCGCTCGTGTCCCAGCGCATGGCGAAACCAAAGATCGCGAGGCCGACGATGAACACCATCGGCATCAGAACGCGGTCAGGGCTGTCGAGTGACGACGGACCAATCCCGGTAATGACCAGCGCGATTACCGTAACTGCCAGCGCGGCAGCGCCTGCGGCCACGGTAATGGGCACCATGAACCGGCGCCAGTGTGCATAGGCTGCACCGGCGGTGATCAGACCCGACCCGGCAATCAGCAGGCCGGCCAGGACCTCGTCACCGCGGCCAAAATTGTCACCGCCAAACGACATGACAATGAAGCCGAGCAAGGCGGCAAAAATACCGCCGACAAAGGCGAGCAGCAGCACGATGCTGGGCAGGGCCATGCGGCGTTTGCGCGTGAAAAATTCAGCCATGCCCCAGGCTGCACCCGCTACCAGCAAGCCGGCGAAAGGCGGCGGTCCGTCAATGTTCGGGGTCAGCGCCTGGCCGATACCGCCCATCGCCACCAGCAGCAGAACCGCTGCGATGGTCACGAAAATATCGTTGAAACTGTTGATTAGCCGGAAATGTTCTTCATCACCGGCTGGTGCCTCGCGCGATTGCCGCACGGAATTGCGCAAGGCGTCCGCGGCTTCTGCGCTCAATGCGCCGGTCGCTACCGCCGTGCGCAGATCGTCTTCTGTATACATTGGGCCTACTCCTCACCCTGTGGAAGGGATGGAGTAGGCCCAGTGTGTTACTGTGTCAATACAGTAGGCGCTTAGCCACGCGTGCTGGACGGCGCAGCATCAGGGCCGAGCACTTCCTGCATCGCCTTCAGGATAGCAGCGCTTTGTTCTGCACCCGACTGAGGGGCTTTGAGGTTGGTCATCGAATTGATGTCGTCCCAACGGGCTGCGAAACCTTCGACTGTGCGCTCGCCTTCCTGCAGCCAGACCGCGTCGTTCATGGTCACCCATGCGCTGTGGAAGCCGCCTGCACCGGCACCAACGATCTGGTTGGTCGGTGCATCTTCGCTAACGAGATACAGCGCAGCCGGGGCAACGTTTTCAGGCGAAAACAGCTTGAACGCTTCAGCCGGGAACAGGTCCTCGGTCATGCGGGTACCGGCAACCGGCGACAGCGAGTTGCAGCGGATGTTGTACTTCGCGCCTTCGAGGTGGAGCGTCTTGGTCAGGCCGGCAAGGCCGAGCTTGGCAGCGCCGTAGTTTGCCTGGCCGAAATTGCCGAACAGACCGGTCGAACTGGAAGTCATCAGAATACGGCCGTAGGCCTGTTCGCGGAAAGTTTCCCAGCAAGCCTTGGTCGCATAGGCCGAACCCAGCAGGTGGACTTTCACGACCAGCTCGAAGTCGTCCGGCGTCATTTTCGCGAAGCTCTTGTCGCGCAGAATGCCGGCGTTGTTGATCAGGACGTGGACACCGCCCCACTTTTGCTTGGCGTCGGCAACCATCTTTTCCATCTGGTCATATTCGGTGACCGAGGCTCCGTTGGCGATTGCTTCACCGCCAGCTTTTTCGATTTCTTCGACAACCTGTGCAGCCGCGTCCGAAGTGCCGGTGCCGTCACGCGATCCGCCGAGGTCGTTTACGACGACCTTCGCGCCGCGGCGTGCGAGTTCGAGCGCGTATTCACGGCCCAGGCCGCCACCGGCGCCGGTTACGATTGCTACGCGATCCTTGAACGAAATGGTCATGGCTTTCTCTCCATCTTGCTTTGGCCCGGGGGAGGGCCGAATTCCGAACGGGCTTTACGTTCCCGTAAACGTGAGGGTGAAGTGGCAGTTTATCGTGCCTGTTGCAACTGCGAACAAGCCGGTCCGCCATTCCGTAGCGTCGATAAACCGCCAATGCGGCGAATCAGGGGCGGGGGAGGCCGTGGAGCGCCGGAATCAGGCCGTCGAAACCATCGATCACGGCGTGTCCACCCAGTTCGTGCGGCGGCTTGTCGCAATAGCCGTACGCCGCGACGATAACAGGAACACCGGCTGCTTTCGCGGCGGCGACATCGTAGGAACTGTCGCCCACAAATGCGAAATGGCCGGTGCTGTCCTGAACGGCGGCGCAGCGTTTGCGCGCCTCGATTACCGGATCGGGGGCCGGCTTTGCCAGCAATTGCCCATCCCGGCCGCGGCCCATCGTGTCGCCACCGATTATCGTGACAAACCGATCCGCCAGGCCAAGCTGGGTGAGGATATCGGTGGCGAAACTTTCGAACTTGTTGGTCACTACCGCCATTTTCACGCCGTGTTCGGCCAACTGGTCGAGTGTATCGATCACCCCCGGATAGGGGCGCGAGTGGACCGCGTTGTTGTCTGCGTAAAAGGCGAGCATTTTCTTGTACAGCGCGCGGAAATCCTCCCGCTCCATACCGCCTTGGGCATCGACTGCGCGCGACAGCATGATCTTGGCCCCGCCGCCGATCAAATCCTTCGAACTGTCCACCGGCACCGGCTTGAAGCCGCCCAGTTCAAGCGCGTGATTGACCGCCTCGCCAAGGTCGCGAAACGTGTCGAGCAAGGTTCCATCGAGGTCGAAGCCGATGGCGCTGTAGGGAAAATGATTCATTGCCGTGAAGGGGTGGCTGAACTGACTTCAAACCGCAAGCGATTGCTGGCAAGGGAGCCGGATGAACAAATTTGCAGCCATTATCCTCGCCGCTGGCAAGGGCACTCGCATGAAATCCGACCTGCACAAGGTCCTGCACCCGATCGGGGGTAAACCGATGCTGTTCCATTTGCTGGACAGCTTCGAAGAATTGTCGCCTTCGCACACCGTTGTGGTGGCCGGTGACCGGCACGAGCAATTGCGCGATGCCGTGGCATACCGGAATGTCACGGTTTCGCTGCAGGAACCGCAGCTTGGGACGGCCCATGCTGCTCTGATGGCGAAGGATGCACTGGCCGGTTTCGACGGACTGGTGATGGTCAGTTTCGGTGACTGCCCGATGGTCAAGGCCGCGACTGTCCGCAAATTGTGTGATGCGCTCACCGGAGATACCAAGGTTGCGGTGCTCGGGTTCCGGCCTACCGATACTCTCGCCTATGGCCGCATTATCGCCGATGCCGACGGAACCGTGCGCAAGATGGTTGAGCACAAGGATGCCAGCGAGGAAGAGCGCAAATGCGACCTGTGCAATTCGGGCGTAATCGTGGCGCATAGCAACGACATCTGGCGCCTGCTCGAAAGCGTCGGCAACGATAACGCGCAAGGCGAATACTACCTGCCCGATGTCGCGACCAACGCGATTGCAGAGGGGAGCCGTGTGGTCGCGGTTGAAACCACCCCGGACGAAGTGGCGGGCATCAATTCGCGCGCCGAGCTGGCATCGGCAGAGGCGCAGTGGCAGACTTTCAAGCGGGAAGAGGCGATGGCCGCCGGTGTGTCGCTCAGAGCACCAGAAACCGTATTTTTCAGCTGGGATACCGAGCTGGGCCGCGATGTGGAGGTTGAACCCAACGTCGTCTTCGGACCCGGCGTGAAAATTGCCGACCATGCGACGATCCGCGCGTTCAGCCACCTTGAAGGGGCGACAGTGGGCGAACATTGCAGCGTCGGCCCTTATGCGCGCCTGCGCCCGGGTGCGGTGCTGGAAGAAGGCGCCAAAATCGGCAACTTCGTCGAGATGAAAAAGGCGGTGATGGGCAAGGGCGCCAAGGCAAGCCACCTGACCTATCTCGGCGATGCGGATATCGGGGCAGGGGCCAATATCGGTGCCGGAACCATTACCTGCAATTATGACGGGTATTTCAAGCACAAGACGGTGATCGGCGAACGGGCCTTCATCGGCAGCAACAGCGCGCTGATCGCACCGGTCATTATCGGCGCAGATGCGATCGTGGCGGCTGGCAGCGCGGTCAGCCGCGATGTGGGCCCGGGCGATTTGCGCATGGTGCGCGGTGAACAGCTGGTCAAACCCGGCTGGGCAGACCGCTTCCATGACGCGATGAAAAAGAAAAAGGCAGCGGCGAAGAAGTGATGCGGCGCGCACTGGCCCTGGCTTCATTCGCCCTGCTGGCTGGCTGTGAGCAGGCCGCAGACACCGCGCCGGAGGCCGCGCCAGAAGAAATCGCCGATGTGGTAGGTTCGCAAGCGCCAGACAAAGTGTCAGGCGCTTCGGATCCGTCTTCTGCGGCCGCAAATCCCGCGCCGCGCACGCCGGTCGACTGCACTGAGGAGGAAGAAACGATTTTCTCCTGCGAGATGGCGGCCGGCAAGCGTCTTGCCGTGTGCGCAGCGGCTGATGGGAAGGCGCAATACCGCTTCGGCAAAGACGCTCCCGAACTGGCGCTCTCGGGCGGCAAATGGTCGAACACCATGTATTCGGGCGGCGGCGAATCGCAGATACTGTTTTCAAACGGCGATACCGATTACATCGTTTTCAGCCGCATGATCCGAACCAACTTTGCGCCTGGCGAACCCAACAATCCGGCAATCAGCGATGGGGTCGTTATCATGCGCGGTGAAGAATTTGTCGGGATGCAGCTTTGCGCTGGCGGGCAGGCAGAAATGCCAGTCCAGTATGACGCAGCAAAGCGTGCGTTCGGAGAGATAGAGGATATCTTCACCGGGGCCACAATGCGCGCCGATCCGCCCGAAGTTGAACGTTGAGTGATGAACCAACCTGCTGGCTATGCGCACGGCCGTTTGCGAAACGGATACAGTGGCATCACACCGTGCCCAAATCCAAAAAGGGGCGGGACACGGTTCCGGTTCATCCCATCTGCCACAAGACGATCCATGTAACCTTCACCAATGCCGAACTGGCGAGAATGGGTGAAGATCGCGAGTTGATCCTGGCACATGAACGGGTGGCGAAATTCGTCCGGTGGGTAAAAGACAAACCGCCCGACTTTCACGCAAAGACCAGGAATTCGCGTTGATGCCGGGCGGCTCTTGGGGGCCAGAGTAACTTGCGAGCAGCCGGGACAAGAACGGCTGTCGCAAAATCGCCTATGCGGCGGTTATCAAGTCAGCCCAGTTCAAGTTCGCGGTGACGGTCTGTCTCTTTCGCAAACTGGCGCTGCCAGCTTTCGAATTCACTCCGGCTGAGCAGGTAATTCCACCTGGCCTCATCGAAAGTGATCAACTGATCGCGGACCGCCTTCACGACATCGGCCTTGCGGGCATCGGACCAGTGGACACGGTGATGCGGCGGCAGGCCGGCGCGCTCTATGCGAGAACGGACATCGCGGCGCATGGCACTTGGGGGTACGGCATTAGGCATTGTTAATTCTCCAGATTCAGCCCCCTGTTGAAGCCAAATCTTGCCGGAAATCCTTTATTCCGCCTTTCCAAACATGGTGAATTTCACCCTAACGATATTCCGGAAGGTGAAGCGTTTCAGGAACGCGCCGAGTTGCCAAGCTGCGGGTCCGCAAACGAAAAAGGGCGACCGCAGGGCCGCCCTTTCGTCTCATCGCAAGCTGGTTATTCGGCCGCTTCATCATCCTTGAGTCGCTGCAACAGGTAAACATATTGCAGAGCCTGGAGCCGCGCGCGCTGTTCGTTATCGACGCCGCCTGAATGACCGCCGGTCATATCTTCGTAGTAATAATATGGCTGGCCAAGTTCCTTCATGCGCGCCGCACCTTTGCGTGCGTGCGCCGGATGGGTCCGGTCATCTGCGGTCGATGCCCAGAAGAATGGCGCGGGGAAATCCACGCCGTCGACCAGCTTCTGATAGGGTGAATACCCTTCGATCCATGCGCGCTGTTCCGGAATGCGCGGATCACCATATTCGCCGATCCACGATGCGCCGCGTCCGATCTCGTGATAGCGCAGCATGTCGAACAGCGGAATTGCGACAATCGCTGCGCCGAACAGGTCCGGACGCTGTGTAAACGCCGTGCCGACCAGCAGGCCGCCCTGCGATCCGCCCTGGATGCCCAGATGTTCTGGCGAGGTAAAACCGCGCTCGACCAGATCGTCGCCAATGGCGATGAAATCATCCCAGGTGCGCTGCTTGTTTTCGCGGATCGCGGTCTGGTGCCAGCCCGGGCCGAATTCCCCGCCGCCGCGCATATTGCCGAGTACATAGGCTCCGCCATTTTCGAGCCACAGCTTGCCGGTGCTGCCGAGATAGCTGGGCAGGCGCGGAATCTGGAACCCGCCGTAGCCGGACATCAGGATCGGTGTGCTGCCGTCCAGTTCCATCCCCTCCGGCTTGACGATGAAATAGGGGATCTTGGTACCATCGGCGGAAACAGCCTCGTGCTGCTCAACCTCGAACCCTTCCGCGTTGAAATATTCCGGACTGGTCTTGATCACCTCTGGCGCCCCGCCGTCGGAATAATACAATGTAGTGGGGGTCAGGAAATCGGTGACGGAGAACATGATCTCGTCTGTCTCTTCCGATGATGCCGCAATGCCGACCGTGGCATTGCCGGGCAATTCGACTTCCTTCGATGTCCAGGCACCGTCTGTGAAATCGAAACGGATCACCTTGCCCACCACATTGTCGAGCATGCCGACATACAGATGGTTGGCAGTGATTGCCCCGCCGCGCTTCGTCTGGCGGTCTGCCGGTGCCCATACGAGCGTTTTGGCAGCGCCGTTGGGATCAGCTTTCCATTCCTCAAGATCAACCGCGATCAGACTGTCAGCAGGGAAAGTCTGCCCGCCCACCTTCCAGTCGACATCGGTCGAATAGAGCAGGTGGCCATCGACAATGCCGTAGGGTGCAGCCTTGAGCGGGATGTCGAGCTTCAGCCACTCGCCGTCCATGTCGACATAGTATTCGGTCTCGTGGAAACTGACGCCCCGAAATGCGGTGCGTGCGTGAACCTTGCCCGTGCTGTCGCGCAGCAGGCTGGCACCGGACCAGACGTCTTTGGGCGATCCGCGGAAAATCTCTTCTGCGTCATCGATCGACTGGCCGCGCTTCCACAGGCGGGTGGTGAACGGATATTCGCTTTCCGTCATCAACGTTTCGTCGAAATTGCGCGTGACCAGCATGGTGTCAGCATCCAGCCATTCGACGCTGCCCTGACTTTCCGGAAGGTAAAACCCGCCATCCACGAATTCACCGGTTTCCATGTTGAATTCGCGCAGCTCTGCCGCATCCTTCCCGCCATCGGACAGCGCGATCATGCACATCCGGCCTTCTGGGGGCAGACAGGTTGAACCTTTATAGACCCACTCTCGGCCTTCTGCGGCGGCGAGGGCATCGACGTCGAGGACCGTTTCCCACTCGGGATTATCGGTCTGATAACTTTCGCGCGATGTGCGGCGCAGCAGGCCTTTCGGGTTCTGTTTATCCTGCCAGAAATTGGTCAGTCCGAATTTGGAAAAGCTGACGAACGGGATGCGGTCTTCGCTGTCGTAGATTTCCAGCGCATCGTTTTTGAGCTTGTCGAAGCGCGGATCGCTGGCGAGCAGCTCGGTGGTGCGCTCATTCTCGGCCCTGACCCAGGCTAGCGCCTCGTCACTGCGGGCTTCCTCCAGCCAGATGTAAGGGTCTTGCTCAGGGCCGGGTACGCCATCATCAGTAGTTTGATCGGCCATTTCACCGGTGCTGTGATGGTCGGCGGCGGCAGGGGATGCAGTCATGGCAATGGCCGCCGCGATGGCAAGTGATGAAACAAGTTTCAAATGTCCTCTCCTGTGGGGATGTGCTGCCCTCACCTTGGGCAAGCGCAATGCGAATGTGAAGCGGTAATCGGGCACATTATCCAGGCGGCAAACGAAAAAGGGCGACCCGTGGGCCGCCCTTCAAAATTCGTGATTTGCTGACGGATCAGCCTTCGACGTGTTCCGCCAGAACGGTCAGGCCGTTGTCGCCCACTTCGGCAAAACCGCCGCGGACTTCGATTTCCTCGGGCGTGCCGCCTTCGGTCTTGTAAACCTGAACCGCACCATCGCGGACTGTCGACATGAAAGGCGCGTGGCCTTCCAGCACACCGAACTCGCCTTCCGCACCGGGAACGACGACCATGTGGACGTCTTCCGAGCGGACCAGCTTGGCCGGTGTTACGAGTTCGAAGTGAAGTGCCATATCGCTTAGGCGTCCTCAGCCATCTTCTTGGCTTTTTCGACTACGTCGTTGATGCCGCCAACCATGTAGAAAGCCTGTTCCGGAAGGTGATCGTATTCGCCTTCGACAACTGCCTTGAACGAGGCAACCGTGTCTTCCAACTGGACGAACTTGCCGGAGATGCCGGTGAAGACTTCCGCAACGTGGAACGGCTGCGAGAGGAACTTCTGGATCTTACGCGCACGGGCAACGGTCAGCTTATCTTCTTCAGAAAGCTCGTCCATGCCGAGAATTGCGATGATGTCCTGAAGCGACTTGTACTTCTGAAGCGTTTCCTGAACCTTACGGGCAGTCTCGTAGTGCTCCTGACCAACAACGCGCGGCTCAAGGACGCGGCTGGTGGAGTCGAGCGGGTCAACTGCCGGGTAAATGCCCAGCTCCGAAATTGCGCGGTTCAGCGTGGTCGTTGCGTCCAAGTGGGCGAACGAAGTTGCTGGCGCTGGGTCGGTAAGGTCATCTGCGGGAACGTAGATGGCCTGAACCGAGGTGATCGAACCCTTGGTCGTCGAGGTAATGCGTTCCTGCAGGTTACCCATGTCGGTCGACAGGGTAGGCTGATAGCCCACTGCCGAAGGGATACGGCCGAGAAGTGCGGACACTTCCGAACCGGCCTGCGTGAAGCGGAAAATGTTGTCGACGAAGAACAGAACGTCCTGACCTTCCTGGTCGCGGAAGTATTCAGCCATCGTCAGACCCGACAGAGCAACACGGGCACGCGCGCCAGGAGGCTCGTTCATCTGACCAAACACGAGAGCAACCTTCGAACCTTCGGAGATCGCTTCGCCAGCTTCGTTCTTGGCGATAACGCCAGCGTCGAGGAATTCGTGATAAAGGTCGTTACCTTCGCGGGTACGCTCACCCACGCCTGCGAACACGGACACGCCGCCGTGACCCTTCGCAATGTTGTTGATCAGTTCTTGAATAAGAACCGTCTTGCCCACGCCGGCGCCGCCGAACAGGCCAATCTTACCGCCTTTCGCGTAAGGTGCGAGAAGGTCGATAACCTTAATTCCGGTGACGAGAATTGCCGCTTCGGTCGACTGGTCGACAAAGGCAGGTGCTTCTGCGTGGATCGGGGCGGACATTTCCGCGCCAACCGGGCCGCGCATGTCGATCGGTTCACCGACAACGTTCATGATGCGGCCGAGTGTTTTCGGGCCAACCGGCACAGTGATCTGCTTGCCGGTGTTGATGACTTCCTGACCGCGGGTCAGGCCTTCGGTCGCGTCCATCGCGATGGTGCGAACGGTGTTCTCACCAAGGTGCTGGGCGACTTCGAGAACCAGCGTGTTATCGCCGTTCTTGGTTTCAAGCGCGGTCAGAATTGCGGGCAGTTCACCGGGGAACGCCACGTCGACGACAGCGCCGATGACCTGGGCAATCCTGCCATTGGTCGATTGGTTGAGTACGGGTGCGGTAGCCATGGTGTCTTCCTTAGCCTTCGATCTTAAAGCGCTTCCGCGCCAGCAATAATTTCAATGAGTTCAGTGGTAATCGCGGCCTGACGACTGCGGTTATACTGGATGGTAAGCTTGTTGATCAGGTCGCCTGCGTTGCGCGTGGCGTTGTCCATTGCGGTCATCGATGCGCCCTGTTCGGATGCAGCGATTTCCAGCAGGGCGCCAAAGATTTGCGTCTTCACATAACGTGGCAGCAATTCTTCGAGGATTTCCTCTTCGCCCGGCTCGTATTCGACCACGGCATCGCTGTCCGCTGCGCTTGCTGGCGCCGGAACCGGGATGATCTGATCGATAGTCGGGTCCTGCGCGAGAGCGGACTTGAAGGTCGGGTACACGAGATGGGCAACATCGAATTTGCCGCCATCGTACATTTCGACCAGCTCTTCAGCGATTTTAGCCGCTTCTTCGAAGCCCGGATAACGAACGTCGCTGGTGTCGAAGTGAGTGCCGATCTGGTTCGGGAAATTGCGCTTCAGAGGGGCACGGCCCTTCTTGCCGACCAGATAGAACTCAACGTCCTTGCCAGCGGCCTGCAATTCGCGGGCCTTGTTGGCAGCCGCCCGAACGAGGTTCGCGTTAAGACCGCCGCACAGACCCTTGTCGGTGTTCACGACCACCAGCAGGTGGCGCTTGTCCGAACCGGTGCCGGCGAGCAGCTTTGGTGCATCATCACCCGACACCTTGGAGGCGAGGGCGGCCATGACCGATGCCAGACGCTCTGCATAAGGGCGTGCGGCTTCGGCTGCTGCCTGCGCCTTGCGGAGCTTGGCGGCTGCGACCATTTGCTTGGCCTTGGTGATCTTCTGGGTGGATTTAACCGACCCGATCCGATCCTTGAGTTCTTTAAGGCTTGCCATGTCGGCTCCCTATTTCTCTCTCAGGCTTAAGCGAACTGCTTGGCGAATGCGTCGAGTGCCTTGACGGTGTCGTCCTTGACATCGTCGAACTTGCCGCTGGTGCGGATGGTCGCGAGGATGTCAGCGTGTTCGCTGCGCATGAAGCTCAGCATGGCGGATTCGTATTCGTTCACACGGTCCACCGGAATGCTGTCGAGATAGCCGTTGGTGCCAGCGAAGATCGAAATGGTCTGCTCTTCGAACGGCATGGGCGAGAACTGCGGCTGCTTGAGCAGCTCGGTCAGGCGCGCACCGCGGTTGAGGAGTTTCTGCGTCGAAGCATCGAGGTCCGAGCCGAACTGCGCGAAGGCCGCCATTTCGCGGTACTGAGCGAGTTCGAGTTTGATCGAGCCCGAAACCTTCTTCATCGCTTTCGTCTGAGCGGCGCCGCCAACACGGCTAACCGACAGACCCACGTTAATCGCGGGGCGAATACCCTGATAGAACAGGTCGGTTTCAAGGAAGATCTGGCCGTCGGTGATCGAAATCACGTTAGTCGGAATGTAGGCAGAAACGTCACCAGCCTGAGTTTCGATGATCGGCAGTGCAGTCAGCGAACCGCCGCCATTGTCGTCGTTCATCTTCGCCGCACGCTCGAGGAGACGTGAGTGGAGATAGAACACGTCACCCGGATACGCTTCACGGCCCGGAGGACGACGCAGCAGCAGCGACATCTGACGATAGGCAACTGCCTGCTTGGAAAGGTCATCATACACGATCACGGCGTGCATGCCGTTGTCGCGGAAGAATTCGCCCATCGCGCAGCCGGTATACGGTGCGAGGAACTGAAGCGGTGCAGGCTCCGAAGCGGTCGCGGCAACAACGATGGAATATTCCATCGCGCCGTTTTCTTCGAGGCTCTTCACGATCTGGGCAACGGTCGAACGTTTCTGGCCGACAGCTACGTAGATGCAGTAAAGCTTCTTCGTTTCGTCGTCGCCCTGATGCGCTTCCTTCTGGTTGATGAAGGTGTCGATCGCGACAGCCGATTTACCGGTCTGACGGTCACCGATGATCAGTTCGCGCTGGCCGCGGCCAACCGGAACGAGAGCGTCAATTGCCTTGAGGCCGGACTGCACAGGTTCATCAACCGATTTACGCGGGATGATGCCCGGAGCCTTTACTTCGACGCGGCTGCGCTTGTCGGCAACGATCGGGCCCTTGCCGTCGATCGGGTTACCAAGAGCGTCGACCACGCGGCCCAGCAGGCCCTTGCCAACCGGAACGTCCACGATGGTGCCGGTCCGCTTTACAACGTCGCCTTCCTTGATTTCGGCGTCGGAGCCGAAGATCACGACACCGACATTGTCGGCTTCCAGGTTCAGCGCCATGCCCTGAACACCGTTGGAGAATTCGACCATCTCACCAGCCTGAACATTGTCGAGGCCGTGGATACGGGCGATACCGTCACCAACGGAGAGAACGGAACCGACTTCGCTGACTTCAGCTTCGGTGCCGAAATTGGCGATCTGGTCCTTGATGACCTTGGAGATTTCTGCGGCGCGGATTTCCATCATTTAGCCTTTCATCGCGTTCGCGAGGGAATTCAAACGGGTGCGGATCGAGCCGTCAATACGCTTCGATCCAATTGTAACGACGAGGCCGCCCAGAAGGTCCGGGTCGACATCGGCAGAAAGTTTTACGGTGCGACCTTCGCGTGCGGTCAGCTTGTTCTTGAGCGTATCAAGCTGGCTGTCCGTCAGTGCGTGCGCGCTGGTGACATTGGCTGTCACTTCGCCGCGCTGCGCTGCTGCGATGGTTCCGAATGCACGGATCATGCCGGGCAGATCACCAAGGCGGCGGTTCTGCGCGAGCACTCCGAGAAAATTCTGAGTGAGCTCTGTTACGCCGAGCAGGGCAGAAATGCCCCAAACGGCTTTTTCAGCTTCGGCGCGGGTGACCCGCGGGTTGCTGATGAGCATTTGCAGCTCATCCGATTCGCCAAGTGCTGCGTGCAGCTTGTCGAGATCGGATTCGACTGCGCTAACCGTCCCTGCTTCTGAAGCAAGGTCGAACAAGGCAGATGCGTAACGCCCTGCCAGGCTGGCCTGAATACCGGCGGAGTTCTCCACGCGTTTGGTCCTCTTGGGTCCGGAAAATAACGATGCATCAGCCTTGTCTGAAAAGGCGGTGGAATCACGACCTCTGCAAAGCTGGCGCGCCCCTATCATTGGGGATGGCACGATGCAAGACGAGTCTATGGACTCTTGTCATCTTCCGCGTAAACTTCTCGCAAGGCGGCTGCTGATCGCCAGAGGAGAGGACCATGAAAACCACACCGATGTCGCCCAATTGCGGCGTAGAAGTCACCGGAATCCAGCTTTCGCAGGTAGAAGGCGAAGCGATGGATACGATCAAGCAGCTGATTTACGAAAACGGCGTGGCCGTGTTTCGCGAGCAGGAGTTTTCCCCGGAAGAACATATCGCCTTCGCCAAGCGCTGGGGACAGATCGACATCAACCAGTATTTCCCGCTGGAACAAGAATACCCGGAAATCGCGATCGTCCGTAAGAAAGCCGATCAGGAAACCAATATTGGCGGGGCATGGCATACTGACCATTCCTACGACCAGATACCGGCAATGGGTTCGATTCTGGTGGCGCGCACGCTCCCGCCCAAGGGCGGCGATACGCATTTCAAACATATGGGCGCAGCCTATGATGCGCTGCCCGATGATCTGAAGCAGGAGATCGACGGGCTGGAGGCGTTCCACACCGCCGACCATGTATATAAGGAAGACGGGATTTACGCGAAAACTGACATGGGCAGCGAGCTGCGCGGTCAGGATATGAAAACCGGCGCGGTCCACCCGATTGTCATCCGTCACCCGCACACCGGCCGCAAGCTTCTGTATGTGAACAGCTCTTTCACCATCAATATTGTCGGCCGCACGCGCGAGGAGAGCCTGCCGCTGCTGAACCGGCTATATGATGCGGCGCTGAGCGCGGAGAATGAATGCAAGGTCGTGTGGCAGCCGGGCACGGTTGCCATCTGGGATAACCGCGTCACATGGCACAACGCCATGAACGATTATCAGGGGTATGCCCGCGAAATGCACCGCATCACGCTGAGCGGAGATGCGTTGGCGGCTTAGTCGGTCCTCGCCTCGCACTTATATACCAGGCGTTCGTTTGGCTGCTGCGGGAGCATTGCCGTAACCGCGCCCTGCATGTCGCCAAGGCTCGCCGCGGCACCATCGGTTCCGCACTTGGGCGGCGTGTACTTGCCGCGCGCTTCGCGGGCGCTGGTCATTGCATTGCGGCTCAGCAGATAACGGTCCGTGCGGAATTCCCCTGTGACCGGATCATACCGGTTTACCGATACGGCGTCTTCTTGATTGGGCACAAAGATGCGCGACCAGGTGCCGCCGGAAAATCCGTATTGGGTCCGCTCGTTCACGCAGCCGTCTTCTGCCCAGGTGAATTGCAATTCCGGGTCGGGCGTCCCGGTAACCCGGCTGCGGTCCAGTTGCAGCGTGCACAGCAGGGTGCCTTCGCCATTGCTGCTGGCAGGCTGCTTCGCGCCGTCGGAACCATCGTCTTCGTTCATGGCTGCATTGACGCGGCGGTCGATGGCGTCGAGGCCGGGCCGGGTGAACCATAGCGCCAGCGCGGCGATCAGCGCGGCGGCGGCGACCGTGCCGGCAATCATCAGCTTGCGTTCGGTACGGCTATCATGTGTGTCGCCGTCCGTCGCCGGTTCGCCTTGCTGCATCCAGGCCTGCCAAGCGATCACGCCAGCGCCCACCCCGAGCAGGACCAGCAGGAAGGCGAGCGCCATGGTGTTCTCACGCTCTTCCTGAACCGCCTGTTCTGCTTCCAGTTGCACGCGGTCGCGCTTTGCACGCGTTTGTTCCGCTCTTTCGGCCAACTCAGCCCGCGCTGCCGTCTGCTGCCGTTCGATGCGTTCCCGTTCAGCCTCGTCCAGATCGGCAAGGCTACGGCAAGGCAGCGCGTTGATCCTTGCATTGACATTGTTTGCGCGCAGGAACGGCAGCAATTCCTTGGTCGAAACGGCAAAGAAAAACTCCGCATCCGATCCGCCCGAATCGGCGCCGAAACTGTTCACCCCAAGCACGCGCCCGCACCCATCCAGCAGCGGGCCGCCGGAATTGCCGCGTGCGATTGGCGCGGTGTGAAGGATTGTATCGAACTGGCGGCTTGGTCGTGCACCCGAAATGAACCCTCGGCTTTTAACCGGCGGCTGCGAATTGAAGATATCATTCAGATCGAGGCCCTGCGCCTGATCCACATTCATGGGATAGCCGACCGAGGATACTTCGCCGCTGTCGCTGTTGGGATTGCCCGATATGGTCAAAGGCGGGAGGCGCAGGGATCCTGTGATTTCGACCAGCGCGAGGTCGTTTCGCGGGCTGATCGACAGTATCTTCGCAAAATTGGCGTCGTTTCCTTCCGAAGGTACGATCCCGATCCGCAATGTATCGTCCTGCGCCGCTTGGGTGACGACATGGGCATTGGTGACAATCCGGGTCGGCGACACCGCAAACCCGCTGCCATGGCTGACCGGGTAAACGTCGGTTCCGTCCGTTCCGATGATCACCACGCGCACGACCCCGCGTGCTGCGGCGTTGATATCGGCAGGGTCCGCAAAACTCGGAGCGGGCATCAGCAGGCCGAACAATGCGGCGCACAGTATCAGGAAACGCTTCATAGGATTCGGGCTTAGGCGAGTGCCTGCATTGACCGCAAGCTTCGGGAAGCGGTCTTGTGCAATTGCCGCTAGCTGGCGGTGACACCCTGTTACTGGATCAGGGGCACAGCAGATGGCATAGGAGCACGGCGATGGACGCGAAAAACCTCACCGATGATCAGCGCTGGCAGATTGCCATGGCTAAGGATCGCGCATTCGACGGCGTGTTTGTAACCGGGGTTCATTCAACCGGAATATATTGCCGCCCATCCTGCCCGGCGCGTGCGCCGAAGCGCGAGAACGTGAAATTCTATGCCTGCGGTGCCGATGCGGAGGCAGCGGGCCTGCGGCCGTGCAAGCGCTGCACCCCCGAAACAATCGCCCCGGACGAGGAAGCCGTGCTTCGCTGTCTTGAGGTTCTGCGCGGGAGCGAAAGCCAGGTCTCTCTGGAAAAGCTGGGTACCGTCACCGGATATTCGCCGACCCATCTGCAGCGGCTGTTCAAGCGGGAAGTTGGCTTGTCCCCTGCGGCATATCACCGGGCCTTGCGGCGCGAGCGGGCGAAAGACGCCTTGTCAGTCGGCGACACCGTAACCAATGCCATGTATGATGCGGGCTATTCCGGCCCGTCGAGATTTTACGATGAAAACAAGGAGCGTTTCGGAATGAGCCCATCTGCGTGGCGCGATGGCGGCCGCGATACCATGATCCGCTATGCAATCACCTCCACCAGCCTGGGCGAAATGCTGGTCGCAGCCACCGGCAAGGGTGTTTGCCGCCTGTCCTTCGGAGAGGGCAGGGACGAGCTCGAACGGCGTTTCCCCAATGCCGAGCTGGTCGAGGGAGATGCCAGTTTCGCGGACTTGCTGGAACAGGTCGTTGCCGCAGTGGAGC
Source organism: Pontixanthobacter luteolus (assembly GCF_947494915.1). NCBI lineage: Bacteria > Pseudomonadati > Pseudomonadota > Alphaproteobacteria > Sphingomonadales > Erythrobacteraceae > Pontixanthobacter > Pontixanthobacter luteolus. The sequence continues at coordinate 379,147 of NZ_CANLWR010000001.1, forward strand.
AACCCGGAAACGGGCCGCATATTCCGCTGGATGTAAAAGGTACCGCTTTTCAGGAGGCGGTGTGGCAGCAATTGCGCAAGATCCCGCCAGGGGAAACCCGGTCCTATGCCCAGATTGCGGCTGCGGCGGGTAATCCCAAAGCGGTGCGGGCTGCGGGCAGCGCCAATGGGGCAAACTCTGTCGCGGTGCTGATCCCGTGCCACCGTGTGGTGAGATCGGACGGGGCGATTGGCGGCTACGCCTACGGAACGGAGATAAAGCGCGAATTGCTGAAGCGGGAGCTTGGTAAACGCGATTGACTTGCGCGGGCTTTGCGTATTCTTGCCGGCTTGAATACCGGGCCGCTCAGGGGAAACATCATGCCAGAAATCGTTAATGCTTCGGGAACCGTGCCGACATGGCGCCGGGTGGTTGCGTTTCCGCTGGTTTCGCTGGTGATTGCACTGGGCGCCGCCGTCGGTGTCATCCTCGGGTTTGGATGGCTGGTCACGCGGCTGCCGGATACCGGGCTTAGCGATGCCGCGATGATGGGGCTGACAGCCGTGATTGCGGTTCTGCTGATGTTCGCCTTGAGCAAGGTCTTGCTGCGTCATCTGGGCGAAATGCCGCGCGATGATTTGCCATTAAAGGGGGCGGGGCGCGATACTTTGTTCGGCTTTCTCGGTGCGGGGTGGCTGATGACAATGTGCGTCGGTGTGGCCTTTATTCTCGGCGCCTACACCATCACCGGCTGGGGCGGATCGACCAGTGCGCCGCTGATCCTGTTTCAGGCGGGGCTTTTCGCCGGGTTCGTCGAAGAAGTCATCGCCCGGGGCATTATCTTCCGTTTTCTGGAGGAGTTCGCCGGAAGCTGGGCCGCGCTCGTCATCTCTGCGCTGGTTTTCGGTTTCCTCCATGCAGACAACCCGAATGCAACCTGGTTTTCCTCGCTCGCAATCTCGATTGAGGCAGGCATCCTGCTCGGCGCTGCTTATATGTATACCCGCAATCTGTGGCTTGCGATTGGCCTTCATGCCGGCTGGAATATCGTGCAGGGCTACGTCTGGGATGTACCGGTTTCCGGCAATCAGGTGGACGGGCTGGTTGAATCGCAGATGAGCGGGCACCCGCTGATATCGGGCGGTGCATTCGGGTTGGAGGCATCTGTAATTGCGCTGGTTATTGCGACAACCGCTGGCGTCTGGTTGCTGCGCGAGGCCATGAAAAAGGGCCACGTAATCCAGCCCCGTTGGGTCCGAAACCGGAAAGCCCGTCAACCAATTTCCGAATAGGTTAATCCCTCGCCCAGCCGCTTTTGGCCGGCGTAAGCGTGCGCAGAAACGCGTCGGCAGTATCCAGATAATCCTGCTGTTTGTCTTCGCCCATGCGGTCCCAATTGGCATAGATGCGCCCGATCCGGTGGTTGCTTTCCAACCTGTCGCGGTGACGGTCCATGAAATGCCAATAGAGCGAATTGAAGGGGCAGGCTCCTTCGCCGGTTTTCTTGCTGGCTGAATAGGCGCAATCCTTGCAGTAATCGCTCATCTTGTTGATGTAATTCGCGCTGGCCGCATAGGGCTTGCTCGCCAGTTTACCGCCATCGGCATACAGGATCATCGCCGCGACGTTGGGCAATTCCACCCATTCATACGCGTCTGCGTAGACCACCAGGAACCAGTCCTGCACTTCACGCGGTTTGATCCCCGCCAGCAATGCGAAATTGCCCAGTACCATCAGCCGCTGGATGTGGTGTGCGTGCGCGTTCTCGCGGGTTGAGCGGATACAGTCTGCAAGGCAGCGCATATCCGTTTCGCCAGTCCAGTAAAATTCGGGCAAGCCGCGCTGCGCATTCAGGGCGTTCGCGCTTTCAAGGTCGGGCATATGATGCCAGTAAAACCCGCGCACATATTCGCGCCAGCCGATCAATTGGCGGATGAACCCTTCTACCGCATTCAGCGGCGCGTCCCCGTTTCGGTATGCGTCTTCTGCCCGTCTGCACAATTCCATCGGATCAAGCAGCCCGAGATTGATCGAAGTGCTCAGCATGGAATGAAACAGATCATCCTGCCCGTGGACCATCGCATCCTGATAGGTGCCAAAATCGGGCAGTCGTTCTGCGAAGAATGCATCGGCAGCGGTTTCCGCTTCGTCGCGTGTCACGGGCCATTGGAAGCGGCCGAGATCACCGAAGTGGTCCGGGAATTCGGCCTCTACCAGATCCATCATTTCGCGGGTGATCTCGTCCGGCTCTGGCTTGGGTCTTGCGGGGGCGGACATCCCTTCCTTGGGCGGCGCACGGTTTTCCTTGTCGTAATTCCACTGCCCGCCAGCGGGTTTGCCGTCATCCATCAGCAGACCGGTCTTCTTGCGCATTTCCTGATAGAAGTTTTCCATCCGCAGGCTTTTGCGGTCCGCCGCCCAATCGCGGAATTCTGCAATCGAGCAGACGAAACGGTCATCGGGCAGAATTTCCACCTTGCAATCATACTTGTCCGGCCATTCCTCAATCGCTTGCTGGACGCGCCATTCGCCGGCCTCGACAATATGGATGGCGCGCGGATTGTGCCGTTCGGCCGCACGGGCGACCTCTCCGGTGAAGCTGCCCGCGTTGTCCTTGTCGGTCAGCCTGGTGTAATCGACCGTCCACCCCGCATCGCGCAATTCCTGCGCGAAATGGCGCATGGCAGAGAAGATCAGTACGATCTTTTGCTTGTGATGTTTGACGTAGGTTGCCTCGTCCCACACCTCCATCATCAGGATGACGGTGTCGTCCTTCGTCCGGCCGCGCAGCGATGCGAGCGTACGGGTCAGCTGGTCACCCAGCACGGGAACCAGGATCGGGCCTGTGTTTTGATCTGCCATGCCCGTCCAATGCACGAACGGCGCGGCAGTGCCCGTCAGGTCAGGTGCGGGGGCATTCCCGGTTCGCATTTTTCCCAGGCACGCTTGTAGGCGTCACGTTGGCCAATGCGCTGGAGATAGGCGGCTGTGTTGGGCATTTCGTCCAGCGTGGTGTCACGGAACATGCGCGCGGTGGTGATGCAGTAAACCATCATGATGTCTGCCAGCGTCAGCTGCGATCCGCCGAAGAATTCCGCCTCGCCCAGACGCTGTTCCACCATCGTCCATGCCTTTGCCGTGCGGTCCGCGACGAATTCGGCGGGCATCGGGTTTTTCGGTTCCGCCATGGACAGCATCAGCTGCATCATGCCGTTGGTCATGAAGGTGCCGTTGGTAAAGTGGAACCAGAACAGATGATCGGCAAAATCGGGATGGCTAACATCCAGGCAGTGTTTGGCAGCGCCATATTTGCGGTCGATATATTCGCAAATAGCGCCACTTTCGCCCAACACCAGGTCGCCATCCTGAATGACCGGGGCGATCCCCATCGGATGCAGCGCCTTGTATTCGTCAGGTGCCAGCCGGTTATCTTCGCGCCGGCTATAACGTTTGTATTCGTAATCGAGGCCAAGCTCTTCGCAGAGCCAGACGATGCGTTCCGATTGCGAGATACCAAGGTGGTGGACGGTCAGCATAGTAGGCTCCTTAGACGAAACTGTAGGGGTCGATATCGACGCTTACGCGAACTCCGCGCGGGAAGTCGAGGGCGCCGAGCCAGCTTCGGATAATATCCTGAACCTGCGCGCTGCGGCGGGCGTTGATCAGCAGGCGGTAGCGGTACCGGCCGCGCAGCAATGACAGGGGGGCGGGCGCTGGCCCCAATATCATGACGTCCTGAATGTTCGGCCTCGTTCCGCCAATGGCGCGGGCCGCCTCTTTCGCCTCTGCTTCGTCTTCGCTCGACACGATGATGGCGGCCCAGCGGCCAAACGGCGGCGCGCCCGCATGACGCCGTGCATCGGTTTCCGCCTCGTAGAAGGCGTCGCGGTCGCCGTCGGCCAGCGCGGCGATCACCGGCGCATCGGTATGGCGGGTCTGAATGAAAACCTCGCCCGGCTTGCTGCCGCGTCCCGCGCGCCCTGCGACCTGCGCGACCTGCTGATAGGTGCGTTCGGCAGCTCGCAGATCGCCGCCCTCCAAGCCGAGATCGGCATCGACCACCCCGACCAGGGTCAGATCGGGAAAGTGGAACCCCTTGGTCACCAGTTGAGTGCCGACAATGACGTCGATTGCCTTCGCCTCTGCTTGCGCAACAAACTCTGCGGCCTTTTCCGGCGAGTTGAGCGTATCGGAAGTCGCCACCGCCACGCGCGCTTCCGGCATGATTTCAGCAACCTCGTCGGCGATGCGCTCCACCCCCGGCCCGCAGGCAACAAGGCAGTCGGGTTCACCGCAATCGGGGCATTTATCGGGCTGGGCGGTTTCGTGTCCGCAATGATGGCACGCCAGCCGGCGGGTAAACCGGTGTTCGACCAGCCAGGCGCTGCAATTGGGGCATTCGAACCGGTAACCGCAATTACGGCACAGGGTCAGCGGGGCATAGCCGCGGCGGTTGAGGAACAGCAGCGATTGTTCGCCTTTTTCGAGGCGGTCCTGCAACGCTTCCACCAGTTCCGGCGCCAGCCAACGGCCCTTTTCCGGCGGGTGCTGGGTCAGGTCGATCGTGGAAATGGTGGGCATGGTGGCCCCGCCGAAACGGCTGGGCAGTTCCAGCCTCTCATAAATGCCGCTTTCCGCCATCTGCAGACTTTCCAGCGCAGGCGTAGCACTGGCCAGAATGATCGGGAATTTCTCGAACCGGGCGCGCATCACCGCGACATCACGGGCGTTGTAGCGGACGCCTTCATCCTGTTTGAAACTGATCTCGTGCGCCTCGTCCACCACGATCAGACCCAGATTGGCATAGGGCAGGAACAGGGCAGACCGCGCGCCGACAACTACCTGCGCTTCGCCGCTGGCAATCGCGCGCCATGCACGGCGGCGCTCGGTCGATTTCAGGCTTGAATGCCAGACGATAGGTGCCGCCCCGAACCGGTTTTCAAAACGCCTCAGGAATGCCTCGGTCAGGGCGATCTCCGGCAGCAGCACCAGCACCTGCCGGTTGTCGCGCAGCGCAGCTGCAACCGGTTCGAAATAGGTTTCGGTCTTGCCCGATCCAGTAACTCCGTCGAGCAGAAACGGGGCGAATTGCCGCGCCTTAACGGCATCGGTCAGTCGGTCTGCCACTTGCTGCTGGTCATCGGACAGCTTGGGTTGATCGTGATCGGCACGCGCCTTGGGGTAAGGGCGGTCGATATTCACCTCGACCGGTTCCAGCACCCCCTGATTGACCAGCCCGCGCAGCACCGCGTCGCTGACGCTTGCCATTTCAGCCAGTTCGCGGATGGTGGCCTGTTCATTCTGCAGCGCGTCCATCGCCACTGCGCGCTGCGGGGTCATGCGCTCTGGTTCGCTGCCCGACAGCCGGTATTCGGTCATCGTCGTTGGCCCGCGCATTGCCCCGCCGGATGAAAGGACCATGCGCGCGACCGAGGCGAGAGACGCGCAATAATAATCGGCGGTCCATTCGATCAAACGGCGCAGTTCCCTTCCAAGCGGGGGAACCGGCAGGGCCTCGATGATTGGTCTCAGCTTGGCCTCTGGAACCGGGTTTGCCGGGAGGCGTTCTTCCTCCCACACGATGCCGATGATCTGGCGCGGACCGAGCGGGGCGACAACCACCGATCCGTATTCGACCTTCATGCCCTTGGGCACCTTGTAATCAAGGGGGCCAAGTGCAGCATTGAATATGATGAGACGGACGCGGTTCATGATAGGCGCTCAATATGGGACGCTTTACAGTGCCGGGACAAGGTGAGGAGACAGGGAAATGACCGATTTGTTGAATACAGCTGCAAGCAGGCGCGCATTTATGGCGGGGGCGGGCAGTGTTGGTCTGGTCACGCTTTCCGGTTGTGCCAGCCTGCCGGGATTCGGTTTTACCGATGCCATTCGCCGGTTGCTGCTGCTTTCCAGCGAGCGCGCTTTTGCCCGGCTGACCGCCGATGGCGGGTATTGGGATCAGCAGGTCGGCATGATCGGGCTTGAAAACGTGATGGGCACGCGCGGCAATATCCTTGCCAGCATTCTCACCTCGACCCTGTTCAAATCCCGGCTGGAAGATGCGTTTGCCGACCTTGCGATAGAGGGGGCGGAGCGGGCTGCACCGATTGTGGCCGATGCGGTCCGGGTGATTGGGATTCAGGCCGCCGAACAGCTTGTGCGCGGCGGGCCGACCGCGGCGACATCGTTCCTACGCGGCGAAATGGGCAACAGCCTGGTGGAGGCGATGGTGCCGGAACTTGGCGATGCGATCAGGCTTGCCAGCGACCCGGTAATCGGTCGGGCCATTGCGCAGCTTTCCGGCGTCGACGTCGGCGGGGTTGCAAGCCGATTCTCCGGCCAGATCAACGACGCAATCTGGAACGAAATGGGGATCGAGGAAGCGGCGATCCGGCGCGACCCGCAAAGCACCAACGATCCGCTGATCATCGGCGTGTTCGGACTGGGCAATCTTTGAGGCGAACCCCTAGCCGCTGGCCGCTGCATTGTTTAAGGCCACCGGGAATCGCAAATCCGGAGCACTGTTCATGAAATTCTTCGCCGACACCGCTGAAATTGACGACATCAAGGAGCTGGCCTCGACCGGTCTGCTCGACGGCGTAACCACCAACCCGTCGCTGATCGCAAAATCCGGCCGTGATTTCATGGAAGTGACCCGGGAAATCTGCGGCCTGACCGACGGCCCGGTCAGCGCAGAAGTCGTCGCGCTCGATCACGAAACCATGATGAAAGAGGCAGAGGTCCTGCGCAAGATCGCGGACAATGTCTGCATCAAGGTACCGCTGACGATCGATGGGCTGAAAACCTGCAACGCACTGACGCTGGACGGCACGATGGTGAACGTGACGCTGTGCTTCTCTGCCAACCAGGCGTTGCTTGCGGCAAAGGCCGGGGCGACCTTCATTTCGCCGTTCGTCGGACGGCATGACGACAATGGATCGAACGGCATGGATCTGATCCGTGACATCCGCCAGATTTATGACAATTACGATTTCGAAACCGAAATCCTGGTCGCATCGGTGCGCCACGCTACCCACGTGCTGGAAAGCGCGCTGATCGGCGCGGACGTGATGACCGCACCTCCTGCCGTCATCAAGGGTCTGTTCAAACACATCCTGACCGACAAGGGCATCGAAGGGTTCCTTGCTGACTGGGCCAAGACCGGGCAATCGATCGTCTGATAAACCTTGGCTGACCAGACTCCTCTCGACCAATTCAAACAGGCGCTGACCAGCGCCAGCCGCGCGCTTGCGCGTGAGGCGGAAGTGGAAGTTGCGTGGAGCGCGGACAGCCCGACTTCCAGCGGCAAGAATTTCCGCGTTCCTCTGCCGGGACGCAACCTGCCGCCTGAACAGGCTGCTGAGGCGCGCGGTTTTGCCGACAGTTTCGCACTGAAGCTGCGGCATCATAACGAAGCAAGCCATACGCGAAATGCGCCGGTCGAGCCGCTGGCCCGCGCGGTTTACGATGCTGCAGAGCAGGTCCGCTACGAGGCGCTGGGAAGCAACAATTTCAGCGGGATAGCGGAAAACCTTGATGCGGCAATTGAACTGCGCGTCGCATCAGATCCGATTTCGCGTGCACAAAATCCTGCGGATGTTCCGGTCCAGACGGCTCTGTCGCTGATGCTAAGAGAGGCGCTGACCGGAAAGCCGGTTCCAAAACGTGCGGCAGCGGGCGTCGATATGGTGCGCGGTGCGATAGAGGAAAAGATCGGCGGCGATTTCGAGGCGCTGGCGCTTTCGCTTGATGATCAGAAGTCGTTTCAGTCGCTTACGCTCGACATGTTGCGTCATCTCGAACTGATCAAGGAAGACGAATCCCCAACCACCGATGACGAGGATGGCGAGGACGACCAGGGCGAGGACGAAGACCAGCAGGACGAAAACGAAGACGAGTCCGAAGGCGCTGATCCGCAGACAACAGAAATGGCTGGCGAAGCCACCGAGGGCGAGGATAGCGGCGAAAGCGAAACCGAGCAGACTTCCGATGAGGAAATGAGCGACGGGCAGGCTGGCGACGACGGCGAAGAAGGCATGATGCCGGTGCGCCCGAACCGGCCGTGGACCGATATTCCCGGCGATTTCGACTACAAGTATTTCACCAACCGTTTCGACGAGGAAATCGAAGCGCCGGAGCTGTGCGACACAGAGGAACTGGAGCGGCTGCGCGCGTATCTCGACAGCCAGCTGACCGGTTTGCAAAGCATCGTGACCAAGCTCGCCAACCGTCTTCAGCGCCGCCTGATGGCACAGCAGAACCGCAGCTGGGATTTCGACCAGGAAGAAGGGCTGCTGGATGCTGCCCGTCTGGCCCGCGTCGTCACCATGCCGGGCCATTCGCTCAGCTATAAAGTGGAACAGGAAGTCGAATTCAAGGACACCGTCGTCACGCTGCTGATCGACAATTCCGGTTCCATGCGCGGGCGGCCGATCTCCATCGCAGCGATCAGCGCGGATATTCTTGCGCGGACACTGGAACGCTGCGGCGTGAAGACTGAAATTCTCGGGTTCACGACACGCGCGTGGAAGGGCGGACAAAGCCGAGAGGCATGGCTGGCCGATGGCAAGCCTCCGCATCCGGGACGCCTCAACGATCTGCGTCACATCATCTACAAGAGGGCTGACGAACCTTGGCGCCGCGCGCGCCGCAATCTCGGCCTGATGATGCGCGAAGGGCTGCTGAAAGAAAATATCGATGGCGAGGCGCTGCTGTGGGCGCATCAGCGCCTGCTCGGCCGCCCTGAGGACCGCCGTATCCTGATGGTAATTTCTGACGGCGCACCGGTCGACGATTCCACGCTCAGCGTGAACACCGCGGGCTATCTTGAGCAGCACCTGCGCAAGGTGATCGAGTGGATCGAGAAGAGTTCCCCGGTCCAACTCGCCGCCATCGGCATCGGCCATGACGTGACCCGATATTACAAGAAATCGGTGACGATCATGGACGTGGAACAGCTTGGCGGGACGATTATCGAGCAGCTTGCGGGCTTGTTCGAGGTCGAGAGGTAATGCGCCAGGAGACGGTTGAGTATGTCCATCTTCCGTCCGGCAGCAATTTACCGAAGCCAGAGTTCCTGCATCGCCGTGTTATTGTCATCATTGAACAGGTGGCCGAAGAGGCTTGGCGGGATCGAATAAGCGACTGGATCGCCGCATCTGGATGCCTTTATATGATGGCTCGGGGGGACGATTGTTCGACTTGGGACGACAGCGTGGACCATGCGAACCTTGAACGATTTGACTACGGTGATATTCCCGAGGAGTCATTTATCATGACTACCTGGCATGATGATGAGCCGCTTTCAGAAGTGTTTTTCCACAATCAGATGTGCGCGTTTCATCCGACGATCGATTTGCCGTTGGTAACGATCCTTCACATTGCAGAGACGGATCAGAGCGAGCAAATTTTGCGTGCTTATCAGACGCAGAGGGAAACTATGGAAAACGAGAGAGAAGCTGAGCGCGCTGGGCTAGCGCAACAAGTGAGGAAATTTCTATCTTGAGCATGAACGTCACAGAAGCAGTCCAATCCCGCCGTTCCGTCCGCGCCTTTACCGACCAGCCGGTCGACCGCGAGACGCTCACCCGCGTGCTCGAAAAGGCGCAGCGTTCGCCGTCGGGTGGCAATGTCCAGCCGTGGAACGCCGTCATCCTTACCGGCGAGCCGATGCAGGCGTTGTTCGACCGGGTGGCGCCGCAATTTTCCAAAGGGCGCGCGGGGCTGAAGCCCGAATACGATCTCTATCCCAAAGACCTCGACGGGATTTACGAGGAACGCCGATTTGGAGCTGGCGAGGATATGTACGCCTCGCTCGGCATTACGCGCGAGGATAAGGCCAAGCGCCTCATGTGGTTTGCCAACAATTTCCGTGCTTTCGGTGCACCGGTGCTGATGCTGGTCCACACGCCTAAATACATGGGCCCGCCGCAATGGAGCGATATCGGAATGTGGTTGCAGACGATCATGCTGCTGCTTCGCGAAGAAGGCCTCGATAGCTGCGCGCAGGAAGCCTGGGCCTTTTACAGCCCGCAAATTCGCGAGGTGGTGGACATTCCCGATGACCATATCTTCTTCTGCGGAATGGCTATCGGCTACAGAGACCCGGATGCCCCGGTGAACCAGTTCGCTGTGAAACGCGCGGCGCTGGACGAATCCGTGCGCTGGCGCGGTTTCGAGTGAACATTCGCGAATAAAGGCGAGTGGCCCGATTTTACCGAATGAATTCCGGAAACTGACGCATATTTCCTAGGCCCGAAGCGATGGCTGGGCTAGGCTTCCCCCAACAGAACAGAAAAACGGTGTCGCGCCTATAATGGCTGATCAATCAGATCGGCCTGCAAAGTTCCTTGGGGAGGGGGCGACACGTGCGTAATCGCAATAACAGAATCCTGGCGAGCTTGTACGCAGCGGCGCTGATCCCGGCGGGATTCGCACTGCCTGCATATGCGCAGAGCGGGCCGGTACTTCTTCGCGATTCATTCCCGATCGGTGATGGCGGCGGTATCCTTTGCCAGGTTCAGGATCGCAGCGTCGAAAACCCTGCGAAACGGTCGATGTTCGACCGCGCCTGGGCAGTTGTCTGCCGCGATAGCGCACAGCCGGTTTCCCAGATTTATGCCTTCCTGTCACTCAGCGGCGATCCAGTCCAGGCCATTGCTGGCCAGCGAAGACAGGAAATTGACTGTTCCGCACAAACCACGGCCGCCAACCCGGGCGTGTTCGGTGGCAGCCGCACGGTGTGCAAGGTCAGTGGGACAAGCCTTGACTGGTCGATTATCACTCTCGTTCGCGGCGATACGACCTACATTGCTGAAGGCTTCGCCGCCTATGACAGCGCATCGCATTTGGCGTTGGAATCGATTCTCGACAACCGGATTGCAGCGGGCACGATCGACGCTGCATCGACATCGGTCGCGGACCCGCTTTCATTCGCTCGTGTTCAGGCCGAAACGCTGAAGCCTGAGCAGGCGCTGGCAGAAGGGTACCGGCGCAATCTGGGCGGCGAATATGCAGAGGCGTCTGCATATTTTGAGACGCTGCAACAGCGTCTGGCCGGCGAAGAAGAAATCAATCCGGGTGAATTCCTGGTCAACCGTGCGCTTCAGAAAAGCAATCTTGGCGAATTCGGGGAAGCAAATCGCCTTTTCGCACAGGCAGAGGAACAGACCGCCGCCAACCCGGTCACCAGCCGCCTGCAGCGCAATTTCGAAGCAATTCATTTGCTTAACCAAGGTTTCCATGCGGAAGCGATCGACCGGCTGGATCGCGCGCTGGATGGCGGTGCATTGGGCGCTGCGCAGATGGACGGGCGCTTGGCGATAACCCTGCCACTGTCTGCACGGATCAATCAGGGCGGGTCGGGCGGGCCTCTGCTTGGGTTCGTGGATGAGCTGAAACTGACGCCGGAGGAGCGTGCCGAAATAATCGACGCGCAGGCGCTGCAACTGCGCGGAACCGCGCTACGCCTGATCGGTGAAACTGAAGAAGCGCGGTCATCGTTTCTGGCGGCGTACGGCAGAGCAATCGCGGTTCGTGATGGGCGCGTGGTATCGATCACACGCCTGCGCTCCCAAGTTCTGGGAGAGCTGGCCGCAGTTGAGGAAAGCCGCGGCGAATTTGGCGCGGCCGAAACCTATCTGCGCAACGGTCTGGCTATATTGGAGGTCCAGTATCCCGAACGCCGCGCGGTCAGCGGGGCACAGGCACGGCTAGCCTCGTTCCTGCTGAGGCGGGGCCGCGAAAGCGAGGCGCTCGATCTCTACAAGACCGTGATCGACCGCGCCGTGGGCAAACGCGATGCCGTGACCGGTTTCGTCAACCAGTTGGCACCGTACTATACGCTGCTGGCTGACCGAGTGGCGGATGATCCCTCAGCTGCCGAAGATTTCTTCAAAGCGACGCAGGTTCTGGTCCGGCCCGGTGTTGCCGAGACGCAGGCGATTCTGGCCCGAGAACTGAGCGCGAAATCAGATGATGGCGCGCGCCTGTTCCGGCAGGCGATCAGTCTGGACCGGGATATCGAACGTACGCGCATCCGGTATCAAACGCTGCTTCGCGCCGAGCGGAATGCGGCTGTCGAGCAGGAACTGGCCGAGCTGTCGCAGCAGGTTGATGCGCTGGAGCAGCAGCAGTTGCTGACCCAGGCTGCACTCAGCGATTACCCACAATACCGCGTGGTATCCCCCCGCTCGACCGAGCTGAGTGAATTCCGCGATATTCTGGAAGAGGGCGAAGCCTACGCGCGGCTTGCAATAGTCGGCGGAGACGTATTCCTGTTTTATGCTGACAAGCAGACAGCGAAATCAAGCAAGCTGGACCTGACGGAACAGGATCTGGATTTCTATGTCGATATGCTGCGCGGCTCGATTTCGATTTTCGAGGCCGGACAATACGTGACCTATCCTTACGAAGTCGGCCTTGCCTACGAGCTCTACGGCAAGATTTTCGGCTCTGTCTCGGCAGAACTGGAAGGTATCGATCATCTGATATTCGAACCGGACGGGGCGATGCTGCGGTTGCCCGTCGATATCCTTGTGACAGATGCTGCATCGGTCGCCGCATATGGCCAGCGTTCCGCACGTACGGACGGTGACGTGTTTGATTTCACGGGGGTCAATTGGCTCGCCCGGGACCGCCGCGTCAGCACCGCCGTATCAGCGCAAGCCTTCGTCGACGCGCGAAAGGTGGAACGGTCTTCCGCCAGCCGCGAATATCTCGGCATGGGCGAGAATGTGCCTATCGGAAACAATCCGTCACCGGCCATTCGTGCCGTGCTGGCCGGCGGCAGTGACAATTGCGGCTGGGATGCTGCGGTGTGGAACGCGCCGATCGACGATACCGAGCTTGTGACGGCTCGAAGCATTGTCGGCGAGGGGCAGTCCGAACTGATGACCGGGGCAGATTTTACCGACGCCCGGATCAGGGAAAAGGATGATCTCGACGATTTCCGTGTGTTGCACTTCGCGACCCACGGGCTGGTCACGCCGCCGAGTCCGACATGCCCGTCGAAGCCTTCTTTGCTTACCTCTTTCGGTGGGAGCGATTCAGACGGGCTACTTTCATTTGAAGAGATCTTCGCGCTCAATCTGGACGCCGACATCATCATCCTTTCTGCCTGCGACACCGCAGGTGAGGCAAGCATCGAGGCGACGCGCTCAGCTGGTGTTGCGACAGGCGGGGGGACTGCGCTCGACGGTCTTGTCCGCTCCTTCATCGGTGCCGGTGGGCGCGCGGTGATGGCGAGCCACTGGCCCGCACCCGACGATTACGACGCGACCGAGAGGCTGATGAGCGAAATGTTTCGTGCAGGCCGCAGCAATTCGATCGGCCAGGCGCTGCGCCAGTCGCAAGCTGCTCTGATGGATAGTCCTGACACTTCGCACCCCTATTACTGGGGCGGCTTTGCAATCATCGGCGATGCGGCTCGCCCGCTGCTGTCCGATCAGCTGGCTGCGGCAGACGAGGCTGCCGGTGATCCGGACACAATGGTGGGACAATGATCGCAATGAAAACCGCCAAGGGCGCCAGGGGCGCCGAGCAAACCCCGAGAAAGACTGATGGAACTTCGATGATTGCTCTCAGCCGCAAGATCTACCGCATGTCCTTGCCAATCATCGCGATTGGCGCATGGTCCGGCACCGCCGCCGCGCAGGTGGCGAGTCCGACGACCCGTGAAGAAATCCAGCGTGACCGGCTGGAGCAGGAACTTCGCACGGAAGGGCAAGCAGTCGCCGTGGACGGCGTGATCGAGCGCGCACCTTGCCCGCTGGCGAACGAACAGTTTGCCGATCTGCGCTTCACCCTTTCGGAGGCCCAGTTTACCGGGCTCGGCGCGATTGATCCCGGCTTGCTTACGCCCGCCTATGCCGGTTTCGTCGGCCAGGAAATGCCCGTCTCGGCCATATGCGACATTCGCGACCGGGCGGCGGCTCTGCTGCGCGAAGCGGGGTATCTCGCCGCGGTGCAGGTGCCGGTGCAGACCATTGACGGCGGCGTAGTCAGGTTTGATGTGATTGCGGCCCGGATGACTGCGGTACAGGTGCGCGGCGATGCTGGCCCGTCAGGCAAGCTTCTGCAGAAATACATCGACAAGATTGCAGCCCAGCCGGTGTTCAACATCACTGAGGCTGAGCGTTATCTTTTGCTGGCCCGAGATATTCCCGGGCTTGATGTCAGGCTGGTCATGCAGCCTGCACCGGCAAATGGAACCGCGCAGCCGGGCGATGTGGTCGGGATTTTCAATGTCGACCGCACCCCTGTTTATGCCGATGCAAATATCCAGAATTTCGGTTCGAAGGCGGTTGGCCGGTTCGGCGGGCTGCTGCGCGCACGTTTCAACGGCCTGACCGGTGCCGGCGATGAAACCACGCTGAGTGTTTATTCGGCAGAAACACCATCAGAACAGATCGTAGTGCAGGCGGGGCATGAATTTCGCCTTGGCAGCGAAGGTTTCACTGTTGGCGGCAACGTAACCTATGCATGGTCGGAACCCGATATCGCAGGGCCGGACCTGTTCGAATCTGACAGTTTTATCGCTTCGGTTTACGGCACCTATCCGTTCAAGCGGACGCAGACGTCCAACTTCTTCGGCACGGTCGGCTTCGACTTGGTCGATCAGGATATCGACTTTTCCGGACTGCCGCTCAGCAAAGACCGGCTGCGGGTGATGTATGCGCGGCTCGACTTCAACAGCGTCGATGAACCGAGTGTCCGCGGGGCGGGCGGTTATTCATCGATCGAACCGCGCTTTGCCCTCGCCGGATCGATCGAAGTCAGGCAGGGTTTCGACCTGTTCGGGGCAAGCGATCCCTGCGGTCCAGCATTCGTCAATTGCGCGCAGCCGGGCGTGGTTCCGCCATCCAGGCTGGACGGTGACCCAACCGCGTTCGTCATCAGGGGGCAGGGGCAGGTTGATTATCGGCCGGCACCATTACTCAAGTTTTCGCTCAAGCCGCGCTTTCAGTATTCGCCTGATGCGCTGCTCAGTTACGAGCAAGTGTCGGGCGGCAATTATACTGCTGGTCGCGGGTTCGATCCCGGTGCGGTAATTGGCGATACCGGTTTCGGCGGGCAGTTTGAAATCGCCTACGGTTCGCTGGTGCCAGAAACGCCGGATGGCATCGCGTGGCAGCCCTATGCTTTCTTCGACCTGATGTCGGTCAGCACCAAGAACGTGCCGGGCGATCCGCAGACCATCACCTCTGTCGGCGGCGGCCTGCGTACGACCTTGGGCCGGACCGCCTATCTCGATATCTTTGGCGCGGTTCCGTTGAAGCGCGCACCTTTCCAGACTGAGCGGGGCGATGTCCGGTTGCTCATGACCCTTTCGGTGCAGTTGGGGGCGTGGAACCGATGACCAGCTCAAGCTTGCCAATCGCCATTAATTCTGCGGCTCAGGCTGTTGTAAACGCTGACAGGTTCAGCGCGGAGAAGACGCTATGACGGTGCAACGGGTGAAAACGACTCTTTCGGGAACGAGCGGCCAGCGCAACCGCGCGAGACGGCAGCGCTTCATGAAGTCGGGATCGGCAATTGCGACCTCTATCGCGATCGCGCTTGCCGGGATGTTGGCATCACCAGCCGCAGCGCAGACTGCCGGCGGCGTGCCATCCATGCCCAATCCGCGCAGCGTCATGATCGAGCGTCCAGTGGAAACGCCGGGTCCGATGCGTCCCGGCAGTCCGATCATGTCCGGTCCGCAGGTTCCCCGGATCAGTATTCAGAGCAATGCCGCGCCAGTCCGGCTGATCACCCCGGACGACATACGCATTTCAGGCAGGGCCACGCTTGACCCGCCTTTCGTGCCAGCGACTGCGCCAGCCGTGAGACCGGCGGTGCAAAGCCATACGCAGCCGGTCATGGTGGAAGATATCCGGATCACGACACCGGTAGTGCTTCCACCTGCAACGCCCGCCGTACCGCCCTCCGATGTCGGCTCGGCGGGAACGGGTGTGGCGGGGATAAATGTCTCCGCATATGCGCGTTTCAGCGATGCCGAAATCGGCTTCAGGCCTGGAAACGCAGCGGATATTGTCGACGTCAGGGCAGCAGAAGCCATCATCAACTGGACAACGTTCGGAAACGGTTCGCCCGGCGGTGAAGTCAGCTTCCTCGGCGAAGGGGCCAAGCTGGGCTTCACCAGTGAACTGTCGCAATACACGGTTCTCAACCGAGTGTTCACGCCCGGCTTCGACAGCGCAATCCGGATTGATGGCAGCGTCAGCAGCTCGGTCGCGGGTGGGGCAGCCGGAGGAAATATCTGGTTCTACAGCGCTGGCGGGATCATCGTAGGATCGACAGGCGCGTTTGATGTTGGCAGCCTTGTCCTGACCACCAGCCAGCTCGACACGATTTCCGGCAATGGCGGGGGCATGCGGTTCAGCGGTGTGAATACGCCTGGCAGCGCGATTGTGATCGAAGCGGGCGCTGATATCGCGGCCACCGGTTCGCTTGCTATCGTCGCCCCGCGGATCGAACAGCACGGCACCGTCGATGCAGGCGGTTCGGTTGCCTATGTCGCCGCTGAACAGGCGCAGTTGACCATCGATAATGGCCTGTTCGATATTGCCGTTCTGGTGGGCAGCGAAGATGCCAATGGCATCGTTCATACTGGTACGACCACGGGCCCGTCGGCAAATGTCAGCGGCGCGCCGCGCGGTATCACTATGGCCGGAATCTCGAAAAATTCGGCAATGACCATGCTGGTGGGCGGCAGCGTCGGCTATCAGGCGGCAAGCGCTGCCTCGGTTGATGCGAACGGGCGAATAGTGCTTTCCGCTGGGGATAGCGATTCCATCAACGTTATCGACGCCGACCTGTCGGGTAATGTGAGCGTCACGGCTGGTCAGTCGATCCGCTTTGGCGCGAGCTCAGGCCAGTCAGCTTCGGCAAACGGCGATGTTTCGCTGAAGGCAGGCGTTGAAGGGAAGTCTGGCGGCACGATTGATGTGTTTTCCAATGGCGATCTGAATGTCGGCGGCAATCTCTCGCTGGATACCAGCGTTTCCGGCAATGGCCCGGTTACGCGCGGCATGGTCGATATATCCGTTACCGGCGCGGGCTCTACTTTGGCAGTCGGCGGTGATCTGGCGGTTGATGCAAGTACATCGGGCGCGGTCGGTGCTGCGTCCGGCGAAGAAGTGCGGATTTCTGCATCCGGCACCGGGCTATCTGGCGGCTTGCTCGTCGGCGGCAACATCGCGATTGGCACCTCGGCTGCGGCGGGTTCGGAAACCGGTGTAACCAGGGCGGGCGGTGTGACGGTTTCCATACAGGACGCTGCACTCAGGTTCTCTACCATGGTGGTGGATAGCAAGGCTTCGGCCAACGGCTCTGCCTTGGGGCAGACCGGTGCGGGCCGCGATTATCAGGGCGGTAGCTTTACCCTGAACCAATCAGGGGATGCCGAAATTGCCGGTGATGCGCTGATCATTGATGCCAGTGCTGCGGGCGTCGATGGTAAAGGCGGCATGGGCGCGGGCGGCAAGCTCGAACTGAACATTGGCGGAGGGGACCTTACCCTATCCGCGATCGACCTGATCAATGCGGGTATCGGCGGAAACGGTTTGCGCCAACTGGATGAAAGTGCGGCACCCGCCGACTATCTTGGTTTCACCGATTCAGACGCGTTCTATTCTGCTTCAGGGCGCGGCGATCTGATCACACCAGTGGAAATCGCACATGCGACCGGCCTGCCTTCCGCAGGTGATGGCGGTGACGGTATCGGCGGCGATATGACCTTCAATCTGACCGCAGGGTCGGCGACCGTTCTGAACTTCACAGTCAATGCAAACGGCATCGGCAGCGAAGGCGCAGCGGGAACCAGCGGCAGTACGAATGGCGGCGCCGGTGGCAACGGGATCGGCGGCACGGCCACCTTCAATGCGATTGGAGGCACACTGAATGTCACCGATACGCTAACGGTGACCGCGACCGGCAATACGCTGGAAATTCGCGGCAATGGCGGCTCAGGCTCCGGCACAGATGGCGGCGCTGGCGGCCTTGGCATTGGCGGCACGGCGATCTTCAATCTGGATGGGGATGCGGTGGTCACTGCCGATATCATCACGGTCGATGCGACTGCGTATGGCGGCAATGGCGGATCGTCGGATGTCTTCTTCTTTACTCTGACTGCGGGCTTCGATCCGGCCAATGATGCAGGTTCGGGCGGGGATGCCATTGGCGGCACAGCTACATTCAACGACATCGCCGGAACGCTCAGTTTCAACAATCTGTTCGTCGCAGCAGAGGCTTTCGGCGGAAACGGCGGGAATGCGCAGACCGGCGACGGGGTGTCATCAATCGGTGGTGCCGGCGGCGATGCCGTTGCAGGAGATGCCTCGATCAATCTCAATCGAGCGCTCGATAATTTGCAAAATTACGTCGCGATTGCCCGGTCGCTTGGCGGCACAGGGGGCAATGGAGATATCGCGGGCGTTGGCGGCGATGCCTTTGGCGGGAATGCGTCGATCAATGTGAACGATGTTTCCGTCCGGGTGAATTCGTTCTTTATCGATACTCTCGCCGTTGGCGGGGCCGGCGGATCATCCATTCTGTTTCAGGGAACAGGTGCAGCCGGCGGCAGCGGTACGGCGGGCACATCGTCGATCAATATCAGCGGCGCTGCGGGTGATTTCAGCACCTTCGGCGTAAACACTATGAGCGCGAGCGGTTTCGGCGGCACGGGCGGTGTCGGCGGGCCCAACACCCTTGATTTCGGAACCGGCGGCATCGGCGGAGTTGGCGGTGATGGCATCGGCGGAACCGTATCCATCCAGGTGACTGACGGGGCTTCTGCCAATCTGGTTTTCGATGACGAGATCGCCGCAAATGCCAGGGCTGGCAATGGCGGGGCAGGCGGCGATGCGTCCTTTACAGTGGGCGGCGTCGGCGGTGATGCAGGCAACGCGACCGGCGGTCAGATATTGATCGATGTGCTGGGCGGCTCGACCCTCGATCTGTCATCAGCATCCGGCACGTTGGCGCTCGGTACTATTGCGAGTGGCGGCAGCGGCGGAGATGGCGGGCTTGCTGGTTCAGCGGGACGGGCATCGCCAGGTTTGAACGGGAACGCTACAGGCGGGCTGATACGGCTTAACACCGCGGGAACTGGCTCGGTATTCAATATCGGCGGCAGCCTGATCGCCGAAGCGCGGGCTTTGGCGAGTCTCGACAGCCGGGCAGATTCCGTGGCCGGATCGGCATTTGGCGGTGACGTGATTGTGCAAGTCGGCAGCGGTGCGAGCTTCGCTGGCACAAGCCTGGTGGCAGATGTGACTGGCCGCGGCGGCGCAGGCGAAAACTCCAATGGTGATGCGGAAGGCGGCCTTGTCACGGTTTCAGTGACGGGCGGATCACTCTCGCTGTCCGATCTGGTGATCGATGCCGGCGCAGATGGCGGTGCCTCTGTCGGGGACACTGGCGGTAACGGGAGCGACGGCGGCGCTGCAACGGGCGGTCTGGTGAACGTATCCGCTGACTCAGCTTCCACCTTCATCCTTGGAAATCTGGATATCTCAGCCAATGGCTTCGGCGGAAGCGGGGCAGACAACCCCTTTGGCGGTATCGGCGGACAGGGCGGGGCAGGGATCGGCGGCGCTGTTTCCATCAACCTTGCAAATGACCCATCGGTGGGTTCCGTTTTCATTGACGCTGAAGGGCAAGGCGGTGCGGGCGGCGCTGGCGGGTTCGGCGCGAATGGCGGCACTGGCGGAACGGGGCGCGGCGGGACAATTGATTTCTCTGCTGCCGGTAGCGGGGCGATGTTGTCGTCGCTGATCTCGCTAAACCTGAACGCCGCAGCATTTGGCGGCACCGGTGGCCGGGGCGGAAATGGCGATACGTCCTCTGTCGGCGGCACGGGTGGGACGGGCGGCCTCGCTTTCGGCGGTGCTGCGCGTTTCGCAGTGTCAGGCGCTGGCGCGAGCTTCGAATTTGATCCCTTCATTGTCCTGATCGGCGCCGATGCGACCGGCGGTGCTGGCGGATCGGGCGGCGACAATTTCCTCGGCTTCACAGCGGGTAATGGCGGAATTGGCGGCGGCGCGACCGGCGGTGAAGTCGCGATTATCGCCGGAAGCGGTAGCTCTGTTTCGTTGATCCAACCATCGACAGACCCGTTCGGCTTGCGGGCAAACGGCACGGGCGGTGCCGGGGGAACTGGCGGTAATCTAGATCTTACCAATGGCGGCACGCAAGGGTCGGGCGGAGACGGCGGAATCGGCACGGGCGGCTCGCCGGTGCTCAGGTCGGTTGGCGGGACGATCTCTGCAGGCGATGTCGAATTGACCGCACTGGGGATCGGCGGAAACGGTGGTTTCGGCGGCGATGATGGCAATGCGACGCTGGGCCCGCAGGGTCTTGGCGGGGGCGGTGTGGGAGGCACGCCGACGATCGAGACTTTCGACGGTAGCCCGGGCATCATCACGCTCGGTAATGTGCTGCTAGACGCGACTGCAATTGGCGGTGCGGGCCTGCTCATCGGAGCAACGGCAGGCGGACAGATTACGATCACCGATGGTTCGGCGGACCCGGCCGGCCTGATCACGATGGGTTCGCTGACCGCGATTGCAACAGGAACGGCGGCAGCGCCGGGCACGCCGTCGCTGACCATCGAAAGCAGTTCAGGACCTATAACGGTGCTGGGCGATGTAGACGCCGATGTCGCTGGTGACATTATCTTCAATTTCGACGGCGATGGACAAATGCTGGTCGGCGGTTCGACCACGCTCAGTGCCGGCGGGGATATCCTGCTCACCCATACGAACAATCCACTGACCGCAACATCAATAGACAGCGCTGGCGTTTTCATCGCTTCGGCTGGTGGCAACTTCGATTTCCAATCCGGATCGATCATCAACGGGTCGGGACTTGTTTCGATCACCGCACAGAGCATCACTTTCTCTGATGTTCTTGCCGGAACCAATATCATCCTGAACGCTACGAATGGCGATATCACCGGCCTCGCCGATATGGTTGCGACCGGTTTTATCGATCTGGATGCAACTCAGGCGATTTCGGTTCTTGATGCGGATGCCGCGACCGGATTTACCGCCGATGCGGGCGGCGATGTCGCATTTGGTACAGTCATCAATTCGGATGGCAATCTGACCGTTAATGCAGGCGGATCGATCAGCGGCGTTTCTGCGATCAACGACGCTCCGGTCGGCAGCGCATTCTTCGATCGAACGGTGCTTACCGCAGGCACGGATATCACGCTTAGCGGAACCGCGCAGTCGGTCGATGATGGCGTTTTCATCAATGCGGGCGGGAATATCAGCGTTGCAGTAATCGACGCAGCTGACAGCATTCAGGCTATCGCAGGCGGGACTCTGTCCGTCGGAACGGCGGCCAACACCAACGCCTTCGATGGTATCTTCCGTGGCACCTCGATCAACCTCGACAATGCTGACATCCAGCAGTTCCTGACCATCGATGCGACGGCAGGCGACATCACCGGTACCGGTGCCATCAGCGGCGGGGCGATCGTCAATATCGACGCAACCGGCGGCATTGCCTTCGGAAGCCTGACCGGCACCGGCTCGATTGATGTCAATGCGGGCGGCGATATCGTTGGCGGTGACGTAAGCGGCGGCGCGCTGACTACATTCGACACGCCGGGCAGCATTACATTGGGTGATGCGTCGGCCAGCGGATTTGGCTTGCAAGTGCGCGCAGGTACGAATGTCGATGTCGGCATTGTTTCGACGACTGGCGGGGTGGCCAGCCTGAACCTCCAGGCAGGCGGAACGGTTGATTTCGTTTCGGCCAATTCCGCGTCCCTGCTCGATATCACCGGCACCGCGATCAATGGAGGCGATGTCCTGGGCGATGATCAGGTCGACGTGATCGGCGACAGCGTAAATGTCGGCACTGTCCGCTCGCTGAGCGGTTTCGTTTTCGTGCGCGGTCTGGCGGGTGACGTGATCGTGGGCGATGTGACGTCCGACAGCTTCGGCGTCACCATCAGTGCGACAGGTTCTGCGACAACCGGTGCACTTATAGGCAGCGGCACGGGGGTCACCACCGGCGGCGATGCGAATATCGCCTCGGCATTCTCACGGTCCAGCCTTACCTGGAATATCGGTGGAGATCTGACAGCTGGCGACATAACCGCCTTGGCGACCAGCCCCGGCATGGGCGTGACCGTGGGCGGCGATGCGATTGTAGGCGATGTCAGTTCCAACGGGCTTCTGAACTGGGATGTCGGCGGAGCGCTGACGGGCGGTAATTTCTTCGGCAACAGCCTGACCACGCTGGATGCCGCCTCGGTCGATCTGGCTTCGGTCGATACGAACAACTCGGGCACGGTCACAACGACATCTGGCGATGCGTTGATTGGCAGTATCTCGTCACGCTTGAGCTTCAATGTCTTCTCCGCCGGATTGGCGGATATCGACCTGGTCCAGCCGACACTGGATTCGCTGATCCGGGGTACTTCGGTGATCGTTGGCGATGTTGCGACAGGGCGCAATCTGCGCCTCGATGCAACCGCAGGTTCGGCAACCATTTCCGGCACCGTTTCGACCGGTGGATTGCTGGATATCGATGCAACCGATTCCATTTTGATCAATTCAGCAACCCCGATCACGGCGGGCGGTATCATCGACCTCGATGCCGGGGTTGATATCAATTTCCAGTCGCTCACCTCGACCGGCACATTCAATGCCAATGCTGGGGGTGACATCACATTTAGCGCTGCCAATTCTTCCGCAGGAATGAATTTCGTCGCTGGGGGGAGTATTCTGGGCGGTGCCATTGATACCGGCGGTGCTGGTGACACGACATTTACCGCAGACGCTGCGGTCGTGCTGGATGATATCGTCACGCGCATTCTCACCATTTCGGCGGGTACGGACCTGACGGTTGGCAATGTGGATGCGATCGGCAGGGATATTCGCGGCATTGCGATCGACCTCGATGCAAATGGCACCGCGAGTTTCGGTGCGCTGACATCCGGCCGCGGCATCAATATCAACGCCGTGTCGATAGCTGGCGGTGATATCGTCTCAGACAATGGCGTGACAATTTCTGCGAGCGACATTGCGGTGGGCTCGGTCGCTGTGATCGAGAATGGCGGTATCCTGCTCGATGCGTTGATGGGCGATCTCGTCTCCGGCGATCTGACCAGCACAACCTTCGGCATTGTAGCCAGATCGACGGAGTCGGTGACAACCGGCAACCTTCTGGTCAACGGCACCGCAAACGCTTCCGACATAACTGTGTCCGCGGGGACGGATGCGAACATTGGCGATGCCACTGCCGGTAACGGCCTCAGCATTACCGCTGGCGGCAATCTTGTGGCTGGCAATCTGTTTTCGAACCTTGTCAGCCCGGGCACGCCGATCAGCGTCGGCGGGGATGCCGCAATTGCTTCCTTCGATGCCTCTGCCGGCTCCGGGGCGATTTCTGTCGGCGGCGCGCTCACCGGCGGCTCCTTCAGTGCCAATGGCGTTCTGACGATCAATGCAGGCTCGGTCGATATCGCTTCGGCGGTATCGGATACTCAGTCCGTTACCATTGATGCTGCATCGGGTGATGCTCTGGTCGGAAATACAGATTCTGCCTTCAGCACTGCAGTTACTGCGGCAGGGCTGGCGCAGGTCGGCAATGCCGTAACGGGCACTGGCTTTACGATCCGCGGGGCGAGTGCGTCTCTCGACTCCGGGTCAATCACCGGCGATCTGGTATGGGAAGCAACCGCAGGCAATATCGATGGCAGCGGGGCGATTTCGGTTGGCGGCGCGATAGATCTGGATGCAACCGGGAACATCGGTTTCGGCTCGCTCAATGCACAAGGTGGAGCGTTCACTGTCGATGCTGGCGGCGACATCGCATTCGGCGGCGCAAGCAGCAACGCCTCCATCATTTTCAACGCAGGCGGAGCCGTGAGTGGCGGTGATTTGACGGCGACCAATGCGGTAACCGTGGGCGCCAATTCGATTGCGCTCGGCGATGTTGCCGCTGGGAATATCGCGCTTACCAGTGCGACGGACCTGCTGTTTAATCTTCTTTCATCGCCCAATGCGATTTCGCTCAGCGCATCGAACGGCCTGATCGGTGCGAACACCGGTGCCGGGGACATTGAAAGCGGCGGCGATGTGACGCTGCTTAGCCAGTCGATTGATGTCGGCGATGTAACTTCTGGCGGGGCGGTGGATGCAACTGCAACAGCCGGTGATGCTGGTTTCGGTGTCGTCGACGCGGCGACATCAATTACCATCGCCGCTGCAGGGACCCCCATGGTTGGCGGTATCATCACAGGCGGAAATGCGAGCATAACGGGCGATTCTGTTACGCTTGGCGCTAGTGATATCGGCGGCAGCCTGCTGCTCGACGCTCAGGCCGGTGATATTCTGTTGCAGCTGGACGGTGCGGAGCAAATACGGGTCGGCGGTGCCACGACGCTCAATGCCGCTCAGGATATTACGGTCGTCCACACCAACAACGCGGCTGGAACAATTTCGCTGGATAGCGGCTTTGGCCTCATTGGCAGCGCGCAAGGCAATATCGACGCGCAGCAGGGTTCGATCCTGTCGGCGATCGAGATCATCCTGCTTTCAGGCGGTTCTTTGACTGCGGACGATTTACGCGCAGCGGCGGCGATTTCCATCCAGTCGGGCGGCAGCGTGTTGCTAAACAATGCACTCGCCACCGGCCCGCAGGGGATTTCAAACCTTCGCGGCATTTCGATCGACGCTGGCCTGAACCCATTCGGCAGTTCGGCATACGATAATCTTGCCAATGTCAGGATTACTGGCGCCGTCGACTCCTATGCCAGTGTTTCGATCCGGTCAGGGGGCAGCACGATCTTCGAGGCCGGATCGTCTACGGCCGCGAACGACCGCATTTTCGTACAGACCGGAGATGACATAATCGTCGGGACAGGTGCCGCGCTTACGAGTGCGCGCAGCCCCCTTAATGCGCCCGACCCAGCCGATCCATTCAACGGGGTGGGGGCGATTGATCTGGATGCAGGTGGTCTGACCAATCTTCTCAGCATTCCGGCAACACCGTTGGCGTCGATCGTGATCGACGGCACTCTGAACGCAAACGGTGCGGCGATCATTGCGACCGGGAATGCGATTGACGGGCTCGACGGCGATTTCATCGCCAGTTCGATTGCGCTGGATATCAACGACGCGCCAGCGGACGGGGTGACGCAAAGTGATGATGCCGGGCTGCTTTCAGCCAACTGCCTTCAGGGCAATATCTGCATCGGAAACATCGAAGCCGACAACGTCATAGAGATCGGCCAGCAGAGCAATAACGACGTAATCCAGTTGATTATCGAGCAAGGCAGCGTCGATGCCAACGACATCCTGATCACGACCCGGAACGACATCGTTATGGGCACGAACGGCATTGCAACCCAGCTGAGCGCCGCCAACCTGTTCAGTGCGACCAGCATTTCCGGCAATGTGAATTTGTTCGATGCCGATATTTCCAGCACGCAGATCATCATTGACGCAGCCGGTAGCCTGCTGGGCAATGCCGCGCTCACCAGTTCCGGCGATATCGGAATTACCGTAGGCCTGGACGTTAACGCTGCCTCGCTTGTCGCTGGCGGCGAGATTACCTCTGCTGCCGATGTCGGCGAGGTGCTGGAAGGCTTCTTCGCTGTCCCGGGCAGTATCCGCGTGGGCACGATTTCGGTCGGCAGTGGAAATCTCGACTTTTCTGCAGGCGGCGACATTGTAGTGGGAACAGTTACCGTTCCGGGCTCGGATATCCTGTTTGCAGCTGGCGGCCTGGCGCAATTGGACGCCGCCAATTCCGCGATCAATATCTCGCTTGATGGCGGCTCGGTCATATTCGGTGATGTCAGCGCTGCTGGAAATATCAGTGCGGTTTCGGCCTCATCTATCGACTTTGGCGCTCTTGTCGCTGGCGGGGCGATCGATCTGGCCGCTGACGGGGCAATCGCCGGAACAGGCATCGATGCCGTGGGCGATGTTACGATGATAGGATCGTCAGCCTTGATTGCCGAGATACTCAGCGGCGGAACGATTTCCATCGGTGCCTCTGCCGGGGATATTGATGTCGCCAATATGATTGCCGACGGCTCTATCTTCCTGGATGCGGACGGAAACATCTTCGCTGACCATGCGGAAGCCGGCGTAGATTTCATCGCGACTGGCGGCGGGGACATTACCACCGGCCTCAATTCGATAATCACCGGCGGCGATATCATCATCAATGTCGACAATATCGTCGATCTGGGCAATTCGAGCGCCGGCGGCCTGATCGATGTGGCTGGCAGTCAGATCGACTACGTATCTCTGACAGCTGGCGGCACGATCGACCTGCTCGCCCGGATTACAGGTAATACCGTGCGCGGTGATGGCAATATCACCGGGGTCACGACCAGTGCAGGCGGCGGGGCAAGCAGCATGACTGCCGAAACCGGCTCGATTGCCTTGACCGGATCGGCGATTATCGGCGGCAGCCTGTCGCTTGATGCAGCTGGCTCGATCAGCCTCACGTCTGGCGACATTCAGGGTGGGGCGCTTTCTGCCGCTGCCGGTCAGAGCATCGCGTTCGATCAGGTGTCGGTCGCAGGAAACGCCGATTTCCTTGCAGGCACTTCGATCGATTTCACATCCATCGACGCTGGCGGCGACGTCAGCATGATTGCCAGTTCCGGCGGCGTGACGGGGAGCAGTATTTCAGCAGCCGGGTCGGTCACAATTTCAGCCGATCAGGCGATCGTCCTCAACACGCTTTCCGCCGCATCAGCTGCGTTGCAGTCGGTGAACGGGGCAATCTCTGTCGATACCGACATAATCCTCGATGATTTGCTGGTTGCCCAAGGTAGCGAGGTATTCCTTCGATCCGCCCATGATCTGGCAGTGCAGGCTGACGCCAATAGTGGCACTGTCGACATTGAAACCACGGGCGATCTTGATGTTCGCGGTTCGACCGCACCCGGAAACATCTCTCTGGTCAGCACGGGCGGTTCGGTCACGGTGTCGCAGCAGGTCAATTCAAGCGGCGGTGACATTGTCATCTCGGCAGTACCGGATGTGACTGTGCTGGCGGACGTTATTGCTGCCGGTAGCCTGCAAATCGATGCAAGCGGGCTGGTCGACATTCAGGCAGTTGCCAGCGGAATTCTGGTCGATATCATTTCTGCCGATATCGCTGTCGGCAGCGACGCAGCGATTGGCCAGAGTGACCGCACGACAGGCATTACTTTCACCGCCAATGCGGATGAAGCCGTTCTGGGCGGAGCAGGCGGTGTGACCGGCGTGTACGAACTGGACAATGATGAATTCAGCCGCGTGTTCAGCGGCGGGATCGTCACCCTCAACGCGGTCGGTTCCAGCACGGGCGGTTCGTTCGTGACCATCGATGATCTTGATGTTGTCGCAGGCGTCGGCAGCGATCTGAGCGGCTCCAATATCGGCCAAGATGGCGGCCTTGTGGTTATCGCCGGTGATATCGCAGTGGAAGGCTCCCTCTCGATTAAAGATGCGACGTCTGCAACCTTCGTGGAACTCGATGCCCTCAACCTGATTACGGTGGATTACGAGGCCGGTAATATCGGCATCACCGATACGGACGGATTGTTCGGCGGCACAGTCTCGCTGATCGCCACATCGGTCGAAGCCATCAGCGATAGCGCGCGTTCGGATATCTCCGGCCTCTCATTGCCGGAAGTCGACGAACGGCTTGGCCAGAATGACGGTTTGGTGCGGCCCGATGGGTTCTTCCAGGCAGGCACAATTCTGTTCGAAGTGGGCGAAAGCTTGCTGATCCAGAACACCGGTGCCGGAACTGCGTTTGATGACAGGCGTGGTTTCGTTGCGGACAGCGTTATCGTGGTGGGGAACAGTAGCACCGATCCGGTCGATATCGTGATCAATGGGATCGTCGCAGACGAAACGGGTGTCGAAGCCCTGGCGTTGATTGATTTGACCGATGTCGACCCCGCTGCGCAATCCACGATCAACGGCTGCCTGATCGCCGATCCTTCGACCTGCGTAAACATCATCGTCGATCCCGAATTTGATGATCCGAACGACAGCCCGATCCGCGAACTGATCGAAGACCAGATCGAACCCGACAGCCCAGCGGGCGACACCATCGTGTCGATGGTAGTGGAATTCAGGACGGATCCCGAACGTTCGCCTGATCCGCTGCTGGATGAGCCGGTAACCGGTGCGGGCAACGAGGAT
This sequence comes from Pontixanthobacter luteolus, assembly GCF_947494915.1. Lineage (NCBI taxonomy): Bacteria > Pseudomonadati > Pseudomonadota > Alphaproteobacteria > Sphingomonadales > Erythrobacteraceae > Pontixanthobacter > Pontixanthobacter luteolus. The sequence continues at coordinate 407,310 of NZ_CANLWR010000001.1, forward strand.
TTCTGGTTCATCGAGGCGGAAAAGTGCGAGCAAGGCGATGCGGAGCAGTGCCCGGCTGAATAGAATGGCGGGACAAGTGGTGGCTTGACCCGGTCGGCCCGCCGTGTGCATGGCACCGGCCATGAAAGACGCCCCGCTGAAACTGTTCAACAGCCTGACCCGCAGCCTCGAAACATTCGAACCCGTCCATCCGGGCGAGGCGCGTGTCTACAGCTGCGGACCCACGGTCTACAATTACCAGCACATCGGCAATATGCGTGCCTATGTGTTCGCCGATACGCTGGGCCGGACGCTCCAATGGAAAGGGTACAAGCTCACCCACGTCATCAACATTACCGACGTCGGCCATCTAACCTCGGACGCAGACGAGGGCGAGGACAAGATGGAACGGATGGCGGCTCGGGAAGGCAAATCAGCGTGGGATATCGCAGCATTCTATCAGGAAGATTTCGAGCGAGACCTTGCGCGCCTGAATGTTCAGCCAAAGCAGCACCCGCGCGCGACAGAGTTCGTCGACGCGATGATTGCCTGGGGCAAAAATATCGCAGACAAACACTGTTACGAACTCGATAGCGGGCTGTATTTCGACGTCTCTACGGTTGACGATTACGGGCGGTTGGCACGCGCGGTGACCGAAGACGGCGAAGGCCGCATCGACACGGTCGAAGGCAAGCGCAACGCCGCTGACTTCGCTATCTGGCGCAAGACCCCGGAAGGGGAAACGCGGCAGATGGAATGGGACAGCCCATGGGGCCGCGGCGCGCCCGGCTGGCATCTCGAATGTTCCGTCATGGGCGAGAACCTGCTCGGCTTTCCGTTCGACATCCACACCGGCGGGATCGATCACCGTGAAATCCACCACCCAAATGAGATCGCGCAGAACCAGGCCTATTGCTGCACCAATGGACTCGATAACGCCGAAAACAGCGGCGCACGCATCTGGATGCACAACAACTTCCTGGTCGAACGATCAGGAAAGATGTCGAAGTCTTCGGGCGAATTCCTGCGTCTGCAATTGCTGATCGACAAGGGGTATCACCCGCTCGCCTACCGCATGATGTGCCTGCAGGCGCATTACCGCAGCGAACTGGAATTTTCATGGGAAGGGCTGGGCGCTGCACTCACCCGTCTGAAGCGGATGCTGATTGCCGCAGAGCGGCTGTCCGATACGCAGCCGGGCGATCCATCCCACCCGAAATTTACCGCCATCCTCGAAAAATTCGATGCTGCCATCTCCGATGATCTGAACACCCCGATTGCCCTGACCGCGCTGGAAGAGGCGTTGTCAGTCAAGAAAGTCGATGCCGGGGTGAAGCGTGCGGCGATCGAACGGATGGATGCCGTTCTGGGGCTGAAACTGTTCAGCCTCGCGCGCACCGACCTGCGGCTCAGGCCAGCAGACGCATCTGTCACAGAAGCCGAAATCGAAGCGGCAATCGAGCGGCGCAAGACCGCTCGGGCGGACAAGGATTTCGCCACATCCGACGCCATCCGCGATGAAATGGCGGCCAAGGGCGTGGACCTGATGGACGGCGATCCGATTGGCTGGGAATGGAAGCTGGGTTGAAGCCGTTCGGTCAAACTAGCGCGTACGCGCGCGTCTGATCCAGCAATTGACCGAAAAACGCGCGTTTGAAAAGGCGTCACCCGGAACAGATACCGGCAGAACTGCATGGGGCGTGAAAGACGGGAACACCACCAATCGGTCATGAAGCGGGATGGTCAATTGCGGCGCGGCATCGCCCCTGATCGGTGCGATTGCCAATTCGCCGCCGGAAAATCCCGACGGTTGCCGGTAAAAATAATAGACCGCACTGAGCAGGCGGTCGGTATCCGAAAACTTGCGTGTTTCGTCGGTGAAGGTGTCGATATGCCGGGTAAAGAAACACCCGTCGCGGTGCGCGGCCATGTCACATTCGATGGTCGGGTCCGCTATTGGCATCAGCCCGGCCAGGCTGAAACATTTCTCCAGATTGTCCGATATGGCGGCGCGAAATTCGCGGCCAATCTCGCCTAGGTCGCCGGGATAGTGCCAGCTGCGCCGCACTGATCGGTCACTGGAGCTTTCCTCGCTGGATGTAGTTACCCGGGTCGGCGCAAAACTGTTTTCTTGCAGCAGGGCAAATTCGAGAAATCGAGCTGACATTTCTGGGCCGAGAAACCCGTCGATTGTGCCGAATTTCGTGAACAGAGAGCTTTCCGTACTCACGCTGGATCTCGCTTCTTACTTGACGCGGACGCCCTGCCGCTGCTCCGGTGTGCTGCAAGCATTGGAGGCTTCCCCAGTATGACTATTGCCGTTCTCAGCAGCCTGATCCGCCCCATGGTAGAGCCGCACCTTCCAGACAGTGTGGAAGCCCACTTTTACACGTCGGTCGCGGAAATGCACGAGCTGGCACCGAAGGCGGAAATCGGCTGGTTCGATCTGGAAGACCAGAAGCCCATGATCGAAGCCGTCAAGCTGGCGAAAAATTTGAAATGGCTCAATTCAATTTACGCCGGGCTCGATTTTCTGCCGCTCGACCTGCTGCACGAACGCGGAACGAAGATCACCAACGGCATCGGCATCAATGCGATCGCGATTGCCGAATATGTCGTGATGGGGATGCTGAACATCGCCAAGGATTATCGCACCATCGTTCGTGCGCAGGATCGTCACGAATGGCTGATGGACGCGCCGGGCAAGATCGAGCTGGCCGGGACACGCGCGCTGCTGCTGGGCTTTGGCGGCATTGGCAAGCAAGTGAAGCCGAGGCTCGAAGGGTTCGGTGTGGAGGTTGTGCCGGTGCGCCGGTCGGGCGGCGGTGGTGCGCTCGGGCCCGATGAATGGCGCGACAAGCTGGGCGAATTCGACTGGGTGATCCTGGCTGTTCCCGCAACCAGGGAAACCGAGGGCATGATCGGTGCGGAAGAATTTGCGGCGATGAAGGAAACCGCAGTCCTGGTAAACGTCGCCCGGGGCACAGTGGTGGACCAGCCGGCGCTCATCAACGCGCTGCAGAAGAAATCAATCGCATCGGCAATGCTCGACGTAACCACGCCGGAACCGCTGCCGTCGGACCATCCGCTATGGGGACTTGAGAATGCCCATATCACGATGCACCTTTCCGGACGCGCGCAGAATTCCATGTTCCGGCGATCTGCCGAACGCTTTGTCCAGAATCTCCAAGCCTACGTTGCAGGCGGTGAGATACATCCCGTGTTCGATCCGGTTCTCGGTTACTGACACAGTGGGCAAGGCAGTGACAGGCTGCCGCGGGTTGGATAGTAATGCTTAAGTCAGGCTGCTCCGGCACGGATCGGGGATGCCAATGGTCGCGCAATTCATCACACGGTGCCCACCCGGGCATCGTCAGGGGGGACGACCATGACCGACACGAAGAAAGCTTCTGATCTTTTCATCGAATGCCTGGAGGAAGAGGGCGTTGAATACATCTTCGGCGTGCCGGGGGAAGAAAACCTCGATTTTCTGGAATCGCTTTCATATTCAAAGACCATCCAGCTGGTCCTGACGCGGCACGAACAGGGTGCTGGCTTCATGGCGGCGACATATGGCCGGCACACAGGGAAAACCGGTGTCTGCCTGGCGACACTTGGACCGGGTGCGACCAACTTCGTGACCGCTGCGGCTTATGCCCAGCTTGGCGGAATGCCGATGCTGATGATTACGGGTCAGAAACCGATCAAGAAGTCCAAGCAGGGCCGTTTCCAGATTCTCGATGTGGTCGACATGATGGGACCGATAACGAAATACGCGCATCAACTGGCCGCTGGGGACAACATTCCCAGCCGCGTGCGCGAGGCATTCCGCCTTTCCGAAGAGGAAAAGCCCGGTGCGACCCATCTGGAATTCCCGGAAGACATCGCGGAAGAACACACATCCGCGCAGCCGCTGAAATCCTCTGTCGCACGGCGTCCGTCGGCCGAGCACAAGGCGGTGCGCCTCGCGGTGGAAGCACTGGAAAAAGCTAAGGCCCCCATTCTGATCATCGGTGCCGGTGCGAACCGCAAGATGACCGGCCGGATGCTGCGCCAATTGATCGAAAAAACGGGCATCCCGTTTGTCTCAACCCAAATGGGCAAGGGCGTGGTCGACGAACGGCATCCGCTGTTCCTCGGCTGTGCAGCACTTTCGGCAGGGGATTTCTGCCACCGCGCAATCGAGGATGCCGATTGTATCGTCAATGTCGGGCACGATGTGATCGAGAAACCGCCATTCTTCATGCAGCAAGGCGGAGCCACGGTGATCCATGTTTCGATGAACACCGCAGAAGTCGATCCGGTGTATTTTCCCCAGATCGAGGTGATTGGGGACATCGCGAACGCGATCTGGCAGATCAAGGAAGATATCGTACCGCAGGGCAAATGGGATTTTGCCAAAATGCTTGATTACCGCAAGGCGGAAGAAGCGCACACGGCACCGCTGGCGGATGATACACGCTTCCCGATATTCCCGCCTCATCTGGTGCAGGAAATCCGCGAGGCGATGCCGGAAGACGGCATCATCTGCCTCGACAACGGGGTCTACAAAATCTGGTTTGCGCGCAACTATACCGCGTATCTTCCCAACACGGTGCTGCTCGATAATGCCCTCGCGACGATGGGTGCAGGCCTGCCATCAGCCATGATGAGCGCGATGCTGTATCCCGACCGCAAAGTCATGGCGATATGCGGCGACGGCGGGTTCATGATGAACAGTCAGGAGATGGAGACCGCGGTCAGGCTTGGCCTCAACATGACCGTTCTGATCCTGCGCGATGATGCATACGGTATGATCCGTTGGAAACAGGCGAATATGGGTTTCAAGGATTTTGGGCTGACTTACGGCAACCCGGACTTTGTCCAGTATGCGGAAAGTTATGGCGCAAAAGGGCACCGGGTCGAAAGCTCGGAGCACCTGAAGGAACTGCTTGCCCATTGCCGCGACACGCCCGGCGTCCATCTGATCGACTGCCCTGTCGATTATACGGAAAACGACCAGATCCTGAATCACGACATCAAGGAACTTTCCGCAAAGCTCTAGGATTGTCGCGTTAAAGGAGGCCGAAAATGGTCAAGCTCAAGGATACATACCCGCTCTACCTCAACAACAAGGCAGCGCAGCCTAACACCGACCTAGAGGTGACGGATAAGTTCACCAACGAGGTGGCGTTCCGTACTGCACTCGCCACGCCGGATGTGATTGATGAAGCGATTGCAGGTGCTGTCCGTGCGGCAGAGCCGATGGCAAAAATGGCCAGCTACGAACGGCAGGATGTGCTGCAGCACTGCGTGAAGCGGTTCCGGGAGCGGTATGACGAGTTGGCCTATTCGCTGTGCGTCGAAGCGGGCAAGCCGATCAACGATGCCGAGGGAGAAGTCGACCGTTTGATCGACACCTTCAAAATCGCGGCGGAAGAATCCGTCCGCAATTTCGGAGAGGTGCAGCCGCTCGACATCTCTGCGCGCGCCAAAGGGTATATGGGCATGTGGAAACGCGTGCCGATCGGTCCGTGCAGCTTCATCTCGCCGTTCAATTTCCCGCTCAATCTGGCGGCCCACAAGATCGCACCGGCGATCGCTATTGGCTGCCCGTTTGTGATGAAACCGGCCAGCAAGACACCGCTAGGCGCGATCATCATGGGCGAGGTTCTGGCAGAAACCGATTTGCCGGAAGGGGCGTTCTCGATCCTGCCCGCCAGCCGCGACGGGGCTGATCTGTTCACGACCGACGACCGGCTCAAGCTGCTCAGCTTTACCGGTTCGCCCGGAGTTGGCTGGGACCTGAAGGCGAAGGCCGGCAAGAAACCCGTGATCCTGGAACTGGGCGGCAATGCCGCCGTTGTGGTCGACAAGGATGCGGACCTGGATCACGCGCTGGAGCGGATCATTTTCGGCGCATTCTACCAGTCCGGACAAAGCTGTATCGGCGTGCAGCGCATCATCATTCACGAAGATGTTTATGACGAATTTCGTGACATGCTGATCGGGAAGACGAAAAGCCTCGTTTCCGGCGATCCGAAAAACCGTGACACATTTATCGGGCCGATGATCTCCGAAGGTGAGGCCAAGCGGCTCAAGGGCTGGATCGACGACGCGGTAGAAGCCGGCGCGACGCTGCTGTGCGGCGGCGAACGCGACGGCAACATGCTGCAGGCTACCTTGCTGGAGAATGTCGATACATCTTGCGACGCATACCGCGAAGAGGCGTTCGGCCCGATGGCGCTGCTGAGCAAGTTCTCCGACTTCGGCAAAGCGTTGAAAGAGGTCAACGATTCCAAATTCGGTTTGCAGGCCGGCGTCTTCACGCGCGACATACACAAGGTGCTCGATGCGTGGGACGAACTCGATGTTGGCGGCGTGGTTGTAAACGACGTGTCATCTTACCGCGTCGACAACATGCCCTATGGCGGGGTCAAGGATTCCGGACTGGGCCGTGAGGGCATCCGCTTCGCGATGGAAGACATGTCCGAAATCCGCAACCTCGTCATTCGCCGCGAGAGCGCGGGCTAGCCGTCCAGCAGCAACAGCAGTTCGCATTCAACCAGCATCCGCGGTTCAGGCAACTGGCTGTGTTCAACACTGGTGATTGCCGCGTCAGCGACCAGCTGGCCGTAAAGGGTGAACTCGTGATCGGGCAGGGCGGCGACGAAGTTTTCGCCCGCTTCGACTGCGGCATCGCCTGCAAAGACCAGCTGCACGGCGTGCCGGGTGCCGGAAAACGTGATGCTGGCCCATCCGCGTTCCTGATGGTGGGTAACCTCGCCATACCCTTCGGCAAGGACCAGCAACGCAGTGCGCAGCCGTTCACCGGGACCGCGCCGTGCCCGGCGTGGTGACAATTCGACCCGCTTTTCTGCAAACATGGTTTCAGCCGACATGAGCATGCTCCTGGTCATAGCTGCGGATGAATTCCTGAACCCGGCGTTCCGTGTCGCTGCGGGGGATGCGACCATTGCGAAGGTCAAGCACGAAGCGGGGATCATGGGTTGCCAGGCGACCGAATTTGGTTGCGGGCATCCCGGTTTGACGAAGGAATTTCTCGATATTGCGGATTAGCATGCGGGTCCTCTGCGATTGGATTGCACGGGTGAATCGCGGGTGCTGAAAGGCAGCGATTCGGCTGAATGCCCGAGTCGTCGCCGCCGAAATCCTACTTGTCTAGGAAAAATACATCGTGTAGGTAGGAAAAAATCGGCAATGAGGACAAACTATGTCGGACGCACGGGATCGCTTACTGGAACTATCGCAAAGCAGAGGCAGCTCTCTGGCTCGGCTGTCAGAGATGATTGGCCGAAATCCAACATACCTTCAGCAGTTTATCCGAAAAGGTAGCCCGCGAAAACTGGAGGAGGAGGATCGGCGAGAATTGGCCGAGTTTTTCGGAGTGGCCGAATCGGAACTGGGAGGGCCGGAGGAAAAATCCTATAATCCGACTCGCCCATTGCCTCTCCAGAGCGATTGGGTCGATGTGCCGCGTCTTCCGCTGAGTGCGTCTGCCGGGCCGGGCCGCGCGGCGGGAGCAGAGATCCCGTTCGACAATTTCAGGTTCTCTCGCAAATGGCTGCGCGAACAGGGTCTGGACGGATCGTATCTCTCCGCAATCGCGGTCGAAGGCGATTCGATGGAGCCGCTGCTCCGCGCCGGGGATGAAGTCCTGGTCGACCGGTCGCCCAAGCCGTTCCGCGACGGTATCCATGTCGTCCGGTTGGACGACAGCCTGTTGGTGAAGCGTGTTGCCTCGCAAGGCGGGGGGCGGTTATCGCTGTTGAGCCAGAACCTGTCCTATCCGCCAATCGAAGTGCGGGCGGAAGATGTCGAGATTATCGGCCGGGTGGTGTGGAAGAGCGGGAGGCTTTGACATGGGGGTACGCTACGATGCGATCGGCCTGGATTACGCCAAGCTGCGTCAGCCCGATCCCCGCATTGCTGCGGCGATCCACTTGGCATTGGGCGGCGTGCAGACGATCTTAAACGTTGGTGCGGGTGCGGGCTCTTATGAGCCGGAGGACAAGGACGTCACAGCGGTCGAGCCTTCATCAGAGATGATCAGTCAACGTGCAGCATCAGCCGCGCCGGCCGTGCAGGCGAGCGCCGAAAGTCTGCCCTTTGCCGATGACAGTTTCGATGCATCGATGGCGATTCTGACCATCCATCACTGGTCCGATCAGCAAGCGGGGCTGGCGGAAATGCGCAGGGTTACGCGGGGGAACATCGTGCTGCTGACCTTTGACCCTGCATTTCGCGGCTTCTGGCTGACCGATTATTTTCCCGACCTGATCACTCTGGATGAAGGGCAGATGCCCGCAATGAATGACTATGAGCGGTGGCTCGGGCCCGTCGAAATCTCTCCTGTGATGATCCCGCATGACTGCACTGACGGTTTTTTGAGCGCGTATTGGCGGCGCCCTGCAGCGTATCTGGATGACCGTGTCCGGCGTGCCATGTCGTCATTCTGGGCGCTTGGCGATGTCAGCGAACAATTGGCGGCGCTGCGTGCCGATCTCGAATCGGGCGTGTGGGAAGGGCGCTACGGTTCGCTGCTGGCGAAGGACGAAATCGACTGCGGTTACCGTCTGGTAGTGGCGAGACCCTGATCTACCGCCGTTGACCTAGCCGTGCATGGGGCACGGCGCTGGGGCTGGCGCGGTGGGGGACTCATACTGGAGCCTGCGGTGGGACTTGCATCATACCTCTGCAGCCGCCACATCACCACCATGACTGAAGCATCCGCAATCCCCCCGATGAAAGCCGCCATTATGCCGGTGACACCGCTGCAGCAGAATTGCTCGCTGATCTGGTGCACCAAGACAATGAAGGGCGCTTTGGTCGACCCGGGCGGTGATCTGGAGAAACTGAAAGCGGGCGTTGCGAAAGCCGGGGTGGAACTGGAGAAAATCCTGATCACGCACGGCCATATCGATCATTGCGGCGAAAGCGGTGTGTTGGCGAAGGAGCTCGGCCTGCCGATCGAAGGCCCGCATGAAGCTGACCGGTTCTGGATTTCACGGCTTGGCGAAGATGGCGCGAAATACGGCATTCGCGGGGAAGTTTTTGAACCGGATCGCTGGCTGGACGATGGCGACACGGTAACCGTGGGCGATCTGACGCTCGAGGTCATTCACTGCCCCGGCCATACGCCCGGCCACGTGGTTTTCTTTCACCGGCCGAGCAAGTTCGCGGTGGTTGGCGATGTGCTGTTTCAGGGATCAATCGGCCGCACCGATTTCCCGATGGGCAACCATCAGGACCTGATCGATGCGATCACGCAAAAACTGTGGCCGCTGGGCGAAGACGTGACGTTCATCCCCGGCCACGGCCCGGTCAGCACCTTCGGTCACGAACGCAAGACAAACCAGTTCGTCAGCGATTACGCCCTGAGCTAAGCAGGTTTAAATTACCCTCGCAGCAATCAGCACCGCAGCTACCGACAGGCCGAGAAGGGTGAGCATCGTGATCGCAACGCCGATCATGCGCGGTTTGCCGACTTCTTCATTGTCCATACCGACCGTGTGCGCCACGCGTCCAAGAACATAGAATGCGGCAACATAGCCGAGCCACTGCGCGCCTTTGCCCGATAATTCGATTCCGGCGATCAGAAACAAAATGAACGGCGCGCTTTCAACGAAATTGAGCTGTGCGCGCATCCTGCGGACCAGATGCGGATTGTCGCCGTCACCATGCGCGATGTGCGCCTTTGCGCGAATTTGCCCGGTGCGGACCATCATCCACAGGGTCAGAATGCCAGCGGCGGCGGCTGTGCAAAGTGTTACTGGTAACAGCATTGGTGGTCCCTCTCTCATGCCCCGAAATGCAAAAACATCGGTGCAGCGGTGCTAGTGAGAATGTGCAATCGTTGCAATGCGCGGGTTGCATGCGCGCCAATATGGGTTATAGGGCGCGTCTTCCCGTCATGGCCGGGCCTGATTCCACGCACTTGTGCGCGGATGTGGCTTCGCCTAGAGCGGCTTTAACAAACTGCAGTTTATCAAGGAACAGGTGCCGCTATGGCTGTCCCTAAGAGAAAAGTATCGCCGCATCGTCGTGGCATCCGTCGTTCGCACGATTCGCTCAAGCCGGAAGCATTCCATGAATGCTCCAACTGTGGCGAGCTCAAGCGTCCGCACAATCTGTGCAACGCTTGCGGCCACTACAACGGACGCGAAATCGTCGCTGTCGGTCTTTAAGACCGTTTTTCGGAGATTGCGCTCATGAGTCTGCCGCGTATCGCTGTTGATGCGATGGGCGGCGACGAAGGCGTGCGCGTGATGATCGACGGCGCTGCCGAGGCGCGCCGCCGACATGACCAGTTCCAGTTCCTGTTGGTAGGTGACGAGGCGCGAATCAAAACCGCTCTCGATCAACATCCCAACATGCGTGGGGCATCCGAAATTCTGCATTGCGATGATGTGGTGGGCGGTGATGAAATCCCCACCCAGGCGCTTCGCCGTGCCAAGACCACATCGATGGGTCTTGCGGTGAATGCCGTCAAGCAAGGTGATGCCGGCGCTGCAGTCAGCGCGGGTAACACCGGTGCATTGATGGCGATGAGCAAGCTTGCCTTGCGCACGATGCCTGGGATCGATCGTCCGGCTCTTGCTGCGGTCATGCCCACTCTCGAAGATGATGATGTGATCATGCTCGACCTCGGTGCGAATACCGAGGCTGACGCACGCAACCTTGTTCAGTTCGCGATCATGGGCGCTGCGTATTCGCGGATTATCCTGGGCCGCCAGCCGCGTGTACGCTTGCTCAATATCGGCACGGAAGAGATCAAGGGTTTCGACCGTCTGCGCGACGCGGCCAGTGAGTTGCAAGCAGCGGCACCGGGGCTGGATTTCAGATTTGATGGCTATGTCGAATCGGACAAGATCAATCGCGGCGAAGTCGACGTGGTGGTTACCGATGGATTCTCCGGTAATATCGCATTGAAAGCGATCGAAGGAACGGCACGGTTCGTTACTGACCTGCTGCGCAACGCCTTCACCAGTTCGCTGCGGTCCAAGATCGGCTTTCTCGTTTCGCGTCCCGCGACCGAATTGCTGAAACACCACCTTGATCCGAACAACCATAATGGCGCGGTATTCCTGGGGCTGAACGGCGTTGTCGTGAAAAGCCATGGCAGTGCAAATGCCGCAGGTGTCGCGAACGCGGTCACTGTCGCCGCGAAACTGCTGGAAGACAATTTGACCCACCGTATCACCAGCGATCTGGCTGAGCTGCAGGCACGCCGCGCAGATGAAAGCGCCGGTGAAAGCGCCGCCGCAAAGTGATCCGTTCAGTCATCATCGGAAGCGGTTCGGCCCTGCCGGGACGTGCTGTCACCAATGCCGAATTGGCAGAGCGAGTGGACACGAGCGACGAATGGATCGTCGAACGAACCGGTATCCGCCAGCGTTACATCGCGGGTGAGGGAGAGACCACTTCTACTCTCGCGACAAAGGCTGCGGAAAAGGCAATGGAAGCTGCCGGTGTCGCGGCGAAGGACATCGATCTGATCGTGTTGGCCACTGCCACGCCCGACCAGACTTTTCCCGCCACCGCCACACAGGTTCAACATAATCTGGGCTGCAATGGCGGGATCGCTTTCGATGTCGCGGCTGTGTGTTCAGGTTTTCTCTATGCCATGGCAACTGCCGACTCGATGCTTCGTACAGGCATGGGCAAGCGTGCTCTGGTCATCGGCGCTGAAACATTCAGCCGTATTCTCGACTGGGAAGACCGGACCACTTGCGTATTGTTTGGCGACGGTGCCGGTGCGCTCGTTCTAGAGGTGCAGGACGTGGACGATGGCGGCCCTGGCATCATCGATACAAAACTGCATGCCGATGGCGCCCATAACCAGCTGCTTTATGTTGATGGCGGGCCGTCAAGCACCGGAACGGTCGGTAAATTGCGCATGAAGGGCCGCGAAGTGTTCCGCCATGCAGTGGTCAATTTGGCCGATGTTCTCAAGGAAGCACTCGCATCGAGCGGCTTCACGCCGGGCGATATCGACTGGGTGGTGCCGCATCAGGCAAACGCGCGGATACTCGATGCGACTGCTCGCAAACTCGGGCTTCCGGCGGAAAAAGTGATCGTCACTGTTGACCAGCACGCCAACACCTCAGCCGCATCCGTACCGCTCGCGTTCGACGTCGGCATCCGCGATGGCCGGATCAAAAAAGGCGACCTCGTGATGTTCGAGGCGATGGGCGGCGGCTTTACTTGGGGTGCCTCTCTCGTCCGCATGTGAATGAAAATGCATTTTCTGGCTAAGATAATTTGCCTGAATGCGATTTTCTGGTTACATATTAAGCCATAAGATAAAAATTTCCGGGTCGCGTCCGGTAAGGGAGTGAGCGAATGTCTCGATCAGTGAGCACACTGACAAGGGCCGATCTCGCCGAAACGATCAATCGCAAGATGGGATTTTCTCGGGCGGAATCGCTCGATCTGGTGGAATCAATTCTCGCACATATGTGCGAAGCCATGTCAGATGGTGAAAATGTGAAGATTTCCGGTTTCGGAAGCTTTATTCTGCGCGACAAGAAGGAACGTGTTGGCCGAAACCCGAAAACGGGTGTCGAGGTGCCGATTACTCCGCGCCGCGTCATGACCTTCCGCGCAAGCCAGCTGCTTAAAGAACGAATAGCCAAGGGATAAAAAATGAGCGCGCAATTCGAGGATGGAAAAGACGAAGGCGCGCTTCGTACCATTGGTGAAGTCAGCAAGGCGCTGGGGATAAAGACTCACGTCCTGCGTTATTGGGAACAACAGTTTCCCATGCTGGAACCGCTCAAACGAAGCGGCGGCCGGCGATATTATCGCAGCGAAGACGTCGAGTTGATCGAAACGATCGACCGGCTGGTCAATCATGAAGGTTACACTCTGAAGGGCGCCAAAAAAGCCATCAGGGATGCCTCGAACAGCCAAGCGAAAACTACGGACGGCACAGAAGCGGTAGATGATTCTGGCGCAGACATTCCCGGCACCGCCGACACAACCGGTGTCGATTCGCGCGCAAACGATGGCGGAACTGCGGAAACGGAGAGCAGTATAGTGACTTCGACGCCCCCTTTCATGTCCAGCGCTGACAGCCCCATCGCGGTGGACGGCGGCGTAGGGGATTTCTTCGGTAAGCCGGCGGAGAGCGAAGCGGAGCAAGACACCGCGTCGCCGCAAGAATCGAATGAGCCCCCGGCGGGAACGCCGTCGCTGACCAAGACCGAGCCCCAAACGCATGCCGACGCCATACCGCGCGCGGAAATTCTCGCGAAATTGAAGGTGTTGAGGGCAAATCTGGCCGACGCACTCGCGGCCTGATCCTACTCCGCAGCGAGCAGATTTTCTGCCGCACCCAGATCCACGCTGACTAGCCGGGATACGCCCTGTTCGATCATGGTCACGCCAAACAGGCGGTGCATACGGCTCATGGTCACGGCGTTGTGCGTGACAATCAGATAGCGAGTGTCGGTCTCAGCCGCCATCGCATCCAGCAAATCGCAGAAACGGTCGATATTGGCATCGTCCAGCGGCGCGTCGACTTCGTCGAGGACGCAAATGGGTGCCGGATTGGTCAGGAACAGCCCGAAGATCAGAGCGATCGCGGTCAGCGCCTGTTCGCCGCCTGAAAGCAAGGTGAGCGATTGCAGCTTCTTTCCGGGTGGCTGGGCATAGATTTCCAATCCTGCCTCAAGCGGATCGTCGCTGTCGATCAGCGCCAGATGCGCCTGCCCGCCATTAAACAGCCGCGTGAACAGGCGCTGGAAATGCGTATCAACTTGTTCGAACGCAGCCTTCAGTCGTTCGCGCCCTTCGCGATTCAAATTGCCGATTGACCCGCGTAGCCGGTTGACGGCCTCGTGTAGTTCCGCCTGCTCCGCCGCGCTGGAACCGTGTTCCTGTTCGATCTTTGCCAGTTCTTCCGTGGCGACCAGATTGACCGGACCAATGCGCTCGCGGCTGGCGTTCAGCTTCTCGAGTTCTTCGCCCTCAAGGCCGGAATTTCCAACCTCATCTGATTCGAAACCGAATTTCTGTGCCAGCATTGGTGGCGGGCACTGGAACCGCTCGCCCGACACGCGGGCCATTTCAGATCGGCGCGCTTCCTCGCTTTCGGCGCGCGCAGCCAGGCCGGCCCGCGCTTCGCGTGCGGTTGCCAGCGCTTCGTTCACTTCGGCAAAGCGGCGGTCGGCTTCTTGTGCGGTTTCCTGGGCCTCAGCCACAGCAGCCTCCGCATCGGCAAGCTCCTGAGTCAATCTGGTGCGCACTGTGTCGCCCTGCTCAATTTCGCGCATCAGGCCTTCCGGCTTGGCCGCGAACACCGCTCGCTCTTCCGCTATCTCTTCGAACCGCCGGGCCATATCAGACAGACGCTGAGCCGCTTCGCCGGATCGGGTCTGCCAATTGGCCATGTCGCTGCGCTGCGCCGCTGTTCGTTCGCGGGCAACGGCGAGCGCCTGATCATGGGCGGCGAGCGTTGCGGTGGCTGCCTGCAACGCGGACCGTGCAGCCTCGTGTTTCGCGCGAGTCGCCTCGAGGGACGCTCGCCCGGTTTCAGGATCGGGCAGGGCGGATTTCCGATCTTCGGCTGCCTTCAGGTCCTCTTCCGCCTGTCTTTGCTGGTCGGCAAGTTCGGACCTCGCCGCTTCAAGCTCTTTCAGCCGGAAAGCGATCCTTTCGCGGGCGGTCTCGGCCTGATCCAGTGCGCGCAGGGCCTGCCGCTCTGCCTCGGAAGCTTCGGCGACATCGCGTTCTGCCGCCACAAGTGATTGCTGCAATTCGGTCAGTTCACTCTGCGCCTCGGCCTGTGCCTTCTTTGCCTGCTCGGCTGCCTTCCGCTTTTCCGGTATTTCCGCTTCGAGTTGTGCAAGCCGGTTTTCAGCCTCAAGCCGCGCGGCTTCTGCAGCGCCTTCCCCGCGTGCCACGAAGCCATCCCATCTCCGCAAATGTCCGCCGAGGGTTACCAACCATTCGCCCGGGCCAAGTTCCCGCCCGTCATCAGTGTCCGTGACATGGACCAGAGCGAGGCGAGCCGCCAATTGATCAGGGCACGCGGTCACATATTTAACGAGGCTGTCGTTCACCGGTTTCGGGGCTGCTCTGCCAGTCCAGAAACGCCCTTCGCTGCCCGCATCGGGGCTGCCGAGAGGTGCCTTGGCATCACGCCCGAGCACCGCGGCAACGGCCCGTTCATAGCCCGGCTTCGCGCGTACTTCGTCGAGTGCGGTGGGCAGCCCGCTACGCTGTGCCCGCTGCCGTTCGCGCGCGTCACGGTCCCGCACGAGCGCGTTCAGTTCCCGCTCGATACCGGCCAGCTCCGCCTTGGCGCTGGCCAGGGCGCTGCCGGTTTCATCGCGGGCTGTTTGCAGCGCCTGTTTGCTGGCGCGCATATCCTCCAGCTTGTTTTTCAGGCGAGCGACATCCTTGCCTGCATCCTCGGCATTGGCTTTTGCCTCCAGAACCGCCTGCTCCGGGTCGCCAGATGATGAAAGGGCAGCTCGTGCTTCTTCCTGCCGCGAGGTTTCGGCACGAACGCGGTCCACGCGGCTGCGGGCCTGAGTGATTTCAGCTTCGGCCACCCGCCATTCTGCCTCGACCCCCGCGTGATCGGCAGTTGCCTTCGCAAGCGCCAGTTCGGCGCTGCGACCAGCGCGTTCTGCATCTTCCAGAGTCGCTGCAAGTACCGGGCGACGTTGTTCATCTGCGGCGAGGGTTTTTTCGTTGCCGGAAAGCTCTTTCTCCAACCGGGCGAGCGCCTGTGCGGCATCTTTGGTCAGCCGGTCGGCATCGCCGCGATCTTCTTCCAGCCGCGCCTTTTGCCGGTCGAGATCGGCGAGCCGCTGCTCAGCCGCTTCCAGCTGAGAAGTGAGCGCGGCCATCCGGTGCCCGTGCGCGCTGGCGTCGTCGCGGCGGTCGGCCTGTTCCTCGCGTGCTTCGGCGAGCACCTTGGCTGCTTCATGCTGCGCTTTCTGGACTTCGGCGCTTTCGCCCTTTGCCACATTCACGCGCTGTTCGGCAGATTCGGCCTGCTTGCGGGCGGCATCTGCAGCCGCGGCGGCATCACGCCAGCGCGCAAACAGCAGGCGGGCTTCGGCCACGCTGATCTGTTCCGTCAGCTTCGTATAGCGTTCAGCCTGCTTCGCCTGTCGCCTGAGCGAAGCCATTTGCGAATCGAGGCCTGCCATCAGGTCTTCGAGGCGTTCGAGATTCTTCTCTGTGGACCTGAGTTTGCTTTCTGCATCGCGCCGGCGAACGTGCAGACCTGCGATGCCCGCTGCCTCTTCCAGCATCTGGCGGCGTTCGGCAGGTTTGGCGGCAATGACTTGTGCGATCTTGCCCTGACTGACCAATGCGGGGCTGTGCGCGCCAGTGGCGGCATCGGCGAAGGTAAGCGAAACGTCCTTCGCCCGCACATCGCTGCCGTTAACGCGGTAAGCGCTGCCGGCTCCGCGCTCGATGCGGCGCATGACCTCCAGCTCTTCGCCGAAATCGTCCTCCGCATGAAGGACGACCTCGGCAAAATCGCGCTGCGGGCGGGTTTCGGTGCCCGCGAAGATCACGTCTTCCATCCCGCCGGACCGCATGGATTTGGGCGAATTTTCGCCCATGACCCAGCGGATCGCCTCAAGCAGGTTGGATTTGCCGCACCCGTTTGGTCCGACAACACCGGTCAGCCCCGGTTCGATGCGCAATTCGGCTGGCTCTACGAAGCTTTTGAAGCCACTGAGCTTGAGCCGCTTTATGAGCATCGCTGGCGCTTTCCCCCCTCTTCGTAGCTACGTGCCCTTAGCGAGCGCCGGCACGTTGCAGCTCAGGTTCGATCTGAGTCCAGGAATTGGCGTCAAGCTTGCGCCCGTTGATGAAGAATGTCGGCGTACCGGTCACATCAAGTTCGTTCGACTGGGTCGTCGAATTCTCAGCGATCTGCTTGTACTTGTCGGCATCTGCGAGGCACTGGCGCGCTTGATCCGTGCTGAGGCCGCGAGCCGCGAAGAAGTCGTAGAAACCGCCGATTTCCGCCAATTGTACAAGTCGCTGATCTTCAGGAAGAGTGAGCGATTGCTCGACCGCTTCGGCGTTGTCGAAGATTGGCTGGAGCACCTGCTGGAGGTTCGTCCAGACCTGATCCGATAGCGGGTGGAAGCTTTCTTTCGCCCCGCAGCGGACCATCGTTGCCAAGGCAAGATCGTGCGGCCCGTGGATCTGGTTGCGCAGTTCGAAACTGACCCGGCCTGTGCTGACATATTCCGACTTCAGCTGTTCTGCGCCGTTGGCCGCGAAGGCAGCGCAGGCAGGGCAGGTAAGCGAAGCGTATTCGATGACCTTGATCGGCGCGTCGGGGTTGCCGAGGATATAACCATCCGATTCCGACACGTTGACGATGTCGGTCCATTGCTGACCAGCCGGAGCCTCGATTGGGGCGATGGGCTCTGATGTAGCCGCGCCGCCTTCAGGCGCGCTGTCACAACCGGCCAGTCCCAAAGTGAGCGGGGCTGCGAGCGTTGCAAATGCCAGCTTGCGGAAAGTCGTGGTCGTCATGTCAGGTTCCTCTTGCGAATGGGAAGGCTATACGATGGGGGGGAAGGGTAAAGCAGGCAGGGGCGCTATCCACAGCTTCTCCCCCGTCTTATCCCTCAATAAAGCGTGTTGAGATGCTGTTCCAGCGGCTGCCAGCCATGCACATTTTCCAGCAGTGCTCCGTTAACCACGAAGCTGGGTGTGCCGCGCACGCCGAAATCGGTCATGTCCTTTTGCGTATTCGAGCTGAGCCTGTCGGCCAGGGCCTGATCGCTGAGGCATTTGTCCAGTTCCGGCCGGCCATAGCCGCGGGTTTCCATCATTTTGTAGAAGCCTAGCGCAGATGCCATCGACTGCCTGCCAGATGCGCTGCCGTTCAGCCATTGGGCCAGTTGGGCATCCGATGCCTTGCGCGCTTCGCCAAGCCATGCGCTCTGCTTGGTCATGAACATGGTGTGGTTCTGCAGGAATTTGCTGTTGTCGCCGCATTGCACCAGCATCGTCGCCGCGAGATCGACGTCGTTGCGGATGAATGACCGCACTTCGAATTTCATCTTGCCCGGCCCGATATAGGCTAGCTGTAGCGGTGCCTCGCCCTGAATGGTGAAGTCGGCGCAGTGAGGGCAGGTGTAGCTGACGAATTCGATCAGGTGGACATCGGCATCGGGATTGCCGATTTCGTATCCGCGATCAGTCTCGACGACATTGGTGTTCCAGTTGCCATTGGCACCAACGCTGAGGAATGCTGCCACCACCAGGCCGGCTGCACGAACAATCTGCTTCACAAAAATCCCCTATCTCTCATTTTCCGCCTGGTTTCCCAGACTGCGGGCAAGCGATTCCAGAACGGTACGGAGTTCCGGGTCACCCACATCGCGCAGACTTTCCCCGAGTTCCATGGGGATCGGCTTCAGCGACGGCGGTGCACTGCTGCGCCTTTCATCAGACGGAGGCTTAACCGAGCCTTGCCGGATTTTGACCTTGGTAACTGCCTGATACCCGAAAAACCGGTTCACCCGCTCCATGATTTCCGGGATCACATGCTGGATCAGCGGGGCATGGGCGGGCAAGACGACAAGCTGCAGGATGCCGTTTTCCTTGTCACCGGGCGGAAAGCGGATCGCCTCGGGCGCGCAAACCTTTGCATGGTGCGGGCCGACAATTTCGGGCCAGCGGGTGACGACAGACGATTGCACAAAGCCGAACCGGCGAAACGCGGTGCGACCGATTTGCGGCATCAATTCGGAAATGGGTTTGGCCGCGCCGCCACGGGGGCGTTCGTATTTCTGGCCATATTTCGCTTTTCCGGCCCTCGGCTTCGCGGATTTCAGTCCGCCAGCTTTTGCAGCGGCACCTTTTGCCTTCGAAGAGTCGCTATCCCGTTCCATCGTGCGGCAGGCCATGCCATAGCCGCGGCGTGACTGCCAGCATGGATATGATCGGAGGGGAGCTGCTCGCATGGTATGACCGCCATGCGCGTGATTTGCCGTGGCGCGCGCTTCCCGGGAAGCCGGCGCCGGACCCTTACCGGGTCTGGCTGTCCGAGGTGATGCTGCAGCAGACAACCGTGGCGGCGGTGAAGCCGTATTTCGCGAAATTCACACAGCGCTGGCCAACCATAGCCGATCTCGCGGCGGCGCCGGAAGAAGAGATCATGGCTGCCTGGGCGGGTCTGGGATATTATTCGCGCGCGCGAAATCTTGTGAAATGCGCACGCGTTGTCGGTGAGGCCGGAGCGTTTCCCGAAACCGAGGCTGGTCTGCGCGAACTGCCCGGGCTTGGCGCTTATACGGCGGCAGCGGTCGCTGCGATCGCGTTTGGTCGGCGGGCTGTAGTGGTTGATGCCAATGTCGAACGGGTGGTTTCCCGCCTGTTTGCGATTGACGAGCCTTTGCCGGGCGCACGCAAGGCCATCCGCGAAAAAGCCGACGCGATCACGCCTGATGCCCGCGCAGGTGATTTTGCGCAGGCGATGATGGATCTGGGATCGGGAGTGTGTTCGTCGCGCAATCCGGTTTGCAGCCTTTGCCCTCTAAATGCGCATTGCGAGGCCCGCAAAATCGGGGAGCCAGAGAGGTTTCCGGTCAAGGCACAGAAGAAACCGAAGCCGAACCGGACCGGGACCGCATTCTGGATTGAGTGCGCCGGTCATGTCTGGCTTGAGACCAGGCAGGGGAACGGCATGCTCGCCGGAATGCGCGCGCTACCCGATGATGGGTGGACTGCACGAAGCGATGGCACTGGGCAGCCGCCCGTAGACGCTGACTGGCAAGCAGCAGGTTCCGTACGCCACACATTCACTCACGCACATCTGGAACTGTCTGTGAAAATCGGCCAGGTCGACGCCGCCCCTGCAGACCGCGAAGGGCAATGGTGGCCCTTAGGCGAACTTGGCGAAGCGGGCTTGCCGACGCTGTATGCCAAGGCCGCACAGCTTGCCTTAGCCGGGCGTTAGCCAGCCCTTGGTCAGATGATGCCGCCACCAAGGCTGAGGCGGATGACCGCGATGATGAACACGATCAGGCAGAAATTGCGTCCACCATTGCTCGATGAAAGTGCGCCGATGCCTGCGCCAAGCACGGCAATGGGCAGGACGATCCAATTGCCCCACCCAAGCAGCGGGATGGCTGAAGGTATAGCGAGAACAAGGGCGACGATCCCGATGAGGATAGAGATGATATTGAACATGTGTGTTATATAAGTAGCACACTTCGCCTGTTCAAGGGTGAAAAGCATGCAATTGACCGTTCAGGATCATTCCCCCAAACAGCTGCAAAATATATTTCCAACAGAGGATCCGGCCATGGCGTTTCGCAATTTCAACGATCAAGAATTTTCCCGCCGTTCTTTGCTGCGGGGCGGCGCATGGCTGGGTGCGGGTGCTGCCCTTTCCGCGCTGCCGATGGGTCGCATGGCATTGGCGCATGGCGGCCATTGGCCCAATGTGTTGGCGACGGTGGAAGACTACGTTGCATCGGGCAAGGTGGCCAATATGGTGGCAACGCTGGGCTGGGGGCAGAACGCGCCTGACGTGATTGCGCGCGGAACGCTTGCCTTTGGCGGCAGCACCGAAGCCGATACTGACAGCCTGTATCGCATCTATTCCAACACCAAACCTGTCACCGGCATGGCCACGATGATGCTGATCGAAGACGGCGAAATTACATTGGACACGCCGCTTTCCGAAATCCTTCCTGCGTTCGCAAACATGCAGGTGCAGAAGGAATATGACGGCAGCATAGGTGAAGAAAACCTCGAACCTGCCAAGACGGAAATCACCATCCGCCATATGCTGACGCATACTGCTGGCCTTGGTTACGGGATCATCCAAAAGGGTCCGATCAAGGATGCATACGAGCAGCATGGTCTGATCCCGGGACAGGTCAGCAGGTTGCCGATACCTGGTTTGGGCCGCGGCAATCCGGTCGACAGTCTTGAGAAATTCGCAGATGGTCTGGCAAAGCTGCCGCTGGTTTATCAACCCGGCACAAAATGGAGCTATTCGGTTGGTCTCGACCTATTGGGTCGGGTGATCGAAGTTGTCTCGGGTATGCCGTTCGATCGTTTCCTGAGCACCCGCCTGTTCGAACCGGCGGGGATGAACAGCACATATTTCCGCGTACCTCAGGCACAGGTCGGCCGTCTGACCACCAATTACGGGATCATGAACGGCACTCCGCTGCCGATCGATCCGGGCATGGCCTCGATCTATCTCGACAAGCCTGCCTTCCCATTCGGCGGTGCAGGGCTGGTCAGCAGCCCGGCAGATTTCGACCGGTTCCAGCGGATGCTCGTTGGCCTTGGCGAGATCGATGGAGAGCGGGTGATGAGCGAAGAGGCTGTTCGCCTTGGCACCAGCAATATTCTGCCAGAAGCTGTCGATCTCAGCGGTACTTGGGTGGCGGGCCAAGGGTTCGGTGCTGGCGGCCGTGTCACCGGGTCAACCTATGGCTGGGGCGGTGCTGCCGGAACCACCGCATTCTGTGATATCGAGAGCGGACTTCGTGCGGGCAACTTCACACAGTACATGCCAGCCGAATCTTATGGCATCCAGCGGGAATTCCCCGATCTGGTGCTGAAGGATCTGGCAGTTCTGCAGGGCGCATAATCCAGTGATGACGAAACCGATTGCATTCACCGGTTCGCGTTTGGACCGGGCTGATAATCTGCGCGCTGATCCCGAGGCGATTGCCGGAATGATGAACTGGCGCGCACGGCTCCTCAAACTCGACGGGCTGATGCCGGAAATCGGAGATGCAGGCGAGCTGGTGTGGGGAACGCTGGCCGACGCAGCAGAAGATGCGGAGCTGGTGTTTCTGGGGCTGGACGATGGGAAGCCATGCTTTGCTGCCGTCCCTGCGCAAGGCGATGCGAGCCCGCGTATGGCGAACCCGAATCTGTGGGCAATCATGGCCACGCTCAGCGCCGATGATCTGGCGATCTATGGCGGCGCGCGCAGTATAACGGACTGGCACGCACGCCACCGGTTCTGCTCTGCATGCGGTTCCGACACGTCGATCGCCAAGGGCGGCTGGCAGCGAAATTGCGGATCGTGCCAGACCCAGCATTTCCCCCGGACAGACCCGGTCACGATCATGCTGGTGGAACATGATGCGAAGCTGCTTCTTGGCCGCGGCCTCGGCTGGCCGGAACGGGCGTATTCGGCGCTTGCCGGCTTTGTCGAGCCGGGTGAAAGTATCGAGGAAGCCGTGGCTCGCGAAGTCCTTGAGGAAACAGGCGTGGTTGCAGGCAATGTGGAATATATCGCCAGCCAGCCTTGGCCGTTCCCCTCGCAACTGATGATGGGGTGCTATTCGACTGCAGAGGCGCCTGAAATCACGCTCGACACCACGGAGCTGGCCGATGCCCGCTGGTTTACGCGGGAGGAAGTGCGTGCAGCGATGAACGGTGATGCAGGCGCGCCGATAAATACGCCGCCGCGTCAGGCAATCGCGCATCACCTGCTGAACTGGTGGCTCAACAAGGACCCGCAATGACCGATCAGACACCGCGCAAAATGACCATCGACATCTATTCCGACGTGATGTGCCCGTGGTGCATCATCGGCTACGGCCAGCTAAAAAACGGGCTGGCTCAACTGGAAGGTGAGATTGAGGCGGAAATCCGCTGGCGGCCGTTTGAACTGAATCCGGATATGCCCCAGCAGGGTGAAGAGCAGGCCGAACACATCGCCCGCAAATATCGCCGGACTGCGGAAGAAACGCAGGCCGTGCGCGGTCAGATGCGCAGCGTGGCGCAGCAGGCGGGGGTGTCTCTCGACTATGACGGTGAAGGCGAGGCACCGCCCGCGATGATGTGGAACACGTTCGACGCGCACAAGGCGCTGTCATGGGCACTCCACACTCACGGACCGCAGGCTCAGCACCGGCTGAAACTCGCGCTGTTCGAGGCGCATTTCAACAAGCGGCGCAATATCGGCCAGCGGCAGGTTTTGCTCGATGTTGTTGCTGAAACCGGCCTGGATCGCACGGAAGCGGAACGGGCGCTGGATGACGAACAGATTGCCCGGCATGTCAGGGCCGAAGAGGCGCAGGCAATGGATCTGAATATCACCGGCGTTCCAGCGATGATTGTTGACGGAAAAATGTTGATCCCGGGGGCGCAGGCACCAGAGGTTTACGCCAATGCGCTGCGCAGGGTGGCCGCGAAATTTCCGGCCAGCGGTTAAAGCCGTTTCGAGGCCAGTTTAAACCAGCCCCAGCTTGCGCAGCTTGTTCTGCAGTTTGCCCGGCAGCACATCGCCGCTCTGTTCGTTCTCGGCCAGATCGCGCGGGGCCTTGTCTTCTTCCATATATCGCCAGCCCTGATGGGCCCTCTTGTACCGTGCCTCAACCAGGATAAGTCGCGGTTCAAGGATGATGTTCCAGCGCCCGTCGTCGCGCTGGCGGAATTCCTTGATCGGGCTGCGGGCGCAGATCGAATGATCATGAATCCAGTAAAGCGATCCGCCCTTCATTTCCTCATGCCGCTTGGGCAAATAGCGCGTGGTCATTACCGCGCCGTCAGGCTGCCCTTCGACCCAGGCGCGCAGCGTGTGAATACTTTCACTGCGATAGGCGATCTTGGTCATGTTTAGCGGCATCAGTTCGCCAGGCCGGCGGCCACCGCCAATCCAAGGAATGCAAAGAAGCCCATCGAATCGGTGATCATCGTAACGAACACCGAACTGGCAACCGCGGGGTCCTGCTTCAAACGTTCGAAAATCACCGGAACCATCACCCCGGCAAGACCGGCGGTCACCACGTTGATGACCATTGCCAGCGCGATTACGGCGCCCAGCATCGGGGTGAATATTGCACCAGTTGCCAATCCGATCAGAACAGCGATGGTCAGCCCGTTGAGGATGGCAACGCGCAGTTCGCGCCACAGAATGCGCATCGTGTTCGCTTCGGTCAGCTGGTTCATCGCGATCGCGCGGACCGCCACGGCCATTGTCTGGGTGCCGGCATTACCGCCGATGCTGGCGACAATCGGCATCAGGATGGCGAGTGCGACCAGTTTCTCGATGGCAGCGCCGAAATAGGCGATGATCAAGCTGGCGATCAGCGCAGTGCCAAGGTTGGCGATCAGCCAAGTGACGCGGGAACTATACGCTTCCCGAATAGGTTCGTTGATGTCGCCGTCGCCCGCACCGGACATCAGCAGGGCGTCTTCGCTCGCCTCTTCGGAAATGATGTGGACGACGTCATCCACCGTCATCTGACCCACCAACCGTCCGCTTTCATCGACCACGGCGGCAGAAATCAGTGCGTATTTCTGGAACATCAACGCGACTTCTTCCTGATCAAGGCTGACCGGGATCAGGGTTTGGTCGCGTTTCATCACGTCGGAGAGGGCGATATTCCGCGGTGTGCGCAGGATCCAGCTCAGCTGACAGGTGCCGACCGGGTGATGCTTGTGATCGACGATAAAGACTTCGTAGAAATCATTGGCGAGATCGACGTTTTCGCGCAGGAAATCGATCAAGCCCCCCACGGTCATATGCTCAGGCACCGCCACAACTTCGTGGCTCATCAGGCGGCCGGCGGTTTCTTCCGGATACGCCAGCGCGCTTTCGATCGCGACACGATCTTCATCGTCCAGCTCGGCCAGAATGGCTTGCTGGTCATCCTCGTCGAGATCTTCGATCAGCTGGACGGCATCGTCGGTGTCCAGCTGTTCGGCGATTTGCGCTACAGCCTCGGCTGGCAGCGCTTCCATCATGTCTTCGCGGACGTAATCGTTGAGTTCCGCGATGACGTCGCTGGACATCAGGTCGGTAATCGCCTCGGCCAGCGTATGCCGGTCATCACGGTCGAACAGTTCCAGCAAGTCGGCGATGTCGGCCGGGTGTAGCGGTTCCACCAGATCGTAGACCCGCGACTTGTCTCCTTCGTCCAGCGCATCGCGCACCGAACGGACATAGTCAGCCTTCAGGGTGTTTTCCTCGTCGAGACGTTCATCATCGATCCGGTCATCGGGACGCGCGCTTTCTTCCGCCGGTTTATCGGCGATCATCAGCTCTTCATCGTCCTGATAAGTCTCGTTCCCCATGCCGCTCGTCTAAGGGGGCGGGGGTGAAAAGCAAGCCCAGCATCCCCCGGGCGGGTGACATCGGCGCATGAGTGTCTATATCGGGCGCAATTCAGAAGGAGATACCAAGAATATGGCCGATCAAAAGCTTACCCTCACTCTCGATTCCGGCGACGTAGTCATCAAATTGCGTCCTGACCTGGCACCGGGTCACGTTGAACGCATTACTGAACTTGCCAAGGACGGATTTTACGACGGCGTGGTATTCCACCGCGTGATCCCCGGCTTCATGGCCCAAGGCGGTGACCCGACCGGCACCGGCATGAGCGGCAGCGACAAGCCTGATCTGAAGGCGGAATTCAGCGCAGAACCGCACGTGCGCGGAACATGCTCGATGGCTCGCACTCAGGTTCCTGACAGCGCGAACAGCCAGTTCTTCATCTGCTTTGACGATGCGCACTTCCTCGACGGTCAGTACACCGTCTGGGGCCAGGTAGAGAGCGGCATGGAACACATTGACGCATTGCCAACCGGCGAACCGCCAGCAAATCCGGGCAAGATCGTGAAAGCGACCGTTTCGTAAGAGACAAGGATCGGGATAGGGCGCACGCCGGATGGTAAAACGTACTATCGCAGCGATGCTGGGTGTGTTGCTGTTAAGCGGCTGCATCACGCCCTATCCCGACCTCACTCAGTCGCGCAGCCCATGCCGGATGGAGCCGGGCGGCTGGTGCGAATTCGTGCGGGAGGCGGCGGTAGAGAGCTATCCCTATGCGATGCTCGCTTCCAATTCATACCAGGATGGTGACCAATACGGAGTCCTGCACCCTGCTTTCCTGAGGCGCGAAGCGAGCGAGAACGACGATAGCGGGCTCGCTTACTCGGTGTTCGACCGGTACCTGATCGAAAATGGGGAGCGGACTGAACTGCTCGCCCGAGTCATCGCTTTTCGCGGCACAGAGTTCGGTTCTACTTCAGACATATTTTCCGGCTCGCTTGGCGAAAGCCAGCGCGAAGGCGCACGCATGGTTTACGCTGCGGAGCGGGCTGCGCTTGATGCCGAGCAATATCAGGACATTCCCATCGAAGTGACCGGCCATTCGCTCGGCGGTGCACTCGCTACTCAGATCTCGATCGATAACAAGAGCGTTCGCGCCTACGTTTTCAACACGTCGCCATTCTTCAGCGGCGATCCGATGCAGAATGACATCAGCAGGTTGGCAGTGGCCGAACGTGGTGAATTTCTGCGCATTCTGCGGCAATATAAAGCTCCGCCTGCTGCCGATGTCTTTGTGATCAACTGCAACCCGTCTGCCAGCGCGGGCGAGAAACACAGCATCCGAAAACTGGCGGACTGCCTAACCTGGATCGCAGCGTATGAGGACCCGCTGGCCTACGGGCTGCTGGAAGCGGACGATGATCCGATTTCAAAACCAGAGGTCGAATGCGGTGAACCAAGCAAACCCCATCCGGGAGCTGGCTTCCTCCGAACCGACCCATGCGTCCATGCGCCGATGACACCGCCCAAGAAAGGCGGCTGACTATTACAGGCCAGCGCGTACCAGCCAGTCGTGAAACAGGCGTACAGGTCGGCTTTCCAGCGCGGTCGGTTTGCAGATAAACCAGTAGCTATAAGGGCTCTCGACCTCTGCATCGAACAGTCTTGCCAGACGGTTATCGGCCGCGCGTTTCATATGGTCGTCGTGCATGATGGCGATCCCAAGGCCTTGAGCCGCAGCCTCCAGCATTAGCTGCCCTGAATCGTAATGATCGATGGCCGCGGGTTCCAGCGCTTCAATACCCAGTTCCTGCTTCCATGCCTCGAAACTCGCGGGCAATTCATTATGGATCAGGAAGGTCTGCTTGGCGAGCTTGTCGATGTCGGGGTTGGTGCCCAGCATCTGGGCCGCTTCCTTGCTGCAGATCGCGTGCACCATGTTGTAGTCTAGACGGACCGCATGAAGCCCGGCTGCCGGGCCGCGTGACAAGATGATCGCTGCATCGAGCGTGTCACCCACCCGGTCTTCCAGATGCGGGCCGGTGTCGATGTCGATGTGCAGCAAAGGGTGGCGTTTGCGCAGTTCACCCAGATGCGGGAACAGGCGCTGGCTGCCGAACAATGGCAGGACGCCAAGCCTCAATCGCAGCAGCGAGATGTTTTCCGACTGGTTTTCAATCGCCAGCGCCAACGCCTCCAGGTGAGGGGCCACGGCGTCATGAAATGCCTGTCCTTCGTCGGTCAGCTGCATTGCCTGTTTTGCGCGGGTGAACAGCTTCTTGCCGGTGAATTCTTCCAGATTGGCTATTCGGCGCGACAGCGCCGACGGGCTGAGGCCAAGCTCTTCGGACGCGGCGCGCGCCGAACCGAGTCGCACGGTGCGCATGAACGCTTCCAGTGCGCGAAGCGGCGGTAAACGGCGGGTGGGCATGTTTTTCTCCTGCTTACGCCGCCAACGCGTGAGCTAGACTTTTGTTGCAAAAAATCGAAGTAAGCCTGAAATCAGTTCGCGTCGGGCGCGTCGGGTGCATCAGGAGCAGGGTGAAGCCGGAGCCGTTTGACGTGGGTATCATCGGCCGCGGTCACTTCGATATGCCAGCCGCTGGGATGTTTCACGATTGTACCGACCGGCGGGACCTGTTCTGCCAGGATGAACGTAAGTCCGCCCAGCGTATCGACCGATTCCTCGACTTCCCCGAGGCGCGGATCGACCCGTTCGGCCACATCGTCCAGCTCAGCGCGGGCATCGCAATCCCACATACCCTCGCCGATCGGGGTGATCAGTTCTTCGGGCAGGTCATCGTGTTCGTCTTCGATGTCGCCGACGATTTCCTCGACCAGATCTTCGATGGTGATGATCCCGTCGGTACCGGAAAATTCATCGACCACGATCGCCAGATGCACCCGGCGCGCGCGCATATCGGCCAGAACGTCCAGTGCGCCGCGCGATTGCGGTACATAGAGCGGCTGACGCATCAGCGTGGTCCAGTCTTTCGGCGGCGGTGTCCCTTTGGCAAGAAACGGGAAGATATCCTTGATGTGGATCATCCCGATCACCTGATCCAGTTGTCCGCGATAGACGGGCATGCGCGAATGGCCGTTTTCGGAAAACACTTCGATCAATTCATTCCAGCTTATGTCAGCCGAAACCGCCACGATCTCGCCGCGCGGGATCGAAACATCATCGGCGTCGTGTTCGCTGAAATGCAGCAGATTGCGCAGCATTTGCCGCTCGACCCCGGACAGGTCGCCATTGGCGCTGCTGTCATCGTCATCCGACGGATTCTCATCCTCATGCTCGTCGATAGCCTCTTCGAGCTGGGCACGCAGCGAGCGGTCGGTTTCTTCACCGCCGAAAATTTTCTTGATGGCGGGCCACAGCCCGTTGCTACTGTCCGCGTCTCCGGCGGAATTGTCGATATCGGGCATGGCCCTTCGTGGGTACTCCTAAGCGTAACCTGTCAATGTCGGTCCCCATATGGGTCCGCTATCCCCATAGATGCAAGAGCCGCAATCTCCAATGCTTCCATTGCATCGGCATCTTCGGGGGAAATTTCGTGGTCATGGCCCGCGAGATGCAGCAATCCGTGAATGATCAGGTGGGCCGCATGATTCTCCAGCGCGATGCCTTTTTCAGCTGCTTCGCGGGCGCAGGTTTCATACGCCATTGCGAGATCGCCCAGCATGACTGGCGGGCCATTCTGATCCAGACCGATCAGTTCCTCTCGTTCCAGCATGGGGAAAGACAGGACATTGGTCGGTTTGTCACGTTGCCGCCATTCGCGGTTGAGCGTGTGAACCTCTGCATCACTGGTGAACAGGAGGCTTGCGGTCAGACGTTCATTGGCGAGTTCCGGTGCCTGTTTGGCGGCAGACATGCTGCAGCGTTCAGCCAGGTCTTCCCAAGAACCGTTGGGCCAGTCTTCAAGATCGATATCGAGGTCCATGGCGCGTCTTAAGCGCCCGTTCCTTCATACGCGTCGACTATCCTGCCCACGATCGGGTGGCGCACGACATCGGCTGCGGTGAAGCGGGCCACGGCGATGCCTTCGACCCCTTCCAGCCTGCCGACTGCATCGGCTAGCCCGCTCATCCGGTCCCCACCGGGAATGTCGATCTGCCTGGGGTCACCGCACACGACCATCCGGCTGTTCTGCCCGAACCGGGTCAGAAACATCTTCATCTGTTCCTTGGTCGTGTTCTGCGCCTCGTCGAGGATCACGAACGCATCGGCAAGCGTACGGCCGCGCATGAAAGCGATAGGCGCGATTTCGATTTCGCCGCTTTCGATACGCCGTTCCACCTGCTCTGGCGGCATGCAGTCATACAAAGCATCATAGAGCGGGCGTAGATAGGGGTCGACCTTGTCCTTCATATCGCCGGGCAGAAAGCCCAGCCGCTCGCCAGCCTCTACCGCCGGGCGCGACAGGATCAGCCGCTGCACGCTGCCGGTGATCAACTGGCTTACAGCCTGTGCCACTGCGACATAGGTTTTACCCGTGCCCGCAGGACCGAGCGCGAAAATCACATCGTCGCGCGCCAATTGCCGCATGTAATGCGCCTGTGCTTTGGAGCGGGGGACAATAGTCTTGCGGCGCGTGCGGATCATGATCGGCGGCGCGTTTTGGTCCGCGTCCACAATGCCGTCGAATGTCGGTTCGTTGGTCATGGCGATGATCGATTCTATCGCACCGCTATCAAGATCCTGCCCCATCGCCAGCCGGTCATACAGGGCCTGCAGGACGTCGCGCGCTCTTGCGACGCTGTCTTCGGGGCCTTCGATATGCAGGGTATCTCCGCGGGCGGAAATGAATACGCCTAACCGGTTTTCCACCTGAACCAGGTTCGCATCGAACTGTCCGAACAGGGGGACCAGCAACGACTGGTTGTCGAACGACATGTCGATCTGGGCGCGGCGAATTTCGCGCTGTGCGACCGGGTCTGGTGACAGAGCCGGATCAGTGGCCCTTGAGGGTTTACGTCCCATGCATTCCTTTCATCTCTTCCTTCCGAATGTAGGATGATATCCGCCGGAGGCAAGCTGGCTGGAAACAATCAACGGTGGAAAGCGTCTTTCAAGTGTAACCGATTTCATCACGGACAAATCACAGGATCAAGAACCATGAAGAACCAGATTTCTAGCAGGGTGTTGGCAGTGTCAGCGATGCTGTGTGCGTTCGGGCTTGCCGGCTGCGCTGAACCTGCGCCAGTGACCGGCGATACGGCGCGACAATCCGGCCCGATCGAAGTGGCAGCGGATACCGATCGTTTGGTCGAAGCGTTCCTGCGATCGGAATATCCCGATACCGCAACCGTGCTCTACAGCTATGGCAGGGCTGATCTGGACGGGGTGGGTGACGATGAATACCTGGTATATGCCGGCGGCCCGATGATGTGCGGCAGCGGCGGCTGCAACCTGCTGGTCCTGAAAACCGCGGATGATGGATTCACCAAGATCGGCAGCCTTACTGTCAGCCAATTGCCTGTCGGCGTTTTGAGCACATCGACAAATGGCATGAAGGATCTGGGCGTCAGCGTTTATGGCGGCGGGCAAGAGCCCGGGATCATGAAGGTGCCGTTTGACGGGGCCAAATATGCGTCAAACCCCACGGTGGAACCCGCGACGAAGGTTGGAAGTATCGATCTGGTAATCATCCCCGAGGGGGAACTGAAGCCGGTCGCTAGCGCCGAATAATCAGGCGACGATTTCACCGGCGAGCGAATTCTGACCTGCCTGGATCAGCTTTACCTCGATCAGGTCGCCGATATCTGCGTCGCCAGTGAAGTGAACCGATTGCAGCCACGGTGATTTGCCCAGCCATTGACCGTCCAGCTTGCCGCGCCGTTCGACCAGAACTTCGCAGGTTTTGCCGATGCTGGCCTCATTGAACGCCTGTTGATCGCGGCGAAGCGCGGCCTGCAAGCGTTGCAGGCGTTCATCCATCACCTGCGGTTCGATCTGGTTTTCCATCGTCGCTGCAGGTGTTCCAGGGCGCGGTGAGTACTTAAAACTGTAGGCCTGCGCGTAACGCACCTGATCGACGACCTTGAGCGTGTCTTCAAACTCGGCATCGGTTTCGCCGGGAAAGCCGACGATGAAATCGCCCGAGAGCGCAAGGTCTGGCCGCGCGGCGCGAAAACGCTCCAGCAAATGCAGATAGCTTTCCGCGGTATGGCTGCGGTTCATGGCTTTCAACACGCGGTCGTTGCCGCTCTGAACCGGCAAGTGGAGATAGGGCATGAGCTTGCCGACTTCGCCGTGGGTGTCGATCAACTCGTCATCCATGTCGGCAGGGTGGCTGGTCGTGTACCGGATACGCTTGAGATCGGGGTCTTTCGCGAGTTCGCGGATCAGGCCGGCCATGCCCAGTTTGCGGCCCCTGTCATCCTCGCCCGTCCATGCGCTGACATTCTGGCCCAGCAGGGTGATTTCCTTCGCACCCGCTTCTACCAGTTTCTTCGCTTCGTCGACCAAGGCGCTGTAAGGGCGCGAAATCTCGGCCCCGCGGGTATAAGGGACGACGCAATAGGTGCAGAACTTGTCGCAGCCTTCCTGAATAGTCAGGAACGCACTTGGGGCCGATTTGCGGCGTTTGGGCAGCGCGGCGAATTTCGCGTCGGCTGGCATATCGGTGTCTGTCGAGCGTTTGCCTG
Source organism: Pontixanthobacter luteolus (assembly GCF_947494915.1). Classification (NCBI taxonomy): domain Bacteria; kingdom Pseudomonadati; phylum Pseudomonadota; class Alphaproteobacteria; order Sphingomonadales; family Erythrobacteraceae; genus Pontixanthobacter; species Pontixanthobacter luteolus. The sequence goes on from NZ_CANLWR010000001.1 coordinate 438,976, forward strand.
CAACCGCATCGTCGATCATGCCGGGAAGCCGGTGATAAGCCTGCGGACCGACAACCATCGACACGGCAGGCGCGCGCGCCATGATTTCTTCGCCTTCAGCCTGTGCAACACAGCCGGCCACCGCAATCATCGGGGCCTTTTTCTGGGTCTTGCCCTTGGTAAGACGGCCGATGTCCGAATAGACCTTCTCGGCGGCTTTCTCGCGAATGTGGCAGGTGTTTAGCACCACAAGATCAGCGTCTTCGCCCTCGGGCGCTTCGGTAATGCCTTTTTCTGCCAGCATTTCCGCCATACGTTCGCCGTCATAGACGTTCATCTGGCAGCCGAAGCTTTTGACCCGGTAGGTCTTGGGAGACGCGGTTTTTTGCATGAGCGCGCACTTAGCCGCAGATGGCCTGCAATTCAACGATGGTCGGATTTTGCGATGCGCTTTTGTTTCGCTAAGGATTCTCCATGAAAAATGTCAGAAAAATCGCGCTTCTCGCGCTGTTGGCGTTTGCGGTTCCGCTTCACGCTCATGCGCGGGAGAATGCCGCCGCGCTCAGCCCTTCCGAGCAGCTGGAATTGATCAGTTCATGGGAAGGACGCTGGCAGGTTGCCGAAACGCCCGCTCTTGAGATCGTCTTTGAATAAACCGCCCGTGGGAGCGTGATGGTTGAAAGGTGGGAGACAGCCTCGGGGCTGCATTCGATGACCGTTTATCACTTGGACGGTGATGCGCTGGTCGCGACCCATTACTGCCCGCAGGGTAATCAGCCGCGCCTCGAAAGTCGTGCAGGAGCGGACGGACAAATCCGCTTCACATTCCGCGATGTTACCGATCTTGATGCGGGAGAAAGCCACACCCACGATCTGTGGTTTGCCCAGGCCGATGACGGCACCATCCTTCGCTCTGAGGTCTATCGCGGAGAAGGCGGGCTGCAAGAACCGGGACGCTACACGCTTAGCCGGATGCCTTCCGGGGAATAGCCGGCAAGGGATTATTCGATCGGGATATAATCCCTCGGTGCGGCGTAGCGTACAGGCACTACATCGTGCTTGAACTCACGTAGAGGCTTGCCCAGCGAGGTCAGGAGGGCCGCTTCGATGGCGGCTCGGGCGCGTGCGCCAACGGCTTTGCGCCCGCGGAATTCTTCAGGACTGAAGGGTTCGAGAAAATGAAGCTTTACTTCGAAGCTGCCCTTGCGGGCCAGAATTCGTTTCGCGTTGTTGATCCCGCTTTCCTCACCGATCCAGCCGATTTCCTCGCCAACATCGCCGTAATCGATCAGCACCGGCTGGACGAGCACATCCTTGGGCGGCGGCTCCAGCACGCTGAGCATCGACGTTTTGAACGGCAGCAATGACTGGCCGTCAGTGGTGGTGCCTTCCGGAAAGACCGTGACCGACCAATTGTCTTCGAGCGCCTCGCGCAGGGCGTTGATCTGTTCGGCGACGCCCAGCCTGTTTTCGCGCTTTACATGGACTGTTCGGTTCAGGCTGCATAGCCATCCGATAATCGGCACTTCTGCCAGTTCGGCCTTGGCGACGAACGCGGTCCCGCTTGCCCCGGCCAGTGCGAGTATGTCGATCCAGCTGACGTGGTTAGCGATGTAGAAAACGTCGCGTTTCAAGTGCGCGCCGATCGGCTTTACACGTGCGCCCGCGATCCATCCGGCAAAGCGCAAGAACAGCATCGGGAACGGAGAACCGTATTTGAAAATGCGATAGAGATAATGCAGCGGCACAAAGATCAGAAGCAGCAAGAGGAGACCGGCAAGCCTGGATCCGAACCGCAACCAGCCGGCGGCGGAAAGCGGAGTGTCTTCCCCGCGCTCGGCAGCGGCGCGAAGCTCCGCGTTCATCAGTTGGCCTGGTCTTTCGGACGCCCCAGTTTCACACCGTAAAGTTCCATCCGGTGGTCAACCAGGCGGTAGCCCAGTTTTTCAGCGATCTGTTTCTGCAGGGCTTCCAGTTCCGGATCGACGAATTCGACCACGTCACCGCTTTCCACATCGATCAGGTGATCGTGATGGGCCTCTGGTGCCGCTTCGTAGCGGGCCCGGCCATCGCCGAAATCGTGCCGGTCGAGAATGCCTGCTTCTTCGAACAGCCGGACGGTGCGATAGACTGTGGCGATGGAGATCTTCGGATCGATCGCGGACGCGCGTTCGTGCAGCAATTCCACATCGGGATGATCGTCGCTTTCCGACAGGACGCGCGCAATGATCCGGCGCTGTTCGGTAATCCGCAAGCCGCGTTCGGCGCATAGCTGTTCGAGGTCGATACGTTGCTGCAAAATCTATCCCTGATTGCGGTTGAACATGTGAAAAACGCCCCTGACCCTTAGTAGGGCGGGGCGTTCTTCTCAAGCATGACCGGATGATTAAATCACAGCGCTGCTATCGTGCGACCGTTCAGGCGGCTTTTTTCTTGCGTCCGCGCTTTTGACCCGGCTTGCGGCCCAGGCCAATTTTCTTGGCAAGGTCGCGGCGGGTTTCAGCGTAGTTTGGTGCAACCATCGGATAATCTGCGCCCAAGCTCCAGCGAGCGCGGTATTCGTCGATGGTCATGCCGTGTTCGGTCATCAAATGACGTTTCAGCATTTTCATCTTCTTACCGCAGTCGAGACAGACGATGTGGTCTCTCTTGACTGATGAACGGATCGAAACCGCTGGGTCCGGCAGTTCTTCGACAGGGTCCTCATCCTGTCCAAGTCCGGCCAAAGCACCATAAACGGTGGTTATCAGCGAAGGCACTTCGCCCACGTCGACATTGTTATTGCTCACGTGAGCAGCAACGATGTCTGACGTGAGCGTTATTAGCGTCTCCGTCATATCGTCTTGAAAATTATCCATTGGTGTCCTCATCATGTGTGCGACCACAGTATTATCTGCTATTGCAGGTAGACTCTTTATGAACCAACCGTGCATGTCTTTCAAGCGTGGTTACGCGACATCGCTAATAGTATCGTAACCAAAATGGGGCTGTTTTACTTAGAGTGTACGCGCAAATGTAATCGCGTCGATCTTGTCGCCATTATCCATTGAATAGTAATTCTTGCGGGTTCCGATCTGCTCGAACCCATGCGATTCATACAGCGCCCTTGCGGGGTTGTTCGCCCGCATCTCCAGAAAGATACGTTCCGCTCCGCGCTTTCGGGCCTGATTGGCGAAGATATCCAGTAAACGTTTGCCAAGTCCGCGTCCGCGGTGTTCGGGACGCACCGCGATAAGCAATAATTCTTCTTCGCCCGGTGCGATCTTGATCAAGGCAAAGCCGGCTGCGGGTTTGCCTTCTTCAGGCGTCCCGCCTTTCTCCCCAACCAAGGTGTAGTCGGTATGCGGCAATGCCAGCGAGCTGGAGATCTGGCGGCGGTTCCATGCCTCGCCCCATCTGGGTTCAAAGGCCGCCTCCATCACCTCCATGATGCGGTCGATATCGTCCATCATGCGGGAGCTTTTCCACCCGGCAGTTTTGCATCCGGCGCTCTGCCATAGAGCGGGGCGGTGTCTGCCGACAGCAAGCCGTTGGGCAGATGCAAGGAAAAGCGCGCGTCGGGCAGAAACTGCATGGCGTATCCGGTTCCGCGCAGGTCGACCATTTGCTGGGCCTGCGATCCGGCAACCAGCGGAATATCGAAGCGGCTGGCGGCATCGTCCGGCTTGAGCGATGCGTGGCCCGATTCCGGATTCAAGTCAGCATCGAACGGCTGGACGAACCATTCGCCGTGGCCGCCGCTCATGCAGGAAAGAACACGCTGCTTATTGCTTTCTGCGATGGCCATTGCCGCCACCAAGGCCAACGTGGGATAGGATTGTATCTCTGCCTGCCAGGCGAAAGCGAGCGCACGCGCGACCGCGATACCAATTCGCACTCCGGTGAAGCTGCCTGGTCCGCGGGACACCAAGATTCGTTCCGCCTTGCCCTTGCCGGGCAGGGCGGAAATCATCGGGACAAGCCGTTCAGCATGGCCGCGGCCAAGTTCGCGGTGATCGTGCGCGGCAAGCGAGCTGCCATCGAACAGCGCCACAGAGCACGCCTCCGTCGCGCATTCTATCGCCAGTGTTCGCATGATCGCGCCGTCAGCCCCGTCTTGAATTGATTAATTGTCTGGCCGCGTTGGCATGATGCGGCACAAGGGTGCAAGGGCAAAGAGAAAGGGCCCGGTCATGCCGGGCCCGGTGAATTACGCCATGCGGTTGAACTTGCCGAATTCCGGCCGCGGGCTGCGTTCGAAGATGGTCGACGGATCCCCATAACCGAGCGAGCAGATGAAGTTCGATTTGACCTTCGGATCATCACCGAAAAATGCGTCGTTCACTGCATCGGCGTCATAGCCGGACATGGGGCCGCAATCGAGACCGACCGCGCGCGCGGCCAGGATCAGATACGCGCCTTGCAAGGCAGAATTGCGAAATGCGCCTTCCTTGCGGCCTTCTTCGTCACCTTCGAACCAGCTCTTCGCATCGGTGTGCGGGAACAGCCATGGCAATTCTTCGTGGAAATCAATGTCGTAACCGATGATGACGGTAACCGGAGCAGCCTTGATCTTGTCTGCATTGCCTTCCGAAGCGCATTCGGCCAGCTTGGCCTTGCCTTCTTCGGATGTGACCCAGACAAACCGGCCTGGCTGCATGTTGGCCGATGTCGGCGCCATCTTCATCAGATCATAGATATGCCTGATCTGTTCCTCGCTCACTTCCTTGTCGAGCCAGCCATTATAGGTCCGGGCTTCGTTGTAGAGTTGATCGAGAATGTCGCCGCCAAGGACGTTATCATGGAATTGTTTGGTCATTTAAGCCCCTTGAAGTCTGTTGGTCGTGCCTGAATTCAGGCTGCACGGACTTCAACGACTTCCGGCACATAATGTTTCAGCAAACCTTCGATGCCGTGTTTCAGCGTGGCAGTCGAAGACGGGCAGCCTGAACAGGCGCCCTGCATCGTGAGATAGACGATGCCGTCCTTGAAACCGCGATAGGCAATATCGCCGCCATCACCGGCAACAGCGGGCCGGATGCGGGTTTCCAGCAGTTCGTGGATTTGCGCGATGATATCGGCGTGTGCCGGATCGTCTTCCACAACCATTGATTCTTCTGGCGGAACGGAAATGCCAGCCGCGCTTCCGCCGGTGAACAGCGGTGCCTCGGATACGAAATGGTCGAGCAAGATCGATACGACCTGCGGTTTCAGGTCGGACCAGTTCACACCTGGCGCGGCGGTTACCGAAATGAAATCACTGCCGAAAAATACATTCACGACTTCGCCAGTATCGAACACTGCCTGTGCCAGCGGCGATGCTTCGGCGGCCTCGGGGCTGGCAAATTCGCGGGTGCCGCTGGCCATGACCTGCTGGCCGGGCAGGAATTTGAGGCTGGCGGGGTTCGGTGTGGTTTCGGTCTCTATGAACATGCCAGCGATGTAGGGACCGGCGCCGCGACTAACAAGCCGCACCGTGACAGCGTTTGTTGCAGCCTATTCACTATCGCTTCATCCCTGCCGCCTCTATATGCAGGATATGACAAAATTTTTGCGTGCTGCACGCCATTTCGCGCTTCTTCTTCCGCTTCTCTATCTGGCCCCGCAGGCTTCCGCGCAGCAGAGTGCGCAGGAGCAGGGTGTTCAGACTGCGGCAGAGGCGGGGACAGAGGCGGCGGCCCTGTCGTCGCTGCCTGCGCCAAAGGCGGTGCAGATCGGCAGCGAAACACCGTGGATATACGAAGGCAGCGATGTCCCGCGCGATACCGAGTGGCTTTTCGGTGAAATGGATAACGGCCTGCGCTATGCCACGCGCGAAAACGGAGTGCCGCCCGGCCAGGTTTCCATCCGCATCCGGATCGATGCAGGGTCGCTCCACGAAGAAGACAGCGAGCGCGGCTTTGCCCATCTGCTCGAACATATGAGCTTCCGCGAAAGTAAATATCTGGCGCAGGGCGCAGCGATACCGACCTGGCAGCGGCTCGGCGCGTCATTCGGCAGCGATACAAATGCCGAGACGACACCGACGCATACAGTCTACAAGCTGGACCTGCCCGCCGCGACCCCCGCATCGGTTGAAGAAAGCTTCAAACTTCTCGCCGGGATGATGCAGGAGCCCGTGCTTTCGGAGGAAAATCTGGCGCTCGACGTGCCGATTGTCCTTGCGGAAATGCGCGAACGAAGCGGAGCGTCCATTCGCGCATTCGAAAAATCGCTCCAGACGCGTTTTGCCGGGCAGCGCCTGGCCAACCGGCTGACGATTGGCACGCGCGAAACGCTGAACGGGGCAACCGCTGAAAGCATCTCCGCATTTCATGACCGCTGGTACCGTCCAGAGAACGTCGTGATTTCGGTTGCCGGTGATTTCGAGGCGGAAACATTCGCTAGTCTGATCGAGAAATATTTCGGCGACTGGGAAGGCAAGGGGCCGCTGACTCCGGCGCCAGATTTTGGCGATCCTGTCGCCCCCGCCGGTGCCGATCCGGAAAACCCGGTTGGCGAAGTGGCGGTGATTGTCGAACCGGACTTGCCGCGTTCGATGACCTATACGGTCATGCGTCCATGGCGGCCGGTACAGGACACGATCGTGTACAATGAAGGGTTGCTGATGGATGCGCTCGCGCAGGCGCTGATCAATCGCCGGCTGGAAGCACGCGCACGGGCGGGCGGTTCCTATCTATACGCTCAGGTCCGGCAGGAAGATGTCAGCCGGTCTACAGATTCAACCTTTGTCGCTTTTGCCCCGCTGACTGGCGACTGGCAGTCAGCCTTGAAGGACGTGCGCGGCGTGATCGAGGATGCGTTGGCCGCCGCCCCGAGCGAGGAAGAAATTGCCCGCGAGTTTGCCGAATTTGAAAAGATCTACGAAAGCCAGGTCGAACAGCGCACGGTGATGCAAGGTTCAAAGCTGGCCGATGACATCATCAATGCGGTCGATATTCGCGAGGCGGTTGCTGCGCCGGAAACCGTGCTGCAGGTGTTTCGCGGAATGCGTGAACGGATCACACCCGAACGCATTCTTGAGCGGACACGAGCACTGTTCGAAGGCGACGTGATCCGCACGACTTACATAACGCCCGCCGCAGACGAAGCCACCGATGCCGCCGTTCGCGCCGCGATGCTGCAGGAAGTGGCACCGAATTCCGACGTCCGGCTCGCTGCGGAAACGCTGTCGTTCGCAGACCTGCCGCCAATCGGGGAGCCGGGCACGATCGTGTCGACGGGCCCGCTTGGGGTGCTTGGCATCGAGCGGATCGAATTTGACAACGGCACACGCGCCTTGCTCTGGCCCAATGACGGGGAGCCGGGCAGGGTTTCTGTAAAAATGCGCTTCGGCGCCGGGATGCGCGCCTTCGATCAGGAAGACGCGCCGTATATCTCGCTCGGGGAAAGCGCGCTTGTCGGGCAGGGCTTCGGAGAGCTTGGTCAGGAAGAACTCGACCGCATTTCGACCGGCCGGGTCATGGGTTTCGATTTCGCGGTTGAAGATGCGGTGTTCAGTTTTTCCGCTCAGACGCGCAATGCCGATCTGGCAGATCAGCTGTACCTGTTCGCCGGAAAGCTGGCGATGCCGCGCTGGGATGCGAACCCCGTCAACCGGATGAAAGCAGCGCAGCGCCTGAGCTATGAAAGCTATGCCGCGAATGCAGGCGGTATCCTGACCCGCGATCTGGAATATTACCTGCGCAACGAAGATGCCCGGTTCAAGACCTTCACCCCGACCGAAGTGGATACAACCACGCCGGAACGCTTCCGCGAAGTGTGGGCACCGCTGCTGTCGCAAGGCGATGTCGAAGTCATTATTTTCGGCGATTTCCAGCGAGACGCTGCGGTGGAAGCGCTACGCAACACAGTCGGCGCGCTGCCCCAGCGGACACCGATCCCGGCGGAAATCGCCAGCCGCGTGCCGACATTCCCGGCGGCGGGTGAGGGTACGAAGATCATCACTCATCGCGGTGATGCGACCAGTGCAGCCGCAGTGGTGGCGTGGCCAAGCGGGGCCGGTGTCGAACAGCTGCGCGAATCCCGCCAGCTGGAAATACTCACCGACCTGTTCAACAACCGTTTGCTTGATGCGATGCGCGAGCGTGCGGGGGCCAGCTATTCGCCGAGCGTGAACGCCAGCTGGCCAGTCGATCTGGATGCTGGCGGCAGAATTATGGCGCTGGCGCAGCTTAAGCCAGAAGACGTGCCGGTATTCTTCGCCGCGTCCGATGCAATTGCCCGCGATCTGGCGGTGAACCCGCCAACCGCTGACGAGCTGGCGCGCGTGACCGAACCGCTGAAGCAATTGGTGACGCGGATCATGACCAGCAACCAGTTCTGGCTGTACCAGATCGAGGGGTCGAGCAAGGACCGGCGCAAGCTGCTATACCTGCAGACACTGCTGAGCGATTACAGTCAGACAACGCCCGAACGGATGCAGGAGTTGGCGCAGAAATACTTCGCCAATCGGCCCGCATACCGGCTAGCCATACTGCCCGATGGTCAGGAATTGGCTGGCGGAGGCGCGGCACGGGCTGCGGAAATCACCGGGCGCTAATCCCGTCTGGCCAACTGCCGGGCCGGCGAAGCAGCGCTTGGCCGGGCTGAATGTTTCTTGCGCTTGCGGTCGATGCGGCTTTGCTTTTGTATGCCGCGTCGCCTAATTCGCGGGCAGATGGGCGCATTACCGCACCGATATTTTGATGAAAGACAGGTTTAAAGTGGCACAGAACTGGACCCCCGAAAGCTGGAAGGCGCACGAGGCACGGCATCTGCCGCGCTATAACGATGCGCAGGCGCTGGCGGATGCGGAAAAGACCCTGTCCACCTATCCGCCGCTGGTGTTTGCTGGTGAAGCGCGCGCGCTGAAAGCCGATCTGGCCGATGTCGCGCAGGGCAAGGCGTTCCTGCTGCAAGGCGGCGATTGCGCTGAAAGCTTCGCGGAATTTCACCCGAACAACATTCGCGACACCTTCCGCGTGCTGCTGCAGATGGCGGTTGTCCTGACTTATGCGGGCAAGGTTCCGGTGGTGAAGGTCGGCCGCATGGCGGGCCAGTTCGCCAAGCCGCGCAGCAGCGATACCGAGACGAAGGACGGCATCACGCTGCCCAGCTATTTCGGCGATAACGTCAACGGCATCGAATTTGACCCGGCGGTGCGCACCAATGATCCCGAACGCATGGTCCGCGCCTATTCGCAAGCGGCCGCTACGCTCAACCTGCTGCGCGCCTTTGCCAGCGGCGGTTACGCAAACCTGCGCCAGGTTCACAAATGGACGCTTGATTTCATGGGCCGCAGCCCGTGGGCGGACAAGTTCGCGCAGACTGCCGACCGGATTGGTGAAGCGCTTGATTTCATGGAAGCGTGCGGCATCGACCCCGACACCGTGCCGCAATTGCAGCGCACCAGCTTCTACACCAGTCACGAGGCGCTACTGCTCCCTTATGAGCAAAATCTGACCCGTCAGGATTCGCTGACCGGTGACTGGTACGACACCAGCGCACACATGGTGTGGATTGGCGACCGGACCCGTTTCGAAGGCAGCGCGCATATCGAATTCGCGCGCGGCATCGGCAATCCGCTAGGCATGAAATGCGGCCCTTCGATGGAGCCTGACGTTCTGCTGAAGCTGCTCGACACGCTCAACCCTGCTCGGGAAGCGGGCCGGATCACGCTGATCAGCCGCTTTGGCCATGACAAGGTGGAAGCCGGGCTTCCCCGGCTGGTTCGTGCGGTGAAGGCCGAAGGGCATCCGGTCGTGTGGAGCTGTGATCCAATGCACGGCAATGTCATCAAATCGGACAGCGGTTACAAAACCCGCCCGTTCGACCGTATTCTGAGCGAAGTGAAAGGCTTCTTCGCCGTGCACCGCGCAGAAGGCACGCACGCTGGGGGCATCCATATAGAGATGACCGGACAGGACGTGACCGAATGCGTCGGCGGCGCAGTTGCGATCACCGACGAGGCGCTGGGCGACCGTTATCACACGCATTGCGACCCGCGCCTCAACGCGGCGCAGTCGTTGGAGCTGGCTTTCCTGCTGGCTGAAATGATGACGATGGAAGCCGGGCAATCGCAGGCAAATGCAGCCTGATCGCATTTAAATTCGGTTTCGCTCTGAAATCTCGGAAAGAAATTTCCTCTCGGGCCTTTAATAAGTAGCCCTTTCCCGCCAATGTGGGAGGGGACCGGACGCGAGAGGAGGGCCCTGTGCCGCAGCCCGAGACCGCACTGCCGAACGCGGCAGGCGATACGATTGGTGAACAATATCGTGCGACTCGCGCGCTGACACAGGCATTGCTTGAGCCTTTGTCAGAGGCCGATGCCACCCTGCAGTCGATGGAAGATGCATCGCCGGCGAAATGGCACCTTGGCCATACCAACTGGTTTTTCGAGACGTTCCTGCTGCGTGACCACATGCCGGGTTACACGCTGTATAACGAGCGCTGGCCGTTCGTTTTCAATTCCTATTACGAGGCGGAGGGTGAACGTATCGCGCGGTTCTCACGCGGTATGCTGTCGCGCCCCACGGTCCCGCAGATACTGGGCTGGCGTGCGCAGGTGGACGATGCAATCGAACCGATGCTGGATGACCCGCGTTTTGCCGATCTGATCGCGCTCGGTATCGCACATGAACAACAGCATCAGGAATTGCTGCTGACCGACATCAAACACGCGCTGTTTCAGAACCCGCTTGGCCCCGCGATGCTGGACCATGCGGGGGCAATGCCCGCAGCGAATCCGCAGGACGGCTGGGATGCGCACCCTGGCGGGATCGCTCTGATCGGGCACCCCGATGACGGCCCTTCAAGCGGCTTCGCCTATGACAATGAAGGTCCGCGCCACAGGGTTTTGCTGGAACCGTTTGCCCTTTCGCGGCGGCTGGTCACCAACGGGCAGTGGCAGCAATTCATCGATGATGGCGGCTACCGGACTGCTTCCTTGTGGCTATCCGACGGTTGGGGCTGGGTTCAGGAAAATGCGATCTCTGCACCGCTTTACTGGCACGGCGATCAGCATTTTACCCACTACGGCTGGCAAGGCCGTGATTCGGACGCTCCCGTCACCCATATCTCGTATTACGAGGCCGATGCCTTCGCCACTTGGGCAGATGCGCGTTTGCCGACCGAATTCGAATGGGAAGCGGTCGCACGCGGGCAACATGCCGACAGCGCACCGGCGCATGATTCGGCGGGCGGTAACCAACTCGGCTGCCTGAACCATCTGATACCAGAGGGGAGGCCGGGCCTGTTCGGCGATTGCTGGCAATTCACCCGCAGCGCCTATCTGCCATATCCCCGCTTTCGCCCGGCAGAAGGTGCAATCGGCGAATATAACGGCAAATTCATGAGCGGGCAGTTTGTCCTGCGCGGGGCCAGCTGCGCCACGGCGCGGGGCCATTCGCGGGCATCATACCGCAATTTCTTTTACCCGCACCAACGTTGGCAATTCACCGGCTTGCGGCTCGCAAAGGACAATTGATGACTTCTACCAAGGGTCTTGCGCTCGTCGATCTGGACGAAACCGGCATCGACAAGGCTTTCCGCAGCGACGTGCTGGAAGGACTGTCGCAGCCGCAGAAAGCCGTCCCTGCGCGCTGGCTGTATGACGATGCAGGCTCGCAGCTGTTCGAAGATATCACCAAGGTGCCGGAATATTATCCGACCCGCGCCGAGACCGAGATTCTCCGCGATCGCGGGCAGGATTTTGCCGAGGCGATCGGGAGCGGCCGGGCGGTTGTCGAATTCGGTTCGGGCAGTTCGGTCAAGACGCCCCTGCTCCTGGAGAGCATTTCGCCCGCCGCCTATGTCCCGCTCGATATAGCGGGCGATTTCCTGCGTGCGGCAGCGGCGGATCTGTCTGCAAAGTTTCCTGGCCTGCCGGTGTTCCCGGTCGAGGCTGATTTCATGCGGCGGGTCGAATTGCCGGAGGAGGTCGCAGACATGCCCAAGATGGGCTTCTTCCCCGGATCGACCATCGGCAACATGGTCCCTCGTACTGCGGTCGATCTGCTTCGGACCATGCGTGACACGCTGGGTGAAGGATCACAGCTTTTGATCGGTTTCGACCTGATAAAGGACCGGCAAGTGCTGAAAGCGGCCTATGATGACGCCGCCGGAGTGACCGCAGAATTTAATCTGAACCTTGCGCGCAGGATCAACCGCGAATTGGACGGCAATCTGGATGTTGCCAGTCTGAAGCATGAGGCGCGGTGGAACGATGATTTTGCGCGTATCGAAATGCACCTGGTGGCGCAGCGCGACATGGAATTCGAAGTGGCCGGGCGCAAATTCACTCTGAGACGCGGCGAAACGATACACACCGAGAACAGCCATAAGTTCGGCAAGCGCAGTGCCAACACATTGTTGCTCGCTGGCGGCTGGACGCCGGTATCGAGGTGGCTCGACAGCAAGGAACGCTTTTCGCTGATCCTTGCAGAGGCCAGCATCCCGCGCAGCGCGCCATGACCGAACCGAAAATTGCAATTATCGGGGCGGGAATGGCTGGCCTGGCTTGCGGAACCGCGCTCGCCAGCCATGGTTTGCAGCCACATCTGTTCGACAAGGGCAGGGGCCCCGGCGGGCGTATGGCAACGCGCCGCGCAGGTAATGATGGTGAACAACTGCGCTTCGACCACGGCGCGCAGTATTTCACCGATAGCGATCCCGCATTCACGGCCACCATCGGCAAATGGCTGGCCCTGGGAGTTGTCGCACCTTGGCCAGCAGCGGGCAGCAACGCCTATGTCGGTGTGCCGGGAATGAACGCGCCGCTTAAATTCATGGCCAGCGAGCTAGATGTCGACTGGTCGACGCGGATCACATCGCTGACCGCCCAGCAAAACGCATGGCAGGTAGAATTCGAAGATCGGACCGAGACGTTCAGCCATTGTCTGATTGCGCTGCCAGCCGAACAAGCGGCCGATATTCTTGTCGGTGCAGCGCCGCAATTTTCAGCGCAGGCCGCTGCGTCCGTGTCGGAGCCATGCTGGGCGGTGATGGTGTCTTTTGCGCAGCCGCTACCGATAGAGCAGGATGCAATCGCAGACAGGCAAGGGAAAGTCTCCTGGGCGGCGCGCAACAGCGCCAAACCCGGGCGCGGCACGGGCGAATGCTGGGTCTTGCATGCATCACCGGACCATTCGCGCGCCATCCTGGAGCTCGATGCCGATCACGCGGCAAAACAATTGCTGCAAGAATTCTTCGAGCAGCAGGGTATCGAGCCGCAACCAGCCGAGTTTTTGACCGCGCATCGTTGGCGCTATGCCAAAGCGCAGCGACCAGCCGGCGACGGGCCGCTCGCGTTATGGGATGCGGATGCCCGGATCGGTGCGGCAGGTGACTGGCTGGTCAAGCCGAAGGTAGAGGGTGCATGGCGTTCAGGGCGTGCATTGGCTGAAATGGTCATCGCTTCGCTGTGACCGGACCCACCACAGCAGACTGGCAACCTGGCCGGATTGGCCGCCGTTCATGGACCAGTAGCATTCCGGTGCCTATATCGCCCTGATGGATAACCCGGGCGCACTGGCAGAGATATGGAATTCGGCGGCCGCCGTAATCCGGTCGGTTCCGCGATCGGGCATATTGGTTGCGACAATTGCCGCGCTTGCTGGCGGGTGGATCGGATCTATCATGATTCGCCAGCGCGTTCCCACTGGGCGCCTGATACGGACAGCCAGCACTCTCGTGCTCACAGTCATATTGGTGACGATAGTCCTGCAGCTATCCCGCTTCGATCCGCGGCTCGAAATGGCGCTGCCCGATATGGGCTTGCCTCAGCAGGTCGTGGAAGGCGGCGAAACACGGATACCGCTCGCCGCAGATGGCCATTACTGGCTCAAGGCGGAAGTGAACGGGGAGCCGGTCAATTTCATGATCGACACCGGTGCGACGCTGACCGCAGTGTCTTCAAAGGTTGCGGACCGCGTGGGGCTGGAGCCGCGCCGGGGCGGAATTCCGATAACGCTGAACACCGCAAACGGAACGATATCAGCGCAGATTGCGACCATGGATGAACTGCGTTTCGGCAATGTCGCTGCGCGCGGGCTGGATGCCGTTATCGCCCCCAATCTTGGCGACACCAGCGTGATCGGTATGAACCTCCTGTCGCGGCTGAAAGGCTGGCGGGTTGAAGACGGCACGATGATCCTGACCCCGAACAATCCGCAGCCGGTTCTGAAAACCGCAGCACCTTAAAAGTTACCGCGCTTGCAGCAATGAGCGGGCTGGTGCATCACCCTCGCATGAAAAAACTCAGCTTCCTTCCCCGCCTTGCGCTGATCCTCGCGCTTCTGTTGCCTGTCTGGTTCCTTGTCGCATCGCTTGGTGCGAAATTCGGGCTCTGGAGCAAGATGTTTGGCTTTGCGACGATGACCGCAGGCATCGGCCCGATGGCCGCGTTGGCGATTGCCGGGCTGGGTGTCGTGGCACTGATCGTGTCGCTGGTTGTCAAACCGCGCAAAGGTTGGCTGGCATCACTGATCGCCATCGCCATACCGCTGGCGGTGCTGGCCGGTTTCAACCAGCTTCGCACGCAGGCGGGTTCGGTTCCGTTCATCTATGACGTGACGACCGACACGTCCGACGCGCCCGTTTTCTCTGCAGAAATGATGGCCGCGCGGGCGGAGGCTGATGCCAACGAAGTGCTCGACTACAGCCGCCCACTTGGCGAGTACGACAAATGGGCCGAGAACGAGGATCTGTCGGGCACTACCGCAGCCCAGGTGATCGCAAATGGTTATCCGGATCTGGAAACGCTGAGAGTGCCCCAGTCCGCCGAAGACGCTCTGGTCGCAATCGAAGCAGCCATGAAGATGCGCGGATTTGACGGCGTAAAAGTGGATCAGGAAACGGGCACCGTTGAAGGGACCGATGAACTTTTCTGGTACGGTTTCCAGGATGATGTCGTCGCCCGTGTCCGCGAACGTGCGGACGGGGTGCTGATCGATTTCCGCTCCGTCTCGCGGCTTGGCACCAGCGATCTAGGTGTAAATGCCCAGCGGATCGCGGATTTGAGCAGCGCGGTGAAGGATCGTCTTTCCAAGGATTATCCATCGACCAGCGAGATTACCATCGAAATGGATGGCGAATCCGCTGAAGACGATGTTGCGGAAGAGGCCGAGGCCGAAGGCGCCGCAGCAGAATAATCCTCAGCCAAAGCCTGCGAGGGCCGTTGGCGGCAGCGATTGTGATTCAGGAAGAAATGGCTGGGGTGGCAGGGATCGAACCTGCGAATGCCGATACCAAAAACCGGTGCCTTACCACTTGGCCACACCCCAGCAGCCCTAGCAGGTGATCCTGCGTTGGGCGCGCCCCGTATAGCGCGACAAATCTGTAAGGGAAGGGGGCAATCTCAAACAATTGCCACCTTTCCTGACTTCAGGCCGCTTTACCCGCGAAATCGCTGGCAGAGTGGCGGTTGGGAACACGCGTGTTTTCATCGCCCCAACTGCGGTTGACCATTTTTGCTCGCTTGACCGCGGGGCGGTTCATGACCTCATCGGCCCAGCGCCCGACCGCTTCGTATTCGTGGATCGACAGGAAGGTTTTCGCCTCGTTGTAAATCTCGCCAGTCGTGAAGGGCGCCAGCCATGGGGCTGCGGCCATATCGGCGATGGTATATTCGTCGCCCGCCAGATACCGGTTTTCCTTCAGGCGGTTATTGGCGACATCGAACAGGCGCTTGGTTTCCATGGAATAGCGGTTGATCGGATATTCGTATTTTTCCGGCGCGTAGGCGTAGAAATGGCCGAACCCGCCGCCGATGAATGGTGCGCTGCCGACCTGCCAGAAAAGCCAACTGAGCGTTTCCGCACGCGCCGCCGCGTCCGTCGGTAAAAATTTTCCGAACTTTTCAGCCATATGCATCAGGATGGCACCGCTCTCGAAAACCCGGATCGGGGCGGGGCCGGAGTGGTCGACCATTGCCGGGATCTTTGAATTGGGATTGATATCGACAAACCCGCTGGTGAATTGTTGGCCCTCGCCAATATTGATGATCCAGGCATCGTATTCGGCGTCCGAATGGCCGGCTTCCAGCAGTTCTTCGAAAATGATGTTGGCCTTCACACCGTTGGGCGTGGCCAGTGAATAAAGCTGGTGGGGATGATCGCCTTTGGGCAGATCTTCCTGCCGCTGGGCGCCTGCGGTTGGCCGATTTATGTTGGCGAACCGGCCGCCGCTCTCACTGTCATAGGTCCAGACTTCGGGCGGGGTGTAGGTTGGGTCTGCCATTGGAATTCTCCTGCTTGTCCAGCGTGCTGTTCGTTCGAATTGGTGGCCGGGTTACGGAACCGCAAGCAAGGCGGCGGGTTATCTTTCCATGTCAGCCGAGAAGCTCATCTATGTCGACGATAGCCTGCCGGGTATCACGCGCAAGGGCGCCGGCCGCGGCTGGGCATATTATGATTCCAAGGGCGGATTGATCCGCGACCGTGCGGAGAAAACCCGCCTCAACGCGATTGCGCTGCCGCCGGCCTATGTCGATGCGTGGTTCTGCCCAGCCCATAACGGGCATATTCTCGCGACGGGTTATGACGACAAGGGCCGCAAGCAATACCGTTACCACCCTGATTTTCGCGCCCGGAAAGAAAGCGAGAAGTTCGATGGCTGTATCGCCTTCGGGAAACTCCTGCCTCTGGCGCGGAAGAAAGTGGCCGAAGATCTGACATCGGCCGGGATGACCAAACAGCGGGCCATTGCCAGTGTCGTCAGGCTGCTCGATCTGGGCTTCGTGAGGATCGGGAATGACCGGTATACGAAACAAAACAAGAGTTATGGTGCGACAACACTAAGGCAGAAACACGCCGAAATTGACGGCAGCACTGTGCACCTGGAATACCGGGGCAAGTCCGGTCAGGAACGCGAAATCGTGGTCGAGGATGATGAGTTCAGACAGGCGATCGAGGAATTGCAGGACCTGCCGGGTCAGGACCTGTTTCAGTTCGTGGACGATGATGGCCAGCGCCATCCGGTCGGCTCGTCAGATGTAAATGCCTATCTGCGTGATGCGATGGGCGAAGACTTCACAGCGAAGAGCTTCAGGACGTGGCATGCGAGCGTGATGGCGTTCGAGGTGCTCGCTTGTGCGAAAGAGAAACTGACGATCAAGACGGTGATTGAAACCGTCGCAGACAAACTGGGCAATACACCCGCCGTTACGCGCAGCAGTTATATCCATCCTGCCGTTATCGATGTGATCGAGTGTCAGGAAGAATGGCGCAGCCGTCTGGAGCTGCCGCGCAAAACCAAATACCAGTCCCGCGAAGAGCGGGGTCTGATCGCGTTTTTAGAAGAAGCGCCGTCTTGCGAGGAATCACTTGCAGCGTAGTATCCTTTAGGGATACCTTGCCGTCATGCATTTGGCAGGTCAGAAAATCCGTCAATGGAGGGAGGCCCAGTCGCCGCCCCTCAACGCCGAGGAATTCGGCCAGCATTTTGGCGATCCCAAACCGTGGCCCAGCCGCACTGTGTATGGCTGGGAAACCAAGGGCAAGATTGCCCGTCCGGCGGTCCAGATGCGGCTTGCCGAACTGGGAATTTGCCAGCCATCCGATTGGCTCACTGCAGCCGCGCCGTCCCGAAAAACCGAAAGTCCTTCATCGATGAACACTTCTTCGCCCGGCAAAAGCGATGCCCATCCGTTTTTCAATGCGCATTCGCACGGTTTCGTGCGCATCGCGACCAGTACGCCGCAAGTGCGGACGGCGGATGTGGCTTTCAATACGGAAGCGATCTTGACCGAGGCGAGGCGCGCGCACGAGGCGTCTGTGGATCTGGTGGTCTATCCCGAGCTGTGCGTCTCCAGCTACGCGATTGACGATCTTCATCTGCAAGGCGCGCTGCTGGATGCGGTTGAGCAAGCCGTGGACCGGATCGTGACAGAATCGACCTCGCTTTCGCCAGTTCTGCTGATCGGTGCCCCGCTGCGGCGCGGGGGCAAGATCTACAATTGCGCGCTGGTTGTATGCAGCGGCCAGCCGTTGGGCGTAATCCCCAAGAGCTTCCTGCCGAATTACCGTGAGTATTACGAGAAACGCTGGTTTGCCCATGGGCGCAGTGTTCAGGGGCAGGAAATCACTGTCGCGGGGGTCAGCGTGCCATTCGGGACCGACCTTATTTTCAGCGCCTCGAACCTGCCAGGATTCCGCCTGTTCGTTGAAATCTGCGAGGATTACTGGAGCCCGAACCCGCCCTCGACATTGGGAGCGCTGGCGGGGGCGACGATTTTGGCGAACCTGTCAGCATCCAACGTCACGATAGGCAAGTCGGACGAACGCCATATGCTTGCCCGCGCGCAATCGAGCCGGGCGATTGCCGCCTATGCCTATTCCGCCAGCGGACACGGCGAAAGCACGACCGATCTTGCGTGGGATGGTCAGGGCATGATCTATGAATTGGGGGACTTGCTGGCGGATAGCGAGCGTTTCAGCCTGGATTCGCAGCTTTGTATCGCCGATGTCGATTGCGACCGCATCCTGGCCGAAAGAATGCGCAATCAGACATTCAACGATGCCGCAGAGGCGCAGGATTGCCCGGAAAACTGGTTCAGGACGGTGACGTTCGAATGTGCATCGGTCGGCGCTGATATCGGATTGCAACGGCCTATTCGCCGTTTTCCCTTCGTGCCCGGTCGCGCACACAAGCTGGATGAGGATTGCTATGAAGCCTTCAACATCCAGGTCGATGGGTTGATGCGGCGGATGACCGCGACCAAGGCGAAGTCGATCGTGATCGGAATATCCGGCGGTCTGGACAGCACCCATGCGCTGATCGTGGCTGCGAAGACATGCGACCGGCTCGGCCTCGACCGTTCGATGATCCGTGGATACACGATGCCCGGCTTCGGAACTTCGGACCATACGAAATCCAACGCGTGGAAGCTGATGGAAGCGATGGGCATCACGGCGGAGGAAATCGATATCGTCCCTGCCGCGACCAGGATGCTGGAAGATATCGGCCATCCTTTCGCCGATGGCGAACCGGTTTATGATGTGACGTTCGAGAATGTGCAGGCGGGCCTTCGCACCGATTACCTGTTCCGTCTGTCGGGCCACCATAACGGGTTCGTGCTGGGGACCGGGGACCTGTCGGAACTGGCTCTGGGCTGGTGCACTTACGGCGTTGGCGATCAGATGAGCCATTACGGCGTCAATGCCGGGGTTCCCAAGACGCTGATCCAGTATCTGATCCGCTGGTCGATCCAGACCAGCCAGTTTGACCCCGCAACCGATGACGTGTTGCAGGCAATCCTCGATACCGAGATTTCGCCGGAACTTGTCCCCGCTGACGAACAAGGCGGAATGCAGAGCACGGAGGAGAAGATCGGCCCATACGAGCTCAACGATTTCTTCCTGCACCACATCATCCGCTGGGGGCAGAAGCCGAGCAAGGTCGCCTTCCTTGCCTATCACGCGTGGAAGGATGCGCAGCAGGGGCAATGGCCCTGCGACTTCCCCGAAGCGAAGAAGAACGAATACGATCTGGCGGCGATCCGTTTCTGGCTGGAAAAATTCCTCTGGCGTTTCTTCCAGTTCAGCCAGTTCAAGCGCAGCGCGCTGCCAAACGGGCCGAAAGTCAGTTCGGGCGGGGCCTTGTCACCCCGCGGCGACTGGCGCGCACCCAGCGACGCAGTTGCCGATGTATGGCTGGCGGAAATGCGCCGCGGCGTGCCGGAGAGCTAACTCCGCCACGCCGCCCAGCGATTGGCCGGGACATTTGCTGATTGGCCGGGGCATTTGCAAATTGGTCCAGGTCCGGCCTTATACTGCCATCGTATCTACACGCTGGTGCGCTTCGGCGATCTTTTCTTCGCCGCCTTCGCCCATGATCGCATCGGCAGCGACGATCTCCACATCGTGAATACCCAGGAAGCCGAGGAAAAACCGCAGCCACGGGGTCATGAAGTCCATTTCGCTGCCGACCGGGGTGCCGCCCGATGCGATCGCAAGATAGGCTTTCTTGCCTTCAAGCAGCCCCTTGGGGCCTTCCGGCGTATACTGGAACGTCGTGCCTGCACGGGCGACCAGATCGGCCCATGCCTTGACCGTGGCCGGGGCGCTGAAATTGTAGATCGGAACGCCAAAAACGACTGTGTCCGCAGCCTTCAGTTCGTCGATCAGCGTATCGGCGATGGCGGCGAGTTCATGCTGGCTGCCAGTGCGCTCTGCATGGGGGGCAAGGTTGGCAGCGAAACGGTCTGCATCGACATAGGGGATGTCGTTTGCGCTCAAATCACGCGTGACCACGGCGGCGCCGCTGGCGCTGGCAAGCCGCTCTGCCAGCTTGGTGCTCAGGCCGCGAGATACGGATTCGTCGCCGCGAATGCTGGCGGTGATGTGCAGGATATTGGACATGAAATTACTCCGTGTGGGTTGGCCCCGCCCCGATCTGAGGGGGAGGGTGCGGAACGGGGCCTGGGGGTGTTTGAGGGGAACCGGCTAAGCGGCGCGATCAGGCGGCGTCGACCAGCACCAGCTCGCTATCTTCGAGTGCGGTGATCGTGATGCTGTCTTTCCGGGTGATTGCGACGCCGTCCCTTGCGTTGGCCTCCACGTCTTCGATCCGGATCTTTCCGATTGCCGGAACCAGATAAAGGTGGCGGTCGGCAGAGGCGTTGTATGTTACGCTTTCGCCGGCTTTGACAGTGGCGCCCAGAACTCTGGCGTTTGCGCGGATCGGCAAGGCATCGTCATTCGCATGCCCTGATGCCAGCGCCACGAATTTCCCGCTTCGATCGCCCTTTGGAAACTGCGCAGCGCCCCAATAGGGTTCGCCGCCGCGTTCGTCGGGGATGATCCAGATCTGGAACAGCGTCGTGTCTTCATCCTCGCGGTTGAATTCTGAATGGCGGACTCCGCTGCCGGCGCTCATCACCTGAACATCGCCAGCTTCGGTCCGGCCTTCATTGCCCATGCTGTCGGTATGGGTGATCGCGCCGGTTCGGACATAGGTGATGATTTCCATGTCGTTATGCGGGTGGGCAGGGAATCCGGTTCCGGCCTGGATCTTGTCGTCATTCCAGACACGCAGCGCGCCCCAGTGGACCCGCTCAGGATCGTGATAGCTGGCGAACGAGAAATGGTGATGCGCGTCGAGCCAGCCGTGATTGGCCGCGCCCAGTGTGTTGAATGGCCGTAATTCGATCATGGGAAGTCTCCCGTTGTTTTCCGTTACTGGACAGATAGCGATTGCGAGCGGTGCGGATAAGTGAGATAAAAAGTACCGAAATGTTCGAATAATCAGAACAGGGTGTGATTGTGAAACTTGGTGAGCCAACTATCGATCAGCTCCGCGTGTTCCTTGCGGTGGCCGAACAAGGCAGTTTTGGCGGCGCGGCCCGGCAAACGGGCAAGGCGGTTTCGGCGGTCAGTTACGCCATTGCGCAGATCGAGGCGCAGCTGGGCGTTACACTGTTCGAACGGGAAGGGTCGCGCAAACCGGTGCTGACCGATGCAGGCAAGGGTTTGCTGGTCGAAGCGCGCAATGTCGCGGACGAAGTTGACGCCTTGCTGGCAAAAACGCGCAGCCTGCATTCTGGCCTGGAAAGCGATGTCTCGCTGGTGGTGGACGTCATGGTGCCCGGCGAAGTGACCGCTGCGGTCTTGCGTGAATTCCGCACGATGTTCCCGACCGTGTTCCTGCGCCTGCATGTGGAGGCTCTGGGCGCTGTTGCCGCCTGCGTTCTGTCAGGCGATGCGAAGCTTGCGATTGCCGGACCGGTAATCGGCGATCACGATGAATTGGAACGGCAGGCTATCGGACAGGTGGAACTGGTGCCCGTGGCGGCACCGGGCCATCCCCTCACAGATCCCGAAATTGCTCCGGGCGAAAGCCGCAGACATCTGCAATTGGTGCTGACTGACCGTTCGCCGCTGACCGAGGGACGTGAATTTTCCGTTCTCAGTCCGGAAAGTTGGCGGCTGGCCGATCTGGGCGCGAAACATTCGCTTCTTAAGGAAGGAATCGGTTGGGGCAACATGCCGCGCCATGCTGTTCTGGACGATCTTTCCAGCGGCGCGCTGGTCGAACTGGATTTGCCGGAGCGGCCGGGCGGTTTCTATCCGCTCAGCGCGATGTGGCGCCGTGACGCACGGCCCGGCCCGGCGACAAGCTGGCTGATCGACGCGATGCGGGAGAGGCTGGGGGCTTTCTGAAGTCAGTCCGCAATGCAGCGATAATATTCGCTGACGACAAGTTGCGAATCCGGATAACCATCGACCGGCATTGTTTCGAGGTGAAGCGTGCCCTCGGAAACGGGCTTACCTTTACCCTTGCAGGCCCTTTTTGCGAGCTTGCGCAGCATCAAATGCGCTTTTATCTGTTTTCGTATGCTGGCGTTTTCGCCAAGATGAGCTGTCACCTTGATACGGTCGTCATCGACGACCTCTGCTGCTGGCAGTGAAGCCAGCAATAACAGCGCCGCCGCAGCTTCGATCAAAGCTTCATCACCCAGCCGTGGGAGTCGTCCACCGTACCGCGCTGGATGCCGACCAGCTTTTCACGGATCTTGCTGGTGATCTGGCCGGGGCCTCCGCTGCCGATGGTGAACTCTCCGTCACGGCCAGCCACAGTGCCAACCGGTGTCACCACGGCGGCTGTGCCGCAGGCCATCGTCTCCAACAGTTTGCCGCTCTTCGCGTCATCGCGCCACTGGTCAATGCTGTAAGGTTCCTCGCGAACGGTTAGCCCCTCTTCGCGCAGCAGCTGGATCAGGCTGTTGCGGGTGATGCCGGGCAGGATCGTGCCGGTCAGCGGCGGGGTGATCACGCTGCCATCTTCCATCACGAAGAACAGGTTCATTCCGCCCAGTTCCTCGATCCATTTGCGTTCGACCGCATCGAGAAACACGACCTGATCGCACCCTTGCGCGATAGCCTCTGCTTGCGGCACCAGACTGGCGGCGTAATTGCCGCCCGTCTTGGCAGCGCCTGTCCCGCCTGGCGCGGCGCGGACATAATCCTGTGCGACCCAGATCTTGACCGCCGGCACACCCGATTTGAAGTAATTGCCCGCGGGGGAGGCGATCACGATGAACTTGTATTCCTTGGCCGGGCGCACACCCAGAAACGCTTCGGATGCGAACATGAACGGGCGCAGATACAGCGATCCGCCTTCCACGCTCGGGAACCAGTCCTTGTCGATTGCGACCAGCTGGCGGACCGCCTCGATAAACAGGTCTTCGGGCACGTGCGGCATGGCCATCCGGTCTGCGCTGGCATTGAAACGGCGCGCGTTTTCTTCAGGGCGGAACAGCGCGGCACTGCCATCGGCGTGCTTGTAGGCTTTCATCCCTTCGAAGATTTCCTGCGCGTAATGCAGCACCGATGCAGCCGGATCGAGGCTGATGTTCTGGCGCGGGCCGACCACGGCGTTGTGCCACCCTTTACCCTCCACATAGTCGATCGTGACCATATGGTCGGAGAACAGCGTACCGAAGCCGGGATCGGCCAAGGCTGCATCGCGCTGAGCAGCAGGTGTCGGCGAGGGGTGGGGAAGCGTCTTGAAGTCCATTCCGTCCGGTTAATCGCGCAGGTCCGGCAGGGCAAGCGCTCTGTGATTGAACCAGAAGAAGATTGCGTTTTGCGAACGGTGAGGGCGCAAAGAGAATGCCGGAAATGAGAAGGGCGGCCCTCGCCCGTAGGAGGTGCCGCCCTTAACATGGTCAGCGGCCGGAAGTGCCGCCCACGAGTACCTTTATCGGTTAGGAATGCTTACCGATAATGCCTCGCGTGGAACTTTACCGACCCCCTTGCTGAACCATGAGACATCGGATCACCTCCTTTCGCGCTTGAAAGCCAGAACCCGCGTTTCACCGGGGGTCCAAGACCGCGTTCGCCGCTGATCTTGGGTGTAATCTGAGTCTTTTCAGCCGCGAACACAAGGCTTGTATTATTCTTTTTCCACGTCAGAATAATGCGCTCCGCCGACGGGTGTCAGCGGCAATCCTCCACCACCCGCGTAATTTCCGGCCAGGCAGGCAGGTAAAGCGTTTCAAGCCCGCCTGTTTCGACAGCGAAGCGGCCGCGGCTGAGCGCAATCGCATCCAGCAATCGGTCGTTTGCAGGAACCGTCGCGGCAACCAGCGCCCTCTGCCCCGGGACCGGCTGGGCAATCAGCAATCGTTGCGCGGTTTCCGTACGGATTCGCATCGGCGTGCTAGCGGCATTTGTACCCCGCCGAGCGAGCGATATTGTGCGCTGCATAACGTCGCACCGAATGATGAACGGCGCGGTGTTTTCTGTTCCGCTTTGGGCGAATACCGCCATGGTCTCATCCGGGTCCTGACCATAGGTCCAGTCACCCTCTGTCTGCGGAGCATCAAGCCAATTGTCGTAAGTTGGCTGCGCGATTGGCTGCGGCGCGGCGCGGGCTGGCACGGGTGCCTGTGTCGCGGCCGGTATAGGTGACGGCTCAGGTTCCGGCACAGGTACACAGCATGCGGCAGTAAACAGGGGCAGGGCGGCAAGGGCACGCAGATACTTCACAGCTTCTCCAGACAATCTCGGTTTTGTCGGTTGATACGGTTTCTTATCCCTACAATGCGCGCTAACGGCATTTGGGTCCATAGAACTGACAGAGGTCATGCCGAAAAAACGCCGTCTCGATCAAATGCTTGTCGACCGGGGCCTGGTCGAAAGCCGCACCCGTGCGCAGGCGCTGGTGATGGCCGGACTGGTTTTCTCAGGTGAGACCAAGCTGGCCAAGCCTGGTCAGCAATTGCCGGAAGATGCGCCGCTCGACGTTCGCGGGCGCGATCATCCCTGGGTCAGCCGCGGCGGCATCAAGCTTGCCCATGCGCTGGAAGAATTCGGTCTCGATCCGGCTGGCGTCACGGCGATGGATGTGGGCAGCTCGACCGGGGGCTTCACCGATGTGCTGCTGCAAAACGGCGCGGATCACGTTATCGCGGTGGACAGCGGGACCAATCAACTCGCGTGGAAGCTGCGGCAGGATGATCGGGTGACCGTGCTTGAGCAGACCAGCGCGCGGATCCTGACGCCGGAAATGGTGGGGCGCAGCTATAGCTGGGTGGTTTGCGACGCATCGTTCATATCGCTGCGCAAGGTTCTGGAGGTGCCGCTCAAGCTGGCCGATGCCGCGTGCCAGCTAGTCGCGCTGATCAAGCCGCAGTTTGAAGTCGGCCGGGAAGAGGTTGGCAAGGGCGGCGTCGTGCGCGACGATAAATTGCATCAGCGGGTCTGCGACGAAGTTCGCGACTGGCTGGCAGGTGAAGGCTGGCAGATTGACGGCATCACACGCAGCCCGATCACCGGGCCGGAAGGGAATGTAGAATTCCTGATTTCGGCGCGCCGGTCATCCTGACAATCCCGCATCGCTATCCCGCTGCGGTACAGCGCAAAGCGGGGCATTGCGGCATGGGCCATGCATCGCCACTATCCGGCAAAACCGAATCGATTTGGGAAACTTGATGACCGTACTCGCTTCCAAGGGCCAGTTGAGGGCCAGCTTCTTGCGCTGGGCATTGTTCACTGTCCCGGCCATAGTCTTGCTGGGGTTTCTTTCAGGCCAGTTCGGCGGAAGCCCGAATTCGCTCTGGTTTCAGGGCCTGATCAAACCGGACATATTCCCTGAACCCAAATGGTTCGGGATCGTGTGGACCATCCTGTATGTGATGATCGGCATTTCGCTCGCCCTGATCTGTTCGGCCTGGGGCGCGCGCGGGCGAACCGCCGCCCTGATCGTGTTTGCAGTACATTTCGCACTCAACCTTTCGTGGACGCCGGTTTTCTTTGGTGCCCATCAGCTCAGCATCGCGCTGTATGTGCTGGCTGCAGTGGTCGTGACGTTGCTGGTGGTCATGGTGCTGTTCTGGCGTGTCCGGCGGCTCGCGGCACTATTGCTGATACCGTACCTTGCATGGGTGTGCTTCGCCACGCTGCTCAATTACGAGTTCCTGCGACTGAACCCCGACGCGGATGGGCAGGACCCAAATCGCGCGGTCCAGCGAATAGAGATCTAGACTTGTAAGCCGGGCACGAAAGCGCCAAATAGCGCCCATGCAAAGCCAGAATCCGATGATCGCCGATTTCGTCAAACTCGCCAACAGCGCGGCGGGCACCTTTGCGGGTATGACCCGTGAGGCCCGCGAAAGTGCGCGTGAACGTTTGAAAGAAGCAATGGGCGGAATGGATTTCGTCAGCCGCGAGGAATTCGACGCGGTGAAAGACATGGCTGCCAAGGCCCGCGAAGAAAACGAGAAACTGGCTGAACGGCTGGCGGCTCTCGAAGCGAAACTGGCCAAGTAATTTGCGCAAGGTCCGCGGCCTCTTGCAGGCGCGGCCGACCTCCGACAAACCAGCGCAATGAACCTGCGCGCCTCTGCCATTTTCTTGTCTGCTCGCCCGCACGGCGAAACGGCGGTGATCGGGCGCTTCCTGACAGAGCATTACGGGATGGTCGCCGGGTATATTGCCGGTGGACGCGGGCGGCAGCTGCGCCCCGTGGTCATCCCCGGCAATCTGGTGGAGGTCGAACTGCGGTCGAAATCCGACAGCCAGTTACCGTTCGCGAGACTGGAATTACTCCAGAGCCGCGGCCCCTGGCTCACCGAACCGTTACCCGCTGCGGCAATCAATTATGCCGCAGCGCTAACCGCCACGGTCCTGCCCGAGCGAAACCCCTATCCGGCGCTTTACGAGGCAATGTCCGGGCTTCTCGACGCAATTTGCAATGCTCCGTCCGCGCGCGGCTGGCTGGGGGCGATGGTCGTTTACGAAACGCTGCTGCTGCGCGATCTGGGATATGGCGGCGGGGCTGCCCCGGTATTCGCGGATTTCGATGATGCATTTGCCGCATTCGACCGATTGTTTAAGCCGATAGAGAAACACTTGCTTGTCGGGACATACGGCGATGTTATGTCCGCGCGGAACCTGTTGAGGGCACGCCTTGCCAGGATTGCGGGACACACTGACACATGAAAATTGCGATTTTTCCGGGTGATGGAATTGGCTCTGAAGTAACGCGCGAAGCTGTGCGCGTGCTTGAGGCTCTGAAGCTGCCCGGATTGACGCTGCTGGAAGGTGATGTCGGCGCGGCGGCCTATCACAGGCATGGCCGCCCGCTGCCTGCTGAAACGCTGGATATGGCAAGGGCCAGCGATGCCATATTGTTCGGCGCTGTCGGCGATCCGTCATGCGACAATCTGGAGCGGCATCTTCGACCGGAACAGGCTGTGCTGGGCCTGCGATCCGAACTTGGGCTGTTCGCCAATTTGCGCCCGGCAACCGTATTTGCAGGGCTGGAGGACTTGTCCGGCCTGCGCCCCGAACTGGCGCGGGCAATCGATCTGTTGATCGTGCGCGAGCTGAACGGCGACGTGTATTTCGGCGAAAAGGGTATGCGCGAAACCGCCGACGGCCAGCGCGAAGGGTGGGACATGATGTCCTACAGCGAAGGCGAGGTTCGCCGGATCGCCCATTCCGGTTTTCTCGCCGCGCGCAAGCGGGGATCGAAACTGTGCAGTGTCGACAAGGCCAACGTACTTGAAACCAGCCAGCTGTGGCGCGACGTGATGATCGAGGTCGCTGCTGATTACCCCGACGTCGAGCTCACTCACATGTATGTCGACAACGCCGCGATGCAGATGGTGAAGAATCCGGGGCAATTCGATGTCGTCGTTACCGGCAATCTGTTCGGCGATATCCTGTCTGACCTCGCAAGCATGTGCGTCGGCTCAATCGGGCTTCTCGCCAGCGCTTCTCTGGGCGAGCGGCAGACCGAATACGGTACCTTCGGACTGTACGAGCCGATCCACGGCAGCGCGCCCGATATTGCCGGGCTGGGGAAGGCCAATCCAATGGCGACGATCCTGTCGGTGGCGATGATGCTGCGCCATTCCTTCGGAGACGAGGATCAGGCATGCAAAGTCGAGACGGCCGTGGCCCGGGCGCTTTCCGATGGCGTGCGCGGCGGCGATCTGGGAGGCGATCTGGGCACAGAGGCAATCGGGGATGCGGTGCTGGAGCGGCTGTGACGCTGCAACTGGCCATTATTCTGCCAACCCTGAACGAGCGTGAGAATCTCGCTCCGCTGATCGATCGTATTTCTGCCGCAATGGGCGATACCGGTTGGGAAGCGATTATCGTCGATGACAACAGCGAAGACGGAACCGCTGACGAGGCGCGCGTGCTCGCCCGTTCTGACCCGCGCATCCGTGTCATCCAACGAATCGGGCGCCGCGGTCTCGCATCTGCCGCAATCGAGGGGATTTGCGCCACTGCGGCCCCCTATGCGGCGATTATGGATGCCGATCATCAGCATGATCCTGCGCTGCTGCCGCGAATGCTGACGTGTGTGGCGGGCGGTGACAGCGATGTCGCGATCGCTTCCCGCTATGTTGAAGGTGGCAGCACGGCCGGCCTTTCCAGCGCCCGGCGGGAAAAGGCATCCGGTCTTGCCAACTGGATGGCGCGCCGGATCACCGGCACCGAACTGACCGACCCGATGAGCGGGTATTTCTTGATGGAAAGCGCCCGCTTCCGCGCAGCCGCACCGTCGCTTTCAGGTATCGGGTTCAAGATATTGCTCGATGTTCTCGCCACGTCGCGCGGTGCGCTGTCGGTGAAGGAATTCCCGTTGGAGTTCGGCCGGCGAAGGGCAGGCGAAAGCAAACTCGACCGGGCGGTTGCGTTTGAGTTTCTTGTCGGACTTTACGAGAGATTTTTCGGCAAAATCATTCCCACCCGGTTCGCCATGTTCGGCACTGTCGGCGCGCTGGGTGTTCTTGTGCATATGGCAGTGCTTGCAAGCCTGTTTCCCGGAATGACCGCGACATTCTGGAAGGCGCAAACGCTGGCCGTGCTAGTGGCCATGAGCTTCAATTTCTGGCTCAACAACTGGCTGACCTATCATGATCAGCGGCTGCGCGGGTTATTGGCGGTGCTGGCTGGCTGGGCCGGGTTCTGCCTGACCTGCGCGGTTGGGGCATTCGCAAATGTTGCGGTAGCTACGTTGCTGGAATCGCGCGGGCTCCACTGGGTACTGGCCGCGTTGACGGGAATCGTGATCGGCGCGGTGTGGAATTACGCGCTGTCCAGCCGCTTCGTATGGGGCCGCTTTTAACGCCAGCCCTCCAGCCACATCCATGCTGTGAAGCTCTGCTTGCCCGGCAATTCCGCTGCGCTGAGAATGGGATGGAAATACACGAACACCGCTACGCTCGCACCAAGCACTGCAAAGGCGGGCCACTTCCAGCCTCTCTCCTTCAATTCTGCCAGCGCCAGGGCCAGCGCGGCCAGAAGGAACGCGCTTGGCAAGAAATAGTGATAGTAAAACTGGATCGGCTTGTTGACGACGATCCACATGCCAAGACTGACTGCGAACATGAGCGCAACTGCCAGCGCGTCCCATCGCTGGCGGGTCAGCCCGGTCCAAACGCTCCATGCCAGAGCGGGCAGGCCAAGCAGCATCGTCAGCGGATTTCCGATCAGCAATACACCGCGCTGTGCCCCGTCGACCGCTTCATATAGATACCAGATCGCGCGTTTGTTCAGCACCCAATCCATCCAGTTCGACTGGTAGGGATGCGGGGTGACGACTGAGCTTTGCATCTCCAGGATCGTGCGGTGAAGCGCGATGAAACCGCCCGGCTCCAGCGGCTGCTCAGGCGCGAAAAACGCTGGCAGATACGTTGCCGAGTATACTGTTAGCGGCACAGCGCCCAGCCATACGGCAGCTTCGAGCAAGGAAATGCCCGGCACCGGCAACCCGCGCTGGCTTGTCAGCAGACGCCGGCGGCCCGCGCTTGCCCTGAGGGCCAGGAATGCAAGTCCGGGGATCATCGCCAGGATCACCACATTCCATTTGGACGCCATTGCAAGACCCAGCGCAACGCCAGCGGCCGCAAGCCTTTTTCGGCCAGTCTCCGGCTCTCGCATCGCGGCAACGCATTGCCACAATGCAAACGCGAAAAAGCCAACCATGAATATATCAAGCATCGCGATCCGCGAATGGACGAAGAGCGCAAATCCTGTGGCAAAGAGAATGCCGTAAGCGATCGAGGCAAACCGCGAGAAGCTGGCGAACCACAGCGCCCGCATCGCCGAATACAGCGTGAGCGTGCCGAATATCAGCGAGGGCAGGCGCCAGCCGGTCGGGTTGTCGCCGAAGACCGCAATACTGACAGCGATAATCTGTTTGCCCAGCGGTGGATGTTCGCGGTTCAGCCAGGCGCCCGATTCCAGCCATCCGCGAGCTGCGGGCAAGTAGTGAACCTCGTCAAAATAGGGTATGCTTGGCACGGTCAATCTGACGAGGCCGAGCAGAAAAAAGCCAAGGCAAAGCAGGGCTGTCCAACCGACTGGATCGGAATCGGAAACGTGTCGGTGGTTCATCGCACTCGATTAGTGCGCGCCACAGAATGCCGCAAGACTGCTTGTTTGACGCAATCATCCAATAACCCTTTGCCCGCTGAACGTAACAATCGGGCGATAACAATTACGCGGCGAGAAGACCGCATTCGGGAGAGCATCGAGCGAAACGCGCATCCAATGCGCTGTGAAATGAGGGTAATAGCCGTGATTAAGCCGTTGATGTGTCTGGCAAAGGGGCACAGTGTGAATCGCAATAGAGTGTGGCACGATGGCCGGAATTACCGCAGCCGCTGCACGGTTTGCTCGAGACCTCTGCTCCGCGATCACGGCAACTGGCGCAAATTCGACCTTCAGGAGGACGCCAGCGAGGCGCGCGAATTGCATCCGAGAACCGGCGAGATCGCATGATCGGTGCGGTGTGGGAATGAGCATCGCGAAATTGTAGGCGCGCATCCGGTTGCGGCCTTGCAATAGGAGAGTTTGCAGCAGGTGCGGCAGCCAGACCTCTTGCAGCCGCTGAAATTTAGTTTGCTTGCGGGGCCGGTCGCTGCCGCTTAAGCCGCGCAATATGAAAAAGACCACCGGCACAGATCGCAAAATCACTCAGGCATGGCGCCCCGCAACGCAGGCAATCCGCGGCGGAACATGGCGCAGCGAACACGGCGAAACCAGCGAAGCACTGTTTCTGACTTCGGGTTACACCTACGATGACGCAGCAACTGTTGCGGCCCGGTTTGCTGGTGAGCAGGACGGGATGACCTATTCCCGGCTGCAGAATCCAACCGTGGCCATGCTGGAAGAACGGATTGCGCTGATGGAAGGCGCAGAAGCATGCCGTGCGCAGGCCAGCGGGATGGCTGCGATGACGGCGGCGCTGCTGTGCCAGCTATCAGCCGGCGATCACTGCGTCGCGGCTAGGGCTGCGTTTGGTTCGTGCCGCTGGCTGGTGGATCACCTGCTGCCGCGTTTCGGCATCGAAACCACCGTTATTGACAGTGCGGACAATGCTGCCTGGGAGCAGGCGATCCGCCCCAATACAAAAGTGTTCTTCTTCGAAAGTCCGGCCAATCCGACGCTCGACATTGTCGATCTGGACTTTGTCTGCGGCCTCGCCAGTTCGCGCGGGATTACCACGGTTGTCGACAACGCCTTCTGCTCGCCTGCGTTGCAACGGCCAATGGAATTCGGGGCCGATGTAGTCGCATATTCCGCGACCAAGCTGATGGACGGGCAGGGCAGGGTATTGGCCGGTGCTGTGTGCGGGACCGATGAATTCATCAATGAAACCCTGCTCCCGTTTCAGCGCAACACCGGGCCGAATTGCGCGCCGTTCAACGCGTGGGTCGTCCTGAAGGGGCTCGAAACGCTCAGTCTGCGGGCGCACAAGCAAAGCGAGAATGCGCTCACGCTGGGGCAGTTTATGGAGGACCGGATTGCGCAATCGGGCGGGACCATGCTGCATCCCGGACTTGCGAGCCATCCGCGCTACGATCTGGCCGTGAAACAGATGGATGCCTGCGGGCCGATTTTCAGCTTTGTGGTGGAAGGGCGGAAACAGGCACATGCAATCCTTGATGCGCTGAACCTGATCGACATTTCCAACAATATTGGCGATGCCCGCAGCCTGATGTGTCATCCGGCGAGCACCACCCATGCTGGAATGAGCGCCGAGGAAAGAACGGAGATGGGCGTCCAAGAAGGGATGCTGCGGATCAATGTCGGGCTGGAAGATGTGGAAG
The DNA here is from genome assembly GCF_947494915.1 of Pontixanthobacter luteolus. NCBI lineage: Bacteria > Pseudomonadati > Pseudomonadota > Alphaproteobacteria > Sphingomonadales > Erythrobacteraceae > Pontixanthobacter > Pontixanthobacter luteolus. Next base: position 470,990 of record NZ_CANLWR010000001.1, read on the forward strand.
ACCTGATCGAAGATATGGACCAGGCGATGAAAGCTGCGGGCCTTTAGGGAGTTGTCGACGTGAGCAAGACCATTGAAATGATTTTCGATATTGTCAGCCCGAACGCGTATTTCGCGTATTACCCGCTGAAGGATACCGCCGCGAAACACGGCGCGGCGATCGAGATTACCCCGATCTTCCTTGCCGGAATGCACAAGCTGACGGGAAATGCTCCGCCGTTCATCCGCGACGCAGAGGTTAAAGGCAAAAACGAGTACGCGATGCTCGAAATGAACCGGTTTATTGCAAATCACGGCATGACCGATTGGAAAATGAATCCGAAATTTCCGTTCAATTCGGTCATGCTCCAGCGATTGCTGTGTGCAGTCGATAATGAAGAGCGCCTCAAGCTTCTCGATATTCTGCTGCCTGCGGTGTGGCATGACGGGGTCGATCCAACCGATCCAGAGGCTATCGGCCCGGTGTTGATGGATGCAGGCTACGAAGCGGCAGAACTGCTTTTGAAAACGACCGACCCGGCAGTGAAACAGGCTTTGATGGATAACACCGACAAGGCGGTCGAGCGCGGTGCATTCGGCATCCCGACCTTTTACATTGGCGAGGAAATGTTCTTCGGCAAGGAACGCCTTGGTCAGATCGAGGATGAACTCGCCGGCTAGCCTTCCAGCGGGGATCCGGCGTTTTCCAATTAAATTTGGAGCGCACGGGCCACGGTGATCGCGCGTGAAGTCTGTCCGCCGCCGGTGAGCATATCCATATTGCGCCGGGTCCGACCTGGCTCGCGGCACGACAGGGCGACCGCTTCTAGCGCCAGCCCTTCGTCCAGCGTCATTTTCGGGGCGCAGCAATTCGCAATAATGAAGTGCGGTATTACCCGATATCAGTAGACGACACCTTCCAGCCCCTTGCCGCCATCGGCGATAAATTCACCGATCCGGCTTTCGAGAACAGGCAAGGGCACCGATCCCATCGCTAGGATCACGTCATGAAATTTTCGAATGTCGAAATCGTCGCCCAGCGCCGCTTCCGCCTCGCCCCGCAAACGGCGGATCTGCATTTCGCCAAGCTTGTAGGCGAGTGCCTGACCCGGCCAGCTGATATAGCGGTCGATCTCGGTACCGACCTCGTGCCGCGACAGGGCGGTGCGGTCTGCAAGATATTCAACCGCCTGATCACGGCTCCATCCTTGCGAGTGAATACCGGTGTCGATCACTAGCCTGGCTGCGCGCCACATTTCGTAGGAAAGCCGGCCGAAACGTTCATAAGGCGTCCGGTATATGCCCATCTCCTCGCCGAGGAATTCGGTATACAGCCCCCAGCCTTCGCCCATGCCCGAGAAGTAAATGCTTCGCCGGAACTCGGCGGTTTCCCCTTGCTCGCGCTGAAACGCCGCCTGAAAGCTGTGGCCCGGCGCACATTCATGGATTGTCAGTGCGGGAATGTTGTAGAGCGGCCGCGACGACAGGTCGTGCGTGTTCATCAGGCAGCTCTCATATCCCCCGCGGCCCGCAGTGTAGAACGGGGCAATGGCGTCAGGCACAGGTCGAATGGTGAAGCGGTGCCGCGGCAGAAAACCGAAATATTCGCCCAGCTTCCCGTCAACCCGCTTCGCCACATAGGCCGATACACCCATCAATTCCTCGGGCGTACGGGGGATGAATTGGGGATCTGTGCGCAAGCGCTCGTTGAATTCCGAGATGCTGCCTTCGAAAGCCAGTTCCTGCATGATTGCGCGCATGGCCGCTTCGATCCGCGCCACTTCATCAAGGCCGATTGCATGGATCTGGTCAGCTGTCAGGTCGAGCGTCGTGTACTGTCTGATTTGCTGGGCGTAATACGCCTCTCCGTCAGGGAATTTCTCCGCCGCGATTGTGCCGCGCGCATTGGGGAAATAGTCGTCGCGAAGAAACTTCAGCAAGTTGGCGTATGACGGCGCAATTGCCTGTTCAATTGCGGCGCGCCCTGCTTCCTTCAGCCGCTTTCGGTCCTCTTCAGCGAAACGATCGGGCATCTGTTCGAATGCGGTCCAGAACGGGTTCTGCGAATAATCTTCCGCAGCGTAGGGGACTAGCGACGCATCGCGCCCCTCCAGCGTGATCCTGGGGACTGAGAATCCGCGTGCAAGCCCGGCTTTCGAGTTGGCAATTTGCTCATCGAAATAACGCGGCACCTGCCGCATCCGGGCGATATACGCGTCATATTCCTCGACCGACTGAAATCCGGTGCGCGGGTTGAGATAACTCCAGAAGTTGGAATCGCTGTCGAAGGGCATTTCCCATTCGGCAAAACGGGCATCTCCGATCTGTTCGGTGAGCACGCTACGAAGGACGGCTGCGTTGACCTGTTCTTCGGGTGACAGCGATGCATGACCAATCTGATCAAGCCGTGCCAGAAAGTCGGACACCGCGGCGGCGCGGCGGCGCATTTCCGCCGGTTTGACCGAAGGCAGCGTCCCGCCGCGTGTGTAGTCACCGTCTTCGGATTTGGTAAATCCCCACTCCGTCATCCTCCAATCGTGATATTCACCGTAAAGCATCTGGAGCGCCGCATCGGCATCGGTTTGCTGCGCGCTGGCGGCTTCGGATGCCCGCTCCTGCGAGTAGGCAAACGGAGCGGCGGTCAGATAGAGTGCTGCTGCAAGCGAGGCGGAAAGTGACTTCATGAACATGGTCTCCCTATCCGGACTGTCTAGCGGCGCCAGAACGACTTTCAAGCGACAGGGCACAGTCGGTCATCCTCCCCTGCCGCTGGTGGGCGGTTGTGCATCGCAGCATAAACGCCTAGATGGCGGGCGAACTATTGGCGGGCACTTCGCGCGCATCCAGCAGAATTTGGACTGATTATGACTGTAGACCGCAGCTTCGCGGCCACTTTTCGGCGTGACTGGCTCGCGCAGCCCAAGGCGGATATCCTGGCGGGTATTGTCGTTGCGCTGGCGCTCATTCCAGAGGCTATCGGCTTCTCCCTGATTGCCGGTGTCGACCCGAGTGTCGGCCTGTATGCTTCGGTTGCGATCGCGATGATCATCGCGCTTACCGGCGGCCGTCCGGGGATGATTTCCGCCGCGACTGCCGCAGTGGCCGTGGTGGTCATTCCGCTGGTCCGGGATTACGGGGTGGAATACCTATTCGCGGCGACAATCCTCATGGGTATTTTCCAGGGTATCGCCGCGCTGCTGCGGCTTGACCTGGTGATGCAGTTTGTCAGCCGCAGCGTGATTACCGGCTTTGTAAACGCTCTCGCAATCCTGATTTTCCTCGCCCAGATACCTCAGCTCGATCCGACGGCAGAAGGCGTCACCTGGTACACCTATGCATTGGTGGCTGCTGGCCTTGCGATCATTTATGGCTTCCCGCGCCTGAGCAAGGCTGTGCCAAGCCCGCTGGTCGCGATCGTTCTTCTGACCATGGTTGCAGTGTTCTGGAACCTGCCGGTCAACAATGTCGCCGGTGAAGGCAAATTGCCCGACGGCCTGCCGACATTCGGCATTCCCGATGTCCCGCTTAGCTGGGAAACGCTGCGGATCATCGCCCCCTATTCGCTGACAATGGCTGCCGTGGGTCTGCTGGAAAGCCTGCTTACCGCGCAGATCGTTGACGATATGACGCACACGGAAAGCAACAAGCAGCGTGAAAGCTGGGGTCAGGGCGTCGCCAATATCGGCGCTGCGTTCTTCGGCGGTATGGGCGGCTGCGCAATGATCGGACAGTCGGTGATCAACGTCGCATCGGGTGGCCGCGGCCGTCTGTCGACATTTGTCGCAGGTGCTTTCCTGTTGTTCCTGCTGACCGTGCTTGGCCCCTATGTTGGCAGCGTGCCGATGCCTGCGCTCGTTGCAGTGATGATCATGGTGTCCATCGGTACTTTCAGCTGGAATTCCATTCCCAATCTGCGCCGCCATCCGCCAACCTCGTCAGCTGTCATGCTGGCCACGGTGATCGTGGTCGTGTGGACGCACGATCTTGCGATGGGCGTGCTTGCCGGGGTCCTGCTTTCGGGGATATTCTTCGCCGGCAAGGTTCGCACCATGTTCGACGTCGAACGCGTGCGACGGCCGCACAGTGCAGTGTACAAGGTTACCGGGCAGATTTTCTTTGCCAGCGTTGACCGGTTTATCGATGCTCTGGGGCCGGAAAGCCAGTTTGAAGATGCCGCCCATCATGTCGTAATCGACGTGTCCGGCGCGCATTTCTGGGACATTTCCGCCATCGAGGCGCTTGAAAAAGTCGTCGACAGGATGCGCCGCAATGGCCGGCATACTCGTATCGTCGGGCTGAATACGGCCAGTGCGGACCTGTTTGACCGCTTCGCACTGGAGGACCGCACCGGCCTGGAAATCGGCCTCGCTCCGCACTGATCTTGCTGGCCGGTTTATTCCGGCAGATAGGCCTGTTTGGTTTCCGTCAATGTGACAGGCGGAACCGGCAGGAAACTGATGATCGGATCGACACGGTAGCTGATCGATACCTCGCCGTAATCCGCACCATTGCTGGTGCCGCGTTCGAATGTGAGTTCGGTGATGTTGTCTGCCTTCATCGCGACGAGCTCGTCACGCACCTCGTCCAGTACCTCGGTTTCGGTTGCGTCGGGATTGACCTTGGCAAGGCGGATGCCTTCGCCAGCGGCATGACGAAGCGCGCCTGATGTGTGCAGGGTAACGCCCATCTGAACCATGCCGATCATCAGCGTTGCCAGCACTGGCAGTGCAAAGGCGAAATCAATCGTGCTTGAACCATCCCGGTTCGTCAGAAGAGTTCGCATCACTGGAACCTTACCAGGCTGTCGCCGCTGACCGAAACCGCCTGATCGAACGCCTTGACGCCAAGAACCCTGGCAAAGCCGCTCCAGTCGAATTCAGTATCCACATCGCTGGTGATGTTGATGTTGACGAAGCGGGCCGGAACCTGCCCCGATGGGCAAACCGATGTGAAATCGGATTGCTTCGTGCCGTTGCATTCAAGGAATATCTGCACCGTCACATCGTTTTGCGAAACTCCGGCTGCTTCTGCGGCCTCGGCTTTCAGCGTGGCGCCATTGCTGGCCAGCACATCGCGGCGCGCCAGTGCGAAATCGGTTGTTCGCTGGGCTGCCTGTTCGAAATCGATCTTGGTGCCGATCAGCCGTGATGCATCGACCATGCCGAGGCTGAGGAGGACGAGAAAGGGCAGGGCGAGGCCCAGTTCCATGGCTCCGAAGCCGGCGCGGTCATTGCGCAGACGCTTTGCGAGTGAGAGGATGCTCATGCGGTTTACTCCACTACCCGGACAATGCGCGAGCGCGTGTCCAGATTATCGATATCGCTCGGGCAATCATTGTCGAGCGAACTTGTCCCGGAGAAATTCACCCGCTGTGCCACCAGTAGGAGACAATCGGCATGCTGGCCGGCATTGCCGTTGAACCGAACATCACCGTTCGGAAAATAGACGATGCCGTTGAAGTTCAGATCCGATCCGCCGTTGATCGTCGTGGTGGTGTCCGAACCCATCGGGTCCTGAAAAATCAATACGCCGTGCCAGTCAGCATCCTGCGCCTCGGTAGGAGCGGTAAGGTCCAGCTCCGCGCCGCCATTGATCGACATGGTGGCGACGTTCGCGCTGGTCGTTCCGGTCAGAATGAAGGTTACGCCTTCACCAAATACGCGCGCCTGCGAATTCACCGAAAGACTGCCGCGGTCGATTATGTAGACGCCCGGGTTCAGCGTAACGTCGCCCTTTAGCGCCATCCCGTTGCAATAGCGGCCCGGGTTGAGCGTGACCGTCTGGTTCGGCTGGATATTGAGATTGTTTGCAGTGCACCCCGCCGGTGCTGAGGGAGATGTAAGGTTGCGCGATGCGAGCGGGTCCCTGACGGGCAGTCCGTAAGGCAGCAGGTCGGTGCCGGACGGAATATTGGTGTCGTCATAGCTGATCCCGCCAACGCTGCTGATCGGGTCGGAAACCAGATAGCTGCTTCCGCCCAGGGTTACCGCCGAATTGCCGCGAGAATTGGCCGCAGCGCCGCAGCCAAGGTTCACATTGGCATTACCCTGAACATCGATCCCGACGCCGCTTTCCGCCAGTGCGATGACGCAGTGTTCAGCGCCAGCAACAATCGCTGCGACGGAGCGCACGCGGATGGTCGGCGGAGCAGTGACGAACAGGCTGGAGAACGGGAGCGACTGGCTTGTAGTGGCAATCACTTCGACTGCGCCGGTATCGCCTGCGAAATTCCCACTGGCCGGAGGGCTTGTCAGGCTGGATATGGTGAACGCATCGACAAAATTGCGGTCGATGGCATCGGTCGCGGGGGCGGTGATCGCGGCGCCGCTGCGAAGGCTGTAGGCCCCGGCCATCGCGCCCGAATCCACAGCTTGCTGCAGCTGGCGTTTCCACAGATACCATTGCACCGTGTCGACACCCATGCCCGCCGCACCGACCATGGAAGTCGCGCCGATTGCGGACACCATCAGCACGTTTGCGCTCTTGTCTCGAACCAGTCTTTGCAACTGTTTCAGCATAATGCTGCCCCTTGCTCTTGCCCCTGAAATTGCGCGTCTGCGCACTCCTGTGTGGTTACAATCCGGTAAAGAGCACCCGAATTGCTAAATATTTCGCAGCAGCAATGGTTCACCGGATTTTAACCATCCCGGGCCGTGGTTAGTGCGCGGGCGACGTCAATAATGCGCTTTGGCGCTTTGCTGTGGATCGTGGTGGTTAATCGCGAACCGGATCAGGTTCACACCCTGCCGCAGCGCTTGCATCGCAAAGCAGCAACGTTTCTGCCGAGTTGTCTCCAATGCTGAGGGTTGCGCGAGTTTTTCGAGCCATCGCTGTCGAAATCGGCCAATCCCCCTGATCGGCGGCAATCGAAATGTGCGGTGCGAAACTCTTGTTTGGTTACAGTGTCTTGCCACTGGCGGTGAGCTATGTTTAGTCTCGTGCCATTGAATTTCGGGGGAACTATGATTGGCGGGTTGAATAAATGGCTTCTCGGCGCTGTGCTGCTGAGCGGTTCACAAGTGGTTTGGGCGCAAGAACAAGAAGCCGCTCAAGTCTCAGCCGGGCAGGCTGAGGCTGGGGCACCAGACCAGTCGACTTCTTCAGCCCAGCCAGCAGTGCAGACTGATCCGCCGGCTGCAACGCAGGAGGGTCGGCCGCCGATCATCCCGACAGAACTGTTTGCCCAGTACAACAATTTCAATGGGGCGAAGCTTTCACCCGATGGCAGCTCGGTGGCATTGCAGACCCGCGTGACTGGGAACCCGGTGATCGTAATCATCGATGCCGCAACAAAGCAGGCAACCGGGAGATACGGCCTTGGAGAAAAGGCTCAGATCGAATGGTTTCGATGGGCGGGAAACCAGAAAATCCTGGTCTCGATTTCGTTCATTCACGATTATTTTGGCGACGAGATGCGGTATACGCGGCTGTATGCGCTTGATCTGCAATCGGGAACGACGGCGTTCGTCGGTCGGAGGACCGGTGCGGTAATCGGTGACGATGTAATCTTCGTTGCAGAGGATGGCTCCTACGCATTGGTTTCGATGCAGCGCACGCCCTATGACTATCCCTCGGTTTACCGTCTCGAACTGGAAGAGAATGGTGACGAAGATGACATCCAGAGCCCGAAACAGGGAATCTGGAACTGGTATGCGGACGAAGACGGTGTGGTGAGAATGGGCACGGGCTGGTACCGTAAACGGCTCAGGGTCTATTACCGCAAAGGACCGGATGACAGCCTGAAACTGATCGGCAAGATCAAGGCTGGCGACGAGGACGAAAAGTTCTGGGACATTTCCCAGATCGTCAGCGGGTCCGACGAAGGTTACGTTCTGCAAGAAGGCGATGATGGCCGCATCGGCTTGCGGCTGTTCAATTATGCTACCCGTGAAGTGGTCGATACGTTTTACGAACATCCTGAGTGGAACCTCGATTCGGCCATACTCCGGGACGGTAAACCGGTTGCGGCCTATTACACTGACGACCGTGACCGGGTCGTATGGTTCGATGAAAAGACGGACAAGCAGTACAAAGCCATCGGTAAAGCTTTGCCGGAAGATGAAGTCTGGGTGACTTCGCGCGCAAAGGACGATTCGCGGTTGTTGATATGGGCTGGTGGGGAAGCCGATCCAGGGGCGATTTACATATACACTCCTGAAGAAAAGCGGATCGATCAATTTGCAGAGATGCGCCCGAAACTGAACTTCCGGTTGCTTGCCAAACCAAAGCCTGTCGAATTCAAAACGCGTGATGACAAGACAATGCGGGCATACCTTACCCTGCCACGCGGGCGAGATGCCAAAGGATTGCCTTTGATCCTGCTGCCGCATGGCGGGCCTTATGGTGTCCGGGACAAACTTCGGTACGACGACGATGTTCAGCTCCTCGCCAACCGTGGATATGCGGTGCTTCAGCCGAACTTCCGCGGCTCTGACGGATACGGCAAGGAATTCTCCGAACTTGGCAAAGGCCAGATCGGGCGAAAGATGCAGGACGATATCGACGATGCAATGGATTGGGCGGTCGCAGAGGGCATTGCCGACCCGTCCCGTGTTTGCGTCGTGGGAAGCAGTTACGGCGGTTACGCTGCAATGTGGGCGGTAATCCGTAATCCGGAACGCTATCGCTGCGCGGCCAGCTGGGCGGGGGTGACCGACTGGGACAGCATGCTCAAATATGATCGCCGCTTCCTCAGCCGAAAAGGCAGCAAGAGCTGGCGCGCGAGGATCGAGGGTGAAGACGGATTCGATCTGGATGCGGTATCGCCGCTGGAAAATGCGGGCCGCATTAACCGCCCGCTGCTGATCGCGCACGGTGAAGACGATAGCGTTGTACCCTTCAGCCAGTTCAAGAAGATGAGTAAGGAAGCGGCGAAGGCGCCGATGCCGCCAGAAACCCTTGTGATCGAAGATGAAGGGCACTCGTTCTCGTCATCAGAGAACATCAAGGCGTGGTATGACAAGTTGATCGGGTTTCTTGAGACGCACAATCCCGCAGATTGACGGGCGGCTGGCGGGCGCGTGATCGTGACAGCGCTAAGGCCGCAAAATTTCCCACAAGCGGGCAATTGCAGTTCGGCGCGGGTATGGTTACCTTGGGTTAGCCATGAAAGAGCTTTTCCAGCACGCTGCCATAACCGACGATATCGCTGTTCGCGTTGCGGTTAATTTTCTGCCCGAACAATCGCACCCGGAGGCGGGTAAATGGTTCTGGGTCTATCATATCCGGATCGAGAACGGTTCGGACCGCACCGTGCAGCTGCAGTCCAGACACTGGCGCATCACCGATGCTCGCGGGATGGTCAATCATGTCGACGGCGAAGGGGTGGTCGGAGAAACCCCGGTCCTGAAGCCCGGCGAGTCGCACGATTACGTGTCTGGCTGCCCGCTTACGACACCGAGTGGTACGATGGAGGGGTTTTACACTTTCAGCACCCCGCAAGGTGACCAGCTTGAGGTCCGGATTCCGTTCTTCCCGCTGGCTGCTCCGGCTACGGCTGGCTGAGCGTCACACGAAACAAAAAGGGCAGCGGTTTCCCGCCGCCCTCCCTTTTTAGCACGTCGCGCCCATCAAGGCTGTGCGGCAGTGACCATCTTTCCGACGCTGTCCCACTCTGGCCTGGGCGACCAGTTGCGGTTCGCGCCGAGATAGGATTCATGATCCAGTTCGAGGAGGCCGATGATGGTTTCGGCGACGATCCTCGCGCCCACCGGCCCCAGGCCTTCGCCCTTGGTTCGGTTGCCGCCCGTTTCAGCGCGCCCGATCTCCTGCGCTTCGACCAGCAGATATAGCCAAAGCGGAATGCCCTCGCGCGGCAAGCCAAAGCTTTCCACCTTGTCGCGAACCTTGTCGAGCTCACTATCGGGTCGTCCCATATGGATGGCAATCTTGTCGCCGCCGGGAAGCAGGAAAGTATTGCCGCGCAACAGATTGCGGGTGGCCAGCGAGTTGACATCGTCGGGATCGATGAACGGCAAGGCTAGCAGGATCGGCGCGAGCTTCGCATCAAGTTTGTCCGCTTTCTGCACTGATCGATTTGCTGGCGTGTCGAACAATTCATGGAAATCCACCACCGCATCTGCGCTGGCCAGCGGTTTGAAGCCGCCGCCCAATACGCTGCCGAACAGATCGTGCTGTGCGCCGCTTTTCTGGAGCTGGATTTTTTGCGGGATCATCGAATGGCCGAACCGGTATGCTGCCACCGAAAACTCGACCGGGATGTAGGGATGACCGCCGCAGTAATATTGCCGCCCACAAGCCAGGATGTCGTCCACCACGGGCGCACCACAAATCGAATTGAGAAAGTCGTTCACGACATTCCATTGATAATGCCAGGTCGTCTCGATGCGGGCTTCTTCGAACAATTCGCCGCGGCTCAACCCTTCGTGTGTATGCAGGTCGTCGCAAACGTGGTTGTGAAAGCGGATCATCGCCAGTTGCAGCTGGCTGATCACGCGGTTTTCGTCATTGCGGGGGTCGCCGATGATCGCCCGGCCATTTGCCGCGCGGGCAAGGTCGCTATCGGCAAGCCCGCCGGTGCCGCTGTCAGCCCCGGTCAGCAGTTTCGCCCCGCGAAAATCGTCGTCTTCGTCGGTGTAGAGATATGGCTGCGCTTCCGGCCCAAGCCCGTAGATGCAGTCGAGGTCCAATGTCGGAGTGCGCACATTGGGAACTTCGCCCGGATCGTCCACAACCCGCTGGAAGCTGGTGGACGCATCAAGCGTGATGTCGTGATCAACGAACTGGCCGAAGAATATCTGGCCGACGTCAACTCCCTTCGTCCGCGATTTTTTCGTCCCTGCATCCATTGGGCCTCCAGCGGCCCCAACGGCCTGAAGTTTCGCAGGATGAACATAGGAGGGTGGAATGTCAGGGAACATGCGCCCGAACCGGTCTTCCCGAGAAGGAACTCCTTGCCCCCGGATGCAATACTTTTGCAATCCGACGAGTTCCATCATGCCGTGGTGGTCTGAACGAGACATATTTCTCTCCTATGTTTAATTTCGAATTAACTACGTTATCGTGCGACTCCACTTTTATTACTTTTGCGATTCTTTATTTTGGATTCGTTTTATAATAATAGGAAAAACTCGACAAAGCCAAATTCTTGTCGGCGGCCCGTCTTGCAAACCGGTTGTGTTGCCAATTCGTGCCGGGGATTGGTGCATCGGCAAATCGCACGGTTGCAGCAGGCGCAACCTGCGCCTAAATCGCCTACACTATGAAGCGCACCCATCTGCCACTTAACGCCCTGCGCGTTTACGACGCCGCGGCCCGGCATCTCAGCTTTACCCGTGCAGCAGATGAGCTTGCGGTCACGCCGGCGGCGGTCGGCCAGCAAATCCGCGCGTTGGAAGATCATCTGGGCACGGTCTTGTTTCGCCGCACCAGCAAGGGGCTGGAGCTTACACCAGAAGGCTGCGCCGGACTGGATGCGCTGCGTGAAGGTTTCCTGAAATTTGAAGAGAGCGTGCAGGCGATGCAGGCCGGTCAGGCGAGCGACAGCTACACCATCGCTGCGCCCCGCGAATTCTACGCACAATGGCTCGCTCCGAGGCTTGCGGCATTTCGCAAGGAAAACTCGGAAACCCGTTATCATCTCGTGGAGGATGAGAACGCCGATTTCACCGAGGCAAATCTTGATGTGGCGATCCGTCTGGTCGACGGGCCCGGGGATCTAAATGGGGTAGAGCTTGCCCCGGCAAAGCGGGTGGTTGTTTCCACCGATGGCGCGCCCGATGACTGGATCGACTGGCCAGGTGCCCCGCTGCCCGATGGCGCGGCGCCGACGGTCGAAGTCGGTAATGCCGGTCAGGCCCTATCCAGCGCGATGGCCGGGATGGGCAAGGCGATCTTGCCCTATCTGCTGGTTTCCGAGGCTGTCGATGCCGGGAGGCTGGACATTCTGGAGGGGCCGGACGAGGGCCGCAGAGCGTACTGGATGGTGGCACCTGCGCCGCAATGGCGCCAGAAGAAGGTCAAATCACTGGTCGAGTTTCTGACCGGCGGCTGACCGTTACTCTCCCTCGACGCGGTCTTTCTCCGTGTCTTCCTCAAATTCCTGCATCACCGTATCTGCATCGCGCATATCTTCGCTCGTTGCATCTTCGGCCTCTTCGTTCTTGGCACGGGCGCGGTCCCAGTCGAGGCACATGCGTGCCAGGATCGGGCGGTGGTCCGAACCGACGGGGCCAAGGACCTGCATTTCGTCGATCAGGAATTCATCTGTCACGAACAGGTGATCCAGCGGCCAGCCAAGCCATGTCATGTCGGCGGGGAAGGTGGCGTAAGTGCCGCGCCCGATACGGGGGTCGATGAACTGACCAATTTGCATGAACAGGCGGGTCGTGTCGGACCATGCAACATCGTTGAAATCACCGATTGCAATGACCGGCATTTTCGCGCCGCGTGCTTCGCGCGCAGCCACTACCAATTCTGCGTCGCGTTCTTCGGTATCCTGACCGGGCTGGGGAGGGCGGGGGTGCAAACCAACCAACCGGAATTCCGATTCGCCAAGTCCGATCGTCGCCATCACGGACGGCGTGTCTTTCTGGGCAAGGTCGCGGATCGCGGCGTCTCGCATTGGAAGGCGGCTAGCGAACATCAGGCCGTATTTGTTATCTAGCGGCTGCGATAGTACTTCGGGGTAGCCTGACAGTGCCGGCTGGACAGCATCGGCCCACGCCTGATCGGTTTCCATCAGCAAGACGATGTCGGCATCAATCCGCTCGATCAGGTCGATCGTGCGGCCATATTCACGATTATCCTGCAGTACATTTAGGGAGAGGACGGAAAAACACTGGGCCGTCGCAAGAGTTTCTGCATCCGCGCGGGCAACCTGTGTCGCGGCGATCGGGCTATACGGATATATCCGATAAGCCTGATATGCCGACAAAGCGATCAGTGCCAGCGGGAACCATGGCCGCCAATGGCGATCGAAAATCCATAACAGACCGCCGATAATGAGCATGGCAAAAAGGATTTGCAAACGGGGGAAATCCCACGCCCGGATCCACCACTGATTTGAATCGGTCGTGCTTAGAAGCACGCCGATGATCAGCAATGCGGCTAGAGCGCGCAAAACCCATATTCCGGTCGTCTTCAGTCCCGAACGCGTATCGCGGCTCATGCAATTCTCCCCTGTTGCCTACTAGACGCCGAACCACGGAACTGGTTCCGCGATGGGGGCCGGGGATCAGCCCAATACGTTGAAGACTTCGGCGATGCCAGGCGGGTCGCACTCAAGCCGCAGGCGCTCGACTGCTTCGGCGATGTCAAAGGAGTATGTGTTGACCGCGCCGTCGCGGGCAGTCAGCTGCCCGCCAAGCGATTTGGTAAAGTCGATTGCGCTGGCGTTTTCGGACAGGGTGTTGGCGGTAAAATCGGTCAACCCTTCGCCCGCAGCATCAAGAAGAATGGTGGCAGTCAGAAGTTTGCCAAGGCCCAAGCCGTGAAATTCGTCGAGAACCGCGACCGAGAATTCGGCGCATTCGGGGTGATCTTCCGAACGGAAGGCGTGAACTGCGCCGATGGCAGGCTTGCCTTCTCTGTCCGATGCAATCGCACCCCAGGCCAGATGGTCATGGCCGTCAACATCCAGAAGCCTGTCTATCACCCAGTCGGGCGGGGTGCGTGCGCCGGAAAAAAACCGCAGATAGAGCGAGCGGGCAGACATTTTGCCAAGGCCCTCGCGCATCAACATCAAATCTCCGGGCCCGGGGGTTCTGATGCAAACCGGTGTCCCGTCCTCCAGCCTTGTGTGGATGGTTGCAGAAGAGGGCAGGGCCGAAGTCATGGTGACATCAGGTCTAGCACGCATCGCACCATCAGCAGAGTAAAAAGCAAGCCGCAGACAGTGTCTTGGCGCATGTATCTGAAGACTAGGGACAATCCCTGATTTCGCAGGAAGGGCAACAAACGGACACTCGCTCCGAACCCAGAGTAATGGAGTAAAACCAGATGAGACCGATTGCCGTCGCCCTCACACTCGCAATCGCTGCCACGCTTCCGGCAGCGTGCCACCACGATGTTTACGGCCGTGGTACGCTCGTCTGGTCGAGCTATCCCTATTATGGATGGTATGATGGATATTCCGGCACGTTCTATGACGGTTACTGGGGCGTAGACGGATATTTCTGGTACCGTTTGACGCCGCAGGCGCGGCGCTATCGCAAGGACGAACGGCGTCATTTCCGCCGGGAGAACAGGGATGGCAATCCGAACTACAAGCGGTTCGAACGGCGCATGAACCCGCCGCGCGATGGCACGCGCATGCCGAACTATCCGCGGGGCAAGAACCGTCCTGGCAATTGACTGGCGGTACCTGGAATTGCAATGCATCCGGCAAGCGGGCCGAACGTGGAGGGCTCCCGTTCCTCGCGCTTGACGGATGCAGCGCAAGTCCGTAAAGGCCCGTCATCCGATGTGCGCATCCTCCACCGAGTTTACGCCACACCGGGTAGATAGAGCTGAACATTGCCGGTTTAGCCTCGGGGGCCTGTCGCTTATGCGATGAGGCTCTTTTCTATTGAGCGAACACCGTCCTTCCGGATGCGTTCGTTTCGGGGCGGCCGTCAAAGTAACCCGGAGCCGTTCGGCCCAGGTGGAGTGTTTCAGCTCGCGCGGATTTGCCGTCTGCCTCTTTATATGGGGTGTACGCGGCGCGCGCGAGTTTTTGCATTCTTACCGGTCCGCTGGCTTCACAATTCAGGTGAAGAGTACTTCATGCCGACTATTAACCAGCTGGTCCGCAAGGGCCGCGTTCCGCAGAAGGCCAAATCCAAGGTCCCTGCGATGGAACAGAACCCGCAGAAGCGCGGCGTTTGCACCCGTGTTTACACGACTACTCCGAAGAAGCCGAACTCGGCGCTTCGTAAGGTTGCCAAGATCCGTCTGACCAACCAGCGCGAAGTCATCTCCTACATCCCGGGCGAGGGCCACAACCTGCAGGAGCACTCCGTTGTGCTTATCCGCGGCGGCCGTGTGCGCGACCTTCCCGGTGTGCGTTACCACGTCCTGCGCGGCGTGCTCGATACGCAAGGGGTCAAGGATCGCAAGCAGAGCCGTTCGAAGTACGGCGCCAAGCGTCCGAAGTAAGGTTTAGGCGCGGTGCCAGCGCGTTCTTCGATCCGGTTGCCTGACATCAGGTGGCTGGCGAAGCAGGCTGGATCCGCAGGGCGGCCCTGAACAGGGTTGCTGCACTCCGAAGGAGTTTTATAATATGTCACGTCGTCGTCGTCCCGAGAAACGGGTCATCCTGCCCGATCCCAAGTTTGGTGATCAGGTCCTGTCGAAGTTCATGAACAACCTCATGCTCGACGGTAAGAAATCCACTGCCGAACGTATCGTTTACGGTGCGCTCGATACGGTCGAAGCGAAAGCCAAGGCCGATCCTATCCAGCTGTTCCATGATGCGCTGAACAACATCAAGCCGCAGGTGGAAGTACGCAGCCGCCGTGTTGGTGGTGCAACATACCAGGTTCCAGTCGAAGTTCGCCCCGAGCGTGCCCAGGCCCTGGCTATTCGCTGGCTGATCGGTGCGGCTCGTGGCCGCCCTGAAACGACCATGTCGGCACGCCTTTCGGGCGAGCTGATGGATGCGTCGAACAACCGCGGCAATGCTGTGAAGAAGCGTGAAGACACGCACCGCATGGCAGACGCCAACCGCGCGTTCTCGCACTACCGTTGGTAATCGGATCGGGCAGGGCGTGCTCGCCATGTGGCGGGCCGTCTTAAACTGGTCACAAACGTAACTATATAGGGAACCAAGGGCTGCATCAGGCAGCCCGCCCTATCATTCCTTGAGGTATCATCATGGCCCGCGAATATCCGCTGGAACGCTATCGTAATATCGGGATTATGGCGCACATTGACGCCGGTAAGACCACTACGACCGAGCGCATTCTTTATTACACCGGTAAGTCTTACAAAATCGGCGAAGTGCATGACGGCGCTGCGACGATGGACTGGATGGAGCAGGAGCAGGAGCGTGGCATCACGATTACCTCCGCTGCTACCACCACCTTCTGGTCGGCCGAAGATGGCCAGGGCCCGAAGCACCGGATCAACATCATCGACACCCCCGGGCACGTTGACTTCACCATCGAAGTCGAGCGTTCGCTCCGCGTGCTCGACGGCGCGGTTGCAGTTTTCGACGGCGTTGCCGGCGTTGAACCGCAGTCCGAAACCGTCTGGCGTCAGGCTGACAAGTACGGCGTTCCGCGCATGTGCTTCGTCAACAAGCTCGACCGTACGGGTGCAGACTTCTATTACTGCGTGCAGTCGATCATCGATCGTCTCGGCGCGAACCCGCTGGTCCTCTATCTCCCGATCGGCGCGGAAAGCGACCTGCAGGGCGTAGTCGACCTCGTGAACAACCGCGGCATCGTCTGGGAAAATGACGGTCTCGGCGCGACGTTCAACTATGTCGACATCCCTGAAGACATGGCCGACAAGGCTGCTGAATATCGCGAAAAGCTGATCGAAACTGCTGTTGAGCAGGACGATGACGTGATGGAAGCATACCTCGAAGGAAACGAGCCCGACGCAGCAACGCTGAAGAAGCTCATCCGCAAGGGTACCATGGCGCGCGACTTCGTTCCCGTGCTGTGCGGCTCGGCGTTCAAGAACAAGGGCGTTCAGCCTCTGCTCGACGCCGTTGTCGATTACATGCCTTCGCCGCTCGACGTACCTGCGATTAAGGGTGTTCTGCCTGATAGCGACGAAGAAGATACGCGCCCGTCCAGCGACGACGCGCCGTTCTCGGCTCTCGCATTCAAGATCATGAACGATCCGTTCGTCGGTTCGCTTACCTTCACGCGCATCTACTCTGGCCACCTGGCCAAGGGTAGCGTGCTCAACTCCGTCAAGGAGAAGAAGGAAAAGATCGGCCGTATGCTGCTGATGCATTCCAACAACCGTGAAGACATCGATGAGGCATTTGCCGGCGACATCGTCGCTATTGCAGGCCTCAAGGAAACCACCACCGGCGACACGCTGTGTGATGCTTCCAAGCCGATCATTCTCGAGCGTATGGAATTCCCCGAGCCGGTTATCGAGCTTTCGGTGGAGCCGAAGACCAAGGCCGACCAGGAAAAGATGGGCGTAGCCCTGAACCGTTTGGCTGCCGAAGATCCTTCGTTCCGCGTTACGACCGACCACGAATCGGGCCAGACGATCATCAAGGGTATGGGCGAGCTTCACCTCGACATTCTCGTTGACCGTATGAAGCGCGAGTTCAAGGTCGAGGCTAACGTCGGTGCTCCGCAGGTTGCTTATCGTGAATCGCTCGGTCGTGAGATCGAAGTCGACTACACGCATAAGAAGCAGTCGGGTGGTACCGGTCAGTTCGCACGCGCCAAAGCCAAGTTCATCCCTGGTGAACGGGGTCAGGGCATTGTGTTCGAAGACAGCATCAAGGGCGGTAACATTCCTAAGGAATACATCCCGTCCCTCGAGAAGGGTATTCGTGAGCAGGCCGATAGCGGCTATCTCATCGGCTTCCCGATCATCGACTTCACGATCCACGTCTATGACGGCGCGTATCACGATGTTGACTCCTCCACCGTGGCCTTCGAAATCTGCGGTAAGGGCGCGATGCGCGAAGCAGCGGAACGTGGCGGCATCAAGCTGCTCGAGCCGGTGATGAAGGTTGAAGTCGTAACTCCCGAGGATTACCTCGGCGATGTTATCGGCGATCTCAACTCGCGTCGTGGCCAGATCCAGGGCACCGATACCCGCGGTAACGCTCAGGCGGTCGAGGCATTCGTGCCGCTGGCCAACATGTTCGGCTACGTGAACGAGCTCCGTTCGTTCAGTCAGGGCCGGGCCAACTACTCCATGCAGTTCAGTCACTACGACGAAGTGCCGCAGGCGGTTGCGCTCGAAGTTAAGGAGAAGCTTGCTTAAGGGCGAGCGAGTGTCTAAGGGCGGCGCCTGTCTTGGCGGGTGCCGCCGATTCCCACATTTGTATTAGTCATAGACTTAGAGGTTATTGAAAATGGCGAAGGAAAAATTTGAGCGGAATAAGCCGCACGTAAACGTCGGCACCATTGGCCACGTTGACCACGGCAAAACTACCCTGACTGCAGCGATCACCAAGGTCCTCGGTTCGGCTGTTGATTTCGCAAACATCGACAAGGCTCCGGAAGAGCGCGAGCGTGGTATCACCATCTCGACCGCTCACGTTGAGTACGAAACCGACGCGCGTCACTACGCACACGTCGACTGCCCGGGTCACGCTGACTATGTTAAGAACATGATCACCGGTGCTGCCCAGATGGACGGCGCAATCCTGGTTGTTAACGCAGCTGACGGCCCAATGCCGCAGACCCGCGAGCACATCCTGCTTGCACGTCAGGTCGGCGTTCCGGCTCTGGTCGTTTACATGAACAAGGTTGACCAGGTTGACGACGAGGAAATCCTCGAGCTCGTCGAACTGGAAGTTCGCGAACTGCTCAGCGAATACGGCTTCGACGGCGACAACATCGCCATCGTTAAAGGTTCGGCTCTTGCCGCTCTCGAAGGTCGCGATCCTGAAATCGGTGAAAACTCGATCAAGGAACTGATGGACGCTGTTGATGCGAACATCCCGCAGCCTGACCGTCCGGTCGACAAGGACTTCCTGATGCCGATCGAAGACGTGTTCTCGATCTCGGGTCGTGGTACCGTTGTTACCGGCCGTATCGAAACCGGCGTTGTGAACGTTGGCGACGAAGTCGAAATCGTCGGCATCAAGGACACCACCAAGACGACCGTCACCGGCGTCGAAATGTTCCGCAAGCTGCTTGATCGCGGTGAAGCTGGCGACAACGTTGGTGCACTGATCCGCGGCGTTGCCCGTGAAGATGTCGAGCGTGGCCAGGTTCTCGCGAAGCCGGGTTCGGTTAATCCGCACACTGAATTCAGCGCAGAAGTCTACGTCCTTTCGAAGGACGAGGGTGGCCGTCACACGCCGTTCTTTGCGAACTACCGTCCGCAGTTCTACTTCCGCACCACCGACGTCACCGGTGAAGTTATTCTGCCTGAAGGCACCGAAATGGTCATGCCTGGCGATAACGTAACCATCGACGTCAAGCTGATCGCTCCGATCGCTATGGACCAGGGTCTCCGCTTCGCTATCCGCGAAGGTGGTCGTACTGTTGGTTCGGGCGTTGTTGGCGCAATCAAGAAGTAATTCGTTACTTTCCAGAAAGCGCTCGGCGGCCAATCGGTCGCCGGGCGTTTTCTTTTGCAGCCCAAGTCCGAAACCGACGGTAAAAACACGTGTCGGGGGTTGCAACGTCGGGGTGTTGGCCATATAGCGCGCCTCAACGAACGAGATTCGTCTCACATTCGGAATTAGTTTTGATCAGTGGCCCTGCTCTCCCTCGGAGACGGGAGAGGGCGGGTCTCTGGTTTTTGTTGTTTGCTCTTTCTCATTGGTAGTTGGACATGGAAGCCCAGAATATTCGCATTCGCCTCAAGGCGTTCGATCACCGCGTACTCGACCAGGCAACTGGCGAGATTGCAGACACCGCTCGCCGTACTGGCGCGCTTATTCGTGGCCCCATTCCGATGCCGACGAGAATTGAGAAGTTTACCGTGAACCGCGGCCCGCACATCGACAAGAAGTCGCGCGAGCAGTTCGAGGTACGCACTTACAAGCGGCTGCTCGACATTGTTCAGCCGAACGCCCAGACCGTTGACGCGCTTATGAAGCTCGACCTCGCTGCTGGCGTAAACGTGGAAATTAAGCTCGCTTAACTTTCCGGTCCCGGTTCTGCCGGGGCGAAGACTTAGGGATACCGCCGGATCTGATCCGGGTCTGCGTCCCCCGTCTCGCAAACCCAGGGCTTTTCCTGGGGGAGCACTCAGCCCGGACGGGGCGACGCATCACAAAATGGGCTGGCACGCACCCGGGGATGGGCCTCTGGTGCCTCTGTGTTAGGAGTTTTGACGATGCGCACTGGCGTGATCGCAAAGAAGGTTGGGATGACCCGCCTGTTTCAGGAGGATGGACGTCACGTTCCCGTGACGGTTCTTGCTCTTGAAGATTGCCAAGTCGTTTCGCACCGCACCGCTGACCGCGATGGTTATTTCGCGCTTCAGGTTGGTTCGGGCGAAGCCAAACAAAAGAATGTTGCAAAGCCTCAGCGTGAGCACTTCGCGAAAGCCGAAGTTCCGCTGAAGCAGAAGGTTGCTGAATTCCGTGTCGACTCCGAGGAAGCTCTGCTTCCTGTTGGTGCTCGTATCTCGGCTGAGCACTTCGTAGCTGGCCAGAAGGTCGACATCACCGGTCACACGCAGGGTAAAGGCTTCGCCGGCGCCATGAAGCGTTGGGGCTTCGGTGGTCTGCGTGCTACTCACGGTGTCTCGCTCTCTCACCGTTCGCACGGTTCGACGGGTAACCGTCAGGATCCGGGCCGCGTGTTCAAGGGCAAGAAGATGGCTGGTCACATGGGTGACCGTCAGCGCACACAGCAAAACCTTGAAATCGTTCGTACCGACGCCGATCGCGGTCTTCTGTTCGTCAAGGGTTCTGTCCCTGGCCACAAGAACGCATGGCTCGTCGTTCGCGATTCCGTGAAGCTCAAGATGCCTGAAGATCTGCCGTTCCCCGGTGTGATGCGTCGTAACGAAGCGGAATTCGCTTCGGAAGATGCAACCCCTGGTCTGGTTGAGAGCGCAGCTGAGCACGAAGTGACACCCGAAGTGACTGCCGAGCAGCAAGAAAAGCTGATGGCTGAGCAGGAATCGGGCGCTGATACTGAAACCCCGAAGTCGGATGAAGGCAACACGCCTGCAGACGACGCTGGCAAGGAGGGCTGATCCGATGAAGGTGAAGGTCCAGAAAATCGACGGCGGCAAGGCGTCCGGCGAAGTCGAGCTCAATGATGCCGTTTTCGGTGTCGAGCCGCGCGCTGACATCCTGCACCGTGTTGTAACATGGCAGCTTGAAAACCGCCGTGGCACTGCACGTCCGACGCGTGAACGTTCCGACGTTAACCGCACGGGCAAGAAGTACGGCAAGCAGAAGGGTGGCGGCGTTGCCCGTCACGGTGACCGCGGCGCCCCGATCTTTATCGGCGGTGGTAAGGCTCACGGTGCTCGCAAGCGTGAATTCGAGCAGTCGCTCAACAAGAAAATCCGCGCTCTCGGCCTGAAGATGGCTCTGTCGAGCAAGGCGAAAGGCGGCCTCGTGGTCGTTGACAGTCTGAAGCTCAAGGACGCCAAGACACAGGTTCTCAAGGGTCACCTCGACAAGCACGGTTTTGCCGGCAAGGTCCTGGTGATCGACGGTGAGAGCGTCGAAGACGGTTTCCGCAAGGCAGCTGGTAACCTCCCGGGCGTCAACGTGCTCCCGGCACAGGGTGCCAATGTCTATGACATTTTGAACCACGACACGCTGGTCCTTACGACCGACGCTGTTGAAAAGCTGGAGGCGCGCTTCAATGGCTAAGAAGCAAGAAATCGACGCGCGTCACTACGACGTTATCCTCGCTCCTCACATTACCGAGAAGTCGACCCTGCTGTCTGAAAACGACGCAGTTGTCTTCAAGGTAGCGAACGATGCCACTAAGCCGCAGATCAAAGAAGCGGTCGAGGCTCTGTTCGACGTGAAGGTCAAGGGTGTGAACACCTTGGTTCAAAAGGGCAAAGTCAAGCGCTGGAAGGGTCGTCCTTACAAGCGTAGCGACTTCAAAAAAGCGATCGTAACACTGGCAGACGGCGGCTCGATCGACGTCACCAGCGGTCTCTGAGGCGTAGAGAAGAACTATGGCACTCAAGAATTACAAACCGACAAGCCCCGCCCGTCGCGGCTTGATCCTCGTCGACAAAACCGGCCTGTACAAAGGCAAGCCGGTCAAGTCGCTTACAGAGGGCAAGCGCAAGACCGGTGGACGCAACAACAAAGGTCATGTCACCTCGCGTGGCATCGGCGGCGGTCACAAGCAGAAATACCGCTTTATCGACTTCAAACGTCGTAAGTGGGATATGGAAGCAACCGTGGAGCGGATCGAATACGATCCTAACCGCACAGCTTTCATCGCTCTGCTCAAGTACACCGACGGTGAACAGGCTTACATCGTTTGCCCGCAGCGTCTCGCTGTTGGTGACACGGTTATCGCCGGCGAAAAGGTCGATACGAAGCCTGGCAATGCCATGCTTCTGGGCCAGATGCCGGTCGGCACCATCTGCCACAACGTGGAGATGAAGCCGGGCAAAGGCGGTCAGATCGCACGTAGCGCGGGCACCTATGTCCAGCTCGTCGGCCGTGACCGCGGCATGGTTATCGTTCGCCTCAACTCGGGCGAGCAGCGTTACCTGCGCAGTGACTGCATGGGTACGGTTGGCGCGGTTTCGAACCCCGACAACCAGAACCAGAACCTGGGCAAGGCCGGTCGTCGCCGCTGGATGGGCATCAAGCCTCTGACACGTGGTGTTGCGAAGAACCCGGTCGATCACCCTCACGGTGGTGGTGAAGGCCGTACTTCGGGTGGCCGTCATCCGGTTACCCCATGGGGCAAGCCGACCAAGGGTGCTCGCACTCGCAAGAACAAGCAGACGGATAAGATGATCATCCGTTCGCGTCACGCCAAGAAGAAGAGGTAACCGAGATGGCTCGCTCCGTCTGGAAAGGTCCGTTCGTAGACCTCCACCTGCTGAAAAAGGCAGAAGATGCACAGGAAAGTGGTGGCAACAAGCCGATCAAGACTTGGTCGCGTCGTTCCACTGTCCTGCCGCAGTTCGTTGGCCTGACGTTCAACGTCTATAATGGTCAGAAGTTTATTCCGGTGTCCGTGAATGAGGACATGGTCGGTCACAAGCTCGGTGAATTCGCGCCAACGCGCAACTTCCCGGGCCACGCTGCCGACAAGAAGGGTAAGCGCTAATGGGTAAGGCAAAATCCCCGCGCCGTGTTGGCGAAAACGAAGCACTGGCTGTTGGCACCACCATCCGTGGTTCCGCGCAGAAGCTTAATCTTGTTGCTGAACTGATCCGCGGCAAGAAGGTCGAAGATGCACTTAACATCCTCACCTTCTCGAAGAAGTCGATGGCTCGTGACGCTCAGAAGGTTCTGTCTTCGGCAATCGCCAATGCCGAGAACAACCACGACCTCGACGTCGACTCGCTCGTCGTTGCAGAGGCCAGCGTCGGCAAGTCGATCACAATGAAGCGTTTCCACACACGTGGTCGCGGCAAAAGCACACGGATCCTCAAGCCGTTCAGCCGCCTGCGTATCGTGGTTCGCGAAGCAGAGGAGGCGTAAGCCATGGGTCAGAAGAGTAATCCGATCGGCCTGCGTCTGCAGATCAACCGCACCTGGGACAGCCGCTGGTACGCCGAAGGGCGCGACTACGCACAGCTGCTCAAGGAAGACATCGAAATCCGCAAGTACATCATGGACACGGTGCCCCAGGCAGCGATTTCCAAGGTGGTGATCGAGCGTCCGGCAAAGCTTTGCCGCGTTTCGATCTATGCAGCCCGTCCCGGTGTTATCATCGGCAAGAAGGGTGCGGACATCGAGAAGCTGCGTTCCAAGCTGGCAACCATGACCGACAGCGAAGTGAAGCTGAACATCGTTGAAATCCGCAAGCCGGAAATCGACGCGAAGCTCGTCGCTCAGGGCATTGCCGATCAGCTGATCCGCCGTGTTGCTTTCCGCCGTGCCATGAAGCGCGCCGTTCAGTCCGCTCTGCGTCTGGGTGCCGAAGGCATCAAGATCGTTTGCGGTGGCCGTCTCGGTGGTGCTGAAATCGCTCGCGTCGAATGGTACCGTGAAGGCCGTGTTCCGTTGCATACACTGCGCGCGAACGTCGACTATGCCGAAGCCGAAGCGCTGACCGCATATGGTATCATCGGCATCAAGTGCTGGATCTTCAAAGGTGAGATTCTGGCGCACGACCCGACCGCACAAGACCGACTGATGATGGAAGCTCAGACTTCCGGCGTCCGTCCGGCTCGCTGATAGAATTCGAGAGTAAGCAACATGCTGCAACCGAAAAAACATAAATATCGCAAGGCCTTCAAGGGCAAGATCCACGGCGATGCGAAGGGCGGCACCACGCTGAACTTCGGCTCCTATGGTCTGAAAGCTCTTGAGCCCGAGCGTATCACTGCACGCCAGATCGAAGCTGCGCGTCGTGCGATTACCCGCCACATGCGCCGTCAAGGCCGTTTGTGGATCCGTGTATTCCCCGACGTGCCAGTGTCGAAGAAGCCTGCCGAAGTCCGTCAGGGTAAAGGCAAGGGTTCGGTCGAATATTGGGCAGCTCGGGTTAAGCCCGGCCGCATCCTGTTCGAGCTGGACGGCGTTCCCGGCCCACTGGCTGCTGCTGCTTTCGAGCGCGCTGCCATGAAGCTGCCAATCAAGACCAAGGTCGTTGCCCGTCTGGGTGACACCTCGCACCTGGAGGGTTGATCATGAGCAAGATCGAAGATCTCCGCACCAAGTCCGATGACCAGCTTGACGCTGACCTCACCGAACTGAAGCGCGAACAGTTCAACCTGCGTTTCCAGGCTGCAACTAACCAGCTGGAGCGTCCTGCGCGGATTAAAGAAGTCCGCCGCGCGATCGCCCAGATCAAGACGCTGCAGACCGAACGGTCCGCAGCGACTGCGAAATAAGGAGGCCACGATGCCTAAACGTATCCTCGTCGGGACCGTAACCTCCGACAAGACTGACAAGACCGTGACCGTGAAGGTCGAGCGGAAGGTGAAGCACCCCCTTTACGGGAAGATCATCCGTCGTTCGAAGAAGTATCACGCTCACGACGAAGAGAATGCTTACAAGATGGGCGACACCGTCCGGATTGAAGAAACCAAGCCGATTTCCAAGACCAAGACCTGGAAGGTTATCGACACGGTTCAAGCGAGCAAGGGTGTCGCTGTTGAAGCTGACATCGAAGTCGAAGCGGCTGCTGGCAGCACTTCGTAAGACGTTTTTTGGAACTGCAGGACTGGTTTCTGCAAGCCGATTGAGAAGGAACTGAATCCATGATTCAGATGCAATCTAATCTAGACGTCGCGGACAACAGCGGCGCTAAGCGCGTCCAGTGCATCAAGGTGCTGGGCGGGTCGAAGCGTCGTACCGCGAGCGTCGGCGACGTAATCGTCGTTTCCGTCAAGGAAGCGCAGCCACGCGCAAAGGTCAAAAAGGGCGACGTTCACCGGGCTGTGATCGTCCGTACCCGCAAGGACGTTCGTCGTCCCGACGGTAGCGTGATCCGTTTTGACGGCAACGCGGCTGTGCTCGTCAACAAGAGCGAAGAGCCAATCGGCACTCGTATCTTTGGCCCCGTGGTCCGCGAACTTCGCGGCCGTGGGTTCATGAAGATCATCTCGCTCGCTCCGGAGGTGCTCTAATGGCCGCCGCTAAGATCAAGAAAGGCGACAGCGTCGTCGTACTCTCGGGCAAGGACAAGGGCCGTACCGGCACCGTCCAGAAGGTCATGCCGAAAGAAGGCAAGGTCGTCGTCGAGGGCATCAACATCGCTGCCCGTCACCGCAAGCCCAGCCAGGAAAACCCGCAGGGTGGCATCGATCGCTTCGAAGCGCCGATGCACCTCGCAAAGGTTGCCGTGGCTGATCCGAAGGATGGCAAGCCGACCCGCGTCCGTTTCGAAGAACAGGACGGCAAGAAGGTCCGCGTTGCTGTAAAATCCGGAGAGAAAATCGATGGCTGATTACACACCTCGCATGAAGCAGCGTTTTGACGACGAGATCGTCAAGGCGATGACTGAAAAGTTCGGTTACAAGAACCGTCTCGAAGTCCCCAAGCTGGAAAAGATCACGCTCAACATGGGCGTTGGCGAAGCCAGCCAGGACAAGAAGAAGGTTGCGACCGCTGCTGAAGAAATGGCTCTGATTGCCGGCCAGAAGCCGGTTATCACGAAGGCAAAAAAGTCGATCGCACAGTTCAAACTGCGCGAAGGCATGCCGATCGGTTGCAAGGTTACCCTGCGCCGTGAACGTATGTACGAATTCGTAGATCGTCTTGTGACGGTCGCGATGCCCCGCATCCGTGACTTTCGTGGTCTGAACGCCAAGTCGTTCGATGGCCGCGGCAACTACGCGATGGGCCTGAAAGAACAGATCGTCTTCCCCGAAATCTCGTACGACAAGATCGAGACCGTTCGCGGGATGGACATCATCGTAACTACCACCGCGAAAACCGACGAAGAGGCACGCGAACTGCTGCGTCTGTTCGGTTTCCCGTTCCCTGCCGAAAAGCAGGACGAAGAAAAGGCTGCGGCGTGAGCCGCTAAGGAAGAGAGCTTAAGTCCATGGCGAAACTGAGTTCCATCAACAAGAATGAGCGTCGTAAGAAGCTCGTCAAGAAGTACGCGGCGAAGTACGCGAAGCTTAAGGCGATTGCTGATGACAAGTCGCTCGACGAGAGCGAGCGTATGATCGCACGCCTCCAGATGGCTGAAATACCCCGCAACGCGAACCCGACCCGGGTCCGCAACCGCTGTGCAACCACTGGCCGCCCGCGCGGCTACTACCGGAAGTTCGGCCTCAATCGTATCGAACTCCGGAATCTTGCCAACCGTGGCATGATTCCCGGCGTTACGAAGTCGAGCTGGTAAGGATCTGACAGATGGCTATGACCGATCCACTGGGTGATATGCTCACCCGCATCCGCAACGGCCAGCGCGCGAAGAAGGACTCCGTCCTGTCGCCTGCGTCGAAGCTGCGTGCAAATGTTCTCGAAGTGCTTCAGCGCGAAGGCTACATCCGTGGCTATTCCGAAGACGAGAGCGGCAAGCACCCCGCACTGCGGATTGAACTGAAGTATTTCGAGGGCGAGCCTGCGATCAAGCATGTTGCCCGCGTTTCCAAGCCTGGCCGCCGCGTCTATTCGGGTTCGAAAGAACTCCCGATCGTACGTAACGGTCTGGGCATCACCATCGTCTCGACACCTCGCGGTGTGCTTTCGGATAACGAAGCGCGCAACGAAAATGTCGGCGGCGAAGTGCTTGCGGAGGTCTTCTGATGAGCCGCATTGGTAAGAGGGCTGTTGCTATTCCGGGCGGTGTTACCGCCAATATCGAGAATGGCACACTCAGCGTGAAGGGGCCCAAGGGCACCCTGTCGATGGGTCTGGCCGAAGACATCGAATACAAAGTCGAAGGCGACGAGATTTCGGTACTGCCGGCGAACAAGTCGCGTCGTGCCCGGGATTTCTGGGGCATGCAGCGTACGCTGGTCTCGAACCTCGTCCAGGGCGTCACCGAAGGTTTCAGCAAGACGCTTGAAATCACCGGCGTTGGTTATCGTGCACAGGCGCAGGGCCAGAAGCTCAAGCTTCAGCTCGGCTTCAGCCACGATGTCGACATCGACGTTCCGCAGGGTCTGGATGTGAAGACACCGGATCAGACGACTGTAATCATTAGCGGTATGGACAAGCAGGCCGTTGGCCAGCTTGCCGCCGAAATTCGCCGCTGGCGCAAGCCTGAGCCGTATAAGGGCAAGGGTATCAAGTACCAGGGCGAATACGTCTTCCGCAAGGAAGGGAAGAAGAAGTAAGATGGCAAAACTATCTCTCTTTGAACGCCGCCGTCGCCGTGTTCGTACGGCACTGCGCAGCCGCGCTGGCGATCGTCCCCGTCTGTCCGTGCACCGCACCGGCCGTCACATCTACGCTCAGATCATCGACGACAAGGACGGACGCACTGTTGCATCCGCTTCGACTCTCGGTGCGAAGAACTCGGGTGCGAACGTCGATGCTGCTGTAACGGTCGGCAAGGATATTGCTGCTGCTGCCAAGAAGGCCGGCGTCACCACTGTCGTGTTCGATCGCGGCGGTTTCCTTTTCCATGGCCGCGTCAAGGCGCTGGCCGATGCCGCCCGTGAAGGCGGGCTGGAGTTCTGATCATGGCTGACGAAAAGAAAACGCCTGAAGCCGAAGCAGCCAAGACCGACGAAGTGAAGGTCGAAGCAGCAGCGGTTGAAGAAGCAAAGGTCGAAGCTACTCCGGAAGCTGAAAAGGCTGCCGAGACTGTCGAAACTCCGAAGGCCGACGCGCCGCCGGAACCGACTGCTCAGGCACCTTCGGGTTCCGATGCTGCACCTCGCGAGCGTCAGGGCCGCGGTGGCCGTGACAACAATCGTGGTGGCGGCGGTGGCCGTGGCCGTGGTGGTCGCGACAACCGTCGCGGTGGACGCCGTGAAGAAGAAGATGATGGCATCATCGAAAAGCTGGTCCACATCAATCGTGTCTCGAAGACGGTTAAGGGTGGTAAGCGCTTCGGTTTCGCCGCTCTCGTAGTGGTCGGTGACGGCCAGGGCCGGGTTGGCTTTGGTCACGGCAAGGCACGTGAAGTGCCGGAAGCCATCACCAAGGCGACTGCAGCTGCAAAGAAGAAAATGATCCGCGTCGCTTTGAAAGAAGGTCGCACGCTTCACCACGACGGCAACGGCCGCTTTGGTGCAGGCAAGGTCACTGTACGTTCGGCTCCGGCCGGTACCGGTATCATCGCAGGTGGTCCGATGCGTGCAGTCTTCGAAAGCCTCGGCGTTGCCGACGTTGTGACCAAGTCGGTCGGCACGTCCAACCCGTACAACATGATCCGCGCCACTTTCGACGCGCTGGCCAACCAGACTTCTCCGAAGTCGGTCGCTCAGCGCCGGGGCAAGAAGGTCGCTGACCTTCTCGGCCGTGGTGGCGCAAGCGAGGCAGAGGCAGAAGCCGACGCCGCAGCTGTAGCGGAGTAAGACAGATGGCTGACAAGAAAACCATCAAGATCAAGCAGATCGGTTCGCCGATCCGCCGCCCTAAAGACCAGCGCCAGACGCTGATCGGCCTGGGTCTGAACAAGATGCACAAGGTCGTCGAACTGCAGGACACCCCTGAAGTTCGCGGCGCGGTAGCAAAGCTGCCGCACCTTGTTGCAGTCGTCGATTGATCTAAACTCAATTGATTTAGGCGGCCCGGTCTTGTACCGGGCCGTTTCCATTCAGCGCGAACAAAAGCGAAAGCGAGTGCACACTCATGAAACTTAACGATCTCAGAGATAACCCAGGCGCACGTAAGGTGCGTACCCGTGTCGGCCGTGGTATCGGTTCCGGCAAGGGCAAGACCGCTGGCCGAGGCCAGAAGGGTCAGAAATCCCGTTCGGGTGTTGCCGTAAAGGGCTTCGAAGGCGGCCAGATGCCGCTTCACATGCGTCTTCCAAAGCGCGGCTTCAACAATCCGTTCGGCAAGGACTTTGCCGAAGTGAACATCGGGATGATCCAGAAGTTCATCGACGACAAGAAGCTCGACGCCAAGAAAGACATCGATCACGCAGCCCTCAAGGCTGCCGGTCTCGCTCGTGGCGGCAAAGACGGTGTTCGTCTGCTCGGCAAGGGTGAAATCAAGGCAAAGGCCAAGTTCATCGTGAACGGTGCATCCAAGGGTGCCATCGAAGCGGTTGAAAAGGCTGGCGGCTCGGTAGAAGTTCTTCCTGCTCCGAAGCACGATGGCGGCCAGGGCGACAAAGCGCCCAAGGGCAAGGCTTTCGAGCGTAAAGACGGTAAGAAGTCCAAATAATCAGGTTAAATAGGGGGCGGGGGTTCGACATCGTGCGCCTCGCTCCCTATGTATCCTCCTCAAGTCGGGCCAACCACATTGAGGACCCGGCGTTTGACCAGGATTTGTAAGTTCTCATGGCATCACGCGCCGACAATATCGCGAGCAATCTAAGCCTCGCCAATTTCTCGAAAGCCACCGAGCTCAAGAACCGTATCTGGTTCACAATCGGTGCGCTGATCGTATTCCGTTTCCTCAGCTTCGTTCCGCTGCCCGGTATTGATCCCGTGGAGCTTGCGGCATTCAACGAACGCACGCAGGGCGGGATCCTCGACATTTTCAACACCTTCACCGGTGGTGCGCTCGAAAATATGAGCCTCATCGCGTTGGGTGTGATGCCGTATATTACGGCATCGATCGTGATCCAGATGGCGGCGTCGCTGCATCCCGCACTCGCGGCCCTCAAGAAAGAAGGGCAGACCGGACGACAGAAGCTGAACCAGTACACGCGCTACGGCACCGTGCTGCTATGCTCGATCCAGGGTTTCTTCATTGCGCAGAACGCTGTCACTCAAGGGTTCGCGGTAACCGGCGATCAGCTATTTTACATCGTCGCGATCATCAACCTCGTTGGCGGCACCATGTTCCTGCTGTGGCTGGGTGAACAGATCACCTCGCGCGGGATTGGCAACGGCGTTTCGCTGATCATCATGGCGGGCATCGTCGCCCAGTTCCCGAGTTTTGTCGCCAACATGTTTGAAGGCGGCCGTACCGGTCAGATTGGCCCGGCAATTATCGTTGGCTTCGTGCTTATGGTGGTCGGCCTGATCCTGTTCATCTGCTTCATGGAACGTGCGCAGCGCCGTCTTCTGATCCAGTATCCCAAGCGGGCCAGTGCGCGCGGCATGATGCAGGCAGATCGTTCGCACCTTCCGCTCAAGCTCAACACCGCCGGTGTTATCCCGCCGATTTTCGCCAGCTCGCTCTTGCTGCTTCCGCTGACGATCACTCAGTTCGCCGGTACCAACCTGGACACCAGCACCAGCGCAGGCGGCTTCATGCAGCAGGTGCTTCAGTATCTGCAGCACGGACAGCCACTGTACATGACGCTGTATGCTGTCGGCATCATCTTCTTCTGCTTCTTCTACACCGCGGTTGTCTTCAACCCCGAGGAGACTGCGGAAAATCTGAAGAAGAATGGCGGTTTCATCCCAGGCATCCGTCCGGGCAAACGCACGGCCGATTATCTCGATTATGTACTGACCCGTATCACGGTCGTTGGTGCGCTGTATCTGACACTCGTCTGTGTTCTTCCGGAATATGTGATCGCCCAGACAGGCGTGCCATTGTTCCTGGGCGGGACGAGCCTGCTGATTGTCGTGAACGTAACTGTGGACACGATCAGCCAGATCCAGTCTCACCTTCTTGCGCACCAGTATGGTGACCTTATCAAGAAGGCCAAGCTGAAGGGGCGGCTGCGCTGATGGCGCGGCAATCGCCGGCAACACAGACACTAAGCTAACAGGGGTTTCTGCGTGAACATCATTCTTCTGGGGCCTCCCGGGGCTGGCAAAGGAACCCAGGCTAGCAGCCTAGAATCGCGCCACGGCATGCTTCAGCTGTCGACCGGCGACATGCTGCGTGAAACCCGCAAGGCGGATACGGAACTGGGGCGTCAGGTTGCTGACGTGATGGATTCCGGTGCGCTCGTCTCAGACGAGATTGTTTCGGCAATGATCGACGCAAAACTGGCAGACATGCCAGAGACCACGGGCGCAATCTTCGACGGTTACCCGCGGACCGAGGCGCAGGCACTTTCGCTGGACGAGATTCTTTCCAAGCATGGCCGCACGCTCGATCACGTTATCGAGCTTGAGGTAAACGAAGACGCGCTGGTTGACCGGATTACCGGACGCTACACCTGCGCTAAATGCGGCGCCGGTTATCATGATCGCCACAAGCTGCCTGCGACAGAGGGTGTTTGTGACAAATGCGGCTCGACCGAGTTCAAGCGGCGCGCCGACGATAATGAGGAAACGGTGCGCACCCGGATGCAGGAATACCGGGCCAAGACCGCCCCGATCCTGCCAATCTACGAAGCGCGCGGCATTGTCAGCCGGGTCGACGGAATGGCGAGTATCGAAGATGTCACCGCAGCGCTCGACGGGATACTGAAATAGAGCTGGTCTGACGCAGGCTTGGCCTGAAACAGGATTGAAGCTGGTCCAACACCCCTTTTCAAGCATTGCTCGCCATGGGATAGGGTGCGCATGCAAGGGGTTATCATGACACGTTTTCTGAAAATTGCGGCTTTGGGCGCGCTGGCCTTTTCTGCGCCGGCGCAGGCAGAGGTGATCGCTGAAACGCAGGGCGCCTTCGTCACTCGCGACAGCCAGACGGTTTCGGCGGATTTGCGCGAGACCTGGATGCTTCTGATCTCCCCCGCTAAGTGGTGGAATTCCGCGCACACATTCTCCGGCGAGTCAGCGAATATGACCCTCACCCCGCAGGCTGGCGGGTGTTTCTGCGAGCGAATTCCGGCAAAGGAAACTGCATCCACCATCGGCCTTGCGGGAAGCGTCGAGCATATGTCGGTCGTGCTGGCTATCCCGGATCAGGCGCTGCGCATGGAAGGCGCGCTCGGGCCGTTGCAGAGCGAGCCGGTCAAGGCCGTGTTGACCGTCACCCTGTCCGAAAGTGACGCCGGGACAAAGATTGATTTCGAATATGCAGTTGCGGGTTTCATGAGGTTCGAAACGGCTGCCATCGCCAAGGCGGTGGACGGCGTGATCAGCCAGCAGCTGAACGGGCTTTCTGAACAACTGGGGCCTGTCGCAGCCGCGCCTGAAGCGGAAGATGAAGCCGTCGCGGAAGACGGGGCTGAAGCTGCGGACAGCGGTGATGCTGACGAAAACCCTGCCGAGGAAGCTGCAGAAGATCCCCGCATTTCGGTGGATGAGGCGTTTGGCGATCTCGACCCCGGCAACTGAAAGTGCGCGAAATGCTTGGATGAAGCGGATCGTCCGCTAAGGTGCCTTCCAGGAGATTGATGCGAGTCGCCGCAAGACGCAGACAGCATTCATTTCTAGGTCGCAAAATTCTGGTTTCCGGATCGATCGATCTGGACGCGATAGGGGGAGAGTAGCGACCATGGCTGTATCTGATCACGTAGACCTTTCGACTTTCATGGAAGGCGTGAAGAAACGCAATCCGGGCCAAACCGAATTCATCCAGGCGGTCCAGGAGGTCGCGCAGGACGTTTTCGACTTCATCGACGACAAAGAGGAATATCACGCGGCACAGATCCTGCGGCGGATTGCAGAGCCAGACCGCGTGGTCAGTTTCCGCGTGTGCTGGGAAGATGACAACCATTGCATCCGTGTGCAGCGCGGTTGGCGCGTCCAGAACAACAATGCGATCGGCCCTTACAAAGGCGGCATCCGGTTTCATTCCAGCGTCAATGAAAGCGTGCTGAAATTCCTCGCATTCGAGCAGACCTTCAAGAACTCGCTCACCGGCTTGCCGATGGGCGGGGGCAAGGGCGGTTCCAACTTCAACCCCAAGGGCAAGTCCGACAGCGAAGTGATGCGTTTCTGTCAGTCGTTCATGACGGAACTCTACCGGCATATCGGGCCGGACACCGATGTCCCCGCTGGCGATATCGGCGTCGGGGGGCGCGAAATTGGCTACATGTTCGGCCAGTACAAACGCATTACCAACCGCTGGGAAGGCGTTTTGACCGGCAAGGCAATCGAATATGGCGGCTCGCAGATGCGGCCTGAGGCGACCGGTTACGGCGCGGTTTATTTCCTGCAGAACATGCTCAAGCATAAAGGTGAGGATGTAGAAGGGAAGACCGCTGTCATCTCCGGCTCCGGCAATGTCGCCACACACGCGGCGGAAAAGATCGTCCAGCTGGGCGGCAAGGTTCTGACCCTCTCGGACAGCGGCGGCTTTATTTACGATCCCGACGGCATCGATCAGGAAAAGATCGACTGGGTCAAAAACCTGAAAAACGTCCGGCGCGGGCGGATCAGCGAATATGCTGATCACTTCACCAATGCCTCCTTCCACGAAGGCAAGCGGCCATGGGATGTGACCTGCGACGTGGCGCTGCCGTGTGCCACGCAGAACGAACTCAACGAGGCGGAAGCGCGCGAGCTGGTATCCAATGGCGTTCAGGCGGTTTCGGAAGGGGCCAACATGCCCACCACGCTTGAAGGCGTTCATGTGTTCCACGATGCCAAGATCATGTATGGTCCGGGCAAGGCCGCCAATGCTGGCGGCGTCGCTGTTTCGGGCCTGGAGATGAGCCAGAATTCGGAGCGCATCAGCTGGAACCAGGAGCGCCTCGGCGACATGCTGACCGAACTGATGGAAGGCATCCACGGCAAATGCGTTGAATATGGCGACACAGGCGATGGCTATGTCGACTATGTCAAAGGGGCCAATATTGCAGGCTTCAAGAAGGTTGCCGACGCGATGTTGGCATTCGGTGTCGTCTGACACTTGCGAGCTGGTTTGAAGCGCCGGATTTTTGACCGAACGGACCATCTGGGGTAGGGGGCTTGCATTATCCGGACGCAGCCCCATCTGGTGTGCCTGGCCCGGGTTTGTTGTGCCTTAGAAGGTGTTTGCCTGTTGACCTAACAGGCGAATCCATTTAAGCGCGCCCTCATTCGGCAGTTTCGAATCCGTCCGGCAGGCAGCAGCCTTCATTCTGCGCCATCCGGACTTTTTGCGTTAGCAAGTTCGAGGCGGCTGAATAAACAACGCTATGAGATAGAGGCACGCCCTTTTCCGATACGCGGAAAATCAGTGTGATCCTCTGTGGAGCATGGAGAAGTAAGTGGCTCGTATTGCCGGGGTAAACCTCCCCACAAACAAGCGTGTAATCATCGCGCTCACCTATATTCACGGGATTGGCCGCACAACGGCTGTCCGCATCGCTGACAAGCTTGGCATCGATCACGCCCGCCGGGTGCAGGATCTTTCGGACGCTGAAGTCCTTTCGATCCGTGAAACGATTGACGCCGATCTTCAGGTCGAAGGTGACCTGCGTCGCGAAACTGCGATGAACATCAAGCGCCTGATGGACCTTCGGTCCTATCGCGGCCTTCGTCATCGTAATGGCCTGCCTGTTCGCGGCCAGCGTACGCACACCAATGCCCGTACCCGCAAGGGTAAGGCGAAGCCCATCGCGGGCAAGAAGAAGTAAGCGCGTTTTCCGCAGCTTACACAGTCTTCTTCCAGAAAATAGGAAACCGAAATTATGGCACGCGAACCAGGTCGGGTTAGAAAACGCGACAAAAAGAATATTTCGAGCGGCGTCGCGCACATCAACGCCAGCTTTAACAACACCATGATCACCATCACCGACGCGCAGGGCAATGCTATCAGCTGGTCCAGCGCAGGCGCGATGGGCTTCAAGGGTAGTCGTAAATCGACACCTTATGCTGCTCAGGTCGCAGCAGACGATGCTGGCAAGAAGGCCGCCGAACACGGCGTCCGTACGCTGGAAGTTGAAGTGAAGGGTCCGGGATCGGGTCGTGAGAGTGCACTGCGCGGCCTTGCTGCTGTAGGTTTCACGATCACTTCGATCCGTGACGTAACGCCGATCCCGCATAACGGGGTCCGGCCTTCCAAGCGTCGCCGCGTCTGATCTGAACCTGCCTGGCGGCCCTGCGGGGTCGCCAAGTTTTTCCGGACCGGACGCGTTGGGGTTAGGCACTCAACGCTTCGGTCCAGCCCGCATCTGAACCAGGGGAATTTCATGTCCGTCAACACCAAGAACTGGCAGGAACTTAAGAAACCCAACACCCTCGAGATCAAGGAAGGCGGCGACAAGGCTCGCAAAGCTACCTTTATCGCAGAACCGCTAGAGCGCGGTTTTGGCCTGACACTCGGTAACGCGCTTCGTCGCGTTCTGCTGTCGAGCCTGCAGGGTGCCGCTATCACCTCGATCAAGATCGAGAATGTCCTTCATGAATTCTCGTCGCTCGCCGGCGTTCGCGAAGACGTGACCGACATCGTTCTGAACGTAAAGCAAATCGCTCTCAAGATGGAAGGCGAAGGCCCCAAGCGCCTGCAGCTTTCCGCAACCGGTCCGGCCGAAATCAAGGCTGGCGATATTGCCGTTTCCGGCGACATCGAAGTGATGAACAAGGATCTCGTGATCTGTCACCTCGATGAAGGCGCGACCTTCAACATGGAACTCACCGCCGACGTTGGCAGTGGCTATGTTCCAGCTGTTCAGAACCGCCCGGCCGACGCGCCGATCGGCCTGATCCCGGTCGACTCGCTTTATTCGCCTGTCCGTCAGGTCAGCTACAAGGTCGAGAAGGCCCGTGTTGGTCAGGAACTCGACTTCGACAAGCTGAGCCTGAACGTCGAAACCGATGGCACTGTCACTCCTGAAGACGCGGTGGCTTATGCTGCGCGCATCCTTCAGGACCAGCTGACGCTGTTCGTCCACTTCGAAGACGGTATTCCTCAGCCGCAGAGCGCGATGATCGGTCACGCTGCTGCACCGCAGGAAGACGATGCCAACCAGCTCAACCGCTACCTTCTCAAGAAGGTCGACGAGCTGGAACTGTCGGTACGTTCGGCCAACTGCCTCAAGAACGACAACATCATCTATATCGGCGATCTGGTCCAGAAGACCGAAGCCGAGATGCTGCGTACGCCGAACTTCGGCCGCAAGTCGCTCAACGAGATCAAGGAAGTGCTTTCCAGCATGGGTCTGCGTCTCGGCATGGACATCCCCGGATGGCCGCCAGAGAACATCGAAGAAATGGCCAAGAAGCTCGAACAAGAGCTGCTCGGTTAAAAGGTTCCGGCGGCGCACCTCAAGCGCCGCCAGCTTTGGGGTACCTCAAACGGCCCCTCATCGAACTGAAGGAAGAATATAATGCGTCACGGAATTTCGCAGCGTAAGCTGAGCCGTAAATCGGGCCACCGTAAGGCCCTGTTCCGCAACATGTCGGCTGCGCTGATCAAGCACGAGCAGATCATGACCACGGCCCCTAAAGCCAAGGAACTGCGTCCTTACATCGAAAAGCTGATCACGCTGGCAAAGCGTGGTGGTCTTTCGAACCGCCGCCTCGCGCAGAGCCGCCTGCTTGACGAAACACAGCTCAAGAAGCTGTTCGACGTCCTGGCAGAGCGTTATTCTGATCGCGAAGGTGGTTACACCCGCATCATCAAGGCCGGCATTCGCGCCTCTGACAGCGCTCCTCTCGCAGTGATCGAACTGGTCGACCGCGACGTGGACGCCAAGGGTCAGGATAGCGGTCCGGTCATGAACGCTGTCGAAGAAGAACTCGAAGACGCGTAAGAGCGAACTTCAAACCAGATCACCAAAGGGGGCCGGGCGGTAACGCTCGGCCCTTTTTGTTTGCACCAGTTAAAGCCGCCTGCACTTTGTGTTGACAATCCGACCGTTCAGGCAGACATTTCTGTCATGACAGAAATTAATGCCGAGTCGCGTTTGTCGCCTGCCATCGCCAAGTTCGTGCTTCATTGGGGCGACCTTGGCGGCCAGTGGGGCGTCAATCGCTCAGTCGCGCAAATCCACGCGCTGCTGTTTATTTCCGACGCACCGCTAACTGCGGAAGATATAGCGGAAAAGCTCTCGATGGCACGGTCAAACGTTTCCAATTCGCTGCGCGAACTGCTTGCATGGAAGTTGATACACCGCGTGCCCATGCTGGGCGAACGGCGCGATCATTATGCGGCTGAGGGTGACATCTGGGAAATGGCCACCCGCATCGCCCAAGGGCGCAAGGAACGAGAGATCGATCCTGCAGAAGCGGCGCTGCGCGAATGCAATCAGGAAGCCCAGCACGATCCTCAAGTCAGCGCGGAAGCGCGGCAAAAACTGGAAGGTATGCTTAGCTTCGTAACCACCATGTCGAGCTGGCACGACGAAATGCTCAGGGTGCCAAAGCCGGCATTGATGGCACTGATCAGGATGGGTTCGGGAATAACGCGCCTGATCAACTGGGGAAGCAAATCAAAAGACAAATAGGCTCTTGAGAATTGGGGAAGAGCGATGGTGGCAAGAAACAGACAGCGTTGGATCAGTCGAGGTCAGCCGGAGGTACTCCCCGGGGTACCGTCGAAAGCCGCATACGATGCAAGATTTCGCCGTTTGTTGCCTGCAAGCGACTGGGCGCAGCTCCCGGAATTGGTGCGGCGGCGCTTCTCCAAGCGTCTGGGTGCATCACAAACCGCACTGTATAAGGGCCATGTGGTCGAAACCCGCCATTCGCGGCTTGGCTGGTTGCTGGCGCAGGTATGCCGGGTAATCGGGGCACCGCTGCCTCTTTACCGGGATAACGATGTTCCCGCTGTCGTAAGCGTGAGCGAGGATGCGCAGAGCGGGGGGCAATGCTGGACCCGCATATACGGACGCAGGGACGGTTTCCCGCAGGTCATACACAGCGCAAAACGCTTTGCCGGGCCGACCGGGCTGGAGGAATATCTGGGACGGAAACTGGGCATGGCCTTGTCGGTCAGTGCAGGGGTAAACGAACTGGTGTTTCGCAGCGCGCATTATTTCCTGATGCTGTTCGGAAGGCGTGTGAAGCTGCCGCACTGGATGGGGCCGGGCAGAACCGTGGTGCGGCACCGCGATCTGGGAGAGGGGCGGTTTGCCTTTGATCTCGACGTGATCCACCCGCTGTTCGGAGAACTGGTGCACCAACATGCGGAGTTTCAGGATGTCTGAGATGCCCAAATCGCTACGAGTGCTCATAATCGGTGGCAGCGGCGTTTTCGGGAGCAGGCTTGCGGAACTGGCGGCGCAAGAACCCGGAGTTTCGCTAACCCTCGCCGGCCGCAATGTGGACCGGCTTGGAAAGATCGCCAACGCTTTGGTGCCGCAGCCTTCGGTGCTTCGGCTGGACCGGGATTTGATCGAACCGGGCGACCTGGAACCGTTCGACCTGGTGATCGATGCAGCAGGTCCGTTTCAGGCATCAAGGCCGCAAGTCATCGCCGCAGCGCTGGGTTCGGGCACCCCCTATGTCGACCTTGCCGATGGTCGGCGGTTCGTAGCCGATTTTCCTTCTTTCGATGATGCCGCCAAGCGCTGCGGAGTGCCGCTGATTACAGGGGCGAGTTCGATCCCCGCACTATCGCACGCGGTGCTGGACCGCATGGTGAGCAGGTGGAGCGTGGTTGAGGACATTCGAATAGGGATATTCCCGGGCAACCGCGCGCCGCGCGGCCTGTCGGTTGTGCAAGCGATCCTTTCCTATGTTGGAAAGCCGGTAAAGGCATTCCGGGAAGGCGAATGGCAGCAAGTCCCTGGCTGGGGCCTGACCCACAGCGAGCAAATCCCGGGAGGCGGAAAACGCTGGGCCAGCGTATGTGATACACCTGAACAGGATTTGCTGGTCCAGCGTTACAGGCCGCGCCGATCAGCTGAATTTTTCGCCGGGCTGGAATTGGGCCTGCTCCACCACGGTCTCGCGATGCTGTCCATGCCTGTCCGCTGGGGCTGGATCGCCAGTCTGCGCCCGTTTTCGAAAGCGATGCTGGCCGCGGCCAAACTGTTCCTGCCATTCGGGTCGGATAAAGGCGCGATGATCGTTTCCGCAAGCGGAGAGGACCAGATGGGGCGGCCGATCAATGCACGGTGGAGTCTGGCTGCAAGTGGCAATCGCGGACCTTTTGTGCCTGTGCTTGCCGCGCTTTGCATGATCCGCAGGTTTCGCGATGGATGGCCGCCTGAACCCGGCGCGCATGTGTGCGCCGGGTTGCTGTGCCTTAGCGAGTTCGAAGATGATATGGCCAAGCTGGGGATCGTGCACCGGTTCGAGGAAACGCATGGCAAGCCGGCGGATGTTTTGACAGGCGGGGCGAAGGCCGCTTAACTCCTTCGATGATCCGTCAAACCCTCGCAGCCAGCGTGCTGCTTATCGCCGCAAGTCCTGCCGCTGCCCAGAGCCAGCAGGAAGCACTGGATGCCCGTTATGACCGGGCGCTTGCCGCCGGATACAAGGCGCTGTTCCTGTGCGGCGCGATCGCCAATGCAGACCGCGTTGGCCAGGACCGCCTTGCAGAGCATGTCGAGCATTGGGAACTGACCGGTATTCAGGCGCCGCTTGATGACATAATCCGCACGCTGCCGCATGAAATTGTTACCGATCCGAACGGTGTCGTCGATCATGTCACGGTCACCTGGGCCGACGACATGCCGCCGCGCGTCGCAGAATATCGCGGCCGTGCCGGCTGCGCGATCATGCCGCCCGGCACGGTTCCCGAAACCGACAGTAATAGTTTTCCCAAGTACGGGGACGCGTTGATCCGCAATTGGCACACCCGCATCAATACTCCGGTACGCAGCCGTCTGGAGGCCGCATTCACGGACGATTACGGAAAGGGTGCGCGCACCACATCCGTTATCATCGATCAAGGAGGGCAGGTGGTCGATGAAATGTCCGCCGAGGGGTTTGGCCCGTTCATGCCGCAGCGGACCTGGTCGGTTGCCAAGAGCATCGCTGCAACACTGGTCGGCATGGCGGTTCAGCGGGGCGAAGCGGATGTGCACGCGTCGGCAGGTCTCGGTGCGGGTGAAGGCGATCCTCGCGCGGCGATCACCATTGACCATCTGCTGCGGATGGCATCGGGTAGATATTCGGACACCGCAGGCAACCGGACCGACCCGATCTATTTCGGGGGTGCAACGGTTGATGAACGTGCGGCGAACTGGCCGCTGATGTACAAGCCCGGCACGGTTTACCGCTACGCCAATAACGATACGCTGATGGCTGTTGCAGCGATCAAAAGCAGCGTGACCGCCCCCACTGTGACCGAGCAGCTGTGGGATATCGGCATGACGAATACGACGGCAGAGGCTGACTGGCAGGGCAACTTCATCCTTTCCAGCCAAGTGTGGGCCAGTCCGTTCGATCTGGTGGAGCTCGGCAGGCTTTACCTGAACGACGGTATGCGGGGTAACAGTCGCGTGCTGCCCGAAGGGTGGAGAGACTACGTGTCCGCCCCATCGGGCCCGCAACCCGAAGGCCGGGCGTTTGGTTATGGTGCCGGGTTCTGGCTGTTTAACAATTCACCGGGTGTTCCAGCCGATACCTTTGCTGCGATGGGCAATCGCGGACAGTACGTGGTGATCGTACCGAGCCGTGACGTGGTGATTGTACGGCGCGGAGAAGATCCGGTCGGAAGCAGGTTCGATATCGCTGCATTCACGCGGGATGTGTTGGCAGATCTGGACTAGTGTCGGCGCGTTCACATAAGTAGGCACTTTCCTGAACATTTGCTGCAAGGGTGAGTCAGGGTCCTCTCACAGGGAATCATCTAAACCACGTTTGAAGCCGGGGCACTACCGTTCCGGAAACAAGCGAGGAACTTCTCATGAAGACCATTTCCAAAGCACTTGCAGGAACCATCGCCGCAGGCGCGATGGCAATGACTTCTGCAGCACCCGCTGCAGCACGCGACCGCCACAATGATGGCATTTCCGCCGGCGAAGTAATCGCCGGAGCGGTAATCCTTGGCGGTATCGCTGCTGTCCTGTCGAGCGGCAAGAACGACCGATATCGCGACCGCGACTACCGGTATGACGACCGTCGCGGGTACAACCGCAATTACTACCGCGGGCAGGGTAGCCGCCAGGCAGTCGAAAAATGTGTCCGTGCAGTCGAGCGTGACGCACGCCGCGCAGGCTACCGGTTTGCCGACGTTACCCAGATCCGCGATGTCGACCGTGAACGGCGCGGCTGGGAAGTGAAGGGCCGCTTGGTCGTCGATGGCCAGCGTGGCTACGGCTACCGTGACAATTATCGCTATAACGACCGGCGCAATGGCTATCGCGATAGCCGCTATCGCGGGGATACCGGCAAGTTCAGCTGTGATATCCGCAGAGGCCGGGTCGTAGATATCGACTACAGCGGCATTCGGGGCCTGCGTTGATCGCCAGCCCGCCCAATTAACCACCGGCAGACGGTTCAGGCTGACGCAAGCCTGGACCGTCTAGTCATGTCCAGCACAGTGGCGGCCGGGTGCTGCCCGT
Source organism: Pontixanthobacter luteolus (assembly GCF_947494915.1). Classification (NCBI taxonomy): domain Bacteria; kingdom Pseudomonadati; phylum Pseudomonadota; class Alphaproteobacteria; order Sphingomonadales; family Erythrobacteraceae; genus Pontixanthobacter; species Pontixanthobacter luteolus. Next base: position 512,505 of record NZ_CANLWR010000001.1, read on the forward strand.
TTCAAATCAGGGGGTATTGATTATGACCCGTTTCAAGACTTTTTCCGCCGCAGCGGCGCTTACCGCATCGCTTGCAATGGCAGCTTCTCCGGTTGCTGCAGCGAATATCGGTGTACAGCCGGCCGCCGTTTCGATCCCGGTCGATGATGGCTGGAGCGAAGCGGAGGAAAGCGGCGATTATTACCGCCGATACCGCCACCGCCGGCACCGCGGCGTTGATGCCGGAGACGTTATTGCCGGTGTTCTGATACTGGGCGGGATTGCAGCTGTTGCCAGCGCTGCTTCCAATAACAGCCGGAATGAGCGTCGCTATCCTGCGCCTCCGCCCCGTTACCCCGATAACGATCGCCGTTCAAACAGCGGTCAGGGTATCGACCGCGCCGTGGACATGTGCCTAAGCGAGATCGAACGCGACGTGCGGGTCGATAGTGTCGACAGCGTGGACCGTTCGGGTGATGGCTGGCGTGTGACTGGCCGGATATACAATGGCGAAGGTTTCACCTGCCGTATCGGCAATGACGGCGCCGTCGATGGTATCACGTATGGTGGACGCTCGGCTGCTCTTGGCGGGGCAATAGAAGATCGCCAATGGAGCGATGATCGCTACACTTCCGCACGTGCGCGCAGTGATAGCGGCAATGCGCCGGTCTATTCGGATGACAAACTGCCCGCATATCCGGGCGGACCAATCGACGGCGATCAGGACGAAGACGGCGAAACCTACGGCGGCTAAGCGGCCCTAGATATCGTCAAGACCTTCCCTGCCTTCGCGATATGAGGGCAGGGCAAGGTTCCAGCGGATTGCCGCGCTGCGCAGCAGGAAACCGGCCGCAGCAGCCACAACCCAGGTCACGCCGTCGGGCGCGTTCGCCAATGTGCCCGCGACACACAGGCCAGCCGACAGGGCGGCAGCGGTGACGTAAAGTTCTGGTCGCATGATGATTGATGGCCTGCCTGCTACAACGTCACGGATAATGCCGCCCGCACAACCGGTTATGATCCCCATCAACACCGCAGGTATTGGCGGAATGCCATACGACATCGCTTTGGCAGAGCCGAGTACGGCATAGGCGGTCAGCCCCGCACCATCGGCATAATCGAGCAGTTCACCATCCCACCAGCGGGTCGGAGTCAACCACGCGATGAGCGCGGTCCCGAGGCATATCACCGCGACCCATGCGTCGGCGACCCAGAACACCGGCGCGTCGATCAACAAGTCGCGGATCGTGCCGCCGCCAACGCCTGTGACCAGCGCGAAAAAGCCCATTGTCACGAAGGTCTGCCGTTCTTTTGCAGCCAGCAGCGCCCCCGATAGCGCGAATATCGCCACCCCAAGCAGATCCAGCAGGTTGATGACCGGCGTCAGGATTGCCTCATCAACGGGCATGTCAGGCCTTCACCCCGGCCTTGCGGCGGCGAAACATAAGAACGCAGCCCAGCAGTGCGCCGATCACTCCGAGCAAGGCAAACAGGATCAGGATTGGGTGCGAGGTGTCCTCGCGTGTTTTCAGGTCCATGATGTGAAGGCCCCACATGAAATCAAACACCCGCCACCAGCGCGTGCGAACCGCTGCGATTTCGCCGGTTTGCTCGCCGATGTAGACGTGTGTTCCATCTTCCAGCACGATTTGCCAGGCAGGCATCGGCCGGCGAAAATCGAATGGCACCTGATCGGCAGGGAACAGGGTTGAGCTAACGATTTTTTCGCCGCCGATGATCTGTTCTTCGGCAATCGCCCGGGCTTCGATTTCGGTTACCGCAGTTATCAGCGTTCCGCCCGGTCCGTAGCGCTGTGAAGTGCCGTCCATGTATTCGATGATCGTGACCGGCTGTCCGCCCAACATCATGGTCCGGACGGATTTGACGGGGCGTTCCGGATCATCAGGTAGTGAAACCGCGATATTGGTGTCTGCGGGAAGCGCCTGTTCCGCCACAGGCTGGCGCAAGTGATTGCCGCGCACTTCATCGATCGGCTTCGCGACCATGAACAGGCCGGTCAGCGTCCACATCAGGATTGGCACACCGACCAGCCAGCCAAGCCAGATGTGCCATTTTGCAAACCGCTGCATCCAGCTTTTGCGTGCCATGCGATTCCCCATTGCGGTGCCTAGCGGTGAAGTGTTTCACCAATGGCACGCGCCGTAGCAATGCAGTCCAGATCGGACCAGCGCGGACCAATCACTTGTACCCCGCTGGGCAAGCCGGCACTCTCGCCAACCGGCAGAACCGTGCTGGGGAGGTTGGGGAACGTAGAAATCCCGGCCCATGCGAACACCTCAGCAAAGTCGCGGGTCTTTCCATCGATAGTGACTTTGCGGTCCCTGACCGGTGTGTCGTCATGTTCGAACGCGACAATTGGCGCGGGCGGGGCGATAACGAAATCATATTCGGCAAACAGATTTGCCCAAGCAATTTCAGCTTGAGCCTGTGCATCGAGCAAATCGAACCAGTCGGTGGCGGATGCGCGTTTTCCGTCGGGTCCGGGCGCGCCGCGCGCCATGGCGATGCCGAGCATTTTCATATAGCTGCGATGCTGGGCGGAAAGATCGGGCAGCAGGGCGCTGACCTCGTCGATCTGAGCACCGGCGCGGCGCAGTTCAGCCACCGCTTCCATCATCGGGCCGCGTACGGACGCATCGACCGGACTTACGTCCTGATCCGCCACAAGCAGAAAACGACATTCCATGAGGCTTTTGCCGCTCTCGCTCAGCGGCAGCGTTGCTGTCAGACGAATCAGCGCGTCCAGATCGGCAGCGTTGCGGGCGATTGGCCCGGCAATGGAAAGGACTCCATCATGGGCATCCTTTCCCGCCATGGCCGGATGGTCGTGGCCCTGCTTGCTGATCAGGCCCCAGCTAGATTTGTGGCCCCACACACCGCAGAAATGTGCAGGCACGCGAACCGATCCGCCAATGTCCGTCCCATATTCGCACGGCACCATCCCGACTGCGACCGCTGCTGCGGCTCCGCCAGAGGATCCACCCGGGCTGCGCGCGGTGTCATGCGGATTGCGTGCACGGCCATAGACCGGGTTGTTTGACTGCCAATCCGACAGGTCCGGCGGGACGTTGCTTTTGCCGAGCAGGATTGCACCAGCCGATTTGAGCTGCGTGACGACCTTTGCATCGCGCTTCGCAATGTTGCCCGCGAATTGTTCATGGCCCCAAGTCGTTGGCAAGCCGGCAACGTCGAAACTCTCCTTGATCGTCATGGGCACGCCGAACAGAGGCTGCGCGTTCCCGGGCGAGCTGCCCGACAGAGATTTCGCTGTTTCTCGCGCGCGGTCGAAATCTCGCACCGGAACGGCATTGATCGCTTCGTCCAGCTTTTCGATCCGCGATATGGCTGCGTCGACCGCTTCCAGCGGCGACAATTCGGATCGTGCGATCATCGCTGCGAGTTCAAGAGCGCCGGGTTCCTGTGTCAATTTCGGGTATGCCATGGTCCTCTCCCCATTTGTCGCGCCATCGTGGCATGACTTGCCTTGCGCGCAAAGCGGGGAAATTGAGAGGCTGTGTCAGCTGGCCCGAGCGGCATCCCCGATGCGAGGGATAAGCCCAAGTGCCAACGCATATCCCAAGATGGGCGCGGCACCGTATCCGATGAGCACGCTCGGGTAATGGGATAGCACGGACATGATCGAAAAGCCGAACAGGGATCCCGCCAGTGCGGCTCTGCTGCGCCGGTCCTGGGGCAATGCAAACAGCATCAAGCAGAAACTTGCCAGCAAGGCCGCAATCAGAAGGAGGGCAACCAGGGATCCCGTCTGCGCCAGGGTTACCAGCACCCTTTCGACAAACGGTTGCGGCGGCAATTCCCCGCGCAGGGCCATGACGATGCTGGCAAGGAAACCGATGATGCAGGTCACGCCAATGCGCCAGTCACGCGCGGCATCGTGCAGGCCAACCGCGGCAAAGACTACGGCAAAACCCAATGCAGCATCGGGTTGCAGCATCGCTGCCAGCAAGGCCGCCAGAAGCATGGGCGGGGCAAAATCATCGTCCTGCGCGGCAAGCACGGCGATCGCCGGAAACAGCAGTGCGCCAGCGTTGAGCGTAAACGGACCGGCTGGAAGCCAGCGCGCAATCCCGTTCACATAGGGGCCGCTTATCAAAGGTATGAACAGCGCGAATAGCAGAGCGCAAATGAGAGTTCGGCGCAGTCTGGACCCTGCTGGAGCGCGCCCCACCATTATCCAGATGCCGCCCATGATGAGCGCAACGCTGTTCGTGATGATGTAGGTTTGCGGAGCTCCGGCAATCGCCAAGTAGATCAGCCCGGCACCCACCGGCAGGAGGAGCGCAAGCAAGGCCGGAATGCGGTGTCCTGGCCTTGCTTGCATATCCTGTGCCTTAAATGTGGATCGGCTTGCCGGTGACCGCCATCGCCGCCTCTTTCAAGGCTTCGGCGTGGGTCGGGTGGGCGTGGCAAGTGTAAGCAATGTCTTCCGACGTGGCGCCGAATTCCATCGCCTGCGCCGCTTGTGCAATCATCGTTCCGGCCAGGCTGGCAACGATGTGCACGCCCAGAACACGGTCGGTTTCCGCGTCGGCAACGACTTTCACAAAACCGTCGGTGTCGCGGTTCGCCTTCGCCCGGCTGTTGGCCATCATCGGGAATTTCCCGACCTTGACCGTGTGGCCAGCTTCCTTCGCCTCTTCTTCAGTCATTCCGACATCGGCGAATTCCGGCATCGTATAGACTACGCCGGGAATGACCGCGTGGTTCACGATACCGGTTTGTCCGGCAACATTTTCAGCGCAGGCGATGCCTTCGTCTTCGGCCTTATGCGCCAGCATCGGGCCGGGTATTACGTCACCGATTGCCCAAACGCCGTCGACCTTGGTGCGGAAATCGTGGTCCGTTTCGATCTGCCCACGTTTGTTGGTTTCGAGACCAATCGCGTCGAGGCCCAATTTGTCGGTGTTGGGACGGCGGCCGATCGATACCAGCACATGGCTCGCGTCGATGGTTTCTGCGTCTCCGCCAGCGGCTGGCTCGACAGTCAGGGTGACTTTCTTGCCCTTGACGGTCGCGCCGGTGACCTTGCTCTTCAGTTTCAGGTCCATGCCCTGTTTCTTGAAGATCTTGCCCGCTTCCTTGCGCATGTCCTTGTCCATGCCCGGCAGCAGCATGTCGAGATATTCGACCACGGTCACCTTCGCGCCGAGGCGCCGCCATACAGAACCGAGCTCGAGACCGATCACGCCGCCGCCGATGACGACGAGATGTTCGGGAACTTCGGAAAATTCGAGAGCGCCGGTCGAATCGACGATCCGGCCCTTGTCATTGTCTACCTCGACACCGGGCAGCGGGGTAACGCTGGAACCGGTGGCGATGATGATGTCCTTGGCAGTGACGGTTTCGCCGCCAACGGTAACCGAATGCGCATCCTTGAAGGTCGCATGGCCCTTGATCCAGGTAACCTTGTTCTTCTTGAACAGGAATTCGATACCGCCGGTCAGTTCACCGACTGCCTTGGTTTTCTCGGCCTGCATCGCGCCCAGATCCAGCTTGGCTGTCGCTTCGATGCCCCAGGTTGCAAAATGCCCGCCGGTCGCTTCCTCGAACAGTTCGGATCCGTGCAGCATCGCCTTGGACGGAATGCACCCGACATTGAGGCACGTGCCGCCCAGAGTCTCGCGGCTTTCCACGCAAGCAGTCTTCAGGCCAAGCTGCGCCGCGCGAATGGCGGCGACATAGCCGCCGGGACCGGCGCCGATAATCAGACAATCGTAATCGTATTCAGCCATAATTCTTTCCTCAGAGATCGATCAGCATCCGTGTCGGATCTTCGATCGCTTCCTTGATAATCTTGAGTGCGGTCACAGCTTCACGCCCGTCAATCAGGCGGTGGTCATAGCTGAGAGCGATGTACATCATCGGGCGCACGACCACTTCGCCGCCCACCACCACAGGGCGGTCTTCGATGCGGTGAAGGCCGAGAACGGCGCTTTGCGGCGGGTTGATGATCGGTGTCGACATCAGCGAGCCAAACACGCCGCCATTGGAAATGGTGAAGGTGCCGCCCGACATGTCGTCCATCGTCAACGAGCCGTCGCGTGCGCGCTTGCCGAAATCGGCGATGTCTTTCTCGATCTGGGCGAAGCCCTTCTTGTCGACATCGCGAACGACAGGAACGACGAGACCATTCGGCGCGCTGACTGCGACCGAGATATCGACATAGTCGTGATAGACGATTTCATCGCCATCGATCTGCGCGTTGACCGATGGAACATCCTTCAGCGCGAGATGGGCGGCCTTGGCGAAGAAGCCCATAAAGCCAAGCTTGATGTCGTGCTTCTTGGCGAACAGATCCTTGTACTTCGTCCGCGCCTCGATGACAGCGGTCATGTCCACATCGTTGAATGTGGTCAGCAGCGCGGCTGTATCCTGTGCGCTTTTCAGACGTTTCGCGATGGTCTGACGCAGGCGTGTCATTTTAACGCGCTCAGTGCCGCGAGCACCGGCCTGCGCGGGTGCGGGGGCTTCGCTGGCAGTGCTGGCCGCTGGGGCCGGAGTATCGCCCTTGGCCTTCGCCGCGGCGATCACGTCTTCCTTGGTCAGGCGGCCATCCTTGCCGGTGCCCTTGACGGTGGAGGGGTCAATCCCGTGTTCCAGAACCGCGCGGCGGACCGCAGGCGAAAGGGTCTGCGAGGAATCGCTGGACGCCGCGTCGCTGCGCTCTTCCTTGCCTTCATCGGCTTGCTGTTCCTTGCGCCCGGCTTCCTCGCCTTTCGCCGCAGGGGCAGCGCGAGCGGTCACAATCGCAATAACTGCGCCAACTTCGACGGTATCGCCGACTTCAGCTTTCAGTTCCTGCATGACGCCGGCAATCGGGGAGGGGACTTCGATCGCGACCTTGTCGGTTTCCAGGCTGGCGATTGGTTCATCCACGGCAACCGCGTCGCCGGGCTGTTTCAGCCATTCGCCGATGGTACCTTCGGTGACGGATTCGCCGAGAGTGGGGACTTTGATTTCAGTAGCCATGTTTGTTTTCCTCAGCCCTTCTTCGATTTGTTGGGGCGTGAAATTGTAACTTTCGCTGTTTCGCCGACATTGGCGAGATCCAGAGCGAGGCTGGTCAACGCGTCCTGCTGCGCCTCGTGACGTTTGGCGAGGCCGGTGGCGGGCGATGCCGCGACTTCGCGTCCGGCATAGATCGGCCGCAGGTTTTTGCCGGCAGACTGGGCGGCTTCCTCGATCAGGCGATCAACGAAGAACCACGCGCCGTTATTTTTCGGCTCTTCCTGACACCAGACGATTTCCTTGAGGTTCGTCATCCGCTTCAGCCGAACCGCGAGGGGGTCGCCGGGGAAAGGATAGAGCTGTTCGATACGCACGATCGAAACATCTTCAACACCGTGCTTGTCGCGCTTCTCGATCAGGTCGTAGGCAACCTTGCCCGAACACAGCACGAGCCGGCGGATTTTCTCATCTGGGATTTCGGCCGTATCCGACTTGATCCGCATGAAGTGATGCTCGCCCATGAATTCATCGGCACTGCTTTTCGCCATCGGATGACGCAGCAGGCTTTTGGGGGTCATGATGACCATCGGCTTCCGGAACGGGCGCAACATCTGGCGGCGAAGAACGTGGAAATAATTCGCTGGGGTGGTGATGTTGCAGACCTGGATATTGTCGTTCGCACACAGCTGCAGGAAGCGTTCAAGCCTTGCGGATGAATGTTCCGGCCCCTGGCCTTCATAGCCGTGCGGCAGCAGCATCACGAGGCCATTGGCACGCAGCCATTTGGCCTCGCCGCTGGCAATGAACTGGTCGATCATGATTTGCGCGCCGTTGGCGAAATCGCCGAACTGTGCCTCCCACAGAACCAGTGTCTTGGGGTCGGCCATGGCAAAGCCATATTCGAAACCGAGCACGCCGTATTCCGACAGCGGGCTGTCATAAACCTCGAACTTGCCGTGCGGCAGCTGGCACAGCGGGATGTATTTCTCCTCGCTGTTCTGGTCGATCCAGACGGCGTGACGCTGGCTGAAGGTACCGCGGCCCGAATCCTGGCCGGAGAGGCGGACACCGAAACCTTCGGTCACGAGGCTGCCGAATGCGAGCGCTTCGCCGGTGGCCCAGTCGAACCCTTCGCCGGTTTCGAACATATCGGCCTTCGCCTTGAGCACACGGCCGAGTGTCTTGTGGATCTCGTGATCGCCCGGAACGGTGGTCAGCGTGCGGCCCAGGCTGTCGAACAGTTTTTTGTCGATCGCGGTTTCGACGTTGCGGCGGGCGTTTTCCGGGTCGGCGGGTTTGTTCAGACCGGCCCAGCGTCCGCCGAACCAGTCGGCCTGGTTGGGCTCGTAAGTCTTGGCAGCGTCGAATTCGTCCTGCAGCAGGCTTTCGAATTCTTTGCGCAGCTGCGTATCCGTGCCTTCTTCGATTACACCTTCGCCGATCAGCTTGTCGGAATAGATCTGGCTGACTTTGCGGTGCGAACGGATCGCGTCATACATCAACGGCTGGGTGAATTTCGGTTCGTCACCTTCGTTGTGGCCAAACCGGCGATAGCACCACATGTCGATCACGATATCGCGTTTGAAGGTCTGGCGATATTCGACCGCCAGCTTGCATGCGAAAGTCACTGCCTCTGGATCGTCGCCGTTGACGTGCAGGATGGGTGCCTGAACGCCCTTTGCAACGTCGGACGGGTAGGGTGAACTGCGCGCGAATTTCGGGCTGGTCGTGAAGCCGATCTGGTTGTTGATCACGAAATGCAGACAGCCGCCGGTGTTGTAACCGTTGACGCCGGAAAAGCCGAGGCATTCCCATACGATGCCCTGGCCGGCAAAGGCGGCATCGCCGTGGATCAGCACAGGCAGCACTTCGGCGTGTGCCGCAAGGTCGTCGCGGATCGCCTGCTGTGCGCGGGTCTTGCCCAATACGACCGGGTCGACCGCCTCCAGATGCGAAGGGTTGGGGACCAGCGACATGTGCACATCGATCCCGTCAAACGCACGGTCGGTGCTGGTGCCGAGGTGGTATTTCACATCGCCCGAACCGCCGACTTCGTCAGGCGTCGCACTGCCGCCGGAAAATTCATGGAAGATCACCTTGTAAGGTTTGCCCATCACGTTCGCGAGAACGTTCAGACGGCCGCGGTGGGCCATTCCGTAAATGATCTCGCGCACGCCGGCACTGCCGCCATGTTTGATCACGGCTTCCAGTGCCGGGATCATGCTTTCGCCTCCATCGAGGCCGAAGCGCTTGGTGCCGACATATTTCTTGCCAAGGAAGTTTTCGTATTCCTCGCCCCGGATCACCGATGCCAGGATCGCCTTCTTGCCTTCCGGGGTGAACTGGATGGTGTCTTCGGGGCTTTCGAACTTGTCCTGCAGAAACCGCCGTTCTTCAGTGTCGGTGATGTGCATGTATTCAAGGCCGACATTGCCGCAATAGGTCCGCCGCAACACGTCATAAAGGACGCCGACCTTGACCCATTCGTAACCGAAGACGCCGCCGACATAGACTTCCTTGTCTTCCTGCCCGGCGAACCCGTGCCATTCCAGCGTCAGGTCTTCGGGCGTGTCGCGGTGGCTGAGGCCCAGCGGGTCCAGGTTCGCCGCAAGGTGGCCGCGCACACGGTACAGCCGCACCAAGAGCATCGCCCGGATGGAGTCTCCGGCAGCTTCCTCGACCGCCTTGGGGTCGGTCGATTTGCCCGCTTTTGCTGCGGCCTTTTCAACCACGATTTTCATTTGCGTCGGATCGAGCGCCTGCGTCAGGTCCTCGTCAGACCCGGCCATCGTGTCGAGCCATGACGGGTTGCCCCAGGATGGGCCCGCCTGTGGTTCGGTTGCCGGATCACCGGGAGAGAAATCGTGGTTTTCGTTACCCATTGGGGTCACCTTTGCCGCCGGAAGTTCCGGCATGGAAATTCAGGTGATGGGGCGCTCCCGGGGAGGAGAAAGCGCCCGCATCAAATCAGGCCAGTTCTTTCAGCATCGCGTCGAGCGTTGTGCCGAGTTCGCTGGGGGAGGGGGATACGCGAATGCCCGCAGCTTCCATTGCTGCGATCTTGTCTTCCGCGCCGCCTTTGCCGCCCGATACAATTGCACCGGCGTGGCCCATGCGGCGGCCGGGAGGCGCCGTGCGGCCGGCGATGAAACCGACTGTCAGCTTGCTGCGGCCCTTGGCTGCTTCGTTCTTGAGGAATTCGGCTGCTTCTTCTTCTGCGCTGCCGCCGATTTCACCGATCATGATCATCGATTTGGTTTCTTCGTCATCCAGAAACAGGTCGAGCACGTCGATGAAGTTGGTGCCGTTGACGGGGTCACCGCCAATGCCGACTGCGGTGGTCTGGCCCAGGCCAACCATCGTGGTCTGGTGCACGGCTTCGTAAGTGAGCGTGCCCGAGCGGGAGACAACGCCGACGCTGCCCTTCTGGAAGATCTTGCCGGGCATGATGCCGATCTTGCATTCTTCAGGGGTCAAAACGCCGGGGCAGTTGGGGCCGATCAGGCGCGATTTGGAGCCTTCGAGGGCTGCTTTCACCTTGACCATGTCGAGCACCGGAATGCCTTCGGTAATGGCGATGATCAGTTCAACCTCGGCATCGATCGCTTCGCAAATTGCGTCCGCTGCGAAGGGAGGCGGAACGTAGATGCAGGATGCGGTCGCGCCGGTTTCAGCCACGGCTTCGCGCACGGTGTTGAAGTTGGGCAGGCCGATATGCGTGGTGCCGCCTTTGCCGGGCGTCACGCCGCCAACCATCTTGGTCCCGTAATCGAGCGCTTGCTGGGTGTGGAACGTGCCGGTTTCACCGGTCATCCCTTGGGTGATGACCTTGGTGTCTTTGTTTACGAGAATGGACATTTATTCGGCTCTCTCTTCAGAATTTACAGCAGCGCCATCAGAGCGTGAGGGCGATCTGCCTAAGATCATTATGTAAGGCGAAGGGGTAGGCAAGTGGTCACGCAAAGCAGAGGTCACTGGCAGATAGGAAATCGATGTCTCGCGGTGGCCCGGAAAAAGCCCGGGGTCCCAAATGGCCATGTGCATTCCTGGTTCGTCGATCACCTTGGTCGGGATCGCCTTCGCGCCCAATCCGGCGAGTTCTTTGCCGCGGAAGTCATCTGTCGGCTCGAAAGTCACCACATGGCAATCTAGCACATGCGCGCCGCCAGCTTTGGTTCTGCTCAACATCGTAAAGACGTGAGGAACGGCTGGTTTCGCGAATGCTCCGGCTTCGAGGTCGTAGCCCTCGCGATCCGAATGCAGACTTGTCATTGCAGCAAGTCCGTCATGCCCCTTTATGTCGGCAGGGCTCCATCCGTTCGCTTCCAAGGCCGAAAGGACATTTGCCTCAGCCTCCAAGTCCGCGCAGTTCTCGACAAAAGCCTGCACTACCGCAGCCACCGGAACATTTTCCGCCCCTTCTGCAAGCGCAGCACTGGCACCGGTGAACGATGCCAACACAATTGCGACTGCAGAAAACATGGGGCGGAAGTGCTTATGCAAGCGAGCTATCCAGCCCCTTGCACGCTTCGAGCAGTTCCTCGACCGCATCGACGCTGACCTGGAAGCCCTTCTTGGCTTCGTCGTTCAGTTCGATTTCCACGATCCGCTCAACGCCGCCGGCACCGATCACGATGGGAACACCGACATACAGGCCGTCTACGCCGTACTGGCCTTCGAGATAGGCAGCGCATGGCAGAACGCGCTTCTTGTCCTTGAGATAGGCTTCCGCCATCTGGATCGCGCTGGTCGCAGGGGCGTAATAGGCAGAGCCGTTGCCGAGCAGTTTGACGATTTCGCCGCCGCCCGAACGGGTGCGCGCTACAATCGCGTCCATTTTCTCCTGCGTGGACCAGCCCATCTTGATGAGGTCCGGCACGGGGATGCCTGCAACGGTCGAATATTCCAGGATCGGAACCATGGTGTCGCCGTGGCCGCCCAGAACGAATGCAGTGACGTCTTCCATCGACACGCCGAATTCGTCAGCGAGGAAGTGACGGAAGCGTGCGCTATCCAGCACGCCTGCCATGCCGACCACCTTGTTATGCGGCAGTCCGGAAAATTCGCGCAGTGCCCAAACCATCGCGTCGAGCGGGTTGGTGATGCAGATCACGAATGCGTCGGGGCAGTTCGCCTTGATGCCTTCGCCAACGGCCTTCATCACTTTCAGGTTGATGCCGAGCAGATCGTCGCGGCTCATGCCGGGCTTGCGCGGAACGCCAGCGGTAACGATCACTACGTCAGCGCCAGCGATGTCGGCGTAATCGGTTGTACCCTTGAGATTGGCGTCGAAGCCTTCGACGGGGCCGGACTGCGAAAGGTCCAGCGCCTTGCCCGCAGGCATGCCCTCTGCAATGTCGAACAGGACGACATCGCCCATTTCCTTCATCGCTGCGAGGTGGGCGAGAGTGCCGCCGATCATACCGGCGCCTACGAGGGCAATCTTATTGCGGGCCATAAAGGGAAGAGTCCTTCAATCCATGCGGGACCGTTCAAGAACCGAACCGGATGGCGCACCCACGTCCCGCGGGAAAGTCACGCCCGGCCATTACGGTTGCCGAACTAGGCCGCTGAACAGCCGAATGCAACCGCCAATCCCGGAGAGCTGCCAACTATCTTTGCAAATAGTTCGCAATTGCATTAACACTCTGTTGAGCGCGCAATAGCAGAGCCGGGACGGCCCGAGTTCAACTAATGGATTCATGGCAGCCGGTAAGGTTCCCGGCGTTCGGCTCAAGTTGTGGGTGGTGCGGCGTAATGTGCCCGTCAGGCGATGGCCTGGCGTGCCTGTCCGTCTTCGTCTTCCTGAGCCAGCAGCATGGCGGCCAGATAGTCGGGCACGGCGCGGCTGAAATAGTAACCCTGACCCAGCGTACAGCCGGCACTGCGGACCGAGCGGACCTGTTCGATCGTCTCAAGCCCCTCGGCGACGATCTCCATTTCCAGCTTGGAGCCGAGTTCGGCCACCGCGTGGATAATCGCGTCCGTTTTCTTGCCGACATCGGGGCCAGACACGAAGCTTCGGTCGACCTTGATCTTGCTGAACGGGTATTTCTGGATGTAGCCGAGCGAGGAATAGCCAGTCCCGAAGTCGTCCAGTGCGAAGCGAACACCGATGGAGGACAATTCGGCAATGAAGCTTTCCGTGGCACCGTGATCGTCGAGGAACAGGCTTTCGGTCACTTCCAGTTCGAGGCGTGACGGGTCGAGCTTCGCCTCGCGCAGGGCGTTCATGATGCCCAGTGCGGCACCGGGTGCCTTGATCTGCAGCGGCGAAAGGTTGACCGCTACCGTAACATGGTCCGGCCACTGCGCGGCGGCTTTAGCAGCCTGCGCGGTAATCCAGTTGCCGAGCGTGACGATCACGCCGGTTTCCTCGGCCACGGGGATAAATTCGTCCGGGCGCAATTCGCCTTTTTGCGGGTGGAACCAGCGGATCAGTGCTTCGAATGTGCGGATCCGGCCAGTTTCGAGATCGACAATCGGCTGGAAGAAAATCGACAGTTCGTCGCGCTGGATTGCAATCCGCAATTCAGCCTCAAGCTCGCGTCGGCGGGCAAGATCGCGGCTCATCGATTTGTCGTAGAAACAGGTCTGTTTCCGGCCGTTTACCTTGGCATGATAGAGCGCCAGATCGGCGTTTTGCATCAAGGTATCGGCATCGACCCCGTCGTCGGGCAGCAGGGCGATGCCAATGGAAGCGTGGATTTCCATCCGCTCTCCATTGATACGAACCGGACGCATGATTTCCGCGTGAATTTCACTTGCCAGACGCTCGCTTTCACGGCGGTCGGCGACTTCGCAGAAGACGATGAATTCATCACCGCCGAAACGCGAAACGCTCGCGCCATCGGGTGACACCTCGGTCAGACGGGCAGCGATTTCTGTCAGAACCTTGTCCCCGACCGGGTGACCGAGCAGATCGTTCACTTCCTTGAACCGGTCGAGATCCAGCCAGAACAGCGCCAGCATCTTGTCGTCGGCCACATCCATCAGCTTTTCGACCATGTCATGGTTGAGCCCGGCCCGGTTGCTGAGGCCGGTCACTACGTCAGTGCGTGCAAGGACGCGCATTTTCTCTGCCAGCCTTGCGCTGGTTTCGGCCGAGCCGATGGAATCGCGCAAAACCTTGAAGACGTTCATGGTGATGGAAGCCATGGCCGGGATCAGCAGAAGCATGTTCAGGGCCAGGAACAGGAACGGCAACGTCCCGATAATCAGTGCTGCCACGAACACCGGGAACACGACCAGCAGCAGCTGGCCCAGTGCAATGACAGGGCGGCCTGCATTGCGGGCGCAGATTCCCACGCCGTAACACATGGCGTTGGCGATCATCAGGACTTCCACCGCCGCGCCGGCTTCCATGACCAGCGTCATGGCGGCAACGCAGCCAATTACGAAAGCATAGCTGAACGCGCCGACTTCGTAGACCACCTCGAGCTGGCGCGTACTGCGCCCTTGGTCGTCGGGGGAAAGGCCGAGTGCTGCAACAACGCGCGCTATCGCGATCACGCTGAGGATCATGCTCGCGATAAAAATCGAAGGGGAATCGCTGACATATGCCGCAATCGCGGTAGACACGATCCCGTTTATGGCGCCGATCGCAAGGCTGGTTGGCTGGGTGTACAACGTACGCACGAGGGTACGCCGGACGCGCTCCGAAAGCGCATCGTTACGCCGATGACGTTTGAGGAGTTTCTTGAACCCCGTTACAAGCGCAGTCGTTGCCATGACGTCTGCAATAGACAGAACACGTCACCGTTTAGTTAACGCCCGGCTAACGAGGCGCAAACGGCGCTAACACTGTAATGATATTAGAGAAATTGCTGCTGTTTGGCGATCGCGTCTGCCATACGCCGGTCGAGCGTACGGCAAACGCCGAGCCAATGCTCGTAGGTTTCCCGGTCACCGGCGAAAAAGGCATCCTCTGCCAGCTTGCGCGCTTCGGCTGCTGCGGCAAGGCCGTGCTTGGCAAAATGGCGCAAGGCAGAGTGCAGCAGATGGTCGCTCCCGGCGGTGTCACCATTGTCATTTGCAGGCGAAACCGCATCCCGGCGGGTTAATGCGCGCGCAACGGGCGACAACGCGGCAGTTCGGGCAGCGGCAAAGTGAACGGTCATCGGGGCTGAAACCTTGAATTGTTTGCTTGGGCGTTGGCAGCCCTTTACGCCCAAGGCGCTAAAGCCTGGTTCGAAATCAAGGTTTCGGAGGCGTTAACCTGCTGGCAGAGCGCATTTTTCTCACCCTATTTCGGCTCGTTGATCCAGCGCCCGCTATTGGCGTATTCGGGTTTGATGCCGCTGCTCTCAGGCAGGTTCTCCGCCTCGAACAATGCTTCTCCGCCGCGCTGGGTCACTTCGCGCGAATAGGTTGGTGCAGGGGTTTTCGCGCGCTGCCCGGTATTGTTTTCAGCGAGCGCTTTAAGCCGCGCCTGTTCATAGGCCTTAGCCAGAGCGACCGGGTCAGCCGCTTCGCTGGAACCGGCATCTGCCGCTTGCGCGGTTTTGGATGCACGCGACGAAGCCGCAGGTTCTACCCCGGCATAGCGGGCAGTGAACGCGTTGGGTTTCCCGGCGAGACCTTTCCAGCGATAGAAACGGTGCGCGCCGATCGTGCCGATATGATCGAGGCTGGGCGCCCAGTACGGATAGATCCAGACTGTGTGATAGTGCGTTGCCAGGCCGACCGGATTGTAGACCGATCCGGACAAGGCATCCTGCGCCACCCGCTGCGCCCGGGCCCAGGCACCTGCGCCCGGTGTGCGCTTCATCGAACCGTCGCACGTAAAGCTGAACTGGCAGCCGGTTTTGCGTTCCGAACCCTGAAAAACAACGCCGCACACGCTGTTGGGATAACTGGGGTGGGCGACCCGGTTCAGCACCACCTGCGCCACGGCGCGCTGGCCGCCGATCGCTTCCGATGCGGCCTCGTAATAGATCGCGTTGGTGAGGCATTGCAGCGCACGGGCCTTGCTCAGACCTGCTCCGCTAGAGAGGAACGCGCGTGCAGCCGGACCTGCATTGCGCGATGCGGCCAGTTCGGCTGCCTGCGTTTCGCCTGTACCCGACATGTCGAACAGAGCCAGCGACTTGTCACCCAGATCGGGGACATATCGCGGAGCGTCTTCGAGGTAATAAAACGCAGAGCCGGGAAAACTGCTGCCGCCCTGTTCGAACGGCATGGGTTCGATGTTGGCATATTCAGCGGCCGTTTCCGGTGAGCCAAGTTCGCTCCAGTCAACCGGCGCAGCAAAAGCGGGCACGCCAATGGCCGCTGCCAGCACAGCGATCCTGCGTCCGCGATGCCGGGTTCCGATCAGCGCGCCCAACCGGTCCCACGCCCGCGCGGCCAGGGGCTTGCGCTTGCTGCGCATACGCGCCTGAAAGCGGGCGGTGCGCTGTTCGGCAGAAAAGGCGGGCTTATCGTTCAATCGGCTTCCTGGATTACCTTGCGCAAACGGCGCGCTTTGCGCGTACCGACAGGCTCGGCGCTGCGCCACGGATCAATCCGCACCGTCCCTTAGCGGTACAGGCTGCAAGACGCAGTTAAGCGCCGTGCTGAATAATTGATTACCGAGCAGTCAGCAGCATGAAGGCTCTGGTTGCATGGCTGACCGCGGCGGAGTATCGGGGCCGCGACGTCATGGGTTGCCGCGCGTAAAGCGGGCCTAAGAGGGAAGGATGTGCGGGGTGTGTCCCCAAATCATCCGCTGCCCCCGCAACTGTGACCGGGGAGCGCTGTCTCCACAATGCCACTGGCCACGCTCGCGCGGCTGGGAAGGCGGAAGCAGCGCAGCGATCCGGGAGCCAGGAGACCTGCCGATGATGGTCGTTCGAGCCGGCGGGCGGGGTGTACCGAGGGCAGGTGGGAAAGTGCGAATTCGCGCGCTTCCTCCGTCATGAGCGACTTCGCTTGTGATAGGAGTAACCATGCGTAAATATCTGTTTATAGGCGCTTCCTTGTCGTCTGCTGGCTGGGCGATGGCCGCGCCCGCCGCAGCCCAAGAAGTCGGCGAGGGGTGTAGCGGGGTTGTCTACGAAGATGGCCAGCCGGTGTCGTTTGTGCAGGGCTTTTGCCGCGCCGCAGAAGATGTGATCACGGTCACGGCAACCGGCACTCGTTCGGAAATCGAAGATACCGGGCAGGCGGTTACGATTGTCAATCGCAGCGAGATCGAGGATATCCAGGGCGCTGATCTGACCCGCGTGCTGGAGCGTGCGCCCGGCGTAACCTTCAGCCGCAATGGCGGGGCCGGAAGTTTCACAGGTGTGCGTGTTCGCGGTGCAGAGGCAGAACAATTGCTGGTGGTTGTCGACGGGGTTCGCGTGGCCGATCCCGCGTCCCCGGCAGGCGGATATGATTTTGGCAATTTGCTGTCGCAAAATGTTGAAAAAATGGACCTGCTGCGCGGTTCGAACAGTACGATCTGGGGGTCTGACGCAATCGGCGGCGTGCTGGCGGTAACCACTCGCAATCTCGACGGTGTCACCGCAAGCGCTGAATACGGATCGCGCGAAACGCTCTCTGCATCTGCCACGGGCGGGGTGTCAGGCGACTGGGGCAGCTTCGGAGTGGCTGGCAGCTATTACGATACCGAAGGATTCTCTTCGGCGGCCAGCGGCACGGAGGATGATGGTTTCCAGCAATGGGCGATCGCATCACGCGGGCGGGCCAATGCAAGCTACGCGGTCTCGCTGTTTGCCGGCGGCAGTTACAGCGAAGGCGATCTGGAAATTGACGGGACCCCGGCACCATCCTTTGTCCTGACAGACACTGACGAATTCCAGAAAACCCGGCAATATTCGGCATTTGCAGGGGTATCTTACGACAGCGGACCGTTGTTCCTGAAAGGGGCCTATTCGCTGGCTGATACCGAGAGGCGCAATTTCAATCCGGCGTTCGGCACTGCCCCCGGCTTCACCAGCGACGGCCATTCGGACCGGGTCGAACTGCGCGGTGAATGGCGTGCGATCGGCCCGCTGATCGTAAGCTTTGGCGGGGAAAGCGAATGGACCAGCTACATCACCAATTTCGATGCACTGCGGCATGATACAAGGATCAGCGGCGCCTACACGCAGCTGGGGATCGAGTTTGGCGGTATTTCGGGCCATCTGGGTGTCCGGCATGATGATCATGCGCGTTTCGGCGGCGCGACCAGTTTCGGCGCTGATCTGAGCTATGAAATCGTGCCTGACATCCGCCTGCGCGCCAGCGTGGGCGAGGGGTTCAAGGCGCCGACATTGTTCCAGCTGTTTTCCGATTTCGGCAATCAGGCTCTTGAGGCCGAACAGAGCACCAGCTTTGACCTAGGCATTGCCTGGAACGACCGAAACGACCGGTTTTATGCCGGGGCTACTCTGTTCAAACGCGACAGCGAAAACCAGATCGAGTTCGTCTCCTGCTTTGGATCGACCGACCCGATCTGTAACGACCGGCCATTCGGCACGTATGACAATGTCGGCAGGGTCCGCGCGCAGGGGCTGGAAATGGAACTCGGGGCAAACCCGTCCGACCGGTTCGGCGTTCGTGCAGTGTATTCGCTGACAGACACCGAAAACCGCACACTGGGCAGCGTCAATCAGGGCAACGCTTTGGCCCGCCGCCCGCGTCATGCCGTCACGGTTTCCGCCGACTGGTTGACGCCAATTGCGGATTTCACCCTGGGCGGTGATGTGCGCATGGTGAGCGACAGTTTCGACGATGCGGGTAATTTCAACCGCCTTGACGGATACCAGCTGGTCACCTTGCGGGGGAGCTTGCCGATAGGAAACAAGGTGGAGCTCTTCGGCCGGGTCGAAAACCTGTTCGACCAGCAATACCAGACGGCGCTCGGCTACGGCTCTCCCGGACGCGGCGCGTTTGCCGGGGCGCGGACGCGGTTCTGATGCGGCTGGCCCCGCTTTTGCTTGGCATGATGCTGGCGGCGTGCGCGCAGCCGGCATCTGTCAGCGGGGACGCGGCTAACGCTGCGCCGAAGATTGTCAGCCTCAATCCTTGTACCGATGCCATTCTTGCCGAAGTTACGGAGGCGGGTCAGCTGCTGGCGATCTCGCACTACAGCCATGATCCTGCGGCGAGTTCCATGGACCTGAAGCTCGCGCGGCAATTCGCGGTAACTGGCGGCACGGTGGAGGAGATCATCTCGCTCCAGCCGGACATCGTGGTGGCGGGCAGTTTCCTTGCTCCGTCCACTCGCACCGCGCTGGACGATCTGGGTATTCGGGTCGAGACCTTCGGCATGGCAGCCGATGTGGAACAGAGCATCAACCAGGTCCGCACGCTCGCCGGAATTGCCGGGCAAACGTCGCGCGGGGACCAATTGGTTGCGCGTATCGAGGCTGCGCTGGCTGCCGGGCAGGGGGATGCAGACGGGCAAATACCCGCAGTGCTGTGGCAACCGTCTGGTATCGTGCCGGGCGAGGGGACGTTGATCGCCGACCTGATGCGCCGCGCCGGTTTCTCCAGCCATAGCCAAGCATTGGGCATGGGGCAGGCGGATTATCTCTCGCTTGAACAGCTGCTTGTAAGCCCGCCGCGCGTGTTGCTGATCGCAGGGCAGGAACGTTCGCAGGCGCATCCCGCGCTCGACCGGCTGAGCGAGGTGCACCGGGCCAGTCTGGCTGCCTCAATGCTGTATTGCGGCGGGCCGACGATCATCGCGGCGTCGCGCAGGCTCAAGGCCATACGGGACGAGGTTTCATGAGCCGGGCCAATGCCATGCTGCTGCTGTTGCTGCCCGGAGCATTCGTCCTGTCGCTGTTTGCAGGCCGGGTCTGGCTCGATTTTTCCGCCACGCCGAACGCCATGGTTATTATCGCTGAACTGCGGCTGCCGCGTGCATTGCTGGCGGTGATCGTCGGTGCTGGGCTGGGTTCCGCAGGCGCGGCGATGCAGGGATATCTGCGCAATCCGCTGGCTGATCCGGGTCTGTTCGGCATTGCCCCCGGCGCCGCGCTGGGCGCTGTCGCCAGTTTCTGGTTCGGTTACGCGGCCAGCGCGTGGCTGCTGCCGCTGTTCGCACTTGCCGGGGCCTCCGCCGCGATGGGGCTGCTCGCGCTGATCGCGGGGCGCACGGGCGGGATTGCCCTGTTCACATTGGCCGGCATGATGATCGCGAGCCTTGCAGGGGCGTTTATGAGCCTCGCCATCAGCCTAGCCCCCAATGCCTTTGCGATGAGCGAAATCGTGACTTGGCTGATGGGCGCGCTAACCGATCGCAGCTGGCGCGAGGTCTATCTTGCCGCGCCGCTGACCGCCGCCGGGATCGTGTGCTTCTGGATGGCCCGAAAGGACCTCGACGCGCTGATCCTGGGCGATGCCGCAGCACGGTCGATGGGGATGCGGCCGGGCGTTTTGCAAGCGTGGCTGATCGTCGGCGTCGGGCTGACCGTGGGCAGCGGCGTCGCTGTGGCCGGGATTATCGGTTTCGTCGGGCTGATCGTGCCGCATCTGGTGCGCCCCTTTACCGACCGCCGCCCGTCTTCGCTGATCATACCGAGCGCGCTGGCCGGGGGGCTGCTGGTGCTGGTGGCGGACAGCGCGGTGCGCATCCTGCCGCTGGTGACCGAGCTGCGGCTGGGGATCGCGCTGAGCCTGATCGGGGCGCCGTTCTTCCTGTGGCTGCTGCTGAAAATGCGCCGCGGCCATGCAAGGGGAATGCTGTGAGCCTGGGCGCTGAAAATCTTGGAATTCGCGGCCGGCTGGAACCACTTTCGGTCATGTTCGAGGAGGGGCAGGTTACTGCCATCTGCGGGCCGAACGGGGCGGGCAAGTCGACCCTGCTGGCGGCGCTTGCCGGATTGATCGAGCCAGCCTCAGGCAAGGCGATGCTCGATGGGGGAGACCTGAAGAACCGCCTCCCGCGTGAACGGGCGCAGCAAATCGGTTATTTGCCGCAAGACGGCGAGACGGCGTGGGATGTATCGGTTCGCAATCTCGTCTCGCTTGGCCGGCTTCCTTATGGTGACGAGGCGCCCGAGATGGTTGATGCGGCGCTTGAAGCTCTCGGTCTCAAAGCCCATGCGAACAGGCCGGTCTCAACACTTTCAGGCGGTGAGAAAGCGCGCGCTTTGCTGGCCCGCGTTCTGGCCGGACAGCCGCGCTGGGTCCTTGCCGACGAACCGCTCGCCGCGCTCGACATTGGTCACCAGCAGGCCTTGCTCAGCTATCTGAGGCAGACAGCCGCCGCCGGAACCGGGGTGATCATGGTGCTCCACGACCTATCGCTGGCGATGAACCATGCAGACCGGGTGCTGGTGCTGGACCGCGGCAAACTGGCCGCTGACGGTGCACCCGAAAACGCGCTCGCCACCAGAGTGGTCGAGCGCGTCTGGAATGTCTCGGCAAATTGGGCGGGTAGTCCGGGCGAACGCGCGCTGATGGTGCGCCCGCCCGGATCAGCCTGATTTACTTCGAAACAGTATTCGCCGGCAGCTTGCCATCCGAAGTGGTGGCAGCATCGGCAGCAGAATCGTCTCCGGTCAGGCCGCGCGCAACCAGCATCGGGGTCACGTCCGGCTGACGACCGGCGAAGTTTTCGAACATCTTGAAATAGTCCATTGTTCCGCCGCGGCTGAGGACGGTGGCACGGTAGTGATCGCCGTTCTCACGGGTCAGACCGCCATTGTCCATGAACCATTGACGGCTGTCACGGTCCAGCATCTCGGTCCACAGATAGCTGTAATATCCAGAGCTGTAGCCGGTCGGGCTGGAGAAGATGTGGTTGAAATAGCTGCTGCGATAACGCGGCGGCACCAGGCCGATTTCAAGGCCTAGTTCTTCCAGCGAGTTACGTTCGAACGCGTCGACATCTTCGGGCGTCTTGATCGCAGCGGCTTCTTCTGCGCTCAGCGCGTGCCATTTCATGTCGAGCAGAGCCGCTTCGACGACTTCACCGAAATCATAGCCCTGGTTGAACTTGGCCGCGCGTTCGATCTTCTCGATCAGTTCCGCCGGAATGGTTTCACCGGTTTCGTAATGCTTGGCATAGTTCGAAAGGATTTCGGGGTGGGTCGCCCACACTTCGTTCACCTGGCTGGGATATTCGACGAAATCGCGCGCCGTGGCGGTGCCCGAAATCGAGGCGTATTTCTGATCCGCGAAGAAGCCGTGCAGCGCATGGCCGAATTCATGGAACAGGGTGTTCACATTGTCGAAGCTGACCAGCTGGACTTCGCCTTCGGCAGCCTTAGGAATGTTGAGCACGTTGTAGATCACCGGCTTGGTGCCGTTGAGATAGCTCTGATCCACGAAATTGCTCATCCATGCGCCGCCACGCTTGGACGGGCGCTGGAATGGGTCGAAATAGAAGATGCCCAGTTCGCTGCCATCACGGTCGAACACGGTGTAGGTGCTGACGTCAGGGTGATAGACCGGCAGATCGGTGCGTTTCTGGAATGTCAGACCGTAGAGTTTTTCTGCAGCGAAGAACACGCCGTCTTCCAGTACCTTGTCGAGCTGGAAGTAAGGCTCAACCGCGCTTTCGTCGAACGCGTATTTTTCAGCCTTCACCTTTTCGGCATAGCGATACCAGTCCCATGGCTTCACTTCGAAATCGCCGCCCTCGGCAGCGATCTTCTCGTTGAGCAACGCAGCCTCGCGGCGCTGGGTTGCGGCCAGTGCGGGAACCATCTGTTCCATGAAATCAAGCGCAGTCTGCGGCTGTTTCGCCATGCGGTCATACATGACGTAGCTGGCCCAATCGGGCTTGCCGAACAGCGCGGCTTTCTGGGCGCGCAGCTGGGCGATCTCGGCGATCAGCATACGGGTGTCGTATTCACCCGGCTGGTCATTACGGTCAACGCTGAGGCGGAACAGCTTTTCGCGGGTCGCGCGGTTTTCCAGCGCCGGCAGCGATGGCTGCTGCGTGGTGTTCTGCAGCGCGATAGCATATTTGCCTTCCATGCCCTTCTCAGCAGCCAGCTTTGCAGCAGCTTCGATCGCGGCAGGCGACAGGCCGGCCAGCTCTTCTTCGCTATCGACGATCAGCGCGCTGGCAACGGTGCCTTCGCGCACGCGGTTGCCAAATTCATTGGTCACTTCTGACAGCTTGGTGTTGATCGCGCGGACCTGATCCTTCTGCTCTGCGGTCAGCATGGCCCCCGCCTGGACCATACCTTCGTAGGTGTCTTCCAGCAGGGCCGCGTCTTCAACCGTCATGCTCATCGCAGCACGATTGTCGTAAACCGCTTTGACCCGGGCAAACAGCACGGGGTCCAGCGTGATCGCATCGGAGTGGGCCGAAAGCTTGGGACCCATCTCGGTCTGGACGGCATTGAGCGTGTCGTTGGTGTTGGAACCGGTCAGCGCGAAGAATACGCGGGCCACGCGGCCCAGAATTGCGCCGGATTGTTCCAGTGCGACAATCGTGTTCTCGAAAGTCGGTGCATCTGGATTGTTCTTGATCTGATCGATCTCGGCGCTGTGAATTGCCATCGCCTGTTCGAACGCCGGACGGTAATCATCATCCGAGATCTTGCTGAAATCGGGCGCTTCGAACGGCAAAGTGCTTTCAGCGGCGAAATAGCCTGTCGCTTCGGGCACGGCATTTTCTGCAGGAAGTGCGGCGGTGTTGGCACTGGCCATTTCGTCGCCTCCGTTGGCTTGTGAACATCCTGCGAGCAATGCGCTCGCAGCGACTGCGGCCATAAGTTGGGCCTTCATCTGACTCTCCATATTTTCTGGGTAGGTGCAGCAGGGATGGATTCCCCGCGCGGTCCATTGCAACCCCTGATAACTGACATTGCTTGAACCGGAGATTGACCGAAATTGCAAACTAAAGGCGGAAAGTCGGTCGAGGCAGGAACGCCGTTTGTCGAACGGGCGGGGGCGCCCTGCTGAATTACGCGCGACCGGCAAACGAGCTGCCAAGTTCTGTTTAACCAGCATTTTTCGCGGCTGGACAAGGCCGGATTTGGCCGCCAAATGAGCCTCCGTTTTTCTCCATGGGGTCGCATCCATATGTTCAGGAACGTTTTTCCTTGCCTTGCCGCTGCGGCGATTTGTGCAATTTGTCCGCCGCTTGCGGCCCAGGAAAACTCCGGGGGCGCTGCTGCTGAGGCAGCAGGCGTTAGCGCGCCAGCCGCGCAGGACGTTTACACGCTGAGCCCGGCGGAACTGTTCGAATTCGCAGAACAAGCGCGTGCTGCCGGGAATTTCGATCTCGCGGCGAAGGCTTACACCGCTCTTACCGAACTGCCGGATATGCCGCTGCGGAACGAAGCGCGTTTTCGGCACGCAATGATGCTTGCCGATCAGCAGCAGGACTATCGCGGTGCGGCTGTGCTGCTGCGCCAGATACTCGACGAACAGCCCGATACCGCGCGTGTGCGGGTAGAGCTGGCACGGATGCAGGCGATGATGGGCAATCTTGGCGCGGCAGAAAAGGAACTGCGGGCGGCGCAGGCGGCGGGCCTCCCGCCAGAGGTTGAGCGGCTGGTTCGTTTCTATGCCAGCGCGCTCAATGCCCGCAAGTCATTCGGGTTCAATGTGGATTTCGCGATCGCGCCGGACAGTAATATAAACCGCGCGACCCGGTCCGATACGCTTGGCACGATCATCGGTGATTTCGAATTGTCCGATGATGCGCAGGAAAAGTCGGGCGTCGGTATCGCTGCCCGCGGGCAGGCCTATCTCAAGACCGGATTGGCGAAAAACGCAGAGGTGCTTGTTCGGGCCAGCGCGAATGGCCGGTTCTACGAGAATGGCGAGTTCGACGATTATATCGCGGCAATCCAGGCTGGTCCGCAGATTTCCATCGGCAAAGACCGTCTGGACATCGCCGCCACGGCCAGCTGGCGCTGGTTCGGGCGCGATCCCTATACCGTATCGTATGGTGCGACCGCGAATTACCGTCACCCGCTGGGCAAACGGGCGCAGCTGAACGTGCAGGGCGCGGCGATCCGCACGAAAGACCGTCTCAACGATCTGCGTTCGAACGATCGATACCAGCTTGAAATCGGTCTCGACCGTGCATTTACCAGCAAGTTCGGCGGCGGGATTAGCCTATCGGGCTATCGCGCGGTCGCCAACGATCCGGGGTACTCAACCGCAAGCGGTAGTCTGAATACCTATCTGTTCCGCGAATTGGGCCGGACAACGGCGGTGCTGCGCGCAGGCTATGACCGTCTCGAGGCCGACAAGCGGCTGTTCCTGTATCCCAGGCGGCGGGTCGATGACCGGTTCAGCGCGAGCCTGTCCGGCACGTTCAGGGATTTGAGAATTGGAGCGTTCGCGCCGCTCGCCAAAGTGAGCTTCGAACGGAATTTCTCGACCGTGGAAATTTACGACTATCAGCGCCTAGCAGCGGAATTCGGGGTGGCTGCTGCATTCTGATTGAATGATGACGCTATGGTACAATGAGACCTTTGCTTTCCAGACTATGACTGACCGAATTACCGTGAATGCGGGGCAGAGCGTTCGGCGCACATGCCATCCTTTCCGGTCTATGATTGCGGGCGGACCTTGCGCCGCCCAGGGTTCTGGGGAGCAAAAACCATGAAGAATTACAGGGTCGCACTGCAGGCTACGGTCTGCGCAATGTCGCTTACACTGGCTGCTTGTGGCGGCGGAGGCGGCGGAACAGTCAGTACGCCGCCCCCGACAGGCGGTGGTGGTGGTGGCGGCACGCCAACGCCAACCCCGACACCAACCCCGACTCCCCCACCGAGCAGCGGCAATTCGGACCTGCTCGGCACATTGCAGAGCGAGAACTTCACCAACACCGCGACGCGCGCATCCCTAACTGTCAACGGCACGAACCGCACTGTGTCGCAGCAAGCGATCACCGCGCAGATCACCTACAACGCCAACGACAGCAGCTACCAGTTGGTGACACCGACCGGCACAATCACCTTCTCCGCCAGCGATATCGACAATGCGCAAAGCAACACCGGGTCGATTGTTTATGTGAAAACCAATGGAGACCGGACGGATTCGCTGACCCTGACGCGGCCGGGCACATCCGGCCCGATTACCTACCAATATGTCGGCAGCGCGTTTTGGCAGCGCACAGAAGTTGGCACGACATCTGGTGCGGGTTCGATTGATTCGATTGTCTACGGTGTGGAAACCCCCAATGCAGACGTGCCGCGCACCGGATCTGCTGACTATGCTATCGACCTGATTGGCGCGATCACCACGGGCGACAATGTCTCGGGCCTTGCGGGTACCGGTACGGCCAGCGTTGATTTCGCCAGCGGCAATTTGGTGTTTATCGGCAGTCTGACGCTCGCACCGTTCCAGAACGGAGCCAGCTCTTTCAGTGGACAGGCAAGTCTTTCTGCCAGCGCCAACAGTTTCAGCGGCGTATTCACCCTGCAGGATTTCGGTCAGTTCGACGGTGCAATCGCCGGGCGCCTGTTCGGCCCCGGGGCAGAGGAAATCGGAGCTGCATGGTCCGCCCAGAACGGCGACAATAGCCGCGTTGCCACCGGCACCATCATGGGCCGGCGTGATGAAACGCCGCCCAATTCCCAGTTCAACCCGAACGGCAACATCCTGACCAACAGCCAGTCGTTCTCGATCCAGGAACGCGTGCTCGATTTTGCACTGAACGGATCGGTTGGCGGGCAGCAGCCAGCTGGCAGTTTCTCTGCCCAGAACGTGACGCAGAGCGCGTTGCTGCTGCGCTATGACGCAGACCGTAACGAATTCGTGTTCAGCGCTGACGACACCACGGCGGTGTATTCGGTACAGAACCAGCGGTTCGAAACGCTCGGCCCGCAGGACACCGCGAGTTTCGATTCTGGCGGTCTGACCTATGTCCAGGCCGGTGCCTGGCGCCTGTTCAGCCCGGATCAAAACCCTGACTATCGCTATTCCTTCTTTACCTACGGCTTTGCGACACCGGCGGGTGATGTGCCGACCACCGGCAGCGCGGCCTACCGTCTCAGCTTTGGCGGAACAGCGGTCGATAACGACATCGCCAATCCGGTCCGGATCAGCGGTGATGGTGTCCTTCGTGTCGATTTCGGCTCGATGACGCTCGACCTGTCCGGCGGGCTGACCTTCGAAGAACAGATTTTCTTGTCCGGTGTACCGCAATTTACCGGCTCGGGTTCGCTTTCCGGCACAGGCGCAATCGGATCGAGCGCGCGCGATTTCTCCGGCACCTTGGCCTTTGACGGGCTGGGCAATTACACCGGCACATTCGACGGCTTGTTCTACGGCCCGAATGCACAGGAAGTCGGCGCGACCTGGGAAGCGAGGGATGGGACCGACCGCGCCGCCGGAACATTCATCGGTGAAGAAGATGACAGCATCCTCTCCAGCGATCAGACGCTGGCCGGTGCGACCGAGCCGCTCGACATGGTGGGCCGCCGCCTGCGGGCCGGCATTTACGAAGGCGAAGCCAGTATTTCCTTCGATCCGGCCAACGGGCAATTCGTTTTCCGAACAGAAAACTTTGCCGCGCCGAACGAGCAAGAGGTTATCACGCTGTCCGATGCGAATATCGTGGCGGCCGAATCCACTGCTTCGCGGACCTATTACCGGACGACCGGCAACACTGCGGTCGAAGGGTTCATCTTTACACCGGGTGCGAGCAATCCCGTACTTGAACTGACCTATTCCTCGTTCGCGCAGCTCAACCTGCGGGAAAGCAGCGCGCAGGGTGACCGTAACGAAAGCTACTACTTCGTGTTCGGTGTCGAAACGGCTGCGGCGGCGCTGCCAAAGGCGGGATCAGCAAGCTATTCGGGCATCGTGTTCGGTGACGGCGAAAACTCCGCAACCGGCTATGTCGGGGAAATAGGCGGAACCAGCTCTCTAACGGCCGATTTTTCCGCTGGTTCTCTGGTGATGACGCTGGACATGAGCCAGGCTGATGCGGCCAATACATTCATCGGCACTGCGATTTTCGACGGTAGCATCGCCACCAATGGCTTCTTCGGTTCGACGCAGCAAAACGATCCGTTCCGCGGCAGCATGAGGGGGCATTTCTTCGGCAGAGATGCCGCGGAATATGGTGCCGTGTTCGACGTGCTGCGTGATGACGCAAGCGGCCGGTCAACTTTCAGAGGCGTGTCGGTCGGCAAGAAAGACTGATCTTCGCGTATCCGGATTGCAAAAAAGAGGGGAAGGCATCGCTGCCTTCCCCTTTTTTTGTTTCCAGTTTAGGCCGCCTCAGGCCGTCATTCGCGGATCTTCATACGAACCGTTCAGGAAGATATTTGCACGTCTTTCGCTGCGATAGATCAAGCCTTTTGCGGTCGCGCCGCCTGCGGAATGATAGTGCAGTTCATCGGCTATGGATTGATGGTCGCCGGCTGAAATAGCCTCGTTCAACTTTGGGCTACGCTCTTGCGAGACGCTTCCCTGTCCCACGTTGAACACAAGATCGACCAGCGCATCGAATTCGTGTTGGAAAAGCGGAAGATCGCCGACAAGGTCGCTAACTGTTTTTTCGGCATGTTCAAGATCCGCTTCGAGCAGTTCCATGACCCGTTCGTCCGAGATGGTATCGCCCAAGCTGAGTCCATCCGACGCGGTCACGAGGTGGCCGACGCCAACAGTCAAATTGCCCGCAACATCGCGGTACACGTCGTGCCGGACGCCTTCCTCCTCCATCATGGCGCGCTTGAGTTCCGCACTGGCTCTCATGGAGTCGGTTTGCGTGCGTGTCTCGATCATCCATGCCTGCTGCGCCGAGCTGCTAAACCGGGGTTCTACCGCGCCACTTGCTGCGGCCTGTATCCCGGCTGCGCTGACGGACATCGCGAGCGCGATCTTGCGCTTGCGCATATGAACCCGTTCGCCTTTCAATGTGCGGGCCAGCTTGGCTTGCCGGCGGCGCCTGCGGCGGTCTTTCAGCCGGGTAATAAGCGGTGCGATACCTTGCCGGCGGTTCTCGAACCGTAATCTGGGCAGGATTTGCGGGGCTGGTGATCTGGTCTTTGACGGATAGGCGATCACGCATTCTCTTCGATGGTGATGTTTGCATCGTCCAGAAGCGGTGCGCTGAATTCTGTGTCCCGATCCTGACCGGAATCGGCTTGCGGTTCCTCCGGGTTTTCGGATGGGCTTCTGTACGGGGTGATATAGCCATATGGCATCTGGGTGTACCTTTCTATTGGGCGTTGCGTCCAGTTCTGCGACCTGATGGGCGAACCGGGAAAAACGCCGCGTTTACATTCATCTAATCAACGGGCGGGCGGGGTTATCGGTCCACGCTTCAGCGTTCGTCAGCCACGCTTCAGGCGTTGGCGCACTGATCGGTTGCGTCATTGCCGGACCGATTCCTTGCCCTGAATGGAAGCAAGTTAACCCGTCAAGCGCTCAGCCGAGCACTTGAACATTTGCAGAACATCGGGTTAAAGAGCGCGGTATTCACCAGTCCACTGGACTCTCTCTCACCCAATACCCACTTGGCAGGTCATGGCTCTCACAAAAATTTCAGTCCGCGGTGCTCGTGAGCATAATCTCAAGGGTGTCGATATCGACCTGCCGCGCGATGCGCTGATCGTGATTACGGGGCTGTCGGGCTCCGGCAAATCCTCGCTCGCATTCGACACGATCTATGCCGAAGGGCAGCGGCGCTATGTCGAGAGCCTGAGCGCTTATGCGCGGCAATTCCTGGAAATGATGCAAAAACCCGATGTGGAGCACATTGACGGTTTGTCGCCGGCCATTTCCATCGAGCAGAAGACCACTAGCCGCAATCCGCGTTCGACCGTGGCGACTGTAACGGAAATCTACGACTACATGCGTCTGCTTTGGGCGCGCGTGGGTGTTCCGTACTCGCCAGCCACGGGCGATCCGATCGAGGCGCAGACCGTGTCCAACATGGTCGACCGGGTGATGGAACTGCCCGAAGGCACGCGGCTGTATTTGCTTGCGCCGGTCGTGCGCGGCCGCAAGGGTGAATACCGCAAGGAACTGGCCGAATGGCAGAAAGCGGGCTTCACCCGTGTGCGGATCGACGGGGAGCTTTACCCGATTGAGGAGGCGCCCGCGCTCGACAAGAAGTTCAAGCACGACATCGAAGTGGTGGTGGACCGGCTGGCGGTAAAGGAAGGGCTGGAAACGCGCCTTGCCGACAGTTTCGAAACCGCGCTGAAGCTGGCCGACGGGCTGGCCTATGTCGACCTAGCCGATGGTACGGTGCCGGGGCGCGAGGACGAAGACGCTTCCGGCGGCCAGATGAAAGGCGCCGGGCTGCCCGCCAACCGGATCGTGTTTTCAGAGCGGTTTTCCTGCCCGGTCAGCGGTTTTACGATCGAGGAAATCGAACCGCGGCTGTTTTCGTTCAACTCCCCTCAGGGCGCGTGTCCGACGTGCGATGGGCTGGGGGAAAAGCAGTTGTTCGACCCGCAGCTGGTAGTCCCCAACGAAGAACTCAGCCTGAAAAAGGGCGCGGTGGTGCCGTGGGCGAAAAGCAATCCGCCATCGCCCTATTACATGCAGGTGCTCGGCAGTCTGGCGAAGGCCTATGAATTCGATCTGACCACTCCGTGGAAAGATCTGGAGCCGGATCAGAAGATGATCATCCTGCACGGGACCGGCGGCAACCGCGTGCCGCTGACGTTCAAGGACGGGCGCAAGGAATACACCGTTCACAAGGCGTTCGAAGGGGTGATCGGCAACCTCAATCGCCGCCTTCTGCAAACCGAAAGCGCGTGGATGCGCGAGGAACTGGGCAAGTTCCAGACCAGCCAGCCATGTGAGACCTGCGGCGGCGCACGGCTCAACCCGAAAGCGCTGGCGGTGAAGGTCGGTCCGAAAGACAACCCGACCGACATCGCCGAACCGACCCGGATGAGCGTGTCCGATGCGAAGGACTGGTTCCTCGCCCTCGACAGCAAGCTGAACCCCACGCAGAGCCAGATCGCCAAGGCCATCCTGAAAGAGATCAACGAACGGCTGGGTTTCCTCGACAATGTCGGGCTCGATTACCTCAACCTCGACCGGACCAGCGGTACGCTGAGCGGCGGGGAGAGCCAGCGCATCCGCCTCGCCAGCCAGATCGGCAGCGGGCTGTCGGGCGTGCTGTATGTGCTCGACGAACCCAGCATTGGCCTGCACCAGCGCGACAATGACCGGCTGCTGGAAACGCTCAAACGCCTGCGCGATCTGGGCAATACGGTGATCGTGGTGGAGCATGACGAAGACGCAATCCGCCAGGCCGATCACGTGGTCGATCTGGGCCCCGGCGCCGGTGTGCGCGGGGGCGAGGTGGTGGCGCAGGGCACACTCAAACAGGTGCTCAAATCCAGGAAGTCGCTGACCGCCGATTACCTGACCGGACGGCGCGAGATTTCGGTGCCGAAGCAGCGCCGCAAGGGCAACGGCCACCAGTTGACCGTGCACGGCGCGCGGGCCAACAACCTCAACAACGTAACCGCCGCCATCCCGCTGGGCACGTTCACCTGCATCACCGGCGTATCGGGCAGCGGCAAATCCAGCTTCACCATCGACACGCTCTATGCCAGCGCCGCACGCACGCTGAACGGCGCGCGGGTGATCGCGGGCGCGCACGACAAGGTCACCGGCCTCGAATATTGCGACAAGGTGATCGAAATCGACCAGTCGCCCATCGGCCGCACCCCGCGCAGCAACCCGGCGACCTATACCGGCGCCTTCACCAATATCCGCGACTGGTTCGCCGGCCTGCCGGAGGCGCAGGCACGCGGTTACAAACCCGGCCGGTTCAGCTTCAACGTGAAGGGCGGCCGGTGCGAGGCGTGCCAGGGCGACGGGCTGATCAAGATCGAAATGCACTTCCTGCCCGACGTGTATGTCACGTGCGAGGAATGCGGCGGCAAACGCTACAACCGCGAAACGCTGGAGGTGAAGTTCAAGGGCCTGTCCATCGCCGACGTGCTGGACATGACGATCGAGGATGCGGAGGAATTCTTCAAGGCCGTGCCCCCGATCCGTGACAAGATGCACATGCTGAACGAGGTTGGCCTCGGCTACGTCAAGGTCGGCCAGCAGGCGACCACCCTGTCAGGGGGCGAGGCGCAGCGGGTGAAACTGGCTAAGGAACTGTCCAAACGCAGCACCGGCCAGACGCTCTATATCCTCGACGAGCCGACCACCGGCCTGCATTTCGAAGACGTCCGCAAACTGCTGGAAGTGCTCCACCGGCTGGTTGACCAAGGCAATTCAGTCGTGGTGATCGAACACAATCTGGACGTGATCAAGACCGCCGACCACCTGCTGGACCTCGGCCCCGGCGGCGGCGTTCGCGGCGGCGAGATTGTCGCGCAAGGCACGCCGGAGGAAGTTGCGAAGGTGAAGGGAAGTTACACCGGGCAGTATCTCAAGCCGATGCTGGCCAAGAGTGCGGAGCGGGAGGCGGTGGAGTGAGTTTTGACCCCGACGCGTTGCTTGCCGCGATGCCAAAGCGCGAAATTCGCCCTATTCCCGAAGGAGTGCGCATTTTGAAGACGCGCCCAAGAGCGGTTCCGACCGAGAGCGCGATGGGGCAGCCACAAGAATACAACGGCTTCACTAAGCGCGAACGCTACCGGATAGCGGACCTTTCCGTATGGCTGGCGAAGGTCGGCGCGACTGATCGTCCAAGGACATGCGACATTTGCGGTGGAGAAGCGCGAGACGAGCATGCCGAGAACTACTATGACCTGAGCGGCTGGATCGGACTGTGCATTCCGTGCCATCGCAACGCTTTGCACAAGCGCTTCGATAAGCAGTCAAAGTGGTTTGATCTATTAGACCGCCATCAACTTAACGATAATCATTGGGCGCGCCTCTTGTCTATGCAACCGTTTGATATAGCGGCTCTTATGCGAGACAGAGGCATAGTGGAACCCTGTCGGGAAGACTTCGCTTAACTTGTAACGGTTTGCCGAGTGTTGGCGCGCTTGCTTACTTCGGCCAAGTTTCCAGATCATAAACCCAACTGTCGAAGCCCGGACACTCTTCTCGGATTTTTGGAATGCCGATTGCAGTAGCGCCTTGATTGCCGAACAGCAAATGCACCTGTTCGACTGGAAGAACCCCTGAAGGCGGGGCAAGCCGCCGGGAAACCCGATCTTAACTTTGCCAGCGCATCCTTCCCGGCGTAATATCGGAGCTGCTTGGGAGGGCACACACGATGAAATGGCTGGTATTAGTCGGGGCCGCAGTGATCGGCTTCCTGGTTGCCTTCAGTTTTACCGCGAGCGACGAGATCGGGGCGGAGGTGGACAAGCGGCTGGACGAGGATTTCGTCTCGCGATGCGTCGCCCGCGCACAATTCCCCGCTGAGCTGGAGGCCAAGGCCCCGCAAATCTGCGGCTGCATGAAACGCGAATTCGACAATCGCGGCCTCAAGCTGACCGACGCCTTTGGCGAAAAGCAAGCGGAGATGCAGAAGATCACACAGCGGTGCGCGCGGAACGCGATGTGAGGGCCGTTTGGTGCCGGTTATGGTGAGCGAGCACAATCTCGACGCCATCAAGACCGCCGACCACCTGCTGGACCTCGGCCCCGGCGGCGGCGTGCGCGGCGGCGAGATTGTCGCGCAAGGCACGCCGGAGGAAGTTGCCAAGGTGAAGGGAAGTTACACCGGGCAGTATTTGAAGCCTATGTTGGCGAAGAGTGCGGAGCGGTAGCGAGAGGCGGCGGAGTAACGTAATGTCCAGTTGAACTGGTGGTCTTAAGCGCGCACGGAGAGGCCATAGAGATTGCCATCTCGCGAACCCCGCAAGTGTTCTCTTAGTGCACGCTTTTATTGGTTGCTTCAGATTTGAAGCTTTCTGGCAAATTCTGAGGGGCGCTGTCGGATGGCTCTATCAAAGCTTCGCCGAAGATTTCATGAAATGCTTCTCGGACCTTTTCATCCTCGCGAACCCAATCGAAAACTGGCCATTCCCTGATATCATTCTTTTGGATGTCGCCGGAAGAGACTGCATTGGGAAGTAGTTTGCACACCTCCTCGACGTCTTCATTTAGAGACGCCAAACAGATTTTAAAATCAAGAGATGTGGCACTCCAATCAAGCTCTTTGAGCACCGAGTGACATTTTTCTCCTTCACCCTTCTTTTTGTAAGCATTGGCCAGATTTACATACATCTGGCGAAGTGCTGCATCAGAGACGCCATCTCTTGGCTGACGGTGAAGCGCGAAATCGAGAAGTTTTATCGCTAACAAGAACCGTCTCTTGGTTATATGGGTATATGCTGCGAATGACAGCGCAGAAAAGGCTTCACTCGGATCTTCCCCTAATTTGCGCCACGCCACAAATGAAAGGATCGTGAGAAATTCCGTGAGTATGTCTACCGATTTATGTAAATATGAGGTAGACAGCTTGAGGTGAATTCCTAACTCAAGGTCTTTGGCGGGATACTTGGCTTGCCTGATCTTCTTTAAATATTCTTCCGAAGCAAATCCGTTGTTGTGCGCATAGGCGTTTCTCCGTTCGAAAATCTCTATGAAGTTTGGCCATCGCTCATAATGACTCACAATTTTTGTCTCTATGAGATTTTCTAAATACTCTGCTTGTTTCTTATGTGATCCTCTCAGAAGATTGCTGATTTCGTCGTCAATCAGTCGCGAGCGCGTTGTTTCCAGGTCGCTGAGGTTGAACAATTCGCGATAGGAAATAGTTTTCTCGCTGGATTCCAGCTTTGCCGGATTCAAAGTTAAAAGCTGCCTAGCAAAGTCGCCAATAATGCTGTCGAACGTCGCGACCAAAGAAAGAAGTATCGACGAAGGTAGTATCTTCATTCCTTCGTCTACTTCTTTCATATCGAAAAGATGCTTTTGGATATAAGTGAGGTGCTCTTGGGTAATCTCGTAAGTTTCATAATCTTCGCCCGATTCAACTTCATTACCATGCTCTTTCACTAAACCATAAATCTGGCCTTCAAGCCCTGCTGATTGTAGCCCGTAGCGAAAAATGGTCGTTAATTCTATGAGTTGATGGTACGGTGAGATTGAACCATCAACCGAAGATAATGTTGAGTAGCAGACTGTCTCGACAGTTAATTCGGAGACATTCTCTTCTTCGGTGTTCGTCTTATCGTCCTCACTCTCGTCTTTTTCATGGTCAGTGCTTACGAAGAGAAATTCGTCATCAGCTCTTTCGGAAAATGCTTTAGCAGTTTCTAAGTCGGTGCCGGTCTTTGCGCCGATGAGACGACCATTCTTTCCCCTCTTAAAACAAATGAACATTTTGTCTGACTTTGCCACAAAATTAGCCTCGCATTACAAGCCCTCAAATCTGACAAGGGCGACATTGCATCGCAAGACACAAAATTGCTCAATCCCCGAAAACTCCCGCGCGTTCTGTACTTAT
This sequence comes from Pontixanthobacter luteolus, assembly GCF_947494915.1. Classification (NCBI taxonomy): domain Bacteria; kingdom Pseudomonadati; phylum Pseudomonadota; class Alphaproteobacteria; order Sphingomonadales; family Erythrobacteraceae; genus Pontixanthobacter; species Pontixanthobacter luteolus. The sequence goes on from NZ_CANLWR010000001.1 coordinate 547,714, forward strand.
ACTGTCCTACATCTCGCTCCCCGGATAAGTAACCTGGTTCACTCCAAATTCAGAGGTGAACCATGAGCGCATTTATTTGTTTAGCGTCAAGCGCCGGCGCTCACGTCCGTTCTCTTGGCTTTCGGCCTGACCGGCCGGGGGGGCCGGGGGCAGTATACTTAACTACGCACCCGCCTTCCCTCTGCCCATCGACCAGTTCTCCTGCATCCGTACCTTGGGGTTGGGGGCGCACCAGATTTCGCCGCTTTCGTCCAGCGCGGTGACCCAGATGAGATTGTGTTCCGGCCCGTAGTCGATCACCGCCAGCGCCAGCCCCTTTCCACGGTCGATGACGGTCACGGGCAGCGGCGGATTGAGTTGGGTGAACATGGGCGTGCGATCCTGCGGGGCGAGGGGGCAATTCCCTGTCGCACATAGCCAAACGCACCATCGCGATTTTCGGCACCCGAATTCCGCCAGTAAGTGCGCGCTGTCCTACACTCCCATCGCTGTATAAATAGCCCGGTTCCCCTGATCACAAGTCACACAGGTGAACCATGAACGCATTTATTTGTTTAGCCTCAAGCGCCGGCGCTCACGTCCGTTCGCTTGGCTTGCGGCCTAACCGGCCGGCGGGCGGTCGCCCTTGCGGCGCTCCGCGCCGGGCAGCGCCAGCAGGAAGCGTGGGAGGTGTCGCATGAACGCTCTCACTACCATCACTCCCGCCCCCACCGCTGGCCCGCACGGGGCGGGGGGCACTATTCTTACCGCCCGGCGCAAGGCGGACTTTCTGGGCAGTCTCCAGCTGTCGGGCAATGTCCGGCTGGCGTGCCGTGCGGCGTCGGTCTCTGCGCAGACGGCCTACCGGGCGCGGCGGGCTTCTGCAGCTTTTGCGCGGGCGTGGGATGCGGCTTTGCTGGCGGCGCGTGATCATGCCGAGCAGGTGCTGGCCGACCGCGCGTTGAACGGGGTGGAGGAGCCGGTGTTCTATCACGGGGAGGAGATCGCGCGGCGGCGGCGCTATTCAGACCGGTTGCTGCTGGCGCACCTTGCGCGGCTCGACCGGCTGGCTGAACGCGCCGAAGTGGCGGCGGCCTTGCCCCAGCTTGACGAACAGATCGCCGCCTTGCGCCAGGGGGAGGAATTGCCGGAAACCGGGCCGCACACCCTCTCGGAAAATCATCATCAGGACAGTGTTCCATGTGTTCCAAGCTGTAGGGTTTCCCCTCGGCAAACCAGCGCGCCGGCGTTGGGGGCGGGGGTGCAGGCACAATGCCCCGATTGCGGCGGGGCGTGCGCCAATCCGCGTGCCAATCTGGGGCCGCGTGACTGCCAGTGGCTGGGCAACCGGTTGCAGCGGATGGAAAATGCCCGCCCGCGCGGCGCGGCGGCCCCTCATGCCATGGCCTTGTCCCCGGAAACGCAGCCGGGCGATGTCGAATATCTCCAGCTCGAAGCGTTCGAGGCCGGGGTGGGGGAATGGTGGACCCTGTGCAGCGAGGATGATCTTGCGGCGCGGCTGCGGGGCGGGGCGGCCGCGTCCGGCTAGCGGGCGGTCCAATGCGCGTGTGTCGCATTTCGCCAATAACAAGGTGAATATCAGCTTACCATGGTCCCCGGTCGCGAGTCGAAGATGAGGTGACTTGCCGGGGGGACAACACAACAGCGCAACGTCACCTGTCTGCACTCGCATGATAGGAGGACACTATGAAAAAGACTATTTTGGCCGCATTCGCGGTATCAATGACTGCAGCAATTGGCACCGCGCCGGCGGCGGCGAAATCCGATAATGCCGCGCTGGTAATCAACCAGTCGAGCTGCGGCGGGATTGTGGAGGTCGACGGTCAGCCGGTCGCGATCCAGACCGATGACGGCGCGACACGCGTCATCACCAGCAGCGGCAACGCCATGCTGGTGTGCAACATGGATGTTGTCGACGGTCCGGAACTGACGAAAGCGGTCAAGCTGGAAGGCTTTGGCTGCAACTTCGAAGGCGGCTTCACCCGCGACACGCGCATGGTGATCACGCCCAGCGGCAAGGCAACCGCCGTTTGCCGCGTGCGCCCGGAATAAGTGCAGGTCGGCTGGCCGGGCGGTAATGCCTGGCTGGCCGCACTCACCCCGTGCACAGGCTCGAAACACTGAACAAGGCGGCAGTGTCCGCCAATGAGGCTGCCAGCCCCGCTGCCAATGCGCGGCGCAGGGTGAATGCGGCCATGCTGGGCGGTGTGGCGCTGGCCGCGATGTGCTGTCCCGCTGCGGCTCTGGCGCAGGAGGCGGTTGAGCTTCCGCAAGGGACGCAGGCAGAGCCCGAACAGTTCGAAGTAACGCCCTCCGCCGAAATCGGCGCGGCGTGCGGGACCGGCGCAGGCTTGCAAATTGGCGCTGGCGGCGGATTGGGGCAGACGCTCTGCCCGTATGCCGACACCTCGGCGGGGCTGGATGTCGCGAGCCGCTTTGACTTGCCCGGCGGCGATATCCGCGTGAGTGCCGCGTTCGCCCGCGGAACCGACGAAAGCCTCACGCTCGACCGGCAGATGCAGTCATACCGCCCAGGCTTTGTGCGCGAAGGCACGCTGGCCTCGCTGGGCATGAAAAGCTCGCTGTTTGACGAAAACCTCAAGATCGAAAGCGAAATCGGGTGGAGCCGCAATTGGGAAACACCGATCGCTGCCACCGTGCAGAGCCCGGCGCGTGAAAACCAGACGACCGGATTTGCTCAGGCGCACAAGATCGATGCAAAGCTGATCGACGGGCGCAAACTGGGCTGGACGGTTTCCGCCGAAATGCGTCGGGCCAGCGATGACTACCGCCTCGACCACGTATCACGCTTTGACCGACTGTTCGCCGCGCCGGGCTCGAGCGACCGGATACGCACCACATTCCGCGCTGGCGATGTCAAGGTGAAGGCGTCGTTCAATTCCAGCCGGTTCCAGTTCACCCGCTCGCAAAGCAGGAAGCTAAGCCTGAGTTATGCCGGTGTCGGAATAGGCTTTTCGCAAAGCGACCGCGCTTCGATCCCGAATGAATTTGTCACGATTTCGCAGTCGCGTTCGCGCTCGCAGCGGATCAATCTGGAATTCGACCTCTATAGCGTGGCACCGCTGCTGGCGATGGAGGATACCGGGTTTAAGTCGTTCCTGCCGAAGCATTTTTCGGTTGGTTTCGAAACCCGGCACGGCATGCGTTTCGGCTCTGCCTCGCCGGCGACATCGGTTCGCAAAAGCCTGGACGTAATGGGCCTGTGGACCACGCCAATCGGCGATAGCCTGGTCAACTTCACTTCGGAAAATACCGCCGACCAATTGCGCGGCGATAGCAGCAGCACACAGTTTCTGGTCTCTCACAGCTTCAATCTGGGTGATTGGGCCATCTCCGGCGATGCCTTCGTGGTGGATCAGCGATCTTCAGTGGGTTCCGGGGACCAGAGCGCATTCTACAGCGCCAGCGCTTCTTACCGAAGTAAGGGCGGGCCGAAAGTGGAATTGCGTTTGGGGCAGGATCAGCTGCAATTCGGCGATGGCGGAAATGATTTTACGCTGAGAGATAGCAGCGTTCAGGCCGAATTGCGCATCGACATGTCACCTGTCCTGCAGCGCAAATTGCAGCGTGATGATATGCATCTCGCGCTGGAGATGCAGGTCAACCTGAACAATTCGGACTATGAAGTTCGCTATCTTGACGAGGTGATCGACGCCGGGAGCGACGGGTTCAGCCGCAAGGGAGTGATGCTCACTTTCGCAATGGATTTGCGATAGCCTGGCGAGGCTTAAGGATTCAGAACTTCCAGTTCCACGGTACCGTGTCCCCGTTTGATGAGGCCGATCTCCGTCGCTGCAGCACGGCTGAGATCAATCGTTCTGCTACGTGCGAAGGGCCCTCGGTCGTTTATCCGGACGGTGACTGACTTGCCATTTCGAGGGTTTGTCACGCGCACCTCGGTCCCAAAAGGCAACGTTCGGTGCGCGGCTGTGAGAGCGTTCATGTTGAAGCGTTCGCCATTGGCTGTCTTGCGGCCATGAAAGCGACGTCCGTAATAGGATGCAACGCCCGAACCAAGGGAACGTGCGTCCTTCGCTTCCTCTATCTCTAGCGGCGGGTCGATTTGAGTGAGGTCAACCACGTTGCCTGATGGGTCGGGTGCTGGCGGGAGGTCTTCGAAGCGGGCGAAGCGATCTTCGAAAATCTCGTCGGAGACCGGGGAGAAACCCGGGTCGGCCATTGCCGGGCCGCCGAGCGAACCACAAACCGCTAAGGCGGTGACGAGCGATGCGGCGATGAAGCGGCCGGCGGCGCTCTTCTTTGTCAGAACCCTCTGCATGTGGGGCTTTTACACTGCGGGGAATACCAAATCTGCCTCAAAACAGGCAATTTGTCGCGTTTTGGGCTCCATCCGGCGACTCTTGGCAGCCCGAAAAGCAAATGGGGCCGGTATTGCTACCGACCCCACTCTTACCGAAGCGTGGGCTTTCCTGATGACCGGTCTTGCGACCTATCTTCTGGAAAGCACTTGGCTTCCGATGTTTTCCCGGACCTACTTTCAGCCTTCCGGCCTGCCTTCGGTTCGGTTCTGTCACCGGCGCTCGCACCGGCATCCGGTTCCTTCCGATTTCGCATTCCATCCGAAGATCGTCTGCGTTTTCTTCCGGTTCCGCAGCCTTCAACCCCATAATGGTTCGCCATCTCAAACGAGAATACCTTTGCCGAAGCTCTGGCATGCTCTTCGATTTTGAACCGGAGTTTCCGGCCCGCAGCGGCTTGCTATCGCGTCTCTTTCAAACGGTGTACTTGCTTCCGGTCGAAACCTTCTGCAGGTATCCCTCAAGAGCCGCGCGGACAGTCGCCGCTACCTCAGAATGGTTTGAAATTTTCTTCGTTTTCAGGTCGTTAGACCGTCAACCGAGGAAGCTTTCTTGCCCTTCCGATGACTTAAAGCTGCTCCTCGAAAACGAGTCGCGCAAGAGATCACTGGCCGAGTTATCCACTTTGTCCAATATTCCCTGTGGACATGGGTGGAAAACTCAACAGCTCGTCGCAAGTTTACCTGTCTCGCTTGGCGAGCAACCGCAAACGCAGCGCGTTCAGCCTGATGAAGCCTTCGGCGTCCTGCTGGTTATAGGCGCCGGCATCGTCTTCAAACGTGACGTGCCGTTCCGAATACAGCGAGTTCGGAGATTTCCGGCCGACAACGTCTGCGTTGCCCTTGTAGAGTTTGATGCGAACGGTGCCGCTGACTTTTTCCTGGCTGAGGTCGATTGCCGCCTGCAGCATCTCGCGCTCGGGACTGAACCAGAAACCGTTATAGATCAGCTCCGCATATTTCGGCATCAGCTCGTCTTTGAGGTGAGCTGCGCCGCGATCCAGAGTGATCTGTTCGATACCCCGGTGGGCACGTGCGTAGATTTCGCCGCCCGGCGTTTCGTACATCCCGCGTGACTTCATGCCGACAAACCGGTTTTCGACCAGGTCGAGCCGGCCAACACCGTGTTTGCGGCCGAGATCGTTCAGTGCGGTCAGCAATGTAGCCGGGCTCATCGCCTCGCCATTCAGTGCCACGCCATCGCCGGCTTCGAAATCGATCGTAATGTATTCCGGAGTGTCCGGCGCGTTTTCCGGATTGTCCGTCCGCGAATAGACGTAGTCGGGTGTTTCCTCCCACGGATCTTCCAGCACTTTGCCTTCCGACGAAGTGTGAAGCAGGTTCGCATCGGTGGAGAAGGGGCTTTCGCCGCGCTTGTCCTGCGGAACCTTGATCTGGTGCTTTTCTGCCCATGCGATGAGCGCGGTCCGGCTGGCCAGATCCCATTCGCGCCACGGAGCGATTACAGTAATGTCGGGATCAAGCGCATATGCGCTCAGTTCGAAACGCACCTGATCGTTGCCTTTTCCGGTCGCACCGTGGGCGATCGCATCAGCGCCGGTTTCACGTGCGATTTCGATCAGACGCTTCGAAATCAGAGGGCGCGCGATGCTGGTGCCAAGCAGATAATCCCCTTCGTAGCGGGCATTGGCGCGCATCATCGGGAAAACGAAGTCGCGCACGAATTCTTCGCGCAGGTCTTCGATAAAGATATGCTTGTCGGGGATGCCCATCGCACGGGCTTTTTCGCGGGCCGGTTCGATTTCCTCACCCTGTCCGAGATCGGCTGTAAAGGTAACCACTTCGCAGCCACGCTCAACTTCCAGCCATTTGGCAATTACGCTGGTGTCGAGGCCGCCACTATAGGCCAGAACCACTTTTTTTACGTCGGACATTGTTCAACCTTCATGCAATTTGGGCTGGCGGGTATCAGCCCCGCCACCGCGCTGCAATGAAGAAGCGCTAAGGGCGGGTGAAGCTATGGGGCCATGCGCTTTCGATCGCCACAAATCCAACAGCTTGGAACACATGGAACACAGTCCAGAAGCAAGTTTCCCACCGCTGCGCGCACTCGTGATCTGCAATCTGAATGGCTTGGCGGAGACGGCATTGCTGAAGGTGTTAGCGCAGGACATACGCTGCACGTATCGCCTTGATCAGGAGTAGGAAAACCGGATTTGCTTGCTATATCCCGCGGTGCGCTGCGGAATTGTTGGCGCGCCAGAGGGGGTTTAAGCATATGGCGGGACTTTGGGCCAGGGCGCGGGCGATGGCCGAGCAGGCACCGCCTGAACGCAACCGATATGTCGATTTCCTGCGGGCGTTCTCTATTCTGGCAGTCGTGATCGGACATTGGCTGGTTGCGGCACCGTATCTTGATGAAAGCGGAGCGGTGCAGGGCGGCCATTTGCTGGGCATCTTGCCGTGGAGCCAGTGGTTGACCTGGGGTTTTCAGGTCATGCCGATCTTCTTCCTCGTTGGCGGATATTCCAATGGAGTCAGCTGGGCCGCGACCCGCGCGAAAAACGGTCACTATTCGGATTGGTTCGCCAGCCGCGTGCAGCGCCTGATCAATCCCGTGTTTCCGGTCTTGCTGGTCTGGGGCATTATCGCGTTTTTCGGCACGCAATTGGGAATCGAGCGCGCGATTGTCCGAATGGCGACCGAACTGGCGCTGATCCCTGTGTGGTTTCTGGCGGTTTATCTGCTGGTGACCGCCTTGGCACCGCTCACATATGCGTTCTGGCGCAAGGCGAGATTGTGGAGCTTTGCGTGGTTGGCGGCGTGCGCTGCACTGATCGATATTCTCACGCTGTTCTACGGCGTGCCCTATGTCAATTTCCTGAACTTCCTGTTCGTTTGGGTGGGAATCCACCAACTTGGTTATGCTTGGCGCGAGGGAAGGTTCGACAGCAGGGCCACGGCGCTTTTGTGGTTCCTTGGCGGGTTGGCGCTGCTCTTGCTGCTCGTTGGCATTGGCCCGTATCCGGTCGCGATGATCGGGGTTCCCGGGGCGGAAATTACCAATTCGATGCCGCCCACAATCGCTTTGATGGCGCTTGGTATCATGCAGACGGGCCTCGCGCTTTCTTTCGAAAAGCCCGCACGGCGGATGCTTGATAGAATTGGCATCTGGACCGGGGTGGTCCTGATGAACGGGATGATCATGAGCATCTATCTGTGGCATCTGACCGCATTTGTGCTGGTGATGATTGCTGCCTGGCTAATGGGCGGGGTTGGGCTCGGCGTTGAACCCGGCACCGCAGATTGGTGGCTGGCACGGCCAATCTGGTTTGCCCTCTATATTGCGGTGACGCTGCCGCTGATCATGATTTTCGTCAGGTTCGAACGGGGTAGCGGGCCGGCCAAGCGGGATTATCCGGTGCCGCACTGGCGGCTGGTCCTGGGGCTGTTGTTGATCTGCCTTGGTCTGGCGATGATCGCAGCGATCAGCATCGCCAGCCCGGATGGTGTGACCGGGGTCAGGCTGTGGGTGGTGGCCCTGCCATTTCTGGGCGCGGCTTTCGTCGGTTTCGGACCCGTCTACCGGATGGTCAAACGAACCAGAGCGTGATCTCAGGCAGCTGAATTCGCTAGCGCAGACCGCGTCCGGTATCGCCGTTGCAGGGCATCTAGCCCCATCGTGAGAAAACGCCGGGCATTTCGGTCATAGAAGCGTTCGAGCAGCCATGCCGCGATGACGCATCCGGCCAGAACCCAGATGGTTGCAACCTGATATCGCTGCGCCAGGCGGAGCAACGGGAAGTGAATGACGTAGAATGCGTATGACATCGAACCGAGCCAGATGGCGGATTTGGGCTCTGGCACCTGAATGCTCGCACCCAGTATCGTGATTGCCGGAAATACGAAAAATATGGCGATAAGGTCGGGCATGACAGGGCCTGCCGGCATCATCAGCAAGGGGACAGGCAGCAGGGCAAGCGCATAACCCCAGCCACTGGTTCTGATCCTCTCAGGCTTGAAGAACGCGCCAATTCCAACCCCAAGGGTGAAACCGAACATCACCCGCGCCACACCGGGCCAGAACGTTTCCCACCGAAATCCGAGATTGGCGTCGCCATGGAACTGCACGCTGGATGCAAGCGCGATGCCCCCGATCAGCACAAATGCAATGCCGATGGGTTTGCCAAACCGGAAGAGCAGGGCGAATGCGATGCTGGCGAACACCTCTAGCAGAAGCGACCAAAGCACCACGTTTTCGAAATAGAGCAGATTGGTCCCGGTCGGAACCAGCAGCAAGACCCACCACGACCCGCCTTTGACGAGCAGCCCGATCGCCGCGCCCGCCAGCATCAGCGGATACAGGCGAATTATCCGGCGAATAATAAAATCACCGATCTGATTCCAGTCCCCGAGGCGGTCCGAATAGGCCCGATAAAGCACGAATCCGCTCAACATGAAGAACAGATCAACCGCCAGATATCCGCGCGGAACCACTCGCTCTGCATGGAAAAGCAGCACGGCTATCGCGGCGAGACCGCGAAATAAATCAAGGGTGACAAACCTTTGCGGCAAGTGAACCGACTTTCCTCATGCGACCTGTTATACGAGCGCTTTTTTCAGCCGGCACATTTGGGGCCTGGCTGCGGCTCGAGTGATTTCAGGAGTAGCCGGTCTTAGTTAATTTTCCGCATTGGGAAGGGCGCGGGCAGGCTGGGTCAGCAACGCGCTTTCGGCCTGAGCCATGTAATCGCGGGTCAGCGGCAATGCATGGCGGCTACGGCAAAACTGGATCTGGTAATTGCACATCCCGCCCCCCTCGAACGCAGCGGTGGCACCGGATAGGTAAAACAACCACATGCGAAGAAAGCGCTCGTCATACATCTGGGTAATGCGGTCGCGGTTCTGCAGGCACCGCGCATACCATTCGCGCAAAGTCTTGGCATAATGAAGGCGCAGCGTCTCGATGTCGCTCGCGATCAGGCGGTATTTCTCGCTTGCCGCCAGGGTCTCGGACAAGGCCGGGATATAACCGCCAGGAAATATGTATTTGCGCGTGAAAGCATCGGTAACCCCGGGGCCGCCCATGCGTCCGATAGTATGCAGCAGCATCACGCCATCGGCCTTGAGCAGGTTCGCGCAGCAGCGGAAAAACGTGTCGAATTGCGGCCGCCCGACATGTTCGAACATTCCGACTGAAACGATCCGGTCGTATTTCTTGCCCCGTTTCGGCAATGTCCGGTAATCCGCCAGCTCGAAAGTGACCAGGTCTTTGACCCCTGCCTGTGCTGCCCGCAGTTTTGCAAGCTCCAGCTGCTCCTCGCTCAGCGTGATCCCGCGCACATAGACATTCGCGTGACTGGCCAGATAGATTGCCATTCCGCCCCAGCCGCAACCGATGTCGAGCACTTCCTGACCGGGCGACAGGGCAAGTTTGGAGGCAATGTGAGCCAGCTTGGCGGTCTGGGCCTCGTCCAGGGTCATGTCGTCCGATGGCCAATAGGCGCAGCTGTATTGCATATGTTGCCGGTCGAGCATGAGGCGGTAAAGGTCGTTGCCGATATCGTAGTGATGCGCGGCATTGCGCTTCGCCGCACCTGACCCGTTCAGCGATTCCATTGCGAAACCGAGCCTGTTGCGCAGGCGCCGCAAAGTGCTTGGCTTGCCCAAAGCCCCGCCGCGATCCCATGGTGCATTCGCGCGCAGCAATTGGACAAGGCCCATTATGTCACCGCGGTCCACATTCATGCGTCCGGCCATGAATGCTTCGGCAGCGCCGAGACGGGGATCAACGATAATGTCACGCGGCACCTTATGATCGGTCAGATGGATCGCGATGTCGGGGTAGTCAGGGTTGAGCTGGCCGAAACTGGCAGTATCTTGGTCGGCAAAGGTCACGTCCAGCCGCCCCATGGTCACGCTCTTGTTCAGAAAGGCGGTCATCAACTTCTTCGACATCGATGCGGATCCTTTGGCGGCGGCGCATTTGCTGTGATTTGAATGCGTTGGTTAACGCCGCAATCGATGTGCTGCGCTCCGGTCATTTACGTAGCCATCGTGTCCGGGAGGTAGGGGTTGCTGCAAATACTAGGCGCGCTACTCTGCCGAACGGGAAGAGGAGCAGGGAATGAGCGACGCCAAAACCGCACCGACCGATGTAGCGCCTGAAGAGTACATCGCCGCAGTGCAGCCTGACGCGAAACAGGAAGATGCGAGGCGGCTGGACGAGATATTTCGCCGAGTTACGGGCGAAGCTCCGCGAATGTGGGGCCCGTCGATCATTGGCTATGGCAGTTACAGCACCAAGTATGCCAGCGGGCGCGATGTCACATGGATGCGGGCCGGGTTCAGTCCGCGCAAGGCAAAGCATTCGCTGTATCTGATGGGCGGTTACTGCGATGAGCAGGCCGGAAAACGCCGCGACGAACAGCTTGCGCGGCTGGGAAAACATTCGCGCGGCAAGAGCTGCCTTTACATCAACAAGCTGGCTGATGTGGACCAGAGCGTTCTGGAAGACATTATTGCAGAGGATTGGGCAGTCATGAACCGCCTCTATCCAGAATGACCGGTCAGATACCCGCGTACCACTGATATCCGGAGCGATCTTCCCAATAGCCGCCTTCGCCGTCGCCAATATCATCGAGACTATCGACCAGTTCGATCGCGGTAAGATATTTGGCGTGCTTGTAACCCAGCTGGCGTTCGATCCGCATCCTTAGCGGCGCGCCGTTTTTGACCGGCAGCGGCTCTCCATTCAGCGCGTGTGCGACGATGGTTTGCGGGTGATAGGCATCGACCATGTCGACGCTCTCGTAATACCGGCTGCCCGCTAGCGTGTCCGCACAGCGAAAAACAACGAATTTCGCACTGTCCTGAACCCCGGCAGCCTCCAGTATCGTCGATAGCTGTGGGCCGGTCCATTCACCGATCGCGCTCCATCCCTCGACGCAGTCATGGCGGGTGATCTGCGTCCTTTGCGGCAGACGGCGTATGTTATCGAGGCTGAGCGACATCGGGTGGTCCACCAGTCCGCGAACCTCAAGCCGCCAATCCGCGAAGCCGGTATCAATTGCAGCCGCATATTCAGGCGTGTCGACGGTGCGTGATCCGTTGCCGCGAAAATTCGGCGAAATATCGGCTTTCGTATATTCGCGGGCGAGGGCCATCCTGTCTGATAGTGAGCGATGGATCTTGCGGTGCCATTTCTCGGCTGAATCGAGCATCGAACCGCCGATTTTGGTGTCGGCCACTTTCGAACAGGCGCCCAAAAACAACAGGCCCATTCCCGAGAGCACGCCGCGCCTACCGATAGAACCGTTCATGGCGTATCCTCCGGTCCGGCTGTTCCGCCGGTGATCATGTCACGAAGCTGCCCGATCGGGCCGGACAGGATGACCAGCAAAACATGGACGAGGAAGAATGCGAAAATCGCCCACGAAAATATGAAATGGATTGAGCGCGCACTCTGCCGCCCGCCGAACGCATCGACCAGCCATGGGGCGCTCGGTTCGAAACCCGGGCTGATCGCCAATCCGGTCAGGATCATACCGGGTAAGAACACCCCCAGCACGAGGCCGTAGGCAAGCTTTTGCAGGAAATTATACTTCCCGCTTGAGTGATCGAAATTCAGTTTGAGGTGCTGCACGATGTCGCGGCGAATGGCCGCTGGTTTCCATTCGCGCCGCGTGGTCCTGATATCGCGCCAGAAATGCCCGCTCACCAGCATGGCGGCCCACATCACCAGCAGCCCGAATGCAAACGGCCATGCCATCAGGATGTGCCAGTCGCGCGCCGCCGCAAGGTCGTAATAGCCCGGGATTGTGGCCCAGCCGGGAAAGCGGATGACAGAGGCCCAGGCATCGGTGGGCTCGAACCCGTAATTGCCCCAGTAAAGATACCGGTGCGCGTTCGAAATGTTCAGGCCTGACATGAACAGCACGATCACGCACACCACGTTCAGCCAGTGCCAGATGCGGGTTACCAGGCCGTGGCGCTTGCGTCCCGGCTGCATCATTCGGCGCGCTCTTCGCGGGCTAGGTAGATCACATCGCGCGGCTGGTTCAACAGATGCTGCCCGCTGTCGATAAACAGCGTCTGGCCCGAAGCGAGATGGCCTTCCGCCAGAAACAGCATGGCATCGGCAATTTCCGATGCGCCGGTTTTCCGTTCAAGCAGGTTCATCACATGCGAGCGTTCTGTTTCTTCTTCGGTCTGATCGTGGCTGGCCAGGATCGCCCCGGGGGCAAGGCCATAGACACGGTCATCAGGGCCAGGCGCACCTTGGGCCAGCATCGGGATGGTGGCAGAAAGGGCGTGCTTGCTCATCGTATAGCTGAAGAAATCCGGATTGGGATTTTCTAGCTTTTGATCGGTCACATTGATCACCCTTCGCCCGGCATCTGACCGCGCATATTCCAGGAATGCCTGTGCCAGCCTTGCCGGTGCCTTGGCATTGATCCGCATAACCCGGTCATACGTTTGGGAATCGAGGGCGGTTACATCATCATTGCGAAATATCGCGGCCGAATTGACCAGCACACGCCAGTCACCCAGCTGCTGCGACAAACGTTTGATCAACGCAACCCCTGCGTCGCTATCGGCCAGATCGCAGTGGATCGCCTCGGCTGACGGCAGCTCACTGCTCAGGGCCTCGGCCTCTTCAGCCGAGCTTCCATAATGGATGACCACATGCCATCCGGCGTTCCCGAATGCCCGTGCGATTTCCGCGCCAATGCGTTTGGCTGCTCCTGTAATCAATACGGCGGGCCGGTTCATGGAATTCTTCCACCATAGTTTGATTGCCGTGGGAAGGGGGCAAACGAAAACTCCCCGCAGCGGGCAAAGCCGCCGCGAGGAGCAATTCGTTCACAGACGGGCCTGAAACGGCCAGCCGGACTTAGCGGCAGCGCAGCTCGCCACGGTCAATCTCGCGCCCGATCAGGCCGCCGCCAACCGCACCGATGATTGCACCAAGGGTCTTGTCGCCCCGGCCGGCCAGTTCCGAACCAGCCAGCGCGCCGACGCCTGCGCCGATAATCAGACCGGTCGTGCCGTTGTCGCGCTTGCAGTAATAGCGGCCATTGTCGCCGCGCCATACCCGGTCGTTGCGGCTCAGGCGGCGCGGTTCGTAGTAACGCCCGCGGTCATCATAAATGCTGGCGCGGTCCTTGGCGCGTTTGCCATATGCCTTGGCGTGCGCGGGTGGATCGGCCAGAGCCGGGGCAGATATGGGCAGCGTCAGCGATGCTGCGGCGATTGCGATCATTGTCTTTTTCATTGCATGGCCTTTCCGGTGATATGCTTGTGCCTATCGTAACGGGCGGGTTGGCAATCAGGTCCACAACGCCAGATGAACGGCGCTGCTGTGGGCGGACTCTGCGCCGAAATGAGCCGCTAATCCGACCAGTCGTGAAAGGAAGGGCGGCTCAATGCGCGATCCGCGCGGCCATTTTCTCGCGTAATTTGGGTGTCAGTGTTTTCAAATCCGCGAGTTGTTCGATGTCGCTATCGCCAAAAGCATTGGGATTGCCCCAGATCGCTGAAAAGGCGCGTTCCACAGTCCAATCACTGCATCCAGTCACTACCCTTCGGAGTGCGTCCCCCGCCTCGGCGGTCCCGGCTTCGATCACGCGGAAATACCAGCCGCATCGGCCCGACTTCAGGATGGTGGCAACCATGTTTTTCTGCCGGAACCGGTGCTCGATTTTCCAGCAGGGTTGGCGGGGCTGGCTGATTTCAAGGAGCGCGCTACCCAAGCGGAACCGGTCGCCAATATGGACCGCATCTTCGGTCAGTCCGCTGACGGCCAGGTTGCTGCCGAATGCACCAGCATCGTTCAGCAATGGATGGTCGCCGATTTCACCGCGCCAGAAATCATTGTGGTCCAGTGGATACAGGTGAACCGCCATGTGCGGCCCGCCATGCACCTTGGTGTCGGCCTGCTCATCCGCTTCCAGCCCGAGTTCGGTGATATGCTGCGGCCCGGTGAGGGGGAGCTTGGCGATCGCGCTCATTTCTTCGCCGCGAAAGGGGCGGGATTTTCCGGCGAGCAGATGCGTGACTTCAACTTCCATCGTCTTGTCTCCCCTCTTTATCCTCCCCGTGGCGTGCGGCGTCAGATTTCGTTCTTGCACACCGTCAGGGCCAGCCAGTCACGCTGGACCCCGTCGCAGCCTCCGCCTTCATAGCGTTCGGTTTCTGCGATGATAAAGCCTGCATCCTGGTAGCGGCCCACAAGCCAATCTGCATCGGGCAAATTGGTCCACCGGCCCAGCTTGTCTCGCCCTTCGCCGGGATGGTCAGCATCTCCGAGCTTGAAATTGGCGAAGTGCCAGCCGCCTGGTTTCAGCGCCGTCAGGATTGATTGCAAAATTTGGGGAAGGCTGGCTCTCGTCGCATGGAGCAGGCTGGCATGGGCCCAGATCGCGTCATATTCAGATACGGCACTAATCTGATCGAAACGCAGCTGGCGTGCATCGATGCCAAACCGCTCTTTCGCTTTTTTGATCATTGCTGCTGCGCCATCGGTCGCGTCGACATCGAACCCACGTTCGGCCATCCGGCTGGCATCGCGCCCGGCGCCGCAGCCTAGTTCGAGAATTCGTGCGCCTTCGGCCAGCCGATCGAGGAATGGGTCGAGGTGGCGGTGGTGAAATTCGCCGGTAGACGCTGTGTAGTAAGGCGCCTGACGCTCGTAATAGGCGAGAGTCGCCTCGTCGCTCACTCGCCGGACTGAGCCTCGGCCGATGCGGCCTCCTCAGCCTCACGGTCGCGCTGGGCGCGGCTCTTTTTCTCCGCGCTGGTTTTCAGCTGGCCGCAAGCCGCATCGATGTCGCGTCCGCGCGGGGTGCGCACTGGCGCGCTGATCCCGGCCTCGAACACGATGTTGCTGAAGCTCCTGATCCGGTCCGGGGCGGAACATTCATACGGTGCGCCGGGCCAGGGGTTGAACGGGATCAGGTTTACCTTGGCAGGAAGGTCGTAATGCTTGAGCAGGCGGACCAGTTCGTGCGCATCTTCGTCGCTGTCGTTCTTGTCCTTGAGCATCACATATTCGAAGGTGATGCGGCGGGCATTGGACGCGCCGGGGTAGGCTGCGCACGCCTCCAGCAGTTGTTCGATCCCATACTTCTTGTTGATCGGTACGATCTCGTCGCGAACTTCCTTGGTCACGGCGTGAAGCGATACAGCCAGGTTCACGCCGATCTCTTCACCGCAGCGTTCCATTGCTGGAACCACGCCGCTGGTCGACAACGTGATGCGGCGCTTGGACAGGGCAAGGCCTTCACCGTCCATCACCAGTTTCAGCGCATCGCGCACATGATCGAAATTGTAGAGTGGTTCGCCCATGCCCATCATCACGATGTTGGTCAGGAGACGCCCGTCAGCACGGTATTCGGTTTCGCTTTCGTCGTCGCCAATGTCCATCCGGCCCTTTGGCCATTCGCCCAGTGCATCGCGTGCCAGCATGACCTGGCCGACAATCTCGCCGGGGGTCAAATTGCGCACCAGCCGCATCGTGCCAGTGTGGCAGAAACGGCAATTGAGCGTGCACCCGACCTGGCTGGAAACGCACAGCGTGCCGCGTGTTTCATCGGGGATGAAAACCATTTCGAACTCGTGCCCATCGTCGGTTTTAAGCAGCCATTTGCGGGTGCCGTCGGACGAATGCTGAGCCTCGACAATGTTGGGCCGGCCAACGACGAAACGCTCGTTCATCCACGGGCGCATGGTCTTGCCGATATCGGTCATGGCGTCGAAATCGGTAACGCCGCGGTGGTAGAGCCAGTGATAGACCTGCTTCGAACGCAGCTTTGCCTGCTTCGGGTCCAGACCGGCTTCTTCGAACAGTTCGCGGATGCGCGCCTTCGGCAGGCCAAGCAAGTCGGTACGTCCGTCGCTGCGCGGGGTGATGTCGCGCGCGACAGGAACGGGATCAACTTGCCCCGGAATCGACATGAGTGCTGTATCGGCCATGAGAGGGCGCCATATAGTGCGGCTGGGACGGTTTTGCCAGCTTTGCGATAAGCGGGCGATCAGCGGATGCTGGCGCAGCCTACTGTGGCGGCATCCATCGCGGTTGCAGCGCCGTCCATATCGTATGTATTCGAGAAATTCCGGCCGCTCGCATCGCGGCTGCGGACGGTCATGCGCCGCGAAGACCGCATCGCCGCGACGATGGCTGCATCCATGGTCTTGTCGCGCGCCCAGGCATTCGCGCCGGAACCGGTAAGCTCAAAACTGCTATCGCCGACGCTGAGCCTGATCGGCGCATTTTCAGCAATGTTCCGGCTGAGCCGCAGATGCACCTGGCCGCGTACATTACGTTTTGGCCATGTGCCGATACTTGCATAGGGCTGCTGGTCGCGCTGCAGCGTGCTGGGGGCGGCTTTGGCAATGGCATAGCAGCGCGGCACACCGGGGTCCCGGAATGCACCCCAATCGGCAAAAATGCCCAGGCTGTCCCTTGCAGAAACCGGAGCAGCCAACGCCGCAATGGCCAGCACGATCATGACGCGGTGGTTGATCACGAAGCGATAGTGTCCAACTTCGCGGGATAGTCAATCGCGACGACTTCCCATTCCTTGTCCCCTGCCGGCAGCTTGACCGTGCGCAGGTCGCCCAGCGCCGCCCCGCGTAGCGCGCGCGCCATGGGTGAACTCCATCCTATCAGGCCATCGCTGGCGTCCTGTTCGTCGTCACCGACAAGGGTCACAGTTCTGCGATTGTCGTCCTCGTCCGCCAATTCCACCACGGCCCCGAAAAACGCGCGTGTCTTGTCCGGCTGGTCTGCCGGATCAAGCACACGCGCGTCTTTCATCCGGCGTGAGAGGTGCTTTAGCTCGCGGTCGATCTCGCGCATCCGCTTGCGGCCATACAGGTAATCGCCGTTTTCGCTGCGGTCGCCATTACCGGCGGCCCAGCTGACGATCTCCACGATCTCGGGCCTTTCGGTGCCGAGCAGATGGTCATAGCGCGCCTTCAGCGCAGCCATTCCGGATGGCGTAATCGGATTGTTGCCGGGTTTCACCGAGCTATCTCAGTTCAGATAGGTCTCTAATTTGCGCGGCGTGCCATAGCGCGCCTTGTCAGGGTAGAGATGTTCATAGACGACTGCGTTTTCGAGCACCCGTTGCACGTAGTTCTTGGTTTCGTAGATCGGAATCTGTTCAATCCAGGTGATCCAGTCGACACTGCCGGTCCGCGGATCGCCATTCCTGCGCAGGAACTTGTTCACGTTGCCCGGACCCGCATTATAGGCCGCAATCGCCAGCGGATAGGCGCCATCATAATAGGCGAGCATCCGCGCAAAATAGGCATCACCAAGCTGGATGTTGTAGCTTGGGCTGTCGATCAGATTGGCCGACATGTATTGCATACCCAGCTTTCCGGCCTGTTCGCGGGCGGTGCCCGGCATCAGTTGCATAAGCCCTCGCGCACCGGCGTGGCTGATGGCGTTCTGGGCAAACTGGCTTTCCTGCCGCGAGATCGCGTGAACCATCGTCCAGTTCGTGCCCGGAGGCGTCTGGAGTGTGGGGAAACCCTGGGCGACAAATTCATCATGACCGTCTGCCGCAGCCGCTTCTGCAACGTTTACGGCAAGATCGCGCCGTCCGGTTTCGCGGGCCAGATCAGCCACCAGCGCATGCTCAGCCAGTGTATCGGCCTGCTGTGCAACCGCGCGGTAGAACTGGATACCGGTGCGCCACGGGGCACCGCGGGAAACCTCACGCACTGCATTGGCCAGCGGAGATGCGCTGAATGCAGCGGCTTGTTCTCTGGTTGGTGCAGCGTTGGCGTTATTTGCAAGGGCAGGGACATCGCGGCCCAGCTTGTTCAGCGCAAGCAGGCCATAGAAACGGTCGGGATAGCTCGCGGCCATTTCGTAATACCGGTTGGCGCCGTCAATATCGCCCGCACGCTGTGCAGCCAGACCTGCCCAATAGAAACCTTTCGACCGGGTCTGCGGCGTTTGTGCGGCAGCACCATAACGGTAGAACAGCGGTGCTGCAGAATCCGGATCGCCCAGCTTCCACATGGCGTCGGTTCCGCCAAGCCACATGAGCGACGTGTAATCGTCGCGGATGCGATAGCTCAGCGTGCTGATGTCGGCGCCCTGTACGAACATATCGTCGACCTTAGCCGCGATTTGCTGTGACTGGCGCGCATTGCCGGTACGGGCAAGGCGCAGCATCTCAGTCAGCAGGCTTTCGGAATCGAACGGAATTTCGCTGAAGCTTTGCCGGCTCGCAAGAAGGTTCACCGCAGTGCTGCCCTGTCCCGAGGCGCGGAGATGGCGGATGCGGTTGTAAAGATAGCCCGGGTCGCGGGCGGCCTCTGCCGGAACAGCGATGCCCACACTATCGGGCTCTTCCCGTTTCAAATAGGCAAGGCGCGCCATGTAGAGGTCTTGCTTGCCCGGCGAAACCTTGGCGATCTGGCGCCGTGCGCTCTCTACATCACCCTGCCAAAGCAGCGCATCCATCCGCGCATCGTGGTCGGCCTGTGTGAACTGCGATCCGAAAAGCCCCTCCAGATAGGCGGAGGATGGTCCGGACATTTCACCGCCGCGCCACGCCTCTAGCGCAACTTCGCGGGCTTCCGTTCGTCCAACGGCAGAAAGGGCAAGTGCGTACCGCGCCTTCGCGCTGTTGGTCAGCGGCGGCATTGCGTCGAAATAGGCGACCAGCCGTTCCGAGCTGACAGGTTCGTTGTCCAGCGCATCTTCTGCACGGATGCGCAATTTCGCTTCCTGCGGAAAACCGGGATAGGCGAGCACGAAACCGGCATAGTCATCGAAACCCATCCGGTCGTTGCCGATCAGGAATTCCCACCGGTCGATAGCCTGGGCCATTCGGGTTGGTGCCTTGGCCACCATTTCTGCGCGGGCTTGATCCCAGCTGCTTGCAGGCTGGGCAAAAGCGGGGGCAGACGCGGTCAGCGCCGGAACGGTGAGAAGTGCGATTAGAGGCAGTCGTTTGAGGTCCATGCTGGACATAGTAGGGGGCGGCTCCTTATCAGGCGCTGAATGAAACGCCTGTGCGCAGGGAAAGTTCGAATTTTCTTTCGATTCTTTTGCGCCTTTAGATGGGATTACGCAAATGTTCTCGGGTTCAATTCCGGCTCTGGTGACACCGTTTCGCGATGGATCGATTGATGAGGCTGCTTTTCGCAGGCTGGTCGACTGGCAAATCGAATCCGGCAGCAAGGCATTGGTGCCCTGCGGCACCACCGGCGAAGCATCGACGTTGTCCAATGCAGAGCATCACCGGGTCATTGAAATTTGCATCGAACAGGCGGCTGGCCGCGTTCCGGTGATCGCGGGTTGCGGCAGCAATGATACGCGCAATGCCCTGTTGCATATGAACTTCTCACAGAAAGCTGGCGCTGCGGCGGGGCTGTGCGTTGCCCCATATTACAATCGGCCAAGTCAGGCGGGTTTGATCGCGCATTTCAGCTTCCTCGCAGAAAACAGCGACTTGCCGATCGTTCTGTACAATGTGCCGAGCCGGACGGTCACCGATATCGAGGATGAGACCGTTGTTGAACTGGTCAGCAAATATCCTGACCGGATCGTCGCGATCAAGGATGCCAGCGGCGACCTTTCGCGCGTGGCCGACCACCGAATGGGTCTGGATGCGAATTTCTGCCAATTGTCGGGCAATGACGAGTTGTGGCTGCCGCATTCCGCAGCGGGCGGGGCAGGCTGCATTTCGGTAACCGCCAACGTGGCGCCCGCCCTTTGCGCCGAATTTCACGAGGCAATTGCTGCGAATGACCTGGTGAAGGCGCGCCAGATCAACGACCGGCTGTTTCCGCTCCATTATGCGATGTTTTCCGATGCCAGCCCGGCGCCGGTCAAATATGCGCTGACCCGCGTACATGACTGGGTGGAATGCGATGTGCGCCTGCCGCTGGTGAATGCCAGCGATGCCAGCCGCAAGGCAGTTGACGAAGCGCTCGAACATGCGGGGTTGGTTTAGTGGGGACTGCTCCCTACATGCGCACCCATCATGGCACGTCCCAAACCTGAAACCTTCGACAAGCATAAGGTGGTCGCCGAAAACCGGCGGGCGCGGTTCGATTATGCGGTCGAGGACAAGTTCGAAGCGGGTCTTGCTCTGCAAGGCACCGAGGTAAAGGCCCTGCGCGCCGGCGAGGCGACGATTGCCGAAAGCTATGCCGAGGCGAAGGATGGCGAAGTCTGGCTGATCAATGCCAACATCCCCGAATACAGCCACGGCAACCGGCTCAACCACGAGCCGAAGCGGCCACGCAAGCTGCTGCTCAACCAGCGCGAAATCAACAAGTTGATGGGCGCGGTCGAGCGGAAGGGCATGACGATGGTGCCGCTATCGATTTATTTTAACAAAACCGGCCGTGCCAAGGTCGAGCTGGGCCTCGCCAAGGGGCGCAAGGCGCAGGACAAGCGCGAATATATCAAGGACCGCGACTGGAAGCGCGACAAGCAGCGCGTGCTGCGCGAAAAAGGCTGATCCGCGCGCTGGTCTTTCCGGGTTCAGGTACCCATATCGCCTGACATGACCGCTTCGCCGAAAATCCCATCTGGACCCTTGCGCTTGCGCGGGACCGGGCGCATTGGGCGCCCGCACAAATGGTAAATTTTCGCTCCAAGACTTTCCTTGCGGACATTATCCGCAAATACACGCCGACGCGTGAGGAAATGGCGCGCAACAAGTACCTTGCGCCGATCGCACATCGTTTTCTTGCGCCGGAACTGTGGCGGTTTACGCGCCGTTCCGTCCCACGCGGGGTGGCGCTGGGCGTTTTTGCCGGCTTCATCATTCCCGTCGGACAGATATTCCTCGCCGCGTTCCTGGCCTTGCCGGCGCGTGCAAACGTACCGCTTTCCGCGCTTGTGACCTTCATCACGAACCCGTTTACCTTCCCTCTCTGGGCTGTCGTTGCCAACCGTATCGGCAGCTTCATCCTGAAGATTGACAAGGTGGCAACTGGCGGGGCCGCTGAAACCGAGATGGCCAGCGGCCGTTGGGCGTGGCTGATCGAATTGTTCGAAGGCGCGGGCGTAACTGTCTTGGTGACGATCTTCGGTTTTGTCGTGCTCGCGGTTATCGGTGCGGCGCTCGGATATCTGATCGCGGGCCTCATTTGGCGGTTCGTAGTTGCAAGAAAGCGCAAGAAGCGGCTTAAAAGGATGGAAGCACGGCTGGACGAACGTCTTGGGGCTTCAGAAGGATGACAAAATCGGGGGAGGCGCAATTGCTGCGCCAGGCTGACGGCACGCTGGATAACCGCTCACTGGTTTACATCGCGGGGTTGGCGCTGGCCTTTGTAATCAGCACCGCAATCTTGTGGCTCGCCAGCGGCAGCACCGTGCTGGCCGCGGTGTATGGCGGCGGCGTGCTGACGCTGATCGCTGCGGTATTTGCCTTTGGCCGGCTGCAGACTGCACCTGCCAGTGAAGAGCTCGCGCCGCCCGACTGGTCGGTGACCGTCGCAGCAATCGAGCAGGACGGTGTCGCGGTCGCGGTGACCGACCGTGCCAACCGCCTGACCTGCGCCAACACTGCATTCAGCGATTGGTTCGGCACCGGCATTGCCCCGCCGAACCTTCCGCTTGACCGTCCATCGCTGGAGGCGCTGACGCGAACCGCGCGCGAGGCATGGCGCGATGGCAAGGCCGATGCTTCGGACCTTGTTCGAACCGACGGTAATCTAGGCTGGCACGCGCAGGCTGAACGCGCCGGGCGCGGCGATGACTATCTTATCTGGCGGTTCACCAGAGTAGATGGCGCGGATACATCAGGCGCGGTGCTCGACTGGATTGGCGGGCTGACCGGGCAATTGCTTTCCCGCGCCGGGATCGAGGCTGCACTTGTCGGAAATGACGGCATAATCATTGCTGCCAGCGCGGGATTTGCCGACCGTGCGGCAGGGGATGCTTCAGCCACTCTGGCCGGTCAGGAATTCGTGACCTATCTGCGCACTGACGACCGCGACCGGATCTTTTTCGCGCGAGAGGGGCGCAAAGGGCCGCCGCAGCAACTGGTGCAGGTGCCGCTGCACGACCCGGCTGTGCCGTCTCCTGCACTTTCGGCCGGGGGGCGCGATGCATCGCTGATGCTGCTGATCGAAAGCGGCGTTGGCATCGGTGCCGGCGGCGAACCTGCCAACACCGCAGCGACCCCGCAATTGGAGGCGCTGCTGGGTGCCTTGCCGCTAGGGCTCGCGATGACTGATCGGGACGGGCGCTTCCTGTTCGGCAACAATGCTTTTCTGCGCGCCGTGGACCGCGACGGTCAGGGCGTACCGCAATATCCCTCCGACCTGGTGGTGCGCGAAGACAAGACGGCGCTTTCCGACGCGGTTCGCCGGTTCGGCAAGGGGCCGGCCAGCAATGGCGATATGGCGATCCGCCTGAAAACCCAGCCCGATGACCCGGTTTCGCTGGGCCTCGCCGGTGTGCGCGGATTGGGAGAAGCGGCAGTATTGCTGAGCCTGACCGATTCCACCGAGGAAACCCGTCTCAAACGCCAGGTCGCGCAGGCTACGAAAATGCAGGCCGTTGGCCAGCTGGCGGGCGGCGTGGCGCATGATTTCAACAATGTCCTCACCGCGATTATCGGTTACTGCGACCTTATGCTGTTGCGTCACACGCCGGGCGACAGCGATTATGACGATATCCAGCAAATCCGCGCGAATTCGAACCGCGCTGCCAGCCTGACGCGGCAGTTGCTGGCCTTCAGCCGCCAGCAGACGCTGCGGCCGCAAGTTCTGCAATTGCCGGATGTGCTGAGCGAGGTGAGCCAATTGCTGCGCCGCCTGATGGGCGCCAAGATCACCTTCAAGGTGCGCCATGACCGCGATCTGGGGCCGGTTCGTGCGGACCCGCAGCAATTGGAGCAGGTGATCGTCAATCTGGCGGTCAATGCACGCGATGCGATGCAGGCCCGCGGGGATGGCAGCGGCGAATTGTCGATGGTTACGCGCCGTGTGATGGCCAAGGACGTGCGCAAGATGGGTTCGGAGATTATCCCGGTGTCGGATTACACCGTGCTCGTCGTGACCGACACAGGGGGCGGCATTCCGCCAGAAGCGCTCGGCAAGATATTCGAACCGTTCTTCACAACGAAGGAACAGGGCAAGGGCACCGGCCTAGGTCTGTCGACGGTCTACGGGATCGTCAAGCAATCCGGCGGGTTCATTTTCGCAGACAACATTGCGGGCGCCGATGGGCGGCTCAGCGGTGCCCGCTTTACGATTTACCTGCCGGTCCACCACGGCGCAGTTCCGCAAAAAGCAGAAGCCAACCCTGAAAAACCGGCCAGCGAATGGTCCGGCGGGGGACGCGTATTGCTGGTAGAGGACGAAGACATGGTTCGCGCGGTTGCAGAGCGTGCGCTTACCCGCTCCGGATACACCGTCACCACTGCAAGCGATGGTGAGGAAGGTCTGGCCGCGATAGCAAATGGCGGCGAGTTCGACCTGATCCTGTCGGATGTGGTGATGCCCGGAATGGACGGCCCAACCATGGTAAAGGCACTGCGCAAGACCAATCCCGATATGCCTGTGCTGTTTATGTCCGGATATGCAGAAGAACAGCTGCGCCGCGAGATTAATGTCGAAAACATGCATTTCATAGCTAAGCCATTCAGCGTGCAGGAAATTAGCGAGTGCGTCGGGTCTGTCATGGGCAAGATTTCCTGACCAGAACCGAAAATTATTGTTGAGCGGCCTTGCATTATTTGAGCTCTTGCGAGAGTTTCGTGTCAGGCCAGCGCCGCTTCTAGCGGAAGAATTGGCAATCATCGGGTTGTGATCACCACTACTAAGGGGGATTAACTCGATGAAGAAATTGAAGATCACTTTCGGCGCGGCAGCATTGTCGCTTTCCATGACATTACCGGCAACTTCTGCGAATGCGCAGGCGTCTGAACCTTTCATCGGCCAATTGGCGATGGTGGGGTTCAATTTCTGCCCTCGCGGCTGGGCCAATGCGGATGGCACTTTGCTGTCAATCAACCAGTATCAGGCACTGTTTTCGCTTTTGGGCACGCAATATGGCGGCGATGGCCGGACCACGTTCGCGCTGCCTGATCTTCGCAGCCGTGTCCCGATCCACACTGGCACCGGGCCGGGCCTTTCCACCTATCCGCAAGGTTCGCGTGGCGGAGTTGAGCGTGTCGTACTGACCGGCGCCGAAGTCGGCCCGCATACCCACACAGCGTTGCTAAGGGCTGAAGGTCAAACTGTGGCTGATTCCAGCAACCCGGCTGGGAATACTCTGGCGCGCGGCGCGCAGATATATTCGAATAACAGCGCGCCCGACGCGGCGGATGCGCTGCACCCACAATCGATTGCCGTGGCAAATGGGGGTGGCGGACAGCCGCATTACAATGTCCAGCCCTATCTGACGCTGCGCTGGTGTGTTTCGCTGCAAGGCATATTCCCATCGCGCAACTGACGCAGATTCTCAGACTAACACTCGTCACAACCAGTTTTCAGGAGACGGTCAGATGACCTTCAAGAAACTATCGATGATTGCCGCAGCAACTGCTTCGTTGGCTTTGCTGCCTACCACCCAGGCAAACGCGCAAGCAGGAGGCACCCAGTTCATTGGCCAGCTGATGCTAAATGGATCGACCTTTTGTCCGCGTGAATGGGCAAATGCGGACGGCCAATTGCTGCCGATTTCGCAGAACACGGCGTTATTTTCCCTGCTCGGGACGATTTACGGCGGCGATGGCCGGACCACTTTTGCGCTGCCGGATTTGCGCAGCCGCGTGCCGATCCACACTGGCACCGGGCCGGGCCTTTCCACCTATCCGCAAGGTTCGCGCGGCGGAGTTGAGCGTGTCGCACTGACCGGCGCCGAAGTCGGCCCGCATAGCCACACAGCGCTGCTAAGGGCTGAAGGTCAGACTGTGGCTGATTCCAGCAACCCGGCCGGAAATGCCTTGGCTCGCGGCGCGCAGATATATTCGAATAACAGCGCGCCCGACGCGGCGGATGCGCTGCATCCACAATCGATTGCTGTGGCAAGTGGGGGCGGCGGACAGCCGCATTACAACGTCCAGCCTTATCTTACGCTGCGTTGGTGCGTCGCATTGCAAGGCATCTATCCGTCACGCAATTGATCACGCGGAATTGGTAAAAGTGAGGGGCGCATTGAGCCATGCGCCCCTCATGAAATTGTTCCGACTGAGCGTTTCGGTTCGGAGCGCGCACGAAGTTTGTTCGGGTTGTATGAAACCGACAAAATGCTGCCCGCGCCTTGTGGTTTGCGGGTCCTCCAGTACAAATGTCTGACGAGATCGGGGAACTCGGCTTCGATCTTTTATCGATTTGATGGGGGAACATCATGAAACGAATAGCAAAACTGGCTGTAATCGCGTCAGCGCCAGCAGCCCTGATGAGCACTGCAACTCCGGCCAGTGCGGGTGTAGACGAATATCTTGGTGAGCTGATGCTTGTCGGCTACAATTTTTGTCCCCGGGGCAGTTTTGAGGCGAACGGTGCGTTGCTGCCCATCGCGCAGTGGCAGGCGCTGTTTTCCCTATACGGCACGACATTTGGTGGTGACGGGCGTACCAGTTTCGGTCTTCCCGATTTGCGCGGCAGGTCACCGATTGGCCAAGGTTCAGGCCCCGGTCTTCCCACTGTTCGGTGGGGTGAAAAGAGCGGTTCGACCAGCTTCACTCTGAACATTACCCAGATGCCTTCGCACAATCACACTGGCGAAGTTCGGTCCGAAAACGCGGTTCAGGCGGACACCGGCAATCCTGCCGGCAACGCCATCGCGCGTTCGACCCTGACGATCTATTCGAACAATTCCCCGCCAACCGCTGCAGGTGCGATGCATCCGGGCACTTTGTTCATCAACAACACTGGCGGAAATCAGCCCGTTAACAAGCGTAGCCCGTATGTTGGCATGCGTTACTGCGTGGTGAATTCGGGCGTCTTCCCGTCGCGCAATTGACGCGCCGCAAAGGCACTCGCTGAACGCACAGCCCGCAGCTTGGTTCTGGCGGGCAACCAATTGATAAGGTATTTTCCATGAAGAACATTCTTAAAATCGCAGCACTGGCCGCAGCACCTGCTGCCTTGCTGTCCGCGCCAACACCGGCCGCAGCGGGCACCGATGAGTACATCGGTGAACTGATGCTGGTCGGATACAATTTCTGTCCGCGTGCAAGCGCCGAAGCCGCAGGGCAGTTGTTGGCGATCAGTTCGAACACTGCGCTCTTCTCGCTCTATGGGACGATCTATGGCGGCGATGGCCGTACGACTTTTGCCCTTCCCGATTTGCGGGGCAGGGCAGCAATCGGACAGGGTTCGGGTCCAGGTCTTCCGACCGTTCCACAGGGTTCACGCGGCGGTTCGACCAGTTTCACCCTGAGTGTTGCACAGATGCCGTCGCACAATCACACAGGTGAAGTCAGGTCCGAAAACGCGGTTCAGGCGGACACCGGTAATCCTGGCGGCAACGCTCTCGCCCGGTCAACTCTGACGATCTATTCGAACAATTCCCCGCCGACCGCGGCAGGTGCGATGCACCCGGGCACCTTGTTCATCAACAACAATGGCGGAGGTCAGTCTGTCAGCAAGCGCAGCCCGTATCTCGGCATGCGCTACTGCGTCGTAACTCAGGGTATCTTCCCTTCGCGCAACTGATTTAGTGAACTGGTAGGAGGCGCGGCGATGTTCGCGCCTCCACATTCTTTGCATTATATCAATTCGGTTTTGAGCTGGACGGCAACCTGCTGCCCAAAACCCCTTTGCTTGCCTGAACGGAGCGCTTATGAAATTTCTAAAATCAATCATACATGTTGCGGCAATTGGAACCGCCGCCCAGCTTGGGGCAGCACCTGCCGCAGCGCAGTCAGAAATGTATCTTGGTCAGGTATTCATGTTTACCGGCTCATTCTGCCCGGCGGGCAGCGTGGAAACCAGCGGACAGGCATTGCCAATTGCTCAGAATGCTTCGCTGTTCTCGGTCATGGGAGTTCAGTTCGGCGGTGATGGCCAGACCAGTTTCAACGTGCCCGATCTGCGCGGCCGTATGCCGATGCATGCAGGCGCGGGCCCGGACCTTTCCGGGCGCAGCGTCGGTGAGACCGGAGGGGCTGAGAACTTTCAACTGATCACCGATAACATCCCTGCGCATTCGCATCCGGCCCAGCTACTTTCCAATGCGACAGTGGCTGCCGATTCCGGAAACCCCAGCGGAAATGCCCTCAGCCGTTCGACCGATGCCGATATCTACACCAATGTAGAAGCACCGGTCGCCGCCAATGCGCTGCACTCTGGCTCGGTAGTGATTGGCAATACCGGTGAAGGGGAACCGGTTATGGCGATCAGCCCGTACACGGTCCTGCGTTTCTGTGTCGTCACACAAGGGCCGTACCCGCCGCGCCCCTAACGTTCAGGTGGCAATCAGGAAAGGGCGTGCAGCTTTGTTTGCATGCCCTTTTTTGTGGGAGGTCAGTCGATTGACTACGGCCCGGGAATTGGAGAAGGTGCTGCGATACTACGCGGGCTTGACCCGCAAACAGGGGAAGGGATCGAACATGCGGACTGCACGGAAGTTTAGCTGCGGAATTGGCCTGATTGGTTTGATGGCAGCTGCGGCGGGTGCTGCGCAATCGGTCCCCGATCCAGACGAGACCGCACAGGGCGATGTTTCGGTCACGATTTACCAGAATGGCCAGTCGCTGGTGCAGGACATCCGGCAACTCGATATTGCACGTGGCCGCAGCCGGATCGAGTTTCCCGATGTGTCGGCCCAGATCCGTGCTCAAACCCTGAGTTTTGCCGCGCGCGACACTGCTATCATCGAACAGAATTTCGACTTCGACCTGCTCACCCCCGGCAAGCTGATGGAAAAAGCCATTGGCCAGACGATCACGCTTGTACGCACCAACCCTGCAACCGGCGCAGAAACACGCGAGAGAGCAAAGATCCTCTCCACGGCTGGCGGCGTGGTCGTGCAAATCGGCAACCGGATCGAGGTGCTGCGTGATGACGGTTTGCCTGTCCGCGCGGTGTTCGACCGGGTGCCGCCGAACCTGCGCGCCCGCCCGACGTTATCGGTCAATGTCGAAAGCACCCGTTCCGGTGTGCGCCCGGCAGCGATCCGCTATCTGACGCCCGGCCTTGGCTGGACCGCAGACTATGTTGCGCTGTTCGATGATGGGGACAGCACCATCGATATGCAGGGCTGGGTCACGCTGACAAACACGACCGGTACGACGTTTCACAACGCCGACACATTGCTGGTTGCCGGTAGCCCCAATGGCCGGTTCGGCGGCGGGCGCAGCCAGCGCAATATGGTGCGTGCCGGGACTGAGTCTTCGGGCCGCGAGCAGGTCGGAGATTTCTATCTCTATCCAATCGATGCACGAACGACGATTGCCAATCAGCAGACCAAGCAGGTCAGTTTCCTCGACGTGCAGGGCGTAACGGCGAAAAAGGTCTATCGGCGGACGGTTAATTGGCTGAGCAATGACAGCAATCCGCAGAACGTTTCGAGCGAGATATCCTTCAACACGTCTAGCCAGGGCGGGCTGGGCGATGCCCTGCCAGCAGGCACAGTCCGTTTCTATCAGCGCGACAGCCAGGGCACTCCGCAATTTATCGGCGAGAACACCATTGGCCACACGCCGACCGGCAGCGAGCTTTCGCTTCGCACCGGCGATGCGTTTGACATATTTGTTCAGGCCGAGGTGGAAAAACGCGAAGAAATAACCTCTGGCGAGTGGATCAAGACCCGGCGTTATGTTGTCTATCAGGACGGCAACGAAACCGCGCGTCTTGATGAAGAGAGGCCCGAAAAGTATTGGCAAACAACCATGCGTTACACGATCACCAACGCGAAGGATGAGGCTGTCGAGCTCGATCTGGTGCAGGCTGGACTCGATCGCGGCTGGTGGTCGCGCGACTACCGCATCGTCAGCGAAGACGAATCCGGGGTCCAGATCAATGCCGACCGGCGAAAATGGGTCGTGCCGGTTCCGGCCAATGGTGAACGCGAGTTCCGCGTAATTTTTGCAACCCGGTATTAAGGGCACAGAGCCGTGGCCCGGACATTGTCTTTCCTGGCATCATCTTTCCTCGCGCTGCTCGGCGCCTTGGCGCTTGTGGTCGCATCACCGGCTGGCGCGCGCCAGATAGTCGAAGCGTCAGAGCCCTCCGATATATCGGTCACCATGTACCGCGATCCCGACCGGGGTGCGGATGAAGCGATGGACGGTGATTGGCCGGAAGGCTTCGCCATGATTTCGGAGGTCCGGACGGTAACTTTGCCGCAAGGGCAATCGACTATCCGGTTCGAAGGCGTGGCAGAAGGGATGGTTGCGGTCACCGCGATTGTTACCGGTCTGGCGGGCGGCACGATCGAGAAGAACCGCAACGCGGACCTTCTTTCCCCTGCGGCGCTGCTCGATGGCACACTGGGCAACCGGGTCCGGATCACGCGTACAAACCCTGCGACAGGTATCAGCGCCTCGCAATCCGCCATCGTCCGCACGCGTGCCGATGGCGGCCTCGTGCTTCAGACAGGCGATGGCTTCGAAGCAGTGCGGTGTTCGGGCCTGCCGGAAAAGCTGACTTTCGATAAAGTGCCAGCGGGCCTTTCCGCGCGCCCGGTTTTCAGCATCGACACGCGCGACGATACGGGCGGCACATATCAGGTCACGCTGACTTATCTGGCTTGGGGCTTTGACTGGGAGGCGCATTATGTCGCCACGCTGGACAGGTCAGGTGCCAAGGGCGCGGTTGGCTTGCGGCTGCTGTCGTGGCTGACGCTGCTCAATGACAACGGGCAGAGTTTTAATGACGCAAACCTGATGGCGGTCGCCGGGACGCTGAACGTTGAAAGCGATTTTCAAAGCCTCTCAGATCCGCCGCAGGCGCGCCCGATGCGTCTGACCTGCTATCCGCTGGGCAGCACCGGTGATGGCACTCCGATCCGCCAGATGATCCCGTCTCCGCCTCCTCCTCCTGCTCCGCCAATGTATGCATCCGATACAATCGTGGTGACCGGATCACGTGTCCAACGCAAGATGATGGAATCTCCCCTCGCGCTTGCAGCAATCGGGATGCAGGCGGGCGAAGAGCAGTTGGGCGATCTCAAACTGTACCGCGTGCCGGAAAGGGTGAGCGTTTCAGCGAAGGGCCTGAAGCAGGTCGCGTTCCTGAATAAGGACAAGGTTCGCGGGGAATTCTTCTACCGGACAGGCTGCGCACCCTTTGACTATTTTGACGACGAGCTCGAACCGGCAGAATTGATGTTCTTTACCAAGAACGATGATGAGCATGGGCTGGGTGTGGCAATGCCGATGGGCGGTTTCACCCTGTTCGAACCATCCTCTGCCGGTGATCTGTTGGTCAATGAACAGACGATCCGCGATTATGCCAAAGGTCAGGAGATCGAACTTACTCTGGCGCAAAGCACCAATGTGTTTGCTGAATGCTCTGCGACGACACGAGGCGACCCTGATACCGGCAAATGGCATAATATGAAGGCCAAGATTTCCAATGCCAATTCAGAGCCGGTTCGCCTCCGTCTCGTGCTGGGCGCAGCTGGCCAATGGGAAACCCGCCGAACACCTGCGAAGGTCCGGATCAAGGACGGTGCGCAGATTATGGAAGTGCGCGTGCCGGCGGGTAAAACCCGTGAGTTCAGCTGGCAGATCCGTGCGCCCGGTGCCTGACGCACCTTTGCAATTTCTGACCTGAAGATTTGTAAAGTGCGGTAGCCCGGGCGAATAAGCACCGCCGGGCGGCTCGGAAAACGGCCTTTCACAATAAAAATTCGTTCCCCCCTTGTTCTACCGGAACAAAGTGGGTACATACTCCAACAGTTGATGAGTTTATCACCGACCTAGGCAACCGATGGAGCGCATGTCATGGCAGCAAGTCTAAAGCTGGTAGAACGTAAGGAAAAGAACGTGGACCGTCAGAAGGCGCTCGACGCGGCACTCGCACAGATTGACCGCGCATTTGGTAAGGGTTCGGCGATGAAGCTGGGCTCGAAAGAGGCGATGAACGTCGAATCGATTTCGACCGGTTCGCTTGGTCTCGACATTGCTCTTGGCATCGGCGGTTTGCCGAAGGGGCGGGTCATCGAAGTTTACGGGCCGGAAAGCTCGGGCAAGACCACTCTCGCGCTGCATGTCTTGGCAGAAGCGCAGAAGGCTGGTGGCACCGTTGCATTCGTCGATGCAGAGCACGCCCTGGACCCGGTTTATGCCAAGAAGCTTGGCGTCGATATTGATGAGCTGATCATTTCTCAGCCCGATACCGGTGAGCAAGCGCTGGAAATTACCGACACGCTGGTCCGGTCGAACGCGATTGATGTTCTGGTCGTCGATTCGGTTGCGGCGCTTGTGCCCCGGGCCGAGATTGAGGGCGAAATGGGCGACAGCCATGTCGGTTTGCAGGCCCGCTTGATGAGCCAGAGCCTGCGCAAGCTGACCGGCTCGATCAACCGTTCGAAGTGCATGGTGATCTTCATCAACCAGCTGCGCATGAAAATTGGTGTGATGTACGGTAACCCGGAAACCACCACCGGCGGTAACGCGCTGAAATTTTATGCTTCGGTACGCCTCGACATCCGCCGCACGGGTCAGATCAAGGACCGCGACGAAGTCATTGGCAACTCGACCCGCGTCAAAGTGGTCAAGAACAAGGTCGCACCGCCATTCAAGCAGGTCGAATTCGATATCATGTACGGCAAGGGTATTTCCAAGACCGGCGAGATTCTCGATCTGGGCGTCAAGGCCGGACTGGTCGAGAAATCGGGTTCGTGGTTCTCCTATGACTCGGTCCGCATCGGACAAGGGCGTGAGAATTCGAAGAATTTCCTCGATGAGAATGTAGAGATGCGCGACAAGTTGGAAGCTGCGATCCGCGGCCGCACCGACGAGGTCGCCGAAGAGATGATGACAGGCCCGGACACGGAGGCCAGTGACGAGGACTGATCACAATCTCTTCAAGCGGACGACCAGTTGGGAGCTAGATCTCCAGCGTCCGGGAAAATGGATAACCGGTGCGGTGCCTTTCTGGCCCGCGCCGGTTTTTCTTTGTTGAGATACGCAATTGAGGCATCGAGCGAGTAAGATCATTCGCAGCGTTACTTTCCGTTAGCGATGCCAGTGGGTTGACGCGGAAGATAAATCGCTGTGCAATCGCCGCAGGAGAATGTTGATGTGGCGGGGCGCTAAGAAATGACCAGCAAAAGCGATTGGCAGACGCGAGTAGGCGTCTCTTGGGCCTCTGAATGGGAGCGCACCGACCGAAGCTTCGGCGTGCTCACCGACCAGCTGATGGCCAAGCTGAGCGAACGCCCGATCATGCGCGCTCTCGATATCGGATGCGGAGCCGGCGAGATGTCACTGGCGCTTGGCCGCGGCCATCCGGGTGCCGAAATTGTCGGCGTCGATGTCAGCGAGGAATTGATCGAGGTCGCCCGCCATCGCGGATCGCGGCTGGGCAATGTGTCCTTCGAATTGGCCGATGCGGGAGAATGGCAACGCGATAATTTTGCGCCCGACCTGCTTTTTTCCCGTCATGGGGTGATGTTCTTTCCCGATCCGGTTGCCAGTTTTTCACACCTTGCAAGCATCGCGGCCCCCAACGGTAGGCTGGTGTTTTCTTGCTTCCGCGCGCTGGAGGACAATCTGTGGGCAGAACGTATCGAAAGCTTCTTGCCACCGGGCACAACCTATCCGCCAGATCGCTTTTCACCTGGTCCATTCGCATTCGCGGACCAGTCGCACGTTGATGGCGTGCTGCGCGATGCCGGCTGGATCGACATCAACTTCATTCCGGTCGATTACGCCTATATTGCGGGCACTGGTCCGGATGCGGTGGAAGATGCAGCAGAATTTTTCCAGCGTATCGGGCCTGCGGCGCGGGCATCCCGCAATCTGGACACGCATGACCATGCCCATTTTCTGGCCCGCATGCGGCGCTTCCTCGCGAACAATGTCGTAGATGGTATCATTGCCCTTCGTGCTGGCGCATGGATCGTCAGTGCCCGGCTTGCTCGTGGATAAGGTGGCCGATTTTCGGAACGCGGAGCAAACCGGGCGTTTATCGGCTTGTCGCTGATGCGCTGAGACCCTAATTGCAGGCCATGCAATCGACCAACGACATTCGCCGCTCTTTCCTCGATTATTTCGGGGGCATGGACCATGCCGTCGTGCCCAGTGCACCATTGGTTCCGTATAACGACCCTACACTGATGTTCGTGAACGCGGGTATGGTTCCGTTCAAGAACGCTTTTACCGGGCTCGAAACACCGCCGGCACCGCGTGCGACAAGCTCGCAGAAATGCGTTCGCGCAGGCGGAAAGCACAACGATCTCGACAATGTCGGTTACACGGCGCGGCATCATACGTTTTTCGAAATGCTGGGAAATTTCTCTTTCGGCGATTACTTCAAGGAACAGGCGATCGAGAATGCCTGGAACCTGTTGACGAAAGAATGGGGCCTGCCAGCGGACAAGCTGACTGCCACCGTCTATCATACCGATGACGAGGCGTTCGACCTGTGGCGCAAGATTGCCGGACTGCCCGAAGAGCGCATCATCCGGATCGCGACCAATGATAATTTCTGGTCGATGGGCGATACCGGTCCATGCGGACCGTGCAGCGAGATTTTTTATGATCACGGCGAGCATATCCCGGGTGGCCCTCCCGGATCGCCCGATGAGGATGGCGACAGGTTCATCGAGATATGGAATCTCGTTTTCATGCAATTCGATCAAGGCGCAGATGGAGAACGCTCGCCTCTGCCGAAACCATCGATCGACACGGGCATGGGGCTGGAGCGGATCGCTGCGGTCATGCAGGGCGTGCATGACAATTACGATACCGACACATTCAGAAGCCTGATTGCTGCATCCGAAAGCCTGACCGGCGTAGCCGCCTCTGGCGAACATCAGGCGAGTCACAGGGTCATCGCAGATCATTTGCGGTCGACCGGTTTCCTGCTCGCCGACGGGGTTTTGCCATCGAATGAAGGTCGCGGTTATGTTTTGCGGCGCATTATGCGCAGGGCCATGCGCCACGCTCACATTCTGGGCGCGAAACAGCCGCTCATGCACCGCCTGGTGCCGGAACTGGTTGCCGAGATGGGACAGGCCTATCCGGAACTGCAACGCGGCCAGGCTTTGATCGAGGAAGTGCTGGAGCGTGAGGAAACACGCTTCCGCCAGACCTTGGATAAAGGTCTGCGACTGCTGGACGAAGCCACCGGCGACATGGCCGAAGGCGACGAGCTGGACGGGGAAACTGCGTTCAAGCTCTACGATACGTTCGGCTTCCCATATGACCTTACCGAAGATGCCCTGCGCACACGAAATATTGGCGTCGATCGCCCCGGCTTCGATGCCGCGATGGAGCGTCAAAAGGCCGCCGCGCGCGCCGCATGGAAGGGTTCTGGCGACACAGCTTCGACGGAAATCTGGTTCGACATTGCGGAACGCGAAGGCAGCACCGAATTCACCGGATATACCGCGACCACGGGCGAGGGCCGGGTTGTCGCGCTGGTCAAGGATGGGGCAGAGGTGCAATCCGCTGGCGAAGGCGAGACGGTGACCGTGCTTACTAACCAAACGCCATTCTATGGCGAAAGCGGCGGCCAGTCCGGTGACGTTGGCAGCATCTGGACACCAGAAGGCCTGAAGACATCTGTTTCCGACACATCCAAGCCACTCGGCCGGTTGCACACCCACCAGGCCACAATCGACGCGGGTGAAATCGCCGTCGGTGATACGGTCCATCTTGATGTAGATGCTGATCGAAGAGACCGGATCAGAGCAAATCATTCTGCCACGCATCTCATGCACGCCGCGCTCCGCAATCGCCTTGGGGAACACGTTACGCAGAAGGGGTCGTTGGTTGCCGAGGACAGGCTTCGCTTCGACTTCTCGCATCCCAAACCTATGACTGCGGAAGATATCGCTGCGATCGAAGCAGAAGTGAACGCAGAAATTCGCGCGAACGACCCGGTCCAGACCAGATTGATGAGCCCTGATGATGCGGTCGAGGCAGGAGCTCTTGCCCTGTTCGGTGAAAAATACGGCGACGAGGTCCGCGTTCTTTCCATGGGGCGCAAGACTGATGGAGAACGCAATTTCTCGGTCGAGTTGTGCGGCGGAACGCACGTGAACGCGACTGGCGATATCGGTGTGTTTCGCATCGTGTCGGAATCGGCGGTATCGTCAGGTGTGCGGCGGATAGAGGCGCTAACCGGTGAAGCAGCGCGAAACTGGTTGGTCGACCGTGAAGAGGCACTGAAAGAAGTCGCCGGCACGCTGAAAACATCGCCTGACGAAGTGGCCGGCCGGGTCGCGGCGCTGGTTGATGAGCGCAAATCGTTGGAAAAGGAATTGGCCGAAGCCCGTAGGCAGCTCGCGCTTGGTGCGGGTGGGGCCGGCGCTGGCCCGGCTGACGAAGAGATCGCTGGTACGAAGTTTTCCGGTCAGGTTCTGGATGGTCTCAATCCAAAAGAGCTGCGCGGACTGCTGGATGAAGCAAAGTCGAGGCTTGGCTCGGGTGTCGCTGCCGCAGTGGCAGTGAACGATGGGCGCGCGACATTTGCAGTTGCGGTCACTGACGACCTAACCGGCCAGTTCGATGCGGTTGCACTGGTCCGTGCCGGTGTCGAAGCATTGGGCGGGAAGGGCGGCGGGGGCCGCGCCGATATGGCCCAGGGCGGCGGACCAGACGGAAGCAAGGCCGAGGAGGCGCTTGCTGCCGTACGGGCCCAATTGGCTGCCTGAGATCAGCCGGAAGCGTTTTCGGTTTCCGGCTCGCTACCACGAGAGACGTCGTGGCCAATGTTGCGGTCCTGACGGCCACTGCTGCTCACGCTGCCGTGGCTTTCGTCCTGAACGTTCTGAGGTTTGAATTTCTCGTCGTTCGAAACCGGCTTCGATGGGTCTTGCTTGCTGCTCATTGAAAATCTCCTTCGATTTTTCAACGGACTGGAGCAAGATTGGTTTCGAGATAGTCAGCTTTCGGCGGTCGAAGTCCTGAGTTTCGGCTTGTAATCCAGAGCGCCCTTTTCTTCGATCTGGGCGCGAAATTCGTCCCGCTTTTCGTGAATTGACGCGATTACCGGACCCATCGCAACGCCGATATCGACCAGCACAGCCTCTGACAATTGAAGCGAGCTTTCCAGCGTTTCCGGCACTGCGTGGCTGGCGCCGGCGCGGTAAAGCTGGGCTGCGTGCTCCGTGTCGCGGGCGCGGGCTACGATCAGTAGATCAGGGTGCTCCTTGCGCAGCTTGCGCGTGAGTCGTTCAGCCAGAACCGGTTCGTCCATGGTCAGGACCACTGCGGGGGAACGGTCCACGCCGAGCCTTGTCATCGCGTCGCCGCGGGCCGCATCGCCAAAGGTCGCCCGGTAGCCCTTGCGCTTGGCCGATTCGATCAGATCGGCATCGGCATCAATGGCGATATAGGGCTTGCCGTGAGCATCCAGCATTTGTGCAATCAGCCGTCCGACACGCCCCGCGCCGATGATAATCACAGGCGGAGTCGTATGGTCGACATCTTCTAGTTCTGGCGCTGGTTCAACCCGCCTCGCGATCACACGGCCCAGCCGGGCAAGCAGCGGAGTGATGGTGAGGCCGATGGCCGTTACGATTTGCCAGAACTGCGCGGTGCCCGGCTGGATCAGCATGGCTGAACTCGCCGCAGCAAGGACGATCAAGGTCGTTTCCGACGGGCTGGCCATCAGAATACCGGTTTCTGCCGCAGTGCTCCTGCGCGCGCCCATCATCCGCAGCAGCGACCCGGTGACAAATGCCTTGAAGGTCAGCACGCTGACGACCGCGACCAGAATTGGCCACCAATTGGACCAGATCGTGGTCAGGTCGATGCTCATCCCGACGGTGATCAGGAAGATACCAAGGGCGAGCCCCTTGAACGGCTCCATGATCCCTTCGACCTCGCCGTGATATTCGGTCTCGGCAATCAGCAGGCCAGCAATGAGCGCGCCGACGATGGGCGAGAGGCCAACCACGGAAGTCGCTAGACTGGCACCGATGACGACGAGCAGGCTGGCGGCGAGAAACAGTTCCGGGCTTTTGGTGCGGGCAGCTTGCGCAAACAGCCGGGGCAGGGCCACACGGCCGATGACGAGCAAGGCAGCAACCACCAGTCCGCCCTGCCACAGGGTAGTGATCATTCCTTCCCAACCTTCGCCCTGCGCATTGGGTGCCATCGCACCGAGAATGAAGATGATCGGAACGATCATGATGTCTTCGAACAGGAGCATGGACAGCGCAGCGCGCCCAACGGGTGACGATGTGCCGGAAATCGGCAAGACGATTGCCGTTGACGAGAAGGCGAGGGCAAAGCCCAGCGCCAGCGCGCCGGTCCAGTATTGGCCCATCATGGCCAGCGCAATCGCCAGCATGGAGCCGATAATGAGCAGTTCCAGCGCGCCCAGGCCGAACACCAGCTTGCGCATTTGCCACAGGCGCTTGAAGGACAGTTCCAGCCCGATGGTAAACAGCAGCAGGATTATCCCGAATTCCGCGTAAGGCTCCAAAGCCTCAGGGTCGGTTATAGTCACGTAAGAGAGCCAGGGTGCGTCGAAGACCAGCTTACCCAGCCCGAATGGCCCAACGGCAATCCCGATCAGGATGAAACCGATCACCGGAGTAATCCGGAAACGCGTGAACACCGGGATGACAAGCCCGGCAGCGCCGAGAATCACCAGCGCGTCACCCATTGACGAAGTATCGAGTTCCCCAGCCATTGCTGCAGCTTACCGTGCGCTTCTGCCTATGTCACCGCAAAGCTGCGGCTTAGCCACCGCCTGCTGAGTGTGTTCCGATCGGTGCGCGGCGCGGCTTCGTGCGGCCCGGGTGATCGCCAGCCTCATCCCATTCGATGCGGTAAAGGTCGAACCTTCTGTCTGCCAGGTTCCGGACCGTTCCTTCGGCCCGCGCCCAGCTAAGATCGGCGAGGTTGATATCGCTGATGGTCAGCGTTTCCACATTCTCGCTCGCTTCCGCCGCGATGCCATCGCGCGCAAACGGGAAATCGCACGGGGTGAGGATGCAGCTCTGTGCGTACTGGATGTCCATGTTCGCGACGTTGGGCAAATTGCCGACATTGCCGGACAGGACGACGAAGCACTGGTTTTCAATCGCGCGGGCCTGGCCGCAATAGCGGACCCGCAGGTAACCCTGGCGGCTATCGGTACAGAACGGCACGAAGATGATGCGCGCGCCTTCGTCGGCTAATCGGCGCGACAGCTCGGGAAATTCGCTGTCATAACAAATCTGGACGCCAATCGGGCCGCAATCGGTCTGGATCACATCAATGCTGTCACCGCCCTTGATGTTCCACCAGTAACGCTCGTTCGGGGTGGGGTGGATCTTTTCCTGTTCGTGCACCGATCCGTCGCGCAGGCAGACATAGGCTACGTTGTGAATATCGCCGTCTTCCATCCGTGTCGGGTGCGATCCGGCGATGATGTTGATGTTATATCGCATGGCGAAATCGGAAATATCGGATTTCAGGCGCGGCGTGTATTCGGATAGACGCTCGATCGCCTCGACCGGGGACAGTTCCTTCTTCTCGAAACTGAGCAGCATAAGCGTGAACATTTCCGGAAAGACAATGAAGTCTGCCTCGTAGTCGCTTGCAACATCGACGAAATATTCGATTGCACCCATGAACTCGTCGTAATCCTTGACCGCACGGGCCTGCAATTGACAGGTCGCAACACGGACAGCCTCGACACCGCGGGGAAGGCGTTTTTTCACTGGTTGGTCGCGGTCCACGTAAGGGTTGCGCCATACCATCATCACTGCATTGCCTTCCGACCTCTTGTCTTCGGGCAGATAGTTTTCAAGAATGCGTTCCGGCTCGAAACCATTGGCGAGTTGGAAACGCAGGACCGGATCGTGGATCTTGGCGGCCAGCACCTGATCCAGGTAATCCTGCGGACTTTCGGCGCGGTTGGTCTTGCGCCTCCGCGCCCGTGAATAACCGGGCATCCTCCCGCCGAAAACGATCCCGGTGAGGTCTTTTTCCTCTGCCAGTGCGCGGCGTTCTTCATACAGTCTGCGCCCGATGCGGACGCCGCGAACCTTGGGGTCTACGCACATCTCGTAGCCATACAGCCAGTCCCCGGTCGGATCGTGGCGACTGCCATAACCGTTGCCGGAAATCTCGTCCCAATTATGGTCGGCGAACACCACCGGTTCGGGAAGCTGCATCGACGCGCAGTATCCGACAACCTCGTCATCCAGCAGCGCGATGAAGCAGCCTTCGGGGAAGTTGTTGATCTGGCCCCGGATTTCGCCCTGGGTGTAGGGGGGCAGCTCTGTATAGGCTCGGCGGATCAACGCAGAGATTCCTCGCACGTCCTTCGCCCGGGCGTTGCGGATTTCCAGACGACGCTTGCCAAACTTTTCGGCTGTTTTGCGGGGCTTCTTGGTGCTTGGCGCTGATTTGCTGGTGGTCACAGAATTCTTTCACTTTTGGGCTGTCTGATACCGAACCGCCATTAGCAGACGAATGTTCCCGCGCACAGCGAAGCCGGGCGCTCGTTTGGTCCGCGCACAAAAAAGGCGGGCACCGGATCATCCGGTACCCGCCCTCTGATTTGATGGCAGTGGTGCTTAAGCAGCCATTGCCTTTTCGAGGTTGTTCACAATCGCCTCGAAGAACTGTTCCGTGGTCAGCCAGTTCTGCTCCGGGCCGATCAACAGCGCGAGATCCTTCGTCATCTGGCCGCTTTCGACGGTCTCGATGCAAACGCGCTCGAGCGTCTCGGCAAATTCGACGACTTCTGGCGTGTTATCGAACTTGCCGCGATACATCAGGCCGCGTGTCCACGCGAAGATCGATGCGATCGGGTTGGTCGAAGTGGCCTTGCCTTCCTGATGCTGGCGATAGTGGCGCGTCACGGTACCATGGGCGGCTTCTGCCTCTACCGTCTTGCCGTCGGGCGTCATCAGAACCGAGGTCATCAGACCCAGCGAGCCAAAGCCCTGCGCGACGATGTCGGACTGAACGTCGCCGTCATAGTTCTTGCAGGCCCAGACGAACTTGCCGCTCCATTTCAGAGCTGCTGCGACCATGTCGTCGATCAGGCGGTGCTCGTAGGTCAGGCCGTGCTTGTCGAAATCAGCCTTGTATTCCGCCTCGAACACTTCCTGGAACAGATCCTTGAAGCGGCCATCGTATTTTTTGAGGATGGTGTTCTTGGTCGAGAGATAGACCGGCCATTTGCGGTCAAGCCCGTAGGCGAAGCTTGCGCGGGCGAAATCGCGGATCGAATCGTCGAGGTTGTACATCGCCATCGCGACGCCGCTCGATTCGAATTCGAACACTTCGAGGTCGATGTTCTTGCCGTCTGCACCTTCGAACACGAGGCGCAGCTTGCCGGCACCGGGGATGAGGGTGTCGGTCGCACGGTACTGGTCACCAAATGCGTGACGACCCACGACGATCGGGTCGGTCCAGCCGGGTACGAGGCGCGGCACGTTGTCGATTACGATCGGTTCACGGAAAACCACACCGCCCAGAATGTTGCGAATCGTGCCGTTTGGCGAACGCCACATTTTCTTGAGGCTGAATTCCTCAACGCGGGCTTCGTCCGGGGTGATGGTCGCGCATTTCACGCCGACGCCGTGTTCCTTAATCGCATTTGCTGCGTCCACGGTAATCTGGTCGTCAGTTTCGTCGCGCTTCTCGATCGAGAGATCGTAATATTTCAGATCGATATCAAGATATGGCAGGATCAGTCGCTCGCGGATCCACTGCCAGATGATCTTGGTCATTTCGTCGCCGTCGAGTTCGACAACGGGGTTTTTCACGGTGATTTTCGCCATGTGCTTCCTGCTACCTTTTCAAGAGTTGGCCGCGCTTTAGCAGAGGAGGCACTAGAGGCAAGGTTAGGCAGCCGAAAACACGAAAGGCGCCGCACATGCGACGCCTTTTGAGATGATGGTGGGCGTAGAGAGAGTTGAACTCCCGACCCCTGCAATGTCAATACAGTGCTCTACCACTGAGCTATACGCCCGCACCATCAAAATGCTGTCGAAACAGCAGGAGCGCCCTCTAGCCGCACCGAACAGGCCGCGCAAGAGGGTGAAAGGGATAAATTCGCGTTAGAGGCTGGCGGCTGCCGCATCCTCGAAAACGCGCTCAACCTCCAGCACGAGATCGCGCAGGTGAAACGGCTTCGAAAGAACCTTGGCGGTCGGCTGTTCGCGGCTTGCTTTCAGCGTCACCGCGGCGAATCCAGTGATGAACATCACTTTGGTCCGAGGGCTTACCTCGTTGCAGCGCTGGGCCAGTTCGATCCCGTCCATTTCAGGCATCACGATGTCCGACAGCAGCAGGTCGAAATGCTGTGTTTCGAGCAGCGGTACGGCCTCGGTACCGCGATCGACGGAAACCACCTCGTATCCGGCTTTTTCCAGAGCGCGTGCAAGGTAGCCGCGCATGGCTTCTTCATCCTCGGCCAAAAGGATTCGCAGTGCAGATGTATCCGTCATTCGAGGGCGTTTAGCCCAATTGGCTTAAGAAATCTTTGGCATTCGGCCAATTGGCCTGCTTTGACACAAATGTTTTGATGGTTCAGCACAGCGACCTGAAAACATGACCATCGAGGTTTCGGCCTGGCCGGCCCGCGATGCTTTTAGTCGAACCGCGCGAAAGGTGCGAAAAACAGTGATTCCAGGGACGAGAAAAGCTGCATTTTCGCTTTCCATGACCGACGATGTTCCGATTCCGGTTGTAGTGGCCGTGCCGCACGCCGGGCGTACTTATCCAGAAAACTTGGTTCAGCGGATGAGGCGTCCCGAATATTCGCAGGTGCGGTTGGAAGATCGTTACATCGATCATGTCGGCACTGCGGCTGCACGCCAGACGGGGGCAGGGCTGTTGCTGGCTCATGCCCCGCGCGCCATGCTCGACCTCAATCGGGCCGCCGACGACATGGACTGGGAAATGGTTGCTGGCGGTGCGAGCAGCCCCGCAAAACACTCAATCGCCAATCGCCGCGCACGAAGCGGACTGGGCTTGGTGCCCCGGCGTCTTCCCGGACTGGGGGAGATCTGGACAGGTCAGATGGAGCGTGCCGAACTGGATGCGCGGATCACCAACATTCATTCACCCTACCACTCGGCATTGGCGGAGATGCTGGAACGGGTCAGAGACAAATGGGGCGCGGCCTTGCTGGTTGACCTTCATTCGATGCCGCCTCTGCGCAAGATGCATGAGGATGATCGCGCGGCACAATTCGTTATCGGTGACCGGTTCGGGGCCAGCGCAGACGACCGGATTGTCGCCGCCGCACTTCAGAACCTGGCAGATCAGGGCGCCATTGTTGCCCATAACCGCCCCTATGCCGGCGGATACGTACTGGATCGGCATTCGTCCCCGGGACGCGGGATTCACGCCATACAGCTGGAAGTTTGCCGTTCGACCTATCTCGATGGTTCTTTGACTACGACAACAGACAAGCTTCCTGAAGTCGCATCGGTCGTTGCGTCACTTGTGCGGGTTCTGGGCGAACTGGTTGCCCGACTGGGCCGTTCAGGCGCGCTGCCGCTCGCCGCCGAATAAGCCTTTCAGACAAGAAAAAACCACCTCGTGCAAATCGCACGAGGTGGCCAAGGTTCAGGGAGGGGGCACGCCGTGGCGTACCCATCCGGATGGCTATGAGGGGGGAGTGCCATCCGAATACTGTCCAAATAGTAAGGGGGCCGAAGCTCTTCAACCCCGGCCCACCTTCAAAATTGTATCAGTTTGTCGTGCGCTCAGGCGCCTGCAGCGGGTTCAGTCGCAGTCGGTAATTGCGGGCCTTTGCCCTGGCCGGTTTGGCGGGCAAAGATCGAACGCATCAGGTCGAGCGACATCATGTGGGCCTGCGACAAGGCAAGCATGCCGTTCTTGTTCCATTCACGAACCAGATCACCGCGAAGATCGGCGAACTTTTCCTGATTGATCATCTGGAAACCGCGATAAATGAACGGTTTGTCGGGACTATCATTCAGCGCAATCGAGATTTCGCCATCCATTAGCAAATCGTGCTTTTTCAGTTCGTCGACGAAAGCCTTGGTGCGCTGGCCTGCGCCTTCGAAATGTTCGCAGAACTGTAGAATACCCTGAGTGGTTTCAGACGGCTTGCCCTCGCTGTCGAACAGAGCTGTGCCTTCTTCG
The DNA here is from genome assembly GCF_947494915.1 of Pontixanthobacter luteolus. NCBI lineage: Bacteria > Pseudomonadati > Pseudomonadota > Alphaproteobacteria > Sphingomonadales > Erythrobacteraceae > Pontixanthobacter > Pontixanthobacter luteolus. The sequence goes on from NZ_CANLWR010000001.1 coordinate 591,205, forward strand.
TACTCGCCCACCGCACCAACGGTCGGGTCGAAACAAAGCGACAGTTCTTCACTGTCGGGCTTCAGCTTGGCCAGCATGAACGGATAACGGCGAATGTAGGCAGGAAGGTAAATCGGGTCGGTCACCTTGCCGCTGTCGTCGACAAATACGTTTACACCTTCATTCAGGCCCATGAGGGCCAGTGGAAGTGGATTTTCGCCTGACGAAAAGACGATCGGAAAATAGCGCTGCGCCTGAACAAACTCATCGACGGTCAGCGGGATTGCGTGCGCACTCTTCAGCCACTCGGCGGAATCCATCGGACGGCTCTTCCAGTTCGCGTGATCGCGGCTGTTGAGCGGCATGAGGTCTTTATAAAACAGGGGCAGTTGGGGCTGCGGCGCGCTCGCCATGGACATTCTCCGGTAGATCTAATCAAGAAAACAGATGTCTGGTGGACGACCAGTATTCGAGCGCCCTCCCATGTGAAGCGCGCGCTTTAAGGGTTCGTGCCCGAGCGCGCAAGCGGAACAAGTTTTCCGGGATTGAACAGACACTGCGGATCAAGCGCATTCTTGATCGTTTGCATGAGCGAGATCGAAACCGGGTCTCCAAGTCGTTCCAGTTCGGCAAGTTTCATTTGTCCGATACCGTGTTCAGCGCTTATCGATCCGCCCCATTCGGTAACAAGATCATGGACGAAGCTGCTGATTTTCTTGCCTTCTGCTTTTTCCCATTGCCCGGGAACCGCGTTAGGCGGGGCGATCACATGAAAGTGGACGTTGCCATCGCCAAGATGCCCGAATGCCACAGCCTTGGTATCTGCGAAGCGTTCCTGAACCGCGGGCAGGGCGGCCGCGACAAAGTCCGCCATTTTGTCCACCGGAACTGAAATATCGTGTTGCATCGCCGGCCCGATTGCGCGTTCGGCAGAAGAAATCGAATCGCGCAAATGCCACATCTGTTCGGCTTGGGTTTCGCTGGCTGCGATGGTTGCGTCTTCAATCAGACCGAGTTCCAAAGCGCTTCCCAGAATGGTCTCTGCCAAATCGGGCAGAGCATCAGCCTTGTCCTTTGGCGCGGCGAGTTCGATCAACGCGTTCCACGGGTGCATTTCTGCCAGGGGAGCCTTCTGCTCGGGTTGATGGTTGAGGACCGCCTGTAAACTGTGCTGCGGAATGACTTCGAATCCTTCGAGTTGTTCGTTAGCCTGATCCTGGAAGTGCAGTAGCAATTTGCGCGCATCCAGAATGCTGGAGAGGCCCGCCCACATGACGGCGCGGCCGCCGATTTCGGGGAGCAAACGCAGAGTTGCCGCAGTCACAATCCCCAATGTGCCTTCCGATCCGATCAAAAGCTGCTTCAGATCGAACCCTCGATTGTCCTTTTTCAGCGGGGTGAGCGAATTGAAAATCTGCCCATCGGGCAGCACCGCTTCCAGTCCGGCGACCTGCGCGCGCATGGTCCCGTGGCGCAACACCTGTGTGCCCCCGGCGTTGGTCGAAATAAGCCCGCCAATGGTGGCTGAGCCCTTACCGCCGAGCGTCAACGGGAAACGAAGCCGCTTCGCCTCTGCGGTTTCGTGCAAGGTCTGCAGGATCACACCCGCATCGCAGGTCACACTGCGTTCTTCTTCGTTGAGCGCGCGAATCGCATTCATTCGGCGCAGGCTGAGTATGATCGACTTGCCGCCTTCATCAGGGGTGGCGCCGCCAGACATTCCGCTGTTTCCGCCTTGCGGCACAATCGCGATGCCATGCTTGGTGCATACCCTGACAAGTGCAGCCACTTCTGCGGTCGATGCAGGAGAGGCCATTGCCAGCGCCGAACCGGAATATCGGCCGCGCCAGTCGGTCAGCCAGGGTTCCATGTCCTCGTAGTTGGAGGTCAGGCCCTTGGGTCCGAGTACAGAACCTGCTTCGCTCAGGAAGTGATCGAACTGGTGAGGATTCTTTTCTGCCATGCTGCACTCTATTGCACAGCGGATACAGTGCGCACCACCATTTGCATGGTTTGCGTTTCCAATTAAGCCAACATTCAAGCTTCGCAGGTATAGAGGGCACACACACCGTCCTGCCAGTAAGCAAACATGGGGCGGATTGGGGAGTTACCTGACTGATTTATGCCAAGCCTGACCGTCTTGATAGCGCCATTGGTGCTTTTGCTGCCCGGTGCAGCCAGCGGTGAAGCTGCGGGTGATCAGCAGGCGCTTACGCCTCAGGCTCAGAGCGGCCAACCGGTATTCAGCGATGACTGGCTCGGGCTGGAGGATGCAGGCGCGATGCCGATCCAGCGACAGGTTCGAATCCAGCAGCGGGTTATCATCCGGGTGTCTCCGCGCAGCCCCAGCGTGCGTCAGAACCTGATGGCGGACCTGCCCCAGCGTGAACGCCCTACAAAAGTCGTAGAACGCAAGATTGGCAAATGCGTTGATATGAGCAGCATCGCCGGCGTTCAGCCGACGCGCGATAACCGGCTGATGCTATACATGCGCGACCAACGCATGATTGCGGCAAATTTGGAAAAAGCGTGCTCTGCGCGTGACTTCTATTCCGGCTTTTATGTCGAGCCTAGCAAAGATGGGCGGCTTTGCATCGACCGGGACAAGCTGCAATCGAGGACCGGGGCGAAGTGCGAACTGAGCCGAATCCGGCAATTGGTTGCTGACTAGGCAGGCTCGCCGCTCTGGCTCCATGCCGCTCCAGTGCGGCAATTCTTGACTTTTCGCCGCCTTGCGCGCAGAGGCTGCGGCGGTTTTACGCTTGGGCACAGTGCCTTGGCGGAAACGGGCACCATGCCCTCGTTTATCCGGATAATCTATGTCATTTGCCGATCTCGGCCTTTCCGATGAGTTGTTAAAAGCGGTCGAAGAGGCCGGCTACACCGAACCTACGCCGATTCAGGAGCAGGCTATCCCTGCCATCCTGATGATGAAGGACCTGATTGGCATCGCCCAAACGGGTACGGGTAAAACCGCAAGCTTCGTCTTGCCGATGATCGACGTGATGGCTGCTGGCCGCCGCCGCGCACTGATGCCGCGGTCGCTCATTTTGGAGCCGACCCGCGAACTGGCTGCACAAGTTGCAGAAAACTTTGAAAAGTACGGTGCAAACCACGATCTGAAAATGGCGCTGTTGATCGGCGGCGTGCAGATGGGCGACCAGTTGAAGGCGCTGAACGAAGGTGTCGATGTCCTGATCGCAACTCCGGGCCGATTGATGGACCTGTTCGAGCGCGGCAAGATCATGCTCAACGGCTGCGAACTGCTGGTAATCGACGAAGCGGACCGGATGCTCGACATGGGCTTCATCCCTGATATCGAATTCATCTGCGACAAGCTGCCTGAAACCCGCCAGACGATGCTGTTTTCGGCAACCATGCCGCCGGTTATCAAAAAGCTGGCTGACAAGTTTCTGACTAACCCGAAACAGATCGAAGTGAGCCGGGCCGGTAACACGAACGAAAATATCACTGCGTTCAGGGTCAACGTCAAACCGCGCCAGAAGCGCGAAACGCTCGAATGGCTGCTGCGCAACGATCATGTCGATACGGCGATCATCTTCTCGAACAAGAAGACGACCGTTCGCGAATTGAACAAACAGCTTCAGCAAAGCGGGTTCAAAAGCGGCGAGATCCACGGGGATATCGATCAGGCGACACGTCAGAAAGAACTCGAAGGGTTCAAATCGGGCGATATCAATATTCTGGTGGCCTCGGATGTTGCTGCACGCGGCCTCGACATCAAGGGCGTCAGCCACGTATTCAATTACGATACGCCGTGGCACCCCGATGATTACGTCCACCGCATCGGCCGCACAGGCCGGGCAGGGGCAAAAGGCCGGGCTTTCACCTTTGTGACAGACGCCGACGCAGAAGCGATCGACAATGTCGAGAAGCTGACCAAGAGCAAGATCAAGGTCTTCGGCAAGGATGATGTCCGCGTAGAGCTGACTGAAGCGCCCAAACCGCCGCGTGCGCCAAAGCCGAAGAAGGACGATGTTGGCGCTCCGAAGGAAACACGTTCGAGAAAAAGAGCTGACAGCGACGATCGCGAAGCCAAAGGCCGCAAAGAGGCACGGGACGAGCAACCCAGAAAGCCGCGCCGCGACAAGGCAGATCGCACTGATAAGCCGAAGTCACGCCGCAATTACCGCGACGAGGATTCCGAGCCGGTACCCGCGGGCGAGTGGAATGGTCCCAAACCTGATTTCCTGAGTGTAGGGTTCGACTGACAGCTTAATCAGCTTCAGGATTGAAATTCTGCCGCCTTGGCTGGCGTGATGCATGCCTGCCAGTCGCAGCATGGCGACTGCGCAAGCAGCATGTATCAATCCGCTAGCGTCACGAAACTGTCGATGACCCGCTTGGTCCCAGCCTGTTCGAAATTGATTTCCAGCTTGTTGCCTTCTTGCGACATGACCGTGCCGTAGCCGAATTTGTCGTGAAACACTCTTGCGCCCAGCGCGATGTCCTGACGCGGTTTGGCGGCAAAGCTGGCAGCACTGCGGCGAGGCTCCTTAACCACGGCCGGCTGCTTGCTGTACCCACTGGAAAGCGCGCGCTGGAAACCCGGACCGCGGGTCTGGCTGCGCGCATTGCTGACATGGGCAAACGGATCGTCTGCTTCCGACCAGTTTGCGCGCCACAGCGACGCGCCGCCGGTCATGGTGGTTTCCTGATCGATATGTTCGTCAGGCAGTTCTTCGATGAACCGGCTGGGTATCGAACTGGTCCATTGGCCGTAAATGCGGCGGTTGGCAGCGTGCAGGATGGTGCAGCGCCTGCGCGCCCGAGTGATCGCAACATAGGCGAGCCGGCGCTCTTCCTCGAGACTGGCCAAGCCGCCTTCGTCGAGGGAGCGCTGCGAAGGGAATACACCTTCTTCCCAGCCGGGCAGGAACACGTTGTTAAACTCAAGCCCCTTCGCCGCGTGCATCGTCATGATGGTAACCTTTTCCTCGTCTGGAGAGGCATCATTGTCCATCACAAGGCTGACATGCTCGAGGAAGTCGCCAAGCGTTTCATATTCTTCCATCGCCCGTGCGAGCTCTGACAGGTTCTCGATCCGGCCAGCCGCTTCGGTTGAACGTTCGGCCTCCAGCATGGCGCTGTAGCCGCTTTCGTCGAGAACTGTCCGCAGCAGTTCCGACGGTGTGACATTCGGTTCCATCTCGCGCCAGCGGAGGAAATCGCGCATCAGCGCGGCGATGGTGTTTCCGGCACGCTTGGGCAATTCGTCGCTGTCAGCGAGTTGCAGAGACGCAGCAGCCAGGGGCAAGTTCGCCGCCCGCGCATATTGATACATTTTTTCCAGCGTTTTCGCGCCGAGCCCGCGTTTAGGCTGATTGTATATTCGTTCGAATGCCAGATCGTCTGCCGGCTGAGCAATCACCCTCAGATAGGCGAGCGCATCGCGGATCTCGGCCCGTTCGTAGAAACGGAAACCGCCGATAATCCGGTAATTCAGACCAATCTGGATGAAGCGGTCCTCAAATTCGCGCGTCTGATATTGTGCGCGAACAAGGATTGCGATCTCGTCGAGCGGCGAACCTTCACGTTCTAGACGCTCGATCTCTTCGCCTACGCGGCGAGCCTCCTCTGGCGCATCCCAGACACCGATCACGCGCACTTTGTCGCCGTTGGGAATTTCGGTCCACAAAGTCTTGCCCAGGCGCTGGCTGTTGGCATCGATAAGGCCCGATGCAGCCGCCAGAATCTGAGGGGTGGAGCGGTAATTCTGTTCCAGCTTGATCACTTTGGCGCCGGGAAAATCGCGGTCGAAACGCAGTATGTTGGCAACTTCTGCACCGCGCCAGGAATAGATCGACTGGTCATCATCGCCGACCACGCAGATGTTCTTGCGTTCCTGAGCAAGCAGTCGCAGCCACAGATACTGGACTGCGTTCGTGTCCTGGTATTCATCGACCAGGATGTATTTGAAGCGTTTGCGGTACAGATCCAGCACATCGTGGTGCTGGCGGAAAATGTTCAGCACATGCAGCAGCAGGTCGCCGAAATCGCACGCGTTCAGCGCTTTCAACCGGTCTTGATACTTGCGGTAAAATTCCTGGCCGCGTCCGTTCGCATACGCCTCGTTATCGACTGCATCGAGATCGCCGGGATTAAGTCCGCGGTTCTTCCATTGATCGAGCAGACCGGCCAGCTGGCGCGGCGGCCAGCGTTTCTCGTCCAGCTCCGCATCGCGGATCAATTGCTTGATCAGGCGCAGCTGGTCGTCGGTGTCGATGATGGTGTAATTGCTTTGCAGGCCAACCAGTTCGGCATGGCGGCGCAGCATTTTCGCAGCAATTGAATGGAAGGTGCCAAGCCAAGGCATGCCTTCCACCGATGGTCCAATATGCTGCCCGACGCGCTCACGCATTTCGCGTGCGGCCTTGTTGGTGAACGTGACGCACAGAATTTCACTCGGCCACGCCTTGCGCATGGCGACCAGGTGCGCCAGCCGCGCGGTCAATGCAGCGGTCTTGCCGGTTCCAGCACCGGCCAGCATCAGGACCGGTCCTTCGGTGGTGAGAACAGCATCCTTCTGGGGCGGGTTCAGACGTGCCGCATAGGCGGGGATATCGCCATTTTGGGTGGGCGCAGAAGGGGGAAGATGGTCGGTCATGGAATGGTGAACAGCTAGGGAACATCGACCGCAACTGCAAGTGTCCAGATGTGCCCTGACTTTCCCTGTTCGGAACCGATTTGGCCCGCCTCCGTTGACCCACCATCAAACGAAATTACCCAAGAGGTATTGAAATGAAGAAGTTTTTTCTCGCAGTAGTGGCCGTTGGCGTAACGATGACAAGCGGCAGTTTCGCTATGGCCAACCATCACGGCACCGATGCAAAATCTCCTGAAATCGTTGAGCGCAACGCCCGGGGCGTGGCCACCAAGGTGAAGATCGAAGGCAAGGTCTATGCAGTATGCATGGACGGAATGACCGATGGCTGCATCAATCCGCGTGCGGCGGGTCTCAAATGGGGCAACCGTCCGCTAGATTACTGGCCGGGCAAGCCTGCCAGCCAAATGGACTGAAGGTTCGTCGCGCACGCACCGGCTTTTGTTCGGTGCTGGTCGCAGACAGAGGGCGGTCGTGCCATGGCGCGGCTGCCCTTTTTCATGCGCTGTCACAGGGCGGTGAGCATGTTAAGCTTTGCGAACAGAACAAGTCCATCTGGCGCAGTATATGATCTACCGCCGGCTTAGGCTTCACTCAGGCGCAGAAGCGTGATTTTTGCCTTGCCGACCTTGCGTTCGACATCGATCTCGAAATTCTTGACCGAAACGTCTTCTTTCAAGCCTGTTTCAAGTGCGATCCAAGTTGCCTCGTTGATCCAGCCCTGTCGTTGCATCTTGTCGAGGGCCACCATGCCCGCACCTGTATCATAGGGCGGATCAAGCATGATCAGGTCGAGCGGTTGCCGCGCAGATCCCAGACCCATGACTGATGCTGCCCTGACGTCCGATTTTTCGCGGGCGCCGAAGGCGGCGATATTGGCGCGAATGGCTTTGAGCGCCTGTTCTTCCTGTTCGACAAACAGGCAGTGCGCCGCGCCGCGCGAAAGCGCCTCCAGCCCGAGCGCGCCAGACCCTGCAAACATATCGCCCACTGAAAGACCCTCAAAGGTGCCGAGGCGGCTTGTGAGCATGCTGAACAGGGTTTCGCGCGTGCGATCCGCAGTCGGACGCGTCGTTTCCCCTTTGGGAGCGGTAATTTTGCGGCCACGCCATTCGCCAGCGATAATTCTCATTTTCGCTTGGTCTCACGTGCGAGCTGCTTGCGATAACGTTCCACGTCGGACTGTTTGATCTCGGCAACCGTGCCGCGTTTGATATCGCCCAGAATGAAGGGACCATATGCCGTGCGCATGAGCCGGTTCACTTCGAGACCGAAATATTCGAGCACATTGCGAACTTCGCGGTTCTTGCCTTCGGTCAGAGTCAGCTCGATCCACTGGTTACGCCCGGTCCGGCGCTCGAGATTGGCGTCGATCGGGCCGTAGTTGACGCCTTCGATCGTGATGCCGTCCATCAGGTCTTCCAGCTGCGCCTGGCTGATGTCACCAAATGCGCGGGCGCGATAGGTGCGCGGGATCCCGCTGCTGGGCAATTCCATCGCCCGCTTGAGTTCGCCGTCATTGGTCATCAGCAGCAGCCCCTCGGTATTGAGGTCGAGCCTGCCGACAGGCATCACCCGTGGCGCGTCCTTGGGCATGGCGTTGACAAGCGCATCGTAAATCGTCCCGCGGCCGCTGAAATCACGCTCTGCAGTGAGCAGTCCCGGGGGCTTGTGGAAACAGAACAGGCGTGCCGCTTCGGGCTTGCCCACTGGCTTCCCGTCAACCGTCACGCCCTTCAGGTCCGGAATGATCGTGGCGGCTGTTTCCAGAACCTTGCCGTCGATGGCAACGCGGCCATCGCCAATCATCCGCTCCACCTCGCGGCGGCTGGCAACGCCGGCACGGGCCAGCAGCTTCGCAATCCGGTGCCCTTCCGGCCGATCGCCACTGTTCGACGAATCTTCGGATTTGGGCGGGGTGGGGGTGATTTTGACCATGGCGCGCGGTTAGGCGTTCAATTCGCCGCGCGCAATGCTTCCTGCACCGTTTCGTGGAAGCGCAGGATGCCCGTTTCCAGCGTGCCCAGCGTAATCTGCGGCACTGCCCCTGTCTCGAGACCCTGCTGGCCCAGTTCGGCGGCACGGAAATCCTCGCTCGCAAAGACCCCGCCGTCGAGCAGCGCCCAGCTTCGTTCCCAATGATCGCGGGCCTTTTCGGTCGCGGGCTTTTCCGGGATCAGCATAAAGTCTTCGACCAGTGTCCGGTTATGCGCCTGCGGCATCAGAACCATCACATTCACATAGTCAGGGCTGGGGATGATGATGGTGGCGGGCAACAATTGATAGGCAAAGGTGATCACCCGCCGCAGCGCTTCCATGTCAGTCAGATCGACATGGTCCAGTTCTTCCTTGCGGCCAACGGCAGAGCGCGCGTGCGGGCCGATATGATCGCCCGACGTTATGCCGTCCTTGAAGAACGGCCCGATCGTTTTCGCGTGCAGCCGCGTCACATGGTAACTTTCAAGGAAGGCATCCATGATCAGTTTCCAGTTGCCGGCGACATCGTGGGTTTTCCGCCGGAACAGGTGCAAATCGTCCATCCCGAATGCAGCGAAATCTTCGCCCAGAGTTTGGGCGTCGCTGAAATCAGCGCCTTCAACGGGCGAGAACCAGATTAGCCCGCCCGCTTCAAAGCTGGGCAATTCGATCAGCGAATGTTCCGACTTCTCGAAGCCGGGAAATGTGTCGGGCCGGGGAAGGGCCAGCAGCTTCCCGTCCAGCTTGTAAGTCCAGGCGTGATACGGACATACCAGCCGTTTCGCGCACTGTATTTCCGTGCCTTCCACCAGCCGAGTGCCGCGGTGGCGGCAGACATTCAGGAAAACATGCGCCTTGCCCTCTGCGTCGCGGGTGATCAGCAGCGGGCGGCCTGTCTGGTCGTGCGGCACAGCCATTCCGGCTTCCGGTAGCAACGCGGAGGGCGCGATAACCTGCGGCAGCCGGCCGAAAAGAGCGGTTTTCTCACGCTCCCAATGATCCGGATCGGTATAGACCGACGCTGGCACATGGGTGACCCCTTGTGTTTCGCGTTCTTCCTCCCTGACGATAGCCTCGGCCAGCGCCAACTGGCTGTCGGTGGGGCGGAATTTGCGCGGCTTGGTTCCAATCTCGTTCATGGCATTTGCCTCTATTGGCTTTCCTATTCGGCGAACCTAGCTAGTGTCGCACGAAATCGCGATAAGACAAAGAGGACGCAGGATTCATGGCCGCAGCACAAGCGAACGATAAGCCGGGTTGGCGCAGGGTTCTGGCGGCGCTCGGCAATCGCAAGGCCGGGTTCATGCTGCTGTTCGGTTTCGCGGCCGGCCTTCCTTATGCGCTGTTGCTGGGCACCTTGTATGCGTGGCTTTCGGATGCAGAAGTTGATCTGGAAACGATGGGCGTGTTCTCGCTGATCGGTCTTGCCTATGCCTTCAAGTTCCTGTGGTCCCCTGCGCTTGACCGGGTGGATATCCCGCTGCTGCGGCGGCTGGGAAAACGCAAACAGTGGATCGTCACCGCGCAGATCATGCTCGGGATTTTCCTCGTCGTGCTGTCGACGCTGAACCCGCAAACAGCGCTCGGCTGGTTTTCGCTGCTTGCCGGTTTGGGCGCGTTCGCTTCGGCCACGCAAGACGTCGTGATTGACGCCTGGCGCGTCGATGTCGCCGATGAAGTCGCGACAATCGATATCCTGTCGACTGTGTATCAGATGGGGTACCGGATTGCGGCGCTGGTCGGCGGCGCGCTCGCCCTGTTTCTGGCAGAACGGACCAGCTGGCCGACAGTCTACCTCACCATGGGGGCGATCCTGCTGGTTGTCGGTATCGCCGGCCTGTTCGCGCCTGACACAGACGCATCGGTAATCGAAACCAACGAAAGCGACCCGCATGGCCTGCGCGAGGCAGGTCAGCTTAGCCCACGCATTCGCTTCATGGCGCTCGGCGCGGTCGGCCTGTTGTGGGGCTGGGCGCTGATTACGGTTGGCGTATTCATGGTCCGCTCGCTTGCCAGCGATCCCGGCGCGCGGCCGGATTCGGTGGCGTTCATTTCCACCATGGGGCCGCTGGTGGTTGTGGCGACTGTGGTCGTTCCATCGCTGATCGCGGCATGGCTGGTACGGATCGAGAGAAAAGGCACCAACCTGCTCAAGCAGGCGGCACCTGCGACCTCGGCAGCGGACCGGATGCTCGATCACCTTTACCGAGCACTTGTTCTGCCGCTGACCGATTTTGTCGGCCGGTTAGGCTGGGCGCTGGTTATCGTATTCGCTCTCGTGCTGACTTACCGGATTACCGACGCAATCTGGGGCAGCTTCGCTTATCCCTTCTACCTCGGCGAATTGCAGTACACGAAGGATGAAGTTGCTGTTGCTTCCAAGTTCTTCGGCGTCGGTGCGCTGATGCTCGGCCTCGCGCTGGGCGGTTATCTCCTCACCGTTTTGGGGCGGATGATGACGCTGACGCTTGGCGCGTTTCTGGCCGCTGCGACCAACCTGCTTTACGCCGATCTCGCGCGCGGGGGCGCGGTGATGCAAGCGGTGAGCGATGCCAGCGGCTTCACCTGGCTTGTCTCGGAGCTTGGCGGCGATCCGCGGCTGGCGAAATTGATGATGGCCATCGCGGGCGAGAATATCGCTGTGGGGATCGCTGGTGCGGCCTTCGTCGCCTATCTCTCCAGCATTGTGGCAAAAGGCTATAGCGCGGTGCAATACGCGCTCCTTTCCTCACTAACTCTTTTGGTGGGCACGTTGGGTCGCGGTGCGCTGGGCAAGATGATTGAGGATCAGGGATATTTTGACGTGTTCATCCTGACGACGCTGATCGGTTTCTTTGCGGTCGCGCTGTGCCTGGTCGAATGGTGGCGGCAGTCGCGGCTTGGCAAGGCTGCGGGTGTTGTTGCGCCCGGCGGCTGATCAGGAAAATCAATGAATAAGGGACCGAAATGCCCGGAATGCGGTAAGGCAGCGCCGCTGCGCCTGCTCGTCTGGGGCTTGGGGAAACCCTATGATTGCGAACGCTGCGGAACATCGTAGGTCGTCGCCAGAGCGCACGAGGCATCTTATGCAATCGGCGCGTTCGTACTGTGGACTTTCGCGAGCAGCAAAATGCCGTCAATTACGGGCAAAATCGCGCTGTTTATCGGGCTGTTTCTGGCGGTCGGGCTTATCAGCTGGCTGACGATGAAGCCGCGTAGGGTCGATTAATCCAGCCTTTCCCGGTTCATCCGCAGCACGTCTCCGGCAAGATAGAGCGACCCCGCAATCAACACCGGCAACCCGTCGTCAGGCAATGCGTTGAGCGCATCTTCCAGCGAAGCGGCCTGCATGATGTCCGCGCCGTATGAGGCAGCTGGCTGGTATTCATGAGTGGAAATCGGCACCGCAGTCACGCTTGCGATGGATGGGGCAAGCGGGCCCAGAATAGCCTGCGGGTCTTTCCCTTCTATCATGCCCAGAAGCAGATGAACCCGCTGCCCGGCAAAATGCGCAGCCAGCGCCTTGCCGGCATCCGGGTTGTGTCCGCCGTCCAGCCATACTTTGCGGCCACTGCAAAGCGGGCCGGGTGCAAGCAATTGAAGTCTGGCAGGCCATTTCGCATTTCGGATACCCGCCGCCAACGCGCCGCTGGCTACGTTCACCCGGTCCTGATGACGAAGCATGGCAATTGCCAAGGCCGCATTGTCCCCCTGATGCGGGCCCGGAAGTTGTGGCAAAGGTAAAACCAGCTCGCCATGCCGGTCTGCGTAATGCAGCGCGGTTTCGCTGATGCTCGAATGCCAATCCCTGCCGCGCATGGATAGCGGCGCCCCGGCGGCGAGTGCGGCACGTTCGATTTCCAGTGTCGCTTCTTCAGGATAACTCTGCGTGATCAGCGATGTGCCCCGCTTGGTAATGCCTGCCTTCTCGAAAGCGATACGGGCGAGCGGCACTTGCGGCACGCCTTCCTCCGGTGCGAGCAGAAATCGCTCGTGATCGATCCCGAGAGCCGCGATCCCGCAGGCCGCCAGCGCCTCCGGCTCCAGAACGTTGGTTGCGTCGAACCTGCCGCCGAGGCCGACTTCCACCACGCACGCATCGGCTGGCGTCCGGCTGAATGCGAGGAAGGCGGCGGCGATGGTGACTTCGAAGAAGCTCGGGTTCAGCCCTTCTGCTACATCGAGCACTTCCTCCAGCAGCGCGGCCAGCGGATCGTCGGCAATCAGTTCGCCCGCCAGCCGGATACGCTCGTTATAGCGCACCAGATGCGGGCTGGTGGTCATGTGAACGCGCTTGCCATCCGCCTCAAGCATGGCGCGCAAAAAAGCGCAGGTGGAGCCTTTGCCGTTGGTCCCGGCAACATGAAAAACAGGCGGCAGACTGCGGTACGGATTGCCCAGCCGGTCCAGCAGGCATCGTATCGTATCGAGCCCAAGGCGTCCTTCGGGCAGCGACAGACCCGCCAGCCGGTCAAGCTGGGCCTGAACCGCCGGATGATCCGACTTGCCGAAATCCTTCATGGGCCTGTCAGGCGGCTTTCGCGCCTTGCAGATAATCGAGCAGCGTCGCCAGCGTTTCGCGCAGTTCATGGCGGTGGACGACCATGTCGACCATGCCGTGCTTGCGCAGATATTCTGCGCGCTGGAACCCCTCGGGCAATTTCTCGCGGATCGTATCCTGGATCACGCGCTGGCCCGCAAAGCCGATCAGGCTGCCCGGTTCCGCAATCTGGACATCGCCGAGCATTGCGTAACTGGCTGTAACGCCGCCCGTGGTCGGATCGGTCAGAACGACGATATAGGGCAGGCCGGCCTCTTTCAGGCGGCGTGTCATCACGGTCGCCTTGGGCATCTGCATCAGGCTGAGAATGCCCTCCTGCATCCGCGCACCGCCAGCAGCTGTGACCACGATATAGGCGCAGCCGCGGGTCAGCGCGCGTTCGGCGCCCTGACAAAATGCGGTGCCCACGGCCATGCCCATGGAACCGCCCATGAAGTGGAAATCCTGCACGCCGACGACAGCATCGTGGCCTTCGATCTGGCCGGAACCGACGCTGAATGCATCGCGGTGCGGGTTCTTCGCACGCGCTTCTTTCAGGCGGTCGGTATATTTCTTTGAATCCTTGAACTTCAGCGGGTCTTCCTTGACCTCCGGCTGCTCCAGCAGGTCGTAGCCCATGTCGAGAATCAGGTTCAGGCGTTCATCCGCGCCAATCCGGCCGTGATAATCGCAGCGCGGGCAGACCTTGTGATTGTCGGCAAATTCCTTTGCAAAGAGCATCTCCTGACATTGCGGGCATTTGACCCACAGATTGTCATTGGTTTCGCGCTTTGCGCCAAACGGGAGCGAGTTGCGGACGCGGGTGAGCCAGTTCATTTCTATTCCTTAGCGAGCCGAATGTACGGCATCTGCGAGAGCCGAAGTCAGCTCCCTTAGCGCGGCCGGAGCATCTGCGCCATATTTGCCGACAAGTTCCACCAGTGCAGAGCCGACGACAACCCCGTCTGCAACCTTGGCAATGGCGCTGGCCTGCTCGGATGTACGCACACCGAATCCGACTGCGATCGGCAAATCGGTTGACGCCTTGAGCTTGCCGACTGCTTCTTCGATGGATGCGGTGGCCGCCTGCTGTTTACCGGTAATACCGGCGACGGACACGTAATAGACGAAACCGTCCGACCCCTGAAGCACTGCGGGCAGACGTTTGGCATCGGTGGTCGGGGTTGCAAGGCGTATCGGGGCGATACCCTTGGCGCGCAGGGCAGGGCCGAGCGCTTCGTCTTCCTCCGGCGGGATATCGACGCAGATCACTCCGTCCACCCCGGCCTTGGCGCATTCTTCCGCAAACCATTCCGGCCCGCGGCGGATCATCGGATTGGCATATCCCATCAGGATCAGCGGCACGTCCGGATGACGGAGGCGGAACTGTTCGGCCAGCGCGAAGATATCGGCGGTGGTTGTCCGGCGGGCCAAGGCGCGCAAATTCGCAGCCTGAATTGCCGGACCGTCGGCCATCGGATCGGTGAACGGCATACCAAGCTCGATCACATCCGCGCCGCCCTCTACCAGAGCATCGAGATTGGCAGCCGTGTCGCCGTCGCCAGCGGTGACGAAGCAGACGAGGGCGGGCGAGGAGAACGCCTCTGAAATGCGGGTCACTTGCGAATTCCGAAGACTAGAGTCCAAATAAAGAAGAACACACCGAAGACGATTCCATATTCGAGCGGGCTCATCACGACGCCTTCAGCATTTCGGACCAAACTCCACGCCCAGAAGCCCAAGAACGCAAGAAATCCCGTGATTATTGCGCGCCAGGCTGCCCGTTTGAAATTCAGGCTCATATCTCCACCCCAAGCGCCTCAGCGACAGTGAAGATGTCCTTGTCGCCGCGTCCGCACAGGTTGGCGAGGATGATCTGATCATCGCGCATTGTTTTTGCGCGCTCGGCCACTGCATGGATCGCGTGGCTGGGCTCCAGCGCGGGGATGATACCCTCGGTACGGCACAGCAGCTGGAATCCTTCCAGCGCTTCCTTGTCGGTCACGCTGGTATATTCGACCCGGCCGGTATCCTTCAGCCATGCGTGTTCGGGGCCGATGCCCGGATAGTCCAACCCTGCGCTGATCGAGTGGCCTTCGGTGATCTGGCCGTCTTCGTCCTGCAGCAGATAAGTCTTGTTGCCGTGGAGCACGCCGGGCGCACCGCCGAGCAGGCTGGCGGCGTGTTCATCACCGTCGAGGCCGTGCCCGCCGGCTTCAACGCCGAGCATCTTTACATCTGCGTCGTCGAGGAACGGATGGAACAGGCCAAGTGCATTCGATCCGCCGCCGATGCAGGCCACCAGCAGATCGGGCAGGCGATTGATGCGGCTGAGCATCTGTTCGCGCGCTTCCTTGCCGATCACGCTTTGGAAATCGCGGACCATTTCGGGATAGGGGTGCGGGCCTGCTGCGGTGCCGATGATGTAGAATGTGTCATGCACATTGGCGACCCAGTCGCGCAGCCCTTCGTTCATCGCGTCTTTCAGGGTCGCGCCGCCGCTGGTTACGGGGATCACTTCCGCGCCGAGCAATTTCATGCGGAACACGTTTGGCGATTGGCGCCGGACATCTTCCGCGCCCATGTAGATGACGCAGGGCAGGCCGAAACGCGCGCATACGGTCGCGGTGGCAACGCCGTGCTGGCCCGCGCCGGTTTCCGCGATGATCCGCGTCTTGCCCATGCGAATGGCGAGCAGGATCTGCCCGATGCAATTGTTGATCTTGTGCGCGCCGGTGTGATTCAGTTCGTCACGCTTGAACCAGATTTGCGCGCCGCCAACCGCCTCGGTCAGGCGTTCTGCGAAATACAGCGGGCTGGGCCGGCCGACGTAGTGTTCCAGCAGGTCGTCGAACTGCGCCTTGAAAGCCGGATCGGCCTGGGCAGCGCGGTATTCACACTCCAGATCCAGGATCAGCGGCATTAATGTCTCGGCCACATAACGGCCGCCATAGTCACCGAAATGACCGCGATCGTCGGGCTGGTTGCGGAAGGAATTGGGGGCGTTCATGGCCCCCGATTGGCAGAGCATTGCGGGCCTGTCCAGCATTCACAGGGCGCATTATTTCTTTACGCCCGATGAACCTAATGTTGCACAAGCGCCACATAATCAGAAACTTAGACTAACCAATAATTTGTCAGTTGAAGTTCATTTTTCGCTGACTATTTGACCTTTCCCTGCCGTCGACCCCCAATTTCGGCGGCATGATTGAAAGGATTTAATATGCGTAAGACTGCAATTGTACTCGGTGCGATCGCTGCGGTAGCAGTAGCTGCTCCGGCCTCGGCCAACGAAGCTCGTGTTGAAGCTCGCGGCGGTATCGCCTGGGCAAACGGCGAAGAAGAAGCTGTTGCCGGCGTTGCTGCTGGTTATGACTTCGACCTCGGTGCTGGCGAAGACAGCTCGCTGTTCTTCGGCGTTGAAGGTTCGGCTGACAAGCTGCTGGTTGATGGCGCAGACGTAGTCTGGGGCACCACCGCACGTCTCGGCGCCAAGGTTGGCACCGGCGGCAAGATCTACGCAACCGGCGGTTACACCTTCGGTGAAGGCGAAGACACCCCGCACCTTGGTGCTGGTTACGAGCAGACGGTTGGCGACAGCGGTCTCTACCTGAAAGCTGAATACCGTCACTTCTTCAGCGATTTCGTTGACGTGAACACTGCCGTAGTCGGTGTTGGCGTAGCTTTCTGATCCTGGTCAGAAATACGATGGAAGGGCGGTCCGTTCGGGCCGCCCTTTTTGTATCGGCTGCCGGGCAGGCGTGAGGGGTTGGAAAGCTCAGCCTGCTTTCGCTGCGGCACAGAACGCAGCGATTTTCGCAGCGTCCTTGATACCGGGCGCGCTTTCCACGCCGGATGACGTATCCACCAGCGGCGCCCCGGTTTGCGCAATCGCATCGGCAACATTTTCCGGTGTCAGTCCGCCGGCGAGGCCCCAAGCGGCGGTATGCTCATGATCTGCGAGCAGGCTCCAGTCGAAACTGGTGCCATTCCCGCCGGGCAATGCTGTTGCCGGCGCATCGAACAGCAACCGGTCGACCTTGCCGACATAGCGCGCCGATTTCTTCAGCGTCGGCTTATCTTTCACGCCGAGCGCCTTCCACACTTCGATGTTCACCTGTTTGCGCACCAGCGCGCACCATTCTGGCGTTTCCGTTCCGTGAAACTGGATCACCTCGGGCTTGATCGCCTCGATCGCGGCGGAAGTGGTTTCGATGTCGGCATTGACCAGCAGCAGCACCACTTTGGCGCGCCCCCTTGCCATTGCGCGAAGCCGTGACGCGTCAGGCAACTCGATGTGCCGGGGGCTGGGCTGATAATGAACCAGTCCGACATGTGTCGCGCCCGCATCCAGCGCGGCCTGCATGGTATCGGGCGACGAAAGCCCGCAAATCTTGATCAATTGTTCGCGCATGGTGAGAGGCTTTAAAGCGTTGCCTCGATATCGCGTGCCGCCTGAACCGGATCGTCGGCACGGCTGATGGGCCGACCGATCACAAGCACGCTGGCGCCATCGTCGCGCGCCTGTCGCGGGGTGACGACGCGCTTTTGATCACCCACTGCCGATCCGGCGGGACGCAACCCGGGGACCACGAAGAAACCGTCTTTCCATTGCTTGTGCGCCCCGCCAACTTCCTGTCCGGAGCAGACGATGCCGTCGATACCTGCGTCGTGCGCCAGTTCGGTCAGGCGCATGACGTGATCGTGCGGTGTGCCGCCGACCCCGGTACGCTTCAGATCCTGCTCGTCCAGACTGGTGAGCATGGTTACAGCAACGACTTTGGTGTGTTCCCCCGCCGCTGCCTTGGCATCTTCCAGCATCGCGCGCCCGCCACTTGCGTGCACGGTTACAATCGACGGTTCGAGGACGTGGATCGCCTGCATCGCACCAGCGACAGTGTTCGGAATGTCATGCAGTTTCAGATCGAGAAAAATGGGCAGGCCGACCTGCGCTATCTCGTGGACGCCATGTGAACCGTGAGCGCAGAAGAACTCCAGCCCCAGCTTCAGCCCGCCAACATGATTCTTGACCCTCGCGGCGAGGGCTTTTGCCGCATCGAGTTGCGGCAGATCGAGCGCGAGATAGACGGGATTTGTCATGGCTTGGTGGTGCTATCCGCGGTGAATGCAGGGGCGGGTTCGACCGGCGCGGCAGCGGTGCCGGACGGTGAAGCCGCCTCAGTTGTCGTCGTAGCCGGAGGAGAGGACGGCGAAACCGCAGCCGATCTGGCGGCGTTTTCCAGCGTCTTGATCCGCCGGTTCATGCGCCATTTGGTGCCGCGGTGGAGCAGCCATGTCGGGATCATGCCAAGCAGGAAGGAGATGATGACCAGCGCGGGCACCTTCGTTTCCAGCACCAGATTTTCCCAAATCGTGACTTCCACCGGCTTCCAGTTGAAGAAGGAAAACGCCAGCAGTCCCACAAACAGCAAGACCCAGAGGATGGTGCGAACGACCTGCATTTCAGTACTCCGTCAGATTTTCGGCAGATGCTAGGCTGCTGAGCCGCGATTGGGAAGGGTGAGCGGGTTGCCCGCCGATCAGCCGAACACGCGGCTGAAAATGTGGTCAACTTGCTTGAAGTGATAGTCGAGGTCGAATTTCGCCTCGATTTCCTCATTCGAAAGCGCCGCTGTCACTTCCTCATCCGCTTTCAGCAGATCGAGCAAGGCGAGCGCGCCATCCGATTCCCAAACCTTCATCGCGTTACGTTGAACCAGACGATACGCGTCTTCGCGGCTGACCCCGGCCTGCGTCAATGCCAGAAGCACGCGCTGCGAATGGATCAGACCGCCCATGCGGTCCATGTTCTTCTGCATCCGCTCAGGATAAATCAGCAGCTTGTCGATTACCCCGGTCAGCCGCGCGAGCGCAAAATCGAGCGTGATCGTCGCGTCGGGGCCGATGAAACGCTCGACCGAGGAATGCGAGATATCGCGTTCGTGCCACAGCGCCACGTTTTCGAGCGCTGGCATGGCATAGCCGCGAATCATCCGCGCCTGACCGGTGAGGTTTTCGGTGAGGATCGGGTTGCGCTTGTGCGGCATCGCGCTCGAACCTTTTTGGCCGGGTGAGAAATACTCCTCAGCTTCCAGAACTTCAGTGCGTTGCAGATGGCGGACCTCGACCGCGACACGTTCGATCGATCCGGCAATTACCGCCAGCGTGGAAAAGAACATTGCGTGCCGGTCACGCGGGATAACCTGAGTCGATATCGGTTCGATTTCCAGGCCGAGTTTTTCTGCGACGTGCGCTTCAACGCTCGGGTCGATATTCGCAAAAGTGCCTACGGCGCCGGATATCGCGCAAGTGGCGATTTCCGCACGCGCGGCGATAAGGCGTTTCTTGCAGCGATCGAATTCTGCATAGGCCTGCGCCAATTTCAGGCCAAATGTGACCGGTTCTGCATGAATGCCATGGCTGCGGCCAATAGTGGGCGTGTACTTATGCTCTTCCGCGCGGCGCTTGATCGCGGCCAGCAGGTGGTCGAGGTCTTCCAGCAGAATGTCGGCAGATCGGGCCAGCTGCACCGCCAGCGTCGTGTCCAAAACGTCGGAGCTGGTCATGCCCTGATGCATGAAGCGCGCCTCGTCACCGACCTGCTCGGCGACCCAGGTCAGGAATGCGATCACGTCATGCTTGGTGACCGCTTCGATGGCATCGATGGCGGGAACGTCGATTTCCGGGTTGGTCGCCCACCAGTCCCACAGGGCCTTGGCGGCACTTTTCGGGACCACACCCAGCTCGCCCAGTTTTTCCGTCGCATGCGCTTCGATCTCGAACCAGATGCGATAGCGGGCCTCCGGCTCCCAGATTGCGGACATTGCAGGGCGGGAATAACGGGGGACCATGATCGACTCCGGTGATGTTGCGGGCAGTTACGCGGCGGCTAAGGCGCGGCATGGCGATTGGCAAGGGGAGCGGGCCTGTTTGCACACGGCAGATCGTCTGCGCGCTTTAAATCAGACCTTTTGCCCTCAGCGAGGTGTGTCCTTCGCGGCCAATAATGACGTGATCATGTACCGTAATGCCCAGCAACCGGCCAGCCTCCGCAATGCGATTCGTTATCTGGATGTCGGCGCGGCTCGGCTCGGGATTGCCGCTCGGGTGGTTGTGGACCAGTATCAGTGCGGTTGCACCGATATCGAGCCCGCGGCGGATAACCTCACGCGGATGAATGGCTGCCTCGTCTATCGAACCGTCGCCGACGTGATGATCGAGGATCAGGCGGTTCTGTGCGTTCAGGAACAGCACGCGCACCCGCTCCACCGTCAGATGCGCCATGTCGATGGTCAGGTAATCGAGCAGTGCCTGCCAGCTTCCCAGCACAGGTTTCTGGGACACCTCGTTGCGGGCCATCCGCCGCGCCGCCAGGGCCACGCTCTTCAAAGCGGCAGCGCTTGTTTCGCCTACGCCCTTTACGTCCTGCAATGCCCCGGCATCGGCGTTGAGCACGCCAGATAGCGATCCGAACCGATCGATCAGCGCCTTGGCCACCGGCTTGGTATCGCCTTGCTTGATCGCAGCGAACAGCAAATATTCGAGCACTTCGTAATCGGCGAGCGCTTCTGCGCCCCCTTCAAGCATCCGTTTTCGCAGACGGCTCCGATGGCCCGCAGCGCCATGTTTTCCTGCGTTTTCGCTCATTTGCGGGCCATTCCACCTTTCAAGTGCTGCCATGCTGCATTGCCTTTGCAGTCGCTTGCGCGCAAGTAGCAAGCAATGCCGCAGCTCCCCGAACAGGAAACTGATACGCAAGACGACACGGCTATGGACAAGCCGCGAAACCTGCTGCGTAAAATCGCTGCGATTGCACTGGTTATCCTGCTTGTGGTGGTCGGGTATACGTGGACGGTGCGCGAACAGATTGCGCGTGACCTGATTGCCGAACAGCTCGCAGGGATCGGGGTGCCAGCGACCTACGATGTAACGGAAATCTCGCCCGAGCGGCAGGTTCTGACAAACATAGTTGTCGGCGATCCCGCGCGGCCCGACCTCACCATCGAGCGTGCCGAAATAACCTTGTCTTATGGGCTG
This sequence comes from Pontixanthobacter luteolus, assembly GCF_947494915.1. Taxonomy (NCBI): domain Bacteria; kingdom Pseudomonadati; phylum Pseudomonadota; class Alphaproteobacteria; order Sphingomonadales; family Erythrobacteraceae; genus Pontixanthobacter; species Pontixanthobacter luteolus. The sequence continues at coordinate 612,342 of NZ_CANLWR010000001.1, forward strand.
GGCGTTCCGGAAATCGGCCGGATTACACTGGTCAGACCGCGCCTCTACGGATCGTACACCGACGGAGAGCTCTCGCTCGGCAGCCTCGATCCGGTCATCTTCGCCGAATCGGAAGAACCAGCGGGTCTGCCAGCCTGGGATATCGACCTGATTGACGGGCGGGCACTGTTCGAGACCGATTTTGGCCCGGTCGGCGTGAAGGCTGAGGGGCAGGGGCAGCTGGATAACGGGTTCACCGGCATGATCGCCGCCATCGCTCCGCAGGCTGATATCGCCGGGTGCAGGGTTGCGCGTGCAACCGTCTACGGCGACCTGACGACCACCAGCGGCAGGCTAACCTTGTCGGGGCCGGTGCGAGCAGCTGCTCTGAATTGTCCCGAATATTCCGGGTCAATCAAGGATGTGTCCATCGCCACGGATATTACGTTTGATGCAGATATGGCCGGTTTCGATGCCGATGCCTCAATTGCGTCAGGTGCCTTTGCCGGGCCGGGTATAGCCGCAGCCGGGATCGCGGGCCCGCTGACCGTCGCCGTGCGGGACGGGACGATCAATTCGCGTTTTAATCTCGCTGCAAAATCTGTCGCAAACTCCAATGTCCGCGCCGGTGAATTTTCACTGGAAGGCGGGCTACGCGGACGTGATCAATTCGCGTCGCTGGATCTTGATGCAGAATTGTCGGGTTCGCAGATAAATATCGGCCGCGGCTTCACCGCTACCTTGGCAGAATATGAAAAATCCGCCGAAGGAACCCTGGCGGCTCCCTTGTTGGCGAAAATTCGTTCTGCCCTTGGCCGAAAACTCGTCGATTCCAGCTTCACTGCAGCGATCAACTCACGCAAAACTGGCGATATCATTTCGTTGTCTCTGCCGCAGGGTTCGGTGCAGGGTAAATCCGGTGAAACTCTCTTGTCGGTCAGCCAGGTGCAGATCGCCAGCACGGCAGAGCGCACGCCGCGTATGTCAGGTAATTTCCGCTTCGGTGGCGGCGAACTGCCGGTTCTGGTCGGGCGTATGGAGCAGGCAAATGGACGGTCCATTTTTCGCCTGAAGATGGCCGAGTATTCGGCGCAGGGAAACTCGCTTGCCATACCTGAACTGGTGGCAACGCAGGATCGCAGCGGGGCACTCGGATTTTCCGGTAGCGTGCAGGCGACTGGTCCATTGCCAGGCGGGGAAGTGCGCGGCCTGCGTTTGCCGGTTAGCGGAAGCTGGAGCTCTGCGGGCGGCTTGTCCCTCTGGCGGGGGTGCACGCAGATCGGCTTCGATACGCTCGCGTTCGCCAATCTCGAGCTGAGAGGACAACAGATCGCGCTTTGCCCGGCGAGTGGCAGGCCGATTGTCAGCTACGGCACCAACGGTCTTAATTTCGCCGCCGGTGCTCCGTCATTGAATATAGCGGGCACGCTTGCCGACACAGAGATTCGCATTTCGAGCGGCGCAGCAGGATTTGCTTATCCCGGCGCGGCATCTGTAAAAGATCTGTTGGTGTCGCTCGGTCCGCAGCAGGAGGAAAACAGGTTCGCAATTTCCGAGCTGAAGGCCGTTTTGGGCGAGGATATAACAGGGTCGTTCTCAGGGGCCGAAATTGCGTTGTTTGCGGTACCGCTCGATCTGAAAGACACCACAGGGGAATGGTCTTACACGGGCGGTGTATTCGAAATTGGCGGCGCTTCATTCGAATTGGTCGACCGGTCCGAAGAACCCCGGTTCAACCCGCTCATGGCGCGGGATGCGGCGCTTTCACTGGAAGACAGCGTTATTCTGGCCGACGCGCTGCTGCGCTATCCAGGCAATGAGAGCGAAATTGCCGAAGTCTCGATCCGCCACGACCTGACTACCAGCACCGGTTTTGCCGATCTGAATGTGCCCGGCGTGCTGTTCGACGAAGAATTACAGCCCGTCGATCTGACTCCGCTGGCGCTTGGTGTGATTGCCAATGCCAGAGGCAGCATCACCGGCACCGGACGGATTGACTGGAATTCGGACGCAGTGACCAGCTCCGGCCGTTTCTCTTCCGAATCGCTCGATTTTGCGGCCGCGTTTGGCCCCGTCACAGGCGCGGCTGGAACGGTTGAGTTCATCGATTTGCTCAGCCTAACTACCGCCCCTGATCAGAAAGTGCGGGTGGCCGCGATCAATCCAGGCATCGAGGTGAATGACGGCGTGATCGGTTTCAGCCTGCGTGATGGCCAGTATCTGGGCGTGACGGGCGGCGAATGGCCGTTCATGGGTGGCACGCTGACCTTGCGCCCCGTCGATCTCAATTTCGGGGTCGCGGAACGCAGGCGATATGTACTCGAAGTGGAGGGGCTGGAAGCGGCTCTGTTCGTCGAGAATCTCGAACTCGGTAATCTCGCCGCAACCGGCACTTTCGACGGGCAATTGCCGCTGGAATTCGACGAACTGGGCTTTGGCGAAATCAAAGGCGGCTTGCTTATAGCGCGCGCGCCCGGCGGTAACATTTCGTATGTTGGCGAACTGACCTATGAAGACTTGTCAGCCTTCGCGAATTACGCCTTCGAAACGCTGAAGAGTCTCGATTACGACGATATGCGGATCGAGATGGACGGCCCACTGACCGGCGATATTGTCACCCGTATCCGGTTCGACGGCGTGCGGCAGGGTGCAGGGACCAAGCAGAATTTCATCACCCGCCAGATCGCCGATCTGCCGATACGCTTCAACGTGAACATCCGCGCTCCGTTCTACAAACTGGTGACCACGCTGAAATCGATTTACGACCCGTCCACCGTGCGCGATCCGCGCGAACTGGGCCTGCTGGAAGATGACGGTAAACGCTTCATTCCTGCGGGGGCACCTCTGCAACCGGCAGAGCCTGTCTTGCCGCCGCCGATCAATCCGGTGCTGCAAGGCCGGGCGATCAAACCAGATGACATATCAGACAACGCACTGGGCGATGAAGAGCCCATTCAGACATCAGACAGCGAGGATGTGCCATGACGCATTGTAAATTGACCTTGTCCGGCGCGGCTGCGACACACTGCGTCATGCAGTATAAGCGCAGAGCAGGGGCAGGGGGCCGCATCGGTGCGGCGATATTGTTGGCGGGTTCGACCCTGCTGGGAGGGTGCATCAATGTGAATGCCCCGTCCGAGCCGATCGTGATCGAACTCAACATCAATATCCGGCAGGAAGTGATTTATCGACTGGCGGAAGATGCCAGCAACACGATTGAAGAGAATGCGGATATTTTCTGATAAGATCCGCAGCACAAGGATGAGCAAATGAAGAAGTCAGTTTCTATCGCAATTGCAGCTGCCCTGGCACTGGGCGGCATCGCGGGAACGGCTTACGCCCAGCGCGATCCGGCCTATGCTTCGGCGCGCGCTTCTGGCCAGATTGGCGAAAAAATGGATGGCTACCTCGGCATCGTGGGCGGCTCCAATCCCGCGCTGGAAGCGATGGTGAAAGATATCAACATCAAACGCCGCGCGGTCTATGCGGAGAAGGCGCAGGCCGCCAACGCAACGCTGGAGGAATACGCCCTGACCGCAGGCTGTCTTGCGATCGCGCGGACGGTTCCGGGGGAAAAATATCAGGCACCTGACGGAACGTGGCAAACCCGCACCAGCGCACCGCCGCTGCGCGACAGCCGCTGCCCGTAAGCCCGTATCGGGGCACGATGTCCAAAAACCTGACATAATCGACCGATTGGGACCCCACACCGGTTGACTCGATTATACCCCCCGCCTAAGGGGGCCTCGCCCTTGGCGGGCAGCTTTTTGCCCGTGCCGCGCAACCTCAATTAAGGAGCAAGGCATGAGCGACGAGAAGCCCGTACGGGAACCCATCGCCGAGGATGCGCGCATTGATGCGCTCGAAGCGCGGTTAAAAGCCGCGAGAGAGCGCGAAAATGAACGCAACCGGCCGCAGCAATCGGGTACCGATGCGAATTATCGCAGTGGAAACCGGGTGCTTGCGGATTTGCTTGGTGGGATTCTCGGCGGTTTGGTGATTGGCGGAACCATTGATTATTTCGCCGGATCATCGCCCTGGGGTCTGTTGGTGGGGTTGTTCCTCGGAATAGCCGTCGCCTTCAGGAACATTTTCCGAATGGCGAACACGCAATCGGACGACGCGCCCAAGGGCGACTGAGTTCGAGAAGCTAGTGTTCTTTTACGCGTAGGGACGTTTCAGACGTGGCAGCCGAAGAAGGCAAAGTCGATCCGATGCACCAGTTCACCATCGAACCCTTGTTGGGTTCGAATGGCTGGGAGCTCGCAGGATTCAATATCGCGTTTACCAACAGCGCGATGTGGATGGCGATCACAACTGTTCTGCTGACGATTTTCGTCGCGGGCGGCATGAAGCGCGAGCTGGTGCCTGGGCGCTGGCAGATGATGGTGGAAACCTTCACCGGCTTCATCGACGACATGCTGGAAGCGAATATCGGCAAGGCCGGGCGCAAATACGTGCCCTATATCTTCTCGCTGTTCATGTTCATCCTGTTCGCGAACATTCTGGGTCTTCTTCCGCTGGGCGTGATCGGTCTTCACCCGTTCACCTTCACCAGCCACTTCACCGTGACCGGCGTTCTCGCCATTATCAGCTTCGCGATCGTTCTGGTCGTTGGATTCTGGAAGCACGGTCTCAAGTTTTTCACCCTGTTTGTGCCGCACGGTACGCCGCTGGCGATGATCCCGGTCATTTTTCCGATCGAGCTGATCTCGTTCCTGGTGCGTCCGTTCAGCCTTGCGCTGCGTCTGTTCGTTGCGATGATGGCTGGTCACGTTCTCCTGAAAGTCCTGTCGAGCTTCGTGATCGACGGAACCAACGCCGGTGCAGGCTTTGCCGCTCTGGTTGGCGTGCCGAGCTTCATTCTGATGGTCGGCATCAGCGCGCTGGAAATTCTGGTCGCTGGCATTCAGGCCTACGTTTTTGCGCTGTTGACGTCGCTGTACATCAATGACGCTGAAAATCTTCACTAAGTTACTGATCAACTTTTAGAAATTTACCTAAGGAGCAATACAATGGAAGCAGAAGCAGCAAAGCTCGTTGGCGCGGGTCTCGCAGCTATCGGTGCCGGCATGGCCGCTATCGGTGTGGGTAACGTATTCGGCTCGTTCCTTGAGAGCGCGCTTCGTAACCCTGGCGCAGCAGACGGCCAGCAGGGCCGCCTGTTCATCGGCTTCGCCGCAGCTGAGCTTCTCGGCCTGCTGGCGTTCGTCGTCGCGATGATCCTGATCTTCGTCGCCTAACATATCAATCGGTGGGCGGGGACGGCCAAGGCCTGTTCCCGCCCGCGATTGTTTCTATTCGTCGACACCTTTTAAGCGTCGGGACCTGATCCAATGCCTCAGATAGCGCAAATCATGGAAACCTATTCCAGCCAGATTTTCTGGCTGCTGGTGACCTTTGGTTTTGTCTTCTTCGTCGTAGGTCGCGGTATGGTTCCGCGGGTTATGGACACCGTATCCCAGCGTGACAGCCAGATTGCTGGTGATCTCGCTGCAGCTCAGGCTGCTCGTGACAAGGCCGATGATGAAGAAGAAGCCTGGCGCAAGCGTGAGAATGAAAATCGCGCCCAGGCCCAGGCAGTAATTGCCAAAGCGAAAGCCGATGCTGCTGCCAAGAGCGAGAAGAAGCTCGCGGCTGCACAGAAGCGTATCGATACGAAGCTTGAGAAAGCCGATGTCGAGATCGCCGAAGCGCGCAATGCCGCAATGACCGAAGTCGAGAGTGTGGCTGCAGAAGCCGCTCAGGACATCGTCAAGCAGCTCGCCGGCGTCAAAGTGACTGCAGCCAATGCCAAGTCGGCAGTCAAGAAGGCTATGACCAATGTCTAATGCACCCGAAGTCTTCACCACGGTCGATATTCCAGAGTCGTTGGGTCCGACGCTGTGGGGCATGGAACCGTACCAGATCGTTTCGATCTCTATGCTGGTCCTGATCCTGGTGATGGTGTGGAAGAAAGTCCCGGGTATGATTACCGGCGGGCTGGATGCCAAGATCGCCGCAATCCGTGAGCAGCTGGACGAAGCCAAGAAGCTGCGCGCTGAAGCAGAAGCGCTTCGCAACGAATATTCGGCCAAGATCGCCAATGCTGAGAAAGACGCAGAAGCGATGATGGAGAACGCTCAGAAAGAAGCGGACTCGATCATGGACAAGGCCGAGCAGGACAGCAAGGCAATGGTGGAGCGGCGCAAGAAAATGGCGGAAGACAAGATCGCTGCCGCAGAGCGTGACGCTGTCGATGACGTGCGCAACAGCGCTGCCATGGCCGCGACCGCTGCTGCACGGGAGCTGATTGCCAAGAAGCATGACGCAGACGCTGATAGCAAGCTTGCGGACCAGGTCATCGCTGGTATCTAACTGGCAAGACTAAGTGTCGACGAAAAAAGGCGGCCTCTCGGGGCCGCCTTTTTTGTGTCATGTGCCGGGAGTAAGTACCACTTTGCCTACCAATCCTCGCCGAGCCATAGCCTCAAACGCCGAACGCCATTGAGACAGTGGCACGATCCGATCGATCGGAGGCGTAATCAGACCGGAACTGGCAAGTCGCCCCACTTCGTCCGCAATCCGTTTGCCGCGCTCGGGAAAGCGCCGCGCATATTCGCCCGCGCGCACGCCGACGACTGAGAAACCCTTAATCAGGGGAATATTCGTGGCGATATCGGCGATCCGCCCGCCCGCAAATCCGACCACCAGCAATTTGCCGCCGAATGTCACGCAGCGGGTGCTTTCATCAAAAACGTCCCCTCCAACGGGATCGCAGACGAGATCACATAGTTTGCCGCCGGTGATTTCTGCCACCTTCTCGCGAAAACGGCCTTCCGAAACGATCACCGCATCGGGAGCGTAGAGCCTTTTGATCGCAAGGACTTTGTCCGGAGAGCCTGTTGCCGCGATGACTTGGGCGCCCAGTGCTTTTGCGAGGTCGATCGCTGCGAGCGCCACTCCGCCGCTCGCGCCGTGAACCAGAACCCATTGCCCTGCGGTGAGGCCGCCCAGTTCCACCAATGCGGTGTAGGCGGTATTATACGCCGCGCCGAGCGCCGCCGCCTGGGGATAGTCGAGCCCTTGCGGGGCGAGCCGCAAACTGGTCTCGGGCACTGAAGCGTATTCTGCCATCGCGCCGGTCTTCGCGCCACCGATAACCCGGTCACCTGCGGAGAACCGGCTTTCCTTCCCCGCTGCTACAACTTCGCCTGCAAGCTCCATACCGGCGGTGAAAGGCGGCTCTGGCTTGAACTGGTAATCACCCTTGGTCATCAGCAAGTCGGGGAAGTTCAGCGATGCCGCGTGGACCTTCACGAGGACTTCGCCAGCCTTTTGCGCTGGCACGGCGATGTCGACTAATTCGCAGCCGGAAAGGTCGTCGCTAAGCGATGTGACTTGCAGCGCCTGCATGGTGATCAAAAACTGTCCTTGCCTGCACGCAAGGCGGCAAACGTTTCGACCGGATCTGCGCCGCCCCATTTTTGCATTAGCGCCGGATTATCCGCCCGCAGGAAGGGATTGGTAGCTAGCTCAAGTTCGAGCTTTGTCGGCACTGTCGGTTCACTCTTCGAGCGCTTGCGTTCTATCTCGGTTGCATATTCGGCCAGAGCCGCATTGTCCGGATCGGCGTGCAGAGCGAACTTCGCATTGGCGGCGGTGTATTCATGTGCGCAGTAGAGCATCGTTTCCGGCGGCAGAGCCTTGATACGCTGCAGGCTGTTCCAGAACTGTTCCGGCTCGCCTTCAAACATCCGCCCGCAGCCCAGCGCGAACACGGCGTCGCCGACGAAGGCCGCGCCTGCTTCGGGCATGTGAAAAGCGACATGGCCGTTCGTATGGCCGCCAACGTCGATCACTTCCGCGTTCCAATCGCCCATCGTTACGGTGTCACCGTGCGACACCACCCGGTCGATCGGGCTCAGCTTCTCCACTTCCTGCGGTGCGATGATGGCGCAGCCTGTGGCATCCTTGATCGCCTTGTTCCCGCCGGCATGATCAGGGTGCCAATGAGTGTTCCAGATTTGAGTGATCGTCCACCTTTTGGCCTTTGCCTGTTTCAGGTATTCCTCGCCATCGGGTGTGTCGATGCACACGGTTTCGCCGCTGGCTGGGTCGTGGACGAGATATCCGTAATTGTCGGACAGGCACGGGAACTGATGGATTTCTATCATCCCGCGATCCTACGCAGGGATGCGCGGCGAGGGAAGGGGGCGCGGCTGACTGGCACCGTTCGGGCCAGACACGGAAAAGCCCGCCAACTCTTTCGAGCGGCGGGCTTTCCCAATTTAGTCAAAGCTGTCGGAGAAAGACTTAGTCTTCCTTGCCCTTCAGAGCTTCGCCGAGAATGTCGCCCAGCGATGCGCCCGAATCGGACGAACCGAACTGTGCCACTGCTTCCTTCTCTTCAGCGATCTGACGCGCCTTGATCGAGAAGTTAGGCTTCTTCGAACGGTCGAAACCGGTGACCATTGCGTCGATCTTGCTGCCGGTCTGGAAGCGATCGGGACGCTGTTCGTCACGGTCACGGCCAAGGTCCGAACGCTTGATGAAGCCGGTCGCGCCATCGTCGCCAGCCTGCACTTCGAGGCCGCCATCGCGAACTTCGAGGACAGTCACGGTGACTACGTCGCCACGCTTCAGGCCGCCACCAGCGGCGCCTTCTGCCGATGGTGCACCCTTTTCAAGCTGCTTCATGCCGAGGCTGATGCGTTCCTTGTCGGTGTCGACATCGAGAACGACTGCCTGCACTTCTTCACCCTTGCGGTGGAGAGCCAGAGCGTCTTCGCCCGAGATGCCCCATGCGATGTCGGACATGTGAACCATGCCGTCCACATCGCCTTCGAGACCGATGAACAGGCCGAATTCGGTAGCATTCTTGACTTCGCCGGTGACAGTCGAGCCAACGGGGTGCTTGTCTGCGAATTCTTCCCACGGGTTGCCCTGGGCCTGCTTGAGGCCGAGCGAGATGCGGCGCTTTTCGCTGTCGACTTCGAGAACGACAACATCGACTTCCTGCGAGGTCGATACGATCTTGCCCGGGTGGACGTTCTTCTTGGTCCAGCTCATTTCCGAAACGTGGACCAGGCCTTCGATGCCCGGTTCGATTTCGACGAATGCGCCGTATTCGGTGATGTTGGTGACAGTACCCTTCAGCTTCGCGCCAACCGGGTATTTCGCACCGACGCCGTCCCATGGATCGCTTTCAAGCTGCTTCATGCCCAGGCTGATGCGCTGGGTTTCGCTGTTGATGCGAACGATCTGGACAGTAACAGTCTGGCCGATTTCGATGACTTCGCTCGGGTGGTTGACCCGCTTGTAGCTCATGTCGGTGACGTGCAGCAGGCCGTCGATGCCGCCGAGGTCAACGAACGCACCGTAATCGGTGATGTTCTTGACGACGCCGTCAATGACCTGGCCTTCAGCCAGTTCGCCGATCAGTTCGCTGCGCTGTTCAGCACGTGTTTCTTCGAGGATCGAACGACGCGAAACAACGATGTTGCCGCGGCGACGGTCCATCTTGAGGATCTGGAACGGCTGTTCGATATCCATCAGCGGAGTGATGTCGCGAACCGGACGGATGTCGACCTGCGAACCGGGCAGGAAGGCCACGGCGCCGTCGAGGTCGACCGTGAAGCCGCCTTTGACGCGGCCGAAGATGCGGCCGTTTACGCGAGCGCTTTCGCCGAATTCGTTTTCGAGCTTGTCCCATGCAGCTTCGCGGCGTGCGCGGTCGCGGCTGAGCATTGCTTCGCCGTCTGCATTTTCAACGCGGTCGACAAACACTTCGACTTCATCACCGACCGACAGGCCGTGATCGTCTTCACCGCGGGAGAATTCTTTAAGGTCGATGCGGCCTTCGCTTTTGAGGCCCACGTCGACAACGGCCTTGCCGTTTTCGATTGCAGTGACAGTGCCTTTAACGACGCGGCCTTCGAAACCACCGTCTTCTGCACCGCCAAGCTGTTCGTTAAGAAGCGCTTCAAAATCCGAGCGCGTAGGATTGGCTGAAGTTGCCATAGGTTAGGGTTTTCCTAATACTGTATTTTACCGGCCACCAGGTTGTTTCCCGGGGTCTTTTCTCCACCGCGGCGGAATTGCCTTGGTGGGCCAAGAGGGCCGAACTCTTTGCCGTGCCGAATGCAGCAGCAAAGGCCTGCCGGACAAAAATGCCCGCCAGACGAGCGCGCGCCTAGTGCAGGGGCCGCGCAAAAGCAAGCTTTTTACGCCTGCAAGTCCTACAGAATGGAACACATGGAACACTGTACAGGTGGAAACATTTGGCGGTCTGTTCTGCGTCCGCTGCACCGCGCGAAGATCAGGTGTAACGAACGGACAGGCCGGTGGGGCGGGAAGGCTGGGCATCGGCGCAGTTAGGCGCGCGATACTGGTGTAGGACAGCGCAATGGCCCGCTGTGGTTATTCGGCGCGGGCCTGTGCAATGGCATCGAGGGCAGCGGCGAAAGCTTCTTCGATGCCAAGCTGCGATGTGTCGATGACATAGGCATCGCTGGCAGCCACGAGCGGCGCGTCCTTGCGGTTTGTGTCCCGTTCGTCGCGCCGGCGCAGATCGGCGGCTATCTCTTCCAGAGTGATGGAAGCTCCGCGTTCCTGCATTTCCTTGAACCGGCGCTGGGCGCGGGCATCGACGCTGGCTGTGATAAACAGTTTCACGTCGGCATCGGGTGCGATGACTGTGCCGATATCGCGCCCGTCGAGCACAGCACCGCCATCTTGCAGGGCGAATGCACGTTGGCGCTCGAACAATGCCTGACGAACGGCGGGATGAACCGATGCCCGGCTCGCGAGGCTGCCGGTCGCTTCATTGCGCAGGACCGGGTCTTCGAGCAGTTCGGCCGGGAAATCGACCGCAGCCAGCGCATCAGCGGCATTGTCGGGATCGCCGCCATTAAGCAAGGTCTGGCGCCCGACTGCGCGATAGAGCAATCCGGTGTCCAGATGCGGCAGGCCAAAATGGGCGGCGATGCGTTTCGAAATCGTCCCTTTGCCTGACGCGGTAGGGCCATCGATGGCGATGATCATTTCGATTGTCTCCGTGCCACGATCGCTTTGGTCAGGCCCCAGATCGCAACGCTGATCCAGATCGCTTCCAGAACCAGCGATGGCAGGTTGGTGTGTACCAGCAAAGATACCGCCAGCAGTGTTGCGCCAACCAGATTGGTGCCGTGCAGAATGAATGGATCGGGCGAATCCTTGGCCGTCAGATAACCATAGGCAGACACGATCATGATCATGCCGACGAACCCGACCAGCGTGGCCCAGTCGAGCGGAGGCAGAGCCATTTCAGTCACGTGCGGCCTGCGCCAGCAAGGTTTCGAATGCGGGGAAGCTGGTGGCGATCGGGCGGGTGTCGTCAACCTCGACCCCGGCGCTGCTCGCGATACCTGCAACAGCCATGCTCATCGCGATCCGGTGATCGAGGTGGGTGGTGACCGGTTCTCCCGATGTGCCGGGCAGGGGCGCGCCGCCAGTGCCGGCGATGATCAGGCCATCCCCTGTTTCCTTAACCCGTGCGCCTGCGGCGGTAAGCGCAGCGGCCATTGCTGACAGGCGGTCGCTTTCTTTCACCCGCAATTCTTCCAGTCCGTTGGTGGTGGTCACGCCGCTGGCACAGGCAGCTGCCACGAACAGGATGGGGAATTCGTCGATCATGCTCGGCGCGATCTGGGGGTCGACCTCGATACCTTTCAGTGCGGAGTGTTTGACGCGCAAATCGGCGACAGGCTCGCCGCCGATTTCGCGCTCATCCATCAATTCGATCGAACCGCCCATCTGTTGCAGCACGCCAATCAGGCCGGCGCGCGTGTCGTTCAGTCCGACATTCTCGATTGTCAGATCGCTGCCGGGGGTGAGCAGGGCTGCGACGATGAAGAATGCGGCTGATGACGGGTCGCTGGGCACAGTGATGGTCTGCGGCTTGAGTTCAGCCTCGCCGCGAATACGTATGTGCCGCTCGCCTTCCACCAATTCCACGCTCAGATCTGCGCCGAATCCTTTTAGCATTCGCTCTGTATGGTCGCGGGTGGGGACAGGTTCGATCACCGTAGTCACGCCCGGAGTGTTCAATCCGGCAAGCAGCACCGCGCTTTTCACTTGCGCAGAGGCGACCGGCAGTCGGTAAGTAATCGGTACGGCAGGAAGGCTGCCTTTCATCATCAGGGGCAATGTGCCGCCGGGGCTTGCTTCGAAGCCGGCGCCCATCTGGCCCAGCGGATCGATTACGCGGCCCATTGGCCGACCGGAAAGGCTCGCATCGCCGGTGAAGGTTGCGGAAATCCCGTGACTGGCGACCAGTCCCATCAACAACCGAGTCGAGGTTCCGCTATTGCCCATGTCCAGCGCCTGATCCGGCTGCAACAGCCCGCCAACGCCTACGCCGTGGATCGACCATTCGCCGTCGGACGTTTTCTCGATTGCCGCGCCCATCGCGCGCAGCGCATCGGCGGTTGCCAGCACATCGTGCCCTTCCAGCAGACCGCTGACGCGGGTTTCGCCGACCGCCAGCGCGCCAAACATCAGCGCGCGGTGGCTGATCGATTTATCGCCGGGTACGCGGATGGTGCCGGTCAGCGCTCCCATCGGTGAAAAACGTTTCGGGGTAGGGGTGTCAGGCAATGTTGGGCTTTCGAACTGGGTGTCTCTGAACAAGCGGGGCTTTGACACTGCGATTGCCCTATGGCAAGGCGCGCCCGCACTGATTCAGGCCTTGTTTTCTCCAAGCGCCGAACCCAATAAGCATACAGCAGTTTTCGCTCCGGACTAATCGTTCGGACAGCATTTAAGGATTTACAATGGTCAAGCCAGAATGGGGCACGAAGCGTACTTGCCCGAAATGCGGCACCCGCTTCTATGATCTGGGCAAGGATGATCCCGCCACCTGCATCGAATGCGGTGAAGAATGGGATCCGGAGCCCGTCCTCAAGACGAAGCAGCCGATTCCGTTCGAAGACGCTGACAAGAAGAAGGGCGCAGAAGCAGACAGCGATCTGGCCGATGACGATGATGATCTGGGCGATGTGGACGAGGAAGAAAACCGTCCCGATTCCGACGTCGACCTCGGTGACGACAGCGAAGACCTTGCCGTTTCCAAGGGCAAGGGCGACGATGAAGCGCCCGAGAGCTAATTACGTACTTGCAATAGGGGGGCGTCCTGAATAAAGGGCGTCCTCCCGCACTTCGGTGCAGGTGACATCGATGGTTAAGGGGCCTTAGCTCAGCTGGGAGAGCGCAACACTGGCAGTGTTGAGGTCAGCGGTTCGATCCCGCTAGGCTCCACCATCGAAAACGAATTCAAGTCGGTTTTCTCAATGAACTCCGCACGCTGGCCAACGAGGTTTCGTTCGCCGGCGTTTTTGGCATTTGGCGCTGTGGCCCCCATATCGGGGCTGAACAGTAAAGAGGAGTGAGCGTATGTTCGACAGTCTGTCTGATCGCCTGACCGGCGTATTCGACGGCCTGCGCGGCCGCGGCGCGCTCAAGGAACAGGACGTTCGCGATGCAATGCGCGAAGTCCGTATCGCACTTCTCGAAGCTGATGTTGCCCTGCCGGTTGTCCGGCGTTTTGTCGACGCGGTGACCGAGAAGGCCATCGGGTCCGAAGTCCTTAAATCGGTTACCCCCGGCCAGCAGGTCATCAAGATCGTTTCCGACGAACTGGTGCAAATGCTGGGCGGCGAAGAAACCGTCGGCCTTGACCTTGAAGCCAAACCGCCGGTCGTCATCATGATGGTCGGTCTGCAGGGTTCGGGTAAAACCACTTCGACTGCCAAGCTCGCAAAATTCATCCGCGAGAAACACGGCAAGAAGGCTCTGATGGCCTCGCTCGACGTCAACCGTCCTGCGGCCCAGGAACAGCTTGCCGTCCTGGGCGAGCAGATCGAATGCGCGACGTTGCCGATCGTTGCCGGCCAGCAACCGGTCGACATTGCCCGCCGCGCGCTTGAATCCGCGAAACTTCAGGCCGCCGACGTGCTGCTGCTGGACACCGCAGGCCGTCTGCACGTCGACGAAGCGCTGATGGCCGAGATGAAGGCCGTGTCCGCGATCTCCGCCCCGCAGGAAGTCCTGCTGGTGGTCGACAGCCTGACCGGCCAGGATGCCGTGAACGTCGCGAAAAGCTTCACCGATGAAGTGCCTCTGACGGGTGTGATCCTGACCCGGATGGACGGCGATGCCCGCGGCGGTGCGGCGCTGTCGATGCGCCATGTCACGGGCAAGCCGATCAAGTTTGCTGGTACCGGCGAGAAGCTCGACGCGCTGGAGGCATTCCACCCCAAACGCGTTGCCGACCGCATTCTGGGCATGGGCGATGTCGTCAGCCTGGTCGAAAAAGCCGCGGCGACGATCAAGGAAGAAGATGCCGAAGCCATGGCCAAGCGCATGGCCAAGGGGCAGTTCGACCTGAACGACCTGCGCACGCAGCTGAAACAGATGACCCAGATGGGCGGTCTGGGGATGCTCGCGGGCATGATGCCGGGCATGAAGAAAGCCAAGGCCGCACTCGCGAACAGCGGAATGGACGACAAGGTTCTGGTGCACATGGATGCGATCATCGGATCGATGACGCCCAAGGAACGCGCCAACCCCGCGCTGCTGAATGCGAAACGCAAGAAACGCGTTGCCGCCGGATCGGGCCTGCAGGTGCAGGACGTGAACCGGCTCCTGAAAATGTATCAGGAAATGAGCCGCGCGATGAAACAGATCAAAAAGATGGGCGGCCTGAAAGGGCTGGGCGCGCTGTTCGGCAAAGGCGGCATGGATGCCGCGATGCCGGGTCTTGGCGGGCCTGGTGGAATGGGCGGCGGAATGGGCGGGGGCGGCCTCCCTCCCGGACTACCCGGCCTCGGCGGACCCAAGAAGCGATAGAATTTCAGAACACCATAACTTCATTTTAATTCAGAATATTAAACTCGAAAGGTAAAATACCATGGCAATTGCACTCCGTCTCTCGCGTGGTGGCGCGAAAAAGCGTCCTTACTACCGCATCGTGGCTGCTGACAGCCGCAAGCCGCGCGACGGTAAGTATCTGGAGCAGATCGGCACCTACAACCCGCTGCTCGCCAAGGATGATGAAAAGCGCGTAACGCTGAACGAAGACCGCGCCCGTTACTGGCTCGGCGTTGGCGCACAGCCTTCGGACCGTGTTGCACGTTTCCTCGACGCTGCCGGCGTTCGTGAGCGCGAAGCACGCAACAACCCGAACAAGGCGAAGCCGGGCGAAAAGGCGACTGAACGCGCTGAAGAAAAGGCTGAAAAAGCTGCTGCAGCTGAAGAAGCGAAGAAGGAAGCTGAAGCCGCTGCCAAGGAAGAAGAAGCTTCCAACGAAAACACTGCAACCGGTTCGGTCAAGTCGGAAGAAACCGCTGAAGCTGTTGCCGATGCGGCTGAAACCACTGACGGCGACACCGCTGAAGACAAGGCAGCAATTGCCGAGCAGACTGCAGAAGCCGGCGTTCCAAACGACCAAGCTGACGACACTGCTACCGAAGACAAGGGCGAGTAATCTCTCCCATGCAGGACAAGCCCGTCACGCTCGCTGCCGTAACCGGTGCGCATGGCGTGACGGGCGAAGTCCGTCTGAAACTGTTCGGCGAAGGCATCGCCCAGCTGAAACAGTATAAGAGCTTCAACGACGGGGCTCTCACTCTCAAGAAAATCCGCGACGACAACAAAGGCGGCGCCGTTGCGCGCTTTGCCGAAGTGACCGACCGCAATGCGGCGGAAAAACTGCGCGGTACGGTCCTGACAATCCCGGTTTCGGCATTGCCCGAACTGGGTGAGGGCGAATATTACCACGCCGATCTGCTGGGCCTTGCCGCCCATTCCGAAAGCGGCGAACCGCTGGGGACGATCTGTTCCGTCGAAAATTACGGCGCGCAGGATGTGCTGGAGATCGAACGACCTTCGGTTGACGGAAAGCCCGGCAAGAAGTTCATGATCCCGATGAACAAGGCAGCGGTTGTCGAATGGGACGACACACGCCTTGTGGTCAGCGACGATTTCGCCGACATATAGGCCATGAGCCACACCCTGCCCGTCGCCATTATCCAGGCCGCGCCGATCCCGCTCGCGATTGGAGATGGTATCACCAAAGCGGTGGAACTGGCCGAACGCGCGATCAAAGATGGTGCGAAACTGGTGGCTTTCGGGGAGACTTTCCTCGGCGGCTATCCGGTATGGCTGGATGAGGCACCCGGCGCGGCTTTGTGGGACCATTCCGGCACGCGGGCGCTGCACCGGATCATGCTCGAAAACGCGATTGTCGCGAATGACGAGCGACTCCTTCCGCTGCAAGAGCTGTGCGACGAACATGATGCCTGCATCTCTATCGGCGCGCATGAGCGGGTACGGCAGAGCCTTTACAACAACCAGTTGATGTTCCGTCCGGGTCAGGACCCGTTGCCGCACCGCAAGCTTGTGCCAACCCACGGCGAACGGCTGATCTGGATGCGCGGCGATGGCTCGACGCTGGGCGTGCATCAGGCCGAATGGGGCAATGTTGGCAATCTGATCTGCTGGGAACACTGGATGCCACTCGCGCGCGCCGCGATGCACAATCTGGGTGAGGCGGTCCATGTCGCGGCATGGCCGACTGTGCGTGAGGAATATGCGCTAAATTCGCGGCATTATGCGTTTGAGGGCCGGTGTTTCGTGCTGGCCGCTGGCTTGGTGCAGACGAAAGAGCAGGTGCTTGACGGATTGGAGCGTGCTGGCGGCGATGCTGATGCCAAAGCACTGCTCGAAGCCATAGATGCCGATGTATTGAACAAAGGCGGCAGCTTCGTCGCCGCACCGGATTCGCGGGTTATCGCGCAAGCAGGAGAGGGCGAAGAAACGCTCCACGCCGAATTGAATCTGTCGGAAATCGGAGGCAATCTGGCCTCGCTCGACACGGACGGCCACTATTCGCGGCCCGACGTGTTTGAGCTGAGCGTAGATACTCTGGCGAAGGACGGGGTGACATGGAGCTGATTTATAGCATCGTATATTACGCAAACACGCCACTGGTGTCGGCTGGATTCGTGCTCTTTGTTTTTCTCCTGACTCCAAACCTAGGAGCGTCGGCACGAGCAATTGTAGCCAGTTTTGCTGCATCTTTGATCAATGTTGGCCCAGGTCTCTTGTACAATTTGACCGAAGATCCCGGATCAGATGCTCATCCAGTATTCTACTTTGCGCTTTTCTGGACTCCATCCTTCCTATTTGCACGGCTCGTTAGCTGGCTGCTTTCCCGAAAGCTTGCCCCATCGGACGCGGAGCCATTCGAATGACCTTCGCCGCCACCATCCTCACGCTTTACCCCGAGATGTTCCCCGGGCCGCTGCGCCTGTCGCTTGCCGGCCGTGCGCTGGAGGAACAAAAATGGTCGCTCGACACGATCCAGATCCGCGATTTCGCGACCGACAAGCACAAGAACGTAGATGGCACGCCCGCTGGCGGCGGAGCGGGAATGGTGCTGAAAGTTGATGTTCTGGCGGCGGCGGTCGATCATGCGAAGCGGGTGCAGCCCAAGGCTCCGATCCTCGCCATGACCCCGCGCGGAAAACCGATTACTCAGGCGCGCATTCGCGAACTGGCAGCAGGGCCAGGCGTCACAATCCTGTGCGGCCGGTTCGAGGGATTTGACGAACGGATTTTCGAAGGGCGGGAGATCGAAGAGGTCGCTGTCGGCGACATTGTTCTGTCGGGCGGAGAGCCTGCGGCATTGATGATACTTGACGCTTGCATTCGCCTGCTTCCCGGCGTAATGGGCGCGGCTTCTAGCGGTACCGAGGAATCCTTCGAAGAAGGGTTGCTCGAATATCCGCAGTATACCCGACCTCAGGAATGGGAAGGGCGCACGATCCCCGAAGTGCTGCGATCGGGGGATCATGCGAAGGTCGCAGACTGGCGCAAGCAAATGTCTGAAGATCATACACGGTTACGCAGGCCGGACCTTTGGGATCGCTACAGTGGCGATCGGGACCAGCCTGCCTCTGGCGCGCGGCGAAAAGATAAGGACCAGGGCAAATGAACCTGATTCAAGAACTCGAAGCCGAAGCAATCGGCGCACTGGGGAAGGACATCCCCGAATTTCGTGCTGGTGACACCGTCCGCGTTGGCGTGAAGGTTGTCGAAGGTACGCGTGAACGTGTCCAGAATTTCGAAGGCGTTGTCATCGCCCGCTCCAACCGCGGCATGGGCAGCAACTTCACCGTTCGTAAAATCAGCTTCGGTGAAGGCGTGGAACGTGTGTTCCCACTCTATTCGCCGATCGTGGACAGCATCACCGTGGTTCGCCGCGGTATCGTGCGCCGCGCGAAGCTGTACTATCTGCGTGGCCGTACCGGTAAGAGCGCTCGTATTGCCGAGCGCCGGATGAACGCCCCCAAGGCGTAAGTCTCGCAATATCGAATTGAAGAAGGGCGGTTCCTGCGGGAGCCGCCCTTTTTCGTTGGCGAACCCTTGCCTGACATGGCACGCGCGTTAGGACACCGGAATCCGAAAGAGAGAGGTCGTCCCTTGATATGCGTTTACTGCTCGCTGCTGCCGCTTCGCTTGCCCTTGTCGCGCCGATGCACGCCGGAGCCCGCCCGATGAGCGCGGAGAGGGGCGATCCGAAGGACGGTGCGGCAAAGCTCAGCTTCGAACGCGTGTTCGCGTCACCATCGCTTGACGGGTCCAGCCCGCGCAAGGCGAAGCTTTCGCCAGACGGCCGGTATCTCACCCTGCTGCGCAATCGGGAGGACGACCGGGACCGCTATGATCTGTGGGCCTATGACCGCGAAAGCGAAGAATGGGCCATGCTGGTCGATTCGGAAAAGCTCGGTTCCGGGCGTGAACTGTCCGAAGATGAAAAGATGCAGCGCGAGCGTGCGCGTGTCGGCAATCTGAAGGGCATAATCGATTATCAATGGACCTCGGACGGGGCGGGCATTCTGGTTCCGCTGGACGGCGATCTCTACCTTGCCGATCTGAACGGCGAAGCGAGCCGGCTGACCGATACCGAGGAAAGCGAACTCAACCCCGCGCTGAGCGAGACCGGCAAGTACGTCTCCTTCGTGCGGGAACGGCAATTGTGGGTCGGAGAGGTCGGCGCGGCGGCCAATCCGGTCACTCCCAAAGAAGGCGATACGATCCGCTGGGGCGAGGCGGAATTTGTCGCACAGGAAGAAATGTCGCGGCTCACCGGGTATTGGTGGAGCCCCAACGACAGCCGTATCGCGGTCCAGCGGACCGATGAAAGCCCTGTCGGCATCGTCACCCGCGCTGCAATCGGCGCGACCGGAACGAAGGTGTTCGATCAGCGCTATCCGGTCGCTGGCAGCGACAACGCGATCGTGGAACTGTTCGTGATGAACCCCGATGGCAGTGACCGGGTGCAGGTCGATCTGGGATTGGACCGAGACATTTACGTCGCCCGCGTGGACTGGGCACCTGATGGAAGCGCGCTCTACGTTCAGCGGCAGAACCGCGCCCAGACGGTGATGGACATGCTGCGGGTCGATCCGGCGACGGGCGAAAGCGCGGCTGTGTTCACGGAAAACGCCGCGCGCGAGGATTACTGGATCAATCTGTCGGACAATTACAAATTCCTGAAAGGCAGCGATCCGCGTTTGCTGTGGTGGAGCGAGGTCGATGGTTTTGGCCACCTCTATCTGCGGGGCATCCCTGAAGGGGAAACTGTGCAACTGACCAGCGGTGATTGGGTGGTCAGTGCGTTGGTGGGTGTCGATCAGGACCGGAATATCGCCTATTTCACTGCGAACCGTGACGATCCTCTGGAACAGCACGTATATTCGGTCAGTCTGACGGGCGGGCCGATCACCCGTCTTACCGAACGCGGCTATACCCACAGCGCGACTATGGACAAGGACGGGCAGACGCTCCTGGTGACCCGTTCCGGCCACAATCAGCCCCCGCAAACCTATATTGCCGACGCAAAGGGCGACCGGCTTGCATGGGTGGAAGAAAACGCACTCGGGCCGGATCATCCTTACAGTGACTTCCTCTCAGGTCACCGTCCCGCCCGGTTCGGTACGATCAAGGCCGCAGACGGAATCACGGACCTGTTCTGGAAAATGGTCACGCCAGAGATGGAGCAGGGCAAGCAGTATCCGGTCTTCTTCTATCACTATGGCGGACCCGGTCCCCAGATCGTGACAAAGGGCTGGGACGGTGCGCTGCAGCAGGCGGTTGTCGATGCGGGCTACATCTGGTTCGAACTCGACAATCGCGGAAGCGCCAATCGCGGGGTCGACTTCGAGCAGCCGCTTTACCGCGCAATGGGCGGGGTCGAGGTCGCCGATCAGAAGGCTGGTGCCGAGTACCTCAAATCGCTCGATTTCGTCGATCCGGCCAAGATCGCGCTCTATGGCTGGTCGTATGGCGGATACATGACGCTAAAACAGATGCAGGCCGATCCGGGGCTGTATGCGGCGGGCATTTCGGGCGCTCCGGTGACCAAGTGGGAACTGTACGACACGCATTATACCGAACGCTTCATGGGCGATCCGCGCGAGGTGCCGGAAGCTTACGAGAAAGCCAGCGCCATTCCCGATGCGACCAGGATCAGCGATCCTTTGCTGCTGATCCATGGCATGGCGGATGACAATGTCGTGTTCGAAAATTCATCCGAACTCATCGCTACCCTGCAAGAGGGCAACGTGCCTTTCGAGATGATGCTTTACCCTGGTTACACGCACCGCGTGGCGGGTGAGAATATCAGTCCGCATATGTGGAATACGATCTTCGCATTCCTCCAACGGCACGGCGTTACTCCGCCCGAATAGGTTCTAGCTGAGCCATTCCAGGATGAGCGCGGCGACCCTGTCCGGAGCCTCAACCTGTGGGTAGTGGCCGATTTGCGGCAGCAGGTATGCGTGCGCTTCGGGTACGCATTCCACCCACCGGTTGAAGGCGTGCTCGCCCGACACCGGATCCTTCGCACCGTTAATCAGGCCGACCCGTTTCTCGGCATTTTCCAGCGCCGTGATCCAGCGCGTTTTATGTTCCTGCCTGTCGCCGATGTAATGAAGCAGCTTGTGGAAAATGCGGTTGCCGTCCTGCTCCGCGATCAGAGACCAGAATTCGTCCAGTTCCTGTTCGCTGGGTTTGGTGTCGGGGCCGAACACAGCTGAGAAGCTTTTTCCGAAACCTTCGCGTTTCAGCAATCTGCTGACCAGAAAGCCAAGCGGCGATACGCCCAGCTTCTGGATCGGGCGGGCGCGGTGCTGGTCGGGGAATATCCCGCCATTCAGGAAGACCATGCGGCCAAGTCCCTCTGCGCCGGATTGCTCCTGCTGGCGTGCGAGCATCTCCTGCCCGACCGATACGCCGTAATCATGCACCACTGCATCGAATTGATCGACACCGATATGCTTGAGCAGGGCCAGCTGCATGTCGGTCTGGCGGTGGATTGAATAGCCGGATTGCGGCTTGTCCGAGAGGCCAAAGCCGATCATGTCGGCGGCGATCAGCATATGGCTGCGTGATAGCCGGTCCCACACCGGTGCCCAGTCCCATGAAGCGGTGGGAAAGCCGTGCACCATTAGCAGCGGCTTGCCTTTGCCCGCAGTCCAATAGGCGATCTTCAGCCCTTCAAACTCGAAATGCTTCGCGCTTTGGCGCCATTGATCGATAGACAGAGTGATTGTTGCCTCCAGTGTGACAGCGCAATCCCCCATTGCTTGCTTCCGTCTAACACGAATGCTGCTAGAGGGGCAGCGTAGAATTTCGATTTAGGAGAATAGGTTTGGGTTATCGGGTGGCAGTCGTCGGTGCGACAGGCAATGTCGGACGCGAAATGATGGCAATCCTTGCAGAGCGCGAATTTCCGATTGATGAAATCGCAGCTGTTGCCAGCTCACGCTCGCACGGGACCGAGGTGGAATTCGGCGACACCGGCAAGATGCTCAAATGCAAGAATATCGAGCATTTCGACTGGTCCGGCTGGGATATCGCCCTGTTTTCCGCAGGCAGCGGCCCGGCCAAGGAATACGCCCCGAAAGCGGCGGCAGCAGGCTGCGTGGTGATCGACAATTCGTCGCTCTACCGGATGGACCCGGACGTTCCGCTGATCGTGCCTGAGGTGAACCCCGATGCGATCGATGGTTACACCAAGCGGAACATCATCGCGAACCCCAACTGCTCGACCGCGCAGCTGGTTGTCGCGCTCAAACCGCTGCACGATGCCGCCACCATCAAGCGCGTCGTCGTATCGACGTATCAGTCTGTTTCCG
Source organism: Pontixanthobacter luteolus (assembly GCF_947494915.1). Taxonomy (NCBI): domain Bacteria; kingdom Pseudomonadati; phylum Pseudomonadota; class Alphaproteobacteria; order Sphingomonadales; family Erythrobacteraceae; genus Pontixanthobacter; species Pontixanthobacter luteolus. The sequence goes on from NZ_CANLWR010000001.1 coordinate 634,544, forward strand.
GTGCAGGCAAGGCCGGCATGGACGAGCTGTTCCAGCAGAGCCGCGCGATTTTCGTCGGTGACCCGCTGATGCCGGAAACGTTCACCAAGCAAATCGCCTTCAACGTCATTCCGCACATCGATGTGTTCATGGATGACGGCTCGACCAAGGAAGAGTGGAAAATGATGGTCGAGACGAAGAAGATCCTCGACCCCAAGATCAAGCTGAACGCCACTTGCGTCCGCGTGCCCGTATTCGTCGGTCATTCGGAAGCGGTGAATATCGAGTTTGAGAACGAAATTTCTGCCACGGAAGCACAGGATATCCTGCGCGAGGCGCCGGGCATCATGCTGATCGATAAGCGCGAAGACGGCGGGTATGTAACCCCGGTGGAAAGCGCGGGCGACGGTGCGACCTATATCAGCCGCGTGCGCGAAGACCCGACGGTCGAGAACGGTCTGGTACTCTGGTGCGTATCCGACAACCTTCGCAAGGGTGCGGCGCTGAACGCGGTCCAGATTGCCGAATTGCTGGGCCGGCGGCACCTGAAGAAAGGGTAGGCCATTGCGGCTCACCTTCGGAGTTCTTGCAGCGTTTGTCTTGTCTGGTTGCGGAGACCAGCGCGACGAACGCCTGCATAATCAGCCCGAGCCGAAAAGTGAGCGGGTGCAGGCGGTCGATATAGAACAGGAAACCTTTGTTCTGTCCGGCGACGGACTAGCCGCGGCATGGAGCACATCCGGCCTCCCTTTCGGTGCGGCAAGGACCGAGGTGGATGCCCTGCTTAGGCCCGTGCTCGGGTCCAGCCTTTCAAACTCGACCAATTCGGAATGCGGCGCTGGGCCCATAGCGAGCGCAAGCTATCCCGGCGGTTTGACCGTCAACTACCAGGAAGACAGGCTCGTTGGCTGGTTCCTTGCAGATGCTGAACAGGCCGGCCCGCTGCGGGTGGCAAGCAAGTTTGGAACCGAAAACACCGTGAGCGACCTCAGGTCCGGGCTGGACGGGTTCGAGATGGTCGACGGCAGCACTTTGGGGAATGAGTTCACTTCAGACATGGGCATCGGCGGTTTTCTGGACGAAAACGCGGTCGACATCGATGCATTCTATGCCGGGACCAATTGCTTCTTCCGCTGAACAGCGCAAAAAGGGAGGCATGACCTTACAAGCCCAGCTCTATTTCTCGTTCCGCTCGCCCTACAGTTATCTGGCGATTGGCCGTTACCGTGCTTTGGCCGACATGTTCGATGTCGAAATCGATTTGCGGCCTGTATATCCGCTGGCCGTGCGCCAGCCCGATTTCTTCGAACGCAACCATCCCAACTGGCTGGGCTATACCATGCGTGACATGATCCGCGTGGCGCAATTCCACGGCATTCCATTCGGCCCGCCGAAACCCGATCCTATCGTGCAAGACATGAAAACCCGCACGATTGCGGAAGATCAGCCGCATATCTACCGCATCACCCGTATGGGCCAGGCCGCCGCGCGAGAGGGTAAGGGGCTTGTGTTCGCAGACGAAGTGGCCCGCTTGATCTGGGGCGGGGCAGAAGGCTGGAACAAAGGCGATCATCTGAAAAACGCCGCTGAGAAGTCGGGTCTCGACTGGGATGCGCTGACCCGGACAGTTAAAGAGGATGCCGAGGCTCTGGATGCGGAAATCGCCGCCAACCAAGAAGCCCTCGAAGCCTCAGGCCATTGGGGTGTCCCCACGCTGGTATTCGATGGGGAGCCGTTCTTTGGGCAGGACCGGATCGAGATGGTCCTGTGGCGCATGAACGAAAAAGGGCTTGCCGAACGATGAAAGGCGGACTGACCGGCGGGTGCAATTGCGGCGCTGTGAATGAAAGTTACAAGCTTGAACTTGCGGCCCATTTCCGGGTTCGCAGCAAGCAACCGTGGCTGCAATTGCCCGAGGAAATTGCGCAAATGGAAACCCAGCCTGAAGACGCGGCTGGATGGACTGAATCTTTGGGAGGTCCGATTTGACCGCTGCTCTGTCTACCCGGGTAAACGCCTTCGACGGCACCCAGCTTGCCGTGCACCGTATGGCCCCGGAAACAGGCGGGGGCAGGCCAGTCGTCTTGTTGCACGGTCTGTTCTCAAATGCAGACATGAACTGGATCAGGTTCGGCCACGCGCAAAAGCTGGTCGATGCCGGGTTCGAGGCAATCATGCCCGATTTGCGCGCTCACGGGATGAGCGGTGCGGCGCATGATCCGGCAAGTTATCCGGAAGACGTATTGGCCAGGGATGTTCACACTTTGGTCGAGGCTCTGGAACTGGAGGATTACGATCTTGTCGGATTTTCTCTCGGCGCGCGAACATCGGCGCGGGCAGTGATTTCGGGACTTGAGCCGCGCAGACTGGTCTTGTCAGGCATGGGGCTAGAAGGGCTTTCCGGCTGGAACAACAGAGCTGCCTTCTTCATCGATGCAATCGACCGTTTCGACGAGGTAAAGCGCGGCGATCCTGCATTCATGGCGGTCAGTTTTATGAAAACCATGAAGGTGGACCGGGTTGCGGCGCGTCTGCTCTTGCAATCGGTGGCCGATACCTCGTCGGACGAGCTGGCCAAATTGGCCATGCCGACCATGGTTTTGTGCGGGGACAAGGACAATGACAATGGTTCAGCCACGCGCCTGACAGAGGTTCTGCCCGATGCACGTTATGTCGAAATTCCGGGTACCCACATGAGCAGCGTCACTGAAGGCGCGCTTGGCGATGCGCTGGTCGATTTTCTGACATGAAACATTCCAAGCTGCGCGCCGCATTCCTAACGCTATGGGGACTTGGTCTGGTTCTGTTTGGTGTCACGATAATTCTGGGGCTGCCGCTGGCGGTTTCAGCCGTTCCCGGCGGGATACTGGATCATCAGGCGGCAGGAACCGCCGCTGAAGTGGACCGAATTCAGCACGAATGGCGGCTGGCAGCATTGTGGAACCGTGCAGCGCTGGCGATGATGTCCGATCTGGTGTTCATTGGTATTTACGGCATCGGCAGCGTTCTTGGCGGGCTCTATTTCTTCCGATCCGGGCGCGGCGCAGTTCGGTGGATTGGCGGGGCAGTGCTGCTTGCGGGGGGAATATTCCTTGCAACCGACTACATTGAAACGATCAGCCAGTTTTCACAGCTTATGCGGTTTGAAGGCGATGATGCGAAAGCCGCGCTTGCAGCAACTGTTCGTCCCGTAAAGGTTGCCGCGTGGATTGCCACGTTTGCTGGCATCCTTGCGGCCCTTGCAATTCGTCGATTTCAGCGCCGAGCCAGTTGATTAAACCTCGCGGCAGGTTCACAATCGTCTCAACTGAAACCGGTTTGAGAATTGGGGACTTTTGACATCATGAAATTCGCATCCGTCGCGCTATCCGCGCTCGCTATCTCGCTCGCCACTCCCGCCATGGCAGATCACCATGCCGAAGCACCCGAGATGGCTGAGCAGACTGCCTTTCCGATGACGCCCGAAGGGGCGGCCGAGTTCGTGGCAATGGCCGAAAGCGATATGTTTGATTACATCGTCGAAGCGAGCAAGATTTACTGGATCAACGCCACCTATATCACGCAAGATACCGATGCGCTGGCTGCTGCCTCCGGTGCAGAAGGCACCGAAATGTCAGTCAAATATGCGCTGGAAGCTGCGAAATACGCGACCATCGACGGGCTCGATGCAGAAGTTTCACGCAAGCTCGACATGCTTCGCAACGGCATTGTCCTGCCAGCACCGACGACAGAGGGCGCTGCGGTTGAACTCAACGAAATCGCGACCCGGCTCAACAGCCAGTACGGCAAGGGCAAGGGTACGCTGAACGGCGAGGAAATCAACGGTTCCGACATTGAAGCCGAAATGGGCAATGTCGAGCGGACACCAGAAGAGCTCGCCGAAATGTGGGGCAGCTGGCACACCAATGTCGGCGCGCCGATGAAAGACGATTACGCCCGCATGGTCGAGATCGCCAATGAAGGCGCGGCGGAGCTGGGCTTTAGCGATGTCGGCGCAATGTGGCGATCAGGCTATGATATGCCGCCGCAGGAATTCTCCGCCGATCTGGAACGCATGTGGCAGGAGGTTAAGCCGCTTTACCTCTCGCTTCACACCTATGTCCGTAACAAGCTGAACCAGCATCACGGCGATGCTGTGCAGCCTGCGACCGGCCCGATCCGTGCCGATCTGCTGGGCAATATGTGGGCGCAGGAATGGGGCAATATCTATCCGCTAGTCGCGCCGGAGGGTGCCGGCGATGTCGGCTACGACCTGACCGATCTCATCGAGAAAAAGGGCTACAGCGAAGTCGACATGGTCAAAGTGGGCGAGCAATTCTTCAGCTCGCTCGGCTTCGAACCGCTGCCTGATACCTTCTACGAACGCAGCCAGTTCACCAAACCGCAGGACCGCGAAGTCGTGTGCCATGCAAGCGCGTGGGATCTCGACAACAAGGACGACATCCGGATCAAGATGTGCATCAAGAAGAATGCCGATGACTTCATCACGATCCATCACGAACTGGGCCACAATTATTACCAGCGCGCCTACAAGGAACAGGACTTCCTGCATCTGAACGGCGCAAATGATGGCTTCCACGAAGCTATCGGTGACATGATCGCACTGTCGATCACTCCGGAATATCTCGTGCAGATCGATATGCTCGACCGGGAAGACGTGCCTGGCGCCGACAAGGATATCGGTCTCCTGCTGCGTCAGGCGATGGACAAGATTGCATTCCTGCCGTTCGGCCTGCTGGTCGACAAATGGCGCTGGGGTGTGTTCGATGGTTCAATCGCGCCGGAGCAGTACAACGAGGCATGGCACGGCCTGAAAGAAGAATATCAGGGCATCACTCCGCCGGTCGACCGGCCTGCGGATGCGTTCGATGCCGGCGCCAAATATCACATCCCCGGCAACACGCCTTACACACGCTATTTCCTCGCCCGCATTCTGCAATTCCAGTTCTACAAGGCAGCCTGCGATCAGGCCGGATGGGAAGGGCCGCTGCACCGCTGTTCGTTCTATGGCAACGAGGAAGTCGGCAAAAACCTGAACGCGATGCTCGAAATGGGCGCTAGCAAGCCTTGGCCTGATGCGCTGGAAGCCTTCACCGGCGAAAGGCAGATGAGCGGCAAGGCGCTGGTCGAATATTTCGCGCCGCTGCAGGCATGGCTCGACGAACAAAACGAAGGCCAGCCTACCGGATGGTAAGGCGACCCTTGCGGGATGCGGGGGCAGGGCGCTGCATTGCGGCAGCCCTGCCAGCCGTGCTGCTGAGCGCGTGCGCCCCGGCGACGCTTGTACCTGCGCATGATGCGAATGCTTCGCGCGATACGCTGTATGTGACCAATAAGCGCGGCAACGATTTGTCGGTCATCGATCTGGAAAGCGGCAAGGAAATGCGCCGGGTGGAAACCTGCGCCAATCCGCATGAGTTGGCGCTATCTCCCGATGGCGTTCACCTTGCTGTCGCCTGCTATGCAGGTACCCGCGTCGATATTCTTGCCACTGCCGGTCTTGAAAAAGCTGCGAGCATCGAATTGGGCGAAAATGCGCGTCCCCACGGGATCGTCTGGCATGACAATGGCGATATCTACGTCACCGCAGAAGGCCGCAAGTCGATCTTCCGGGTGAAAGGCCCGGTCGACCCGAAGCCGGAAACGTTCGAATTTTCTACCGGCAAGGACGGCAGCCACATGCTCGCCGTATCGCCCGATGCGCGTCATGCATGGACGATGGATTTGGGCAGCGGCACGATCACGCTGGTCGACCTGATCACGCGCCGCGCGCCGCGCAGTGCCATGGTTGGGGTAGAACCGGAAGGGATCGATCTGTCGACCGATGGAACGGTCCTGTGGGTTTCAGCGAGAGGCTCAGACACGGCGCTTGAGCTGGAGCCGATGACGCTGAACGTGCGCCGCGAAATCAATGTAGGGCGTTTCCCATTGCGGCTTGCGATACGGCCCCAGGGCGATGTCGCCGTCACTTCGAACCTGGCCGACGGCTCGCTGACTGTGATCGACGTCGCAACGGGCGAGCCTGTCCGTACGATTGCCGTTTCAAGCCCGGAGGAGGCGCAAACCCGGTTTCAGGTCACGATCCTGTGGTCGGATGATGGACAGCGCGTTTACGTCGCTGAAACCGGTACAGATACCGTGGCTGAAATCGACTATGCTTCAGGCACCTTGCTCAGGCGCATCAAGGTAGGCGACGGCGGGGACGGTTTGGCGATCCTGTCTGCGGGGGCACATGGCGCAGATTGATCCGAAAAAAGCCGTGGTCGGCTGGCGTGAAATGGTTTCATTGCCGGACCTTTCAGGCCATCGGATACCGGCAAAGATCGACACCGGCGCACGCACGTCCAGCTTGCACGCAACCGACATCGAACGCTTTGACCGCGACGGACACCGCTGGATCCGCTTCCAGCTGGACGTAGGCGGTGGGCAAAGCGAGGCGGTTACCGTAGAGGTACCGCATGCGGACCGGCGCACCGTGACCAGTTCCAATGGCGAGGCGCAGGAACGCTATGTCATCAAGACGGACCTGCAGATCGGGTCCGAACGGTTTGCGGCCGAATTCAGCCTTGCTGATCGCAGCGACATGAAATTCCCGATCCTGATTGGCAGAACCGCGCTGCGCCGCCGGTTCCTCGTCAATTCAGGCAGAAGTTACCTCCAGTCCAGCGCGGAAGAGCGCCAAAGGATTCTCAAATGAAAATTGCAATGCTCGCTCGCAACCCGAACCTTTATTCGCACAAGCGGCTGGTCGAGGCGGCCGAGGAACGCGGGCACACGCTCGACATCCTCAACACCACGCGCTGCACCGTCAACATTGCCAGCCACCGTCCGACTGTCATGTACAAGGGTGAAACGCTGGGCAAATATGATGCGGTTATCCCGCGTATCGGTGCGTCCATCACGGCATACGGTCTGGCGGTTCTGCGCCAGTTCGAGATGGGCGGAGTGTGGCCGCTCAATGAAAGCGTTGCCATCGGGCGGAGCCGCGACAAATTGCGCAGCACGCAGATCATGGCAAAATACGGTCTGGGTTTGCCGCTGACAGCCTATGCCAATGATCCCAAGCAGGCTGAGCAGATTATCAAGGCGGTCAACGGCCCGCCGGTTGTGATCAAACTGCTCGAAGGTACACAGGGCATCGGCGTGGTGCTGGCCGAAACGCTGAAGGGCGGGGCGTCCATTATCGAGGCATTCCGCGGCGCGAATATCGCCATCATGGTGCAGGAATTCATCAAGGAAGCGGGCGGATCGGACATTCGCTGTCTGGTCGTGGGCGGCAAGGTTGTCGCCGCTATGAAGCGGCAGGGCGCAGAGGGCGAGTTTCGCAGCAACCTCCACCGCGGCGGCAGCGCGCAATTGATCAAGATCACGCCGGAAGAACGCAGCACCGCTGTGCGCGCGGCGAAGGTAATGGGCCTGAACGTGTGCGGCGTCGATCTGCTGCGCAGCAATCATGGCCCGGTGATCATGGAAGTAAACTCCTCACCCGGCCTGGAAGGCATCGAAAACGCGACCGGCAAGGATATTGCTGGTCAGATTATCGAATTTATCGAGGGCAATGCGAAGGCGGGTAAGACCAAGACGAAGGGTAAGGGGTGAGGTTTTACCTTTTTCTTTCAGCGGTAATTGTCTCCGCAATTCCTTTTGCAGCGCAGGCGAATGCGGGTTCTGATCGCGCCAGCTGGCTTCAGCTAGTGTACGAGAGATCATCGGTGAGTTCCGATGGCGGCTCAAACAGCAGCTCCAGCGGCCAGCAGTCTTTGATCGAAACAGTCATGCGGAACACTGATGACGGTGTTGTGCTCCGGTATGATTTGCCGCGCGATGAGGCGGGAAATACCAGAACAAGATTTTGGTATTTTCCGGCGGATGTTCTGGAAAGGCCTGACGGATCGCTCGAGTTGCTTGATGTCGACAGCGTCAAATCCCGAATCGACCAGTGGTTGACGCAACGGAACATTCCGCGAGAAGCATGCGGCCTTTGGCCCCACGGTGGCGGGTTCCCTTATCGGGTCGATTGTGATCCGGATTCGATATTGGACCAGATTGAAGCATTCGACCTGCGTATGCCACGTCTGGAAGCCGGTGCTGAATTTTCACACCCTATGGCGAGCTCTCCCGGCATATTGGAGCGATTGGCTGCGGCGCGAACAGGTTACTTTGTAGCTCTGTCGATTGATCAGCAGAAAGCCCGCGCGGAAGAAGCAAATAATGCCTTGATCCTTGCCCAAATGCTCGACGAAGATCTATCGCGCGAGCAAGCAGAAAGTGACGCTGCACAGACCGATTTCCAGGGTTCGATCCGGATGGAGTTTGATCTGGAACCTACAGGGTCGGTCATAAAGATGTCGATGCGCACGAATGCTGTCGTCACAAATCCTGACGGGACTCGCGAAACGAAGACATCGTTGGTGACGGTTGAGCGCCACGATGTGGAAGCCGCCAAGGCACAGTTTGGGTATTAGTTTGAGATCTACCTAAACGGCGGTTCGTTAAACGCGCGCAATTTCCGTGAGTGCAGGCGGTTGCCTTCTTCGCGCAGAAGGTTGCAGGCGGTCACGCCGATCTGGAGGTGGGCGCTGATCGCTTCCTCGTAGAACTTGTTGGCTTGGCCCGGCAACTTGATCTCGCCGTGCAGCGGCTTGTCCGAAACGCATAGCAGCGTGCCGTAGGGAACGCGGAAGCGGTAACCCTGCGCGGCGATGGTGGCGCTTTCCATGTCGATGCCGACAGCGCGGCTGAGCGACAGCCGCTTTGCGCTGGTGGTGTAGCGCAGTTCCCAATTGCGGTCGTCCGTGGTGACGATGGTGCCTGTGCGCATCCGCTTTTTCAGGTCCGCGCCGTGTTCGCCGCTGACCTGCTCTGCCGCGCCGGCCAGCGCCTGCTGAACCTCTGCAATTGCGGGCAGGGGAATTTCGGGCGGAAGTACCGGGTCAAGCACGTGATCGTCACGCAGATAGGCGTGGGCCAGTACGTAATCGCCGATCTTCTGCGTGGGCCGCAGGCCGCCGCAGTGGCCGATCATCAGCCATGCCTCTGGCCTCAGGACCGCGAGGTGATCGCAGATGGTTTTTGCGTTGGATGGGCCGACGCCGATATTGACCAGCGTGATACCGCTGCGGCCTTCACCTACCAGGTGGTAAGCAGGCATCTGGTGCTTGCGCCATGCCGTATCCGACAGCTGGCTAGCGGCGTTCTGCGTGGCTTCTTCCAGATACAGGCCCCCGGCACCGGCCAGCGCCGTATAGCCGTTTTTGCCCAGCTGTTTGCCGGCCCAGTCAACGAATTCATCGACATAGCGGTGATAGTTGGTGAACAGGATAAAACGCTGGAAGTGGTCGGTTGCGGTGCCCGTGTAATGCGCGAGGCGCGCCAGCGAGAAATCGGTCCGCAGCCCGTCGAACAGTGACAGCGGGATAGTTCCGCCGCTTTCGTCGATCTCGATCCCGTCGGCCAGTTCATCGCCGATGTCGGCCAGTTCTGTCGAGGGGAAATGGCGGGCGATTTCCTGCGGGCTGATCCCGGCCAGCTGCGCCGCGACATCGCCGTCGAGCACATAGGGAAACGGAATTTCCTGCTTGGAAGGGCGTGCCTCCAGCTCGATGTCGTAATCGCTGCCGATCAGTTCCAGTTGCTCGCGCAGATAGCCGGCAAACATCGCCGGGCGCGTCACAGTGGTTGAATAGGTGCCCGGCGCGTTGAGGCGGCCGAATGCGCGGCTGCGGTCTTCGGGCTGATCGCCGCCCATGAAGCGCATGACCAGTTCTGGATAGGAATAGCTTCCGTCCTTGCGGCGTTCCTTCGAGGGCAGCGAGCCATCGCGCCCAAAGGCCATCACGTCAGCGCGCAGACGCGCGACGGAGGCGGCATAAAGTCGTTCGAGTTCGGATAGGATAGTTTCAACTGTTTTCATCGCTGGGAGATAGCTCCTTCTGTTCTGTTTTTCAAAGCCAGCCGGATTTTACCCTGCTGTTACAAAAAAGGCGCGGGTCCCGAAGGAGCCGCGCCTCTTTGTTGTCTTGCCAAAGGCAGGAAGATCAGTCTTCGGACTTTTCTTCTTCGACTGCTTCTTCCTCGGCTCCGGCTTCAACGCCTTCGTCGAGCATGTCGGCAGGGATTTCGCCCGGCTCAAGGCTCGGGTCACGGTTGCTGGCATTTGCTGCAGCCGCTTCCTCGATTTCCTTCTGCTCGTCTTCGAACATCTGGGCCAGAACGTCGACGCCCTGGCTCTGCAGTTCGGCTTCGTCGTCACTGCGGGCAACGTTTGCCTTCACGATGACTTCGACTTCCGGGTGCAGACGCACGATCACGTCGAACATGCCGATCGTCTTGATCGGCGCGCTGAGGATGATCTGCTTTTTGTCAACGTTGTGGCCCTTTTCGGCCAGACCGTTGAAGATGTCGCGAACCGATACCGAACCGTACAGCTGGCCGGAGTTCGACGATGCGCGGATCAGAACGATCTCGGTGCCGTCGACTTCGGTGCCGGCTTTCTCGGCTTCGGTACGCTTCTCGGCGTTTTCTTTTTCAAGACGCTCACGGTTTGCTTCGAAGACCTTCTTGTTGGCTTCGTTAGCACGGAGGGCCTTCTTGTTCGGCAGCAGGAAGTTGCGTGCATAGCCGTCTTTGACGGTTACGACGTCACCAATGGTGCCGAGCTTCTCGATGCGTTCGAGGAGAATGATATCCATGTTCTTTCTCCCTTACTTCACGATGTACGGAAGCAGGCCGATGTGGCGTGAACGCTTGATCGCCTTGGCGAGTTCGCGCTGCTTCTTTGCAGAGACTGCGGTGATACGGCTAGGGACGATCTTGCCACGCTCGGACATGAAGCCCTGCAGCAGACGTACGTCTTTATAGTCGATCTTCGGGGCATTCTTACCCGAGAACGGGCAAGATTTGCGGCGGCGGAAAAACGGGCGTGCCATCAGTTGCGCTCCTCACGATCGGACCGGCGCTTCTTGTCGCGGTCGTTCTTGCGCATCATTACGGACGGGCCTTCTTCATGCTCGTCGACCTTGATGGTCATGTAACGAATGACGTCTTCGTTGATACGGGTCTGACGCTCGAGTTCGGCAACAACGGAGCCGGGGCCCTCGATGTTGAGCATTACGAAATGCGCCTTGCGGTTACGGTCGATCTTGTAGGCAAGATTCTTCAGGCCCCAAGTTTCGGTCTTGGTGACTTTACCGTCATTAGCTTCGATAATCTCGGTGGCCGTAGCGGCCAAAGCGTCGACTTGAGACTGGCTCAGATCCTGACGCGCGAGAAAGATATGCTCATACAGAGCCATCTTCGCTTCCTTCACAATGTAATGCCGATCGCTGGCTGATCCGCACCATTGCGGGGCCCCTCCGGCTTTCTTCAACACCGCCACTTTCGCAGCGGATGGGCGCACATAGCCGGACTGGTCCGAAAAGCAAGTCCGAAAGCGCGACGAACACCGCGCGGACACATTCTGGCGGGTAGCAAAAGCGCCGATCAATCCCGGGCCCAGGGCCAGAACTGGCTCCGGAAATGGTTAACAAAATCAGCGCAGCATGTCCGATCAATACAATAGGTATTCCTACGAATCGGGCAGAGGGGAATTGTTCAAGGGTTCTACGACGGGATTTCACAGGCAATGACGTTCAGGATTGTCGCATTCGACAGGGACGGAATCGGTGCTGCCGGCACTGCATATCTGATGCACAAGCTTGACCCGGAAGGGCAGCTGGTTGGTGCAGCAGATATGTTTGCCGGCAATGCGATGGGCGCGATCACTGCGCTGGCCCTCGCAAATGGTGTCGAAATCGCCGAGATCATGAAGTTCTATCGCCAGAATGCCGAGGCCATGTTCGGTAACATTGCGGAGAACGCGAAATATTGTCACCAGCATATGATCGCCGAACTTGGAAAACTGTTCGGTGCAGCGCGCTTGTCCGAAATGCCGCGCTCCGGTGCAAAACTGATGGTCAGTGTCGAGCGCCAATCCGACCCTGAGTCGAACCAGTGGGCTACGATCGAGATAGGCAATGGCCGTCATGACCGGTTCGGCGAAATGTTGCTGAGCGATCTGGCTGCTGCGGCATGCAGTGCGCAGGGCTATTTCGAACCCCACATTCTCCAGCCGATGGATCACCCTGCGCGTGGGCGTTTCCGGACCTCGCAATCGTCGGAATGCAATCCGTCCGCTGCCGCGATGTGCTATGCCGAGGAACATTTCGGTATAAGTCAGGACGAATTCGAAGTGCTGTCGATCGGGCTAGAGAACGAGGGGCGGGCACAGAACGATAGTCAATCCGGAGAAGGAGAGCGTAGCTGGGCCTGGCCGTTCTCACGCATCACCCGCTCGATGTTCCGTAAGGCAGGCCTCCACACAGTTGACAGCAATTGCCGAGTTTCTGCCCTGGGCGAAAAATATGTCCGGCTTCAGGCGCAGGCGTCAAAGCCATGTGGGTTTGATGATTGGCAGGAACTTTCGGCAGTATTCGACGCCATCGATAAGTATTGCAGCACGGAAGAATTCAGCCGCGCGCGCCGCCGTTTGCGCGCAAGCTGGTTGCCGGCAAAATCAGCAATTCCTGTCCCACGACGGAGCCTGCATCAAGAATTCCGCTAAGATAAGCGGGTGGCGAAGCAGGGAACTGCCTAGCTTGCCGGGACCAAATCGGCTTTAAGCCGTTCTTCGATAAACTGGATTCGGAGAACAATGTGCCCGGCGGACTGGTAGCCCTTCTAGACGACGTTTCAATTATCGCCCGGACGGCGGCTGCTTCCATCGATGATATCGGCGTTGCTGCAAGCAAGGCCGGGACCAAGGCCGCCGGTGTCGTGATCGACGATGCCGCAGTGACCCCGTCCTATGTGACCGGGCTCAGCCCGGCGCGTGAACTGCCGATCATATGGAGCATCACCAAGGGCAGCTTCCGGAACAAGTTGCTGATCCTGCTGCCCGGTGCGCTGTTGCTCAGCGAATTTCTGCCTTGGGCTATCATTCCGATCCTGATGCTGGGCGGCGCCTACTTGTGCTATGAAGGCGCGGAGAAAGTGATCGAAAAACTTGGCGGTGCCAAACATGGCAAGACCGTCGAGGACCCGATCACCGATCCGGTCGCATTCGAAAAGCAGCGAATTGCAGGGGCGATCAGGACAGATCTGATCCTGTCGGCTGAAATCATGGCGATCGCACTGAACGAAATCGATCTGGACGATATTTTTCAGCGCGGTATTGCGCTTGCCGCCGTGGCAATCGCGATCACGATTGTGGTGTACGGCGCAGTCGCACTGATCGTGAAGATGGACGATGTCGGGCTACATCTCGCACAGCGATCCTCAGTCGCGGCGCAAAATATCGGCAAACTGCTCCTTGCGGCGATGCCCAAGCTGCTGATCGCGCTGTCATTCATCGGGACCATTGCGATGCTCTGGGTGGGCGGCGGAATTATCCTGCATGGCCTGAAAGAGCTGGGCATCGAAGGCCCGGAACATGCGGTCGAGCTTGCGCAGCACGCGGTCGAGGGTGCGACCGGCGCATTATCCGGCATTCTCGGCTGGCTGACATTCGCAAGCCTGTCTGCGATTGCCGGGCTGGTGCTCGGAGCAATCCTGGTGTTCATCCTGCACAAGGTGATCAAGATGGGCCATGAAGAGGTTGCTCACTGATGCAGGATTGGCGTCCGACGCTCTATACTTGCCAAGGGTCTCGGGGCCTTCGGGCGACATGGGCGGCGGCAGAGGCGGGGGCGGACCTGGACCTGCACATGTTGCCATTTCCGCCGCGCTTTCAGGCGCCAGAATACCTCGAAATCAACCCGCTGGGCACGATCCCGATGCTGGTTGATGGCGGTAGCAAGATGACGGAAAGCTGCGCAATCGCGCATTACATCGCGGTAAAAAGTGGGGCTGATGCGCTGGTGGTTGGCCCGGACGAGCCGGACTATGCCGAATATCTCGATTTCACTTACCATGCCGATGCCACCATCACGTTCCCGCAGACGGTTTACCTTCGCTTCGCGCGCTTCGAGCAGGGCAAGGGGCTTGAGGAGGCCGGGCACGCATATGCCAAATGGTTCGGTAAACGGTTGGTGAAGGTTGAACAGCGCCTGGAATCGCGCGAATTTCTGTGTGCAGACCGCTTCACCGTTGCCGACATTTGCGTCGGCTATGCACTTTACCTCGCGAACCGGATTGGCCTTGCTGAGTATCTCGGCCCGGGTGTTGTAGACTATCTGACAGCCATGACCCGGCGTAGCGGTTTTCAGAAAGCCTTGGCTCTGGAAGAATCAGCGTCGAAGGATGCCGGAACCGGCCCTGCCATCGGCTAGAGGGCTTTCAGCAGGCTTTCCGCAAATCCGGTCAAGGTATCGTCGCGTGCACCCATAATCACGATCCGGTCGCCCGGCTTGGCGATCGACTGGATCAATTTGGCGCAATCCTCGCGCGTCGGGACATGATCAGCCAGTCGCCCGCCATCCTCGATCATTTCAATGATCCGTTCACTACCGACGCTGCGGTCCACCGTGCCGCCGAAATAGACGGGATCGCACATGATCGTGATATCTTCCGGCCCCAGTTCGGCCACGAAGGTGTCCGCCAGTTCATGCCCCATTTGCCGAAGCGGGCCGTATCCGTGGGGCTGGAAGAACGCGATCACGCGTCCAGGATGGCTTTTCAGCGTCCGCAGCGTTGCCGCGCATTTTTCAGGGTTATGGCCGAAATCGTCGATCACGGTGATACCGGATTCGCTCGTGCCGATGACGTTGAAGCGGCGGGCCAGGCCAGCAAATCCGGCCAAAGCAGTCACAGCTTTGGCAACCGGGACGCCAGCAGCGATTGCCCCGGCAATAGCAGCCAGCGCGTTGGATAGATTGTGCCTGCCGGGCATGTTCAGGACGAGGGGGTGCTCGCTTCCATCATGCCGGTCGATCACGGTCGCCGCCTGGCGCACAGGTCCGTCCGCGATGCTGCCAGGAACGATGCCGATTTGCGCCTTGTCCTGATCGATCCCGAAAGTCAGTGCCTTGATTGCACGCGGCAGTAACGCCAAAGCTTCGGCATTGTCAGCATTGATGACCGCGACCCCGCTGCGGGCGAGGAAATCGCCGAACAGGGCGCGCAGTTCCTCCATGCTTTTGTGATCGAGGCTGACGTTGAGCAGTATGCCAACTGCGGGACGGTAAAGCGCAATCGACCCGTCGCTTTCGTCAACTTCGCTTACAAAAGCGCCGGGCCCGCCGACGATCGCGCTGGCGAATGGACGGTCTTCGCTGACGAAATTCTTCATCACCGCGCCGTTCATGACCGTGGGATCGCCGCCCGTTGCGTGCAGGATCCACCCGAGCATTCCCGTTACGGTGGACTTGCCGCTGGTTCCGGCGATGCCGATCCCCGCACCCGACGTGTTGAACAGGATCGACAGCAATTCCGCGCGTGTCATCCTGAGGCATCCAAGCTCTGCGGCGCGCACCACCTCAGGCACTGTGTCTTCGACCGCGGCGGAAGCGACCAGGATCTGATCGCTGCAGGTAATACCGCTGCCGTCCTGCGGAAACAGAGTGAAACCCTGCTTCTCAAGCGCGGCAAATTTTTCCGGCGAGCGGCCCTGGTCGCGGCTGCGATCAGAGCCCGATACGCTGGCCCCGCGCCCTTTCAGAATTTGCGCCAAGGGCAGCATTCCGGACCCGCCAATGCCGCAAAAAAAGAAAGGACGGTCCAGCAGTTCTTCGTAAGTGGGGAATTCGCTCATGCAGCGTGCGGTATGCAGTTGTGTGACGGCTTGCAAGCTGGCTAGATGCATCAATGATACGAATTGCGATTTGTGCACCGGGCAAACGGCTCGAGCAGGATAGGGCGGACGCTGTGCGCGACCTGCTGGCCAGTGATGACCAGGTAGAACTGGTGTTTCACCGGCAATGCTTTGCACGGCACGGCCATTTCGCAGGTGATGACGCGGCCCGGCTGAATGCTTTTCTGGAATGCGCGAATGATCCGTCTTTTGACGCGGTCTGGTTTGCGATGGGCGGATACGGTGCCAACCGCATTGCTGCGCAGGCAATACCGCAACTGACGCACGCTGCGCATTCGAAGAGCTATCTTGGTTATTCCGACAATGGCTATTTGCTCGCCGCGCTTCACAAGGCTGGAATCGGCCAGAGCGTTCACGCACCTCTGGTTGGCGACATCAGGCGGACCGGCGGGGATCGGGCGATATTGAGGGTCATTGACTGGTTGAAGGGCGGCACAGGCGGGCTGGAACCTTCACTGGACAGCACCCCGGCGGCGGCGTTCAACCTGACGACGCTGGCCATGCTCGTCGGCACGGAATTGATCCCCGATCTAAGCGGCCATGTGGTCATGGTCGAGGAAGTGTCGGAACATCTGTATTCGGTCGACCGCCTGTTTTTTCATATCACGCAGCATCTGCGCGGTATCGCCGGGCTGCGGCTTGGCCGGATATCCGAGGTGCCCGAAAATGACCGCCCATTCGGGGCCAGTCCGGAGGAAATAGCGCGGTATTGGTGCGAAAAGGGCGGTATTCCCTTCCTAGGCAATGCGGAGATCGGCCATGACGCGGACAACACAATCGTGCCCTTCGGACTTGCGAGATCCGCCAACGCCGAATAGGCGCGAGGCACGAACATCGGCGCGCCTTACAATCAATCGGCAGCGCGAAGAGGGGATCTGAATAATGCGAGCTTTTGTATTTCCCGGACAAGGCAGCCAGAAAGTCGGCATGGGCACTGAACTGGCTGCGGCCAGCGCCGCCGCGCGCAGCGTGTTTGAAGAGGTCGACGATGCATTGTCGCAAAATCTCTCCACCATCATGCGTGACGGGCCGGAAGAAGAATTAACTCTGACCGAGAATGCGCAGCCGGCGATCATGGCCAATGCCATCGCCACTCTGCGCGTGCTGGAGCAGGATTTCGGCATTTCGCTGGCTGACAATGCTGGCTGCGTGGCTGGACACTCGCTGGGCGAATACAGTGCGCTTTGTGCCGTCGACGCGTTCTCGCTTGCCGACACAGCGCGGTTGCTCAAACTGCGCGGCAAGGCGATGCAGGCGGCAGTTCCCGTGGGGGTCGGCGCAATGTGCGCACTGCTGGGCGCCGACGTCGAGAAGGCGCAGGCGCTTGCAGATGCAGCCGCTGAGGGTGAGGTATGCGAACTGGCGAACGACAACGACCCGACGCAGGTCGTGCTTTCCGGCCACACTGGCGCGATTGAACGCGCGGTCGGACTGGTGAAAGATCACGGCATCAAGCGCGGCGTTCCGCTGCCCGTCTCCGCGCCGTTCCATTGTTCGTTGATGCAGCCTGCAGCCGATGCCATGGCAGAGGCGCTATCCGAAACGCCGCCACAGGATCTGGCCGTGCCGCTCTATGCCAATGTTACTGCCTCGCTGGTCGATGATCCGGCGCAGGTTCAGGAATTGCTGGTGCAGCAGGTGACCGGGCGGGTGCGCTGGCGCGAGAGCGTGATGGCGATGCGCGCAGCCGGTGCTGAACATTTCGTGGAACTCGGCGGCAAGGTTCTCGGCCCGATGATCGGGCGGATCGACCGTGAAGCCAAAGTCTCCAGCGTCATCACGATGGAAGATATCGAGGCACTTGCCGGAGAACTGTCATGAAATTCGGACTTTCCGCGGCCCTGACGGCCTGCATTGTAGCTCTGCCGGCCACGGCCCATGCGGCCGAAAACCTCGATTGCGCGATTGTCGTCAGCGGCGATGCTGAAGCAGAAAAACTGGACCGCTACGTCGAAGAATTCAGTTCTGAGACCTTTGACGAAGACCTGATGTCGCAAGGCGTAATGGAAGTATTGGCAGGTCAGATCGAAGCATGCGCAGCGGAAAATTCGTGGTCCGAGCAAGCGTCGGAAATGGCGTTCCTGTATTCGATGTCCTTGCTGAACGAACGCGGCATGCGTCAATCCGCACCGATCGCTGCTGACATTCTGCGCCAGATCGACAACGATATTCCCGCATCCGAGAGAGATCGTTTCTGGGCGATTGCACAGACAATCGCCGGGGATATCACTGAACTGGGCGAGGCGGTAATGCCTGACGACGATGACATCGTTTTTCTGGGCGAAATCCTCGAGCGGCTTGACCCCGGCGGCAGCGAGAGCACCGATGAAGATGTTGGCGCGCTGATGACCATGATCATCCTCAAGCGGCAGGCCAAAAACCTGTTTGCAAATTTCTAACTGGAGTACCGATCCCGTGTTCAATCTTTCAGGCAAAACCGCACTCGTCACCGGAGCCAGCGGAGGCATCGGTTCCGCAATCGCCATCGCCCTCGCAAAGCAAGGGGCACGCCTTGCCTTGTCAGGCTCCAACGGCGACAAATTGCGCGCCTTCCGCGAACAGCTGAACGATGAGATTGGCGGGGATCACGTCGAAATCACTTGCGACCTGTCGAACACGGAGAGCGTCGAACATCTGGTTCCGGCGACCGTCGATACGCTGGGCAAGATGGATATTCTGGTCAACAATGCCGGGATCACGCGCGACAACCTCGCCATGCGGATGAAGGACGAGGAATGGGATCAGGTGATGAAGGTCAACCTCCAGGCGGCCTTCCGCCTGATGCGTGCGTCGGCCCGTCCGATGATGAAGGCGCGGCAAGGGCGTATCATCAGCATTACCAGCGTGGTGGGTGCCACCGGCAATCCCGGCCAGATGAACTATGCAGCGGCGAAGGCGGGGCTTGTCGGAATGTCCAAGAGCCTGGCTCAGGAACTCGCAAGTCGAGGCGTGACGGTAAACTGCGTCGCGCCGGGCTTCATTCGTACAGCGATGACCGACGAATTGCCTGATGCGCAGAAGGACGCGCTGAATGCACGTATTCCGATGGGCCGTATGGGCGAAGGCGAAGATATCGGCGCTGCGGTTGCATATCTGGCGTCTGACGAAGCCTCCTATGTTACCGGGCAGACGCTGCACGTGAACGGCGGCATGGCGATGCTGGGCTGAGCGAACGGGCGGCAGAGAGGTTTTATCCCCAAGGAATCGGGGTTTCCCCCTCTATAACCTTGCCCCGAGGGTCTCCACCGCTAAGGATAATGATGACTTTACCGGCGCAGGCTGGCGATTCCGGCCACCCGCGCGCAATAGGGAATTGAGACGCGATGAAGGCCACAATCGAACGCGCTACGCTGCTGCGCTGTTTGTCCCACGTTCAGTCGGTGGTCGAACGCCGCAACACCATTCCGATCCTGTCGAATGTGCTGATCGAGGCTGATGAAGCCGGATCGGTCAAAGTGATGGCGACCGACCTCGACCTGCAAGTGATCGAGAACATGAGCGCTGCCTCTGTCGAAAGCGCTGGCGCGATCACGGTATCTGCTCACCTGCTGTTCGATATCGCCCGCAAGCTGCCGGAAGGCAGCCAGGTCGGTCTGGAAACGGCTGAAAACCGCATGGCGATCAAGGCGGGGCGCAGCCGCTTCTCGCTCCCGACCCTGCCGCGTGATGATTTCCCGACAATCGTTGAAGGCGATCTGCCGACCAGTTTCGAGCTTCCGGCGAAGACGCTGGCGGAACTGATCGACCGCACGCGTTTTGCGATCTCGACAGAAGAAACCCGTTATTATCTGAACGGCATTTTCCTGCACGTGGCGGATGATGACAAACCTGTTCTGAAAGCTGCCGCAACCGACGGTCACCGCCTCGCGCGGTTCACCATCGACCAGCCAGAGGGCGCCGAAGGCATGCCTGACGTGATCGTCCCGCGTAAGGCGGTGGCTGAGCTGCGCAAGCTGCTGGAAGAAGCGCTGGACGGGAACGTGCAAATCGACCTTTCGGCCAGCAAGATTCGTTTCACGCTGGGCGGCGAGGGCGGCGTTGTTCTCACCTCCAAGCTGATCGACGGGACTTTCCCCGATTACAGCCGTGTCATTCCCACGGGTAACGACAAGCTGCTGAAAATCGATCCGCGTGCCTTTTATTCAGGTGTCGACCGGGTTGCGACCATCGCGACCGAGAAAACTCGCGCGGTCAAGATGGCCCTCGAAAATGACAAGGTCATCCTCTCTGTCACGAGCCCGGATAACGGGACTGCGACAGAAGAAGTCGCTGCGGAATACGGTTCGGATGGGTTCGAGATTGGCTTCAATGCCAATTACCTGAAGGACATTCTCAGCCAGATCGACAGCGATCAGGTTGAACTGCACCTGGCCGATGCGGGCGCGCCGACCCTGATCCGCAAGGATGACAAGAGCCCGGCACTTTATGTCCTGATGCCGATGCGGGTGTAAGCCGTTGACAAAGCCGGTCCAGATATTCGGACCGGTCGTTTCGACTTACGTCAGGATCATCCAGATCGTCTGCGAAGAGGCAGGCCTGCGGCACGACGTTGTGCCGACACCTGCCAATTCGCCTGACAACCGCCATCCTTTCGGCAAGGTGCCCGTGGTCCATCTGGACGGGCACAAGATGTACGAGACGGCTTCGGTAGTGAACTATATCGATAGCGCGCATAATGATGGCGCTTTGCAGCCCTCCGATCCGCTGATGCGGTCGGTGAGCGAGCGGTGGATCGGTATTGCCAATTCCTACCTCTTCCCGCTGTTCGAACACGGGCTGGTGATGCCATACATCATGCACAGATATGCCGGCGAACCGCTCGATACCAAGCGGATTTCGGATAGTTTGCCTGGCATCGCGAAAACCTTGTCATTTCTGGATGTTGAATTGCAACGCGATGGTGCGTGGACCAGTTGCGGTTTCTCGATGGCGGACATTTTCCTCTACACGGTGCTGCGCGGTGTGCAGCTGACACCCCACGGTGCGGCCGGGATCGCACAGATGGAACGTTTGCCGCAATGGATGGAAGAGTGCCACACGCGCGCATCGATGGCCGCCACCGCGTGGCCGATGGAAAGCGGTTCTACTGCAAGTTAGGCAGATTGGCCCTCGCATGACGGGTTTCTAAACGCTACGCTCTCTGAAAATTCCTAGGAGAGACCGTATGAAGCATTCCGTCCATGTTAACCGCGAGAAGCTGACCGAAGCAAAGACGGTTGAACTGCCCAAGATGGATTTGCCGGACGGTGCCGTTCGCCTGAAGGTTCAGAGCTTTGCAGTGACTGCAAACAATGTGACCTATGCCGTTGCGGGTGACCGGTTCGGCTACTGGAATTTCTTCCCTGCCGAGGGCGAATTCGGCATCGTTCCGATGTGGGGGCATGCGGTGGTCGAGGATTCTGCCCATCCGGATTTCAAGGTGGGGGAACGGGTGTACGGTTACCTGCCGATGGGAACACACCTGACCGTTATGCCGGGCAAGGTGAGCAAGCACGGTTTCATGGACATGGCGGCGCATCGGCAGCCGATGAGCCCGATCTACAATCAGTATAGCCGCCTGGATGCAGACCCCGAGCATGATCCCGCGAAAGAGAATGAGCGTATGATCTTCGGCCCGTTGTTTAAAACCGGCTTCCTGATCGAAAGCTTCATGCGGCGCGAAAACTGGCATGGTGCAGAGGCCGTTATCCTGACCAGCGCATCATCGAAAACCGCGATGGGGCTGGCAAGCGTTGCCAAGAACAGGTCGCCGAAAATTCGCCGGATCGGACTGACATCGAAGGGCAATGTCGGCTTCGTCGAGCAATCCGGATTGTACGATGAAGTGATCGCCTACGACAATCTGGACAAGATCGCGCAGGTTCCGTCGGTATCGGTTGATTTTGCCGGCAATGGCGAATTGCTGGCACAATTGCACAATCATCTGGGCGAAAACCTGAAATATTCCTGCCTCGTCGGTGCCACCCATATCGAGGCTCGCGGCGGCACCATGGACGGATCGGGGAAACTCGCCGGACCCGAACCGATCCTGTTTTTCGCCCCGGATCACGCCGTTGCGGCGGTCAAGGAACTGGGCCCGGAAGGCTTCGGCAAGGAAATCGCCAAAAGCTGGCAGCAATTCCTGAGCGATGTCGGTACCGCGATCGAGATGGACGTGCGCGAGGGCATCGATGCAGCGCGCGAAGCGTTCGTCACGATGCTGGGCGGATCGGTCGACCCCGCCAAAGGGATCGTGATCCACCCCTGATTGAACGTTCTAGATGTCGACCACGATCTTGCCGAAATGCTTGCCGCTTCCTTGATGGCGGAAGGCATCGGTCAGGTCGGCCATTGCGAAGTGATCTGAAATTACCGGAGCGATCCCGTTGGCTTCGATAGCAGCAATCATGTCGATCTGGTGCTTGCGGCTACCGACGGTCAGGCCCTGAACTTTCAGGTTTTTTGAGAACAGCAGGGCGGTCTGCACCGGACCGGCAAAGCCGGATAGAACCCCGATCAGTGCCACATGACCGCCGATGCGGGTCGCCAGCATTGACTGGTCCAGAGTGCCCGATCCGCCCACTTCGACCACGCAATCTACCCCGCGTCCGCCGGTCAATTCCATCGCTTTCGGTCCCCAGGCTTCGGTTTCCCTGTAATTGATGACCTGGTCTGCCCCCAGCGCCTTGACCCGTTCCAGTTTCTCGTTCGACGAACTTGTGGCGATCACATTCGCGCCCGCCGCCTTGGCCAGTTGCAGCGCGAAGATTGACACACCGCCGGTGCCCTGAACCAAAACCGTGTCGCCGGGCTTCAATGCATAATCAACGAACAGCGCGCGCCATGCGGTCAATCCGGCGCAGGTCAGCGTTGCTGCCTGCGCGGCATCGTATCCCTTGGGCGCGCGGGTGAACCAAGTCGTCGGCGCGACAACCACTTCGCGTGCGTAGCCGTCGATCCCATCACCCGGCACCCGGGTGAAGGCGCTTTGCGGCGGGGTGCCATCGAGCCAGTCCGGGAAGAAGGTTGAAACAACCAGATCGCCGACCTTGTATTCGTTCACACCGTCTCCGACAGCTTCGACGATCCCGGCTCCGTCAGACATCGGTATCCGCCCTTCAGCGGTGGGGATCATCCCCTTGACCACAGCATAGTCGTGATAATTCAGCGATGATGCCTTGAGCGCTACGCGAATTTCGCCGGGGCCGGGGGCACCCGGATCGTCCATCTCCACGAGCGTGAGTGTATCGAGCGTAGAGGGCGCGGAACCTGTGCGAATGGCTTTCATCGTCGGTCTTTTCCTTCTCAAACCAGTGGGTGTCGGGATGGGCGTATTGTTTGCGTGATCAAGTCGTCAGACGGCTTAATCGTCAGCGATTGCGTAGTGGAAGTAGCCGTGATGCTGCGCACGGTGTCGGGCTTCCATCCTGCTCTCGGTGTCCTTTTCGGTAGGGATGATGCACCAGCCGCCACCTCGGCCCAGCACGGTATCGATTCCTTGCGCGAGCACCTCGGGGCCGGGCTGGGCACGCCAGAGATCGCCCGCCGCTTCCGGCGCGCTACGGGCACCACCGTATCGATCCGGACGTGCCTGTGCGGCGTTCCAGATTTGCGTGTTGAGCATACCCGGGCACAAAATCGTTACACCGATGCCGTCCTCGGCCAGTTCAGCGCCAAGCGCCTCCCCGATTGATGCCGTCATCTGCTTGGTCGTTGAATATAGCGTGTAAGGCCCGCTGACCGGCGTTACCGATGCCGAACTGGCGGTCACTCCGACATGCTTCGCGCCGGTTTTTGCGCGCAGCACGGGCAGCCATGCCTGAGCGGTATTGATCGGTCCGTAAACGTTGACGCCCATCAGCCAATCGATCGTTTCCGGCTTGGCCTTGCTGACCGTATCGGCGGTGCCAACACCTGCATTTATCCAGAGAAGTGAAGGCTCCACGCCCTGGGCAATCAGCTTTTCAGCGACCGCGAATGTTTCATCGCGGTCGGACACATCGCAGCCCCTTCCGCGGCTACCATCACCGCAGAGCCGTGCAGTCTGCTCGGCTTCGAAAGCATCGATGTCGATGGCGCAGATCCGCATGCCCTTGGCCGCGAAATGCTGGGCAAGGAACCGGCCAATTCCGCGCCCGGCACCGGTTATGACAGCCCAGTCGCCTTTGGAAGGCGAATAGGCAGTCATTCGGCGGCTTCCGCCAATTCTGCCCGCTGCGGCCCCCGGATCAGGCCGCCCGGTGTTTCGCCGGTCCACTTGCCATCCTTGAAAGTGACGGTGCCGTTCTTGATCGTGGCGACATAGCCGTCAGCTTTCTGCAGCAGGCGCTTCCCGCCTGCTGGCAGATCGAATGCGAGCCACGGCTTGCCCAGCTTGATCCTGTCGAAATCGATGATGTTGATATCGGCCAGATAACCAGGGGCAAGGATACCGCGATCTTCAAGGCCATAAAGGCGCGCCGTATCCCAGCATTGCCGCTTGATTGCATTTTCCAGGCTGATGCGGTCGCCGCGCTTGCGATCACGGACCCAGTGTTCCAGCATGAAGGTCGGGCTGGCGGCGTCGCAAATCGTCCCGCAATGCGCGCCGCCATCGGACAGCGAATTTACCGTGTCGTCGGCGTGCTGCAATGGATGCAGGAAGTCGAGATTGCCGTCGGCATAATTCAGGATAGGCAGGTATATAAAACCCCTGCCGTCATCGGCGCAAAGCATGTCGTACGCATATTCCTGCGGGTCTACGCCCTTTGCATTCGCGCGTGCGTTAACGCTGGCTGTTTCATCCGGTTCGTAATCGAAATCAGGATCCATTTCGTACTGCAAGGCCCAACCTTGGGTGATGACCATCAGCACGCCGAGGATATCCTTGGGAGCTTCCGAGTAATCGTTCGCCTCCGAAAGCAATTGCCGCTTGAATTCAGGGTCGAGCAGCTTCGCTTTCTGCTGTTCCCAGGGAAGGTCGGCTATCTGTTGCCAGCTTGGCCGGTAGACGAACGGATTTACGGTGCCCTGCCATGCCATGATGATGCCGTTTCCCCGCAAGGCGATCTGGGCCACGATGTTTGCACCATTATCGTTTTCCGCTCGCATCGCCGCGATCTGTTCCTTGAGCGGCATTTCCTTCGCGATCGATTCCAGCGCGGCGAAAGTCACCGGCAGACCGGTTTCGCGGCTGAGTTCGCCCATCCAGCCGAATTCATTCCAATCGCGCTGGAGGTCGCTGGCCATTTCGAACACACCGTGCCCGGCGCGGCCCATCGCGCGTCCGATTTCGACGAGTTCCTCTGCCGTGGCTGTCGTGCCAGGTACCAGTTCACCATCGATCGATTTGTGCAGAACCGTACGGCTGGTCGAAAATCCCAGAGCGCCTGCCTCAACGCCCTCTTGCACGATTTCCGACATACGCTTGATGTCTTCATCGGTTGGTACTGCGCCGGGCTGTTCGCGGTCTTCCAATACGTAGGCGCGAACAGCGCCGTGCGGCACATGGGTGCCGACATCGACAGCGCGGGGCATTTTTTCCAGCGCGTCGAGATATTCGGGGAAGGTTTCCCAGTCCCAGGTCATCCCTTCGGCCAGCGCGGTTCCGGGAATATCCTCAACCCCTTCCATCAGGCTGATCAGCCATTCGTGCCGGTCAGGTTTGGCCGGGGCGAATCCCACGCCGCAATTGCCCATCACCACGGTTGTGACGCCGTGCCAGCTCGACGGGGCCATTTCCTGATCCCAAGTGGCCTGGCCGTCGTAATGTGTGTGGATGTCGACAAATCCGGGGGTCACGATCATTCCGGCAGCATCAATCTCTTCGGCCGCGTCACCGCGAATATCGCCAATTTGAGCGACTAGCCCATCCTTGACGGCGATATCGCCAATAAAGCGTTCTGCGCCGGTTCCATCGACGATTGTGCCGCCCCGGATGATCAGATCGAATGATGCCATGGTCTCTCTCCCATTTTTATTTGCAACTGTTTTAGCATATCAGATCGCGGCCCGCTATACGGGACAGATGGATCAGGAATTCAGCTGGCAACCCGCGCCCGATAGCGGAATCACGATGCAGTGGGTCGATGCGAACGGCCTAAGGTTCGAAGTCGCTGAGGCGGGAAACGGGGATCGGCTGGCGCTGTGCCTGCATGGTTTTCCGGAGCTGCATTACAGCTGGCGTCACCAGATTCCAGGGTTGGCGGAATTGGGTTACCGGGTGTGGGCACCCAATATGCGCGGGTATGGCGCAACTACCAGGCCTGAAGATGTCGGCGCTTACCGGCTGGATGTGCTGGCCGAAGATGTCGCCGCGCTGATCGACGCAAGCGGTGCCAGCGAAGTCACCTTGATTGCCCACGACTGGGGGGCACTGGTCGCCTGGCATTTCGCCATCAAGAAACTGCGCCCGTTAAAGCGGCTAATTATACTCAACGTTCCGCATCCCAAATGTTCGGAGCGCGAACTGCGTAAATGGCGGCAATTGCGCAAGAGCTGGTACATTTTCTTTTTCCAGCTGCCGTGGCTGCCCGAAAGGCTCCTCTCGCGCAATCGGGCAGAGCCGATCGTTCAGGCGTTTCGGCGCTCGGCCATCAACAAATCGCGTTTCAGTGACCGCGAGCTCGCCCCCTATCGCGCGGCGGCGAATAAGCCGGGTGCGATCCGTGCAATGCTCGCTTACTACCGTGCACTTCTGCGCTTTCCCGATGTTCGGGAAATTGGAGATGGCAAAGTGAACACGCCCACATTGGTCCTGTGGGGCGAACAGGATGTCGCCATCGACATCCACTGTCTCGACGGGTTGGAGGAATTTGTGCCTAATCTGACCGTGCGCCGTTTCCCCGATGCATCGCACTGGGTCCAGCAAGACGTGCCTGATGAAGTGAACGCTGAATTGAAGGCCTGGCTCAGCTAGTTTGCCGCGCTGATCATTGCCTCGATATCGATAAATTTCTCGCGCGGTGATCCTTCACGTGCGGCGGCGGCCTCGGCTTCTTCGATCTTCTTCCAGTCCTGGAAGGTTACCACGTCAAGGCCGCGTTCCTTGACGAGTTCGTCGAACCCGCTGCGTCCCTTGCGCTTCGCGGGCCCAAGCAGCCCGGCATCAATATCCTCTGCGATCTTTTCAATCAGGCCGAACCCGTCCGGACGGTTTGTTCCGATCGTGCCTGATGGCCCGCGCCGTGCCCAACCGACGCAGTAAAGGCCGGTCAGAATACGTCCCTCGTCATTGGCGAAGCGGCCGGCCCTATCGTCGAAGGGTACCCCTGTAATAGGCGAGGTGCGATATCCGATGCACGCGACGACGACGTCTGCGGGGATCGAATAGCTTTCGCCGGTTCTGACCGCGCGGCCTGCTTTCACTTCGGTTCGCTCCACCCGAACGCTCTCGACCTTGCCGCTACCTTCCATCGCAACGGGGCTGGCGAAGAAATCAAACTCGATCTCGATCTTCTTTTCCGCGTGCATGTCTTCCGGGATCGCTGCAAAACTGCGTAGTTGGGTGACAGATTTCCTCAGGCCAGGCTCCAGCAGGGCATCTTCTGCTTCATCCGGCAAGTCTGAACGGTCGACGCGGGGCGAGGCCCGTTCCAGATTTCCAAGCTCGCCCAATTCCTTCGGCGTCATCATGATCTGATGCGGCCCGCGCCGGCCAAGGATGGTAATCTTTTCAATCCCCGAGTTGATCAGTTTCTGGAGCGCGTGGCCGACGATGTCGCTGCCTGAAAATTCCGTTTCGGTTTTGGCCAAAATCCGCGCCACGTCGAGCGCGACGTTGCCCATGCCGATGACCACCGCGTGCTTTCCCGACAGATCGGGATCGAGCCGGGCGAATTCGGGATGGCCGTTATACCAGCCGACGAAACTGGCGCTCCCATAGACATTGGCGAGGTCTTCGCCCGGAAGGCCCAGCATCTTGTCATTGGGCGCGCCGGTGGCCAGCACGACAGCATCATAAAGTTGCTGTAACTCGGCCACTGAAACGTCTTTACCGACGGTAACATTGCCGACGAACCGAACATTCTCGGTCAACGCGGTTTTCTCGTACCTGCGTGACACGCCCTTGATCGACTGGTGATCGGGCGCGACACCCGTCCTGATCAATCCATACGGGACCGGCAATTGGTCGAACACATCGACGCGGACATCATCGCCCCATTGTTTCTGCGCCGCTTCGGCAGTGTAATACCCTGCCGGCCCTGAACCAATAATCGCGATGTGCGGCATAACTTCTCCCGTTTATCGGCGCGCTTTGATCATGCCGCAGCTGACAGGTCATCTCCGTGAGGTGCATCAAGGAAGTTCTTGATTTCAATCACGCTTTCATCCTTGTGGCTGAGCAGGAACAGATGCCCGCCGCCTGCCATCACCACCAGTTCGCTGTTGGGGATCAGGCTTTTCAGGAACTTGCCGTTGATCAACGGGACAATTTGGTCATCGTCGCCCATCAGGATCAGCGTTTCCTTGCGCATGAAGGGCAGGGCGGGCGCGCTGGTCCAGCCGATCATGGCGAGAAGTTGGTACATATATCCGCGCGGACTGGGGGGTGACAGGCGGTCGATATGCTCGTTCTTGCCTTCGTCCACACCGAGCTCGTTGCCCAATGCTCCGCCGTATAACGTCTTGAAATGTTTCGCCATGTAGTCTGCGTCGACATAGCGGCGAGGGTTCGCCATCTTGGTCAATGCAGCGGGATTGCCGGGTACCATCAGCATTCCGGCGCTGGTTGCAACCAGGATCAAACGGCGGGTTCTGCCCGGGTGCTGGATCGCGAAGTGCTGGGCCATGCCGCCGCCCCAGCTGATGCCCATCACGTCCACAACATCGAGATTGTAACGGTCAAGAAGCTGGGTAGCGGTCCACGCCATCGTGATGGTGTTGTAGGGAATGACCGGATCTGGCGAACCGCCGACACCGGGCATATCGAACATTATGAACCCGCGATCGCTCATGGCTTCGGCCAAAGGTGCAACGGCTTCAATGTTTGCACCAATACCGTTGAAAAACAGGATCGGCGGATGGTCGCTTGGTTTGTCAAGGTTCCAGCGTGCAACTCGCAGCTTTCTGCCGCCCACGCTTTCCATCGTCACTTCGGCCGAGGCCATAGGATCGCTCAAGCAAAATTCCTTTGATAATTCAGAAAGATAATTCTTAGACCTCTTCGGAAACGTAAAGTCCCGGTGCAGGATCAAGTGGCTTGTACTTGGTATTGCCAAGCTTCTTGGGAGCCGCTTTCTTCTTGCCCGAGCGCTTGGTTACCCATTCTGCCCAGTATGGCCACCAACTACCCGCAACTTCCTCTGTTCCCTGAAGCCATTCATCCGCAGTTGCTGGCAGCTTTCCGCCGCCTTTCTGGACGAAATACTTGGCCTTGGGATTGCCGGGAGGGTTAAGGATCGCCTGCATGTGCCCGGATTGGCTGAGGACGTAGGTCACGTCCTTGGAGCCGAACAATTGGGTCGAACGATAGGTCGCCTTCCACGGGGTGATGTGGTCAGTTACACCGCCCAGAATGAACAGGTCGCTCTTGACCTTCGAAAGGTCGACCTTGTGATCCACCATTTCGACTTCGCCCTTGCGGGTGAAGGCCAGTGTTTCGAATGCCGTCAGGAAATCGCCCATCAGGCTCGCGGAAAGGTTGGTCGCGTCGGCATTCCAGAACAGCACGTCGAATGCGGGCGGGTCATCGCCGAGCAGGTAGTTGTTGATCACGTAATTCCAGATCAGGTCATTCGGCCTGAGCCAGGCAAATCCGCGCGCCAGATCATCTCCCTTGATCACGCCCTTCTTCGCTGCACGGCGGCGAGCCAGTGCCATGCCGTTTTCGCTGACCAGCGATCCGGCTTCGATATCGTTCTGCTTGGGGTGAAGCACGCACACCATCAGGGTCAGCGCGCCGAGCAGGTCGTCCCCGTCGGCAGCCATCTTGCTGGCGACCATCGCAGCGGTTTGCCCGCCCGAACAACCGGCCGATACGTTAACTTTCTTTGACCCTGTGATGGCTGCGGCCGCTTCCATCGCTTCGCGGCAGGAACGGACATAGTCGGCCATATCCCAATGGCCCTGTTCCTTGGTCGGGTTACGCCACGAAATCACGAATGTTTGGATGCCGTTGTCGACCTGCCATTTGACCACGGATTTTTCCGGGCTGAGGTCGTTGATATACATCTTGTTGATCTGCGGCGGGATCGTCAGCTGCGGAATTTCGTAAACTTCGTCAGTCGTCGGAGCGTAATGGATAAGTTCCATCATCTCTGTCCGCAGAACCACAGAACCTTTTGAAATCGCGACATTTTCGCCCAGCTTGAACGGACGCTTGTCGACCTGGCTGACCATCCCCTTGTTATGGACCATGTCGTTATAGGCGTTCTTCAGGCCCTTGATGAGGCTGAGCCCGCCGCTATCGACGAGCCGTTTTTGCGCGGTCGGGTTACCGATCAGGGTGTTGGTCGGTGCCAACCCGTCGATAATGATGTTGGAAATGAAATTGGCCCGGTCCCGCTCAAGATCGTCAAGTTCGAGATCGTCGAGCCAGCTTTTCATGCCTTTCTGTACGGCGAGATAATACTGCGCGCCGGCCCTCAGGAACGGATTATATTGCCATGCGGGATCACGGAAACGTTTGTCCTTCGGATCGGGCGCAAGATCGGATTTGCCGGTCATGATCTTGATCATGTCCTGGCCCATCTCTTGAGCGTGCTTCATGGACCGAACCGGATCAGAGGCAGTTTCCCGTAATAACAATGCGATAGCGCCGACAAAATCTTCTCTGGCGAGGCCAATCATTGGCCCCAATGCGGTTGTCGACTGGGCTGCTTCGTCTTCAAGCTTCGTGCCGTTGGCCATGTGCTCTCCTGATACTCTGTTCTGTTTTGCATTTCATGCACGGCAGCCGCTGTCTTGGCAAGCGAACGGATGGCGGCTTTGGCCCCTCTCGTAAATCGTCCGTCTGGTTAACGGTTTTTCAAAACGGATTTGGCATGGCCGAGGCATGGGCGTACTCCAACCGCAAAAGCGGCCTGAAAATGGTGAACAAACGGTGCGTGAAAGCGCACCCGTTCGCGTGCGCCCTGCCAATGCGGACCACAGCAGCGCAAAGCCGAATAACGAGCAGAAACAAGCCCACACTGCCGACCGCCGTTCAGATGGTGAGCGGCGTAATCCCCTGCGGCGGAGCAAACAATCTCCCCCGCGGCAGGAATCTCTCGACCCCCCGATAATTCCCGGCCCCTGGTGGTTTGTATCTCTGGCGCTCGGCTTGAGCCTGTTTATTGCAATGGGCATCACTTGGTCGTTGCCATCGCGCGAAATTCTGGTTTCGATCAGTCCGGCGGTTGGCATCAGTGTTCTGTCGCTAAAGCTGGCCAAGATTGAACGGGCAGGACGAGAGACGCCGAGCTATTACAAGCCCCTTGCCTGGGCTACAATCGTCGCGCCGATAGGACTTTTCGCCGCATCGCTCGTTCTGTGGAACCAGCACGCCGGGCTGGGTTGGCCATGGATTGTGGCCGGTATCCTGACAATGAACACTTTGTGTTTCAGCTTGCTGACCGACCGCCCGGTACAGCAAGTCAGCTGCCTGCTGACGTCATGGGGTACAATTGCCGTGCTCGTAGGCAATGCCGATGCTATCGGCGCGCTGATCCTCGCCTCCCTCACGACGATGCTGATCGGTCATTATCAGATCAAAGTGAACCGGGCGCGGCTGGCTGTGCAGCAGGTTCGCGCCCGAGAACAAAACCGCGCCGAGGATATTCTGCGCGATTACGAAGAAACAGGACAGGGCTGGTTCTGGGAGACTGATCGTCGGGGTCTGTTGACCTATGTTTCGCCGTCTGTCGTACGGGTCACTCAAAAACCTGAATCGAGAATACTCGGCAGGCCGTTTGCCGATCTGTTCGATCTGGGCGATGACAACCGCGATGGCGAACGGACCCTGACCTTCCATCTCTCAGCGCGGTCTTCTTTCCAGGAACTCGGCGTGCGTGCAGCCACGCCCGGCGAAGAACGCTGGTGGTCCATTAACGGACGCCCGGCCTATGACAGCTTCCACAACTTCGTAGGTTTCCGCGGTTCGGGTACCGATCTGACCGAGAAGAAGCGCAGCGAGGAAAGCGTGACCCGCCTGGCGCAGTACGATTCGCTTACCGGGCTCGCCAACCGGTTCCAGATGCAGCAGACGCTGGAAAAGATACTTTCTGCCCCGCAGGAACAGCAGCGCGAATGCAGTGTTTTCCTGCTTGATCTGGACCGGTTCAAGCACGTCAACGATACGCTTGGTCATCCGGCTGGAGACGCTCTGCTCAAGCAAGTTTCACAGCGGTTGGAACGGGCGGTTGGAAGTGATGGCCGCGTCGGCAGGTTGGGCGGCGATGAATTCAAGGTGATCATTGCCGGACGAACAGAGAGAGAGCGTCTCGCGCAGCTCGCCCAGCAAATTATTCACTCGCTTTCGCAGCCCTATTCGATCGAGGGCCAGCGCGTGGTTATCGGTGCATCTATCGGTATCGCCGTCGCGCCTGATGATGGCCTGACCAGCGAATCGATAATCCGCAATTCCGACCTTGCCCTGTATGCGGCTAAGGACGGCGGACGCGGGCGGTATCACTTCTATTCCAACGACCTGCATTCTGCAGCAGAGGAACGCAGTGCGCTGGAGCAGGATCTGCGTGACGCCATCGCCAATGGCGATCTCCAGCTGTTTTATCAGCCTGTTGTGAATGCAGGGGATGATACGCTGAGCGGTTTCGAGGCCTTGCTGAGGTGGAACCACCCGAAGCAGGGCTGGCTGTCCCCTGCGCGGTTCATCCCGATTGCAGAAGATACCGGCCTTATCGCTGCAATTGGCGAATGGGCAATTCGGACGGCTTGTGACGATCTTGCCCGGTGGCCCGAACATATTCGGTGCGCGGTCAACGTCTCGGCTTTGCAGTTCTCGAACCCGCAATTACCGTCGATCATCACGAATGCGATTGCGCGCGCACGGATTGATCCGTCCCGCCTCGAACTGGAGATTACCGAAACGGTATTCCTGAACGACGATGAAGGCACCGATGCGATGTTCACGGCGCTGAAACGCGTAGGCGTACGTCTTGCTCTCGATGATTTCGGTACCGGCTATTCATCGCTTGGCTATTTGAAGAAAGCTCCGTTCGACAAGATCAAGATCGACCAGAGTTTCGTCAGGGGCGCGACCGAGCCTGGTAGCCGCAATGGTGCGATCATCACCTCGATAACGAGCCTCGCCAAGTCACTGGGGATGGATACGACCGCAGAAGGAGTGGAAACGCTGGATGAGCTTGATCTCGTCCGGTCCCTGGGTTGCAGTCATATTCAGGGCTACATCTATTCAAAGGCTGTGAGCTGCGCCGAAGCGACCAAGTTCGTTCTTGCCGGTGGCCGCCTGACTGCGCGCGGACCAAGATCTTCACGTGCGCCGCGCCAGACGATGCTGCGCAAAGTCATGCTCGAAAGCGGCGGCCACTATTACAACGGCACTATCCGGAACATGTCGGTCGGGGGTGCCATGATTGAAGGGTTGTGGAATGTCCCACCCGGCACGGAATTCAACATAGCCTTTTCCGAAAGCGTGATCCTGACCGCACGATCGATTTGGGGACAGGACGACCGGATGGGTGTAAAATTCGCCAAGCCGGTCGACATGGAAAAACTTGGCGCGATGAAGCCGACAATCCATCGTTCAGCACAACCGATTGAAGAAGAAGCGAGACGTTCCGCATGATCCGGCTATTGCATCTGCAAGGCAGTCGCCATGGGTAAGAACGGGTTCCTCGGCCGGTTCAGCGTGGGTGCTGGCAGCGGGCATGGCCTGATGCCCATGGGCAGGGCCGACGCCGCGCAGCGACTTGCGCTGCTGGACAATTTTGAAGAGCTGGGCCTCGGATGGTTCTGGGCGACCGATCCGCGCGGCCGCTTGGTATATCTGTCCGAGAGCGCGGCACGGACTCTCGGAAAAGAGAGTTCGGAGATTATCGGAACGCAGCTTTCCAGCATGTTCGTGTCGGGCAAAATAGACGATCAGGATAAGGTCGAAAGGCCGTTGCCGTTCCTCATCAGCGCGCGCCAGTCATTTGCTGACCTCTCGGTTTGCCTGTTGGTGGATAGCGGGCGAGAAACCTGGTGGGCGATTTCGGGGAAACCCCAGTTCGGCAGTGGCGGCGAGTTTCTCGGATATCGCGGCGGCGCGAAGGATATAACCGCCGACCGCGAACGAGACAGAGACGCATCGCGGCTTGCGAAATTTGATACGCTTACGGGCCTTGCCAATCGCCATACGATGGAAAAGCGCCTCAGCACGACGTTGACCGCTTACCAGTCCGCCAAACGCAGCTGCGCGCTGATGATGCTCGACCTCGACAGGTTCAAGCAGGTGAATGACACACTTGGCCACCCGGCCGGCGATGAATTGCTGAAACAGGTCGCACAGCGGCTTCAGACAATCATCAAGGACAAGGGTGAGATTGCGCGTCTGGGCGGCGATGAATTCCAGATCATGCTTCCGGATATGGATGATCGCGGCAAGCTCGGTGATTTAGGCCAGCGGATTATCCAGATGATCTCTCAGCCTTACTCAATCGACGGTACAAGAGCGATTATCGGCACGTCGCTGGGCATCGCCATCGCCCCGTATGACGGGCTTGCCTCTGAGGAACTGGTGAGCAGCGCAGACCTGGCGCTCTATGCTGCCAAGGGCGGCGGACGCGGGCAATTCCGCTTTTACTCTAGCGATCTGAAAGACGGGGCGAGGGCGCGAAAACAGATCGAGGAAGATTTGCGTGACGCCTTGCAACACGAGCAGTTGCAACTGCATTATCAGGCGCTGGTCAAGGCGAGCACCCGTCAGGCGAAGGGTTTCGAGGCGCTGATGCGCTGGCACCACCCGGATCGCGGCTGGATCAGCCCGGCACAATTCATTCCGATTGCAGAAGAAACCAGCATTATTGCCGAAATCGGGGAGTGGGCACTGAAGCGCGCATGCATGGATGCAGCGCAATGGCCGGATGGCATTACTGTTGCAGTCAACGTGTCGGCCGTCCAATTTTCCGATGAAGACTTTCCGTCGATTGTAGAGCGTGCGTTGAGCCAGTCGGGCCTTGATCCGAAGAGGTTGGAACTCGAAATTACCGAGAGCGTCTTCATGTCGGACCCGTATGCGACGAAGCGGATGTTCGCCCAGCTCAAGGAACTGGGCGTGCGGCTGGCACTTGACGATTTTGGTACCGGATATTCCTCGCTCGGCTACCTTCGTGACGCGCCTTTCGACAAGATCAAGATCGACCAGAGCTTTGTCCGGGGCGCAACCGAACAGGGCAATAACAATTCTGCAATCATCACCGCCATCGTCAGCCTTGCCGGCGCTCTCAACATGGAGACAGTCGCAGAAGGCGTGGAGGCGATGGACGAGCTGGAACTCGTCACAGCACGCGGTGCAGATACGATCCAGGGTTACATTTTTGCCAAGGCAATGCCGCAAAGCGACGTGTTGGAAAGACTCGGCTCGGGATCGCTGGAATTCGAACCGGTCGGCCCGGCACGGCACCGTGCAGATCGAAAAACGGTATTTCGCAAGATTGGCGTGATCCATGAGGATCACCGCTACGATGCCGTTCTTCGAAATTTGTCGAAAACCGGTGCCATGATCGAAGGGCTGCTCGACGTGCCAACGGGCACCAAATTGGTGCTTGATCTTGGCGGGGGGCAATTGGCAGTTTGCACCGTGCGCAGATCGAACGGCGCATCGCAGGGTCTGGAATTTGAAATGGCGTTGGTAAGCGACGGGGCAGACGGATTGTGCACGCGTCACCGTGTCTCCCCTTACGCCTTGGCCGCTGCGGGTATGCCCTTGGCCGCGCTGCCAGCTGGAAACTACCCTTTGATCAAGAACCAGCATGCCGATGGGACACCGTCTATACCGGCTTTCATGCAGATCGATTTGTCGAAAGCCAGCTACGGAAGCTGACGCTTTTGCTCATCCGCTACCAAAAAGCGCGGACGAGCACGCAATAAAGCTGACATTGCTTTGCTTCGTCGCTATTTGCGCGGGCGATGACTGAACTTTCCAAAATCCGCAATTTTTCCATCATTGCCCATATCGACCATGGCAAGTCGACGCTGGCCGACCGGTTGATCCAGTTCACCGGCGGGTTGACCGACCGCGAGATGTCCGAGCAAGTGCTTGATAACATGGACATCGAGAAGGAGCGCGGCATCACCATCAAGGCCCAGACCGTGCGCCTGCACTACACCGCGAAGGATGGCGAGACCTATCAGCTCAATCTGATGGACACGCCCGGCCACGTCGATTTCGCATACGAGGTTTCGCGCAGCCTGGCCGCGTGCGAAGGCGCGCTGCTGATCGTCGACGCCGCACAAGGGGTCGAGGCGCAGACGCTGGCCAATGTCTACCAGTCGATCGAGCATGACCACGAAATCGTGCCCGTCATCAACAAGATCGACCTGCCCGCCGCCGAACCCGAAATGGTCCGCAAGGAAATCGAGGATGTCATCGGCCTCGACGCGTCCGAAGCGGTGCTTGCCAGCGCAAAATCGGGCATCGGGATCGAGGATATCCTGGAACAGGTGGTCAAGAAGATCCCCCCGCCCAAGGGTGACCGCGACGCCCCGCTCAAGGCCAGCCTGGTCGACAGCTGGTACGATCCGTATCTCGGCGTCGTCATCCTGATCCGCGTGATCGACGGGGTTGTGAAGAAAGGCCAGCAGGTCAAATTCATGCAGGGCGGGACAGAGCACCTGATCGACCGCGTCGGCTGCATGCGCCCGAAGATCGAACAATTGCCCGAACTCGGCCCCGGCGAAATCGGTTTCATCACCGCGCAGATCAAGGAAGTCGAACAGGCCCGCGTGGGCGACACCATCACCACGGTGAAGGGCGGGGCGACCCAGCCGCTGAAGGGGTACAAGGAAGTGCAGAGCGTGGTGTTCTGCGGCCTGTTCCCGGTCGACGCCGCCGATTTCGAAAAACTGCGCGAATCCATCGGCAAGCTGCGGCTGAACGATGCCAGCTTCACGTTTGAAATGGAAAGCAGCGCCGCGCTCGGCTTCGGCTTCCGCTGCGGCTTCCTCGGCCTGCTGCATCTGGAGATTATCCAGGAACGCCTCAGCCGCGAATACGATCTGGACCTGATCACCACCGCGCCCAGCGTCGTGTACCGCATCCAGCTGAACAAATCGAAGAACGACGATGCCCGCACGATAGAGCTGCACAACCCCGCCGATTATCCCGATCCCAGCCGGATCGAGAGCATCGAGGAACCGTGGATCAAGGCGACCATCTACACGCCCGACGAACATCTCGGCGCAATCCTGAAACTGTGCCAGGACCGGCGCGGCGTGCAAACCGACCTGACCTATGTCGGTGGCCGCGCGCAGGTGACATACGAATTGCCGCTGAACGAAGTGGTGTTCGATTTCTATGACCGCCTGAAATCCATCAGCCGCGGCTATGCCAGCTTCGATTACGAACAGATCGGCCTGCGCGAAGGCGATCTGGTGAAAATGAACATCCTGGTGAACAACGAACCGGTCGACGCGCTATCGATGATCGTCCACCGCAATGTGGCCGAGGCACGCGGACGCGGAATGTGCGAACGCCTGAAAGACCTGATCCCGCGCCATTTGTTCAAAATCCCGATCCAGGCGGCCATCGGCGGCAAGGTAATCGCCCGCGAAACGATCAGCGCCATGCGCAAGGACGTGACCGCCAAATGTTACGGCGGCGATATCTCGCGCAAAAAGAAACTTCTGGAGAAACAGAAGAAGGGCAAGGCCAAGATGCGCGAATACGGCAATGTGAGTATTCCGCAGGAGGCGTTTATTGCTGCGCTGCGGATGGGGGAAGAGTAGGACAAACTCATCCAAAATAGTGGAAAATCTGTTTTATTCGGTTGAGTGTTGAACGCTTTGAAGTAGAACATTATCAGAACAAACCTGAGGGTTGATATGCGAATTGTCTCACTTTTCAGCGGCGCTGGCGGTCTCGATTTGGGGTTAATCCAAGCAGGGCATGAGATCGTATGGGCTAACGATTTCGACGAAGATTGTGTCAAAACATATCGGAAGAATATTGGCGACCACATCGTCCATGGTTCGATTGAGAATATTCCGTCTAGCGAAATCCCCGATGCCGATGTCGTGGTCGGCGGCTTCCCATGCCAAGGCTTCTCACAAGCCAATATGCTCCGCTTTGAAGAGGATGAGCGTAATCGGCTTTACTTAGAATTCTTCCGCATCATCAAGGACAAGCGACCAATGTGGTTTCTTGCCGAAAATGTGCGCGGTATTCTGAGCCTTGCTGGGGGTAAAGCAATTGAGAAAATCGAAAGCGATTTCGCGGCTGCAGGCTACCGTGTCCAAAAGCGATTATTCAGTACGGCCAACTATGGTGTGCCGCAAACCAGAAATCGCGTCATCATTGCAGGAACGCGAAACGATTTGCCACTGTCGTTCGATTATAAATACCCAGAGCCAACACATTCGAAAAAACCTGTCGGCAATCAACTGCCTTGGGTGAGTATCGGAGAAGCATTGGCACATTTGCCCGAACCCGAAGCTGCGCCAGAAATTCCTAACCATGAATATTCGAAGTATAAGGTTACTAATCGTAATTTCACAGGACACCGCACCACAGATGCAACAAAGCCTTCTCCTACCATTTTAGCACGGGGGAACGGGAAGGGAGGGGTGTGCGCTATCCAGCACCCCAACAACCATCGGCGTATGTCGATACGCGAACAGGCTATCATCCAAACCTTCCCTGAGGATTTTGAATTTGTTGGACGAATGAACTCTTGCTACCGACAGGTAGGCAATGCCGTTCCAGTGCTTTTTGGCAAGCACTTGGGCGATGTTTTGAACGAGTATAAGATTAGCGATAGGCTGGCATTATGAAAATAATTTCACTTTTTAGTGGGGCAGGAGGTCTCGACCTTGGCCTCATTCAGGCTGGACATGAAATTGTCTGGGCGAATGATATTTTTATTGATGCTGTCGAGACCTATAAACTCAATATCGGAGATCATGTTGATATTCGCGATATATCCGATATTCCGTCTAGCGAAATCCCCGATGCCGATGTCGTGGTCGGCGGCTTCCCATGCCAAGGCTTCTCGGTCGCGAATTGGGGAAGAACGGTCGGCGATAGCCGTAACCGCCTTTATCGAGAAATGGTGCGGGTCGTGTCCGAAAAGCGACCGCGATTCTTCGTTGCGGAAAACGTCAAGGGTCTAGTGTCACTAGGTAAAGGGGCGGTTCTCGAAAATATCATAAAAGACTTCACCGAGGTGGGATATCGCACCTGCTGGAAAGTTCTAAACTCCGCCGACTACGGCGCACCCCAGAAGCGGATGCGTTTTGTGATGCTAGGGATTCGAGAAGACTTAGACGACAACGGCGTTAGTTTTCCTCCTAAGGCTACACACCAGTCTCCTGACGCAAAAGAGAAGCAAGCTGGTCTAAAAAAATGGCTGACAGTTGGTGAAGCGTTAGCGCACATTCCTGAGCCTGAAAATGCCCCGCACATTCCGAACCATGAATACTCGAAGTATAAGCTGCGCTTTAATGGTCATTTAGGACATCGCAGAATTGACCCCAACTTACCCGCTCCAACGGTTACAGGTCGTGGCGACGAAAAGGGCGGAGTAGTCGTATTGCACCACCCCAATAATCATCGGCGTATGTCCGCGAGGGAGTTGGCAGCGGTTCAATCTTTCCCCGATGACTTTGTGTTTAAGGGAACAAAAACTTCTGCCTATCGGCAGATAGCGAACGCCGTTCCCCCTAAATTGGGGCTAGCCATCGGCAAAATGCTGGCGGCCAATGAAGCTTTAGCCGAGTGCGAGTTCGAGGCCGCTGAATGACCGCCCCTGCGAAACCCTTT
This sequence comes from Pontixanthobacter luteolus, assembly GCF_947494915.1. Lineage (NCBI taxonomy): Bacteria > Pseudomonadati > Pseudomonadota > Alphaproteobacteria > Sphingomonadales > Erythrobacteraceae > Pontixanthobacter > Pontixanthobacter luteolus. Next base: position 674,188 of record NZ_CANLWR010000001.1, read on the forward strand.
GATACCTATGCATGGAAGTGGTTGAGTTTTGCTCCTACTGAAAATTTACTGCAGGTTCCTGTTTTTCTTGGAGTTTTGCGTGCGTTGTCGCGTCACGAAGGTGCCGCTAAGAGTTCCAATGAAGTATGTCAGGAGCTTCAAATGCTGGAAGTCCAGCTTGACCGCTTTCTAATAAACGACCGTGGACAGAGAATTACTTTAGCTCGGGATGAACGCCGTAACCTCTTCAGAAATTCTGGTCAGTATTGGACCGGCACAGGGTTGTTGAAGCCACTTCGCGGAGTTGTAGAGTTAACACCGCTTGGTCGCAGAGTGGCAAGTGGCCAAGTCACGAGTGATGAGTTTGCAGCACTCATGGTTCGGAACACTGTGCTACCCAACCCACAAACCTATTCCGACGCAGAAATAGCGAAGTGGAGAGAAGCGGGCCTGCGGATAAAGCCGTTTGAGCTGATATTATCCATCATGGACAAGCTGGGGCGTTCTTCGGGGCTTTCACAAGCATATCTCACGCCGAACGAGCTTATCGAAATAGTCATCCCTTTGGCGGGAGCTAAAGCATCTCCCGATAAGATCACGGAAGCGGTAGCGTTGTATCGCATTGGGCAGCTCGACATTTCCGATTTCCCCGATTGTGCGCCAGAGGCAAATGACAAAAGATTGGCAAGGGAATTTCTGCTTTTCCTCGAAAACTTCGGCATTTGCCAGGCAGATGAAAACGCAAGCCGCTATGAACAGCGCTTCATGCTCGATGCGGTCTTTGCTCTGGCAATAGCTCCCGATGAACAAGTCTCGTTCCTCGAAGATAGCCAACGCACCGACGACGAAGTGGACACTTCTAGGGATTCCGAAATTCCAATTATTATTGAACGGCGGCGTGTGGCGACCAGTCTTATCCGACGCCCCAATCAAAGCCGTTTTAGAAAAGACGTGTTGCGAGCTGCTGAAAATCGGTGTGTTCTGACACAAGAATCAACATCCGATGTAATCGAAGCCGCTCACATTATCCCGGTGGGGCATGGTGGCACTGATGCCGTAGGCAATGGGCTATGTATGCGGGTGGATATTCATAGGCTTTTCGATAATGGTAAAATACGCATCGCTCCTGATGGTGCGGTCAAACTCAATGAGCAAATTGCCGAAGCACTAAGCTACCGGGATTTGCCGCAAAATATCAATTTCCCTAAGAATGTCGGCTTGGAAAATATCGAGTGGCGAGTGAAGTATTTGTAGAAGCCCAAACTCACTCCCACCCATCATCCTTGATCGACCGCCAGCGCGGGTTTTCCTCTGCGGGCACCTCCAACGCCTTGCGTTTGCCCCAGCCGGGCGGGGGTAGGGTGGGGGTTTCCTCCGGTCTGCCGCCTCTTTTGCGCAATTGCACGGCGCGTTCGATCTCGGCTTGTTCTGCGGCGATATCCGCTTCGCTGGCGAGGTGGGCGGGCATCTGAACCCCGCGTTTCAGGTCGCGGGCGCGCAGTTCCTCGTATCGGCGGTAGGTTTCGCGGGTTTCGGGCGACAGGGTTTTCCATTCGGCGGCGCGGCGGGCCTCTATGCTCTGGCGCAGTTCTTCCAGCTTGGCATCGATGATCTGGCGGGCGCGTTGGGCGGCCTCCATCCTGTGCTGCGGGCTGGCGGGTGCCTGATCCGCATTCTGGCCTGCGTGCTGCTCAGCCTCCCATTCCTTGCGCCATTCCTGCCGCCACTGTTTTTTCAGCCGCTTCAGTTCCATCTTGCCGACCGCGTTCAGCGATTTGGCGCTGCCTTCCGCGAACCGTTCAGGCGCGCGGTTCCTCAGCATGAACATCAGCAGCCGGTCGTTCACCACGCGGCGGGTGCCGACCAGCTTGCCATAGGAATAGACCGGCACCTCCACCCCGTTCAGTGCGCGGTCCATCGCGGTGTCCTCTATCCGCTGCACGCCCAGATCCAGCGCGGCCTGCCATGCGGCGCGGAAGCTTTCGGCGCCCGGCTGGCGGCGCAGATAATATGCGCCGGGCTGGCTCATATCCACCGCCTTGCACGCGGCGTGGACGCTGCCGGTGTCGGCCAGCGCCTCGATAAAGGCGCGCTGGCGCTGTTCGGTCCAGCCGTCATGCCGGTTGCCCTGGCGCGGGACGGGGGTGAAATCGGGCAGCTGGCCGGCATTGTGAAGGGCGAGGGGCGATGTGCGGGAGGTGCGGGGATCGGTGCGGCGCGTCATGCGCGGGGGCAAAGCACGGCGCGCAGTGTGTAGGACAGCGGTTTGTGCAGGCGGGCTGATTTCCACGTCTTTGCGCGCGGGCGGCCCAGACTTCACTTGGCGTTCAGAAAGCCAGTGGCTATAGGCAGCGCATGATTACGACATCGCGCCGCTCGCTCAAGTTGACCCTCACTGCAGCCATGGTTGCCGGTTCCACCCTGCTCAGCGGGTGTGCGGCGTTTGGCGGCGGCGGGGACGACGGCACCGATACAGCCTATGTCGCGCGCGATGTGGAATCGCTGTATTCCGAGGCGAAGCGGCGGCTGGAAAGCGGCAACACCAAACTCGCCGCGGCCCTGTTTGACGAGGTGGAGCGTCAGCACCCTTATTCGCCGTGGGCCCGCCGCGCGCAGCTGATGAGCGCGTTCTCCTATTACTCGGCCCGCGATTACAACAAGGCAGTGGCAAGCGCGCAGCGTTTCCTGTCGATCCATCCGGGTAACAAGGATGCGCCCTATGCCTATTACCTAATCGCTCTCAGCTATTACGAGCAGATCAGCGATGTGCAGCGCGACCAGAAAATCACCGAGCAGGCGCGTGTCGCGCTGACCGAAGTGAACCGCCGTTTCCCGCAGAGCGAATACGCCGCCGATGCGCGCCTCAAGCTTGACCTGGTGAACGACCACCTCGCGGGCAAGGAAATGGAAATCGGGCGGTATTACCAGCGTTCGGGCCGCTGGCTCGCGGCGCAAATCCGGTTCCAGAACGTGGTCGACAATTTCCAGACCACCAGCCACGCACCCGAAGCGCTCTACCGTCTGACAGAAAGCAGCCTCGCGCTGGGCATCCCTCAGGAAGCGGTGAAATATGCCGCTGTTCTCGGTGCAAACTATCCGGGCAGCGAATGGTACGACAAGGCCTATGACCTTGTGCAGGACGAGGCCCCTGGCGCAACCGCCGGCTAAATAGCCGCACACGCCCGTTTTTATTGCATTGCAGGCGCCGCGAAAGGCGCCTGCTCGCTTGGCTCAGGTCGGCGCGCGCAGGCCGGTAACGGCCCGCATTTGCGGCAGGTTGCCCCCGGTTATCGACAGGCGCTGCCCGCGCGCTTGCATTTGCCCCTTGGCCCGATAAACACGACCCCAGAGGACGCGTCTGCATTCTTATGACGCTGGGGTCGCATTGAACTATAAAATTCGAGAATCGCTCTTTGGCCTGATTTGTGCCGCCGCGCTTGCGTTTGTGCTTGGTGCGGCAATTTTTGTGCCAGGCGCATCTGCACAAGTGGTGCCATCGGTCCTCGAAGAACTGCGGCTGGTTACGCAGGACGAAGGCTCCGCCAAATTCATCCTGCGCTTTTCGCCCGCCGAACCGCGCGTCGCCACCGTCGACCGCGACCCCAATCGCCCGGAGCTGGTCATGGCGACCACGCTCAAGACCGGCCGAATTGCCTCGCGCCAGACCTATCGCGGGCTGGTGCGATCGCTCCAGTTCGAGACGCAGGGAAGCAGCCTCGTATTACGGTTCAGCACTGCATTGCCTTCCACGATCCGGGCAGAACGTATGGGCGCAAACTCTATTCAGGTCAGCGTCGACCGGGTTTCCGAGGAAGAAGTGCTCGGCAGCCGGCCGATCGGTTCTGCCGGCGAGGATGTCGTTCCGCAGCAGGAACTCAGCCGCGGACCGATCGATGCCTATCAGCCGGGCGATGCCTATGAGCTGGTGTTCCTGAAATATGCGGATGTTTCCGAAGTGGTCGGGCTGCTGGCCGAGGGTGTTGAGATTTCGCCCAACGATGTCTTCATCCGGCGCGAGCCGGGCTTTGGATCGCCTGCCGCCAACCAGCAAACAAGCTATATCGGTGCCCCGCAGCAGGCAGAGCGTGAAAGCGTTCCCTTGGGGAAGAATTTCGGCAACGGCCTGGCGGTCGACCGCCGGCTGAACGCGATCTGGATAACCGGCACGCCGGACAGGATCGACCGGGTGAAACGTCAGATCGAGCTTATCGACGTGCCCGTAGACAGCGTGATTCTGGAAACACAATTTGTCGAACTGACCGAAACCGGGGCGCGCAATCTGGGGCTCGATCTGAACAATCAGAACGGCCAGATCGGCGTTGGCACGCTGACGACTGGATCATTCCTCCCGTTTGGCATCGATCCGAACGATGTGCTGCCTTCGGGCGTGCTCCAGGCTGCGATTTATGCGCAGATCCAGAAGGGAGAGGGGCGCATTGTTTCCCGTCCGCGCATCGCCGCACAAAGCGGTTCGACGGCAAAGATCATCACCGGAGACGCGCTGCCCATCCTGACATCCATCCAGCTTTCGGGCGTCAACGGCGTTTCGCAGCAGGTGCAGTATGTTAATGTCGGCGTGACCCTGCAGATCGCGCCGCGGGTCAGCAGCGACGGTTACATCACGTCCAAGATTTACGGCGTCGTTTCCAGTGTGACCGGCTTCTCGCAAGGCTATCCCACCATCAGCCAGCGCGAGGCAGAGACGAGCGCTTCGGTACGCGACGGGGAAACTTTCGTCATCGGCGGGCTGACGCAGGAAAACGTCCTGACCACCAAATCGAAGGTTCCTCTGCTGGGGGATATACCGCTGGTGGGAAATCTGTTCCGGAACGAACGTTCGACCAGCACGAAGACCGAACTCTATATCGTCATAACCCCGCGGATTGTGCGCCACCGGCGTTTCGAAGATCAAAGGTCAACGGGCGATTCAGTTGAACAGGAATTGGAGCCAGAGACGGCCGGATATTGAAGCAGTAAGTCGCTGCCCTCCTGAAAAATACAATATTTCCGATTGATCCGCCTCTGGTGAAGTTTAGCCTTGCTTGGCATTTGCCGATATACTGGCATCGTTACTTGTCCGTAAACTATTGCCTCGATTGATTATTCACGGTTTTCCAAATTAATTTGGAATTAAGCGTAATTTACACTCGACAGGGAAATATTCTTCGATACGTTCACTGACTTCAGCCGTTCCGGGTCGCGGGCGGTTGTAGGGACTGAAAACGTACTGGAGGGTACAATAATGAACTTCAAAACTCTCGCCGTGGTCGCGGCGTTGCCGCTAGTTGCGATGGCTACGCCGGCGCAGGCTCAGAAGGCGGGCGACAAGATCGCCAACAGCTATATCTGCGTATTCAATGGCAAGGTATCTCGCGGCAACGCCCGTGCAGAAGCGCAACGTTCGGCACAGGCCGAACAGGCCCAGCTCAAGCATGTCTACAGCGTCGCCCTGCGCGGCTTCGCGGTCAATGCCGCGCCGCAGGCGGTTGCCAACATGCAGCGCAACAACGCCAACATTGCCTATTGCGAGCAGGACCAGGTCGCCACGGCGATCCAGTTCCGCGGCCAGAAGGGCAAGCCGGGCGGCGGCGGCGGCGGTAGTCAGCCGGCGCAGGAAACTCCGTGGGGTATCGCCCGCGTTAACGGCGGCGGCGCAGGTAACTTTGCAACCGCATGGGTAATCGACAGCGGCATTCAGCTCGATCATCCCGATTTGAACGTCGATCTGGCTCGTTCGGCCAGCTTCCTCAGCCGGGGCGATGCGAATGACCAGAACGGTCATGGAACCCATGTTGCCGGCACCATTGCTGCGATTGACAACAATATCGGCGTGATCGGTGTTGCGCCGGGTGCACCGGTTGTCTCGGTTCGCGTGCTTGACCGCCGCGGTTCGGGTTCGTTCTCAGGCGTCATCGCCGGGATCGATTATGTCGCGCAGTATGGCCGTCCGGGCGATGTTGCCAATATGAGCCTTGGCGGCGGTGTCAGCGATGCGCTGGATACGGCAGTCGTCAACGCAGCAGCTGGCGGTGTGCGTTTCGCACTGGCTGCCGGTAACGAAAGCGACCACGCAAACAACCATTCGCCAGCCCGTGCAAATGGCCCGAACGTGTTTACCGTTTCGTCCTTTGCGATTGGCGATAACTGGTCCAGCTTCTCCAACTTCGGCAACCCGCCGGTTGATTTTGCTGAGCCGGGCTCGTCGATCAAATCGACCTGGACCGGTAGTGGTTACAACACCATCTCCGGCACCTCGATGGCCACCCCGCATCTCGCAGGCATCTTGCTGCAGGGCGCGGTTGGTAACGGTGGCCGCGTGAACGGCGATCCAGACGGCAATGCCGACACGATCGGTGTCGTAAACTAAGTTAGCCGAAAAGCTGAATTGATCGGGGCGGTCCATGCGAAAGCGGGCCGCCCCTTTCTTATGTCAGGCAGCTAGTCTGACCGGGCGAAAAGATTGTTTGCAAACCGTCCTTGGCATCGTGACGCGCGGTTTTCATTCGGCTACAGCTTGCAGGGTCTATGCTGACCCAGCTTTCCATTCGTAACATCGTGCTGATCGAGGCGCTGGACCTGCAATTTGCGGGCGGTCTTGGTGTGCTGACCGGTGAAACCGGGGCTGGCAAGTCGATCCTGCTAGATGCTCTTGGCCTCGTGCTCGGCAACCGTGCCGATAGCGGTCTTGTTCGTGCCGGCGAAGAACAGGCCAGCGTAACGGCCACGTTCGAATTTGCAGCGGTACCCAAATCGATATCGCAGGTGCTGGACGATGCCGAGGTAGAGATCGAACCGGGCGAACCGCTGATACTGCGCCGCCGGGTCAAGGCCGATGGTGGTTCCAAGGCATTCGTAAACGACCAGCCGGTTGGCGTGGCACTGCTGCGCGAAATGGCGGGCGCGTTGGTCGAACTGCATGGTCAACATGATGATCGCGGCCTCGTAAACCCACGCGGGCACCGGATGCTGCTCGATCGATATGCCGGGGCAAACACCGGCGCTGTCGCGGCAGCATGGGGCGAATGGCGACAGGCGATGTCTGCGCTGGAAGAAGCCAAGGCTTCGATCGTCCAGGCAAAAGAAGATCAGGATCTGCTGATCGCGCATCTCGCCGAACTGACCGAACTGCAGCCCGAAGTGGGCGAGGAAGCGCGCCTGGCCGGATTGCGTGCCGACATGCAGAAGGGCGAGCGGCTGCAGGGCGAACTGGAAGATTTGCGCAAGGTTTGGGACGGGTCCAACTCGCCGCTTGCCTCGCTGCGCAGTGCCGCACGCAAGCTGGACCGGATTGCGGAAGAACATCCGCTGTTGTCCGATGCGCTGGCCTCGCTCGATCGTGCGGTGATCGAGGCGGGGGAGGCAGAGGAAAAGCTGACCGAAGCCGGTTACCAGCTGATCCACGATCCAGCCGCTCTTGATGATGCGGAAACACGGTTGTTCGAACTGCGGGCGGCAGCGCGCAAGCATCGCTGCGACGTCGACACGCTGCCCGAACTGGCGCGTGAAATGCGCGCCCAGCTTGACGCCATCGAAGGCGGGGAGGCTGGCATTGGCGCGCTTGAAAAAGCGGCTGGCGCAGCGGGCGATGCCTACCGCGAAAAGGCAGGCGCATTGCACGAAGCGCGGGTTAAAGCTGCGGCCAGGCTGGACAAGGCGGTTGCTGCAGAACTGGCGCCGCTGAAACTGGATGCCGCACGGTTTAAAACTTCGGTTGAACAATTGCCGGAAGAACGCTGGGGCGCGAGCGGGATGGACGGGGTGGAATTCCTGATCGCGACCAATCCGGGTGCCGATTTCGCCCCGCTGGGCAAGATTGCATCGGGCGGCGAGCTGTCCCGCTTTATCCTGGCGCTGAAAGTCGCGCTGGCGGAAAAAGGCGGCGCGGCGACAGTGATCTTTGACGAGATCGACCGCGGGGTCGGCGGCGCGGTGGCCAGCGCTATTGGCGACCGGCTGGCACGGCTGGCGTCCGGTGGGCAATTGCTCGCCGTAACGCACAGCCCGCAAGTGGCCGCCCGGGGCGGTGAACATTACATGATTGCGAAGTCATCCGAGGGCACCGTTACCCGGACCTCGGTCGGCTTGCTGGATGCGGGTCAGCGCAAGGAAGAAATCGCGCGAATGCTGTCGGGTACCGAGGTGACCGATGAAGCACGGGCGCAGGCAGACAGGCTTTTGGAAGGGGTGTAAATGCCGGACATCACCGAAGCCGAAGCCGCCAATGAACTCATGCGTCTGGCCAGACAAATTGCGCGGCATGACGAACTGTATCATGCCAAGGATGCGCCGGAAATTTCCGATGCGGAATATGATGCGCTGGTGCGCCGAAATGCCGAACTGGAGGCGCAGTTTCCGCATCTTGTGCGGCCCGACAGTCCCTCGCAGAAGGTCGGGCACCAGATCGCAGCATCACCGCTTAGCAAGGTCCGCCACGAAGTTCGCATGATGAGCCTCGACAATGCATTCGCGGACGAGGAAGTGGCGGAGTTTGTCGCCCGTGTCCGGCGGTTTCTTGCATTGCCAGAGGACGCGGCGATCGCCTTCACAGCGGAGGACAAGATCGACGGGCTATCCTGCTCGCTGCGCTACGAAAACCGCAAGTTGGTGCGCGCGGCGACCCGCGGGGACGGGCAGGTTGGCGAAGATGTGACGCCCAACGTTGCGCATATCTCCGACATACCGCAGCAATTGCCTGCCGACGCGCCTGACGTATTCGAAATTCGCGGCGAGGTTTACATGGCGCGCGCCGATTTTGCTGCACTGAATGCGGCGCAGGAGGCAGCCGGGGGGAAATTGTTCGCCAATCCGCGCAACGCAGCTGCCGGTTCGCTGCGCCAGAAAGATGCCAGCGTCACGGCGAAACGCCCGCTGAAATTCTGGGCGCATGGCTGGGGCGATGTGTCGCAAGTGCCGGGCGCGACGCAGGTCGATGTGGTGGAGCAGCTGGCCAAGTGGGGCGTGCCGGTTTCACCGCTGTTCCAGCGCTGCGAAACTCTCGACCAGATGTTCGCCGCCTACGCTGCGATTGCGGCGGCGCGCGCTGACCTGCCTTATGAAATCGACGGAGTTGTCTACAAGGTCGACCGGCTCGACTGGCAGCAAAGGCTTGGTTTTGTGACCAAGTTTCCGAGGTGGGCCATTGCCCGCAAATTTCCTGCCGAACAGGCCGAAACCACGCTCGAAACCATCGACATCCAGGTTGGCCGGACAGGGAAGCTGACCCCGGTCGGCCGCCTCGCGCCGGTGCTGGTCGGCGGGGTCACGGTGACCAACGTAACGCTGCACAACAAGGACGAGATCGAGCGACTGGGCGTTCGGCCCGGTGACCGGATCAAGGTCCAGCGCGCCGGCGATGTTATCCCCCAAGTGGTCGAGAACCTGACCCGCGATGAACAGCGCGAACCCTATGTCTTTCCCGACCATTGCCCAGAATGCGGCAGCGAAGCCGTGGCGGAGGAGGGCGAGGTCGATGTGCGCTGCACCGGCGGGCTGATCTGCCCGGCACAGCGGACCGAGCGGCTGAAGCATTTCGTCAGCCGAGCGGCGCTGGATATCGACGGGCTGGGCGAGAAAACCATCGACCAGTTCTTTGCGCTTGGCTGGCTGGAAAGTCCGGCAGATATATTCCGCCTGCACCAGCGCAAGGAAGAGATTCTCGCGCTTGAGGGGTGGCAGGACAAGTCTGTGGAGAAACTGTTGGCATCGGTGAAAAACCGCCGCCAGCCCGATGCTGCGCGGCTGTTGTTCGGCCTCGGCATTCGGCACGTAGGCGCGGTGACCGCACGCGATTTGCTGAAATATTTCCACGAATTGCCCGCAATCCGCGATGCCGCGCAGAAAGCCCGCGCCGGTGACGAAGAAGCCGCCAGCCTGCTGACCAGTATAGACGGGATCGGCGGCGCGGTGGTCGAGGCATTGGGCGATTTTTTCCATGAACCGCATAACGTTGCGGTTTGGGAAGACCTGCTGAGCGAAGTCAGCCCGCCGCGTTACGAAGTTGAAACGCTGGACAGCCCGGTGGCCGGCAAAACCGTGGTGTTCACCGGCAAGCTGGAAACCATGAGCCGGGACGAGGCCAAGGCACAGGCCGAACGCTTGGGGGCGAAAGCTTCCGGTTCTGTCAGTGCCAAGACCGATCTGCTGGTTGCCGGACCCGGCGCGGGCAGCAAGCTGAAAAAAGCGCAGGATCTCGGGATTGAAACGATTGACGAAGCAGGCTGGGCCGAAATCGTAAAGGCCGCAGGCTGACGGATATTGTCGCAAGGGGGAATACATGCAGATCTCAGAAGCACAGAGCGATCTGAGCCGCGCCTATACGGGCGGCGGACCGGGTGTAATCATCTCGGGCCTGATCTGGACGGCGGCCTGGCTTGCTGAAACGCGCGCCGGGATCGCGACCGGATTTGGAGTGCTCTTTTTTGGCGGGATGCTGATCTATCCTGCGGCGCTGCTTGTGAACCGCGTGTTTCTGAAGCGCGCGAAGGAATTGGCAGGCAATCCGGGCGGGCCACTGGTGATGGAATCGACCATCGCGATGATCGCCGGTCTGTTCGCGGCGTGGCTGTTTCTGAAATATGACCCGGCGCTGGTCATGCCGCTGTCGGCGATCATGGTCGGGACGCACTATTTTGCGTTTAGAACCGCCTATGGAGACAAGCTGTTCTGGCTGCTTGCTGCGCTTGTCACGGTCGCAGGCTTTGCAGGGATTTACAGCTTCGTACCGCTTCCCGGCGGAGTGACATTGACGGTCGCGATTATCGAAGTGCTGTTCGGCGTGTTCCTGACATGGCGCAATCTTCGATGAGGCGGAGGGCGCGAAACAGCTGATCGCTGATCTCGCGTCCGAAAACCGCTGCAAATGCCGTGCCGGCAATAGCTCAAGCGTAAGAGCATCTGGCGACGACCGGCTGGAAAGTATTGGGGGCGGGCGGATTTGGAATGCAAGTTCCAATGATCCCCTGTTTAAAGCCAGACTTGGGATCTATGGTCACGCAGAACTTGCCGAAGGTTCGATCCTTGGCAATCCGGGATGAAAGGGCTGAACAGCTAGTGCTTACCGAAACACATCCGCAGGCGCTCCGAATTGCTGGCTTGCTACGCGAACGCGGGGAGAAGATCGCTGTGGCCGACGGGGCGACAGGCGGGCTGATTGCGGCCTCGCTGCTAACCGTGCCGGGTGCGCTGGATTTCTTTGTCGGGGGCGGGGTGGTCTATTCCTTCCGCGCGCGGGACGTGCTGTTTGCCCAGCCGCGCGAAGCCTATCAGGGGATGCGCGGCGCGAGCGAGGAATACGCATTGCTACAGGCGCGGTCCATTCGCGACAATTTCGGGGCCGATTGGGGCATCGCCGAAAGCGGTTCGGTAGGGGGCAGCACACACCCGACTGGCGCCCCCGCCGGGCGCAGCTGTGTCGCCATCGTCAGCCCGGATGCAGAATTCGTGTCAGTATCCGAGACCGGCAGCAACGACCGGATTGCCAATATGGAGGATTTCACCCGCGCCGCATTGGCTGCGCTCGAGAAAGCACTGGCTGGCTGAACGGCTGACTGCCGGGCGGGTTGAAGGACCCGCCTCAGTCGTTGGGCATCAGGTGAATCTCGCGAATGGCCGAGGTTTCTGGCTGCTCGACCGCGAACATCACCGCGTTTGCGACATCTTCGGGCTGGAGTTTTTCCGGCTTTGGTTCGTCGAAGAACGGCGTGTTGACCATTCCCGGCGAAATCACCGTGCAGCGCCCGCCGAATTCGCGCATTTCCTCTGCCAGATTACCGGCAAATCCGTGCACGAACCATTTGGTCGCGCTGTAGATCGAGCCTTTGAAATGTTCGCGGCCCGCCTTGGAGCCAGTGACGACGAAATGTCCCTTGGTCTTGCGCAGTTCAGGCAAGGATGCGTGAGCCGTATAAAGCACCGCGAGAATGTTCAGGTGGATCATGTCGTGCCATTCGTCGGGATCGCCCTTTTCCACGCCGGGTGTGTTTACCCCGGTGCCAGCATTGGCAAACACGGCATCGAGGCCGCCGAATTTTGCAACGGTCTGGTCCACTGCGTCTTTCACCGCAGCCCGGTCTGTCACATCGCATTCGACAGCCAGCGCGCAATCGCCGATTTCATCCGCCAGCTGGTCAAGCTTGTCTTTCGAACGGGCGAGCAGGGCGACGTTCCAGCCTGCTTTGGCAGCGGCGCGTGCGGTGGCGGCGCCGATGCCGGTGGATGCGCCGGTGATGAGAAGTGTCTTGGTCATGAAAAGCTCGCTGGTTTGATGTGATCGGTTACATCATCAAACCCTGCGGGCGGCTGCGGTTCCTGATCCTGTGCTGCGAAGGCGCGGGGGAACCTAGTTTACGGCGGCTTCGCCCGTAACCGTTTCGCCCTGGCGGCTGGTGACCTTGCGGAATTCTTGCCTGTAGCGCGGATGCTCGGTTCCCATCCAACGGTCCCACCATGTGAAATACAGCCCGAAATTGTAATTGCCGCTGGAATGGTGGAGGTCGTGATGCGTGGTCGTGTTCCACCACTGAGTGACGCGGTTATCGACCCAGCCGCGCGGATAAATCTCGATGCCCGCATGGCCAATCACGTTGCGGATGATCATGTGCCACAGGAACAGGAAGATCGCGAAACCGACATAGGTGATGCCCAGCAAGCTGGTTGCGAGCAGGAACAGGGGCACGAAGGCAGCCTCCGTAATCGCCTCCCAAGTGCTGAAACTGTAGGCTGCCCACGGCGTGGGGGTGCGCGATTTGTGATGATGCAGGTGGGTCGCCTTGAACAGCTTACGGTGATGCAGGCCGCGGTGCATCCAATAGAAATACGCATCATGCGCGATCACCATCACCGCGGTCTGCCAAGCCAGGGTGAGAATCGAGAATTCCTGGATCGTGAAGTTGACCAGCCCGTATTCGCGCATAACCAGCGTGCTGATTGTGGTCACTCCGAAGAAGAACACCGTGCGGATGGAGGAGAAGAACTCGCGCGTGTAATCCTGCCGTTTCGCCCGGCGGTTCTGGATACGGCGGACTTCCAGCCAACGCCCGCCTGCCCACAGGATCGCGGTGAGCACGCCCGCCGCGATCAGGTACCGCGACAGGTCGAAATACATCGCGTGCATCATGTGCTCGCCGATTTTGCTTAGAAGTGTCTGCTGCGCCGCGTTCATTGATTGCTCCTGCAGGCATCCTGCGCGGTTAATCCTGAAAACTCAATGAAGAACGCCGGTCTGGCAGTTGCGGCGACGTTCATCGTTCCAGCGGCGGAACCCATTTCATCACCCCGGCGGCAAAGGGTGTCCACCAACCGGTCCTGATGCCGGCCTGCGCCAGAGTGTCGCTGACCCACTGATTGCAGGTGTTGCCGATGTGATAGGTGCCCGGTGCATCATAGAACACGTCCTGCCCGCCATAACCGGGATATCGCCCGCGCTCGGCAACAGGCAGGACGTTCTTCTCCACCGCGCCGACAAGGCGCGCATATTGCGCGCGGCTGATGGTCAGCGGGCGAATGTTGGATGCAGGGGCGGGGCGCACATAATGGGCGATATGCAGCAAACCATCACCGCCGGTTGCCGCGCCGATGACCGTGGACGGCGTTATGTCGGCCCATGTGGGCGTGTTTAGGAAAACCTCGCGCTCTCCCCAACTAGCAGAGACGTGGGTGTAACCGGCCAGATCGAATTTCAGATCGCTGGTCGGGAAATGGGTGCGCCAGTTCTTCTGATCGGTGATCGCCGGCATCACGATTGCGGTGTGGACACCGTTGGTCTCGATCAGGATTGTCACCCCGTCATCGGCCTCTTGCCAATCGGCGTTGCGGGGGACGGAACTGCCGATCCAGGCGCTGGCCATGAACAGCCCGGCCACCAGCGCAAGCCAGGCGGCGGAGTTGCGCGCTATGCCTAGGGCCGTTTTCAGCCGGTTGTCCGCTTGCGCAGCCACAATATTGACCAATCCCCGTTTACCAGCCGCTTGGCGAGGCGGAAGCCTGCGCGCCTGTAAGCCCGCCGCACGGTTTGTTCCTGTTCGGTCAGCAATCCGGCCAGCAGGATATGCCCGCCAGCAGGCACGCTGGCTGCAAAGCCGGGGGCAAGTTCCACCAGCGGCCCGGCCAGAATGTTCGCGATCAGTACATCGTATGGGCCGCGCGCCTGCAGCAGCGGATGCTCCATCCCGTCGGCTATGATCATGGTCAATTCGCCCGCGCGGTGCCCCATGACAAAACCGTTCGCTTCCGCATTGCTTTCCACCACACCGGTGCAGACCGGATCGATATCGCTGGCGGTCGCGTGGGCGCGGGGCCACAGATCGAGCGCGGCAAAGGCCAGCAGTCCGGTGCCGGTGCCGATGTCCGCCACATTGCGCGCGGTTACGCCGCTGCTTTTCATCAAGGTAAGCATCGCGAGACATCCGGCGGTCGTTTCATGCTGTCCGGTGCCGAAAGCCTGGCTGGCGGGGATCACGAAACTGGTCAGGTCCCCGTCTTCGCTGGGCGGGTGATCGGGGGTGTGGACGTGGAACCGGCCGGCGGTGATCGGTTCGACCCCCTCCTGACTAAGCGTCAGCCAGTCCTGATCGTCCAGTTTCTCGACCGAAAGTGCGGGGGCCTGACCGGCGAACAACGCCTTGATCGCCTGTTTGTCGGCGGCGCCGGGCCTGCGCGGATACCACGCCTCGAGCATCCAGTCGTCGGGTTGATCGTCTGCGATTTCGCATCCGGATAGAACCACTTCGGGGTCCCAGTCGAGCGCGTCGTCATGCGCCAGCAAAGCGCCCTGGATCAGCGGCTTCTTGCCGTACGCGGTGACCTTCCAGCTATCCGCCATTTGGTGCGCCCATTTCGCTGTCCAGCCGTTCATCGAGGCGCGTATTGATGCTGTCGGCATAGCGCTGGCAAGCTGACGGATCGACAAGCCCTTTGCCGCTTTCGATCTTGCGCACCATGTCACTTGCGGATGGATGCGGGGTCAGCAGAATCTCGCAATCGAGCGCGGCGACACGGCCCAGCGCTTGCCGGTAATTGCCAAGATAGGCTGCGTGGTCGCTAAATTTGTAACCCTCGCGGCTGACGGGGGACAGGCTGTCGGCATAGACGATCGACCGGCAATCGCTCCCCTCGCATGATCGCCATGCCCAGCTGAGCGCGCCGGGGCTGTGGCCCGGCGTTTCGATTGCGGTCAGTTCAAGGCTGCCCAGCGTGATGACCTCGCCGTCCAGAACCAGAGTGTTGGCTGCGACCGGGGTCATCGGCTCGTGAGTGCCGTATTGCGGGTCATCCTCCGAAATGATGCCGCTGCCGAGCACCTCTGCCGCTTCCAGCGAGGTTACGACGCGCGCATTGGTCAGTGCCTGTATTGTCGCATGGCCGCCGACATGGTCGAAATGTTCGTGGCTGTGCAGCAGAATATCGATTGCTGCCGGATCGATGCCGAGCGAACGGATATTCGCCGCGATGAGATCTGCGCCCGCCTCTGTTCCGCTGTCGATCAGAATGTGGCCCTCGTCACCCGTGATCAGGATCGCCGAGATCCCGCAGGTACCCACATAATAGGTTCCGCCGTGAATCTGAAACGGTGGGGCGGGCTTGTCCCAATTGTCCCACCGTTCGCATTCAGCCGCCCAGGCGGCCTGGTCAGCGGGAATCTCCGTCAGGGCAGGAGAGTTGATCGCCGATGCGTTAGCGCATGAGGCGAGCAGGGATGTTCCTGCCAGAAGAGCGAGCGAGGCGAGTTTAGCGTACATAGCTGGCACCATTGGCATCGATTGTGGTCCCGGTCATGCTTTCCGGTGCGTCGAGCGCACAATAAACCGCGATATTGGCGATTTCGTCAGGCTGCGCCACACGGCCTAGGGGTATGTCTGCGAGCAGGCCGGGGCCGCCGCGGCTCTCCAGATAGTCGCCGGCCATCGCGGTGTCGGTAAATCCGGGCGTGATGGCAAAGCTGCAAATCCGGTCCTTGGCATAGGCGCGTGCGATGGTCTTGTGCATCGCCAGCATTCCGCCCTTGGCAGCTGCGTAATGCCAGTGTGTCGGGCTGTCGCCGCGGTGGCCAGCGCGGCTGGCGATGTGCACGATCCGGCCCGGAACGCCGCGTTCCTGCCAGTGGCGCACGGCAAAGCGCGAAAGCTGCGCGGATGCAGTCAAATTGATGCGCAGTGTTTCCTCCCACGCGTCGAGCCATTCGATATCCGAACAATCGAGCGGGCATCCCTTGAATAGTCCGGCATTGTTGATCAGCACATCGATGGTGCCGCCGGATTTTTCCAGCGCTTCCTGCCACAATATCTGCGGTGCAGGCGGCTGGGCAAAGTCCGCGCCGATGGTGCCGGAACCCGATGCCTTGCTGGCGTGGCCGACAACGTTGATCGATTCTGCAGAGGGTCTTGCTTCAAGCTGGCTGCGGATCGCCGCGCCGATGCCGCGGCTCGATCCGGTAAGTAAGATGTGCGTCATGCAAACCCTATCCGAAAATTTGCAAGGGAAGTCCACGCTGTCTGCCTTGTTTCATGCACACATTGCGCTAAGGGGATGGGCTCACGTCGCGCTGCACAGGCGATGCGCGGGGCAAACAGGGACTTACCGGATAGGCTTATGTCGAACAGACCACTCTCACCGCACCTCTCGATCTGGAAATGGGGCCCGCACATGCTGGTCTCGATCCTTCACCGCGTTACCGGTGACGGGATGGCGATTGTCGGCCTTGGCATCTTGCTCTGGTGGCTCGGTGCGCTGGCCAGCGGCCCGGAAGCCTATGCGACTTTCCAGGGCTGGGTCTGGGCCGATTTCGGCGCGCTGAGTTTTAGCGGTGCAGAGATCCTGTCCTCGATCGTGAAGATCCTGCTCAAAGTCGTGCTGATTGGCCTGTCCTGGGCATTCTTCACGCACCTTTGTTCCGGTCTGCGCCACTTCGTGCTGGATATCGGCGCGGGGTATGAACTGGACGCAAACCGCATGTGGTCCATCGCCAGCCCGATCATCGCCATTCTGCTGACCGCCGCCTTCTGGGCCGCGATCATCCTGCTCTGAGGAATTGAACCATGGGTAACGGAACCTCCATCGGTAAAGTGCGCGGGCTCGGCTCTGCACACGAGGGCGCGCATCACTGGCTGGTCCAGCGCTTCACCGCGATCGGCAATGTCGTGCTGAGCATCTGGCTGATGGCCAGCTTCATCCTGCTGCCTGACCTGTCTTACGAGACGGTCAGTTCCTATCTGGCGGGACCGATCCCGGCGACTGCGATGGTGCTGCTGATCATCAGCGTATTCTGGCACGCGCGCCTCGGTCTGCAGGTTCTGGTCGAAGATTACGTTCACACGGCGGGCAACAAGTTCGGCGTGCTCGCACTTCTCAATCTCGCAACGCTTGGCGGAGCCGCATTCGGTATCTTCTGCGTTGTCCGTCTCGCTCTCGGAGGAGCCGCATAAATGGCTGACGCCGCATCACAAGCACCGGCTTACAAGATCATCGACCACCTCTATGACGTCGTCGTCGTGGGGGCTGGCGGTTCGGGCCTGCGCGCCACCATGGGCAGCGCGGAAGCCGGTCTTAAGACCGCCAATATCTCCAAGGTTTTCCCGACCCGTTCGCACACGGTTGCAGCGCAGGGCGGCATTGCTGCCTCGCTCGGCAACAACACGCCGGACCATTGGTCGTGGCACATGTACGACACCGTAAAGGGTGCCGATTGGCTGGGCGACCAGGACGCAATCGAATATCTCGCGCGGGAAGCGCCAGCGGCGGTTTACGAACTGGAGCACGCAGGCGTTCCGTTTTCGCGCAATGAAGACGGCACCATCTATCAGCGCCCGTTTGGTGGCCACATGCAGAACATGGGCGAGGGGCCTCCCGTCCAGCGCACCTGTGCCGCAGCCGACCGTACCGGTCACGCCATGCTGCACGCGCTGTATCAGCAGAGCCTGAAATACGATGCGGACTTCTTCATCGAATACTTTGCGCTCGACCTGATCATGAACGAAGGCCGCTGCGTCGGCGTGATCGCGATGTGTCTGGACGATGGATCGATCCACCGTTTCCGTGCGCAGAACGTCGTGCTGGCAACCGGCGGTTATGGTCGCTGCTATTTCACTGCGACCTCCGCACACACCTGCACCGGTGATGGCGGCGGCATGGTGCTGCGCGCCGGACTGCCTTTGCAGGACATGGAATTCGTGCAGTTCCACCCGACCGGTATCTACGGCGCAGGCGTGCTGATCACCGAGGGTGCCCGCGGCGAAGGCGGTTACCTCACCAACTCCGAAGGCGAGCGTTTCATGGAACGCTATGCCCCGTCGGCCAAAGACCTCGCATCGCGCGATGTCGTCAGCCGTTCGATGGCGCTGGAAATGCGCGAAGGACGCGGTGTTGGCCCCGATGGCGATCACATTTATCTGCACCTCGATCACATCGATCCGAAGGTTCTGGCAGAACGTCTGCCGGGCATCACCGAAAGCGGCAAGATTTTCGCCGGTGTCGACCTGACCCGGCAGCCATTGCCGGTAACCCCGACAGTCCATTACAATATGGGCGGTATCCCCTGTAACTATCACGGTGAAGTCGTGACCATCGGCGCAGACGGAAACCCCGATACGGTGGTTCCGGGCCTGTTTGCTGTGGGCGAGGCTGCCTGTGTTTCGGTGCACGGCGCAAACCGCCTCGGTTCGAACTCGCTGATCGACCTCGTGGTGTTCGGCCGCGCGACCGGTCACCGCCTGAAGGAAATTACCAAGGCTGGCGCGGCGCAGGCCGAACTGCCCAAGGACAGCGCCGACCTGGCGCTTGGCCGTCTGGATCATTTCCGTCACGCGGATGGCGGATCGCCAACTGCGGAAATCCGTGCCGACATGCAGAAGACAATGCAGAAACACGCTGCCGTTTTCCGTGACAGCGCGCTGATGTCTGAAGGCGTCAAGCAGCTCGCCGACACCTACAAGAAGATGGACGACATCAAGGTGTCGGATCGTTCGCTGATCTGGAACAGCGACCTTATCGAAACGCTGGAACTCGACAATCTGATTGCTCAGGCAAGCGTGACCATGTCATCGGCTGAAAACCGCAAGGAAAGCCGCGGCGCCCACGCGCACGAGGATTTCCCCGATCGCGATGATGCCAACTGGATGAAGCACACTGCAGCCTGGTTCAACGGCTGGGGCGGTAAGGGAGGCGAGGTCAAGATCGACTACCGCCCGGTCCACGAATACACGCTCACCGACGATGCGGAATACATCAAGCCGAAGAAGCGGGTATACTGATCCTTGGCTAATCGCTTGTCTGATGCTGCCCACACGGCAAACATGTCGTGAAATCGGGCAGGAAGGCGGCGCTTGAAAAACGCCTTGCTGGATACTGGCGGATGGAAGTCGCGAATGCCGTGTTCATTCCGTCAGCAATGCTGTTTGTTGCTATCTCGGAGGACACCCGGATCGGGCTCTTGTCGGGCATCGCAATCATCCCGATGTCCGTGCTGCTGCTGCTAGGCGGGTTTTACTGGCGCGGCAAAATGTTGAAGATGCAAGGCAGGCCCGGCCCTCTTCGCCAGGTCCTTGCATGGGCGGACAGGCTGCAATGGATCCTGCTAATCTTGGTGATAGCGGCAGGTATCGCGGTCGCGGCGGCGTGGGTATCACCTGCCATTTCAGCGTCGCTTGCTGATCGCATATGCGCCACGATAGCCGCGGTTCTGGCCGGGCTCGAATACATCAATTACTACCACCGGCAGCTCCAGCATTTCGATCATTTTTCAGATTTGAAAAAGCTTTTCTCGGGCCAGGGCTTTCGCCCTGCGCAAATGGCTGTCGACCTCAAGCGTTTCCGCATAGCAGGCTAACACCTCATGTCGTTCGACGAGCGGCAATGTGCGTTCATCCAGGCTTCATGTTTACAGACGTAGTCGTAATGGCTACAGATGTAATCGAAGAAGGGAGACGGTTACGTGGCGTTGCCGAAAGATGAAAAGCCCGAACGGATAAGCGAAGCCGAACACGCGGTGATGGAGGTGCTGTGGGAACGCAGCCCGCTGACCGCGACCGAAGTTTGCGATGTGGTCTGCGAGCAGCGCGACTGGAGCCTGGCGACAGTGAAGACGCTGCTATCACGTCTGGTGGCGAAACAGGCTGCGGCAACAACCCCCGACGGGCGCCGCTTCCTCTATTCACCGGCAATAGAGCGCACCGCCTATACCGGCGCAGAATCGCGCAGGCTGGTTGACCGGTTATTTGGCGGCAGGGCAGCGCCCCTGTTTGCACAGCTGGCCGAGGCTGAAGCGCTGAGCGAGGATGATCTCGCTGAAATGGAAGCTCTGCTGAAGGAGCTGCGCAAATGACCGGCGAATTTCAGTCGTTTCTGTTCGACACGCTCGTTTGGACCGCTGCGCTAATCGCTCTGGTCCTTGTTCTTCGCAGGCCGGTGGCGCGGTATTTCGGCCCGCACGCGGCCTATGCCTTGTGGTTTCTGCCACTGGCCCGCCTTGTCCTGCCGCCCATCGTGCTGCCCGCATGGCTGGCACCAGCCGAACCGCTGCCGGCGGCAGAAACGTCGCAAGGCAGTTTCACGTTTATTCCGGCCGGCCCGGCAGAGGCATCGTCTACGTTGGCAGCGGCCTCCGCACCGATTGACTGGTCGCTGCTGGTGCTGGGCATCTGGCTGCTCGGGGCTGCGGTGTTTCTGGTTGTCCGCTTCGGATTCTATTTCCGGATGCGTGATGAATTGCTGGAAGATGCGCGCCCGGTGGGAGAGGCTGGCCGCATCCGCCTTGTCGAAACGCCTGCGACCAAGTCCCCTGTCGCATTCGGCGTTTTCGACAAGGTCGTGGCGCTCCCCACCGGTTTCATGGCGCGCAGCAATCGCAGGGAACGCGATCTGGCGCTGGAACACGAGTTTGCCCATCACGGTGCGCACGACCTGCTGGTGAACGTGATGATCCAGCCGCTGTTTGCGCTGCACTGGTTCAATCCGCTCGGCTGGCTTGGCTGGCGTGCAATGCGCCGTGATCAGGAAGCCGCCTGCGATGCCCGCGTCATTGCGTCTCGCGGGGAGGGCGAAAAAGCCGCCTATGCCTCCGTGATCGCCAGTTTCGCGGCCAGCGCCAATGCGCCGCGTCCGATTTCACTCGCTGCACCGATGGCCTGTCCGGTCATTGGCGAAAAAAGCATAATCCATCGTCTGAGGAGCCTGACTATGTCTGATATTTCAACCCGCCGCCGCATCGCAGGGCGTGCGCTGATCGGTGCCGCACTGGTGGCGCTGCCGCTTACTGCATCGGTCAGTTACGCAGAATCGATAACCACGCCGAACCCGCCGCCTGCGCCGGTCGCACCGGCTGCGCCAGCGGCCCCGGCGATTGGCGGGATCGCTCCGCCTGCGCCGCCGGTTCCTCCAGCACCTCCTTCGGCGCTGGCTCTGCAAGCCGGACCTGAGGCGGCAGATGATGGAAAGCACGTTTACGTGATCCGCGAAGTTGAAAAGGACAAGAACGGCAAGGACGTCGGCCGGGAACGCAAGGTTATTCGCCATATCGAAGGCGATCATGAACTCTCCAAAGAAGAACGTGAGGAAATGATACGCGAATTGCGCGAAGAGCTGAGCGAAGTTGATGTCGAGATCGAAGAGGCGATGAAGACCTATCGCGAAGTGATGATCGAACTGCAGGACGAGAAGGGCGACATGACCAGGATCGAAGCCGACTGCAAAGCCGGCGGCGGTGCGGGCGAGGTCACCGGCAAGGATGGTCACAAGATCGTAAAGCTGTGCACCAGCGAGATCATGGCAAATGCGCTGACCGGCCTGAAAGAAGCGCGCAAGGCCATCGCGTCAAACCCGGAAATGCCCTCTGAAATGCGCGCGGAAGTGCTGAAAGCGCTTGATGAGAAGATCAAGGCCTGGAAGGCAAAAAGCTGACCGCAGCATCAGCAGGAATCAAAAAGGGCGGGGGTCTGACCTCCGCCCTTTTTGTTTGACCGGACTGAACAGATACAGCCCGCAATCACTGCGACTTCCAAATCTCAGAACGGGTTGTTCGGATCAGGAGTGGTCACTGCCTCGGTGTTCGCATCGTCATCATATGCAACCTCGTCATCGCGGTCGATTGCGATTTTCATGAACGCAGGGCGCGCGGGATAGGGGCACTCGCGCGCTTCACCCAGACCTTTCAGAAACCCGCGGCGGATTGCGCCGGCAAGGATTGCTTCCTGAAAATCGCGCTGCCGATCGGCTGCCCCGGACACCTCGCGGATAATGCCGCGAAACGGGATGAGCGAGCCGACCGCGCTTTTTGCGACCTTGCCGACCGTCAGATCGCGGCGGTCATCGATGGCAATATCGAGATCGTCGCCCAGCACCCGGTCGAGCCGGGTCACTTCGTCCCTGATGGCATCGCAGTCGATCAGCTTCTCGCTCGCGTAAGGCGCGATCACAGCGTCTTTCAGAGCCTCCGGAACCTCGTCCTTCATCAGGTTGAGATCCTGGATTGGCGTTGTTGCAACGTCGCGCACATCAGGACTGCGGCCGGTTACGACCTCGTCCTGATCCTGCGCGGCAGCAGGCGCGGCAAGGAACGAGCTGGCGAGCAATGCTGCCGCCAGCCCGCGCTTAACTGAGTTCGACAATCCGGTCACACTGTGTGTCATCTGCGCTCTTAAGTCCTAACTGTAGTGCCTGCATCCGTTGCTGGCTGGTTCCGTGAGTGAATGCCTCTGGATTGACCCGTTGGCCTGAATTGCGTTGCAGCGTATCGTCGCCAATGGCGCTCGCCGCTTTCAGCCCTTCTTCCATATCACCCGGTTCGATCAGGTTGCGGTTCTTGCCCGCCCATACGCCAGCATAACAGTCGGCCTGCAGTTCCATCAACACCTGAAGCTGGTTTGCATCGCGCGGATTGCGCTGCTGCAAACTGCGGATCTGGGCGGAAACGCCGGTCAGCGTCTGGATGTGATGCCCGTATTCATGGGCAATCACGTAATAGCGGGCGAAATCGCCTCGAGCGCCAAGCTGCCTGTCCATCGTGTCGTAGAACCGCGTGTCGATATAGATGCCCTGATCGGCAGGGCAGTAAAACGGGCCCATGCCGCTGCTGGCAGCGCCGCAGCCGCTGGTGAAGCGGTCCGACGTGGCAAACCGCAGCATCGGCTGCTGAAACGGCACGCCTGCCTGTTGGAACACTGGCTGCCAGGTGGAATTGAGCGAGCTCAGCGCGTTGCATGTTTCCATCGAATACTGGTTCGAGGTGCAGATTTCCTCTGCCGACTGGCCGGAGCCTTGCTGTTCGATCTGGCCGGTCTGGTCCGCGCCGCCGAGTGCGCCGATCGTCTGCATCGGGTCCACCCCGAAAACCAGCGCTGCGATGATTGCGATCACGATCGTACCGCAGCCGACCTTTCCGCCGCCGCCGCCGGGAAAGCGGCTGCCGCCGGTGGTGCCGACATTGATGTTGTTCGTGTCGAAGCGATTAAGACGCATTGAATTCCCCTCAAGTCGGCATCCGGTGCCGATAGTGCTGGACAGCCGCGGTGCTGGCCGCAAATGTCCGTTCGAACTTATTGTCCCTATTTACAGAACCCGCGGAGTTTTCAAATGTTCCTTTCCGGCAAACGTGCGCTGATTACTGGTTCAACCTCTGGCATCGGTCTGGCCATTGCCCGTGCATTTGCCGCCGAGGGTGCAGAGGTCGTCCTCAATGGCTTTGGCGATGCAGATGAGATTGCGAAACTTTGCGATGAACTGGGCGCCTCGCATGTCGGGGCGGACCTGCTGACGGCGGAGGGCTGCGCGGAATTGATGGAGAAGGCTGGCCCGGTCGATATCCTGGTAAACAATGCCGGGATGCAGCATGTTTCGCCGGTCGATGAATTTCCGGTCGACAAATGGAACGCGATCATCGCGCTGAACCTGACTGCCGCATTCCACACCTCGCGGCTGGCTGTGCCGCACATGAAGCAAAAGGGCTGGGGCCGGATCATCAACACTGCCAGTGCGCATTCGAAAACCGCATCGCCTTTCAAAAGCGCCTACAACGCGTCGAAGCACGGGATCGACGGGTTTACCAAAACGATCGCGCTGGAACTGGCGCAGACGGGCGTCACCGCGAATTGCATCAGTCCCGGTTATGTCTGGACCCCGCTGATCGAAGGGCAGATTCCCGATACGATGAAGGCGCGCGGATTGAGCCGGGACGAAGTCATCAATGACGTCCTGCTGGCGAAGCAGCCGACCAAGAAATTCGTTCAGCCTTCGGAAATCGGAGCGCTGGCAGTGTTCCTGTGCCGGGAAGAAGCCGGAAATGTTACCGGTGCGAACTGGAGCATCGATGGCGGCTGGACCGCTGAATAGGGGCGATACGAGAGCATAAATGGGGGCGATATTCCGTCTGGTTGCCGGCATGGCTGCGCTGTCCGCATTGTCGGGCTGTGTTGCCACGCGCACTGCCGGGCCGGATCCACTGGCGGCGGAAACTATCGAAGCCGATCTGCGCGATCATATCTCCATCCTCGCCAGCGATGAATTCGAAGGGCGCAAGCCCGGCACGGAAGGGGAGCGCAAGACGCTGCGCTATCTGGCCGAAGCGTGGCAGGCGGCCGGTCTCGTTTCTGCAACCAATGATCCGGCACATCCGTGGTTCGCCCCGGTCGACCTGGATTTGCGAGCGCCTGAAAGCAGCTCTGCCAGATTTTCGCGCAGGGGCAGATATCTCGCCTATCCCGAAAGCCGCCTGAAACTATTTACCGCCGCTCGCCGCGCCTTGATCGAAGATGCGCCCGTGCTGTTCGTCGGCCCGCTTGGCGGATCGCTGGAACAACCCGAGTTGACCGGTCGCGTTGCCGTGCTGTTTGCCGAAAACGATGCCCGTGCCGGCCAGCGTGAAGCGTTGGTGGCAAACGGGGCCGCTGCGGTGCTCACCATCTTCACTGACAACGCCCAGTTCGAAAACGAAGCGTTGGCGCGGGCCAATGGCGGGTTCCGGCTGACCGGCGAAAGCGACGGCGCGGTAGTCGATGGCATCATGGCGATGGACGCGGCAGAGGCGCTGTTTGGCGGTGAACGGGTCGCGGCGCTGCTGGAGCAGGCGAGAAGGGCGGATTTTCGCCCGATGCCGCTCGACCTCAAGGCTACATTGGAGGCGCGCTCCACACCCGGCACGGTCCGGACGCATAATCTGATTGCCAAATTGCCGGGTTCGGACCCCACGGCTGGGGCAGTAATGCTGCTGGCCCACTGGGATCATTTCGGGACCTGCGGCGATGAAAGCAGCACTGACCGCGTGTGCAACGGCGCGGTCGACAATGCCAGCGGTCTCGCGGTTCTGACCGAGCTGGCCAGACGGCTGGCAAAAGGCGTGCGGATGGACCGTGATGTGTATTTTGTCGCCACGACGGCAGAGGAATGGGGCCTGCTTGGCGCGCGCGCTTTCACCCGCGATCCGCCGCTGCCGCTCGAATCGATTGTTGCTGCATTCAATATCGACACCATTGCCCTCGCTCCCGCCGGAGGGCCGGTGGCGATTGTCGGGCAAAATCTGACTACGCTCGACAGGGAAGTGGAAGGTGTCATCAACAGTGCCGGACGCAAGGTCGAACAGCGCGACTATGCCGCGCGCTTTGTCCGGCGGCAGGATGGCTGGGCGCTGTTGCAAAGCGATGTGCCCACGTTGATGATATCCAGCGCGTTTGCGCGGCCCGACCTGATGCAACGCTATACGGCAGAACGGTATCACCGCGCCAATGATGAAATCGGCGCGCTGGAGCTTGGCGGAGCAGCGGAGGATGTCCTGCTGCATATGGCTCTGGTGCGTCATTTCGCGTCGAAGGTATCGCACCCCTGAGTAGAGGCGGGCGCCGGGTCCAGAGTGCAGCTTTGATGAAACAGCTGCCCCGGAATAGGCACGAAGGCGGATAATTCGCTCGCCCCCTCTAGCGAGTGTCACAATCCATCGTTACATGGACCGCCACTAAAACGCTCCCGGCGATTCCCGGGACACAGCGCGAATGGTTCGCGCAACAGATTTGAAAGTGGCGATTATGGATATCCCCCTCGGCCTGACATTCGACGACGTTTTATTGCGTCCGGCCGAAAGCGACATTCTGCCCAGCATGGCAGACACCAGCACAATGCTGACCCGCGAAATCGGTTTGAACATTCCGATCCTGTCGGCGGCGATGGACACGGTGACAGAGGCGGACATGGCGATCGTCATGGCGCAGCTGGGCGGCATTGGCGTGCTGCACCGCAATCTTGAAATTGACGAACAGGCTGCGGCAGTGCGGGCGGTAAAACGCTATGAAAGCGGCATGGTGGTCAACCCGATCACGATTACGCCTGAGGCGACGCTGGGCGATGCGCAGGCGATCATGACGCAGCACAACATCAGCGGCATCCCGGTTGCAGACCGCGACGGCAAGCTGGTGGGCATCCTGACCAATCGCGATGTGCGGTTTGCGGAAAATCCGCAGCAGCCGGTTCGCGAACTGATGACGACCGAAAATCTGGCGACCGTCCCGCTCGGCACCGGCGAAGAAGCGGCGCGGCGCCTGCTGCACCAGCGCCGGATCGAGAAACTGATCGTCGTTGACGAGGCGTATCACTGCATTGGCCTGATCACGGTCAAGGATATCGAAAAAGCGGTCAACTATCCCGATGCAACCAAGGATGCAGCTGGCCGCTTGCGCGTTGCCGCAGCCACCACGGTTGGCGACAAGGGTTTCGAACGGACAAGGGCGCTGATTGAAGCGGAATGTGATGTCGTGATCATCGACACTGCGCACGGCCACAACAAGGACGTGGCGCGGGCGGTCGAGCGGGCGAAGAAAATTTCCAGCTCGGTCCAGATCATCGCCGGTAATGTTGCCACGGCAGAAGCGACCCGTTCGCTAATTGATGCTGGCGCGGATGCGGTGAAGGTCGGGATCGGTCCCGGGTCGATCTGCACAACCCGCGTCGTCGCCGGTGTCGGCGTGCCGCAGCTGACCGCGATCATGGAAAGCGCGGAAGAAGCCGCGAAGTCGGGCGTCCCGATTATCGCCGATGGCGGTCTGCGGACCTCTGGCGATGCGGCCAAGGCGGTTGCCGCGGGTGCATCGACCGTGATGATCGGTTCCATGCTGGCAGGCACGG
This sequence comes from Pontixanthobacter luteolus, assembly GCF_947494915.1. NCBI lineage: Bacteria > Pseudomonadati > Pseudomonadota > Alphaproteobacteria > Sphingomonadales > Erythrobacteraceae > Pontixanthobacter > Pontixanthobacter luteolus. Next base: position 701,257 of record NZ_CANLWR010000001.1, read on the forward strand.
CAGAGGCACCTGGTGAAACGTTCCTGTATCAGGGCCGCAGCTACAAGAGCTATCGCGGAATGGGCAGTGTCGGCGCAATGGCGCGCGGCAGTGCCGACCGGTATTTCCAGGCCGACGTGTCCGCGCTCAAACTGGTTCCGGAAGGGATCGAAGGTCAGGTGCCTTACAAGGGACCGGCAAGAGACGTGGTTCACCAGCTTGTCGGCGGGATCAAGGCTGCCATGGGCTACACCGGTTCGGCGACGATCCCTGACCTGCGCGAACGGGCCAAATTCGTCCGCATCACGGGTGCCGGGCTGAGTGAAAGCCACGTCCATGACGTTGCAATCACCCGCGAAGCACCGAATTACCCGACACGGTAAGGCAGCTGCATGATCGAACTTATTCCCCTTATGGTCCTGATCCTGGGCTGGCACCCGGACAGACCCGGGGAAATCGATCTCCAGCGTCCTGAAATTCTTTTTGAAACAGCCGCCGAATGCGAAAGCGCGGCAGGAAAAATGGTGCACCAGATGAACGAACGCGCAGCCAGTCAAAGCGGTGCCCGATACGAATTCAGATGCCTGCCGGCGCCCCGCGCTGACGAGTTTGAGGAATTGTTCCGCAGCCAGCCAGAGCGCGGAGAATGACGCCCGCTGCACGCGTCCAGTCAGCGATTGGTATTCTCGACAATGTCATCGATGCAGCCCAGAACCGCGGCGCTCCGGCTGACCGGATCATTGCGGAATGGGCCCGCGGCAATCGTTACGCCGGTTCGAAGGACCGCCGGGCGATCCGCGAACTGGTTTATGGCGCGATCAGGGCATGCGGCCCGGTTCCGCTTAGCGGGCGCACGGCCATGCTGCGCCTTGCTGAACTCCAGCCGGAAATAGCCGAATTGTTCGACGGGTCGAATTACGGCCCGCCTGCAATCGGCGAGGGTGAGGGAGCTGCCACTGGCGGCGCCGCGCCCCCATGGGTCGTGCGGCACCTCGCCAAATCCGACATCGCCGGGCCCGAAGCGGAGGGGCTGCTTGGGCGCGCTCCACTCGACATCCGGATAAACACGCTGAAAGCCGCCCGCGATACGATCGAATTGCCAGAGGGCGGTGAGCCGCTGCTTGCCCCGAACGCCCTGCGTTACGAATCCGGCACGCAGGTGGAACAATGGGATGCCTACCGCGACGGAAAGGTGGAAGTTCAGGATCACGGCAGCCAATGGGCCTGCACCGCTGTGCGCGCTCAGCCGGGCCAGACCGTGATCGATCTGTGTGCCGGGGCAGGGGGCAAGACACTGTCGCTTGCTGCGTCGATGGAAAACACAGGCACGCTGATCGCCAGCGATACAGACCGTGGCCGCCTCTCGCGCCTTGCCCCTCGCGCTGAAAAAGCCGGGGCAGGGATGATCCAGTCGGTCCTGCTCAATCCGGGCAAGGAACTGGAAGCACTCAGCGAATTTCAGGGCAAGGCGGATACCGTGCTTGTCGATGCACCGTGTTCCGGCACTGGCACCTGGCGCCGCAATCCGGAGGCGCGCTGGCGGCTGGGCAAGGCCGAATTGCTACGGTTTGCAGAGATCCAGTCGCGGCTGCTTTCGATCGCCGCGCAGCTGGTGAAGCCAGGCGGGCGGATTGTCTACGTGACCTGTTCGCTGCTTGATGAAGAAGGCAAGGACCGCATCGCGGCATTCCTCGCTGCAAATCCTGGATGGAGCGCAGACAAGCTGGAATTGCCGATTGGGCGTGCCCACGGTGAGGGAACCCGGCTCACTCCGTATCACGACGGTACGGACGGATTTTTCATCGCTAGCCTGACTTCTCCATGTTAACTTGATGAGCCATGGCAGACACCGAAACACGCGAATCGCCTGCCTTTAAGGAGTTACTGATGCGCTTTGGACCAGCCGCACTTTCACTTTCGCTCGCTCTCGGCCTTACCGCCAGCATCGGGCAGGCAGACGACCGTGCACCCAATCCGCGCGCGGCAATGTTGATTTCTGAAGGAAAGTCTGCGCTGGCAGCCGGTCAGCCGCAAAAGGCGATCGACGCGTTCGAGGCTGCCCTTGCTGTCGATCCGGCACACACGCCGATTTACCTCGATCTGGCAGAGGCCGCCCGCCGCGAAGGGCTGCAGGGCAAGGCGATCCGATATTACCGCGATGCGCTGAAACGCGACCCTGAAAACCTCGCCGCCATTTCGGGCGAGGGCGAGGCTCTGGTCGAAAAGGGCGCAATCGAAAAAGCCCGGCTCAACCTGTCAAAGCTGAAATCGCTGTGCGGCAATGGCTGCGAGGAAGCGGAAGAGCTTGCCACGGCGATCTCGCGCGGGCCGCAGCCTCAGGTCTTACGGGCAGAGGCGGTCATGCCCGACGCGCAGGTTACGCAAAACTAAATGAGGCTCAGGAGCGCAGGCCGCTGATCGGCCCGTGCTTGCCTCGCTGGCTGCCTGCTGTGCGCCTTACCTGTCAGATCAGGTCGCGAAATTCGTCCAGCACGGTCCGGTATACATACCGTTTGAACGGTACGATGACGTCCGGAAGCAAATCCGGTTCCAGCCATTTCCATTGTGCGAATTCGGGCGGATCGTGCGCCTCCAGATCGATATCGGCGTCGCTGCCGGAGAACCGCGCGAGGAACCACACCTGTTCCTGTCCGCGATACCGGCCCTTCCACAGCTTGCCGATCAGATCATCCGGCAAATCATAGCGGATCGGTTCACGTGTTTTCTTAAGCAAGGTTACCATGCTGCCGGAAACGCCGGTTTCCTCTGCCAGCTCGCGCAATGCCGCCTGCTCCAGGTCTTCCCCCGGATCGACCCCGCCCTGAGGCATTTGCCAGAACCCGGAGGTGTGATCCGTTCCGTGCCGGCTGTCGAGCCGTTCTGCCACGAACACCATGCCGCTGGCATTGACCAGCATCACCCCAACGCAGGGGCGATAAGCTGTCGGCAGGGAAGTCAGGTCATTCATGAATAATGGCGCTCCATCATGTTTTTCATAGCTGCGATCAGATCGTGAGTGTCTTTCTGCGCGCTGGGTATCGCCTTGCGAAGATTGGTGAAACCGTGAATGTTGCCGTGAAATTCCAGATAGGTAACATCTGTGCCCAAGCCAATAAGCTTGGCCGCATATTTGCGGCCTGAATCGCGCAGCGGATCAAGGCCCGCAGTGCACAGCACGGTTGGTACGCGGGCCGGGCTTTCTTCCAGCATCGGGAAATTGCGGACATCGTCCTCCGCGCCGCGATATTGCTCGTGGAACCACGCCATTGTCGATGCGGTCAGCAGAAATCCTTCAGCGAAATCGGCGTGGCTCTGATCACTGGTGACTTCGCTTGCCACAGGATAGATCGGCACCTGCATCACCACTGGAACATCTGCCGGATTGGCCGCCAGCGCATTGGCGGTCACAATTGTCAGGTTCCCGCCGGCACTGTCGCCCATCGGGATCAGGCCGGTTGGTTTGCGGCCCAGTTCGTCAGGCCCGCTGGCCACCCAGCGCGTTGCTGCTTCGCAATCGTCCGGCGCGGCGGGGAAGGGTGCCTCCGGTGCTAGTCGGTAATCCACCGCGACCACGGGTAAATCCATCTCCGCTGCGATTTCGGTGCACAGGGCGTGATGCGATTCAAGATTGCCGATCACGAACCCGCCGCCGTGATAGAACATGATGACCGGGCCGGGCTCCCTGTTTTCGCGGGCATCATATAGCCGCAGCGGAATGTCGCCTGCCGGACCGGGGCAGGTAAGGTCCTTGATAACGGCAAGATCGCGCGGATCGGCTTCCACCAGCGCGCCCATCGCGATGTATCCCGCGCGGCCTTCGTCCAGCGGAACCTGTTCCATCGGCGGCCCACCCATTTGTTCCAGCATCACCAGAAGCGCTTTGACATCATCGCGCACGAATGGTTCGGTGCCGCTCATTATCTTTCTCCCGATTTGTATCTGGTTGCAGGGTCTAACGCTGATGCAGAGTTTTTCCACTCGACTTTTTGCCAATCTAGGAGAAAAACTTCATTGCGGGAGCAGGTTCCGGAGCATAGGTGCCCCACAGCCTATACGGGCCTGACGAAATAAGGCGCGCAGATAACGCGCACGAAAAGGAATATTGATGGCTACTCAAGCCGCGGAAAACCCCACCACAGCACCCGATGCGGTCGTCGTACGTTTCGCCGGAGATTCCGGTGACGGGATGCAGCTGACCGGCGGGCAATTCACGCTTTCTACCGCGCTGGCTGGTAACGATCTGGCGACCTTCCCCGATTTCCCGGCGGAAATCCGTGCGCCGCAGGGCACGCTGTTTGGTGTGTCGGCGTTCCAGATCAATTTCGGCAGCCGCGAAATCAACACCGCCGGCGATGCCCCCGATGTTCTGGTTGCCATGAACCCGGCGGCGCTGAAGGTGAATATCGCCGCGCTCAAGCCAGGCGGGCTGGTGATCATCGACACGGGCGAATTTACCAAGCGTAATCTCGACAAGGCGAAATACGATGTCTCGCCGCTGGACGACGGCAGTCTTGCCAAATGGGACGTTCTGGCATTCGACATTTCTGCACTCACGATCGAGGCGGTCAAACCGTTCGGTCTGGGCAACAAGGATGCGCTGCGGTCCAAAAACATGTGGACCCTTGGCCTTGCGCTGTGGATGTTTGACCGCGACCGCGGCCCGATCGAAGATTGGCTGAAGGCGAAGTTCAAGAACAAGCCTGAAATTGCCGACGCCAATATTGCCGCGCTGAATGCGGGCCATGCTTACGGCGAAACCGCCGAGCTTTCGGGCCCTCTGCACAAGGTGCACATCGATCCGGTCAAGAGCGAGCCGGGCCTCTACCGGACCATCACCGGCGCGGAAGCGATTTCGCTGGGTCTGGTGGCAGGTGCGCAGCTGGCTGAGTTGCCGATGTTCTTTGGCGGCTATCCGATCACCCCGGCCAGCGCGATTCTGCATCATCTTGCGCGGCTGAAGGAATTCGGTGTCACCACCTTCCAGGCGGAAGATGAAATCGCCGCTATCTGCGCCTCTATCGGTGCAAGTTATGCCGGCCAGCTGGGTGTTACCAGTTCGTCCGGTCCGGGCATTGCGCTCAAGACGGAGGCTATGGGCCTTGCGATCATGACCGAATTGCCGCTGGTCATCGTCAACAGCCAGCGCGGCGGCCCGTCCACCGGCCTGCCGACCAAGACCGAGCAGAGCGACCTGTATCAGGCCGTATATGGCCGCAACGGCGATGCGCCGATGCCGGTCGTGTCCTGCCGCAGTCCCGGCGATGCGTTCGAATGCGCTATCGAGGCGTGCCGTATCGCGGTCGAGTACATGACCCCGGTCATGCTGCTGACCGATGGCTACATCGCAAACGCGGCAGAGCCGTGGAAAGTCCCCGATCCTGCGGGTTATGAGCCGTTCCCGGCCAAATTCCTGACAGAGAAGAACGGCGAGGAGCTGCTGCCATACAAGCGCGACGGCAAGGGTGCACGCCCGTGGATCAAGCCGGGCACGCCCGATCTGATGCACCGCATCGGCGGGATCGAGAAAGCGGTAGATACCGGCCACATCGATTACGCGCCGGACAACCATCAGGCGATGACCGATGCCCGCGTTGCCAAGGTGCTGGGCGTGAAAGTGCCGGATCAGGAAATCGATCTGGGCGAAGCGGGCGGCAAGCTGGCCGTGGTCGGCTGGGGTTCGACCTATGGTCCGATCCATCAGGCCGTAAACCGCGCACGGCGAAAGGGCCTCGACGTCAGCCAGATCCATGTTCGCCACATCTGGCCGTTGCCGGGTAATCTGGGCGAACTGCTGAAGAGTTATGACCACGTGCTGGTGCCGGAAATGAACACCGGCCAGTTCAAGACTGTGCTGCGCGATCAGTATCTGGTCGATGCGCAGCCGCTGACCAAGACCAGCGGCCAGCCTTTCGCAATTGCCGAACTGGAAGACGCCATCGGCAAATATTTCGACGATATTCCCGGAAATCAAGGCGGAGAGGTTGCGGTCAATGAAGCCCAGCTTCCCAGCCCGGAGTTGGACGCATGAACGCACCCGTAAAGATCGAGACCACGCTGAAGGATTGGGAAACGGATCAGGAAGTCCGCTGGTGCCCCGGATGCGGTGACTATGCCATCCTGAAGGCGGTGCAGCGCACTTTGCCTCAGCTTGGCGCGGACCCGTCGAACACCGTGTTTATCAGCGGCATCGGCTGCTCCAGCCGGTTCCCTTATTATATGGAGACATACGGCTTCCACACGATCCACGGCCGCGCACCAGCGATCGCAACGGGTGTGAAGCTGGCTAATCCGGATCTCGATATCTGGCTGGTGACAGGCGACGGCGATGGTCTGTCCATCGGCGGTAATCACATGATGCATGTCCTGCGCCGCAACGTGAACATGCAGATCATGCTGTTCAACAACGAGATTTACGGTCTGACCAAGGGGCAGGCATCGCCGACCAGCCGCGAAGGGACCAAGAGCCCCTCGACTCCGATCGGTTCGTATGACCGCCCGGCCAATCCGTGCGCCTTCGCCCTTGGCAGCGGCGCCCGTTTCGTCGGCCGTGGGTTCGATGTTTCGAAAAATCTGCCCGATGTTCTGAAGGCAGCGCACGCCCACCAGGGCGCGGCATTTATCGAGATTTTCCAGAACTGTATCGTCTATAACAAAGACGTGTTCGAAGATTTCGCTGCGCCCAAGGGTGCAGGCGACCGGCAGCTGTGGCTGACCCACGGCGAACCGATGCTGTTCGGCGATCCGAAGACCGGTTTCGACAAGGGTATCGCGCTCGACCGTGACAAGATGGCGCTAACCGTGGTCGATGTCGCGGATGGCGAATGGGAAGCTGCAGGCGTGTTGGTGCACGATGCAACCAATCGTCCGATGGCGCATCTGCTGGTCGAAATGCCGTTCGGCCCGTTCCCGATGGCGCTGGGCGTGATCTATGACGATCCTGCGCCGACCTTTGAAGCAGCCGTAATCGAAGAACGCTCGCGTGCATCTGCTGGCAAGGAAGCGAACCTCGCCAAATTGCTGGGCAAGGGCCAGACGTGGACTGTCGATCCGAGCGAGGGCCACCCGACCGATTGATCGGGTGTGATCGTTGGATAATCTAACCCACTCGCTGGTCGGGGCCTTGCTGGGGCAGGCCGGGCTGAAACGCAAAACCGGGCTGGCGATGCCCGCGCTGATTATCGGCGCGAACCTGCCCGATGTGGATGCCGCGTGCTTCTTCTGGCTGGAGGGTGTGGAGCATCTCGGTTTTCGTCGCGGGATAACGCACGGGCCGCCCGCGCTGATCCTGCTGCCGCTGTTATTGGCGGGGCTGCTATGGGGTTTCGACCGCTGGCAGGCGAAGCGCGGAAAACGGCCCGAAAGCCGCCTGCCGGTGAATTTCAAATGGCTGTATCTGCTCAGCTTCATCGGATGTCTGACGCATCCGGCGCTCGACTGGCTCAATGTCTACGGCATCCGCCTGCTGGAGCCGTTCTCATCGCGTTGGTCCTACGGCGACACGCTGTTCATCATCGATGTATGGCTGTGGGCGCTGATGGGCGTTGCCACATGGTTCTCGCTGCGGCGGGAGAAGCGGAGTGGGGAGTGGAAACGTCCGGCGCGCCTCGCGATAGCCGCAGCGCTAATTTACATCGGGCTGAACGGCGCATTTTCCAACATCGCCTGGCGCGGTTCGCATTCCCATTATGCATTCGGCGCGGATGCCGAAGTGATCGTTAGCCCGCTGCCCATCGCTTTCTGGCAGCGCGAAGTGATCGTGCGAAAACCCGAAGGGGTATGGCAGAGCGCAATATACACTTTCGCTCAGGGGACAACGCAGCTAAAACCCGTCTCGACCTCGGTCTGTGTGCCTGAGACTATCACGCGCAATTCGGAGATCGACGCTTTCCTGTTCTGGTCCCGTGCACCTTTCGCCGAACGAATTGAAGATGGCTCGGTCGTGTTGCGCGATGCCCGCTTTTACGACCCGCGCGCCCGGGACCGTTTCACCGCCGCTCTGCCCGATGTGAAATGTGAGGAACTTCCTGCGCGCTAGACGGGTTCTGGTCGCATGACCAAACCGCAAATCGTGTGGCTTCGCCGCGACCTTCGTTTTTCCGATCAACCGGCACTGTTCGCTGCGGCTCAGGCCGGGCCGGTCATCCCGGTGTATGTGCTGGACGATGAAGCGGCGGGCGACCACGCCTATGGCGGCGCATCGCGTTGGTGGCTGCATCATTCGCTGGAAAGCCTGTCCAGAAGCTTTGGCGCGCGCAATTCGCGCGTTGTCTTGCGGCGCGGCGATGCGGTGGAACAACTCGTCAGGATCGCCGAAAAAACCGGCGCGGAAACCGTCCACGCCAATCGCCATTACGAACCCTGGTGGCGCAAGGCGCAAGGCAGACTGGCGGACAGGCTCGACCTGCAATTGCACGATGGATGCTACCTGTTCCCGGCTGGCCATGTGACGACCGGATCGGGCGACCCCTATAAAATCTACACCCCGTTCTCGAAGGCCATCCTGCAACAGATGCCGCCGCGCGATGACTTGCCGGAGCCGGAGACGCTGCATTCGCCTGATAAATGGCCTGACAGCGATGATCTGGCCGATTGGGGCCTGCTGCCGACTAGGCCCGACTGGTCGGGTGGTCTGGATGATTTTTGGACCGTGGGCGAAGATGCCGCGCATGAACGGCTGGAATGGTGGGACGATCACGTCGCCGATTACGACGAAGGCCGCAATCTGCCGTCGAAAGACGGATCATCGCGCCTGTCGCCGCATCTGCATTTCGGGGAAATCAGCCCGGTGCAGATATGGCACCGGTTCAAGGACAAACGCAGTCAGGGCTGGAAAACCTTCGAGAAGGAGCTGATCTGGCGCGATTATGCGCAAAACGTGATCTGCCAGTTTCCGGCCTATCCGAAGGAAAGCTACCGCGATGGCTATGACAGCGGGATATGGCGAAACCCCAATCGCGGACATCTGATCCAGGAAGATCTGGAGGCGTGGCAGCAGGGGCAAACCGGTTATCCCATCGTCGACGCCGGTATGCGGCAGCTGTGGCAAACCGGCTGGATGCACAACCGCGTGCGGATGATCACGGCGAGCTTTCTTGTGAAGCATCTGCTGATCGATTGGACCCACGGCGAACGCTGGTTCTGGGACTGTCTGGTCGATGCCGATTACGGATCCAACGGTGTGAACTGGCAATGGGTCAGCGGCACCGGCGTCGACAGCAATATGTTCGTCCGGATCATGGCGCCGCTCAGCCAGTCGGACAAATTCGATGCAGCGGGCTATATCCGTGAATACGTGCCTGAACTGGCAGATTTGCCCGATGCGAAAATCCACGATCCGGAAGAACATGGCTGCAAGCCCGAGAATTATCCTTCCAAGATAATCGGCCACAAGGAAGCCCGCGAAAGGGCGCTTTCCGCCTACCGCGAAATGAAGGGTGATTAGCGGGGGCGGCTCTTGCCCCTGCATCGGCAGCGCGGCATAGGGCGTGCATGACTTCGCAGGATATCGGAAGACCGCAGGGTATCGGCAGAGGGCGCGAGCTCATCAAAGGCGGTTCGCGTTTTGAACGCAAGCCGGGCCTGTTAAGCCGCCTGATCGCTCCCGGCTTTCACAAGATAATCGACCGGATTGATCGCGGGCTGGTGACAGGATCAATCACCGGCAAGCTGCCAGATGGCACCACCCGCGTACTTGGCGGACGTGCGCCGGGAATTGATGCGGAGATTACGCTGCATGATTGGCGGGCGCTGATACGGCTGGCCACGAACGGATCGATCGGCTGGTATCAGGGCTGGGAAGCCGGCGAATGGGAAAGCGCGGACCCCGTCGCAATTTTCGCGATTTTCAACCAGAATGCGGTGTCGCTGGGTGAAACCGGCCGCGCAAAGGGTCCGTTTCGCTGGGCAGCATCGTTCACCCACTGGCTGAACCGGAACAGCAAGGAAGGTTCGCAGCGCAACATCCATGCGCATTACGACCTCGGCAATGATTTCTACGCCGAATGGCTGGACCCGACGATGAGCTATTCCTCGGCAATCTTCGCCGCAGATGGCGATCTGGAGGCGGCACAGCGGCACAAATGGGATGCGCTTTCCGCGCGGCTTGGCAATCCGGAAACGCTGCTGGAAATCGGGTGCGGCTGGGGTGCGCTGGCCGATCATTTCGCCGTTCAGGGCGCGGACGTAACCGCGATCAGCCTGTCGGACGAACAGCTTGCATGGGCGCGCAAGCATCAGAATTCGGCGATTGAATTTCGCAAGCAGGATTACCGCGATACCGCTGAGCAGGTCGATGCGATTGTCAGCGTTGAGATGGTGGAGGCGGTGGGCCGCGAATACTGGCCCAGTTTCTTCGACTGTATCGCGCGCAATCTGAAACCGGGCGGCAGGGCGGCGATCCAGTACATCACGATGAACGATGAACTGTTCGATGCCTACGCCGCCAGCGCCGATTTCATTCAGGCCTATATTTTCCCCGGCGGGCTGCTGATCCGCAACAGCGAGTTTCAGCGGCTCGCAAGCGAGCGCGGCCTCGAATGGCGCGATCAGAAAGATTTCGGTCTGGATTACGCTGAAACGCTGAAAATCTGGCGCGAACGTTTCGACCTTGCAGCCAGGGAAGGTCGCTTGCCCGCCGGGTTTGACGAACGGTTCACACGGCTGTGGCGGTACTATCTGATGTACTGCGAAGGGGGCTTTCGCGGTGGCGGCATCGATGTGAGCCAGGTTACGCTGATAAAGAAATAAGCCGGCTTTGGGGAGGAACAGGCAATGAAGAAATGGATTATCGGGCTGCTGGCGGTGCTGGCAATCGGCGCTGGGGGCTTCTGGCTTTCGCTCGACAAGGATACGCGCAGCGTTCTGGCAAACATGCCGACCGACAGGAATGTCCTGTTCTGGTCGGTCGATGAACGCGATGCCGCATTCCGTGCGCTGGATGCGATACCGGTGTTGTCAGAAGCCAGAGTGATCGAGGCCGGCGACACAGTCTATCCGCTGCCCAAAGGCGATCCGATCGATCTCGATTTCGATGTCGATGCCTATATGGAAAACCAGCGCACGTCCGGCCTCGTCATTATTCATGACGGCAAGGTGGTGATGGAAAAATATGGTCTGGATTTCGGGCCCGAAGGCAAATGGACCAGTTTCTCCGTCGCCAAGAGCCTGACCTCGACGATGGTTGGTGCAGCGGTGAAAGATGGTGCGATCAAGAGCCTGGACGACAAGGTCAGTGCCTACATCAAGGGCCTGGAAGGATCGGCATATGACGACGTGACCATCCGTCAGCTGCTTACCATGACATCCGGTGTGCGATGGAACGAAGACTATACCGATCCGAAATCGGACGTGGCCCTGTTCAATGAACACAAGGCTGAAGACGGTCTCGATGCTACGGTCAGCTATATGCGCAAGCTGCCGCGCGAGGCACCGGCGGGCGAGAAATGGGTCTACAAGACCGGAGAGACCAATCTGATCGGAGTTCTCGTCAGCGAAGCCACGGGTAAACCGCTGGCCGAATATCTGTCCGAGAAGGTCTGGAAGCCGTTCGGGATGGAACAGGATGCGACCTGGCTTCTGGGATCAACGGGCCATGAAATCAGCGGCTGCTGCATTCAGGCATCGACTCGCGATTTCGGGCGATTCGGTCTGTTCATCCTCGGCGGCGCGATTGCGGATGGCAATAGAGTCGTGCCCGATGACTGGCTGCCAGCGGCGACAACCAAGCAGGCTGATATCGGCGCGCCGGGCCGTGGCTACGGCTATCAATGGTGGACCAATGATGACGGCTCGTTCGCGGCGCAGGGCATCTTCGGCCAGGGCATCTTCATTGATCCTGCCCGCAAACTCGTGATTGCATCGAACAGCAACTGGCCCACGGCGACCGATTACGACGGTGTCGGGGCAGAACGTGAGCGGTTTTACAAGGCGGTTCAGCAGGCGCTGACCCCTGCGCCCGAACCGATTGCCGCAAATTGAGCTGAAAACATGAGAAGCGAGCCGCCCGGGTGACCGGCTCGCTTCCGTGTTCCGCACCTTGGGCAAAGCTGCGGACGTTTGATTGTGTTTGCTTACAGCGTGCTGCGATACACCGTGGACGGGCTGTAACGCTGCAGGATGTTATCGTGCACGATCGGGCTGAGCAGTTCCATGAATGCGCAGCCGACGATCGAATTGTCCCACCAAACGACCTCTGCCTGAAGCGATTCGAGGCCGGGGAGGGATATCCAGCACACCTGACCCGGATGCATCCTGCTGATTGCTGCGGCTGAAAAACCGGAAATCGACAGATCGTGGACCACGGTTTGAAACGCGCGCCCCCCTGATGCACGCAGCTGTGCCGGGATGATCATCTTGGTGCGCGGCGCGCAGCGATCTTCCTGCGCTGCCATTTCGTAGCTGTCGTGGCTCTCTACCAACATTCGGGTACCCTTGCGACTTGAGGACTTGTTCAAACCTTACCGGCGGATCTCCGGTCAGGCTTTGCACAAAGTGGCTTAAGCTGGTTACGCGCAGGTTATGCAGAAAGGTTAAGAGGGATTTACCACCCGTTCGCGGTGGCGGGTTGCGAAATCATCGAGCAGCATCTGCACAATGCGGTCGCCGACCACGGTCGGTGACTTGACCGTTTTCGGGTCTTCGCCGGGATATGCCTTGGCCCGCATTCCGGTGCGAGTCGCGCCCGGATCGACGATCGCGACGCGCACATTGCCGATTTTCTCGACTTCCTGGGCATAGCTGTCGAGCAGCGATTCGAAGGCTGCCTTGGTCGAGCCATAGGCCGCCCAATATGCCCGCGCATCCGACCCGACACTGCTGGTCAGGCCGATAACGCGACCGGCATCGGCACGTTTCAGCATCGGATCGAAACTGGCCAGCAAAGCCTGCGTTGCCAGCACGTTGACCGTAATGGCCTGGCTAAACTGTTTCTGATCGATCTGTGTAACCGGTGTGAGCGTCGGCAGGTAAGCTGCCGAAATCACGAGGAAGTCCAGCTTGTCCCACCGCCCTGAAATGGCAGAGGCCAACCGGACGATCCCGTCAGCTTCGGTCAGGTCGACCGGCGCAATCGTCGAACTGCCGCCAAGATCGTGAATCTCGTCCTCGACCGCTTCGAGCGCTTTTACATCGCGCCCGGTCAGGATTACGTGCGCGCCAGCCTTTGCCAGCGCCTTTGCCGCTTCTGCACCGATCCCGCGGCTGGAGCCGGTGACCAGCGCCAACTTGCCTTCGAATGGCTTGCCAGATGTCATACCGAAACCTTGTCGAAGCTCAGCTGCGCATCTTCCTGATCGCGTGCGTTCAGATCGGTCAGCGGGGTCGGGTAATCGCCGGTGAAACAGGCATCGCAATATTGCGGGCAAGCTGAATTGCGCGGTTTTTCCCCGACAGCGCGGTACAGCCCATCAATGGAAACGAATGCCAGGCTGTCTGCCTTGATGAAGCTGCGCATGGGTTCAACATCCATGCGCGCGGCCAGCAATTTTGAACGTTCCGGCGTATCGACGCCGTAGAAGCAGCTGTGCGCCGTTGGCGGGCTGGCGACGCGGAAATGCACTTCGCTGGCGCCGGCATCGCGCATCATCTCGACGATCTTCATCGAGGTGGTGCCGCGCACGATCGAATCGTCGATCAGGACGATCCGCTTGCCTTCAACGAGGCCGCGATTGGCATTGTGCTTGCGCCTGACGCCGGAATGGCGGGCACCGTCGGATGGCTGAATGAATGTGCGCCCGACATAGTGCGAGCGGATGATGCCGAGTTCAAACGGTATGCCCGATTGCTGAGCATATCCGATTGCCGCCGGAACGCCGCTGTCTGGTACCGGTACCACCAGATCGACGTCGCAAGGGCTTTCGATCGCGAGCTGTTCGCCAATCGCCTTGCGAGCCGAATAGACCGAACGGCCATCGAAAATGGAATCGGGCCGGCTGAAATACACGTGTTCAAAGATGCAGGGGCGGGCCGGGTGATCGCCAAACGGGCGGATCGACTTGATTTCCCCGTCGAAATCGACGTGAATCATCTCGCCCGGTTCGACCTGACGAACAAATTCCGCGCCGGTCACATCAAACGCGACGCTTTCGCTGGCGAACAGGATGGTATCGCCCATCTTGCCCATAACCAGCGGCCTGATGCCCAGCGGATCGCGGCACGCGATCATCCCCTCGGGGGTCATCACGATCAGCGAATATGCACCTTCGACAAGGCGCAGCGCGTCAATCAGGCGCTCAATCATCGAGGGATAGCGGCTGGTCGCCACCAGGTGGATGATCACTTCGGTGTCGGAGGTCGACTGGAAAATAGCGCCGCGGCGGACCAGATCGTCGCGCAGTGTCTGCGCGTTGGAAATGTTGCCGTTATGGGCAACGGCAAAACCGCCACTGGCCAGATCCGCATAAAGCGGCTGGATATTGCGCAGGCCCGATCCGCCGGTCGTGGAATAACGCACGTGACCTGCGGCCATGAAGCCGGGAAGCTGTGACAGCGCCTCTGCGGTCGAGAAATTCTCCGCCACATGGCCAATGCCGCGCACGGTGAAGAAGCTGTTGCCGTCGAAGCTGGAAATCCCGGCGGCTTCCTGTCCGCGGTGCTGCAAGGCATGGAGGCCAAGCGCGGTGACTGTCGAGGCGTCTGACGCGTTGATTGCGCCGAAAACGCCGCACTCCTCGCGAAGTTTGTCGCCGTCGTCGTCCAGAAACGGGTGAGTAAGGTTCATTTGGTGACCGCCCGATGCGTGTTCGAAACATGCGCCGAGTATCGCGCATCACGGGGCGCTCAATGGCGATGTTACGGGCTGATTACAAGGCCCGAATACACCGGCTCTGTTGACCTGAACCTGTGAAGTCCCGGTTTAATGAAGGGATTTCATTGCAGCGACAGGAAAGCCACCCTAAACATCCGCGCAACGATCAACGGGAAAAGCTCAGCACCTTGCTCCTCTCACCATTCGAATGGACTATCACGCGGCGCTATATGATGCCGGGCAAAGGGGAAGGCTTTATTGCCCTCGTCGCCGGTATCAGCGTGGGCGTGGTCATGCTCAGCGTCGCATTGCTGGTTGTGGTGATGAGCGTGATGAACGGTTTCAGAGGCGAATTGCTCGACCGTTTTGTCAGCCTGAACGGCCATGCGATCATCCAGGCCTACGGCGGGCGGCTGCAGGACTGGGAAGAAATCCTGGAAGAGGTTCGCGATACGCCCGGCGTTGTCAGTGCATCCCCGCTGATCGAGCAGCCTCTGCTGATGACATTCAACGGTCGGGTGGAAGCGGTGAATGTGCGCGGCAATACGCAGCAGGATATCGCGAAGCTGGGTGAAAATCTGGTGCAGGGCAATCTGTCGGCAATTACACCCGAATCCGGCAAGGTCGCGATCGGTTCGCGCCTCGCAATGAATTTGGGCGCGCGAATTGGTGATACGGTGACTGTGCTCAATCCGCAGGGTAGGGCAACCCCGTTCGGGACAGTGCCCCGCCAGGTCGGTTATGAAGTTGCTGCGTTGATCGAAACCGGGGTTTACGATTTCGATCAGGTATTCGTGATCATGCCGATCAAGGATGCGCAGACATTGCTGCTGACCGGCGATTCCATCGGTCTGATCGAAGTCGAAACCACGGATGCGGAGGATGTTGGGCGTATTCTTGCCCCGCTGGAGCCGAGGCTGCAGGGACGGGCGGTCATCAATGACTGGCGTACAATCAATTCAAGCATTTTCGAAGCGCTTGAGGTGGAACGGGTCGCAATGTTCTTCGCGCTGTCGATGATTGTCGTGGTGGCGGCGTTCAATATCCTTTCCTCGCTCGTCATGCTGGTGCGCGCCAAGACACGCGATATCGCGATCCTGCGAACCATGGGCGCGACGCGCCGCAATATCCTGAAGATATTTGTCACGACCGGCACGGTTATCGGGGCATTCGGCACGCTTAGCGGCCTGGCCCTTGGCTTTTTGATCCTGTATTTCAGGCAGGGTATTTCGGGCGGCATACAGGCGATGACCGGCGCCACACTGTGGGACCCATCTGTCAGGTTCCTCACCGAATTGCCCGCGCGGGTCGATCCCGCCGAAGTGATCGGGATCTGCCTGCTGGCAATGGGCCTAAGTTTCCTCGCGACGCTGTATCCGGCGCTGAAGGCATCCGGCACTGATCCCGTACAGGTGCTTCGTTATGAGTAACTCGGTCGTGAAACTTACCGGCCTGACACGGTCCTTTGAACAGGGCGGTGTGCGGATCGATGTTCTGCGCGGGGTCGATCTGACCATTGAGCCGGGCGAGATCGTTGCGCTGCTCGGCCCGTCTGGATCAGGCAAGTCGACAATGCTGCAGGCAGTCGGGCTGCTCGAAGGCGGTTTTGGCGGCAAGATCGAAATTGCGGGTATCGATGCCAGCGCTCTGCCGTCAGATGGCCGGACAGAAGTTCGCCGCAATCATCTGGGCTTCGTTTACCAGTTCCATCACTTGCTGCCCGATTTCAGCGCGGAGGAGAACGTAATCCTGCCGCAGCTGGTCCTCGGCAAACCTCAGGCGGAATGCGAGACGCGGGCACGCGAATTGCTGACCGCACTGGGTCTTGGCCACCGGCTCGACCACCGGCCCAGCCAGCTATCAGGCGGGGAACAGCAGCGTGTCGCGGTTGCGCGCGCGCTGGCCAACAGCCCGCAGCTGGTGCTGGCAGATGAACCCACTGGCAATCTGGACGAAGCGACCGCCGACAAGGTGTTCGATGAATTTCTCGCGCTGGTTCGCGGGCAGGGCAGTGCAGCAATTGTCGCCACGCATAACGAGCGGCTTGCTGGCCGAATGGACCGCGTTTTGCGCCTGCACGACGGAAAATTGGAATAGCCGGACCTGAACAGGGTTTTGTTCGTTGGTCTGATGAAGGAGTATTTCCATGACAGACCATCCATCCACTTACCGCGCCGACCCTGAAAACGTCGGCAAAATCGACTGGGACGACCGCGCATCTTTGCACCTTAAAGATGACGGTGACGGTGTGCTCGACAGCATGAAGCGCCTGCGTAGCGGGACGTTTGCAGAATTGATCTCGCAAGTGATGGCCATGCCGGCGGAAGATCGTGAAAAATACGTGATCGAAAAGGCAGGCGACCGTGAATTCAGTGCCGGCGAGATTGAAGGGCTGTCAAAGCGGGATGACTTTCCCGCCTGACCGCAGCCTGTCGGCGCAGTTCAAGCGTTGGTAGTTTCCCGCTTGCCCGTTCCGCTAGGTCGTGGACTGAGAGGGGCAGGAGGGGAATGCCATGATTACATCGATACTCACCGCCGTTCTGCTGCAGTCAGCGCCGCCCGCTACGAATACAAACCCGCCATCTCCGCCGCCGCCCTGCGCCAGCGAGGAACATGGCGGGTTCGATTTCTGGGTCGGAACCTGGGATGTCTATCCGACCGGCTCTGACAGCATGGTCGGGCAAAGCCGAATAGAGCGCACGCATAATGGCTGCGCCGTGATAGAAAACTGGATGCCAGCCAACGGGCGCACAGGATCGAGCCTGAACCACTACGATCCGGCGTCCGGACAATGGCATCAGAAATGGGTCGGTTCGGGCGGCGGCGCTGTTGAATTCACTGGCGGTGTTACCGGCGGCAAGATGGTGCTGACAGGAAACTGGCCAAGCCCGCAAACGCCGCATCAATTGATCCGCATGACATATACTGCCAATGACGACGGCAGCGTGCGGCAGTTTGGTGAAGGATCGACCGATCACGGGCTGACCTGGTCGGCCAGTTTCGACTTTATTTACAGGCCCCGACAGCGGGGCGGACAGGAAATATCCGAATGACAAAAATTGGCGATTTTCAGGTCAAGAAGTCCGACGGCAGCGACCTCGACCTTTCCGACAAGCAGGGCAAGGTTCTGCTCGTGGTCAACACCGCAAGCAAATGCGGGTTCACCCCTCAGTATGACGGGCTTGAGGAACTCCACAAGAAATACGCTGATCAGGGTTTCGAAGTGCTCGGGTTCCCGTGCAACCAGTTCGGCGGTCAGGAACCGGGCAATGCCGAGGAAATCGACCAGTTTTGCAAGGTCAATTTCGGAGTAACTTTCCCTCTGATGCAAAAGGTCGAGGTTAACGGTGACAAAGCCAGTCCGCTATTCGACTGGATGAAATCGGAAGCGCCCGGGTTAATGGGCAGCAAGACCATCAAATGGAATTTCACGAAGTTCCTGATCGACCGCGAGGGCAATGTCGTCCGCCGTTATGCGCCGCAAGACGCGCCGGCAAAAATCGATAAGGATATCGCCAAGCTCCTGTAACCTTTCAATCGGCTGGCCCGTATTACCGGGCAAATTGCAGGAGGGCTCATGCTCGTCGCTATCAATCAGTGGTTTCTTTCTCTTGGCGCCGAATACGGCGTGAATCCGTATATTTTCGGCGCGATCTACGTTGGCGCGATTCCGTTCTTCCTCCTTTCGATTGCGTGGCTGATCCGCCGCGCAAAGGCGCATCGCTCAACCGTCGTTCCCACGCTATGCGCGGGCTTCTGTTTCGTGTCTGCATATCTCTATCTGGCGATTGCAGGGCGCAATATCCCCGTATGGGTATGGATATTCCTTGCCGCGCTGGTGGTGTACGGCGCGTGGTCGACGATCCGCGACACGCGCAAGAAAATCGCTGCTGCAAAATCCGAGGCTGGCTGACCGAATTCTGGCTGCCCGCATCCCGGTGGCTGCACACGGGTAAAACTCTGTGGAGAAAACGGGGCTGCCGGCCCTTCCGAATCGCGCATAAAATCTTACTTTGCAGGGATGCCATTTGCTCCCTTCGTTCCCCTGCGGATTTTATCGTCCTACTCCATGCTGGAGGCGGCGATCGATCCGAAGCAGATTGCGAAACTGGCTAAGGAACGAGGGTTTCCCGCAATCGCAATTTGCGACCGCAACGGGCTGTACGGCGCAGTCATGTTTGCCAAGGCGTGCTTCGATGAAGGTATCCAGCCCATCATCGGAACGCTGCTGGGCGTCGCCCGCGACGCGGAAGGCAAGCAGGTCGATTACCTGCCGCTGTTTGCGCAGGATGAGACGGGTTATGACAACCTTTGCCATCTGGTCAGCAAGGCTCACCTGGATCGCCCGCTCGAGCATGAACCACACGTCCGCCTGAGCGATATTGAAGGGCACACTGGCGGTCTGATTGCGCTCACCGGTGCAGCCGAGGGTGCGGTCTCACGTTTGCTGGGCGAGGGGCAGCAGGAACATGGCGAGGCGATGCTCGACCGGCTGCAAAAGCTATTTCCGGACCATCTTTATGTCGAACTCGCGCGGAAGAATAACCCGGTGCAGGATGCGGCTGAAGATGCCCTGATAGAGCTTGCCTATCAGCGCGATCTTCCGCTGGTGGCGACCAACCCTGCATTCTTCGCTGAACCGCATGTCTTTTCTGCGCATGACGCCATGCTATGCATCGCCGCGTCCACGCAGATCGATGCGGAGGAGCGGCCGCGATCCAACCGCGAGGCATTTGTCAAATCGGCGAAGATGATGGAGGAGCTGTTCGCAGACCTTCCTGAGGCGACCGCCAATACGCTGACGATTGCCCGCCGCTGCGCCTATGCGCCGCCCAATCGAGATCCGATTTTGCCCAGCCTTGCAGGCGATCTGGAGGGGGAGGCTGCGAAGCTGGCGGAAGACGCGCGCAAGGGTCTCGAAATGCGGCTTGAACCCTATGGGGAAATGTCGGCCGAAGAACGCAAGGTTTATGAAGACCGGCTGGAATTCGAAGTCGACATCATCGTCAAGATGGGTTTTCCCGGATATTTCCTGATCGTTGCCGACTTTATCAAATGGGCCAAGGATAATGGAATTCCGGTGGGGCCGGGTCGTGGTTCCGGTGCGGGTTCGCTGGTCGCGTGGGTGCTGACCATCACCGATCTCGACCCGATAAGGCTGGGGCTGCTGTTCGAACGTTTCCTCAACCCGGAACGCGTTTCCATGCCCGACTTCGATATCGATTTTTGCGAAACGCGGCGCGGCGAAGTGATCCGTTATGTGCAGAACAAATACGGCCAGGATCATGTCGCGCAGATCATCACCTTCGGTAAGCTGAAGGCGCGCGCCGTGCTGCGCGATTGCGGGCGGATTTTGCAGATGAGCTACGGACAGGTGGACCGTCTGTGCAAGATGGTGCCGAACCATCCGACCGATCCGTGGACCTTGCCGCGTGCGCTGAACGGCGCTGCTGATTTCAAGCGCGAATACGACAATGACAACGAAGTGAAGCGGCTGGTCGATCTGGCGATGCAGCTGGAAGGTTTCCCGCGCAACAGTTCGACCCACGCGGCAGGGGTCGTGATTGGCGACCGCCCGCTTGCGCAGCTGGTGCCGCTATACCGCGATCCGCGATCAGATATGCCGGTAACGCAGTTCGACATGAAGCATGTCGAAAGCAGTGGCCTGGTGAAATTCGACTTTCTCGGTCTGAAAACGCTTTCGGTTCTGCGCAAGGCGACAGACCTGCTCGAGAAACGCGGGATCGAGGTCGATCTGGGCTTGCTGGCCTGGGATGATCCGGCGGTTTTCGACTTACTTAAGGCGGGTAATACGGTCGGCGTGTTCCAGCTGGAATCCGAAGGGATGCGGCGAACGCTGACCGCGGTGAAACCGACCAAGTTCGAAGACATTATTGCGCTCGTCTCGCTGTACCGCCCGGGTCCGATGGATAACATCCCGCTGTTCGGCAAACGCAAGGCTGGCGATGTCCCGATCGAATACCCGCACGAAAAGCTCGAAGGCATTCTGGCGGAAACATATGGCATCTTCGTGTATCAGGAACAGGTCATGCAGGCCGCG
The DNA here is from genome assembly GCF_947494915.1 of Pontixanthobacter luteolus. Classification (NCBI taxonomy): domain Bacteria; kingdom Pseudomonadati; phylum Pseudomonadota; class Alphaproteobacteria; order Sphingomonadales; family Erythrobacteraceae; genus Pontixanthobacter; species Pontixanthobacter luteolus. The sequence continues at coordinate 722,040 of NZ_CANLWR010000001.1, forward strand.
CAGATCCTGGCCGGATACTCGCTTGGTGATGCAGACCTTTTGCGCCGTGCAATGGGCAAGAAGGTCCAGGCGGAAATGGACGCCCAACGCGTGCGCTTCGTCGACGGGTGCAAGGAAGTGTCCGGTATCGAGAAAGCCAAGGCCAACGAACTGTTCGACTTGATCGACAAGTTTGCAGGCTACGGTTTCAACAAATCACATGCTGCGGCTTACGCCTTGCTCGCTTACCAGACAGCGTGGCTGAAGGCGCATTATCCCGAGGAATTCTACGCCGCATCGATGTGCTTCGACATGCACCAGTCGGAAAAACTGGCCCTGTTTGTTGACGATGCCCGCAGGCACGGGATCGAAGTCGCACCGCCGGACATGAACCGCTCCGTCGCTGAATTTACGGTTGAACGCACAGATGACGGTTACGCTGTGCGCTATGCCCTCGCAGGGATTCGCAATGTCGGTGAAAAAGCGATGGAGTCCATCGTTGCGGAACGCAGTGCGAATGGCTGGTTCGACAATCTGAAAGACCTGTTTGAACGCCTACCGACCGGCTCGATGAACCGGCGGCAGTTAGAAGGTCTGATCTGCGCCGGCGCGCTCGACCGGCTGGAGCCGAACCGGGGTATGCTGTTCGAAAATGTCGAGTTGTTGCTCGCCACCGCCGAGGCAGCAACGCGCGAACGCGAGAGCGGACAGGGAGGGCTTTTCGCCGGTGAAGACGCATCTTCCGATACGCTGCGGCTAAAAGATGCGCCTGAATGGTCACGCCCTGAGCGCATGGCGCGCGAACGCGAAAATTTCGGGTTCTATTTCAGCGCCCATCCAGTGCAGCAATACTGGACCATTGCCTCTGCAAACGGCGCACGCACCTTTCAAAGCCTGATGGAATCGGGCGCGCCGCCGGGCGGACGCCAGCAGGCGGTGATGGCTGCGATGGTGGAAAGCGTGAACAAGGGCAAAACGCGCCGCGGCAAGGATTTTATCCGCGCTGATTTTTCCGATTCCACCGGGCAGTTCAGCGCCGCCTGTTTCGAAGAATCGCTGGTTGAGAATTTCCAGAAATGGGCCGCGGAAAGCACCTGCATTCTGCTGAACGTGGAACTCGATTCGCCGAGCCCCGATGAACCGCCACGGGTAACCGTGCGCGGCGGACGTCCTCTGGAAGAAATCAAGGGCGGGTCGCGCATGTTGCTGCGGCTCGACCTGCTTGATGCCTCGGCGCTACATGACCTGAAACTGGAACTGACAGCGGGGACGCCGGGCCACGGCGAAGTGCTGATCAGGCTGAAAACCGGCACCGAGAATGAACCGCTCATGCGTTTGGGGCGTGATTATGCACTGGACGGTGAACTGGCTGAACGCGTGGCGCTGATCGAAGGGATCGATCAGGTCGAACTGACGACGCGGCGCGGTGCCTCACACCTCCGGCTGGTCGCCTGATTTTTCTGTCATGCCGGGCGCTGGCCGCGCAAAAACCACGGAAAATTTCGCAAACAGGAAAATGATGCAGGGCACCAGCATCGTGTTCCAGATGTCGTGAACGCTGCTGCGGAGAAACGCATAGCCTTCGTATGTCAGGTTGTATGCGATGTCGGCAAATTCGCCCGCGATAGCCACGGCCAAGACCAGCAAGAGCGGGCGCAATTGCCATGCTTTCCAGCCAAAGAGTGCGCAACCAGCCAGGAACACGCCCACCGCAACATAAATGTGCAGCGCATCCTTGGCGAGGCCGGTCCAGTCGACCAGCCAGATTTTCAACTCGTTTATCAATTCCATTGAGCGGCTTTAGACCGATTGCCTTGACTGGCAAGCGCGGGCATGAAGGCACAAACATATTTGGAGAGGATGCTTATGTTGGGAGCCATGCAGGACTGGACCATGCGGATCACACACGTGATCGATCACGCTGCGCGTGAGGCAGGGGACCGCGAAATCGTGTCGCGTTGGGCAGATGGCAGCGAGACGCGAACGAACTGGTCCGCTGTCCGCACCGATGCGTTGAAGATGGCGCAGGCGCTGCAAGCGCTCGGCCTGCAAAAAGGTGACAAGGTCGCCAGCATGGCGATGAACCATTCGCGCCACCTGGTCAGCTGGTACGGCGTCGCCGGAATGGGCGGCGTGCTGCACACGGTCAATCCGCGTTTGTTCGACGACCAGCTGGAATACATCGTCAATCACGCCGAAGATAAAGTGCTGATCTACGATGCTGCGTTCCAGCCCATCGTCGACCGGATGAAGGATCGCTGGACCACCGTCGAACATTACATCTGCTTTGATTCAGGTGAACATGCCCCGGCTTTTGAAGACTGGATCGCAGAGCAGGACGGCGATTTCCAGTGGGTCATGGGTGATGAACGCGACCCGTGCATGATCTGTTACACCAGCGGGACAACCGGCAACCCCAAGGGTGTGCAGTATGAACACCGCTCGACAACCCTTCACGCACTCGCAGGCCTGCAACCCTCGACCTTCAATTTCAGCGCATCTTCGGTGATGCTGCCGGTCGTGCCGATGTTCCACGCGGCCAGCTGGGGTCTGCCCTATGCCGGCGCAATGGCAGGGATCAAATTCGTGTTCTCTGCCGTAAACGATCCGGCTGTGCTGCATGAATTGATGGAACGCGAAGGGGTGACCGACAGCGCCGGTGTGCCGACCGTGTGGCTGGCCCATTTCCAGTATTGCGATGCGCAGGGGATCGATCTGCCGAAACTGAAAGCGGCCACGATTGGCGGTTCTGCCTGTCCGCGCTTCATGATCGAACGGCTGATGAAGAACGGCACCCGCGTGCAGCATGCATGGGGGATGACCGAGACCAGCCCAATCGGAACGGTTGGCGGCCCGACGCATGATTGGGACCAGCTGACTTTCGACGAGAAGGTCGACAAGACCGCGATGCAGGGCCGCCCGATTTTCGGCGTGGAACTGCGTACGGTGGATCTGGACGACACGACCACCGAATTGCCGCGCGACGGGAAGACTTCTGGTGCGCTGCAAATTCGCGGCCCGTGGGTTGTAAAGCGCTATTATAAGGCGGAAGAAGACGCGGCGAGCCCTGAGGGCTGGTTCGACACAGGCGATGTGGGCATCATCCATCCGGACGGAACGCTGCAACTGACCGACCGCACCAAGGACGTGATCAAGTCGGGCGGTGAATGGATCAGCTCGGTCGAGCTTGAAAACGCCGCCGTTGGCCATCCCGACGTTGCCGAGGCGGCTTGTATCGGTATGCCGCATCCGAAATGGGATGAACGGCCAGTGCTGTTCGTGGTCCGCAATAGCGGCTCTGACGTTTCGGCCGACGACATCCTCGGGCATCTGGAGGGTCAGATCGCCAAATGGTGGATGCCCGATGCGATCGAATTCGTGGACGATATCCCGCACACCGCAACCGGCAAGATCAGCAAGAAAGACCTGCGTGACCGCTTCAGCGATTACAAACTGGCCGACGCTTGACGCGTGAGCAAGCTAATCCTGTTGAACAAGCCGTTCGGTGTGCTTTCGCAGTTCACCGGCGGCAAGGATGGCGTGGATGACACGCTGGCGCATCTGGTCGATGTGCCGGACGTGTATCCTGCTGGCCGGCTGGACAAGGATAGCGAAGGGTTGCTGCTGCTGACTGATGACGGGCGGCTGCAGGCACGTATCGCAGAGCCGCGATACCGGGTGGAAAAAACCTATCTCGCGCAGGTGGAGGGGGAGCCTGACGAGGCGGCTCTTGCGGCTCTGCGAAGCGGGGTCATGCTGAAAGACGGGATGACAAAGCCGGCAAAGGTGGAGCGGATTGATCCGCCAATTCTGTGGGACCGCGACCCGCCAATCCGGGTGCGCAAGAATGTCCCCGACAGCTGGATATCGCTGACCATCTCGGAAGGCAGGAACCGCCAGGTCCGGCGGATGACAGCGGCTGCAGGATTGCCTACGCTGCGTCTTGTCCGTTGGAGCGTTCGCGAATGGACCGTCGAGGGTCTCGCCCCCGGCGAATGGCGTGAATTGCAGGTTTGAGGAGACCCGACATGGCACATTACATCGACCCCACCAAAACCGGCTTTCAGGCATTTAAGGAGCTGGCGCGGGATGAGCCGATCGAAATGCTCAACCTGCTCCTGTTTCGCGAAAAGGCGGAATATCCTGAAGGTCACGAACATGCGGGGAAAGGCTGGTCGGGCCGCCGTGCTTATGAGGAATATGGCAAGACCAGCGGTCCGATATTTCGCCGGGTCGGCGGCAGCATCGTCTGGCGGGGCACATTTCAGGCGATGGTGACAGGCCCTGAAAGCCGTGAATGGCACGACGGATTTGTTGCGCGCTACCCCAACAGCGCCGCCTTCTTCGAAATGATCAAGGACCCGGAATATCAGCTGGCGGTAGCAAACCGCACGGCGGCACTCATTGACAGCCGCCTGATCCGCTTCAAACCAGGCACAGCGGGTGAGGGGTTCGGGTGACGAGTGAAGTCGCTTCGCAGTAACGCGTAACCGCAACCCTCAAAGCAACCGCATCTGTCCGCCGGTTTCCGGCCGTCTGAAAGCGGAGCAGTCCAGTTCCAGTTTGGCGCCGCTGATGCCAGCCTTCTTGCAGGCAATGCGAAAGCGGGTGCGTAGCAGGTCAGCCCATACGCCGCTGGGTTTCATCCGGGTAAAGAATTCGGGATCGTTATCGCGGCCTGCGCCGTTCTTGGAGCGGATCGAGCGGACGATGCTCATCACTTTGCCCGCGCGGTCGGGGTAATGCACACTGAGCCATTCGCGGAACAGCGGAGCCACCTCGTGCGGAAGACGCAGGGGTATCCAGCTTGCCGACTGGACACCCAGCGAACCGGCGCGTTCGAGGATGCTTTCCATGAATTCGTCGGTGATCGCCGGGATCACCGGGCTGACCGAACAATGGGTCGGCACGCCGGCCTGTTCAAGCGTGCCGAGTGCCGCCAGCCGTTTCGTAGGGGCCGCCGCGCGCGGTTCCAGCAGGCCGGACAGTTTCGGGTCAAGAGAGGTCACGGAAATCGACACTGCCACCAGCTTGTGCCGCGCCATTTCGGCCAGAATGTCCAGATCGCGCAACACTCGGTCGCTTTTGGTCGTGATCGTCACCGGATGCCGCGCGTCGAGGCAGATTTCCAGCACCTCCCGTGTGATCCGGTACCTATTTTCAATCGGTTGGTAGGGATCGGTGTTAGTCCCCATCGCGATCCATTGCGGCTTGTATCTGGGCTTTGCCAAAGTTTCCCTTAGCAGCCTGGCCGCATCGGGTTTGGCAAACAGTTTGGTTTCGAAATCCAGACCCGGCGACAGGTCGTGATAGGCGTGGGTAGGGCGGGCAAAGCAATACACGCAGCCGTGCTCGCAGCCGCGATAGGCGTTGATCGACCGGTCAAACGGAATGTCGGGCGAACTATTGAAGCTGAGGATCGTCTTGGGAAATTCCTCGGTCACGGTGGTGCGCAGCTTTTCCGGCGGCCCGTCGAGCGTCTCCACCGCGTCGCGCCAGTCACCGTCCGTTTCGCGCTGTGCCAGACCGAACCGGTGCGGGACGAGCGCCGATTGCGCACCTCTGCCTTTGGTGTATTCCATGACTGGAACATACAGAGAACAAAGCGGGTTGTCGATCTGGATCAGTCAAAGCGCGGTCGAATGTCCGCTCTCAGGCATTTGCTCAAAATCAGCGATTGGCCAGTGATGGGTGGGAAGCGGACGTTAGGTTCGTCCCCAGTTAAAATGAATTTTCAGGCACAGACCCAGCGGCGTCATCGACCGCAGCTCCTGCTGAATCTGCCGCCCCGGTCGGTCCACTCCTAGATTTCTTAGTTTCTAAAGAGCGGCTCGTCTCAATCTTTCCCGTTCTCGCATCAACAATGATGAAACGCGCCATCTCAAGTTCTTCCCAGATAATGGCGCTAAAGTTGTTGTCGTCGAGCGGCTGCGTTGTGTCGAGGGCATCAATGCCACGAGCGATTGTGGATCGATTGAGGTCGGGAAAACTTACGAACACGAAATCGAAGACTGGTCTTTCACCACGCATTCCAGTCTTGATCAACGCGACCCGGCCAATTTCACCGATAGCCTTCTCTTGATAGACTAGGGCGGTTGGATCATCAGCAATTCGCACTACATTTCCTGTATTCATCGAAACATAGCGCACATCACGAACGGCATCTGGGTCGTCGGGAACGTCGGATTTGTAAACGGTTATGGCTCCTTCCGATGTTTCAACCTCCTCGCCCCTTACGAGAGACTCTTCGGTTGGGGTCTCCCATTCTCTGTAGTCATCGAATTCTTGAACATCTCTCCAAGTATAAAATGAAATTACCGCTGCTGCCACGACCACCCAAGTCAAGACAATCGCTAGTGCGACTTGATTGTAACGCCGGAGTAAACGAGCAAAGCGCATTTGGTCACCTCAAACGGGGTTCGATGTTTGTGTTCGCACGATGCTGGAGATGGCGCAATTCTTAAACCATTGTTGCCGGTTCCCCTAGACAAGAACGTCCGCAATCGGGTCGTTAGCCGAATGTCTGCTTTTGGCGCGACAGCAGTACAAGCGGTCGGTATTCTAGCCGGCGGCGGCACAAGGGCATACGTCGCCAGATTTGCGGAAAGCGGACGCTGCTTGCATGAGCCACATTTATCTTTGCCTGATGCCTTAATTCATCCATAAACGGCATATGCCAAAGAAGCAGGCGCATAACATGGTGTTACGGCGGTTGGGCCAGAGCCTGCGTGAGCAAGACTGGTTCGAGGCTGGCATTGAGTTTTTCATAGTCATTGTTGGTGTGTTTCTTGGCCTCCAGGCAGCCAACTGGAATGAGAAGCGGCTCGCACGCGAAGATGAAAGAGCCATCATAGAACGCTTGCACGAAGAGACCGACAATCTGCTCGAAGCTGTTCGGGCCGAAGGTGCTGGCTTGCAATCACATGCTGACGATTTGGTGAGCGCGCAGCCCATGTTGTTTTCAGCCGAGCCGGAACGAGCGTTGACGCAGGGCGAGTGTCTGGCGATCCTGTCATCTCATGTTTATCGCAAGCCTCTCGACGAGCTTCCTATCCTGGATGAGTTACTGTCGACTGGCCGGTTTGACCGGCTGCAGAACAGCGATCTGAAGCAATTACTGCGCGCCTATATACAGTTTCGTGATCGCGAGCGCGGGACCCATGAAGAGCGGACCAATGAGTTGTTTCGTCTCTACAGCCGCTATCCAGAACTTGTCCGTGTAGGGGTCACCGCAATCGGCAATGAACAGGGGGCGTCGGGCCGTTTCGAGCTGCTGAGCGCGAACGATTATAGATGGAACCAAAGCTGTGACGCCAGGGCAATGCGACGAAGCCAGCCGTTCCTGAACGATCTTTTCGACAATATGGCACGCAGCGGCAATGTCCTGATTGCTAACAAAAAGCGGGAAACGATGCTGATACAACTGCGCGAACGCTTGAGCGATTTGCTGAATTCCTGACCTACCTATCGCTTTGATCTGCGATGCGAGGCCGACGCGGGCCGGGACGAGCGCGGATTGGCGCCTCTAGCTCCGACCCGATTCCTCTCCTGTTCTGTCACGCGAACAAACGTGGAGCATGACAATTGAACCGACGGCCCGGAAAATTCCGGTCAATCGAGCAGCCCGATGGAGCGAAGGCGATTTTCTTCCTTGTTGCGCGATATTTCTAGAGTGAGTTCGCGCGATTGCGCCAGCGGCGGATGGTGGCCGACGGCTGAGATTGCATCCTGCGGTTCACGGGTGTCGAGCCAGGTCATGGCTTGGGGAAGGGTTTCTGCTGCCTCGCGCACCAGTTCGCGGCAGGCAGCTTCATCCTCTATGATCAGGGTATAATCGAACCCGCCAAGAGTGGCCCTGAATTTTTCGCCATTCAACCGCCACATATCGATCATCCGGCTGACGGATGCGCGGTTGTCGAACGGCAGGTGCAGCATCTGGATTTCTTCGGTCGGTATCCGCTGCTCGTCCCAGTGAGTGAGCGGACCGTTCCTGCACCAGCCGACCGTGTAGCCGAAGCTTCCGCCATATTTAGCCGTCTGAATATCGAAGAAATGGATTTCCGTATCGGTGATGCGTTTGAATTCCGGGTATTTCCCTTCAAATCCGTATTTCGCCAGTTCGGGTTCGATAATCTCGCGAATGGCCTTGCGCACAAATTTGTTGGAAGGGCGCTTAGCCATGGTCAGACCTCTTGAAGGCGGGGCATCAGGTCGACAAAATTGCAGGGGCGGTTGCGGCTGTCGAGCTGCTCTTGCAAAATGCCGTCCCAGCCGTCTTTTACTGCGCCGTTGGATCCGGGCAGGGCAAAGACATAGGTCCCGCGCGCCACGACGGCGCAGGCCCGGCTTTGAATGGTGCTGGTGCCGATTGTCGTGAAGCTCAGCCAGCGGAACAGCTCACCGAACCCGGGAATATCCTTGCCGCCAATGCGCTGCAGTGCCTCAGGCGTGACATCGCGCCCGGTCAGGCCGGTGCCGCCAGTGGTCACGATTGCATCGATTGCCGGATCATCGATCCAGTTTTCGATTGCGCGAACCAGCGTATCGGCATCGTCTTTGACGATAGTGCGCTGGGCCAGATTATGGCCTGCGTCTGCTATCCGCTGTGCAAGAATATCACCCGAAGTGTCATCGGCTTCGGTGCGCGTGTCGGACACCGTCAGCAGCGCGATATTGACGGGTTTGAAAACCAGGCTTTCGTCGACCGCCATCGTGCGCGGTCAGTTTGAAGAGCTGAGGCGGACCCCGGTGCTGCCCGACAGTTCCGGGAAGGTGGGCCACATTCCCTGTGCCAGCGCCTTGCGCGTTTCGGATGCGCCGCCAGCCTGGCGTTCGTACATCCAGTAATTGCGCATCACGATCGAGACATAGCCGCGTGTCTCCCAGTAAGGGATGCTTTCCATGTAAAGCAGTGCATCGCCCTGATCGCGGATTTCGCTGTTCCACCGCGTGACCGGGGTGAGACCCGCATTATACGCAGCCATGATTTTCGGCAGCAGTCCCTGTGTGGCGCTGCTATCGCGCAGCATGGCGAGGTGTTCCTGCCCGAACGCGAGGTTGATTGCCGGTTTTGACAGGTCGCGCGCATCGCCGCGCACGCCCAGCTTCGCCCGGTGATCGCGGGCTGCGGCCGGCATGATCTGCATCAGGCCGCGCGCCCCGGCAGGGCTGACAACGGCCGGGCGGAAATTGGATTCCTGCAGCGTGTGTGCATAGGCAAGTGCGGGGTCGACTTTCCAGCCATTCACCGGTTGCCAGCGCGGCGCGGGATATCTTAGCGCAGGCTCTGCACTGGCACCGCGCGGCGCATTGTGTGCCATCCACAGCTGCGTCGACGGAACGCCCAGTTCGCGGGCAAGCCGCGACAGGGCACCGTATTGCGAGGCATCGCCGATGCGTGCCTGATGCCGCAGCACTTCGTCGGCCAGATTGTCCTCGCCGATCTCTGCCAGCGCGACTGCTGTGCGGACATTCGCCTCCCCGCGAAGGCGCTGCCAGTCCTGCAGGTCGAAATCGGCGTCGGAGTGCGATTTGGGCAGGGCCTGACCCAATTGTTCAAGCGCCAGCATTCCGTATAGGGTTTCATCGAGGCGCGCTGCTGCGCGCAGCTGCTCGGTGGCTTTTTCCGGTGCGCGGCACCGCACCAATGCCCGGCTGCCCCAATATCGCGCAGCGGCGGTCAATTCCTGATTGGTCGAACCGATCGCGGCCCGTTCGAAAGACGCTGCCGCCGTCTCGCAATCATTCAGACGCCATGCCGCAAGTCCGGCTACCCAATTGCCTTCTGCAACCCACGGGCCGCTGGCATCGTTCACCGTCAAGGCCATGGCGAGAGCGGATGGGTCGTTATTCTCGATGTAATAGCTGAACGCCACACGCTGGCGCCATTCGGCACGGGCAGCACTGCTGAGCGAGGCGTCGATCCCGTCGAGCAGTTGCCGTGCACCGTCAGGATCGTCGTTCTTGATCCGATCAAGAATGCCCGCGCGGATCGAACCGGGCATTGTGCCATCGTCTATCGAACGTGGGCGGATCCTCTTGGAAGAATAAGGCTGGCGCGCAAAGCTTCGTTCGCGGGGGAGATTGTATGTCGCGTTTAGCCCGCGTTTCTCGCCCAGCTTGGTCAGTTGTTCTGCCTGAGGCAGGTAATTGCCGCTCGATAGCCAGTTGGAAATCTGTTCCGGCTCGACGCGCGGGCTGTTGGCATGGAGGTAATATTCTGCCTTCGCGACATCGTGCAGCGGACCGTCTGTGCGTTCTGCAAGCAAGGCATCGACGCGCGACCAGCGCTCATCATCGATCGCGGCGAACAGTTCGCGGTAATATTGCCGGTCGCTGTTGCTGAGCAGTTCGGGAACATTGCTCGATGCGGCGCGCGCCCGGAAATATTCAGCTGCGCTGCTGTTGGCGAGCGCGGGGGTTGCAGCACCGCAAGCGGTTGCAGCGGCGGCCAGTGCCAATGCCGTACGAAGTTTGCCGAAATCTTTCACGTCAACCATCCGTCCATTCGAGCCAGCGTTGCCAGAACCTCTGCCTGCGCGGTGCCGACCGCAGCAATTCGGGCAGGGACCCGACACCCAGTACAGGGATGCTGTCACCGTCATGGTTGAAATTGTGTAAAAGAGCAGCGCCTTGCGCCGTATCGTTGCCAAGAAGCGGTGGAATGTTGCGCCCGAAGGTCAGAATCCGTTTCGGCGCGACCAGTCCGACGTGATGCGCGAGCAATTCGCCGATGCCAGAACCGCGTAACCCGTCCCAATCGGGCATGGGCGTGTGGCGCCGCAGAACCGATGCGATGTAGATTTCATCCGGCGCAATCCCGGCAGCGCGGAGCATGCCCGTAATCAAGCGGCCTTGCGGACCCGACAGCAGGCTTTCGCTGTCATTTTCCTCCGGCTCGGCAACGATCACCATCAGTTCCGGCTTCGCGGACCCGCTGGGCGAGACTGGCGGATAGGCGCCGCCATCGTCGATCGACGGGTGGGAGGCGAACCATTGCTGGAAAGCTGGGAGTTCGGCCGGCCAAGAATTTTTGTCGCCCCCGATTTTCTTCGGCGGGGGCGGGGCAGGTGCCTGTTTTCGTGGTCTGGCTGGCTTGTTCTGGGCGCTGCCTTCTGCGGTTTCGGACTGGTTTTCAGTCAGCCACTCCGTAGCGTCATCGCCATAGTCATTGTCGACGCCGGCCTCTCTCCACCAATCGAGGGCGGCGGCAAATTCTTCGGCCAGAGTGGCACCGGATGGCGAAGGTTCAGCGTGGTCCATTTCTAGTCCGGGTCTTGACCTGCCTCGCCGCACTATTCAAGGGTTTCCGCACGTTTTGACACCACTGTACACGCGCAATTTGCGCAGAAGGACATAGACGGAATGAGCACCGAAACCACTGCCGAACCAATTGAGCGGGAATCGATGCCATGCGACGTAGTAATCGTCGGCGGCGGAGTAGCAGGTCTGGCGGCGGCAATCCGCCTTAAGCAGATCAACGAGGATCTCGAAGTTGTCGTCCTTGAAAAAGGGTCGGAAATCGGCGCGCACATCCTGTCGGGCGCGGTGGTCGATCCCAAGTCGCTGGATGAACTGATCCCCGAATGGCGCGACATGGATTGCCCGATGGCGGAAACGCCGGTGACGGATAATTGGCACTGGGTTCTCACCAAGGGCAAAAGCTATTCGATGCCGCACATCATGATGCCGCCGTTCATGTCGAACGACGGCTGCTACACCGGATCGCTTGGCAGCCTGACCCGCTGGCTCGGCGAACAGGCCGAAGGCATGGGGGTGATGGTATTCCCGGGCTTCCCGGCAGCAGAGGTGATGTTCGACGATAATGGCGCGGTGCGCGGCGTCATCACGCAGGATATGGGCGTTGCGGAAGATGGTTCGCACAAGGGCGATTTCCAGCCCGGTATGGAGATCGAGGCGAAATACACTCTGTTTGCAGAGGGTGTTCGCGGCAATCTGACAAAGCAGATGAAGGCGAAATTCGACCTTGAGGCGGATTGCCAGCCGCAGGTCTACGGCCTCGGCATCAAGGAATTGTGGGATATCGATCCTGCCAAACACGTACCGGGCCGCGTGATCCATACGCAGGGCTGGCCGCTGTCCGAAAGCGAGAGCTGGGGTGGGGGCTTCCTCTACCACCAGGCGAACGGTCAGGTGGCGCTCGGCTTTGTCACCGCGCTTGATTACAAGAACCCGTATGTCTCGCCATTCCAGGAATTCCAGCGTTGGAAAACCCATCCGGCGATCCGTGAATATCTCGAGGGCGGCAAGCGTGTCGCCTACGGGGCCCGTGCGATTAACGAAGGCGGTTGGCAGTCCGTGCCAAAGCTTGCATTCCCGGGCGGCGCGCTGATCGGATGTGCCGCCGGTTTCGTAAACGTCCCCCGGATCAAGGGCAGCCATACCGCGATGAAGAGCGGGATGCTGGCCGCAGAAGCCGCCGCTCAGGCAATCGCGGGCGGGGCAGAGAAGACCGAACTGGCCGATTACGACGCGAATGTGCGTGACAGCTGGATCGCCAAGGAATTGAAACTGGTGCAGAACGCCCAGCCAGCGGTCGCCAAATTCGGCGGCGATTTTGGCACTGTAATTGCCGGTATCGATATGTGGATGCGCCAGCTCAAAATCGGCTTGCCGATTTCGATGAAGCACGAGCCGGATTATGAAATGACTGGCCGCGCGGACCTGTATCAGCCGATAAACTATCCCAAGCCGGATGGTGAAATCAGCTTCGACCGCCTGACCTCTGTCGCATTCAGCTATACCAATCACGCAGAAGACCAGCCCAACCACCTGAAGGTGAAGGATTGGGAACTGCAGAAGGAAAGCGAGCTGAAAGTCTATGGCGGCCCGTCGACCCGTTATTGCCCGGCTGGGGTTTACGAGTGGCTGGAAGACGAGGGTACAGGCGAGATGAAATTCCAGATCAACAGCCAGAACTGCGTTCACTGCAAGACCTGCGATATCAAGGACCCGAACCAGAACATCAACTGGACCACGCCCGAAGGCGGCGGCGGGCCGAATTACCCGAATATGTAGTCGAAGTGGGGGAGCTGAAGCCTGCGGGTCGTGATGGATATCTGAAGCCAGGCGCAAGGGTGCGCCGTGATACCGGAATGGATGATGACCTTTCTTCGGAATTTGGCATAATTGTTCATTGCTTGTGGGCGGAAGAAATCGGGTGCTACGACTGCCTCGTTGGGATGTTTGGGGAAGGTTTCCCCGACCGAGAGCCTGAAGAACGTCCGGTCATTTTTCGGTACGCAGCTATCGGGATGACCGAACTTCCGGCTAGCTGAGAAAGCACACTATTCTTGCCACTCACAGAAACAGCCTATGCCAAGATCAACCTCGCGCTGCATGTCCGCAGGCGGCGCGAGGATGGCTATCATGAGCTTGAGACACTGTTCGCATTTGTCGATGCGGGTGATGTTCTGACCGCGCGGCTCTCCGATCAGGACAAGTTGACGGTCGTTGGTGAATTCGGCGGCCAACTGACTGATCCGTTTGATAATATTGTCGCAAAGGCATTGGGGGTATTGCCCCGGCCAAGCGGTCTCGACATCACCATGGAAAAGAATCTGCCTGTCGCGGCGGGGCTGGGCGGCGGTTCTGCAGATGCTGGCGCGGTGTTCCGGATCGTGCGCGAATTGCACGGATTGCCCGATGATTGGCAGACGCGCGCGGCGAAGCTTGGCGCGGACGTCCCGGCCTGTGTCGAGAGCGTGACCTGTATCGGTCGCGGAACCGGCACTGAACTGGAACCGGTCGAAAGCGATCTGACGGGAACGCCTGTCTTGCTCGTCAATCCGCGTGTTCCGCTTGCCACCGGCCCAGTGTTCAACGCGTGGGATGGTGAGGACCGCGGCCCGATGCCGCTTGGCACGGTATCCGATATTGCCCAGCAAGGCCGCAATGATCTTGAGGAGCCAGCGGTCCGGCTGTGTCCGCCAATCGCCGAAGTCCTGACGTCGCTTGCCGGAACAGACGCGTTTCTGAGCCGTATGTCTGGTTCAGGGGCCACGTGTTTTGCACTATACCGACATCATGACGCCATGCGTGAAGCCGCAGAAAAGCTGGCTTCCGATTATCCGCAGTGGTGGCAAATGTCCGGCAATTTAAGGTAGGGTATTCCAGCAATGATGATCGACGATCTTCCATATCGCCGCGTAGGCGAGCCGAAAGTTGGCGGCATCGTGTGCGTTGCCGATCATGCTTCCGCTTATGTGCCAGACGATATTGAGCTGGGCGTTGCACCCGAACTGCTGAAAACGCACATTGCGTACGATATCGGGACCGACGGGATCGCCGACCGCATGGGCCGCCGCCACGGGATCGCCGCGCATATCGCTACGGTCAGCCGGCTGGTGTGCGATCTCCACCGCACAGAAGATTCGCCCGCAGTGCTGCCGACATCCAGCGACGGCCACCTGATACCCGGAAATATTGGCGCAAACCTGGATTCCCGGCTGGAGCGTTTTCACCGGCCTTACCACGAGGCGCTGGCCCAGTGGCTCGATGATGCAAATCCTGAACTTATCGTTGCCTTGCATAGCTTTACGCCGAAACTTGAAAGCAAGATCGAGGACCGCCCGTGGGAAGTCGGGTTGCTGTATAATCAGGATGACAGCGCTGCACGCCACGCGATCCGCCTGTTTGGAGAGGAAGGACTGACCGTCGGCGATAATGAACCATATTCCGGCAAGGAACTGAACGCGACGATGGACCGTCACGCAGAGGCGCATGGCCGCAAATACATGACTGTCGAAATTCGTCAGGACCTTATCGGCACAAAGGCTGAACAGGCCCGCTGGGCGGGGCTGATTACCGACGTAGCCAACCGTGTAGCGCTGGCTCTCAAGGCAGAGGGCTGACACCGACCTCGCCAAGTACGCACGAGCTGCGTTCTGATCCTCCGCCAAGCCGATATGGCTCTGGCGCAAGAAATTCTGTTTCGTATCGGACTTCTGCTGGGTTAGGTTAGCTGGCAAGGCGTCTGGAAACAGACCAAACCCGTCGGAGCCCAAAATGCCAGCCTATAGATCCCGCACTACCACACACGGCCGCAACATGGCCGGCGCGCGCGGATTATGGCGTGCGACCGGCATGAAAGACGGCGATTTCGGCAAGCCGATCATCGCGGTTGTGAACAGCTTTACACAGTTTGTCCCCGGACATGTCCACCTCAAGGATTTGGGCCAGATGGTCGCGCGCGAAATTGAGGAAGCGGGCGGTGTTGCCAAGGAATTCAATACGATAGCGGTCGATGATGGCATTGCGATGGGGCACGACGGAATGCTGTATTCACTGCCGAGCCGCGACCTGATCGCTGACAGCGTGGAATATATGGTCAACGCGCACTGCGCCGATGCGATGGTTTGCATTTCCAATTGCGACAAGATCACGCCGGGCATGCTCAACGCAGCGATGCGGTTGAATATTCCCGCGGTGTTCGTTTCCGGCGGACCAATGGAAGCGGGCAAGGTCATGTTGAACGGCAAGACCAAGGCGCTCGATCTAGTCGACGCGATGGTTGCTGCTGCCGATGAAAGCTACACTGATGAACAAGTAACCGAGATTGAGCAGAATGCCTGCCCGACCTGCGGTTCGTGCTCGGGCATGTTTACCGCCAATTCGATGAACTGTCTGACAGAGGCGCTGGGCCTTTCGCTGCCCGGCAACGGTTCGACGCTGGCGACCCATGCCGACCGCAAGAGCCTGTTCCTGCGGGCTGGGCGGCTGATCGTGACGCTGGCGAAACGGTATTACGAGGAGGACGATCAAAGCGTCCTGCCGCGCTCCATCGCCAGCTTCTCTGCGTTTGAAAACGCCATGTCGCTGGACATCGCGATGGGCGGATCGACCAACACCGTCCTGCACCTGCTGGCCGCAGCGCACGAGGCAGGCGTCGATTTCACGATGGAAGACATCGACCGGCTCAGCCGCCGCGTTCCTTGCCTGTCAAAAGTCGCACCGGCCAAGGACGATGTTCATATGGAGGATGTCCACCGCGCTGGCGGGATCATGTCGATCCTGGGCGAACTTGAGAAAGCCGGGCTGCTCAACACCGCGTTGCCAACCGTTCACAGCCCGACACTGGCCGACGCGCTGGACGATTGGGACATTGGCCGCACACAGAACAACAAGGTGCGCGAATTCTTTGCCGCTGCGCCCGGCGGCGTGCCGACGCAAACCGCCTTCAGCCAGAGCAACCGCTGGCCCGATCTCGATACAGACCGCGAGAACGGCGTCATCCGCAGCGCAGAACATGCTTTCAGCAAGGATGGCGGACTGGCTGTGCTGTCGGGCAATGTCGCGCTCGACGGGTGCATCGTGAAAACCGCCGGCGTTGATGAAAGCATTCTGACATTCTCAGGCCCGGCGAAGGTTTATGAGAGCCAGGATGATGCGGTATCGGCAATCCTGACCGGTCAGGTGGTCGAAGGCGACGTGGTTGTTATCCGGTACGAGGGGCCACGCGGCGGGCCGGGGATGCAGGAAATGCTTTACCCGACCAGCTATCTCAAATCGAAGGGGCTGGGCGCTGCCTGTGCCTTGCTGACCGATGGCCGTTTTTCAGGCGGCACATCGGGCCTGTCGATTGGCCATGTGTCGCCCGAGGCAGCGGAAGGCGGGGCCATCGGCCTGGTAGAGGAAGGGGATATGATCGAAATCGACATCCCCAACCGGACCATTAAACTGGCAGTCGCCGACGCGGAACTAAAAAGCCGCCGGGAAACCATGGAAGCCAAGGGTGACGAGGCATGGCAGCCGGTAAAGGCGCGCCAACGGGCCGTGTCGCAGGCGCTTCAGGCCTATGCCGCAATGACGACCAGCGCAGCGCGCGGTGCTGTGCGCGACGTTTCCCAGTTGAAGCGGAAATAATCGAGGTGCGGGGCCGTATTCCTGCCGCCGCCGTGCTGTTGTCGCTGGCCTCTGCCTGCTCCCCCGCTGCCGAGCAGCCTCAGGCGGAAGACGGCGCACAAATGATCGAATGCGCGCTTGGTGAAGGCAGCAATTTCGGCCCGGACTGCCTCGTTGAACGCGCTGAAACAGACGGCAAACGGTTGCTGATCGTCAGGCATCCGGCGGGCGGATTTCGCCGTTTTGAACAGACAGACGACGGCCGCGGCATGGCAGAGGTGGACGGCGCCGATACTTCAATCCGCAGGATTGATGGTGAGATGCTTGAACTGACTGTCGCAGAAGATCGCTACCGTTTTCCGGTCCGGTTAAGGGGCGTCCAGTCGAGGGGCATGGATGGCAGCGCCGAATAACCAGATACTCACCGTCGCCCAGATGCAGGCGGCGGAACAGGCGCTGATTGCCGGCGGCACTTCGGTCGATGCACTTATGCAGATTGCCGGTCAGGGTGCGGCCGAATGGATATGGCGTATCGCAGCAGGGCGCAGCGTGACCGTTTTGTGCGGCCCGGGCAATAATGGCGGCGATGGCTACGTTATCGCTGAAACGTTACGCCGGCGGGGCCTGAAGGTTCAGGTGGTCGCGCCAAAGCCGCCGTCAACTGATGCGGCGAAGAATGCGCGCCAGGCGTGGCAGTTGCCGGTTGCCAGTTCTGGCAAGGGTGTGGACGGCGCGATCCTGGTGGATTGCCTGTTCGGTTCCGGATTGTCGCGCCCGCTGTCTCCCGAGCTTGCACTGCTTTTGCGCGATCTCGCTGGACGGCATGCCTACCGTGTTGCGATCGATTTGCCGTCGGGTGTTTCCAGCGACGATGGAAAGGCGCTTAACGACCACCTCCCGGAATATGACCTCAGCCTGTCGCTCGGGGCATGGAAATACGCGCACTGGACGATGCCGGCTTGTGCCAGAATGGGGGCGCGGCGTCTGGTGCCGATTGGTGTGTCCTCTGTGCCCGGCGCAGCAACGCTGATTGATCGGCCTGATCTCGGCCCACCTGCCAGCGACGCACACAAATACCGGAGAGGCCTTTGCGCTGTCATTGGCGGAGAGATGCCTGGGGCGGCGGTACTCGCGTGCATTTCGGCGATGAGGGGCGGGGCTGGTTATACAAAACTGCTATCCGAAAGTACCGATACTCAGTTGCCGCCTGATCTCGTCCGCGATGCGTCACCGCTTTCGGAGGCGGTTTCGGACCACCGGATTGATGCATTGCTGGTGGGGCCGGGCCTTGGCCGAAGCGATGATGCAGCAAATCGCCTTCGTACGGCGCTGCAGGCGGGATTGAGAACAGTTCTCGATGCCGATGCTCTGATGCTTCTGAAACCAGACATGTTGGGCAAGGACGGCACTTATATTGCCACGCCGCATTATGGCGAACTGGACAGGCTGTGCCACAGCTTTGCCGTTGTGGCGTCATCCAAGAAAGACCGGGCTGGTGCATTAGCCCGGGCAAGCGGCATGGTGGTGATTGCCAAGGGACCGGATACGCTGGTTGCCGCCCCCGATGGACGGATTGCGCTGGCACGCCCTGCAAGCAGCTGGCTCTCTGTTGCCGGATCTGGCGACGTCCTTGCAGGGATTGCGGCAAGTCGGCTTGCCGCCGGACGAAACCCGTTTGATGCCGCGTGCGATGCGGTGTGGCTGCACGGTGAGGCGGCAAGGTTGGCGGGCGGTCCGTTTACCGCGACAGAGCTTGCCGGGAAGGTGGCATCGGCCTACGCGGCCTGCCTGTGAACGAAATAACAACCCAGATTATTCGAATCGCCGCGAAAGGCGATGGCGTCACGGCGGATGGCAGGCATGTGCCCGGTACTGCGCCTGGCGACCTCGTTGCCTCTGACGGCAGCATTGAGCGCGGCCCGCATCATGTGGAGCCGCCCTGCCGCCACTTCGGCAATTGCGGTGGCTGCGAACTCCAGCAACTGGACGAAGCCAGCCTGACCGACTTTGCGACTTCGCGCGTGGCCAACGCAGCGGAGGGGCAGGGCATCGCCGTTGGCGAATTGCTGCCCACCCATCTGTCGCCGCCGAAAAGCCGCCGCCGCGCGGCCCTGCATGGATTGAACGCCAAGGGGAGACCGCAGATCGGTTTCCGCGAGGCAGGCTCTCACCGGGTGGTTGGCCTCAGCGAATGTCACATTCTGACCGAGCCGCTGTTCGCGGTCGTCGAAGCGCTACGAGCAGTGCTGGCGCGGCGCAAGGGCCGCTACGCAATCGATATTGAATTGACGCAAGCTGATCAGGGCGTCGATTGTTCGATCAAGAACCTGACCATTGAGGGTCTGCAAGAGACCGAGGCAATTCTGGATTTTGCGCGCGACCACAAACTTGCGCGGCTGACCCTTGATCAGGGATACGGACCTGAGACCTTGTGGGAACCCGAACCCATCACGGTAACGCTTTCAGGCGTTCCGGTTGCTTTCCCGAGCGGCGGATTTCTTCAAGCCACGGCTGATGGAGAGAAAGTACTCGTCTCTGACGCGAGAGAGTGGCTGCGCGGAGCATCGACGGTTGCCGATCTGTTCTCGGGCCTGGGGACCTTTGCTTTTGCCCTGTCCGCGAATTCAAAGGTATTGGCGGCCGAGGCGTCTCGCGACACCCATATGGCGTGCCAGATGGCGGCAAGATCCAGCGGCCGCCCGGTTCATGCCATTCACCGCGACCTGTTCCGCAATCCGTTGCAAGTGGATGAACTGAACCGGTTCGCCGGCATCCTGCTCGATCCGCCGCGGGCCGGGGCGCGCGACCAAGCCGATCTGATCGCGCAAAGCGAAGTCGAGCGTGTGGTCTATATCAGCTGCAACCCGTCAAGCTGGGCCCGCGATGCAAAACGCCTGATCGAGGGCGGTTACCGGCTGGAAAAACTGCGGCCAGTGGGCCAATTCCGCTGGTCGACCCATGTGGAGCTGGCCAGCCTGTTCGTGCGCTAGCGCCGACTGATCTCAGCCGCGCAGCACCGCAAGAACTTCCCGCTCCAACCATTCGCGTGCCTGCGGTTCGGCATAGGAATGCCCGGCACCTTCACAGCGCCGCACTTGATGATCATCCAATCTTTGCTGCCAGTGGCTTTCGAAGATTTGGGCCGTCCGGTCTTCTTCCGCCAGGAAAAACACCGCCGGTATTTGCGACGAGGCAAGACCTTCGGCCATGTCCTGCGCGAGGCTTGTCGGCTTCGCCTTCGGTTGAAGAGCCTGCTTCAAACCATTGGCAAGTTTGGAGAAGTTCACTTTTCCCGTCACCAGGCGCAGAATTTCGCGAGGGTTCTTCAGCTTCTCGGCATAGCGTGACCTTGTGGCCTCGGGCGTCAGGTCTCCGCTGTCTTCCTCTATCGTCCACGGATTCGACAAGATCAGTGCATCGCAGCCTTCGCCTTTGGCCAGCATAAGTGCGCTCGCTGCATCACAATTTCCAAACGCGACTACGCGGTTCATTTGCGGGCACATCGCGCGGAATGCTTCGATTGCTGCAACGATGTCCTTGCGGCTCTTTCGGAATCCCCGGTTTTCCCCGTCGCTGTCGCCAATTCCCCGGCGATCAAAGCGGAAAACTGGAAACCCGGCCCTGCATACAGCTTGCGCCAATTGTGCCTGGCCAGAAAATGCACCGCTCCTAATTTCATTGCCGCCCGATACGATCAACAATCCGGTCGATCCCGGCGCAGTGTCGAGAGTGCCGGCCAAGGTGCTGTTCTGGCACTCGAATGTCAGCGAAAGCCGGCTCATGATACGGCCACCCCGACCGCGACAATCGCAGCGATTGCATCGGCCTGTTCATGGTCCTCGTCCGGCTCGGCCCTGAGCCACAGGCCGCCGCCGGCGACTTCTGCCTGGGCAATCTCGGTCTGCGCGCCTGTGCCGGGTTTGTCCGCATCAGCAAGCGCTGCGAACAGTTCCGGGCCAATGCGCCAACCAGCGAGATTGATGCCGTCCTGACGGCCTGACGCCTCGATCCCGGCCAGGGTTTCTTCGCGTCCGGCCTCGCGCGCTGCGATTGACCGCGCGCGCATCATTGATCTGATTAGTGATTTTCCGCCTTGCGGGGCATATTGCCAGCCAGCCACGTCACTCGGCGCGAGCAGCGCACCGCTGCGGAATGAGAGAACATGCGTCGCATCGAACAATTTGCCTGCTTCGGCAGCGGCGTGTTGCCAATTTGCGAGTGTCTGGGTGTGCAGCGGCTGCAGACTGTCATTGCAACCCGGGAGGTCCGGCAAGAAGCTGTCGACGCCTGACATATCGAGCCGCCGCATGATTTCTACCGTCAGGCGGCGCAGCTTGTTGGCTTCGTCAAACAGCGCAGGCAGAACCAAAAGGCGCTTTTCCCGCATCTGGTTGAACACCAGCGCAGATTCCTCACTTGTGCCGCCGTCCGGCAGCGGCGCTTGCCATTGTGCAAAGCTGCGCACGTCAGCCGGCGACGATCTTTGCCTCGGCAAAGGCGAGCAGCCCGCCATAGGTTTCGAGCATTTCACCGTCGACATCGTCATCTTCGATGATAATTTCGAGCCGATCTTCCATCTCGGTCAACAGACCTGCAACCGCCATGGAATCGAGTTCAGGCAAATGCCCGAACAGGCCTGTATCGGCATCGAAGGTTTCAACGTGATCGGCATCCAGACCGAGCACGTCGCAAAGAATACCGCGCAATTTATCGTCGATTACCTGCCTGCTTGGGGCAAGGCCCGAAGCTTTGTCGGCAGAATCTTCGTTACTATCTGTCACGGGCTCGCCGGTCATTGCGTGCATTTCCCCTGCAATTGCGCGGCTGCCCTTAGCTTTGCCGGGGTGCAGGTGCAACCCGCCGGATTGCGCGCTTGATCAGGGCGGACCAACTGGCGCCCTGGCGCGGGTCGAGGCAGTCGATCCGGTAGCGCGGCCGATCTACCTCCATCCAGTCGCGCTTGTATGGATCATCGCCGGTTCCGAAATCGACCAGATCGACGCCGTCCTTGTCGATCACATGCTCGAACAGAGCAGCACTCAGCGTGGTTCCGGCAGACAGGTTCTTATGCTCTTCGAGATGCGCCAGCTTGTGGATATAGGCCGTGCCGGTTTCGACCGTCCAGAACTGCGCGGCGACAGCTTCGCCGTCTTTTCGCGCTATGGCGAGCCGCAGGCGCCCGGCATCGCCTTCCTGATGCGCGAATGCCTTGAGCAGAACGGGATCGCCTTCTTCCGGTTTCCAGCTGTGATTGTAGACTGCTTCATATTCCGACCATGCTGCCTTGTCGAAGCGGGTGAGTATTTCCCATTCCACCTTCTTCGCTTTTCGCTTGAGCGTGGTGCGCATTCTTCCCGGCCTGCCGGCCCAGTATTCTGCAAAACTGCGGCCATTGACCGGCAAAACATGGTTATGATCGCAGCGTTCGCGCGATACCTTCCAGCCGGCATTGCGAAACGCCAATTCGATCGATGATGCACTGCCGTCTTCGTCAGGAACGGGCCACATCGTCACTCTGTGCGATTTTTCGCGTAGCCCCGCGGCGATATGCTGGAGCAATTCGGGATCGTCCGAAAATAGCGGGCGCCAGCTGAAACTGTACCAGTTCACCAGACTTTCAAGCCTGCCGTTCGCCCGGGCCAGTGGCAGGGCTGCAGTCTGGAGCGGGCCGGCCGCAATTGCGACGCAGGGTTCTGCGCCTGCAATGGCCAAATGCGCGAACCATTCCATCTTGTCGAACGGAGAAAGCGCATCTTCCATCGTCCCTTGCAAGACGTTAACCGTGTCGTGATAGCTGACGCTGATCAAAACCGAATTTCCCTCATTGGAGCCTTGATGCCCGAATTGCCAAATCCCGAGCCGAAACCGCTCGATCATCTGACCGAATGCGGTGCAGATTCCGATCCGGCTTTGGTGCTGCGGAACCATACGCTTAGCTATAAGGACTTAAAGGACCGTGTCGGGCGTCTTAGCAGCTGGTTAAGGGATCGCGTGCCTGCGCATGGCGCGCGGGTCGCCAGCTGGGCATCCAAGGGTGAGCTAACGTGCCTGTTGCCGCTTGCAGCAGCGCGGGCCGGGCTCGTCCATGTGCCGATCAACCCACTGCTGAAACATTCGCAGGCGGCACACATTCTGGCCGATAGCGGCGCATCGTTGCTGCTGGGCACCGCCGCCAGGCTGGCGTCACTTCAAGCGGGAGATGTGCCGGACCAGTGCGAAATGCTTGATGAGAGCGAAGTCATCGCCGCACTCGATTCGGTCAGCGGCCCCATGCCGCCTTCACAGCAGAACCCGGACGATCTTTGTGCGATCCTGTATACCAGCGGTTCTACCGGGCGGCCAAAAGGGGTCATGCTCAGCCATGCGAACCTGTGGCTGGGCGCGGTGAGCGTCGCGGCCTATCTTGGCCTGCAGAGCGACGATGTGACGCTCGCAGTGCTGCCGCTATCGTTTGATTACGGACAGAACCAGCTGCTCAGCACATGGTTTGCCGGCGGTTCAGCGGTGCCGCTGGATTATCTCTTCCCGAAAGACGTTGCACGTGCGTGCGCGAAATACGGCGTCACGACGCTGGCGGCGGTTCCTCCGCTGTGGGTGCAGCTAACCGAAGTGGACTGGCCAGAGGAAGCCGCCTCACCGCTTCGCCGCCTGACCAACAGCGGCGGCGCTTTGACCACGGAGCTGGTCGATGATCTGCGGCGGATAATTCCCGGAGCGGACCTGTTTCCTATGTACGGACTGACCGAGGCGTTCCGTTCGACCTACCTCGAACCGGCCAAGGTGAAAACGCACCCGACCTCCATGGGCACAGCCATTCCTTTTGCCGAGATTATGGTCATCACCGACGCAGGGATGGTCGCGAAGCCCGGTGAGGAAGGCGAACTGGTCCATTGCGGGCCATTGGTGGCACAAGGATACTGGCAGGATCCGGAACGCACTGCAGAACGGTTCAAACCGGCACCGGCAGGGTCGCAGTATGGCGGCATGGCGGTATGGTCTGGCGACAGGGTCAAACGGGACGACGACGGGCTGCTCTATTTCATCGGCAGGCGCGATGCGATGATCAAGAGCGCTGGCAACCGCATCAGCCCGCAGGAAATCGAGGATGCAGCGCGGGCAACGGGGCTGGTTGCAGAGGCTGCTGCGTTCGGCATCGCAGACCAGCGGCTGGGGCACGCTATCCATCTGGTGGTCAGGGCTGCAACCGATGCAACTGACCCTCAGGAAAAGTTGGCGAAAGCGCTGGCGAAGGAACTGCCCAATTTCATGCAACCACACGTGATCCATTGGCGTGACACCATGCCGCTGAACCCGAACGGGAAACTGGACCGGACCGCCATTAAAACGGAGATCGAGGCATGAAGCCGCTTGGCCCAATCCCGCAAGGATACGAGACAAAAGACGGACAGCTGGCGATTGGCGGCAAGACGGCACGGGAATTGGTGGCAGAAGGCGGCGACACGCCTCTGTTTGTATATTCGCGTGAATTGCTGGACCGGCGCATGGCCGATCTGCGCGCCGCAATGCCGGATCGGATCGGCATCAACTACGCGATAAAGGCAAACCCGTTCGCCCCGGTGCTCGAACATATGGCTGGTCTTGTCGACGGGTTCGATATTGCATCCGGGGGCGAGCTTACAATGGCGCAAGCTGCTGGCCTTGACCCTGAGAAGATCAGTTTTGCCGGACCGGGCAAGCGCGATGCAGAGCTTGAGGCGGCAATCCGTGTCGGCGTGACCTTGAATGTGGAATCCGAAGGTGAAGCCCGGCGTGCGTTTGCAATCGGCGAACGCATCGGGGCAAACCCGCGCATGGCGCTGCGGGTCAATCCCGATTTCGAACTGCGCGGATCAGGCATGAAGATGGGCGGGGGCGCAAAGCCCTTCGGCATCGACCAGGATCGGGTTCCAGCCCTGGCAAAGGAACTGATCGGTGCGGGCGCGGAATGGCGCGGCCTGCACATTTTCACTGGCAGTCAGGCACTGAGTGCTGACGCGATCATTGAAGCGCAGGCAAATGTCTTGGAGCTTGCCGCTCAACTTGCGGATGAAATCGGCGAAGCCTTGCCAAAACTCAATATGGGCGGCGGGATCGGCATCCCTTATTTTTCCGGCGATGAACCGGTCGATATCACCGCTGTTGGCCGCGCGCTGGGCGATCGTATCGCAGATTTACCACCTGCGCTTGGCGATACTGACCTGTGCATCGAGCTGGGCCGCTACCTCGTCGGGGAAGCCGGTGTTTACCTGACAGAGATCGTTGACCGGAAGGAAAGCCATGGTTCGACCTATCTGGTGACCGATGGCGGATTGCATCACCAGCTGGCGGCGTCGGGCAATTTCGGCACGGTCGTGCGGCGGAACTATCCGCTTGCTATCGCTACGAAATTCGGTGCCGAACCAGCTGAAGAGGCGAACGTAGTGGGGTGCCTGTGCACACCGCTGGACCGGCTGGCCGACAAGGCGCATTTGCCGGTGGCCGAGGTTGGCGATCTGGTGGCTGTATTCTGCGCAGGCGCATATGGCGCTACCGCTTCTCCGTCGGCATTCCTTGGCCAAGGGGCGGCGCGCGAGATTCTCGTCTGATCGCGGCTCAAGGGCGGCGTTAACCTTTGCAGACAGGCTGTCCCGCTTTGGGACCAGCACATACTAAACGCCGTCAAACGCAAAAAGGCTAACGGTATATTCACCCTTTTTAGCGAGGAAGCATCCCACATCTGCGGGTGCGGAAGGTCAGGTAGCTCCTGCCTTGCGCGATTTGGCCCGTTCACAAGGCAAGGGATGCGCATCGATGCCGAATACAAAGTTTACCAAGCTGCTCGCGGGCAGCGCCATGGCTGCCCTGACATTGGCAGGCTGCACATCGAGCGGAGGCACTCAGCTTCCGCCCGCGTCGTTTGTGTCGATGCAGGAAGGTCCGGGCGAGGATTACATCATCGGCCCGCTCGACGAACTGACGATCCACGTCTGGCGCAACCCCGAACTGGGGGCTGAAAAGATTCAGGTCCGTCCGGATGGACGCATCACGACACCTCTGGTTACCGACATGCCGGCCACCGGCAAGACGCCGTCGATGCTGGCGCAGGACATTCGCCTACAGCTGTCGCAATATATTGAAGAGCCGCTGGTCTCAGTCATCGTGACCAAGTTCCAGGGCTCCATCAGTCAGCAGATCCGCATTATCGGCGCAACCGAGAAGCCCGCATCGCTTCCCTACCGCGCGAACATGACCGTGCTCGACGCAATGATTGCTGTCGGCGGGCTGTCGGAATTTGCTGCTGGTAACCGGGCCAAGCTGATCCGTTTCGACAAGAGCAAGGGCCGCCAGCAGGAATATGCGCTGAAACTGGGCGACCTGCTCAAGAAAGGCGATAGCCGTGCGAATGTTCTCCTGATGCCGGGCGATGTGATCATCATCCCGGAAAGCATGTTCTGAGGGGCACGTCAGCGAAATGAACGAAGTCTTCGAAGAACTGCGCGCAGCGATATTCACGGTCTGGCACCGGCGCTGGCTGGCGCTTGCCGTGGCATGGGGCGTTTGCGTCCTCGGCTGGCTGGTCGTGGCGATGGTCCCCAATTCCTATGAATCGCAGGCGCGCATCTATGTCCAGCTCGACGATGTCCTGGCCGACCAGCTGAAAATTGCCGGCGGCACGGAACGCGAGATTACCCGCATCCGCCAGACGCTGACCAGCTCAGTCAATCTGGAGAAGGTCATTCGTTCGACGAAGCTGGGGGATGACATCCAGACCCAGCGCGATCTGGAATCGGCAATCGAGGGGCTGACCAAGAAAGTCTCGATCAAGTCGGAAGAGGACAATCTGTTCGAGCTCAAGGCTGAGATCGGCGTTGGTGACCTGTCCGATTCAGAGAATGCTGCGCTGGCGCAGACCGTCGTTCAGAAACTGATCGACATCTTCCGTGAGGAGAACCTTGCCGGAAACAGGGGCGACGTTGCTGAAACACTCGTCTTCCTCGACCAGCAACTTGAGGATCGGAAGCGTGAACTGGAGGCTGCCGAACAGCGCCGCTTGGCTTTCGAAACCGAAAATCCCGACCTGATCGGCGGCACCGGCACATTGTCGGGCCGGATCCAGTCGATGCGCAGCGAAGTGCGCGGCGTCGAGGCGGATCTGGCCGCTGCGCAAAGCGCGCTGGCAGCAATCAACGGGCAGCTGTCCGGCACACCGCGCAACCTTGCCGGCAGTGCAGGGGGCGGCGCACGCGCTGCACTCTCCAACGCGCAAGGCCAGCTTGCGACCATGCAAGCCGGCGGCAAGACTGATAGCCACCCGGATGTCGTCGCGATCAGGAAACAGATTGCGATCCTCCGCGATCAGGCGCGTGATGAAAACCCAAATGCGACCGGTGCGACAAACCCCGCATACACTTCGCTTGTGTCGATCAAGGCCGAACGTCAGGCAAATGTCGAGGCATTGTCTGCCCGCAAGGCATCCTTGCAGGCAGAGCTTTCATCGCTGGTCGGTAGCCAGGCAAGCGAACCGGCAGTTGCTGCCGAAGCAAACCGAATCAGCCGCGATTACGAAGTGCTGAAAGACAAATATGACGAGCTGCTGCAGGACCGCGAGGAAATGAAGCTGCGCGGCCAGGTGGAAAACGAGCGCAGTTCGTTCAAGTTCGACGTGATCGACCCGCCAACTACCCCGCGCGCGCCCTCTGCGCCCAATCGGCCGCTGCTGCTAATCGGCGTGCTGCTGGCAGGGATTGCTGCTGGCGTCGGTGCGGCCTTTGCCATCGGACAGCTGCGTTCGACCTTCGCCACTTCGGCAAAGCTTGAACGGGCGCTCGACCTACCGGTGCTGGGCGCGATCTCGCTGACGATGACCGATACCGCCCGCCAGATCCGCGCAAAACGCATGAAGTATTTCTACGCTGGCTCTGCTGCGCTCGGGGGCCTGTGTGTCCTCTTGCTGGCAGCAGAATTCCTCCAGCGCGGCATGGTGGCTTGAGGAACAGGATATGACCGAACACACGAATATCCCGCTTCCGGGCGACGAGCCCGAAGATGGCAAAAAGGGTGAAGGCAGCGCCGAAAGTTCGCTGTTCGAACGGGCCAGCGGCGCGTTCGGCTTCGATCCGTTCAAGCCGTCTCCGATCAAGGGGAAACTGCCGGAACGCGAAATGAAGCGCGCAAAGGTCCGCGCAGCGCAGTCCGCAGCGACAGAGAAGAAGGCGGCCGAGGCACAGCAGCCACAGTCTGCACCGGCTGAGTCCGTTGAGCAGCCCACTGCAATGCCGGCGCAGGCGCTGCCCGTTCCGGTTCCGCCATCGGATATCGTGGTCCATCAGGACGTTGGATCGATTGCCCTTGCAGGCAAGAAATTCCCCGTCGACCGCGAGTTTCTTTACGAGCAGGGCCTGATCGTACCGGAAGGTGCCGTCACCGCGCTGATCGAGGAATTCCGGATCGTGAAGCGCCAATTGCTGAAAGCTGCGCAGGACCGCGGCACGGCATTGTCGCGCAGGGTACTGATCTGTTCGCCCCATCCGGGTGAAGGCAAGACATTCTGTGCCGCCAATCTCGCCATCGCCATGGCAGCCGAACGCGATAGCGAAGTTCTGCTGGTCGATGCGGATTTTGCGAAGCCTTCGATCCTGTCGACGCTTGGCCTGCCAAAGGGTCCGGGCTTCATGGACTGCCTGGCCGATCCATCGATCAAGCCGGAAGATCTCGTCATCGGAACGGACATTCCCGGCCTGTGGGTGCTGCCGGCGGGGAACCAGACAAATTCGGACAGCGAATATTTGTCCAGCGACCGGACACGCGAAGTGCTCGACCGGCTGACGATCGGTGCGCCCAACCGAATGGTCATCTTCGATACTCCGCCTGCGCTTTCGGCATCGCCAGCGGCGGAACTTGCCAAACACGTGGGCCAGGCACTGCTGATCGCACGTGCCGATAAAACCGGACAAAGCGCATTGGAAGATGCGTGCCAGCTGCTGTCGGCTTGCCCTGACATCAAGCTGCTTCTCAACGCTGCCCAGTTCAGCCCCAGCGGGCGGAACTTCGGCTCATATTATGGATATGGGGGCTAACCCGCCATGAAACGAATTGTCTTCACGAGCATGGGCGCTGTCGCCGCGATTGCTGCGGCATCACCGCTCGCCGCGCAGGATTACGGCGAAAGCGAAGGCCGCGATGAATCGCGCAGCATTGGCGCGGGAGCAGGTAGGGCGACGGTCGAGCCGTATATCGAGGTCTCGCAGATCGCAGTTGCCGAACTGTCGCCGGGCAATGACGTGGTAACATACACGCAGCTTGCTGCGGGCGTCGATGCGACTGTAACCGGACGTAATACGGGCGGCTCTGTCTCGCTGCGTTACGAAAAGAACATCGGATATGGCGACAACGCGCTCGATAGCGACACGCTCAGCGGTGTCGCGCGGGGTTATGCCTCTATCGTCCCGCGGACGCTGACGGTCGAAGCTGGCGCGCTGGCTGCACGCACGCGCGTCGACAGCAATGGCGGGGCATCCCTGAACCCGCTGATCGGCGAAGAGAGCGAGAGCAATATCTACTCGGTCTATGCAGGGCCAAACCTGCATACCAGCGCAGGCGATGTAGAGATCAACGCCAATTACCGCGCTGGCTACACAAAAGTTGAGCAACCGGATTCATTGGTCGTGACGCCAGGTGCGGACCCGGTCGATGTTTTCGATGACAGCCTCAGCCAGAGCGCAGGCATCCATTTGGCTACACGCCCGGGTGAACCGCTACCGGTAGGGCTTGGCGTTGGGGCCGGATGGAATCAGGAAGACGTTTCCAACCTCGATCAGCGCGTACGTGACATGTATGTCCGCGGCGATGTGACCGTCCCTGTCGGGCAATCGCTCGCGGTGGTTGCCGGTGTCGGTTACGAAGACGTCGAGGTATCCAGCCGCGATGCTGTGCGCGACGTAAACGGTGATCCGGTCATCGGAGATGATGGCCGGCTGGTTACCGACAAAAGCCAGCCGCGGATTATTGCTTACGAGACCTCGGGAATGATCTGGGATGCCGGTGTCATCTGGCGCCCCAGCACGCGCACCGCGTTCGAGGCGCATGTCGGTCGCCGCTACGATTCGACCACCTATTACGGCAGCTTTGCCTGGGCACCGGACAGCCGCAGCGCAGTCAATGTTTCTGTCTATGACACCGTCTCCGGGTTCGGCAATCAGCTGAACACTGCACTTGCGAACCTGCCTGCGGAATTCACCGCCAATCGCAATGCGCTGACGGGTGATCTGTTCGGCTGCGTCGCCGGAGCCGAAGCGGATGAAGGATCAAGCTGTCTCAACGGCGTGTTCTCGTCTGTGCGCGGTTCGGTGTTCCGTTCGCGGGGCGTGGCAGCCAATTATTCGACGACTGTCGGGCGTCTCAGCACCGGGCTGGGCTTCGGATATGACCGCCGGAAATTCATCGCTGCACCCGGCACCGTTCTCGCGGCGGCCAATGGTGTGATCGATGAAAGTTATTACGCGGCCTGGTATCTCTCGGGCAGTATCGACGCACGGTCGGCTTTCTCGACCAATGCGTATGCGACATTGGTCGAAAGCGGGTTCGATTCCGGCGGCGATGTAATGGCGGTTGGCGCGTCTGCTTCATACAGCCGAAGCCTGACGCCGCGGCTTTCCGCGCGTGCGGCAATCGCGCTTGATCACATCGATAGCGATGTCTCGATCGAAGATATCACCACCGCGTCGGCGCTTGTCGGCCTGCGGCTCGGATTCTGATTTAGGGGAAATGAAGAATGTTTGATGATTTTTATGGGCTGACCGGGCGACCGTTCCAGCTGACCCCGGATCCGAACTTCTATTTCGAAAGCGCGACGCATCGCAAGGCGCTGTCCTATCTCGGTTACGGGATGGCACAGAGTGAGGGCTTTATTGTCATCACCGGCGAGGTCGGCGCGGGTAAATCAACGCTGGTCGCGCATCTGATGCAAAAGATCGACCGGGAACAGATGACGGTCGGGCAGGTGGTCACCAGCAATCTCGATGGAGAGGAACTGGTCCACGTTGTCGCGCAGAGTTTCGGTCTTGAAGTCGAAGGGCACGACAAGGCATCAGCCCTCGGCGCGATCGAGAATTTCCTGCACGACGAAGCGCGTGAAGGACGGCGGACGCTGTTGGTCGTCGACGAATCCCAGAACCTTTCGGTCGAGGCACTGGAAGAATTGCGGATGCTGTCGAACTTCCAGCTTGGCTCACACCCGCTCCTGCAATTGCTTTTGCTGGGGCAACCGGAATTCAAGCAAATCCTGGCCGAAAGCACGGAGCTGGAGCAGCTGCGCCAGCGGGTCATCGCGGCGCATCACCTGCAATCGATGGAACCGGGCGAGATCGAGCCGTACATCAAGCACCGTCTCGAATGTGTCGGCTGGACCGGGAACCCCGATTTCGACCAGCGCGTGTTCAAGGAACTTTACGAAGCAACCGGCGGCATTCCCCGGCGCGTGAACCAGGTGGTTACCCGCCTGCTGCTGCTGGGCGCGGTCGAGCAGCGTACCCGGATCGACAACACCATGCTGAGCGCGGTGTTGAACGAAATGAGGGACGATAACACCTTTCCCGAGGCAGCACCGAAACCTCTTGAGAAAATTGCACCTGCGCCGGCGCCGGGCCCGATCAAACACGTTGCAGCCGCTCAGGCAGTGCCGCGTCCGAAGATCGAGGAATTGCTGGCCGAGCGTGATCTGCAAATCAACGAATTGCAGCAGGCTGTGGTGGAGCTTTCACGCGCCAGTTCGGCCAACGGCGATACGCGCGGACTTATGGACGAAGTCGCCCGGCTGGAAGCAAAGCTGGAGGAACAGGAACGTTCTGTGCGCCATGTTCTGACCATGCTGATCGAATGGATGGAAAGCGGGCAGCTCCCGCGTGAAGCGGCGTAAGGGGCCAGACCCGATGAAGCATTCGGCAATCGAGCCCGCTCCGATCGTCAACGGCCTGTCGGTCGATGTCGAAGACTGGTTTCAAGTCGGGGCATTCGAAAACGTTATCAACCGCAGCGACTGGGATGACCTGACGCTGCGGGTGGAAAATAACGTGCTGCGCATCCTTGATCTGTTTGCAGAAGCTGATGTTAAGGCGACATTCTTCACGCTGGGATGGGTCGCACAGCGCAATACGCATTTGATGCGCAGGATCGTGGAGGCCGGCCATGAATTGGCGAGCCACGGATACGACCATGCCCGGGTCTTCAATTTCACGCGTGCTGAATTTGCGGAAGACATCGCGAAGGCGCGGATGATCCTCGAAGACGCAAGCGGGGCAAAAATCACCGGTTACCGTGCGCCCAGTTTCTCAATCGATCACCGGACCCCGTGGGCGTACAAGGAACTGGCTGAGCAGGGCTATACCTATTCGTCCAGCGTGGCGCCGATCACGCATGATCATTACGGCTGGCGCGAAGCACCGCGTTTCGCGTTCAAGCCGCTGCCATGGTCCGATCTTATCGAAATTCCGGTGACCACAGCGATGCTCGGCGGCAAACGCGTTGCCGCTGGCGGCGGGGGCTTTTTCCGGGTTTTACCTTATGCGTTTTCGCGCTGGGCAATCCGGCAGGTGAACCGCACCGATCAGCGGCCGGCAGTGTTCTATTTCCATCCGTGGGAAATCGATCCGGACCAGCCGCGGGTGCCAAACGCCTCGGTCAAATCGCGGCTGCGCCATTATACCAACCTTGAGCGCATGGCGCCAAAGCTGGGCGAGTTGGTGCATGAGTTTGCCTGGGGCCGGATGGACGTAATCGCTCACCGCGAAGCTGCCTTGGCACAGGCCTTTGCCTGATGAACGCACCGTTTGCCCTTTCAAGCGAGACAGTCTCGATAGCCGATCTGCGCGATCCGGGAGAAGTGTCGCGGATCGAGGGCTTTGTTGCCCAGCAGGAAGGCAGTATCTTTCACCGGCCTGCCTGGCTTGGCGCGGTGGAAAGCGGCACTGGACACAAGGCTGCGGGAATCGTCGCTGAAAAATGCGGGAATATTACCGGCTGGCTTCCGCTTAGCGACGTTCATTCGCCGCTGTTCGGCCGCGCGCTGATATCCAGCGGTTTCGCGGTTGGCGGCGGCCCGCTGGCGGTCAGCGATGCCACAGCGCACCGTTTGTGCCGCGCCGCAGAGGAGCTTGCACTTCGCACCTCAAGCAGCGCCATCGAACTGCGCGGGCCCGGCGCGCCGCCTGAGTGGCATTGCCGGAATGATACGCATTGCGGTTTTGAAACAAGGCTCGCTGAAGATGATGAGGCGCAATTGCTGGCTGTGCCGCGAAAGCAGCGCGCGGAAATTCGCAAGAGCCTGAAGACCGAATTCGAGGTTGTAATCGGCTCGGACGAGGCCAGCCGTGCGGACCATTACCGTGTCTATGCGGCGAGCGTTCACGCGCTGGGAACACCGGTATTCCCCCGGTCTCTATTCGACGCGGTTCTTGATGCATTTGGTAGCGCGGCCGATATCCTGACCATCCGCCATCACGGGTTTGCCGTTGCAAGCGTGCTGTCGCTTTATCACTGCGGCGCGGTGATGCCGTATTGGGGAGGGGGCACATTCGCTGCGCGCGGTCTCAGGGCCAACGACCGGATGTATTTCGAACTGATGCTGCACGCCCGTCGCAAGGGCTGCGACAGTTTCGATTTCGGACGGTCAAAGACCGGTAGCGGGCCGTATTCCTACAAGAAGAATTGGGGGTTCGAACCGCAACCGCTGACCTATTGCAGCTGGACCGCGCCCGGGCAGGAACCGCGCGACCTCAGCCCGGCGAACGATGCGTACTCTGCAAAAATCGAGCTTTGGAAACGCTTGCCGCTTGCGCTCGCCAATCGAGTGGGGCCGTTCATTGCCAGAGGGCTGGCATAGTGGGCGATATTCTGTTCCTCGCCCACAGGATGCCGTTCCCGCCTGATCGCGGGGACAAGATCCGCTCGCACCATCTGCTCAAGGCGCTCGCTGAATTGTCCGATGTTCACGTGGGCTGTTTTGGCGATACCGACAGCGATTTTTCCCATGAGGGTGAACTTGCCGCGACCGCGAAAAGCCACTGTCTGGTTCGCAGATCCAAGTCGATGGCTTTCAGCGGTATCGAGGCGCTTGCAAGCGGCAAGCCGGTTAGCCTCACCGCCTTTGCCCACAAGGCGCTGAGCCGATGGGTTGCCAGCACGATAGAGCAGCACCCGATCGACACGATTTTCGTGTTCTCGGGCCAGATGGGCCAATTCATTCCAGACAGCTTCAAAGGGCGGGTGATTGTCGATCTGTGCGATGTCGATTCCGCCAAGTTCGAAGCTTACGCAAAAGAAGGATCTGTGCCGCGCAAATGGATCGACGCACGCGAAGGCAGAAAGCTTTCGGCGGTCGAAGAAGCTTTGGCCCACCGGGCGGACGCAACGCTGTTCGTCAGTCAGGCTGAGGCCGACCTGTTCCGGTCGAGGCTGCGTAATTCTTCCTGTGTGAACATAGCTGCGATACGCAATGGTATCGATACCACGTTCTTCGATCCTTCTGCTGTAACCGCCAATGCAGAACTTGCGCGAGTATCCGGGCCGAACTTCGTGTTCACCGGTCAAATGGATTACGCCCCGAATATCGCCGCTGCGGAAAGGGTGATTGCCAAGTTGCTTCCAGCAATCCGCCAGAAGCATCCAGGTGCCGCGTTCCATGTGGTCGGGCGCGCGCCGACCGACAGGTTGATGCGTCACGATGGCAAGGCCGGGGTCAAGATATGGGGTGAAGTTCCCGATGTCCGCCCGTTTCTGGCAGCTGCGGATGTCGTAATTGCGCCGCTGGAAATCGCGCGCGGAATTCAGAACAAGGTGCTGGAAGCGATGGCAATGGCGCGCCCGGTCCTGCTTTCGGCAGAGGCAGCAACCGGTATTGATGCGAGCGATGGCAAACACTTCCGGATCGGGACCTCCAACGACGCGTTGATCGCGGCTGCGCTGGATATGCTGGCCAACCCTGCGGCAACTGCCGAGATGGCATCTGCTGCGCGGGAATACGTCGCGCAGCACCAGAGCTGGCCGGCCATGCTTGCGCCGCTGTCCCTTCTATGTGAGGTGAGCGCCCAAGGAAAAGCGCGTGATGCAGCTTGATGGGCTGATCCAGCGCGAGGGTGGAAGGAAGCTGATTTCCTCCATTCCTGCGTGTTGGCAGGGGCCGTTGGTCCGGCTTGGTATTGTGTGGGCGGCAATTTTCGCGCTGACGTTCCGTGAATGGCAGGCGATGGCATCCCAGTGGTGGAATATCTCGACCTACAATCACATTCTGTTCGTGCCTCTGATCGTCGGGTGGCTGATCTATTCCCGGCGCGATGAACTTGCCAGAATAACGCCGCAGGCATGGCTTCCCGGGCTGCTGATGCTTGGCGCTACCCTGTTCGTGTGGCTGGTGGGTTCTCTGGCCGGAGTTAACACGGTCAGCCAGCTCGGCGCGGTTCTTGCGCTTCAGACGAGCATTGCCGCACTTCTTGGCCTGCGTGTCACAGTGGCCACTCTGTTTCCCTTGCTGTATCTCATTTTCCTGGTCCCGTTTGGCGACGAGTTGGTGCCGGCACTCCAGATGATCACTGCGGAAATGGTGATTACCCTCACGCAGTGGAGCGGCGTTCCCGCTGTCATCGACGGCGTTTTCATAGACACGCCAGCCGGCCTGTTCGAAGTGGCGGAAGCATGCTCCGGCGTGAAATTCCTCATCGCCATGATCGCGCTTGGGACGCTGATCTGCTATTGCTGCTTCAACAGCTGGAAGCGCCGAATAGTCTTCATGGTTTCGGCCATCGGATTGTCGATTGCTGCGAACAGCATCCGCGCCTGGGGCACGATTTTCATCGCGCAGTCGCAGGGCATCGAATTCGCCGAGGGTTTCGATCACATTTTCTACGGTTGGATTTTCTTCGCTCTGATTGTTGGTGGTTTGCTGGCCACTTCCTGGCGCTGGTTCGATCGCGATCCGGACGATCTTGGAATTGATTTACCCGGTGCACCGCAATCAAGCTGGTTTCGGCAGTTGTCAGTCGGAGCAATGTCAGGAAACAGGGCTGCCGTGTTTGCAGGCCTGTTGCTGGCCATCTTCGCATTCTGGCACACGGCTGGCTCGCGCGTAGAGGCGGCTGTTCCGGACCAGATCAGCCTGCCCGAACAGGTGGCAGACTGGAAACTGGTCGATTATTCTCCGTCTGTGGCGTGGCAGCCGCGCGCGAGCGGGGCGGATCACCGGCTGCTGGGCCGCTACCGCAACAATTCCGGACAGCACGTCGATGTATTCCTCGCGCTGTATTCCGCGCAGGAAGATGGGCGCGAAGCAAGCGCCTATGGCGAGGGCGCGCTCGATCCGGGCAGCGACTGGCGCTGGCTTGCACCCGGCACCGCGCGAACAGATGCCATCGCCGATTTTCTTTTCGTCTACGGCAAACACAAACGGCTGGCGGAAACATCCTACAGAACCGGCAACCTGCTTACCGGCAGCGCTGCCAGGTTGAAACTTGCGAACATGTTCGACCGGCTGACCCTGCGGGCGAGGCCGACAATGATGCTGATCGTTTCAGCCGAAGAACGTGAAAACCGCGAAGCCGCTCAATCCATCTCCGATTTCCGCCGCTCTGTCGGTGATCAAGGTGAATGGATGGACCGTATCGCGCGGCTGCGTTAGGGCGCGCGATATGTGCGGAATCGCCGGCCTTTTCCATTGCGGGACACCCAAGCCGGTCGATCCGGCACGCGTCAGCCGAATGTGCGACGCGTTGTTTCATCGCGGCCCGGACGGGTCCGGCATTTGGACCGGTCAGGGTGTAGGGCTGGGGCACCGCCGGCTTGCGATTATCGATCTTGAGGGATCGCCGCAGCCTATGCACGCGCATGATGGGAACGCGGTAATCGTATTCAACGGGGAGATTTACAATTTCCGCGAGCTGCGACGCGAACTCGAAGGGCACGGCGCAAAATTCCGCACTGATGGCGACACCGAAGTCATATTGGCCGCATGGCAGCGATGGGGCCCCGATTGCCTCGAAAAGCTGCACGGCATGTTTGCCTTCGCGATTTACGATCTGAACCGGAAAGAGCTGTTTCTGGCCCGTGACAGGCTGGGCGTGAAGCCGTTGTTCATGGCGCATTTGAGCGACGGCAGCCTCGCATTCGCGTCAGAATTGAAAGGGCTGCTTGCCCATCCGCTGCTTCGCCGCGAAATCGATCCGCTGGCGGTAGAGGATTACATGACCTGGGGGTACGTGCCGGATCACCGATCCATCCTCAAGGGTGTCGAAAAACTGCCTGCCGGTCACTTCTGCTTGCTGCGCCACGGGGAAACACCGGCGCCGCCGCGTCAATGGTGGGATGTCGATTTCAGCCAACGAAAATCGGGCAAAACCTCCGATCTTTCTGCGGAATTGCTGTTCAGGATGCGGGAAGGGGTGACATCCCGGATGGATGCCGACGTCCCGCTCGGCGCATTCCTGTCCGGCGGGGTGGATTCGTCGAGCGTGGTTGCGCTTATGGCTGAATCCAGCCGCGACCCGGTAACTACCTGTTCGATCGGGTTCGACGTCGCTGCACTCGATGAAACCGGCTACGCAGAGAAAGTGGCCGCGCGTTTCGGTACCGACCACCACAGCCGCATCGTCGACCCTGATGATTTCCAGCATATCGATGCCTTGGCCGGTATGTTCGACGAGCCTTTCGCGGACGCTTCGGCATTGCCGACATGGCGTGTCTGCCAATTGGCGCGGGAACACGTCACCGTTGCATTGTCTGGCGACGGCGCAGACGAGGCATTCGCCGGATATCGCCGGCAGGTTTTCCATGCGCGCGAAGAACAGCTTCGTTCGGTCTTGCCTTCAGCCTTGCGGAAACCGCTGTTCGGCGGCCTCGGCGCGATCTGGCCAAAGGCTGACTGGGCACCCCGGCCGCTGCGGGCGAAGTCGACCTTTCTATCGCTCGCCCAGGACGGTGCGGAAGGGTATGCACGGTCGCTCTCGGTCATCCCGCCGGAACTGCGGTTCGCCTTGTATGGCGACGATCTGAAGCGGGAACTTGGCGGCTACAGGGCAGAGGCACCGCTGATCAGAATGATGCGCGATGCCCCGGCCCGTTCGGGTCTGGACCGGGCGCAATATGCCGATCTCAAATTCTGGTTGCCAGGGGATATCCTGACCAAGGTCGACCGGACCAGTATGGCAGTCAGCTTGGAAGCCCGTGAACCGCTGCTGGACCACCGTCTAATCGAATTCGGTGCGCAGTTGCCGCACCGTGCCAGAGTCCGCGGTACGCAAGGCAAATGGCTGATCAAGCACACAATGGAACGCTATCTGCCCGAGGATATCCTCTACCGGCCGAAGCAAGGTTTCGTGACGCCGATTTCGGACTGGTTCCGGGGGCCGCTGGCCAGCGAAGCACGCGCAATCTGTTCTGCTGGCGGCCTGGCCGACACCGGCTGGTTTGATGAGCACGCGCTGGCGAAACTTGCCGACGATCACATTTCAGGGAAGTCGGATCACGGACGTATCCTGTGGCAATTGTTGATGCTCGGGAAATCGATAAAGCGTCTCGGCATTGGCCTGTAAGACTCGGAAAAAGAGTCAGAAATGCATTTTCCACTGCGAATTGCGAACCAGTCCAGAAAAAGGACATGAAAAATAATCGGTTGCCAAGCGAGTCGCGGCTCATGTAGCAAGTAGCTGATGAGGACCGAAACCACCCAATTATAGGGGTCGCTAATGGATCGGATCGAATCAGGGCTTGAACGAGGCGGGGGCGAATTGGACAGTATATCCTCTTCAGCAATGCCGTTAGGCGAGGGCGACGACCATCTGGTTGTCGAGAACTCGATCTATTCAGGCATTCCCGATGAGCTGTTTTCCCTGCAAGAACTCGACGTTCTTTATCAGGAGGAAACGCAGACGCTCTGGTCCTATATGCGCCCCAGCGGCAGGCCCAGCTTCACCCGCGCACTTCTGGGCGATTTCGAAAACTGGCAGAAACTGATCGCCAAGGGGTTCGGGCCGGGCAAGGTACCGCTCAAATTTCTCGTCTTAGGCAGCAGGGCGCCGGGAGTGTTCTGTTTTGGCGGCGATCTGTCGCTGTTCCAGCAATTGATCCGCAATCGTGACCGGGCGGGGTTGGAGCATTATGGCCACCGGTGCTGCGAAATCCTGTTCAATAACATGAACACGCTCGACATCCCGATGCTGACCGTCGGGCTCGTCGAAGGGGCCGCGCTTGGCGGCGGGTTCGAGGCCTTGCTTTCTTTCGATTACATTGTTGCTGAACGCGATGCGACCTTCGGGCTGCCGGAAATCATGTTCGGTCTATTCCCCGGAATGGGCGCGCATGCGTTTCTGTCTCGCAAGCTAGGCAGCGCGATGGCCGACCGCCTGATCGTTTCGAACGAAACCTATACCGCTGAACAGATGTACGATCTTGGTCTGGTTCACCACCTTGCCGAGAAAGGCGAAGGGCTGAGCGCGTGCAAGGAATTCATCAAGAAGTCGGAACGGCGCCATGCCGGAATGGTCAATGCGCGCAAGGCGATGAAGATTGCCTGGAAGCTGGAGCTTGCGGAATTGAACCGGATCACGGACCTGTGGGCCGATGCCGCGCTGCAACTCAGCGAACGCGACCTGAAAGTGATGAACCGCCTCGCATCGGCGCAGCAAAGACTGGCTGACGCCGCTTGATCAGTCGCCCATGCCATGGCCCAGGGCCATGTATTCATCGCTCTGCATTTCCATCAGGCGGCTGACCGTGCGTTCAAATTCGAAGCTGCCGTCACCTGACTGATAGAGGTTTTCCGGCACTGCTGCGGCCGTCACGAACAGCTTGACCCGGTATTCGTACAGCGCGTCGATCAATGTGACGAAGCGTGCTGCTTCGTTGCGGTCGTCAGGCCCCATCACCGGGATACCAACGATGATTACGGTGTGGAATGTGCGCGCGATGGCGAGATAATCGCTCGCGCCGCGTGCTTCCTTGCACAGCCGTTTGAAGCTGAAAACTGCAACCCCCTTCAGGGCGCGGGGCACGTGCAGGGTGCGCCCGCCGCCCAAGTCTATTTCAGACGAAGGCACATGGGCGCCGTCGTCCGGATCATAATCGGTCAGGCGGAAGAAAGCCTCGCGAACCTGGGCTGTGGCATCGTCTCCTAGCGGGGTGTGCCATGTATCGAGCCCGCCGATACGGTCGAGCCGGTAATCGGTGGGGCCGTTCAATGGAATTACGTCCAGCCGGTTTTCAATCAGGTCGATGAACGGCAGGAAGTGTTCCCGGTTGAGCCCGTCCTTGTAAAGATCATGCGGTGGGCGGTTGGAGGTGGTGACAATGGTCACACCTTCATCGACGATCAATGCCCGGAACAACCGGCTCATGATCATGGCGTCGGCGCTGTTGTTAACGACCATCTCGTCGAAACAGAGGCAGCGCAGGTTCTCACCCAGTTCGCGCGCGACATTGGGTATGGGGTCGCCCGGGTCGGCCTGCCTCCACGAACGCATCTTCTGATGCACTTCCTGCATGAAGGCGTGAAAGTGAACCCGGCGTTTTTCCTTGATCGCCAGAGCATCGTGAAACAGATCCATCAGCATGGATTTGCCGCGGCCTACACCGCCCCACATATAAATGCCGCGCGGCTGCGCAGGCTTCTTGCCTAAAAGTTTGCCGATGAAGCCGGTTTCGGCGCGATCGGCCAGTTGGTGGCGCAAAGCCGCCAGCTTGCGTGCCGCCGCCGCCTGTTCCGGATCGGGGCGCAGTTCGCCGGCGGCAACCAGTTCGTCGTAACGCGACATGGGCGAGCCGCTCATTTCCTGGGCGAGGCCTTGCGTACCAATCCGGAAAATGCCGCGACCAGATGATCTTCCTGGACCACTTCCCCGCGCATGAACATGAGCCTGCCGGTTTCGCGCATCACCTCCACCACCGCATCCAGGGGCTGGTCCATCCGGCCGGCTCCAATGAACTGGGTCGATAGTTCCAGCGTTACCGCCATCCCGGCCTCGCTTTCGCGCAACACGTGCATGGCGGAAAACAGCGAGATATCGATCAGGGAAAGGGTGATGGCCCCGTGGATCATATCCTGAAGGTTCGAATGCCTGCGTTCGGGCAGCATGCGCAGGCGGCATTTATTGCCTTCCTGACGCACCATCATAGGGCCCATCACTTGCGTGTTGAACCGGGTGTTGTCCTTCATATCCCATGTGTACCAGCCGGGCTGGTCGGGGACGGGCTTATACTCGAAGAAGTCGGGCGGGGCGCGCATCTGCTCAGCCAATTGCGGCTTAGATCGTACGCTCGGCCATCATTTTCTTGGTTTCGGCGATTGCCTTTGCCGGGCTGAGACCCTTCGGGCACACATTCGCACAGTTCATGATCGTGTGGCAGCGATACAGGCGGAAGGGGTCTTCCAGTTGATCAAGCCGCTCGCCCGTCATTTCATCGCGGCTGTCTGCCAGCCAGCGATAGGCCTGCAGCAGAATTGCCGGGCCAAGAAACTTGTCGCTGTTCCACCAATAGGATGGGCAGCTGGTCGAACAACAGGCGCACAGGATGCACTCGTACAGGCCGTCCAGCTGTTCACGCTGTTCCGGGCTCTGTAGCCGTTCCTTGCCGCTTGGCGTTGGTGTTACCGATTGCAGCCAAGGGCGGATCGACGCGTATTGCGCATAGAAATGCGTGAAATCCGGGACGAGATCCTTGACCACTTCCATGTGCGGCAGGGGCGTAATCCGAATTTCGCCCTTCATATCTTCGATTGCGGAAGTGCAGGCGAGGCCGTTCTTACCGTTCATGTTCATGGAGCATGAGCCGCAAATCCCTTCGCGGCAGGAACGGCGGAAGGTCAGCGTCGGATCGATTTCGTTCTTGATCTTGAACAGCGCGTCGAGAACCATCGGGCCGCACTGGTCGAGGTCGATCTCGAACGTGTCGTAACGCGGGTTTTCGCCGCTTTCCGGATCGTAGCGGTAAATCTTGAATTTCTTCACTCGTGCGGCGCCGTCGGCCTTGTAGTCACGGCCCTTGCCATTGATGCGTGAGTTCTTGGGGAGAGTGAAGGTCGCCATAGTCTGAAAAATCCTGATCTCGCTTGCGCCGCCTACTTACCTATTATGGCCGTCAACACAAGCGGCCTGCGGTTGATTTCCGATGTAGGAAACTTGCGCATCGGCTGCACCCTCAAAGAATCCAACATCGCTTGCGGATTTTGCACCGTGTCCGGCGGCATCCACCCAAGCAGGGAACAATGCGCCGGCACAGGGCGTCTATCGGGCATGACTGATGATCAACAAGCGAACGTAAACGAGTTCAGCTGCGCGGCAATTTTCGGCGCTTCCGGAGGGATTGGCAGGGCGCTGACTGAGAATCTGGCAAATAACGGCGTGACCGTGTGGGCCGGATCGCGAAGCGGCAATGTCCCGCAGGAAGGTGACGTGCGGCCTTTCGCGTTCGACCTTAATGACGAAGCGACTATCGAGCAGGCTGCTTCTCTGATGCAGTCCCGCCCGCCGCAATTGATCATCGCCGCGACCGGGGTTCTGACATTGGCCGATGGAACCGGGCCAGAGCGCAGCTATCGCGGCTTGCGCCCTGACATCATGGCGCAGGTGATGGCCCTGAACACCATTGGCCCGGCGATGATCGCCAAGCATATGTTGCCGCTGCTGGACCGCCATGAACGCGGAGTGTTCGCAGCAATTTCGGCGCGGGTGGGTTCCATCAGCGACAACGGGTTGGGGGGATGGCATTCCTATCGCGCCTCGAAAGCGGCCCTCAATATGCTGATCAAGAATTTCGCGATCGAACTGCGGCGTACCCACAAACAGGCAGTGGTTGCGGGGTTGCACCCCGGGACAGTCGATAGCGAGCTATCGAAGCCGTTTCAGGGAAACCTGCCTGAAGGACAGTTGACCGATCCCGCGGAGGCAGCGCAAAATTTGCTTGCTGTCCTGCGCGGCCTGACACCCGATAATTCCGGCGAAGTTTTTGATTTTGCGGGGAAGAGGATCCCCAGCTGATCAGCCCATCAATCCGTTACGGCGCAGACTATCGGCAAGGATTGTCTCGATCAGTTCTGCCTGCGTCCAGCCTGCAAGTACGGCAGAGCGGCCATAAACCTTTTCCGACCAGAGATTGCAGTTCAGGTTCACTTCGATGAAGT
Source organism: Pontixanthobacter luteolus (assembly GCF_947494915.1). Taxonomy (NCBI): domain Bacteria; kingdom Pseudomonadati; phylum Pseudomonadota; class Alphaproteobacteria; order Sphingomonadales; family Erythrobacteraceae; genus Pontixanthobacter; species Pontixanthobacter luteolus. The sequence goes on from NZ_CANLWR010000001.1 coordinate 765,016, forward strand.
GCACTTCACGCGTTTCGCGGTTCACTCTGAATTCGAAACGCCCGTAATCGAACGGACGGTATTCGCCCCACAATTTGCGGGTGTAATCGTTGATCACTTCAGTCAATTCAGGATCATCGAATGCGTCGAGTGAGTACTTGTTGGTGCGGTCGACCAGATCGCGCTTTTCGTAATATGTTCTGAGATGCGACGGGTCCGCCTGCTCGAAAATCATGTGCGGCATGATCACAGGGTCGCCAATCGTGATGACCGGCACCTCCACATCGCTGCCGACAAGAAACGGCTCGACGATTGCATCGTGCTTGTCCGCGTGAATTTCGTCGATTGCCGATTTTACCCCGGCCCAATCGGTCGCATCATGCACGCCCCAGCTGGCGGATGAAGCATTCGGCTTGATCACATAGCGTTCTGCCTGCGGACACGCAGCCGGATCGATCGGCGCTCCCCGGCGATAGATCGTCCAATCCGCAGTTGGCACGCCGGCTACGACAGCGGCACGTTTTGCTAGATGCTTGTCATCAGACAGGCCGCGCAGGATCGGGCTTGCGCCAAGAAACGGAATGCCGTGCCGTGTGCAAAGGAGCGGGCCGAGCATTTCGGAGTTGAAAAATCCGGCCCGGTTCAGCAGCGGGAACACGAAATCGACCTCCGGCTTTTCGAACAGCACATCAAAACTGTCCGCCAGCATGAGGTCGAGGCCGAGGCTTTTCAAAATCTCCCGCGTTTCAACATGATAGAGCGCGTGGTTGCCATCGTCAGGGTGCAAGCCGCCATCCCACTTCGCATGTTTGGCGATAAAAAGGATACGCAAACGCTCTTTAGTTGCGGCGTCGATCTTGAGTGGTTCTAGCTGCGGCAAAACTCGATTAACCTCTTTTGCGGTGGTGCCGTCCCTTAGTTCTGCTAGGGGCCGTGGCCAAGTACAATTGTCGGGCCGATCCCTGAATGCTTGCTAAATATCCTGACCTCCATCCTGATTTTTCGGCCACTGATGATGTGCGCGATCTTGTTTCGCTGCTGTCCTCTGGCGGTGATGCCCGGATAGACCTCGATCCGGAAACCGGGCTCAATCGCTACATGTCCGCCCCTTATCCGCGGCGCGCGCTGGCATTTGCATCTTCCACCGCAAACGATCTGTCAGCCGACGCATTTCGTCATCTCCTGGCGCTGCGCGGCGCAGGAACTGTGGCTTATCGTGAACACCTCGCTGATCTGAGCCGCCGGATCAGGTCGGCTTATGATCTGGGCGAGGGGTGTGATGTCGTGTTCGCGCCGTCGGGAACCGACCTTGAATACGTTGCGCTGGCCGCTGTGCGCGGACGTCAGCCGAACGGAATCCACAATATTTTGCTCGGCGCAGATGAAGTGGGCCGGGGCTGCGTTCATTCGGCACATGGCAACTATTTTGCCCCGGAAACTGCATTGGGCAGGGATACCGAGCAGGGTGCCGATGTCGAAGGATTGGAAAATGTCAGCCTAGCCGACATTCCGGTCCGGTGTATGCAGGGGCAGGCGCGCACAAGCGCAGAGATGGCCGAGGCGATCCGTGTCGAGCTCGAGCTTGCCCGGCAAATGGGCCGTCATGCGCTGGTCCATGTTGTCCACGGGTCGAAAACCGGCCTGATCTTGCCCGAGCTAAGCGAAATTGACAGCCTGCGTTCCGAATTCGGCGATGCCTTCACACTGGTTGTCGACGCGTGTCAGGCGCGGATCATGTCTGACGCCGTTCAGGCCTATCTCGACCGCGGGGCGGTTGTTTTCCTCACCGGGTCCAAATTCATGGGCGGCGCGCCCTTCAGCGGCTTTGCATTGGTCCCTGATGCGACTGTCGCTCAAGCAGCAGAGCTTCCCAAGGGGTTTCGCAACATTTTCCGGCGGGCTGAATGGCCTGACAGCTGGCTCGGTGCAAGCGATCTGGAAGACAGCGAGAATCCAGGTCTGGCGCTTCGTCTGGAAGCCTCTGTGTTCGAACTGGAACGCTTTCAGCAGCTTTCCCTGGATCAGATAAAGCGGGTGATTTTCGCTTTTCAGCGGGCGTTGGAGGCGAAATTGATCCAGCCGTTCGGGTTCGAGCTCGTCCAGCCCCATAGTGATAATGATGGGGCGGAGGCGCGGGGACATCCGCTGGAAATGCTCACGCTGGCAACCCTCGATGTCAGCTCGCATCCTGCGTCAGAGTTCTTTGAAGGGGCAGAAAAACTGCACCGCAAACTCGCGCTGTCGGGCTTGAGGTTGGGGCAGCCTGTAAAGAGCGTGCGAACCGAAGAAGGCAAATGGGGCGGGACCTTGCGGGTCGGCCTTTCAATGCCGCAGATGGTCAGGCTCGCGGCATTGAGCGACGAGGCGCTCGAAACGGCGCTTGCGGAAGAGATTGGCCAGATCGGCGATGCCCTGAACGCTGAGCGGACGGTTAGCTGACCGGTTTCTGATGCGCGCTCAGGCTGCGGCTAAACGCCTGCCAGCTTTGCCGTGTCGAGGATTGCTCCGACAAATCCTTCGGGATCGTCTTCCTGAATGAAGTGACCCCCGCGAAGCGTCCGGTGCAGGTCATGCTTTGCCCCGGGAATTCGTTCCTGAAACGGGGTGAAGCCGCCCCTCGTGATGGGGTCCCTGTCGCTAAAGCAGCAGGTGAAAGGCTTTTCAAACTTTTCCAGAACTTTCCACGCTTCGAGTTGTGCGGGCACTTCGATGTTATCGCCCAGCGGGACCAGAGCGGGGAAAATGCGTGCTGCGGCCTTGCTGGCTCGGGTGTCGTAAGGGGCGTTGTAGGCCTGCACGACGCTGTCGGGCAGATCGGTCGTCGTCGCTCGCTGGATTATTCCGCCGATCGGGAAGACCGGACTCATTTTTGCGAAGGCGCGCCATTTGGCAAATGCTGGAGGTGGTTCCTGCCCCGCAGGCAAACCTCCGTTGGACAGGACAACCGCTGCGAACCTTTCCGGCATCGCGGCCACAAGCCTGAGGCCGATCAGCGAGCCCCAATCCTGGCAAACCAGAATAACGTTGTTAAGCCCCATCGCCTCGAACCATTCGCGCATCCACGCGACGTGACGCTGGTAAGTGAATTCGGACTTGGACGTTGGCTTGTCCGATTTGCCGAAGCCAATCAGGTCCGGCGCCAGGACACGGTAGCCAGCCTCCACCACCGGGCCAATCATCTTGCGGTAGAGGAAACTCCAGCTCGGTTCGCCGTGCAACATGAGGACAGGCGTTCCGCCTTGCGGACCTTCGTCCAAATAATGGAGCCGCAATCCGTCTTTCAGGATGTGATAGCGAGGATCGAAAGGATAGCCGGGAATATCGGCAAAGCGGGCATCCGGCGTCCGGTGAACCTTTGACATGGTAAACATCCTCCCCTTCCAGTATCATGACTTCGTGCGAGGCAGTTGGGAAGTGCAAAATGGGCCTACAGTCATGGTGGGATGAACACGGTGTACCGCGGGTCATAAAGTTCGCTTGCGGTGCTCCACAGATTATGAAGCTGCGTTCGCAGTTAGTCCCGATGGCTACAGGCGATGTCTTTGAGATCGGCTGCGGCGGGGGTATCAACCAACAATTCTACAATGCTGCTGCGATCGATTCTTATTGCGGAATAGATCCCGGCGCGAAGTTACTTGAATACACCAGACAGGAAGCGGAGAACAAAGGCTGGCAGGCCGACATCCGCGACGGGATCGGTGAAGACATTCCGTTTTCCGATGAAAGCTTCGACACTGTGGTGTGCACATTCACGATGTGCTCGGTGCAGGATCAGGCTCAGGTTGTGCGCGAAATGCGCAGAATTCTGCGTCCAGGCGGCAAGCTGCTGTTTCTGGAACACGGCCGTGCACCAGACCAGAGTGTGGCGAAATGGCAGGATCGGATCGAGCCGGTATGGAAGCCGATCGCAGGCGGCTGCCATCTGACCCGGCCCATCACCACCGCAGTGCGCGAGGGTGGATTTGAAACGGAGAGACTTGGCGAAAAATACGTTCCCAAAACGCCCAGGCCCGTCGGTTGGGTAGAATGGGGTGTGGGAACAAAGTTTGGTTCCTGAGCCCGCAACGGCGGGCTTAATCCTTGAACCGGTTGCGGCGATCCCATTCCTTCAGACCGGTCGTTTCAACCTCGTTAAGCAGCCACTTTGCGAACCAGTTTTCCGGAAGCAAGGCGACTGAACGATCCAGCAATGACCGGATCTGACCTTCGCTTGCGGCCGCCGATCTACTGCGCATGATTGCATATGCAAGTGCTGAGCAGCCATGCGCAAGTCCAGCATCGCACGCGTCAGAATAGAGGCCAGCCACCGGCAGCAGGCGGGCTTTGACATTGCCACCTTCGTACGGGCTGCCGCCGCCGAAATACTCATTCGGTGAATACATCGGACACTGCAGGCCGTCACCATCATTGCAGGCAATCGCGTACAAAGCATTGGCGCGGACCATATCCCGAGGAACGCCGTAACCGGTCCGGTAGTGAAATCCGAGATTGGTACAGCTGTCGAGATCTACATATCCGCAACCGATGTTGAGCCAATGGTTGGCGCGCACCGGATCTTCGATCTGCACCATGTTTCCATGACCATCAAATACCGCTGACAGAGTGAAGCAGGCACTGCCAGCGCTTCGCTCTCCTGAGACACAGGAGGCATCGAGGAGCGAGATACCTGCCGGGACATTTTTCTCTAATCCTTTGCCGTGCAGGTAATGCCCGGCAAGGTTGGCGCATGACCGCATCGAGCCAAGATCGCAGCCACGGTGAAGAAAACGAATTTGTTTGGTGAAATCCGGGTCGCTGCCAGAACTGGCAGCCTCAAGCGAACGGTTGAAGCACGCTTTCCCGCTACCGAGGTCGCAAGCCTTTTCGAACAGCTCACTTGCGCGCGCGTTGCTTCGTTTGACGCCTTCTCCATCACGGTAAACAACCCCGAGGTGGTAGCAGCCAGTCGCGTTATCTTCTTCACAAGCGGAGCGCCAAAGCTGGGTTGCTTCCCTCAAATCCCCGGCCATGTAGGCGTCTAGCCCAGGATTGTCAGAAGCTGAGACGCCCGCCGCCGGGATCAGGGCGGCTGCAATCGCAATTGCAGCATGCCTGAGGCGGCGGGCGCTCAATTTATTCTCCGAAGGTGCGCTGCCACCAACCGCCGCGTTTTTTCGCGGGCTTGTCGGTTTCTGCGGCAGGTTCCGGTGCCTGAGCCTTCTCTGCAGTGACGGGGACTGAAACAGCCGCAGCGTCCTCTGCCGGCTGCTCCTTCACCTTCTTGGCAGGTGCCTTGCGGGCAGCAGCTTTGCGGGCAGGAGCCTTCTTGGCCGGCTTCTCATCTGCTTTCTCAGCATCATCAGCTGCGGGAGCCTCGATATCCGCCTTCTTGCGACGCGTGCGCTTCGGCTTGTCTTCAGCCGGTTGCTCGTCCGCCGTTTCGTCGGATTTCTTTTTCCGGGTCCGCTTGGGCTTCGGCTTTTCTGCTTCAGCCGGCGCTTCCGCCGAAGCTTCAGCAGAGGCCGGAGCGGCCTTCTTTCTGCGTGTCCGCTTGGGTTTCTCTTCTGCTGCGGCAGCTTCTGCGGTTTCAGGTGAGCCATCCGGGCCCGCAACGACAGCCATATCCTGTTTGACCTGCTCGGAAACCTCGGCGAGGTTTTCCGCGTCGTCTGCAGTTATGTCATTGGATTGTTCGCTATCACCGCGACCACGGCCCCCACGGCGACCCCGGCCTCCGCGCCGACGGCGCTTCTTCTTGGGCTTGCCATCTTCGTCGTCTTCGCCATCGGAACGGTTCTCGTCATTGTCATCATCGGATGCGACCTGATCGGAATCGTCGTCGCCGTCATTGGCCTTGTTACGGCCACGTCCGCCGCGCCGGCGGCGCTTCTTCTTCGGCTTGCCTTCGTCGTCATTATCGCTTTCGTCGAAGTTTTCCTCGACTTCCTCTTCGTCCTCTTCGTCATCGACGATAGGATCGAACTTTGGCGCTTCGGTAGGACGAGGGCCAGAGCTTCTGACGGACATCTTCGCGCCTTCGTCTTCCCCTTCAGGAATGACTTCGACGGTCACGTTGTACCGGTGTTCAATCTCGGCAAGATCTGCGCGCTTGGCGTTTAGCAGGTAGACAGCGGCCTCGGTGCTCGCAGCAAGCTGGATAACCGTTCCCTTACCCTTTGCCGCTTCATCCTCGATCAGGCGAAGGGCGGAGAGGCCGGCGCTCGATGCGGTGCGCACCAGGCCTGTGCCATCACAATGCGGGCATTCGCGGGTCGACGCTTCGAGCACACCTGTACGCAAGCGTTGGCGGCTCATTTCCATGAGGCCGAAGCCGGAAATCCGGCCTACCTGAATGCGGGCGCGATCGTTCTTGAGCGCGTCCTTCATGGCGCGTTCGACTTTGCGGACGTTGGAATTGTATTCCATGTCGATGAAGTCGATCACGACCAGACCGGCCATGTCACGCAGGCGCAACTGACGGGCGATTTCCTTCGCCGCTTCGATATTCGTCGCAGTCGCGGTCTGCTCGATCCCGTGTTCCTTGGTGGAACGGCCGGAGTTGATGTCGATCGACACCAGGGCTTCCGTGGGATTGATCACCAGATAGCCGCCCGATTTCAACTGGACCATCGGGTCGTACATCGCGCGCAGCTGATCTTCGGCACCGTAGCGCTGGAACAGCGGGACCGGATCCGAATACGCTTTCACCCGGCGTGCGTGGCTGGGCATCAGCATCTTCATGAAGGATTTGGCGGATTTGTATCCGTCCTCGCCTTCGACAATCACTTCTTCGATCTCGCGATTGTAGATGTCGCGGATCGCCCTCTTGATAAGGTCGCTGTCCGAATGGATCAGGGCAGGGGCACTGGAACCCAGCGTGTTGTTGCGGATTTCGCCCCATAGACGGGCAAGGTAATCGAAATCGCGCTTGATTTCGGTTTTGGTGCGGCTGAGGCCGGCGGTGCGAACGATCAGACCCATCGATTTCGGCAGGCTGAGGTCGCCGACAATCTGCTTGAGGCGCTTGCGATCCTGCGCGCTGGAAATCTTGCGCGAGATGCCGCCGCCGTGGCTGCTGTTCGGCATCAATACCGTGTAGCGGCCGGCAAGGCTGAGATAGGTGGTAAGGGCAGCGCCCTTGTTGCCGCGTTCTTCCTTCACGACCTGCACCAGCAAGACCTGACGGCGCTGGATTACGTCCTGAATTTTGTAGCGGCGGCGCAGGGCCATACGCTTTGCGCGAACTTCGTCGACTTCTTTCGCACGGCTACGGCCCTTGTTTCCGCCCTGACGGCGGCCTTTGCCATTGCGTCCGCGGCGGCCGCGTCCACGGCCACCCTTGGATTTGCCGTCGTCATCGCCGTCCGATGATCCATCATCATCTTCGTCGTCATCGTTATCGTCGTCGCCATCTACATGGCCTTCTTCGATGGTGGCGACTCTGTCTTTTTCCGAAGTGTCGATTTCTTCCATGCCGTCTTCGGCAAGGTCTTCAGCCAAGGATCCAGCAGATTCGTCGTCAGCGTCGTATTCATCGCCGGGGACGTTGCCTTCATCTTCTTCCTCAGCGCGAAGGCGTGCTTCTTCTTCCGCTGCTTCGGCCTCTTCGGCGAGCAGCTGCTCGCGATCTTCCTTCGGAATCTGATAATAGTCAGGATGGATTTCGTTGAAGGCGAGGAAGCCGTGACGGTTGCCGCCGAAGTCGACAAATGCCGCCTGCAGCGAAGGTTCAACCCTCGTTACCTTTGCAAGATAGATGTTGCCTTTGATCTGCTTGTGTTCAGCAGATTCAAAGTCGAATTCCTCAATCCGGTTGCCTTTTAGTACCGCCACCCGGGTCTCTTCCGAGTGGCGCGCATCGATTAGCATGCGCGTTGCCATTGAATTTTCTCCATGCGCGACCGGGCGGCCCGGATTTCAGGACTTTGCCTGATGCCGTTCCGCCTATTGGGAGGCGCAAATATGTGTGTAGTCCGCTCGTTCTGTGTGACGATGCGGTGATGAAAGACCGGCTCGGGCGCTTATTCGCCCGCTTTACTGAATTGAGCCGGAGTGATGTGTCTGCGGAGCAGAGATCGCGCATTGTGTGCGCCGCCCGGTCCGCCCAAATCACGGCGCGGCCTTGCGGCAGCAACGTGTGGGTCGGGGAGAGGCTTCTCATGTCTGCATCAACCTGTAGTAATGCCGAAGCGGGGCCCCGGCGGTAATCGGCAATTATCATGTCCAAAACGCTGATTTCATCCGCAATCGGACTTCAATCGGCGTGAACAAGGCGAACCCTTGCCAACGCGTTCGTGCTAGCACCGTGGGTTTCTTGTCGCAACCATATTGCGCAACTTGCCCGCAACACCGTAACGATGGCGCGCAATGTCACTGCGGATGCAAATATGGTTAATTTTTCTTGCCCCGGTTCTGCTGGTCGGCGGGCTGTACGTATTCGGCCTGACATTACCTGTGCCGCACCTCGGACGCGACTATGTGGTGCGTTTGTTGCTGCCTGACTCCGGGGCCGAACTGGATTTGCCCGAAGTCCTCGGGCCTCAGGACATGTCGCGCCCATTGGTTGTGATCGACGCCGGCCACGGGGGCAAAGACCCTGGTGCCAGCGGTGCCGGCTACCGCGAAAAGGACGTGGTGCTCGGCCTCGCAGAAGCGCTGCGCGACCAGTTGATTGAAGAAGGCGGCATCCGTGTGGCTCTAACGCGCAGCGACGACACGTTTCTGGTGCTGGAAGAAAGGCCTGAAATCGCTCGCCGCCTGAATGCGGATCTCTTTATCTCGATCCATGCCGATTCCTCTGGCGAGGTTTCTGGTGTGCGCGGCGCGAGCATTTACACCCTGTCGGAAGAAGCCTCGAGTGAAGCGGCTGCGCGATTTGCAGAACGGGAGAACAGCGCCGACAGATTGAACGGTGTCCGCATCGAGGGGCAGAGTCAGGAAATCAGCGATATTCTGGTGGAACTTGCCCAGCGGCGCGTTCAGCAAAATTCGGCCGAATTTGCGGGCCTGATCGTGCGCGAAGGGATCGGTATTCTCCAATTTCATCCGCAACGCAGAAGAGCTGCCGCGCTGGCAGTTTTGCGTGCGCCTGATGTTCCTGCGGTGCTTTACGAATCGGGGTTCATCACCGATCCTGACGATGCGGACCGTTTGACGTCGGAAGAGGGCAAGAAAGGCTTTGCCGAAACCATGGCCCGAGCGATCAGGATTTACTTCGCCCGGCAGTCGGCAACGTAATCACCGGTCATCTGCGAGATACATTCTGGTGCGAGACAGAAATGCCGTGCTAAAGGCTGAAGCCAATTATGGTCGACACATCTAAATTCGAATCCATCAGCTACCGTATCCGCCGCGAAGCGAGCGGGGTGCTGAATTGGTTCAAGAGCAATTGGCGCGAGCGCCGCTGGTTCCGCTGGAGTGCCATCGGGCTGGGCAGTTTGCTGGTCCTATGGATCATTGTGTGGGCGTTGATCGCGCGGACATTGCCTGACGCGAATACGCTTCTGGATTACGAACCGCCGCTTCCTACAGTTGTCCGCGGTGTCGAGGGCGAGATCGTACACTCCTATGCACGTGAACGGCGTGTGCAGCTGCAATATGCCGATTTCCCCGAGACATTGATCGAGGCGTATCTGGCGGCAGAAGACAAGACATTCTTCAGTCATGGCGGGATCGATGCGGGCGGTTTGATCGGTGCTGTGTTCGATTATGTCAGCAAGCTGGGTTCTGGAGAGCGTGCGGTAGGCGGGTCGACCATTACCCAACAGGTTGCGAAGAATATCCTCCTCACCAACGAATATTCGGTGACCCGCAAGATCAAGGAATTGATGCTGGCCCGCAGGATTGAGGGCGTTCTGACCAAGGAGCAGATCCTTGAGCTGTATCTGAACGAGATCCCGCTTGGGCGGCGCAGCTTCGGCGTGCAGGCAGCATCACGGGCGTATTTCGACAAGGATGTGGGCGATCTGGAACTGCACGAGATGGCATATCTGGCGATCTTGCCCAAGGCGCCGGAAACCTACAGCCGGCAGAAAAACTTCGACCGGGCGATGGAACGTCGCAATTTCGTCCTGACGCAGATGGCTGCGAATGACTTCATTACCGAGAGCGAAGCCAACGCCGCGAAGGCGCTGCCACTTGGCCTTGTCATGCAGCGGTCCAGCAGCCAATCCGTCGATGCCGGTTACTTCCTTGAAGAGGTGCGCCGCAAGCTGATCGAGGAATTTGGCGAGACCGCCGAAGAGAGCAAGAACAGCGTCTATGCGGGCGGCCTTTGGGTGCGAACATCGCTCGATCCGGAAATGCAGATTGCAGCCCGCGATGCGCTTCGCCGCGGCATGATGCGATATCACGGCAACCGCGGATGGGGCGGGCCCATTGCAACCATCGACATGGATGAAGGCGGCTGGAGCAGCCAGCTTGCAAGCTCCTTCCTCGGCATCAATTACGAAGGCTGGCGCATCGGCGTTGTCACCAAACGCAGCGGAAGCAATGCGACCATCGGTTTTTCGGACGGCGAAGAAGCCCCGCTGAGCAACCTGCCCAATGCATTGAAGGCTGGCGATGTCGTTGCAGCCCAGAAATCCGGTGCCGGTTATCTGGTGCGGAGCTTGCCCGGGGTGTCGGGCGGCTTTGTCGCCCAGGACCCGCAAAGCGGGCGGGTGCTAGCCATGCAAGGCGGTTTCGACAGCAGACTTGGTTCGTTCAACCGGGCGACTCAGGCCAACCGGCAGCCAGGCTCCACCATCAAGCCATTCGTTTACGCAACAGGGCTGGACAACGGGATGACACCGGCCAGCGAGGTGCCTGACCAGACTTTCTGTTATTATCAGGGCTCTCAGCTGGGTGAAAAATGTTTTCGCAATTCCGGCGGTGGTGGCGGCGGCGTCCATACGATGCGTTGGGGGCTTGAACAGTCGCGGAACCTGATGACCGTCCATATCGCTATGGAAGCGGGCATGCCCAATGTTGTGAAGACGATCAAGAATCTCGAGATTGGCGATTATCAGCCATATCCGGCGTTCGCCCTTGGTGCGGGTGAGACCACGGTCATGAAGATGGTCAATGCCTATTCCGCGCTGGCCAACCACGGCCGCCTGAACGAACCGACACTGATCGACTATGTTCAGGACCGGCGCGGGAAGGTGATTTATCGCGCTGACAAACGCGATTGTACGGGCTGCAACATGGCCAAGTGGGACGGGCAGCCAATGCCCCGCCTGAAGCCGACCGGCAAGCAAGCGCTTGATGCGCGCACCGCATATCAGACTGTCCATATGCTTGAGGGCGTCGTCCAGCGCGGCACCGGAACGGTCCTCAGGGATCTTGGCGTACCAATGTTCGGCAAGACCGGAACCACGACGGGGCCAAAAGACGTCTGGTTCGTAGGCGGCACACCAGAAGTGGTCGCTGGCGTATACATCGGATACGATACCCCGCGTAATCTCGGGGGGTATGCGCAGGGCGGAACAGTCGCCGCGCCGATCATCCGGCAATTTTTCGGCGAAACAAAAGACAGGCTGAGCGGAGATCCGTTCGTTGCCCCGCCGGGAGTACGGATGGTGAGGGTCGACCGCATTTCAGGCAAACGTGTGTTTGACGCATGGCCGGGCAAAGAACCCAAGGCCAGCGTGATCTGGGAGGCTTTCAAGCCCGATACAGAACCACCACGGATCACGCGGCGCGACGAAATTGAAAGCAAGCGGAAGGAAATCCTGGCCCTAATTCGGCAGGGAAGTCAGGCCGCGAGCATTTCGCAAAACACTGCCAATCGCGAAGAAGTGCCGGAAAACTTCGCCGAAGAACAAGGCGGTATCTACTAATCAGCGGCGGCATCGCGCGGCGACATGCCCGGGCGCGCGCACCGCTGAACTTTACAATCCATGTCCGTCCGCTAAGCGGGCCGCGACTTTGCGGAGAAAAAATTATGCGTGCCGAAGGGCAGGCTCATATCGACCGGATCGAAGCTGCGCTTCAGCTTGTGCGCCAATCGCTTGATTGGGAGCGCGCTTTGCGGCGTCTCGACGAACTCAGTGCGCGGGTCGAGGACCCGACCCTTTGGGACCGTCCCAAGGAAGCGCAAACGATCATGCGCGAGCAAAAGCAGCTGCAAAGCGCGGTCGACACCGTGCGCCAGATATCTTCAGAGATGTCCGATGCTGTGGAATTCATCGAGATGGGTGAAGCCGAAGGAGACGAGGAAATCGTCAATGACGGGCTAGCCAGTCTGGAAAAGCTGGCGGACCGCGCCGATGCCGACAAGGTTCAGGCACTGCTCGCGGGCGAGGCTGATGCCAACGATACCTACATCGAAATTCACGCTGGCGCGGGCGGCACAGAAAGCCAGGATTGGGCCGAAATGCTCCAGCGCATGTATTCGCGCTGGGCGGAACGCAAAGGCTACAAGGTAGAATTGGTCGATTATCATGCTGGCGAGCAGGCCGGGATCAAATCGGCCACGCTGCTGGTCAAAGGCGAAAATGCCTACGGCTATGCCAAGACTGAAAGCGGTGTTCACCGTCTCGTCCGCATCAGCCCGTACGACAGCTCTGCCAGGCGCCACACCAGCTTCAGTTCGGTATGGGTGTACCCGGTGATCGACGATGATTTCGAGGTCGAAATCAACGAAAGCGACCTGAAGATCGATACTTACCGTGCGTCCGGCGCGGGCGGCCAGCACGTGAACACGACCGATTCCGCGGTTCGTATCACGCACCAGCCAACCGGGATTGTGGTCGCCAGCCAGAATGACCGCAGCCAGCACAAGAACCGCGCAACAGCGATGAACATGTTGAAAGCGCGCTTGTTCGAACGCGAGATGGCTGAGCGCGAAGCGGCAGCAGGTACCGAATACGAATCCAAAACGGATATCGGATGGGGCCACCAGATCCGCAGCTACGTGCTGCAGCCCTATCAGATGGTGAAGGACCTTCGCACGGGCGTGACCTCAACTGCGCCGGACAATGTTCTAGACGGCGCAATCGACGAATTCATCTCTGCCGCGCTGGCCCAGCGTGTGACCGGTGAAACCGTCGATGTTGAAGATGTCGAATAGGGTCTGCCCAGTGGCCTTGTGTCTGCCGCAGGGATTTGCACCAGCGGGCCGACGTGCCTAAGAATTCGCGGATGAAGTCTGCCTATCTCATCCTGCCGCTGATGTCTGCAATCGCAGCGCTTGGCGCGTGCAAGCAGGCGCAACCGGACCGGCCTGAAACTGCGAGGCAATTTCCGCTGCCTGACCGGCCCGTGTCCGATCTGGGGGCGAACCAGTTTTCGACTGAAACTGCCCGCGATGCAGCGGGGGAAGCGCAGAAAGTCATGGACCTGGCCGAAATCGAGCCGGGGATGACTGTCGCTGATATCGGTGCGGGCGAGGGGTATTACACCGTGCGCCTGGCCGAACGTGTCGGCAGTGAAGGGCGTGTTCTTGCGCAGGACATCGACGAGGATGCACTGGAAAGGCTTGGGAACAGGGTCGAGAAAGAACGGCTCGACAACGTTTCGATAAAGCTTGGTGCGGGGGACGATCCCCGTTTGCCGGAAAACAGTTTCGACCGGATATTCCTGGTCCATATGTATCACGAGGTTCAGGAACCCTACGCGTTCCTTTACCGTCTGTGGCCCGCCTTGAATGAAGGCGGGCAAGTGATAGTGGTCGATGTAGACCGGCCAACTGATCAGCACGGAATCAATCCGCTTTTGCTGTCATGTGAATTCAAGCGGGTCGGGTTTGAACTGGTGGCATTCAAGGATGCGCCGGAACTGGCAGGGTACTATGCACAGTTCAAAGCAGCGGCTACGAGGCCAGAACCTGAAGACATAAAGCCGTGCCGTGGGGATACAGCGGGCGCGGGAAACGCGGCGAAATAGGTCGCAATTCAAGGAAATGATTTACGATGGCTTTTAAGGGTTTGAGCCCGATTGTGTATGGCGGACGCGAAGTCTGGCCCGTGATCGAAGGCGGCAAGGGCGTTTCTGCGACCAATCACGCGAGCTCCGGTGCTTGGGCTGCTGCCGGCGGTATCGGTACTGTCAGCGCGGTGAATGCAGACAGCACAGATGAAAATGGCGATGTGATCCCGCAGGTCTACCCGCAGAAAACGCGCCGGGAACGCCATGAACAACTGATCCAATACGGTATCGATGGCGGCACTGAGCAGGTGCGCAAGGCCTACGACATTTCCAACGGGCAGGGTGCGATCAACATCAACGTCCTGTGGGAAATGGGCGGCGCGCAGGCGGTGCTCGAAGGTATCCTCGAGAATACCAAGGGCCTTGTAACTGGGGTCACCTGCGGCGCAGGGATGCCTTACAAGCTGGCCGAAATCGCGGCCCGCTATAATGTCAGCTATCTGCCCATCATCAGTTCGGCACGCGCATTCCGCGCATTGTGGAAGCGCAGCTATAACAAGGTGCCCGACCTGATGGCTGCGGTGGTTTATGAAGATCCGTGGCTGGCCGGCGGTCACAACGGGCTTTCGAACGCGGAAGACCCGCGCGAGCCGCAGGACCCGTATCCACGGGTGAAGGCATTGCGTGAGACGATGCGCAAGGAAGGCGTTTCCGAAGACTGCGCAATCGTGATGGCGGGCGGCGTTTGGGCGCTGCGCGAATGGGAACACTGGATCGACAATCCTGAGCTGGGCAAGATTGCGTTCCAATTCGGCACCCGGCCGTTGCTGACAGAAGAAAGCCCGATCCCGCAGGAATGGAAAGACATGCTGCGGACAATCGAGCCGGGCGATGTGTTCTTGCACAAATTTTCGCCAACCGGATTTTATTCGTCCGCAGTGAAAAACCCCTTCCTGTTCGACCTGATGCACCGCAGCGAACGGCAAATCGCTTTCTCGAAAGATCAAACTGCCGATCAAAGCGTACAGCTCGGTTTCGGCGGCAAAGGTGCGAAGCTTTGGGTTGCACCGTCCGATCAGGAACAGGCCCGCGTTTGGATGGGCGAAGGGCATACAGAAGCCCTCAAGACGCCCGATGACACGCTAGTTTTCGTGACCCCGGAAAAACGCGATGTAATCCGCAAGGATCAGACCGATTGCATGGGCTGTCTGTCGCATTGTGCGTTCTCGTCTTGGAAAGACCACGATGATTACACGACCGGGCGGCTCGCCGATCCGCGCAGTTTCTGCATCCAGAAAAATCTGCAGAACATCGCGCATGGGGAGCCGGTAGACGAGAACTTGGCCTTTGCCGGTCACGCCGCATACCGCTTTAAGCAGGATCCGTTCTATTCGAACAATTTCACGCCGACCGTGAAACAGCTGGTCGACCGGATCCTCACGGGCGACTAGCGCGCCCCGATAACTGAATGAATAACTGGCCCTGGCAGAATATCATGTTCTGTCAGGGCTTTCTCATTCTCTGGTCCGTTGCTGAATGAACCAAGCGATACCGGACAGCCTGAATTCAAGTGCGAGTCTTAGATCGGCGAGGCCGGTACGGCCCGGCCCGGAATAGCGAGGAACGAGAGCGTCCAGACGCGGCTCAATCCATTTCCCAGGCGCGTTCGCCATGGCTGGTGATGTCCAGACCTTCGCGTTCCTCATCGGCGCTTACCCGCATCGGGATTGCCACGGAAACCATCAGGGCCAGAATTGCGCTGACAACCGCGCTGAACAGTGCAACCCCGCCGACTGCGACAATCTGTGCGATCAGCTGGCTACCCATGGTCATACCCTCTGCATAACCGGTGCCGCCAAGATCGCTGCTGAGGAATACACCAAGCATGATCGAGCCGATGATTCCGCCAACGCCGTGCACGGCGAAGACGTCGAGCGAATCGTCAATGTGCAGCTTCTGCTTCACCAGCTGGATTGCGCCGTAGCAGACTACTGCTGCCGCGATACCAAACAGGATCGCAGCGCCAGGCGATACGAAGCCTGCGGCGGGGGTAATGGTAGCCAGTCCGGCAATCGCGCCGGTTGCCCAGCCGACGCTGGTCGCCTTGCCGACTGTGAATTTTTCGACCAGCAACCAGGTGAGCGCGGCAACGCTGGCTGCCACATGGGTGTTGATGATTGCAGATGATGCGTCGTCGGTGGCCGTCAGCGCCGAACCGCCATTGAAGCCGAACCAGCCGACCCACAGCAATGCCGCGCCCGCCATGGTCAGCGCCGGGGCATGGGGCAGCATCAGTTTCTGCGGAAACCCGTCACGCTTGCCGAGCAACAACGCGATGACCAGTGCCGAGACGCCGGCCGTCGTGTGGACGACAATGCCGCCAGCAAAATCGAGCGCTCCGAAAGCCGATGAAAGGATGCCGCCGCCCCACATCCAGTGGGCGACCGGCGCATAAACAACCAAGCCCCACAATGCGCAGAATGCCAGCACCCAGCCGAACCGCGCACGGTCCACCCATGCGCCGACCATCAGCGCAGGCGTAATCACCGCGAATGTCATCTGGAACAGCGCGAAGGTGCTTTCCGGTATGGTCAGCCCCTCGCGCACGTTGCCGAGATTGCCGAGCATCCAGTACATTCCATTGCCCAGCCAGCCATTGGAAACCTGCCCGAAGGCGAGGCTGTATCCGATCACCACCCACAAGACAGACGCGACCGCAGCGACCGCGCCGCACTGGATCAGAACAGACAGGAAGTTCTTGGCGCGGACCAAACCGCCATAAAACAGGCCGAGACCGGGCAGCGACATCATCAGTACCAGTGCGGCCGATGTGAGGATCCATGCGGTATCACCGCTGTCGCTTACAGCAATCTGCCCTGCATCCTGTGCGGAGACGGGCAAGGGCAGGGCGGCAAGCGTCAACAAAGGCGCGTAGAACGCCGCCTTGAAGCTGCGGAAATTCGGCATCGGTAGTCCCCTCTCGTTCCGGCGGTGCCGGACCAGAGGGCTGCTTATGATTTTTTCCGACTGAAAAACAACCCTGCGACGCAACGATTGTTCACAAGAATTGCTTTGATGGATCAAACCAGCGCGTCGAGCACCTGATCTGGCGGCCGGTGACCGTCTGTCCAGAAGCGGATGTTGGCGATGACTTTTTCGCCAGAAGCCTCCCGGCCTTCTGCCGTGGCGCTGCCAATATGCGGCAAGGTCATGACATTTGCGTGCTGGATCAGGCGCGGATCGACATTCGGTTCATCCACATAAACATCAAGCCCGGCGCCGGCGAGATGACCGCTTTCGAGGGCAGCAATCATCGCTTCCTGATCGACCAGATCACCGCGCGCGGTGTTGATGATACATGCGCCCGGCTTCATCAAGGCGAAGCGCCGCTCATCGAAAAAGCCGATCGTTGCCTCAGTCGCCGGGCAGTGTAGGGTGACGATATCTGACATTGCGATCAGATCATCGACATCTTCGACATATTTCGCGCCCAACATGCTTTCTATCGCAGCGGGGAGCGGTTTACGGTTGTGATAGGCGATCTGCAATCCGAAGGCTTTTGCCCGGTGGGCGACAGCCTGCCCGATCCGCCCCATGCCGATTATGCCGAGGGTTTTTCCCGATAGCTTACGGCCGAGCAAGCGCGACGGCGCCCATCCGGTCCACTGTCCGCTGCGGACCAGTTCGACCCCTTCGCGAATGCGGCGCGGGACACCGATGATGCCCGCCATGGCGAGATCTGCGGTGTCATCTGTGAAAACGCCTGGGGTATTGGTTACCATGATCCCGCGGTCACGCGCCGCTTTCAGATCGATATGGTCGGTACCGGCGCCGAAGCTGGCAATCAGTCCGAGCTTGTCACCAGCCTGCGCTATAAGGTCTGCGTCAATCTTGTCGGTGACTGTCGGTACCAGAACATCGCAGTCCTGCATTGCCGTCGCCAGCTGTTCACGAGTGAACGGGGTGTCATCGGTATTGAGGCGAGTGTCGAACAATTCGTCCAACCGCGTTTCCACCGAAGGCATCAGGTGCCGGGTAACGACCACGCGAGGTTTCCCCTCAATCCTGCGGCCGACTGAGTCCTTGCTGGTAATGTCACTGTTATGAGGCATGGTGTGAGCGCTAGGACGCAAGCGGGTAAATCGTCAAGCGACAAGAGATGATGGCTTGATGATGTGCCGCCAAAGGCTCTAACAAGACCAGATGCTTAGCCGGATTCTCCTGTCACTTGTGCTGTTCGCTGCATTTTGCGGTTCGCCGCTGCGCGCACAAGACCGTGACGTGCCTTACTGGGCGACGATCAAGACAGAAGAACTGAACATGCGCGTCGGCCCCAGCCGTGATTACCAGATCGACTGGGTCTATCGCCGCAAGGGATTGCCGATCAAGGTTGTCCGGGTTTCGGAAGGCTGGCGCCTGATCCAGGATATGGATGGCACGCAGGGCTGGGTGACATCCACACTGCTCAGCCCGCAAAGAGGCGCGCTGGTGGTTGGTGAAGGTACCACCGCGATGCGAGTGGAACCTGCCGAAGAGAGCCAGCTGAAATGGAACCTGGAGGCTGGCGTCGTGGGAATTCTGGGCGATTGTGAAGCAGGCTGGTGCGAGCTCGATGTGAAAGGCCATACAGGCTGGGTCAGGCAGGAGCGGCTCTGGGGTGCAAGCGTACCGTAAGGTTTCTTCAAATCGCATGCAAAAAGGGCGGCCCGAAGACCGCCCTTTTCATTATTCATCCCTGCACAGCTGAGTGTGCTGGAAAGATGCCGATTACGGGCGCTTCATCACGGTGACGGTTTCACCAGCGTCCGAAGTTGCGACCCAGCTGCCATCGGCTGCAGGCTCACCATCGGTCCAGCAATCAGGCGCCGATCCTTCTTCTGCTGAATTGAAGCACGTTTGCCCATTGGTCTGGACCATGGTTCCGCGCTCGACCTCGGTGCCGCCGGCACTGGTCGTCGTGTAATTGCCATCTGCATCGATGGTCGTCGTGCTGACAGAGCCGTCAGACGCGGTCACATCATAGGACCCGGCCATGCTCTCTTCAGCGGCCGCTTCTTCCGTCGCGACGACAGTTTCCTGTTCTGCAGGTGCCTCGCCTTGCGAACAAGCTGCCAGAATGGCGCAGCCAGCGATTGCGATAAGTTTCTTCATAAATCCCCTCCTTCGATTGGAATCCCGAAGAGTTATCACTGAATCGCCAGCTTGCCGAATCCTTTGGCAGGCAGATTGGTCAGAGCATCTCGACCGCGACCGCCGTCGCTTCGCCGCCGCCGATACAAAGGCTGGCCACGCCGCGTTTCTTGCCTTGCTGTTTCAAGGCATTGAGCAAAGTCACGATAATCCGCGTCCCGCTAGCGCCGATCGGGTGTCCCAGCGCGGTTCCGCCACCGTTGACGTTGATCTTCTCGTGCGGGATGCCGATGTCGCGCATGGCGAACATGGCGACACAAGCAAACGCCTCGTTCACTTCCCACAGGTCTACATCGTCGGCGCTCCAGCCGGCGTGCTGCAGCACCTTTTCGATCGCGCCGATCGGGGCAACTGTGAATTCCGAAGGTTCCTGAGCATGCGCAGCAGTTGCTATGATCCTGGCGACGGGTTTCTTGCCCGTTTCAGACGCGATGCTTTCACGGGTGAGAACAACGGCTGCTGCACCGTCAGAGATCGAGCTGGACGTTGCCGCCGTAATCGTGCCGTCTTTAGCGAAGGCTGGGCGCAGAGTAGGGATCTTGTCCGGTCGGCCGCGGCCAGGCGCTTCGTCGGTATCGACCGTCACTTCGCCTTTGCGGGTCGAGAAAGTTACCGGGACCACTTCATCGGCGAAGGCGCCCGTTTCAATCGCGGTGTTTGCGCGCTTGAGGGACTCAATCGAATACGCATCCATTTCTTCGCGGGTCAGCTGATATTCGTTGGCGGTATCCTGAGCAAAGGTGCCCATTGCGCGGCCTTCTTCGTAGGCATCTTCGAGTCCGTCGAGGAACATGTGGTCATACGCAGTGTCATGGCCAAGTCGCGCGCCAGAGCGGTGTTTTTTCAACAGATATGGCGCATTGGTCATGCTCTCCATACCGCCAGCGACAACGGTTTTGACGGAGCCGGATGCAAGCGCTTCGGCGCCCATGATTACCGTCTGCATGCCGGATCCGCACACCTTGTTTACAGTGGTTGCTTGCGCAGACTTCGGAAGCCCGGCCTTTATCGCAGCCTGGCGGGCAGGTGCCTGGCCCAGACCCGCAGGAAGCACGCAGCCCATGTAAACGCGGTCGACCTCTTCGCCCGATACACCTGCACGTTCGACCGCAGCCTTGACCGCAGTCGCGCCCAGTTCGGTGGCGGAAACATCGGCCAGTGCGCCTTGCATACTGCCCATCGGGGTGCGTGCGTAAGATAGGATGACGATCGGGTCGTTTGCGGAAAACTGGACCATGAATTTGCCTTTCATTGAGGTGTCTATTTGCCGCCGAGTTAGTGCGGGGGTGCCGCCAAATCAATCGGCTTGGCGCTCTGCGCCGCCGAACCGGCAAACACTTTGCTTGTCATTCCTGCCAAGCTGGTGAACAATCAGTGGCAAATAGATACCAATGGAGAGTGATAATATGGCCGGTGATCGCAAAGACGAACTGGAAGCAATCCTCAAAGCTCAGCGTGATGCTTTTACTGCGGCACGCCCGGAGGGGCTGGACAAACGCAAGGACCGTATCAAGCGCGCGATTGCTCTGCTCGTCGATCATGGTGAAGATTTGTGCCAGGCAATGAACGAGGATTTCGGCAATCGCAGCCGTGACCAATCGATGATGACCGATATCGTCGGCAGCGTGAATTTCGGCAAATATTGCCTCAAGCATCTCGACAAATGGGCCAAGCCTGAAAAGCGCAAGCCGACGTTCCCGCTCGGGTTGCTCGGGGCCAAGGCGGAATTGCGGTTTGAGCCAAAGGGCGTGATCGGCATTCTCAGTCCGTGGAATTTCCCCGTACAGCTTTCTTTCAATCCGCTAATGCAGGTTCTTGCAGCCGGCAATCGGGCGATGATCAAGCCATCTGAGTTTACTGAGAAAACGTCTGACATGATGGCTGAATTGGTTGAAAAATACTTCGCCCAGGATGAAGTCGCCGTAATTACCGGCAGCCCGGAAGTGGCGCAGGCGTTTTCGTCGCTTCAGTTCGATCATCTCGTGTTCACCGGATCGACCGCTACGGGCCGCAAGGTGATGGAGGCTGCGGCACGCAATCTGGTGCCGGTAACGCTGGAACTGGGAGGCAAGTCGCCGGTCGTGCTCGGCCATAGCGCCGATCTGGAGAAGGCGGGCGAACGCATCGCAATGGGCAAGATGATGAATGCAGGGCAGATTTGCCTCGCGCCCGACTACATGATCGTCCCCGAGGACAAGGAAGAGGCAGCCGTCGCCGCCGTTCAGCTTGGGGTGCACAACCAGTATCCGACCTTGCTGGACAATGACGATTACGCCTCTGTCGTGACCGACCGTCATTTCGATCGCTTGCAAGGCATGGTGGCCGACGCACGCGAAAAGGGTGCCGAGGTGATCGAGGTTAATCCAGGCGAGGAAGACTTTTCCAACACCAACAGTCGCAAGATGCCTCTGACGATCCTGCGCAACGTCAATGATGATATGCAGGCCATGCAGGAAGAAATCTTCGGACCTGTTC
This sequence comes from Pontixanthobacter luteolus, assembly GCF_947494915.1. Lineage (NCBI taxonomy): Bacteria > Pseudomonadati > Pseudomonadota > Alphaproteobacteria > Sphingomonadales > Erythrobacteraceae > Pontixanthobacter > Pontixanthobacter luteolus. The sequence goes on from NZ_CANLWR010000001.1 coordinate 786,490, forward strand.
TGCCGGTGAAAACCTATAAGAATGTTGGAGAGGCCATTGATTACGTGAACGACCATGATCGTCCGCTGGGTCTCTACTATTTCGGGACCGACAAGGCAGAACGTGAGCAGGTTCTCCAGCAGACAATTTCCGGCGGCGTCACCGTCAACGATGTTATCTTCCATGTCGCGATGGACGACCTGCCGTTTGGCGGTGTGGGGCCATCGGGAATTGGATCGTACCACGGACCTGAAGGCTTCAAGGAATTCAGCCACGCGCGTTCAGTCTACAGCCAGCCCAAGATTGACGTAGCCGGAATCGCCGGGTTCAAGCCGCCTTATGGCAAGGCGACAAAGAAGGCGATTTCGACCCAGTTGAAGAAATGAGGGTTTCGGCGCTGCTGCTCGCACTCGCGGCGGCAGCCTGTACCTATCAGCCACCGGTTCAGCCGGGCATCCCGGTCGATAGGGCGGCCCCGGTTTGGCGTGCGGTTTCAACCAACACAGGAGCGGTTTCCGGTGAGGCCGAACTTGCTGAGCTGGCGCTGGCATATCCTGACAGCGCATCCGTCCATTTGCGGCTGCTGCAGGCATATTTCGGTGCAGAGAATGCGGCAGGGACGGTGCGAGAGGCGTTATGGCTGGCCGTGCGCGGATACTCTTTTAGCGAAGATGCACGCGGCAGGATCCTCGATTTAGCGGGTGAGACCGCCACAGCTGACAGGTTGAGCAGATTACTTGCGCAAAACGCCGTGCGGATAGAAAAGAGTGTTGCGACGGCATCCGTGCCAGATGACGTGTTACTGGTTGAAGGTGTGGCGGTGGATCCGCTGACCGGGGGCCTGATTGTGTCATCGGTAGTGTCACGAACTCTGGCAAGTCAGTCTGCTCCTGGTGTCTGGAATACTGTGTCTCCATCCGATGCCGGCAATCTTAGCGGTATGGTCTTTGATGTTCCGCGTGGAATGTTCTGGGTTGCATCGGGTGACCTGGGCATGATGCCGCAGGGGGATGAGCCATTTCGCGGCATTTACGGTTTCCGGCAGGGTGAACCGGACAATCCGATCCAGATCGCAGCGCCAGACGGCGTGAATCTTTCCGATGTGACAGTGGCCGCTGACGGTACGGTGTATGCTAGTGATCCGGTTGGCGGCGGCATCTACATGCTCGCGGGTGGCCGGATTTCAGAATTTGTTGCACCCGGCACCTTTCGCTCCCCGCAAGGTCTCGCAATCTCTGTTGATGGGCGCAGGATTTTCGTCAGCGACTACAGATACGGCATAGCTATTGTAGACTTGCAGACAGGTTCAGTCTCTCGTCTAGGATCGGCCCGGCCGATGATCCTCGATGGAATCGACGGAATCTGGCGTGTCGGTAACAGCCTGATCGCAATCCAGAACGGGATGATGCCGATGCGGATTGTGGAAATCTCTCTTTCGCCAAATGGCAATTACGCGACCGCTTTGAAGGTGCTGGAGCAGAACCATTCGGAGTGGTCAGAGCCGCTCGGTGGGTCAATTTACGGGGGCGCTCTTTACTACGTTTCCACGGGGCAATGGGATAAATTCCAGGCCGGCGGAACGCTGAAAGACGGGCTCTCGCCAATTCCCACGCAGGTGCGCCGCCTGCCCCTTTGATCGAAACGCAAGCTTTCTCGCCAAATTTGCAAGCGGCTGACCCTTGCACCTGCGCTCTGAGAGGCCTAGAGGCGGGCACGAATTTGAACCCTAGGATTCATGCGTGTTCGACCCATTACAATATCTTCCGATCCTGATTTTCCTGTTCATTGCAGCGGGATTGTCGGCTCTGTTCGTCTTTTTGCCGATGGGCGTTTCGCGTCTGACGGGCTCACACAGTCCCGATGCTGAAAAGCTGAGCGAGTATGAGTGCGGCTTCCCCGCATTCGAAGACCCTCGCAGCCAGTTTGATGTTCGCTTCTATCTTGTCGCGATCCTGTTCATCATTTTCGACCTGGAGGCGGCATTCCTCTTCCCGTGGGCAGTCAGCCTCGAATTCACCGGTTGGGCCGGCTGGATCACCATGATGACCTTCCTGCTCGAACTGATCATTGGTTTTGCATACGCGTGGAAAGTAGGAGCTCTGGAATGGGAGTAGATAACGCCATGACCGCAGCTCACATGCCAACGGCACAAGGCGGCGAGGTTCGCCAGCCAAACGCGGATTATTTCAACGCGCTTCAGACCGAGGTTAATGACAAGGGATTCCTGGTCACCAGCACCGAAGACCTGTTTGAATGGGCGCGTACCGGTTCGCTCTGGTGGATGACCTTTGGTCTCGCTTGCTGCGCAGTCGAGATGATCCACGTTAATATGCCGCGTTATGATATGGAGCGGTTCGGCGTCGCCCCGCGCGCGTCACCGCGCCAGTCCGACGTTATGATCGTTGCCGGCACTCTGTGTAACAAGATGGCTCCGGCTCTGCGCAAGGTCTATGACCAGATGTCCAATCCGAAATATGTCATTTCGATGGGCAGCTGCGCAAATGGCGGTGGTTATTACCATTACAGCTACAGCGTGGTTCGCGGGTGTGACCGTATCGTACCGGTGGATATCTATATTCCCGGTTGTCCACCGACGGCAGAAGCTTTGCTCTATGGCGTGATGCAGTTGCAGCGGAAGATCCGCCGTAGCGGCACGATCGAGCGTTAAGGGCGGTAACCAACATGGCTGTACTTCACTCCGCCCCCAAATTCGCCGCGAATGACGGTGTTCAGGAAACCCTCGCTGCGGCGATGGGTTCGATGCTGCTTGATGCGCGCGAAACGCACGGCGAAATCTCCTTCACCGTCAAGCGTGACAGCATCGAAGATGTCCTGCGTCTACTGCGCGATGACCACGCTTATCAGCAGCTCATGGAGATCGCTGGTGTCGATTTTCCTGGCCGCGAAGAGCGTTTCGAAGTCGTCTACATGCTGCTTAGCGTGACCAAAAACCACCGCGTGATGGTCAAGGTCAGCGCTTCTGAAGATACGCCTGTACCGACAGTAACGACGCTGTGGCCGAATGCTGGCTGGCTCGAACGTGAAGTGTTCGACATGTACGGCGTGCTGTTCGACGGAAACACCGATCTCCGCCGAATCCTGACCGATTACGGTTTTGAAGGACACCCGTTCCGCAAGGATTTTCCGCTTACCGGCTATACCGAACTGCGTTATTCCGAAGACGAAAAGCGCGTTGTCTACGAACCGGTGAAACTGGCACAGGATCTCCGTCAGTTCGATTTCATGAGTCCCTGGGAGGGCGCAGATTACGTTCTTCCAGGTGACGAGAAAGCGGATACCCCGCCGGTTGACGAGCCCAAGACAACTGAGAGCCCCAAGCAGACAGGTGCTGGGGCCAAAGCAGATGCCAAGGCGGCTGATAAAGTCAGCGATGGCGCGCCAGACAAGGAAAAGGGCGGCAAGGCTGCGAACCCTCCTGAACCGACAGAGGATCGCCCCGCCAAGAAAGCCCGCAAGGGCAAAACGACCGACACCAAGGCTGCTACCAAGCCGAAGGGAGGGGCCAAGTAATGGGCGTCCAACTCGAAGAATCGCCGACTACCGGTGATGAGGTCATCTCCAATTACACCATCAATTTCGGCCCGCAGCACCCTGCGGCGCACGGCGTTTTGCGGATGGTCATGGAGCTCGATGGGGAAATCATCGAACGGATCGATCCCCATGTCGGATTACTCCACCGCGGCACCGAGAAACTGATCGAGCACAAAACCTACCTGCAGGCGCTGCCGTATTTCGATCGTCTCGATTACTGCTCGCCGCTTTGCCAGGAACATTCCTACGTTCTCGCGATCGAGAAGATGTTGAATGTCGAAGTGCCCGAGCGCGCCCAGTATCTGCGCGTTCTGTTCGCCGAGCTGACCCGTATCTGCAACCACATGCTGAACATTGGTGCGCATGTGATGGATGTTGGTGCGATGACGCCGAACCTGTGGGTGTTTGAGCTTCGCGAAGATTGCATGAACTTTTTCGAACGGGCTTCTGGCGCGCGCATGCACGCGGCATGGTTCCGTCCGGGCGGTGTGCACCAGGATGTGCCGCTGAAACTGCTCACCGACATTGGTGACTGGGTCGATGGCCGCCTGCCGGAACTGTTCGGCGACGCGATGAGCCTGGTGCTCGACAACCGCATCTTCAAACAGCGTAACGTTGACATCGCGCATGTCGGCAAGGAAGACGCGCTGGCCTGGGGCTTCTCGGGCCCGATGATCCGTGCTGCCGGTATCCCCTGGGATTTGCGCAAGTCGCAGCCATACGATGTTTATGACCGAATGGATTTCGAAATCCCGGTTGGGACGAATTCGGATTGCTATGATCGCTTCGTCGTTCGCGTGAAAGAAGTCTACGAGAGCGCCAAGATCATCAAGCAGTGCCTTGCGGAAATGCCCGAAGGGCCAATCTGCTCGGACGACCGCAAGGTTTCCCCGCCCAAGCGCGGCGAAATGAAGCAGTCGATGGAAGCGCTCATCCACCACTTCAAGCTGTACACAGAGGGCTTCCATGTCCCTGCGGGCGAAGTCTACGTGGCGACAGAGAGCCCCAAGGGCGAATTCGGCGTCTATCTGGTCAGCGACGGATCGAACAAACCGTATCGCTGCAAGATTCGTCCGACAGCGTTCAGCCACCTTCAGGCGATGGATTTCATGTCGAAAGGCCACATGCTGCCGGATGCGACCGCCATTCTCGGCGCGATCGACGTGGTGTTCGGGGAGTGCGACCGGTGATTGCGGTGTCTCCAGTTTTCCTCGGTCTGACCAACTCATGCAGAGAGCAGTCTAATGGCTAATCGTCATCTCGCACCCGATACGCCTGAACTCCGCGCGCGCTGGGGCTCTTTCGCTTGGACGGAAGAGAACAAGGCGAAGGCGGACTACCATATCGCCAAATATCCAGCTGGCCGGCAGAAATCTGCGGTTATGCCGCTGCTAGATCTGGCGCAGCGCCAGGTCGGCGCGGAAACCGATACGCAGGGCTGGTTGCCGCTGCCGGTGATGGAATACATCGCCGATTATCTCGATATGCCGGTAATCCGTGTGGTCGAGGTTGCGACCTTCTATTTCATGTACAACCTTGTTCCCGTGGGCAAATTCCACGTGCAAGTCTGCGGAACCACCCCCTGCATGCTGCGCGGCAGCGATGATATTATCGCCGCTTGCAAGAAGCGCGGCATGGCCAAAGGCGAAGTTTCGGAAGACGGCCTGTGGACGCTGACCGAGGTCGAATGCATGGGCAATTGCGCCACAGCGCCAATGGTTCAGATCAACGACGGCAATTACGAAGACCTGACTGTTGAACGGCTCGATGCCGTTCTCGACGCGCTGGCCGCCGGTAAGGAGCCGAAGGAAGGCACGCAGGAGCCGGGGCGTCATACCTCCGAGCCGAGCGGCGGCCCGACCACTCTCAAGGATATGGTCGACGCCAATCATGATTACCGGAAGGAATGGTGATGGAGTTCGTACGGACCCGCAAATTATCGCGCATCGCCATGTCGCTTGGCAGTCTGTCGGTCATTGCCGGCGGCCTTACGATGTATTTCGGACCGGACGGCCTTGGTGACGGGATGATGATTGCCGGCTTTGCACTGCTGATTGGCGGCGTGGCTGCGCTCGCATCGACACCGGTTGGAGAAGACGAAGGTGATTGAGCGCACCGTGAATTCTTGCACTCGTAACGGGGTATTTTGCTGATGGGCAGCGTACTCCTGTTTGCGGCTGCTGGCCTGCTTGGCTTCCTCCTCGGCGCATATCTTGCCGCTGCAGGTGACAAACAAGTGGGTGTTGCGCTGATGGCGGCAGGTCTGGTTTTCCAGCTCCTTTCGCTGCGCCAATTGAAAATGCTGAAGAAAGGCGACGGCAATGCTCGCTGACAAGGATCGCATCTTTACCAACGTTTACGGTTTTCAGGACTGGGGCCTGAAAGCTGCGCAGAAGCGCGGCGACTGGGACAATACCAAGGACCTGATCGGCAAGGGTCAGGACGCGATTATCGAGGAAATCAAGGCTTCGGGCCTTCGCGGGCGGGGCGGTGCAGGCTTCCCCACCGGCCTCAAATGGTCGTTCATGCCCAAGGAAAGCAAAGATGGCCGTCCCAGTTTCCTAGTCATCAATGCCGACGAGTCCGAGCCCGGTTCGTGCAAGGACCGCGAAATCATCCGTCATGATCCACACAAGCTGATCGAAGGCGCACTGGTTGCCGGTTTCGCGATGCGTGCGCGGGCCGCCTACATCTACATTCGCGGCGAGTATATCCGCGAAGCGGAAACGCTGCAGAAGGCGATCGACGAAGCTTATGCCGCCGGATTGATCGGCAAGAATGCCAGCAAGTCGGGCTATGACTTCGATGTGTTCATGCACCGCGGTGCTGGCGCTTACATTTGCGGTGAAGAAACTGCGATGATCGAAAGCCTCGAAGGGAAGAAAGGCCAGCCGCGCCTCAAACCGCCATTCCCGGCCGGTGCGGGCCTTTATGGCTGCCCGACCACGGTAAACAACGTCGAAAGCATCGCGGTTGTGCCCACAATCCTGCGCCGCGGCGGTTCGTGGTTCGCTGGCTTTGGCAATGAAGGCAATCACGGGACCAAGCTGTTCCAGATCAGCGGCCACGTTGAAAAGCCCTGCGTCGTCGAAGAGGAAATGAGCATTCCTTTCCGTGAACTGATCGAAAAGCATTGCGGCGGCATTCGCGGCGGATGGGACAATCTGCTGGCGGTTATCCCGGGCGGTTCTTCGGTTCCGCTGGTTCCGGCAAAGGACATCATGGATGCGCCGATGGATTTCGATGGCCTGAAAGCTGTCGGGTCGGGCCTCGGCACGGCTGCGGTCATCGTGATGGACAAGTCGACCGACATTGTCCGGGCGATTTCGCGCCTCAGCTATTTCTACAAGCACGAAAGCTGCGGCCAATGCACGCCGTGCCGCGAAGGCACAGGCTGGATGTGGCGCATGATGGAGCGTCTGCGCACCGGCGACGCGGCAATCGAGGAAATCGATATGCTGCAGCAGGTTACCAAGCAGGTTGAAGGCCACACGATCTGCGCGCTAGGCGATGCCGCAGCGTGGCCGATCCAGGGTCTGATCAAGCATTTCCGCCCCGAGCTGGAGCGACGAATTCATGAACACAATGCCCAATTTGCGGAGGCGGCCGAATAATGCCTAAAGTCACCGTAGACGGACAGGAACTCGAAGTACCAGAAGGCGCAACCGTCCTTCAGGCTTGCGAGCTTGCGGGTAAGGAAATTCCGCGTTTCTGCTATCATGAACGGCTGAGCATTGCGGGCAATTGCCGCATGTGTCTGGTCGAGGTTAAGCCCGGGCCGCCCAAGCCGCAGGCAAGCTGTGCGCTCCCCGCGACCGAAGGTCAGGAAATCCGCACCGACAGCGAAATGGTGAAGACCGCGCGCGAAGGCGTGATGGAATTTCTGCTAATCAATCACCCGCTCGATTGCCCGATTTGCGATCAGGGCGGCGAGTGCGATCTGCAGGACCAGTCAGTCGCCTATGGCCGCGGCGGTTCGCGTTACAATGCGAACAAGCGCGCCGTGACTGAAAAATACATGGGTCCGCTGATCAAGACGGTGATGACCCGCTGCATCCACTGCACACGCTGCGTGCGTTTCTCGGAAGAGATCGCCGGCGTGGACGAAATCGGCGCGCTGTATCGCGGCGAAGACATGCAGATCACGACCTATCTCGAACAGGCCGCGCAGCATGAGCTGAGCGCTAACGTGATCGATCTGTGCCCGGTCGGTGCGCTGACCTCGCGCCCTTATGCGTTCGAGGCACGTCCCTGGGAACTGAAGAAAACCCTCAGCATCGACGTTTCCGATGCGGTCGGTGCGAATATTCGCCTCGACAGCCGCGGGCGCGAAGTCATGCGTGCGTTGCCGCGCGTCAATGATGACGTGAACGAGGAATGGTTGAGCGATAAGGGCCGCTACATGGTCGACGGCCTGACCAAGCGCCGGCTCGACAAGGTGTTCATGCGCAAGCGGGGCAAGCTGACCGAAGCAAGCTGGGAAGAAGCGTTCCAGGCTATCGCCAAGGCCAAGCCGGGCAAGTCGATTGCCGCGGTTGCGGGCGACATGGTCGATTGCGAAACGATGTTCGCTGCCAAGGCGCTGCTCGGCGCGATGGGCAGCAAATTGCTCGAAGGCCGCCAGACGGGCATGGACTACGATGTGTCCAATCTTGCTGCGGTCAATTTCAATTCGACTATCGCTGGCATCGAAACTGCCGATGCGATCCTGATTGTTGGAAGCAACATTCGCTGGGAAGCGCCGCTGGTCAATGTCCGGCTGCGCAAGGCAGTTAAGAACGGCGCCAAGATATTCATCGTCGGGCCGCACTGGGAAACAACCTTCCCGGCAGAATTTCTGGGCGAAGACCTCTCGGTTCTCTCCAAACTGCCCAAGGCGGCAGCTGATGCATTCAAGGGTGCAGAACGCCCCGCGATCATCATGGGCGGCGCGGCACTGGCCAAGGGTGCGCTGGGTGCCGGACTTGCCTTCGCAGACAAATTCAAGCTCGCTCGCGATGGCTGGAACGGCTTCAACGTGATGCACTTTTCCGCTGCGCGCATGGGCGGGCTGATGCTCGGCTACGCGCAGAAGGGCGGCATGGCCGATATCGCCAAGGCGAAGCCGAAGGTCGTGTTGTCTCTGGGCGCTGACGAAATGGATTTCGAACCGTTCGCAGATAGCCTGAAGGTCTATATCGGCCATCACGGCGACAAGGGCGCACACGCGGCGGACATCATTCTGCCGGCGGCATCCTACGCTGAAAAAGACGGTACCTATGTGAATACAGAAGGCCGTGTGCAGTTCGCCGAGAAGGCCGTTTTTGCGCCGGGTGACGCACGCGAAGACTGGACGATCCTGCGCGCGCTTGCCGATGCGCTGGGTGTGGATGTCGGGTTCGACAGCTTCGTGCAGCTTCAGTCCGCGATGATCAAGGCTGTGCCTGCGCTGGGTGAAGAAGGCCTCGCCGATTACGGCGCGCTGCCTAAAGTGGACAGCAAGGCCAAGGCAGAGGGCGAAATTTCTGCCTATCCGATCAAGGATTTTTATCTCACCAACCCGATCGCCCGTGCGAGTGCGGTGATGCAGCAATGTTCGGCTGAACTGCTGCACGGGGATGAATTGAAGGAGGCGGCAGAATGACAGGCTTGCCCGATCTGCTTCGCCGAATGCCATATATTATTTATGGTGCTGCTGCGGTGGTTTTTGTTTGGAATCTGGCCAATCAATGGTTCGGGATGGTTGACCTTGGCATGTACGGTACTCCGGGCATGGAGAGCGTGGCCGCGTTTCAAAAGTCGGTTGCATTGTATGGTGCGTTCGTTGAGGCAATCTACCTCGTTGCAAGCGGCGCAATGATCCATGTTCTCATCAAGATACATGACAAGATGAAAGCGACGGCAGAATGACCGAATTCTTCCAATCTCTCGGCATGAGCTACGAATGGGCGTGGGGAACCGCGACCATTTCCGGTGTTCTGCTGATCGCTTTGCCGCTGATGCTGGCCGTGGCGATGATCATCTATGTCGACCGCAAGGTATGGGCGGCGATCAACCTTCGGCGCGGTCCGAACGTGGTTGGTCCGTTCGGTCTGCTTCAGTCTTTTGCTGACGGCCTCAAGGTATTCCTCCAGGAAACCATTGTCCCGAGTGCGGCGAACAAGGGGATTTTCCTGCTTGCGCCGATCATCACCTTCACCGTGGCGCTGGTTGCATGGGCGGTGATCCCGTTTGATGCAGGTGTCGTGCTGGCCGATATCAATGTCGGATTGCTCTACATCCTCGCGATCAGTTCGCTGTCGGTTTATGGCGTGGTCATGTCGGGTTGGGCATCCAATTCCAAATACCCGTTCTTTTCCGCCATGCGTGCCGCCGCGCAGATGATTTCCTACGAAGTTTCGATCGGTTTCATCCTGGTGTGCGTGGTGCTCTACGCCGGCACATTCAATCTGAGCGGCATTGTCGAGGCGCAGCGCGGTCACGGGTTCGGCATCGTCAACGCTTATGTGTTCAACATCCTGCTGTTCCCGATGTGGATCATGTTCTTCATCAGTTCGCTGGCGGAAACGCAGCGCGTTCCGTTCGACCTCACCGAGGCGGAATCGGAACTGGTGGCAGGTTACCAGACCGAATACAGCTCGATGTCGTTCGCGCTGTTCTGGCTGGGCGAATACGCGAACATCCTGCTGATGTGCTCGCTTAGCACGATCCTGTTCTTTGGTGGCTGGTTGCCGCCTCTCAATATCGATCTGATCCCGTGGTTCGACATTCCGGGCATCGTCTGGTTCCTGCTGAAGACGTTCTTCTTCTTCTTTATGTTCAGCTGGGTGATGGCGACCGTTCCGCGCTACCGTTATGATCAACTGATGCGGCTTGGCTGGAAAGTCTTCCTGCCGCTGAGCCTGCTGTTTATTTTCCTGATTTCAGGCTATCTTATGCTTACGAGGTACGCGGCATGAGTTCCGTCGCCCATCTGATCAAATCATTCACCCTGTGGGAATTCGTCAAGGCGCATATGCTGACCTTGAAGTATTTCTTCAAACCCAAGGTGACGATCAACTATCCGTTCGAGAAGAACCCGCTGAGCCCGCGTTTTCGCGGCGAGCATGCGCTGCGCCGCTATCCCAACGGGGAAGAGCGCTGCATTGCGTGCAAGCTGTGCGAGGCGGTGTGCCCGGCGCAGGCGATCACTATCGAGAGCGAACCGCGTGAAGACGGCAGCCGCCGCACGACGCGCTACGACATCGACATGACCAAATGCATCTATTGCGGTTTCTGCCAGGAAGCGTGTCCGGTGGATGCTGTGGTTGAAGGACCAAACTTCGAATACGCAACCGAAACACGCGAGGAACTGCTGTACGACAAAGCGAAATTGCTGGCGAACGGGGACAAGTGGGAGCGGGCAATTGCCGCAAACCTTGAAGCCGATGCGCCGTATCGCTAACCGCCGCGGCTAACCGAGAAACTGGGGCTATGATACAAACCTTCGCCTTTTACCTATTCGCGTTTTTCGTGATCGCCAGCGGCGTATTCACGATAACTTCGCGCAATCCGGTCCACTCAGTCCTGTGGCTGATCCTTGCATTCTTCAACGCTGCCGGCCTGATGGTGCTGGTTGGCGCGGAATTTATCGCGATGCTGCTGGTCATTGTCTATGTCGGCGCGGTCGCGGTGCTGTTCCTGTTCGTGGTCATGATGCTGGACATCGATTTCGCGGAATTGCGGGGCGGCTTCATCAAGAACTTCCCGCTGGGCCTTGCCATCGCGCTGGTGCTGCTGGCCGAGCTGGTTCTGGGCATTGGGGCCTACCGTGCCGGATCATTGCAGCTGGGGGTCGCGGATGGAACGGCTGCAGGCTTGGCCGGTGAAAGCAACACGGCCAACATCGGTGTGCTGCTCTACAGCGATTACATCTTCCTGTTCGAAGCGGCCGGTATCATCCTGCTGGTGGCGATGATCGGGGCAATCGTTCTGACTTATCGCGAACGCCCGGATGGCGCACGCGGACACCAGAATATTACAAAGCAAAACATGCGCCGGCCTGAGGACGCAACAATCATGACGCGTCCGGAGATCGGCAAGGGGGTCGAGCTATGACCGGTATCACTGGAATCGGGATCGAGCATTATCTCGTAGTCGGCGCGATCCTGTTCGTGCTCGGCGTGCTGGGCATCTTCCTCAACCGCAAGAACATCATCGTCATTCTTATGGCGATCGAACTGATCCTGCTGTCGGTGAACATACAGCTGGTCGCATTCAGCGCCTTCCTGAACGACCTCGTCGGCCAGGTTTTCGCGATGTTTGTGCTGACCGTTGCTGCGGGCGAGGCGGCCATCGGGCTCGCCATTCTCGTGATTTACTTCCGTGGTCGCGGCACGATTGCCGTCGACGACGTCAACCGGATGAAGGGATAAGCACTCGTGCACAATTGGATTATCCCAATCGTCTTCTTGCCGCTGCTCGCCGCAATTATCGGCGGGCTTGGCAATCGCGCCCTCGGCAACACCGTGGTCAAGACAATCACCACCGGCGCACTGTTCATTTCGTGCGCGCTTAGCTGGCCGATCTTCTTGGCGTTCCTTAACGGGAGCATGACCGCCGATGTGGTCCCGGTACTCCAGTGGGTGCAGTCTGGCGATCTCACGTTCGACTGGGAATTGCGGGTTGATACGCTGACCGCGGTCATGCTGGTCGTGATCACCACGGTTTCCGCGCTCGTACACCTGTATAGCTGGGGCTACATGGATGAAGACCCGGATCAGCCGCGCTTCTTCGCCTATCTCAGCCTGTTTACCTTCGCCATGCTGATGCTGGTGACGGCCGACAATCTAGTGCAGATGTTCTTCGGTTGGGAAGGGGTCGGCCTCGCATCCTATCTGCTGATCGGTTTCTGGTTCCGCAAGCCGAGCGCAAATGCGGCGGCGATCAAGGCCTTCGTGGTCAACCGCGTTGGTGATCTTGGTTTCATGCTGGGTATTTTCGGTACGTTCCTGGTGTTTGGAACGACCTCAATCCCTGAAATTCTCGAAGCTGCGCCCGCGATGAGCGGCGCGAGCATCACTTTCATGGGCTACCGCCTGATGACCATGGATATCTTGTGTATCCTGCTGTTCATCGGTGCGATGGGCAAGTCGGCGCAGCTTGGCCTGCACACCTGGCTTCCCGATGCGATGGAAGGCCCGACGCCTGTTTCTGCGCTGATCCACGCGGCCACCATGGTCACCGCCGGTGTCTTCATGGTTTGCCGGCTGTCGCCGATGTTTGAAACGGCTCCGACAGCCCTGATGATCGTTACCTTCATTGGCGCTGCAACCTGTATCTTTGCAGCGACAATCGGCACGACCCAGTGGGATATCAAACGGGTGATCGCGTATTCGACCTGTTCGCAGCTCGGTTACATGTTCTTCGCCGCCGGTGTCGGTGCCTATGGCGCATCAATGTTCCACCTCTTCACGCACGCTTTCTTCAAGGCGCTGCTGTTCCTTGGCGCTGGTTCGGTCATCCACGCGATGCACCATGAACAGGACATGCGGTATTACGGCGGCCTGCGTAAGAAGATCCCGCTCACATTCTGGGCGATGATGTTCGGCACGCTGGCGATCACCGGTGTCGGTATCTACGATCTTCATGCCGGTTTCGCCGGTTTCTGGTCAAAAGATGCGATCATCGAAGTTGCCTATGCCCGCGGCACAGGCGTTGCGACCTTTGCGTTCTGGATGGGCGTGTTCGCTGCACTGCTGACCAGTTTCTACAGCTGGCGTCTGATGTTCCTGACGTTCTGGGGCAAGCCGCGCTGGATCGAGAGCGAGCATATCCAGCACACAGTGCACAAGACACCAGAAGAAGCAGGCGAGGACACCACGGGCGGCTATCATCCGCACGAAAGCCCGCTGACTATGCTGATTCCGCTGGGTGTACTTTCGATCGGCGCCATTGCGGCCGGTCAGATGTTTGCCGAAAGCTTCCTCGACAGCGCTGCATTCTGGAACGGTTCGATCTTCTATAACGAGCCTTTGATCCACGCCATGCACGCAGTGCCTTGGCAGGTGAAATACGCTGCGTTCTTCGTCATGGTCCTTGGCCTGTTCGGAGCCTGGCTTGCCTACATCAAGGACACCTCGATCCCGGGCAAGTTCGTGGAACAGTTCCGGCTCGTTCACCAGTTTGTCTACAACAAGTGGTACTTCGACGAGCTGTATAACTTCCTGTTTATCCGGCCTGCCTTCTGGCTTGGCCGCAAGTTCTGGGTCATTGGCGACCAGGGCATCATCGACCGGTTCGGACCGAACGGCGCAGCTTGGGTTGTCGTCAAAGGGTCTGCCGCTGCGAAGAAGCTGCAGTCCGGTTATCTCTATAGCTACGCGCTGATCATGCTGCTTGGCCTGATTGCCGCGATCACATGGGTCCTGATGTAATGGACGGCTTTCCGATCCTCACCGTAATGCTCGCAGTGCCGCTGATCGCGGCGATTGCCTGTCTGTTTCTGGATGCGGTGAGCGCCCGTTGGACGGCGCTTGGTGCAACGCTAATCAATCTCGGCCTCGGGATTGTGCTTTGGCTTGGATACGACATCGGCGGTGCGCAGTGGCAGTTTATCGAGCGTGCCGAATTGTTCGCGGGCTTCAGTTACGCCCTCGGTATCGACGGCATCGCATTGATGCTGATCGTGCTGTCTGTCTTCCTCATGCCGATCTGCATCCTCGCAAGCTGGGAAGCGATCCAGAAGCGAGTTGGCGAATACATGGCTGCGTTCCTGCTTATGGAACTGCTGATGATCGGCGTGTTTGCCGCGCAGGATATGTTCCTGTTCTACATCTTCTTCGAAGCCGGCCTGATCCCGATGTATCTGATCATCGGTATCTGGGGCGGGGACAACCGGATTTACGCCAGCTACAAGTTCTTCCTCTACACCCTGCTCGGGTCGGTTCTGATGCTGATCGCGATGCTGTGGATGGTGAACCAGGCGGGAACCACGGACATTCCCACCCTGATGAATTACGACTTCCCGCCGGCTGCACAAACGTGGCTGTGGCTCGCGTTTTTCGCCAGCTTTGCAGTGAAGATGCCGATGTGGCCGGTCCATACCTGGCTTCCGGACGCACACGTGCAGGCGCCGACGGCTGGCTCCGTCATCCTTGCCGGCGTGCTGCTAAAAATGGGTGGTTATGGTTTCATCCGCTTCAGCCTGCCGATGTTCCCTGAGGCAAGCGCGCAATTTGTGTGGCTGATCTTGGGCCTGTCGATGGTCGCAGTGGTGGTCACCAGCCTGATTGCCCTTGTGCAGCACGATATGAAGAAACTCATTGCCTACAGCTCGGTCGCCCACATGGCGATCGTGACTGCGGGTCTGTTCGCATTCAACGTGCAGGGCCTTGAGGGCGCGATGATCATGATGCTCAGCCACGGTCTGGTATCAGGCGCGCTGTTCCTGTGCGTCGGGATTATCTACGACCAGCTGCACACGCGTGAGATCGACCGTTACGGCGGGCTGGCGATCAACATGCCGAAATATGCGCTGTTCTTCCTGCTGTTCACCATGGCCAGCATCGGCCTTCCCGGGACCAGCGGTTTTGTCGCTGAGTTCCTGAGCCTTGCCGGTGTCTATGAGGTATCGAGCACAGCAACCTTTGTTCTGACCACCGGCATCATTCTGGGCGCAGGCTATATGCTGTACCTTTATCGGCGGGTTGCGTTCGGCGAGCAGAAGAACGCTGATGCGGCTGCGATGAAGGATTTGTCGGTTCGTGAATGGTTGATGCTCGGTCCAATCGCTGCGGCAGTGCTGTGGATGGGTATCTACCCTGAAAGTTTCCTCGCACCGATGCGGGCGGACATTGCTGCGCTCGATGCGCGCATTTCGCGCGCCGCGCCGCAAGGTGATGCGAAACTTGTTGCAGGCGAACCACGCGAAGGGATCGCCAACGAAATGCCTGAAACAGAGCATAATGCCGAAGGGGCGCACTAATGGAATTCGCTAACTCCTTCTATTTCACGGCGCCAGAAGTCGGCCTGACCGTTAGCGGGTTGATCCTGCTGCTGGTGGCTGCCTTTGTCGGTCAGAGGACCACCCGCCTGATCACCATTCTGGCGGTTGCCGCACTGTTCGGGGCCGCCGCCTTCACCGGTAATCTCCTGACCAATTCTGCGCTCGAGCTGGGCGCTGATGCGTGGGGCGGTCTGTACCGCATGGATGCGTTCGGCAGCTTCGCGAAGATCCTGATTTACCTGGCGACGATCGGTTGTTTGATCGTGACACCCAAATTCTTCGAACAGACCGCGGAATACAGAGCGGAATATCCGATCCTGATGCTGTTCGGCGCGGTTGGCATGGGAATGATGGTTTCCGCATCGGACCTGATGACGCTTTATATCGGTCTCGAACTGAGCAGCCTGTCATCCTACGTCCTCGCCAGCTTCATCCGCAGCGACATGCGTTCGGCAGAGGCGGGCCTGAAATATTTTGTTCTCGGCGCGCTGGCGAGCGGTATCCTGCTCTACGGTATGAGCCTGATTTACGGGTTCACTGGTTCAACCAGCTATACTGGCATCCGGACCGCGCTGGAGGGCGGGGTCTCGGCAGGTTCCATGTTCGGTATCGTATTCCTGCTGGCAGGTCTGGCCTTCAAGATTTCGGCGGTCCCGTTCCACATGTGGACGCCCGACGTTTACGAAGGCGCGCCAACACCGGTCACTGCGTTCTTTTCCACCGCGCCAAAGGTGGCCGCGATTGCCATGACGATGCGCATGGCGCTCGACCCGTTTGGTGGGCAGATTGAAATCTGGCAGCAGATCGTGATCTTCGCAGCGCTCGCATCAATCATTGTCGGTGCGCTTGGTGCAATCGGACAGGAAAATCTGAAGCGTCTGCTTGCGTATAGTTCGATCAACAATGTCGGCTTCATCCTTATTGGCCTTGCTGCCGGTACGGAGCAGGGCGCATCGGCGATGCTGGTTTATCTGGCGATCTATGTTGCGATGTCGCTGGGCAGTTTTGTCGCGCTCCTCATGCTTCGCGATAACGATGGCAATCAGCTGGAAACATTTGCCGACATTTCCGGCCTTTCGGTCACACGCCCCGCGCTCGCTTGGTGCTTGCTCGCTCTTATGTTCAGTCTGGCCGGCATTCCGCCGCTGCTCGGTTTCTGGGGCAAGTTCGTGGTATTCCAAGCGGCTGTCGAAGCGGACATGATCCTGCTCGCAGCAATCGGCATCGCGGCCAGCGTTATCGGCGCGTTCTATTACATCAAGTTCATCAAGGTGATGTTCTTCGATAAACCTGCCGATGTCGTTGTGGCTGAGAAGAGCAGCGCCCGCTGGGTCGTTCTGGGCCTTTGCGTCCTGTTCATCTCTCCGCTTGGATATCTGGCGACCTTGAAGCTCGGCGAATTCGCTGATCGAGCCGCGTCCGCGCTATTTTTCATCATCTGATGATCGCAATTGCGGGGCTGCCAGTTTGATCGAGTATCTGGCTGAAACCGGCTCGACGAACACTGATCTGGCCGACCGCCTCGTCAGCGGCACCCATGTTCCGGAAGGGGCGTGGCTTGTTGCAGACAGGCAGGTGTCGGGACGCGGACGGCATGGCCGCGAATGGTTCGACGGCGCAGGGAATTTCATGGGCTCGACCGTGGTCCATTTGGCCAGCTCCGATCCGCCTACCCCGACGTTAGCGCTGCTGGCCGGTCTGGCGCTGTACGAGGTTTGCGCGAACCTCGTGCCTGATCCGGCTGCGCTCTCGCTGAAATGGCCCAATGATCTGCTGATCGGCCGCGCGAAGCTGGCAGGCATTTTGCTCGAGAGGCAAGGCCAGTCGGTAATTGTCGGGATCGGAGTGAACCTTGCCGCGGCGCCGCCGATTGAGGGGAGGGAAACGATCTCTCTGGCAAAACTCGGTCCGGCGCCTGACCGCAACAGGTTTGCTGAGCTGTTGCAGCATCAGTTTGCAATCGAATTGGAGCGTTGGCGGTCTTTCGGGCTCGATCCGGTTCTCAAGCGTTGGCAGATTGCGGCCCACACCGTCGGCACGGCGCTTACCGTTCGAGACGACGGGGCGCGTGCCATCGGCGGCACGTTTGATGGTCTTGCAGAAGATGGTTCACTTTTGCTTCGCTTGGCGGATGGCACGATACGTGCCATCCACGCCGGCGACGTGATGCTAGGTTGAAGGATACAAAATGCTGCTGGTTGCCGATGTCGGAAACACGAATGTCGTTTTCGCCCTGTTCGACGGGGCCGAGATCAAGACACGCTGGCGAATTGCGACCGATCCACGGCGGACGGGGGATGAATACGCTGTCTGGTTGCTGCAATTGATGCAGGTGGAAGGCTACAGCCGCGAAGACATCACCCATATCATCTTTGCGTCGGTGGTTCCGCGCGCCGACCATAATCTCACGGTATTGTCTCAAAAGTATTTTGGGATCACGCCGCTAATCGCGGGTCAGGGCGATGCAGAGTGGGGATTTGAGATCGATGTTGACCAGCCCAACTCCCTGGGTGCCGATCGTGCGCTCAACTGTGTTGCCGCCCACGCCAAATATCCGGGCGATCTGATCGTTGTCGATTTCGGCACCGCGACAAAGTTCGAGGCGGTCGATTTCAACGGCACTTACAAGGGCGGGATCATTGCCCCGGGGATCAACCTGTCGCTCGACGCGCTGGTTGGCAAAACTGCGAAGCTTCCGCGCATCGCAATCCGCGCCCCGGAAACAAAAAGCGTGATTGGCCGCAATACAGAAGACCAGATGCTGATCGGCGTGTTCTGGGGCTATGTTGCCATGATGGAGGGCCTGATCGAAAAGATGCGGGCCGAGTTTGGCCGCCCGGTAAAGGTCGTTGCGACCGGCGGGCTCGCGATCCTGTTCAACGATAACACCGAGATTTTTGACATAGTGGACAATGATTTGACGATTCAGGGATTGGCTATTCTGGCCCAGCGCGCGGCAGACAAGCAGGGTGCTGCGTGAAGAAGGATTTCACTCCGGAAAAAGAGCTTCTTTTCCTTGCCCTTGGCGGGTCGGGCGAAATCGGCATGAACGTCAACCTCTATGGCTGCGATGGCCAATGGCTGATGGTCGATCTGGGCATGACATTCTCGGGCAATGAGTATCCCGGTGTCGATCTGGTATTTGCCGATCTCGAATTTATCGAGGAACGGGCAGACGATCTGGTCGGTATCGTGCTTACCCACGCGCATGAAGATCACATCGGCGCGGTGCCCTATTTCGCGGCCGATCTGGGCGTTCCGCTTTACGCAACACCGTTCACTGCCGAATTGGTCCGGCGCAAACTTGAAGAAGCCGGCCTGCTGGACACAGTGGAACTGAACATTATCGAGGGGGCGGACAGCTTTGCTCTCGGACCTTTCGATATCGGATACGTCCCTCTCGCACATTCCATTGCTGA
Source organism: Pontixanthobacter luteolus (assembly GCF_947494915.1). NCBI lineage: Bacteria > Pseudomonadati > Pseudomonadota > Alphaproteobacteria > Sphingomonadales > Erythrobacteraceae > Pontixanthobacter > Pontixanthobacter luteolus. The sequence continues at coordinate 805,405 of NZ_CANLWR010000001.1, forward strand.
GGGGCACGCGCTCCTGATCGACACGCCCTATGGCCGTATTTTCCACACTGGCGACTGGAAGCTGGACGAAGAGCCGATAATCGGTGATCCCACGACAGAAGAAGAACTCACTGAAGTAGGTGACGAAGGCGTGCTGGCGCTCGTCTGCGATTCGACCAATGTCTTCAACCCGAATCCGAGCGGCTCCGAAGGCGCGGTGTATCGCGGCCTGCTGGAAGAGGTTGGCAAGCACAAGGGCAGGCGTGTTCTGGTAACAACCTTCGCCTCCAACGTCGCGCGGCTGCACACCCTTGGCGAGGTCGCAAAAGCATGCGGGAGGCAAGTTTGTGTCGCAGGCCGTTCGCTCGACCGGATCATCGATGTGTCGCAGGACAATGGCTATTTGCTCGATTTCCCGGACCCGGTGGATTTTGACACGGCTATGGGCCTGCCGCGCGGTGAGGTTATGATCATCGCCACCGGCGGGCAGGGTGAGCCGCGGGCTGCCCTGTCACGAATAGCGGAATCGAACCATCCGCTCGAACTGGTCAAAGACGATGTTGTTCTGTTCTCCAGCCGACAAATTCCCGGCAATGAAATTTCCATCGGTAAAATTCAGAACCGGCTTGCCGATCGCGGTATAGTGATGGTTACAGACCGGCAGAGCGAAATCCACGTATCCGGGCATCCTGGCAGACCTGAGCTGGAGGCGATGTATAGCTGGCTTCGGCCTGAAATTCTGGTCCCGGTACACGGCGAGATCCGCCATATGAAAGAGCAGGCGCGTTTGGGCGCTTCATGCGGAATCCCTCACAACGTCTTTCAGAAAAACGGCGACATCGTAAGGTTGGCTCCGGGTGATCCGGGCAAGATCGCCGAGGTCATTTCAGGACGGCTCGTCCTTGATGGTGACATCATTGTTCCCGCCGATGGCGATTCGATCGTTATGCGCCGCAGGATTGCCTATAACGGGATCGTGATTGTCGCGCTCGACAGCAAGGGCAGAGCGGTAATCGACAGCGCGGGCCTGCCGCTTGATGAAGACTACGCCGACTTTGTGGTCGAGGCGAAAGCCGACATCGCTGCCGGACTGAAGCGGTTGAAAGGCAGCGCGCGCCGTGATCCTAAAGAAATTTCGGAAGCCGCCCGTCTCGCAGTCAGGCGTGCCGCCCAGCGCTGGAGCGGGAAAAAGCCGCAAGTCAAAGTCTTGCTGACCGGGGAATAGTTCGATGCAGATTACATCTATCATCGCAATCTATGCGCTATTCTGGGTGATGACAGCGTTCGTCATGCTCCCATTCGGCGTGAAAACGCATGATGAAGCGGGCATACCGAAAATACCCGGTCAGGCCGACAGCGCGCCAGCCAATTTCCGGCCGGGCAGGCACGTGATCATAGCGACAGCCATAGCTGCAGTGCTGACCGCACTGTTCGTGCTCAACTACATCTATGGCTGGATCGGCGCGGACTTCCTAAACCTGTTTGAGGACTTGCTCAGCACGCCCTCCTGAGTTGCTCAGTCGCGCAGCCGTTCGATTGCCTGCGCAAGCGCGACATACAGTTTACCCATGTCGGAACTGAGCAAGGTAACGCCAAGCGCATTACCATCGCGGGTCGACAGCATGGTACGCAGCATAGCTTCGAAATCATGGATGTACCGGCTGACGTTCTCGCGGAAATCAGCGTCATCGTCGTAAATCTGGGCGATGTCGCGCGCTTCCGTGTTGTCGAGCAGCCTGACCGCACGCCGGGTGAAGATGCCGCGGTCACCGCGCAAATATGACGCCCAGGCCGTGTCGCTGACATCGGTAGTGACCGCCTTTGATATATCGATTGCGTTTGAATTGAGGCTTTCGGTGATTAGCGCAACGCGGCGAGCGAAATCGTTACCAACTTGCTCTTCGGCCTGCTCACGGGCGCGGGCGACACGGGTCTCCAGATTACCGGCCAATTCATCGATCTTCGCCAGCTGATCGCGAAGCTGGCGGGCGACATCGCGTCCTGCATTGCTTGCATTGCTTGCCGCTTCCTCAAGCTGCTTGAGCGATCCGCGAGCAGCGGTGTCGATCGTGCGGCCCATGGCTTTACTGGTTTCGGCGGCGACAAAGCCGGCAACGTTTTCTGCGCTCTTGCGCGCCTCGGTCTCGATAATCTGCGGAGTGGTCCGGGCTGCTTCTTCGAGCGCGCTGATCGCGGACCGCAACTGGGTCTGTGCATTGCGCGACAGCAAGTCGCTCTCTTCATTGACACCCGACAGGCTGCTTCGCAAATCACCGACAATGCGGGTGGTTTCGGCAGTGGTTTCGACCAATTTTGCCCGCAACGTATCTATTTCAGCGATAGTATCGCGGCCGGTTTCCTGAGCTGCAATGACGTAGTTCGAAAGCTCTTCGCTCTTTCCGCCGGCAGCATCCACGATTGAACCAAGCTCGACAGCGCCTTGCTTTGCCTGCTCAAGCCGAGCTTCGGCCTCCGCGATAGCGTTCGGCAGGTCTTGCTGACTATGCTGTGTACTTGCCTGGATAAGTTCCAGCAGGCGCACGCTGCTATCGGTGAGGGCAGCAACCGCTTCGTCTACTCCGAAGAGAGTAGAGCGGCTGCGTTCGAGATTGCTCGCCAACGCATCGGCATTCTGCGCGACACGGGTCTGGGTATCGTCGCTGATCTCCGCAACCTCGCGTATTGCGGTACGGAGACTGTCGATGCGAGCGGCAATGCCTTCGCTGCGCTCTGCCAGCGTATCGGCATCGGCCAGCTGTTTTTCGCGCCGCTCGGCCAGTTCGTGGTCAAGCGCGGCGAGCTGTTTGCCGAGCGCCTCGATGGCTTTCGCTTCATCGGCTTCCATCGTCTCGCGGCGGGAATTGATCTTCTCCGTCAGCACGGAATCGCGGTGCGCGATATTGGCGTCGATTGCCTCTGCTTCGCTTGTCAGGGCCGCCAGTTTCGCATTGGCGGATTCCAGCGCACGTTGATCGATGCCCTGAATTTCGTCGATCGCATCGAGCAGTTGCTTTTTCAGCGTTTCAACGCGGTTCTGCCAAAGGTCGAGCGCCTTTGTCTCGGTTTCCTGAACCGAATTTCCGACGGTTGCAGCTTCATCGCGCATTGAATTGAGACGCAGGCGGAGAGATCGAAGGGCCTCTTCTTCCTCTTGATCCAGGCTCTCGCGAGTGGCCTTGAATTCCTCGGCCAGCGCATCTGCGCGGCGGCGGATCGCGGCGATGGCTTCCACCTCGCGGCTATCCAGTTCACCGCGAAACTCGTCACTCTTATCGCGCAGCGCACCGAAGCGTTCGTTCGCGATGGTTTCCAATTGATCGGTTTGCGCTTCGAACCCAGCTAGGGCACTGTTGATCTTCTCTTGAATGGAGCCAACCTGCGTTTCGCTTGCTTTGCCGAAATCATTGAGACGTTCGAAACCGATAACCAGTCCGGCGATTTGTCCGTGGGCAGTGCGGCCTGCAGTTCCGATCTGGTTCGAAACATCCTTCGCCGAATTGGCAATGACGGGCAGTTCGTCACGCAATTTACTCATGTTTTCGAGAGCGATATCGCTCACGCTTGCGATCGTATCGATCTGGCCGCTGTTCTCAATGATCAGCGACTGGAGATGTTCTGCATTGGTCGACAGGCGTTCGCTCGATACACGGCCGAGCGATTCCAATTCCCGTGACTGCGACGAAAGAAATTCGCGTGCGAGGCTGAGTTCCCGGTTAACCGTCTTCAGGCGCTCTTCCAGCAAGGCGGACTCGTCTGACAGGGTGCGCGCAACCGCGCCAAAGCGAGCAGCCTCGTGGCGGCTGTTGCGGATCGCGAGCATCCACAGGGACACTACCAGCAATACCGGAATGGCCCATGCGGTGATCCACCCGGTCCATTGCTGCGGCGTTCCGCCTACCAGAATGTCAGACTGGTTTGCCCAACCGTAAAAACCGGTCCAGCCTGCGATCGCCAAGACCGCGAGGGTGGGCACCAACCATCCAAATCGCGGGCCAGCAGCATCGGGATCCTGCCACTCTTCATAATATTCTTCTTCAAGCACGAGGCTATCTTCCGTCTCCATCGAGACAGTGTCCGACTGCGCATCTTGCGGCTCTTCGGGGCCAATGGCCCGGATATGGTTTCCCCCGGTCATTCTTGGAATCTACCACTTTTCCACAGGAGTGAAACCCCATCTTAACCCTGACGCGATTAGTTAATCTGCTTATGTTGTATGAAAACGGCAGTCTTGACGCGACTTTAGCAGCAGCAGCGGGGGAAGATCCGGCGCTGATGGCTGAATTACGCGGTGCATTCGCAGACAGTGTCGAGCGGCAGGTTGACTTGCTGAAACGATCACGATGCGACGCGAACTGGAACATTGCGGCTCTTCGGCTGAAGGGTGTGGCAGCCGGCTTTCACGCGGATGAGCTTATCTTGTTAGCCGAGGAGGCAATTGACTCCGCGCCGGGCGAACCCACGGTGATTCGCAAGATCGAAACCTTCCTCGGCAATTTTCGCACCACATAACCCGTGGACCAGGCTTCACGCTTGGTTGTTGACCCTTAACGCTCTAAACCTGCCCTCTTGATATTAAGAGGTTGCTGGTGCGCGTTGCATTGCTTTCATCGCTGGAATTGCTTGGCGCAGAGGACGAGGGCCGGCGTGCATTCATGCGCATTGGCGGCCGCAGCGTATTGCAGCGACAGATGGAATTAGCGCTCGCATTCGGCTGCGAGCGGATTGCGTGCCTGTCGGACAGCATTTCGCCTGAATTGATGGACTTGCAGTCATTCGCGGAAAGTCGCGGAACTCAGTTTCAGATCATCCGCGATGCGCGGCCACTGTCCGGGATGGTCAAGTCAGACGACAAGCTGTTGGTGATTGGTGACGGAGTGGTTTTCGACCAGTCCGTGGCTCATGAAGTTTTAGGGGAAGGGCGCAAAGTACTGACCTTGCCCGCCGACCGTGGCGTGCCGTTGGGTTTCGAACGGTTGGACCGTGACCGCGCCTGGGCCGGTGTGATGATCGCGGCAGGAGCCCTCGTTGAGCGGTTGGCAGATATGCCGCGCGATATCGATCCGGTTTCGACTTTGCTCAGGCTTGCCTTGCAATCGGGATCAATCACAGCAGAAGTTTCTGCCGAGATGCTCGCCGATGATAGCTGGGCGCTGGTCAACTCCTCAGGTTCGGCGGCCAAGTTCGAAAAACGCTGGCTTGCGAAAGCTGTCAAACCGGCATCGTTCGCTGCACCTACCAGTTCGATCGCAGACCGCACCGCCTTGTCAGTGCTCAAGCGGCATACCCGCCCGCAAAAGGCTGTTCGTGCGGGGGCGGCAATCTCCATTGCGTCCCTGATAGGCGCAGCGGCCGCCGGTTGGGCTGGATACCCCGTCGCCGGTCTCGGAATAGCCGCCATAACCTGGTTCTCGGGCCGTTTCGCCGGCACATTGTCGTCGATAGTCAGCGACGGGCTTGAAGCGACACGGCTCAATCGGTGGTCGGCCCCGGGCCTGTCGGTGGTGGTGGATGCGTTGATAATCATGTTGGCGCTTGCGACAGTTCCCCCATCCAAGAAGATTGCGGCATTTTTTGCGGTGTTCATGCTGCTCGGCTTGCTGCGTGTTCTGGCGGCGAAGACCAATGATTTTTCGGGTCCGAATCTGCGGGATTTCTTCCAAGACAGGGGGCTACTGCTGGCGATCCTGTGCACGGCGGCAGCTTTTGGGAATATTACCCTTATTTCTCAGGCGGTTGCAGCAATTCTCATGCTTTTTGCATTGGTGCGATCTTTGCCGTCGAGGATAACGCAGGTTTAACCATAGTGGGCTAAGGCAGCGGGATGAGCGATACAACCGCAAACCACGAAGCCGGAATTCCGGTCGAAAACGTACTTCGTGAAGAGCTCGCCCATGGCGATGCCGTGCTCGGTACAACTGCGCCTATTCTTGGGCATCTTGTCCTGAGTTCGGCAAATTCGCTCTTCAGTGACGAGATCGTTGCGCAGGTTCGCGGCATGGCCGCCAGCATCGCTTCTCAATTGCTTTCCGCACAGGCGAAAGCGGTCAATACAGAAGCCCTTGATGCCTATATCGAGCAGCGGCGCGATCCGTTGGTTGAAGCGCTCCTTTCCAAGAACGAGTTTCTGTTTCACCTGCATGCGCTGACAGTTGAACGCCAGTTGGCTGCACGGTTAGAATCGCGAAACGCAATCGATCTGGTGCTCTCACCGCTGTTGCAGGCATTGGTGTCTTCCGATGACGCGAATACATCGAGCACGGCAATGTCGGTGCTCGCTGCGCAGTCTCGTTTTATTCAGCATCAGCGGCGCATGGAATTGCCGCTGAATGAATTGCCGGGCGACATGTTCCATGCAGCGATCCAACATTGGCGCGCGCTGGATAACGGTGAGAATGAAGAAACCGCAGACCAAGTGGAAGAGCAGCTCAGAAGCGCATATAATGAAGGCGACGGACGGGCTGGATTGCTTGCGCGTCTGGTGTCAGGGATGGGCAGCGGGAGCCGGGCTGCGCTATCGATCAGCCATGCGGGGGTCGCAATTTTCTTGACTGCAGTCGCGCTCTCGACCGGTCAAAGCCGCGACCTCGTGGCAATGTCCACCTCGGATCGTCAGCTCGGACGGCTCGCTCTCGCACTACGAGCAACCGGATTAAAGCCGAGCGAAGTCGAAGAGCAGTTTGTGCATATCCATCCGGAAATATCGCTCCCGGAGGGTTTCGACATGCTTCGCGTGGACCGCGCAGCGCAGTTGCTTGCATCGTCAGACGGCTTTGGGGCCGCTTGATCCGATGAACAAACTTTCCGGAAATTTCATCGCCCGCGCGCGCACAGATGAGGCGGACAGGTTGGTCGAGGCTCAGGAGCCTCTGGCATCGCTCCAGCAGAATTGCGGCGGAGAAATTCCGGGCGACCTGGCGATTCCCGAACTGCGCGAACTGGTTCTGAAAGTCCGCCAATCCAACCTTAAGCTCGCACGTTCAATTAGCGCGTTCGATGGCGAAGATGTTGTCACTGCGTGGGTTGAAGTCACCCCTGCACGCAAGGACGGAGACGGCTGCTATATCGGTGTAGCAAACTGGCAGACCAGTCCGGTGCCCGAACAGAGCGAGGCGGCCAGTGCGGCCCGCAGACAGGCGGTCGACGAGTCAGTGGCCGAACTAAACGCTCGGCTCGATTCAAAACAGAACATTCTGACCGTCGAAAGTGAAGCACGTGATCTTGCTGATCTGACCGCTAGGATGCGTCATTCGCGCGGTACCCCATGGACCGATTTCGTGGAATTCCCGTCGAATACGCATGAGCAGCCTATGCATTGGCGCCTGCTGGACGGTGCGCAGTGCACTGTCGAAGGGTCCGACCGTATCTGGACGGCAAGTCTTGTTCCACTCGGGCGGCCCGAGCCGGGCAGTAGCGGTTTCGACCTGTATCTGGTTGCGGATCGTCCGCTCGTCGACCGGCGAAAGCCGCTCGCGGAGCCAAAGCCGGATACTATGCATTCGATCGGGCGAGATCTTTCACCGGTTCTGCGTCAGCCGATCGCTCGCATTATCGCCAATGCAGAAACGATCCGCTCTAAAATGGCGGGGCCGCTGTCGGAAGAATACAGCGGATATGCCGCCGATATTGCGACCGCAGGGCAGCACCTGATGTCGTTGATAGAGGATCTCGCCGATCTGGAAGTTGTCGAGTCAGAAGACTTTACCACCGCGCCGGATCAGATTGATCTAGCCGATGTGGCGCGACGCGCTGCGGGTATCCTCGGGGTGCGGGCAAAAGAACGGTCGATTTCGCTGAAAGCGCCGGGTCCGGAAATTTCGGTTCCTGCGACAGCTGAGTTCCGCCGCGCGCTGCAGATTCTGCTCAATCTGGTGGGCAACGCCATCCGCTATGCCCCTGAGGGTTCGGAAGTCGAGATTTCAGCAAGGCTGACCAAGTTTGGCGCGCAGGCCAGCGTTTCCGACGAAGGGAAGGGCCTGTCGGAGGAACAGCAAGCTGTCGTGTTCAAGAAATTCGAACGGCTTGGCCGCAGCGGAGACGGCGGTTCTGGCCTCGGTCTGTACATTTCGCGCAAGATTGCCCGCGCAATGGGCGGGGACCTGACAGTAAAAAGCGCGCCCGACAAAGGGGCGCGCTTCATACTGGATGTGCCGCCTGCCGAAGCAGGCTGACACTTCCATTCTGTTCTGATTACCGGTTGCCTACAGGCACGTAGTCGCGCTCGGTCGGGCCGGTGTACAGCTGACGAGGGCGACCAATAACCTGGCCTGGATCGGAGATCATTTCGTTCCACTGGGCGACCCAGCCGACTGTACGTGCAAGCGCGAACAGTGCGGTGAACATGGTCGTCGGGAAGCCGATCGCCGACAGGATGACGCCGGAGTAGAAGTCTACGTTCGGGAAGAGCTTCTTCTCTCTGAAGTAATCGTCGTTGAGCGCCATTTCTTCGAGGGCAAGAGCCGTTTCAAAGACCGGGTCGTTGACCTTGAGCGCGTCGAAGACTTCACGAACGGTCTTCTGCATCACTGTCGCACGCGGATCATAGTTTTTGTAAACACGGTGACCGAAGCCCATCAGACGGAACGGATCGTTCTTGTCCTTGGCACGCTCGATATAGTGCGGGATGCGGTCGGGAGTCCCAATTTCGCGGAGCATATTGAGCGCTGCCTCGTTCGCACCACCATGTGCCGGGCCCCAAAGGCAGGCAATGCCGGCCGCGGTGCAGGCAAACGGGTTGGCGCCGGAAGAACCTGCGAGACGGACGGTGGAGGTCGAAGCGTTTTGCTCGTGATCGGCATGGAGGATGAAGATCCGGTCCATCGCCTTCTCGACAGCAGGAATAACTTCGTATTCCTCAGCAGGAACGCCGAAAGTCATGCGCAGGAAATTGCCGGTGTAGCTGAGCGAATTGTCAGGCTGCAGGAAAGGCTGCCCGATCGAATATTTGTAGGCCCACGCCGCGATTGTCGGCATCTTTGCGATCAAACGGTGGCTGGAAATCTTCCGGTGCTCAGGGTCGGAAATGTCCGTGCTGTCATGATAGAAAGCCGAGAGCGCGCCAACCACGCCGCACATGATTGCCATCGGGTGCGCATCACGGCGGAAACCCTGATAGAACTGGCGCAGTTGATCGTGCAGCATCGTGTGACGGGTGATCGTGTAGGTGAAATCATCCAGCTCATCGCCCGACGGCAGTTCGCCATTCAGCAGCAGATAGGCAGTTTCCATGAAGCTGGAATGTTCAGCCAGCTGGCCAATGGGATAACCGCGGTGCAGCAGCACGCCTTCGTTACCATCGATATAGGTCAGGGCGCTTTCACAGCTAGCCGTCGACTTGTAACCGGGATCGAAAGTGAACGCGCCTGTCTGGCCGTACAGTTTCCTGATGTCGATTACGTCCGGGCCAGTGCTGCCCTCTAATACCGGGAAGTCGTAGGTTTGACCGCCGAAATCCAGTTTTGCCTGTTTATCCGCCAACATTATTCTCCTTAAACCGGGTTTCCGTGTGCGCCTTCACGACGCGGCTTGCGCGTCTATCCGCGCGAGCGATTCATCTCGTCCCAACAGGACCAGCACATCGAAAATCCCGGGTGACGTGGTCGTTCCGGTAAGCGCCGCTCTCATAGGCTGCGCCAATTTGCCGAGGCCCAGTTCGAGCTCCTCTGCAAGTGCTTTCGTAGTGGCTTCGAGAGCCTCGATTGTCCAGTTGTTTTCCGACTTGAGGCGCGAGGACAGCTTCCCGAGCAACAATCTTGCGTCGTCCGTCAGCAGCTTCCCCGCCTTTTCAGTCATTTCCAATGGCCGTTTGGCGAAAAGAAATGCCGATCCCTCAACCAGATCATTGATATTCTTTGCGCGGGTTTTGAGCACCGGCATGGCCTGAGCGAGCAGAGCGGCGTCTGCCTCATCGCCAATCTCGTCAGCGACCAGTTCGGCGAGCCGGGTGTCGTCCGCTTCGCGAATGTAGTGCCCGTTCAGGTTTTCAAGTTTCTTGAGATCGAAACGCGAGGGGCTTTTCCCCACTCCGTCCAGGGTGAAAAGTTCGATAGCCTCTTCGCGGGTGATTTCTTCCTTGTCACCATGACCCCAGCCAAGGCGCAGCAGATAGTTGAACAAAGCCTCAGGAAGGATGCCCATATCGTCGCGGTAAGCCTCAACCCCCAGCGCGCCGTGGCGCTTCGACAGTTTAGCGCCGTCGCTGCCGTGGATCAGTGGGATGTGGGCATAGGTCGGATCGCTCCATCCACCTTCAATCGCATCCATTGCGCGATAAATCGGCAATTGGCGAAACGCATTGTTCAGGTGATCATCGCCGCGAATGATGTGCGTGCAGCCCATGTCGTGATCATCGACCACCGCTGCCAGCATGTAAGTGGGCGTGCCATCAGCGCGCAGGATGATGTAATCGTCAACTTCCTCGTTGCGTACAGTGACCCGGCCCTGGACCAGGTCCTCAATAGCGGTTTCACCCTCGGTCGGGGTTTTCAGACGTACCGTGAAAGGTGCATCCTGCGGTGCTTCGGACGGGTCTCGGTCACGCCAGCGGCCGTCATAGCGCAGGGGCTGCTTGGCTGCGCGCTGTTCTGCGCGCATTTGCTCAAGCTCTTCCGTAGTCGCATAGCATCGATAGGCATGGCCGTTTTCGAGCAGCTTGTTTGCGACTTCAGCATGCCGGTCAGCGCGCGATGACTGGAAAACCGGTTCCTCGTCATAATCCAGGCCGAGCCAGTTCAGACCATCCAGGATAGCGTCGATTGCTTCCTGTGTGGAACGCTTGTGATCGGTATCCTCGATACGCAGCAGTGCCTTGCCGCCGTGGTGGCGTGAGAAGAGCCAGTTGAACAATGCGGTTCGCGCGCCGCCAATGTGCAGGAAACCTGTGGGCGATGGTGCGAAACGGGTCACCACCGTGTTGTCTTTGGCCGCGCTATTGCTTGCCATAACCGACTGTTTCCTTTCAAATAGTCCGCATGGCTGCCAGCGAAGTTCAAGTACCCTTTGATGATGAGTCAAATGAGCCGCCGGACGATGCCAATGCTGCAGTGCAGCGCCAATGGCTTAGCTGGCCGCAATTGTCCAGCATTGCAGCTGTTTTGGAACAATTTCTCAATCGCGCGGGCTTTGAGAAAGGCCCGTGGCTAACCGTCTGTTTCGCTATCGGTATCGCGCTGTGGTTCCAGTTGGAAAATTTTTGGGAATGGGGCGCTGTGCTGATCCTATGCTCAGGCGCAGCCATTGCCGCAACCTGCTGGGGTTGGAGGCACGAACGCCATCCGGTTTTGAGGCAATCTGCCATAGCGATCCTGCTGATGATCGCACTGGGATTGAGCGTGGTTTGGGCGCGGTCGGAGATCGTGGGGGCTGACGCCATCGAGCGCCCCCAAGTTACGGTTTTGACCGGAAGGATATTGGAGCGCGACGAACAGCCCGCGCGGGACCGGGTCAGACTGGTGCTTGCCACGCGCGATCCGGCATCAGGAGATGCTCTGAAAATCCGAGTAAACGTGCCGCAAAGTGCAGATCAGGCTGACTTGCTGGAAGGCTCTGTGGTGAGGCTGCGGGCGCGATTGATGCCTCCTGCGCCTCCGATGCTTCCCGGAGCGTACGATTTTTCGCGCACCGCATGGTTTGCGGGGCTTGCAGCGACCGGATCGGTTCTCGGCGACATTGCGGTGGTCGAGCCTGCGAATGAGACAGATGCCTTGGCCAGCACGCAGCGCCAACTTGCCAGTCATGTACGGAGCCAACTGGACGGATCGGCCGGCGCAATCGCTTCGGCACTGGCCAGCGGGGACCGCGGCTCGATCAGCGATGCGGATGAAGAGGCGATGCGCGATGCCGGGCTGACCCACCTGTTATCAATCAGCGGCCTGCACGTCAGCGCCGTGATCGCTGCTGCCTATCTGATTGCTATCAAACTATTAGCGCTATGGCCGTGGCTCGCACTTCGCGCGCGGCTTCCGCTCGTGGCAGCAGGTTTTGCTGCGCTAGCGGGTGTCGGATATACTTTGCTTACAGGTGCGGAGGTCCCGACAGTCAGAAGCTGCGTCGGGGCAATACTCGTGCTCGCGGCGCTTGCTCTTGGCCGTGAACCCTTGTCGCTGCGAATGGTCGCGGCAGCAGCGCTGTTCGTGCTTTTCCTTTGGCCTGAGTCTCTGGTTGGACCGAGCTTTCAGATGAGTTTCGCAGCGGTGCTGGCCATCGTCGCATTGCACAATTCCGCCCCGGTACAGGCCTATCTGGCTCCGCGAGAGGAATCATGGTTTTCCAGAAGTGGGCGGCGAGTGGTGATGTTGCTGGTTACCGGAATGGTGATTGAAATCGCGCTGATGCCGATCGTGCTTTTTCATTTTCACAGGGCCGGGGTCTACGGTGCATTTGCGAATGTTGTGGGCATACCGCTAACGACTTTCTTCTCCATGCCGCTGATCGGGCTCGCGCTCTTTCTCGATATTTTCGGGCTGGGCGCGCCGGCATGGTGGGCTGCAGGCAAGTCTCTGGATATTCTGATCGGTATTGCGCATTTCACTGCGTCGCAGCCCGGTTCTGTCAAGCTGATGCCCGAAATGGACGGAGGCATCTTTGCGTTGTTTGTGTCTGGCGGGATTTGGCTGGCGCTGTGGCGCGGGCGCGTCCGGTTGCTTGGTTTCGTCCCAGTGGTTCTGGCGGCAATGCTGTTTCTCGCAAGCCCAGTCCCCGATCTGCTTGTCTCCGGTGATGGCCGGCATGTGGGGGTTGCAGGCGAGGGCGACCGCTTGCTCGTTCTGCGCGAGAGCAGAAGCGATTATGCCAGAGACAACTTGCTGGAGCTGGCGGGGATGGACGGCGAGCCGGTACCTCTCGGTAAGTGGCCTGATGCAAATTGCAGCCCGGACTTCTGCGTCCTGCCCGTCACAAGAGAGGGGCGGACGTGGCAAGTCCTGATGGCTCGCAGCAACATCCGTATCGAGGAGCGAGCACTTGCCGCAGCATGCGACCGGTCGGACATTGTAGTAGCCGACAGATACCTGCCGCGATCATGCAAACCCAAATGGCTCAAGGCCGACAGACGGATGCTTGATCAAACAGGAGGTCTGGCAATCAATCTAACCAATGGGACCTATAACAGCGTGGCCGATGCGCAGGGCGACCATGGCTGGTGGCGAGGGGGGGCGGGACTGACCCGCTCCCTCATGCCGGTTGAATGAAAACTCAGTGATACCGGCGAAGCAAGCCGGCAAGTTTGCCCTGAACCTGAACCTGACCAGGCTGGTAAACCTGCGGCGAATGCGACGGGTTTGCCGGGTCAAGCCGGACCATTCCGCCATCGCGGTGCAGATATTTCAGAGTAGCTTCCTCATTATCCACCAGTGCCACGACGATCTCGCCATCCCGCGCAGTGTCGGTGCGTTTGACCAGTGCGAAGTCGCCATCGAAAATGCCTGCTTCGATCATGGAATCACCCGAAACTTCGAGAGCATAATGATCGCCTGGGCCAAGCAGTGCTGCTGGAACAGGCAGGCTGCTCTGCCCCTCCAGCGCTTCGATCGGTGCGCCAGCCGCAATGCGACCATGGAGAGGAAGCTCGATCACATCGTTCGCCGGTGCGGGTTGCGGCGCAGGAGCCGACCTTGTCCGTGATACGACATCATTTGCTGGCGCGGCTGCGGCGATGCCCGGCACCGCATCTTCAGGGTTCTTGAGAACTTCGAGGGCGCGCGCTCGATTTGGCAGCCGCCGAATAAATCCGCGCTCTTCCAATGCGGAGATAAGGCGGTGGACACCGGATTTGCTCTTCAGGTCGAGCGCTTCCTTCATCTCTTCGAAAGAGGGGGAAATTCCCGATTCTTCCAGACGTTTCTGGATGAACAAAACCAATTCGTGCTGCTTAGCCGTCAGCATGGCGCATGCTCCTCTGTCTCCCTTGTCGATCCGCTCGCTCAAATGCGAACGAATGCGGAACAATTAGGCAACCTTCTTGCTCTGGTCAAGCAATTCCGCCATTTTTGATGAAGTAGACCGGAACATCCGTTCCCGCTTTGAACGCCGGGGAATGCTCCGGCCTTTCAATCAGGATGTCTGAGTTGGCGAGTGCGGCCAAGGCGCCGCTGTCCTGATTTGAAAGCGGATGTGCCATGCCGTCTTGCATCACACCGCGTGTGAATGTGCGGCGGCCAACTGTCGCAGCAAGCGGCATCGCGCATGGGACCATCAGCGGTTTCGGAATGCATGCGTCTGCGCCGAGCATTTTTCGGATTGCGGGCAGCATAAACAAGAACCCGGTCACAAAACTGGACCCAGGATTGCCCGGCAACCCCAGGATGATTTGTGTGCCCCGACTGGCAACCATCAGCGGCTTGCCCGGCTTCATCGCGATCCGCCAGAAGTCGATCTTTCCGCCAACGGCATCAAGAGCTGGCCGGACCAGGTCATGATCGCCAACGGAGGCGCCCCCGCTAAACACCACCAGATCATGTTCGCTGACAGCCTCCAGTGCATCGGCCAGCGCTGACAGCTTGTCGGCCACAGGTTCGCCTCTGGTAATGCGGCAATGTTCGCCAGTTGCCAGCATTTCAAGCATGAGGCCGTTTGTCGCAGGAATGAGGTGAGGGGCGCAATCGCCGATCTCTGCTGTTAGTTCATCACCGCATTCGATTATCGCCACAAGCGGCGGTTTTCGGACCGTGACATGGGCCACTCCGGCCATGGCCGCGAGAGCCATTTGCGGGGCATCCAGGCGGGAGCCTGCATCCAATAGCGTCTCGCCTGATCGAAAATCCGACCCTGCATCGCGGAAACATCCAGGATCCACGGCTCGCGCGGTGCTCAGTGTCTCTGCATCAAGCTTGGCGTCTTCAACGAGGACAATCGCGTCTGTGCCGGACGGGGTATGCGCGCCGGTCGATATTCTCGCTGCCTGTCCCGCAGCGATCGGCCTCTTATACGGTGAACCGCAGCGGCTTTCACCGATTACTGTCCACGGGCCGTCACCGCAGACTGCAAAACCGTCCATCGCGGACAGCCGGGCTGCGGGCTGCGTCCTATTGGCGACCAGAGGCGCGGCAAGATAATTGCGATGCGCCTGCGCCAGTGGCACGGTTTCTGCCGCGGTAGGGTGGATGAGGTCCAGAAGGCGTCGTTGCGCCACATGTAGTGGCAGCAAGTCGCTCATTCCTGTGCCTTCCAATCGCCCGATTTTCCGCCGGATTTCTCAAGCAATCTGACCCCGCCGATGACCATCGTCTTGTCCAGGGCTTTTGCCATATCGTAGATCGTCAGCAGAGCTGCTGAGGTGGCGGTCAGCGCTTCCATTTCGACCCCGGT
The DNA here is from genome assembly GCF_947494915.1 of Pontixanthobacter luteolus. NCBI lineage: Bacteria > Pseudomonadati > Pseudomonadota > Alphaproteobacteria > Sphingomonadales > Erythrobacteraceae > Pontixanthobacter > Pontixanthobacter luteolus. The sequence continues at coordinate 820,684 of NZ_CANLWR010000001.1, forward strand.
TTTTCCGGTCAGCCGGACTTCGGTGCGAGCGAAGATTGCGTCATCGAGAAACCGGAAGTCGATATCGACCGAACTGATCGGCAGCGGGTGGCACAGCGGTATGAGGTCGCTGGTCTTCTTGGCGGCCATAATGCCAGCGATACGCGCGGTTGCCAGAACATCGCCTTTCGGTGCGTTTCCATTCCTTACCGCTTCGAGAGCCATCGGAGACATGGTAATTCTGCCTTCTGCGACGGCGGCGCGCCTGGTTTCGGCTTTACCCCCCACATCAACCATATGCGCGCTACCGCTTTCGTCGAGATGGGTGAGCTTGCTCATTGCCGTTCCTTATCCTTCCAGCAACGTGAGGGTGGCGGCGGTGACATCTTCCTGACGCATCAGGCTTTCACCGACGAGGAAACAGCGTACCCTCGATTTTGCGAGGCGCTGACAATCTTCATGGCTGGAAATGCCGCTTTCCCCCACCAGAAGCGAGCCTTCAGGGGCGAGCGGGACCAAGCGTTCTGTGACGGCCAGATCTGTAACGAAACGCTTCAGGTCGCGGTTGTTTACACCGATCAAACGCGATTTCAGATTGGCGGCGCGTTCCATTTCCGCTTCGTCATGCACCTCGACCAGGACATCCATACCATGCTCGATCGCAGCGTGCTCTATTTCAGCCATCTGGCCATCTTCCAGCGCAGCGACGATGATCAGGATCGCGTCCGCGCCAAGGGCGCGCGATTCCGCGACTTGCCAAGTGTCGACCATGAAATCCTTGCGCAGTGCGGGCAAGGAACACGCTGAGCGGGCCGCGACAAGATAATCCTCGTGACCTTGGAAATAGGGCGCGTCCGTCAGCACCGAAAGACATGCCGCGCCGCCAAGTTCATACTGTTTTGCATGTTCGGCAGGGCGGAAGTCTTCGCGGATCAGTCCTTTTGAAGGGGATGCCTTTTTGATCTCGGCGATCAGTCCAAATCCGGCCGCAGACCTTGCTTCCAAGGCGGCGCGAAAACCTCGCGGCCTTGTTTGTTCTGCGGCGCGCTGTTCAAGCTCCGTCAAAGATATCGCAGCCTTGCGTTCAGCAACTTCGCCGCGCTTTACCGCGCATATTTCTTCGAGTTTGTTCACTTCGCCATCTCGATCCAGCGCGCCAGCAGTGTTTTTGCGCCGCCGCTGTCGAGCGCTTCTGCGGCCATGGAGGCGCCTTCTGACCAGTCTTCTGTCCGGCCCGCCACCACCAGTGCGGCAGCGGCATTGAACTGGACAGTTTCACGATAGGCGCTGTGGTCGCCATCCAGCAGCGCGGCCAGCGCCTTGGCATTGTGTGCCGGATCACCGCCGCGGATCGCCTCGAGCGGCGCGGGGTCCAAACCCGCCAATGCCGCATCGACGCGCTTCATGGCAAACTCGTTACCGGTTACATCGGCCAGTTCGTTCCCGCCGGCGAGGCTCAATTCATCCAGCCCCTCATCGCCCGAGACGATGAAAGTGCGCTCGGTTCCCAGTCTTGCGGCGGCTTCGCCATAGATCGACACATAGCCCGGGCGCGCGATACCGATCAGCTGGCGCTTCACGCCCACAGGGTTGGACAGCGGACCCATCAGGTTGAAGATGGTACGGCGGCCCAATTGTTTGCGAATTGGCTGGATACGCACCATCGCCGGGTGATGGTTGGGGGCAAACAGGAAACAGATACCGATTTCGGCCAGTGTCTTTTCCGCAGTGCGCCCCGCTGCGGCCATATCCAGCCCGAGGACTTCCAGAGTGTCGGCGACGCCGGAAAGCGATGAAATCGCGCGGTTGCCATGCCGTGCTACGGGTACGCCGCATGCTGCGACGACCAGCCCGACTGCGGTCGATACGTTAAGCGTGTGGTGGCCATCGCCGCCTGTGCCGCATACGTCGATCGCGTTGTCCGGACCGGCCACGGGAATGTAGCGAGCCCGCAGCGCCCGCGCGGCCCCGGCAATCTCGTCCGCCGTTTCACTGCGTTCGGTCATGGCAAGCAGGAAACGGGCGATTTCCTCGTCGCTCGCTTCGCCGTCGAGGATCCAGCCGAACACCTCTTCGGCTTCTGCTTCGTTCATATGCGGTACGGCGAGCGGCAGGTGCTTCATGAAAGGTCCTTCGGCATCAGGCCGCAAATACGCATGAAATTGGCAAGCAGGGCGTGACCGTGCTCGGTCGCGATGCTTTCCGGGTGAAACTGCACCCCGTGAATGGGTAGCGTCCGGTGGCGGAAACCCATCGCACAAACACCGTCGAGCCCAGGCGTTTCGCTGGTGGCGTTGACCACAAGGCTGTCTGGGATATCCTCGACAATCAGAGAGTGATAGCGGGTGGCAGTATAGGGTGAAGGCAACCCTTCGAACACACCGGTACCGTCATGACTAACCGGCGAAGTCTTTCCGTGCATCAGTCCGCCGCGCACAACAGAGCCGCCGAAATGTTGCCCGATCGACTGATGGCCCAGACACACGCCCAGCAGAGGTTTACTCGCCTCGGCGCACGCGGCAACAAGGTCCAGGCTAATCCCGGCCTCGGATGGTGTGCAGGGACCTGGTGAAATCAGGAAACCTTCAGCACCGGTCGCGATTGCCTCGCTCGCGGAGAGTGCGTCGTTGCGCTTCACTTCGACGTCCGCGCCAAGTTCCATAAGGTAATGGACGAGGTTGAAAGTGAAGCTGTCGTAATTGTCTATGACTAGGATCATGATCTGTCTGCCGCTACTCGCGGTGCTCAACGACAATCAAGGGGCCGATGGCTGCACCATTGTCCAGCCGCTTGCTTGCCGGGTCCCATAATTGGGAAACGTTCCCGTCAAGGAACAGGGCATTGGGCGTCTTGATCTCGTCCCGGAAATATCGTGCAAGAATACCGAAAGACACCGCTCCATCGGAGATGACGAAGTGCGCACGGCCTTCAGTATCCACTCCGACACCGTTCCGAACGGCCTTGGATGGGCCATCCTCTGCAATCTCAGGGTGCAATTTTCCAGCCACAACCAGCATCGGTCCGGATTGTGTGCCGAAGGCGGGCCGGTCACCTACATTTGAATAGAAATCGTTGGCCGTGCGGACTTCCCATTTACCAGCGGTGCCGAAGAAGACGCCATTGGGCTTGAGGTGGAAATTTCCGGGGCCATCGGCACGGTTCAATTCCTTCAGCCTGTCTCCGCCTTCGACGTAATAACCGATTGGCTTGCCTACCTTGTCAAACATTCCGCCATTCACGGCAAAAGCGACAAGGGCGGCATCCGCCGGGCGTCCAGCGGCAAGATTGGGGAGGCTGCGATACGGATCGCCGCCGTCTGGACCAAGATCCACGGTAATACGGTGTTTGGAAGGGTCTGCGATGCAATGGGTGAATGAAGCGCCTTCAAATGTCGTGCGTTCACAGTCCGACGATCTTGCAGTGGTGCCGGTTGTCTGCACGCTTTCATCTGCGACACCGCTGCCGATTTCTGTCCGCATCACAGGGGTGCCCTCTGGCTCCTGCTCGCAAGCAGAGAGCAGCACGGCAGATGCAAGGGCAAGAAGCGCTCTCATTGCCCGAACCCCGCTTCCTCTGCCACGCGAGCAGCCTCGCGTGCGGCGGCTATCAGTGCACCGGCTTTTGCCTCGCATTCGCGCTGCTCGTAAGCCGGGTCGCTATCGGCGACGATCCCTGCGCCGGCCTGAACATTCATCACGCCGTCTTTCACGACAGCAGTTCGCAGGACGATGCAGCTGTCGACCGACCCATCAGGCGCGAAGTATCCGACACCGCCGGCATACGCGCCGCGGGTTTCCGGCTCCAGTTCCGCGATAATTTCGCAAGCGCGGATCTTGGGCGCGCCGCTGACTGTTCCAGCCGGGAACCCGGCAAACATGGCATCGATCGCGTCATGTTCCGGGGCCAGATTGCCGACCACATTGCTTACGATATGCATGACGTGGCTGTACCGCTCCACCGTGAAGCTGTCGGTGACCTCCACACTACCCTGCGATGCGACGCGGCCGACATCGTTTCGACCCAGATCGAGGAGCATCAGATGTTCGGCCCGCTCCTTTGCATCGGCAAGCAGGCTCTTTTCGGCTTCCCGGTCAGCTTCCGGGTTTTCACCGCGAGGCCGGGTTCCTGCAATTGGACGGATCGTAACCTGGCCATCGCGGACGCGGACGAGAATTTCAGGGCTGGAGCCGACAACCGCAAACCCCGGAAGATCCAGGAAATAGAGGAACGGTGATGGATTGACCCGGCGCAGCGCACGGTAAAGCGCCAATGGCGGAAGCGGGAAGGGGCAGGTAAAGCGCTGCGCCAGCACAACCTGGAAAATATCACCCGCTTCGATGTACTCTTTTGCACGCAGGACCATCCGGGCATATTCGCCGCTGGCCATTGTCGGGGTCAGCTCCATTTCAGGGAGATCGACGGCAGAAACGGTTTCCCTGGCGGGTAAATTCAGCCTGCTCAGGATATCGTCGATACGGTCCGCAGCGCGTTCCAGCGCGCGCTCAATGTCTGAACCGTCCGCCCATAGCGGCGCGATTGCGAACAGCTCTTCAGTCAGGCCATCGAACACCAAAATTGCGGTCGGGCGTACGAACAGCATGTCCGGCAGGCCCAGATCGTTGTCCGGTGCGCGTGGCAATTTTTCCACCAGGCCGATGGTTTCATATCCAAAATAACCGACCAAGCAGGCGAGGGCGGGTGGCAGGGCATCGGGCACATCGATGCGGCATTCTTCGACCAGAGCGCGCAAGGCTGCGACGCTATCATCGCGTGCATCTGCAAAAGCATCGCGGTCATGCTTCCAGATGCGGTTGATCGATGCCGACGCGCCCGACGCCTTGAAAATCAGATCAGGGTCGAGTCCCAGCAGGCTGTAACGCCCGCGAATTTCGCCGCCTTCTACGGATTCCAGTAGGAAATCCCCGCGCCCCGGTTCGATCAGCTTGACCGCAGCGCCGACCGGCGTTTCGGTATCGGCGATGATCTTGCGCCAAACGAGCGCCGGCTTCCCCGCGCTGAGCTGAGCTCGCGCGGAATCGCTGTTCTCAAGGTCTGCTTTGCCGGCGCTGCTCATCGAAAGGTCATGAACAGATCAGAGATCGCCGCTGAGCTGCTTGCGCAGAGCCTCGATCGCCGCTTCGTTCTTGTCGATGCCCATTTCCTTGCTGATCGCCGTACGCAGCTGAGCGCCGTATTCGCGCCCGCTCTGGATGCTCAATTCGCGCTTCGTCTGCTCGAACAGCGGATCGTCGGTTGCGATCGTGCCAGCTTCGATGTCGTTAAGGTGAATGACGAACCAGCCGCCGTCCCGCGGGGCTTCAAGGCGTTTCGTGGTGCCTTCCGCCATGCTGAAGAACAGCGCGAGAGGTGCAGGCACCTGGCCGCCCATCTGGGCCAGCTGAGCGCGGGTCAGTTTTACCGCATCGGGCCGGGGCAGGGTTGTCTCTTCTGCCTGCGCCGCATCGGCAAGAGTATCGCCGCCTTCAACCCGCTTGAGAATGCGGTCAGCGGCAGCTTTCGCTTTTTTCGTGCCTTCGGAGAGTTTCCATGCGCCTATCACGCCTTGCTTGATTTCAGCGAGAGGGGCCGCAGCCGAATCCGTGATGTCGGAAACTTCAAAAACCAGATATGTCTGGCCGGGTACGATCTCGGCCAATTGTGGTTCGCTCTCATCCATTTGAAACGCCGTCTGCAGGGCAGGGGCCAGAACGTCAGGGATACGTTCTTGTGCAGTGCTGCCATAGACGATCCCCGCACCGGTCACCGGTTTAGTTGATACCAGCTCCAGGCTCATATCGTCAGCGACTTCGCTGAGCGCAGCGCCATCATCGATGCGTTCTTCGATCTCGGCAGCCAGATCGGCTAGTGCACGGCGGCGTTTGTCCTGCCGCAGTGCCGTGAGAATTTCAGGGCGTGCCTGTTCAAGGTTACGGCCAGCCTTGCGGTCGATCTGGTCGACCCGCGCAACATGGAAGCCGAGCCCGCTGCGTGCCGGAGCAGCGATGGCGCCCCGATCCGCGGTGAATACTGCCTGGGCGACTGCTGCCGATGCCTGCGCCGAAAGGTCAGCCCGGGTTACCGGTCCGATCTTTGCTGTCTGAAGGCCTGCTTCACGTGCGGCGGCTTCCAGCGAACCGCCTGCACTTACGCGTTGCTGAATCGCGGCTGCAGCCTGCTGGGTCGGGACGATCAATTGAGTCACGGTACGTGTCTCGCTTGGCGCATAGACCGAGCGGTTTTCTTCGTAATAAGCAGCGATTTCTTGTGCCGTTGGTTCTGCGCGGTCGCCCAGGGCGTCGCTGCTGAACGTTGCGTAGCGGATCACACGGCGTTCCGGACGGATATAGTCACCGCGGGTCTCTTCGTAGAATGCCTTCAGCTGCGCATCGGTCGGATCATTGGTCGGCGCGAATGCTGCCGCTGGGATAATGCTGATCGCACCTTCACGGCTCTCGCGAAGCAGCGATGCATAACGCACGGCAAATTTATCCGGGGTTTTTGCGCCGAAAGAGGCGGGAACGAGCAACTGACGAGCAAGCAGGCCAGCGCGAAGATCATCGCGGAAGAATGCTTCGCTCATGCCGCGCTGGCCCAGTGCAGCACGGTAGGTTTCTTCGTCGAAATTGCCGTCTGAACCGCGAAATGCCGGGATGTTGATGATTTCGCTGTTCACCAGATTGGTGCCTGCCCTCAGACCAAACCGTTCTGCAAATGCCGAGATGGCAAACCGCTCGGTCAGTTGATCCAGCACAGTTTCCAACCCGTCCTGCTCGACAAAGGATTGCATCGACAGTGTCGGGTTCTGCTGCCGGGCGTTATCCACAGCGGCTGACGCCGCACGGGACAAATCCGAAGCACTGATCTTATCGTCGCCAACTACGGCCACTTGTTCGCCCGAAGCGACCCCGCCACCGCCAAGCGTCGATACATCCGCGCTGGCAAAGGCGAAGGCGATAACCGCCAGAAACGCTAGGGTCAGGAAGATGCCCAGCTTGGACTGGAACATTTTGCGAATGAGGGAAATCATGCTTGGGTCTACATCCAGATTGAGAGCCGCCGATCTCGCATGCGGCTCTGGGAACAGTTTGGCCAAAGCCTTTATCGGCCCTGCGACCTCGCGGCAACAGGTTGCCAAGTCTTTTGACCTAAAGGAAAACTCCGTCTAGCGAACCTTGCGCTTAGCCCCATATAGTAGCGTGACCGATTCACCTTTACCCCCATATTCAAGTATTTCAGGAACTTAGCATGGCCGAGCGGCCCTATATTGTTGGCAATTGGAAAATGAACGGGACCCGTGCGATGCTTTCCGAAGTGCGCGCGATCGACCGTTCGTCGCAGCGACTGATGAAAGTGGAGGTCGCATTGGCCCCTCCGTACACACTGATTCACGCTGTCCATCGCGAAGTTGAACAGATCGGTGTGGGGGCGCAGGACTGCCACCCAGGCGTCGATGGTGCCAATACCGGCGACATCTCCGCATCGATGGTTGCAGACGCAGGCGCGAAATTCGTGATCCTCGGTCACAGCGAACGCCGCGAAAACCATAACGAAAGCAGCGAACTGATTCGCGCGAAAATCACCGCTGCCGTCGAGGCCGGAATGCGCGTAATTCTCTGCTGCGGCGAGAGCGAAGCCACAAGAGATGCTGGCGATGCCGAGGCGTTTGTCACAAAGCAGATCCGGGAATCGCTCCCCGATGTGCTCGACAATCCTACTGACCAGCTGACCGTTGCCTATGAACCGATCTGGGCGATCGGCACGGGCCGGACCCCCACACTGGATGATATTGCAGCGATGCATAGTTCGATCCACTCGACACTTGTCGAATTGTATGGCGAAGATCACGCAGCGCAGGTTCGCATTCTGTATGGCGGTTCGGTCAAGCCGGACAATGCAAAGGAATTGCTTGCAGTCGATGGTGTGGGCGGGGCTCTGGTGGGCGGCGCCAGCCTGGCGGCCGAAAGCTTCCTCGGCATCGTCCTTGCTGCCGCCGAGGCGCAGGACCAGTAACGATAGAGCAGCGCCTTGCCCTCGGGCTGTCTGGCGCTTACATGCTGCGGCAATCAACCAAGAGTAATCAAATATGTCCCTGTTTCTGTTTCTCACCGTCGTTCAGGCACTGATTGCCTTTGCGATGGTCATAGTCATCCTGATGCAACGCTCGGAAGGCGGCGGTCTGGGTGTCGGCGGGAGCCCGAACGGGATGATGAGTGCGCGCGGCGCTGCCGATTTCCTCAGCCGTTCGACAAAATGGCTGGCGATCGCGTTCGTGGTTTTGTCGATTGCCCTTGCAGCGATTGCGGTGGAATCCAGCGGCACGGGTGAAATTACATCCACCGTTGATCGTTCGGTTGCCGCTGGCGAAGCTGCACCGGCTGCCGCTCCGGTCGAAGCGCCTTCGGACGACCCGCTCGCGGACCTCGATAACTAATCTTTTTCAATAACACTTGTGGATGGATGCGCGCCTGCGCAGCAATGTGCTTGCGCCGACTCCGATTCCAGTCTTAAGGCCCAACTCCCATGGCGCGGTACATATTTATCACCGGCGGCGTGGTCTCCTCGCTCGGCAAAGGTCTCATGGCAGCAAGTCTTGCAGCATTGCTGCAGGCGCGCGGCTACAGTGTACGGATCAGGAAATTTGATCCCTATCTGAACGTCGATCCCGGAACCATGAGCCCGTATCAACACGGCGAAGTCTACGTTACCGACGACGGTGCGGAGACCGACCTGGATCTTGGTCACTATGAACGCTTCACGGGCGTGTCTGCCCGGCAGAGCGACAATGTGACCAGCGGGCGGATTTATCAGGACATTATCGCGAAGGAGCGCCGCGGCGATTACCTCGGCGCGACCGTACAGGTGATCCCGCACGTAACCGACGCGATCAAGGAATTCGCTGTCTCGGAGACAGAGGGGCTCGATTTCGTCCTGTGCGAAATTGGCGGAACGGTCGGGGACATCGAATCGCTGCCGTTTATGGAGGCAATCCGTCAGCTGCGGAACGAACTTGAACCGTTCCAGACGCTGAGCGTCCACGTGACGCTGGTGCCCTATATCGCCGCAGCGGGCGAGCTGAAGACCAAGCCGACACAGCACTCTGTGCGTGAACTGGCATCGCTTGGGATCAAGCCGGACGTCCTGCTTTGCCGCAGCGAACACGAAATACCCGAGAGCGAGCGGCGCAAGATCGCGCAATTCTGTAACGTGCGGCAGGAAGCAGTGATCCCGGCCCTCGATGCGCCGTCGATCTATTCCGTCCCGCTGCAATACCATCAGGAAGGTCTGGATACAGAGGTTCTCCGCGGTTTCGGGATTACCGACGCACCCGACCCGGACCTTTCGCGCTGGGATGATGTGACCGATCGGTTCTTCAATCCTGAGGGCGAGGTTACAATCGGCGTTGTAGGCAAATATGTCGGCCTGCAGGATGCGTATAAATCGCTGAATGAAGCGCTGATCCACGGCGGCCTTGCAAACCGGGTCAAGGTCAACATCCGCTGGATTGATGCAGAAGTCTTCGAAGAAGATGATGCTGCGATCGCTTCAAAGCTCGAGCCGCTGCACGGAATCCTTGTGCCCGGCGGGTTCGGTGAACGCGGAAGCGAAGGCAAAATTGCGAGCGTGCGTTTTGCACGTGAACGCAATGTGCCATTCTTTGGCATCTGCCTTGGCATGCAAATGGCATGCATTGAAGGCGCCCGTCTTGCCGGACACGACAAGGCATCTTCAACCGAGTTCGGCCCGACCGAGGAACCGGTGGTCGGCATCATCACTGAATGGATGGGCAAAGAAGGGCTGGAGAAACGCGCCGAGGATGGCGATCTGGGCGGTACCATGCGCTTGGGTGCCTATGACGCGAAACTTTCCCCCAACAGCCATGTCAGTGCTATTTACGGCGGGAAGACGGACATCTCCGAGCGGCATCGGCATCGCTACGAAGTCAACGCAGCTTACCGCGAATCACTTGAAGGTTGCGGACTGGTATTCTCGGGAATGTCGCCCGATGGGCTTCTTCCAGAGATCGTCGAACGGCCTGAGCACCCTTGGTTTGTCGGTGTGCAGTTCCACCCGGAACTAAAATCCCGGCCCTTTGAACCTCATCCACTGTTTGATGGGTTCATTGCTGCTGCGGTTCGTCAATCCCGTCTCGTGTAAATCTGGTTGCCGATTAAAACCCAAAAAACAAAGGCTTCCTATTCTCAAGATTTCGGATTGACCTTCATTTGGGTAATTTCAGGCAAGTCCAAAGCGTCCAAAATTGCGACGTGCACCACAAATCCGGGTCAAGACCCTTTATTTTCCTAGTGAAATCAAGCAAGGGTGACAGCGCGCGCTTCAATATGGGGTCGAAAGCGCTGCACGGTGGGTTATCCGAAATTTGGGCTTGTCCCGGATTTGATCGTCTTCTGCGACCCGGACGGTCAAATCCGGACGAGGCGACGCTTGTCGTCGCGGGGGTGGACTTTCGGGTCTGCCCCCAATTGATTCTGCACAATGAAAAGGCCCGCCATGCTTGACGCAGGACGGGCCTATATCAATTCGGAATGCGGCTGACTTAAGCGGCGTCCGCCTCGTCGCCATCATTCTTGACCACTTCCAGCGAAGCCTGGTTGTTCACCGAAATCTTTTTCGGTTTCATCGCCTCAGGTACCTCGCGCAGCAGATCAATGACGAGCAAGCCGTCTTCCAGCTTCGCGTCATCAACGCGGACATAATCGGCCAGTTCGAAACGGCGTTCGAAACCGCGGTTTGCGATCCCGACATGCAGCATGTCACCGCCATCTGCCTGTTCGTCTCGCTTCTTGCCCTGAATGGTGAGCAGGTTCTGCTGAGCGGTAATATCGAGGTCAGCTGGCTTGAAGCCCGCCACTGCAAGTGTGATGCGGTAATTGTCTTCGCCGCGACGCTCGATGTTGAAAGGGGGATAATTGTCGCCACCGGTCGTACGCGCCTGATTTTCAAGCAAGTCGAAAAGGTGGTCGAAACCGACGGTGCTGCGGCGGTAGGGTGTGAAATCAAATCGTGACATTGTATCAAATCCTCTGTTGAGCAATTTGCCAGCCGGGGACCCGTTTGAAACGGCGACCCCGAAGGTTGAAGTTCCGGCCCGTTGCGGCGCCGGAAACATGTATTATCTAGGGTCAAACGCAGCGCGTTCAAGAGGCTGCGCAATCGGCCTGACGGCCAGGAAAGAGTTTCACGATGACCGCACCAAAAGTCGATATATATACGAAGTTTACTTGCGGCTATTGCCACCGCGCCAAGCAGCTGCTTGCCAGCAAAGGCGTGGATTTCACTGAATTCGACATCTCGATGGGCGGCCCGGACAAGGCAGCCATGCTGAAGCGTGCCCCCGGTGCGCGAACTGTGCCGCAGATATTCATCGGTGACCGGCACGTTGGTGGTTCGGACGAGCTGGCCGCGCTGGAGCGTGCAGGGGAGCTGGATGCCCTTCTGGCGGGATAGAAACCTATGCACCGCATTTCGATCCTTCAGATGACTTCGGGCATCGACCCGGAAGAAAATGGCTCTGCAATTGTGGCAGCTGTCAAGGCGACCGCAGAAGGTGGCGGCAAGATGCTGTTCACGCCGGAAATGTGCGGGTTGCTGGATCGGAATCGGAAAAGGGCCGCAAAACATATCGTTAGTGAGGGGCAGAACGGCGTCTTGACGTCAGTCTGTCAGGCGTGTGCGGAGCACGGTGTCTGGGCGTCGCTCGGTTCACTGCCGGTTCTGGCCGAGGGCGGAAGGTTCGCCAATCGTGCATTTGTGATTGATGCCGACGGCGAAATCCGTGGCAGATACGACAAGATCCATATGTTCGACGTGGACCTTGAGACCGGAGAAAGCTGGCGGGAATCCAACGCGTATCAGCCAGGAAATGCGGTTTCGACGGTATACACACCGCTTGGGAAACTGGGTCTGACAATCTGTTATGACATAAGGTTTCCTGCATTGTTTCAAGAACTTGGCGGACAAAGATGCGATCTGATCGCAATTCCGGCAGCGTTCACGGTCCCGACGGGGCGGGACCATTGGCATATCCTGCAGCGCGCCCGAGCGATTGAAGCGAGCGCGTTTGTGGTCGCAGCGGCGCAGGTTGGCCAGCATGAGGATGGGAGGGATACATACGGGCACAGCCTGGTGGTCGATCCTTGGGGCAAAGTGATCCTCGACATGGAGCAGCGAGAAGGGTTGGAGTTTGCAGAACTGGACCTCTCCAGGATCGAAGAAGTCCGCCGGCAGCTTCCCAGTCTTGCCAACCGCCGCGATATCCCTAGGTCTGACGCACCATGATTGTATTCGATCTCCACTGCGGCGAAGGGCACCGGTTTGAAGGTTGGTTCAAATCGACCGGTGACTTTGTTGAGCAGGGCAAAAATGGCTATCTGATGTGCCCGGAATGCGGGAGCACCCAGATTGCAAAGGCACCGATGGCGCCGGCCGTGCCGGTGAAGGGTAATGCACGAGCGCCTGATCAACCAGCTACCGGTCAGTCGACTGGAAATGACAATGTTGCGCTTTCAAACAATAAGTTAGACCAGAAAGTTGTCAAAGTTCTTGAAAAGTTGGCGACGGCTCAGGCGCAGGCTCTTAAGGACAGCAAATGGGTGGGCAAGGACTTTGCGGACAGATCGCGTGCCATGCACTACGGCGAACAGAAGCAGCAACTGATCCACGGGGAAGCGACGGCGGAACAGGCGCAGGACTTGATCGATGAAGGGGTTGCGGTTGCACCATTGCCGTTTCCCGTCACTCCGCCGGAAGATTTGAACTGATTGCATCGTGCGTCTGAGAGCCTTAGAGGCAATTTTGGTCGCGCCCGTAGCTCAGTCGGATAGAGCACCAGATTCCTAATCTGGGGGCCACAGGTTCGAATCCTGTCGGGCGCACCATACCCTGCAAATCATCTCTTTAGAGCACCTGGCCAATCGGGCGGCCTGAGCGATCTGCGCGTGCGTTTTATGGCCGTTCTGCCGTTCGCGCTCGCTGCAGTCGGCGGTCCATGTGCGCAATCTAGCCTCGGTCCCTCAGTGGGTTCCGGATTCAGAGAAAATGCAAAGCGCTGATTTCCGGACAATTTATCCGGCATTCTGCAGCAGTGTTCAACCCAAGCATGGTTAACGCAATATTTGCCTTGTCCGTTAGGCCTCGCAGCGCGCCTGAACGCTAGATTAACCGCAGAATACCTAGGTTGAGGGTCTGACAATCTTAGCGAATGCTAACCAGTTGCTAACCTTCGTGTGGCAAATGCCCCCTATGGCAAAAGTACTTATTACGTCCGCAAGGGTTATTTCAGGCTCGATCCTCCTCGCAATCGCCGCACCGGCGCTGGCTGAAGGTGTGCCTGCCGGGACCCTCATCGAAAACACCGCGAGCGCGACTTACGACGCAGGCGGCGGCGAAGAGACAATCGATTCCAACACCGTGGTGCTTAGGGTCGATGAGCTTCTTGACGTCGCGGTCGCATCGCTTGATCCAGGGCCGATCCCTGCGACGACCGGTGACGCGGTGCTGACATTTTCGGTCACCAACACGGGCAACGGTCCAGAAGCCTACTTCCTGACCGCCAACCCGGCGCAGGCAGGCAACGATTTCGATCCGACGGTTGATGGCATAGCTGTCGATACCAACGGTAACGGCGTCTACGATCCGGGTGTCGACGAAATCCTCGTCGGTCCGGAAACAACCGCGATCCTTGATCCCGACCAGATTCTTACAGTGTTTGTGTTGCTAAGCGTTCCGGCGGCTGCGGTCGACCTTGATCAGGCTGATGTGGATCTGCTCGCTGAAGCGGTGACAGGCACCGGCACCCCAGGCACGACGTTTGCCGGGCAGGGCGAAAACGGCGGCGATGCCGTGGTTGGCCCCAACGGTGCAGATGATAATGCCATCGGCACGATCATCGTCGGCATCACTACAGTCGACTTGGTCAAATCAGCTTCTGTACTCGACCCGTTCGGCGGAACCACCGTCGTGCCCGGGTCGGTCATTACATATACAATAGCAGCCACGGTTACCGGCAGCGGTTCGGTTAACGGACTGCTGATCACCGACCCGATCCCGGCTGACACGACTTACGTCGCGTCCTCCCTCGCACTCGACGGCTCTGCACTGACAGATGCTGCCGACGCTGACGCCGGTGAGGCATCGGACGCGGCGGGCATCTCCGTAGACATCGGGACCGCTGCTGGCGGCACAGATTACTCCGTTACTTTCGACGTAAGCGTCGACTGAGAAGGAATAGAACAATGAAAACAGGTCGTATTTTCGGAATTTTTGCGGTCGCGGCCGCACTCGTATCCTCGCCGGTTTCTGCTCAGGCAGAACAGCAGGCGATGGTTATCAGTGGCGATGTAAAGGTCGTGAAGACTGTCACCGCTGATGATGGAACAGAGCAGACGGAACTGGCGGACACCAGCGTGGTGGTTCCCGGTGACAAGCTTCTGTTTCGCAACAACTACCGCAACCAGAGCACCGAGCCGGTTGAAAACTTCAAACTGACCAATCCGCTTTCGAGCGCGGTCGTGTTTGCGGAAGACAACGATCCGGCGCTCGAAGTTTCGGTTGATGGTGGCTCCACCTGGGCTGCGCTCGCAGAACTGACGGTAACCAATGAGGACGGTACAACGCGCGCCGCACAGGCTGGCGATGTTACCCACCTGCGCTGGACACTCAAGATGATCCAGCCGGGCGAAACCGGACAAGTCACCTTTAACGCATTCGTTCGCTGAGAAGCGGAGGGAAGCCGCCTAGTCCCGTGGGCGGTCGGGGAATCACGGGTCGCATAAGAAGGACCAATAACATGAAACGTACCAAGCAAATGCTTGGGGCGGTGAGCGCGACAGCACTCATTGCCTTAAGCGTAAGCCCGGCCTACGCGGCCGGGACGACGGCAGGCGACCCAATCGCCAACACCGTCACCGTCGATTACCAGGTCGGCGGGTTCAATCAGACCGCAGTTCAGGATACAGATACCTTCACGGTTGACCGCAAGGTTGACGTGACTGTGACTGAATCGGGCGATATCGGACGTACCGCTGTATCGCCTAATCAGACTGAGGCTGTGCTTCAGTTCGATATCCAGAACCTGTCGAACGACGTTGTCGACCTTGATCTCTCGACCGCTCTCGCAGCGGGCAACGATTTCACGCCGACTAACATTCAGATCTGGCAGGATAACGGCGACGGAGTGTTCGATTCCGCCACCGATACTCTCGTCACATATCTCGACGAGATGGCTGAGGACGAAATCCGTACTGTCTTCGTGACCGCTGACATTCCTGTTGGTGCGAACACCGGCGACGTGGCTGATATCACGCTCACAGCCGATGCACACGCAGGCGGCACAGCTGCTTCGCTGGGCGCTGAACTGACCGATACTGCCGGTGCAAATACCGCAGGTGTCGATACAGTTCTGGCTGACGGCGCAGGTGATACCGACGCGGCGAACGCCGGCGACTTCTCTGACACTGACGGCTTCGTCGTCACTGCAGCAGCCGTCACGGTTTCCAAAACCAGCGTCATCATCAGCGATCCGGTAAACGGCACCACCAACCCGAAAGCAATTCCGGGTGCAGTGGTCGAATACTGTATCGCAGTTTCGAACGGCACCGGCGCGGCAACTGCCACAGGCGTTACCGTAACCGATAACCTGCCGGTCGACCTCGAGATCGACGACGTGTTTGGTGTTTTCATCGATGGTACGGTGGACGGAACTGGCGCTTGCCAGGCTGACGGTGTTGATAATGCCAACAGCAACTTTGTCGACAATGCTCCGGGCACGCAAGACCAGGTAACGGGCACTCTCAGCGATATCGCTGCAGACGTAACCCGCACCTTGTATTTCCGCGCCACGATCAATTGATCTGCTGATTATTTGATCACCTAGCATGGTGCGTTTCATCCCTTCCTTGCGCGATTGTGCAGCAGTGCTCTTGGTAGCACTGCTGCATTTCGTCGTGCTTGGAGGGAGTGCGCACGCGCAGACAATTACCAATGTGGCGCGGGCCGACTGGAGCGATCCAGCCGGGCCGCGCACAACGGTTTCAAATCCGGTCGAACTGGCAGTTCTGCCGCCGCCGGTTACGATCATCACCTATGTTCCCGCACCGATTGACGGGGACATCATCAACTACAACCCGCCGTTTTGTAACGGTCAGACCGTTCGCGGGCTGTCCAGCACCCAATCAGGCGGAGTTTCGCTTCCGGTAAACCCGTCGAGCACCGTTCGCCCTGGCCAGGACCTGCTGTTCCGTGTCAGTGCTCCGCAAGCAAATACAGACGCTGGCGCTGTCGATAGCCTTGTCGCCGTCATCTACGGTAGCGATGGTGACGAAGAAGAGATCACCATTTACGAAACCGGCGAAAACACCGGCATTTTCATCGGGCAGATCCCGACCATCAGCGTTCCGCCCGCGGCAATCGTTCGGAATTGCGTGCTTAGCGTCCGCGCTGGCGATGCGATCAATATCGCCATCCGCCGTATCGGCGACAGCGACATCCTGATTTCAACCATTGTTGACGTTCTGGCAGATCCCTTCGGCGTGGTTTTCGACAGCGAAACAGGCGAAGCCGTGAATGGCGCGCGTGTCACGCTGGTCGACGCAGTGACCGGCCAGCCAGCGACCGTGTTCGCTGAAGACGGTGTCACGCCGTGGCCATCGACAGTTATCTCCGGCCAGCCGATCACCGACGCTGCCGGTAACGTTTATCCGATGCCTCCGGGTGAATACTGGTTCCCGCTGACCTTCTTGGGCAACTACCGCATCGTCGTAGAGCCGCCTTCGCCATACACCGCGCCTTCGGTTGCGACACCGGCGCAGATTGCCCAGCTCACCCGTCCAGATGGCGGCATATTCCGTATTCTTGACGCGTCTTATGGCGGGACATTCGAATTGAATGATCCAACCCCGGTTCGGATCGACATTCCGCTCGACCGCCCTGGCATCGCCGTCAGCCTGCAAAAGACCGCTTCGCGCAACACGGCCCAGCCGGGCGACGTCGTTTTCTATTCGATCATTGCCCGCAATCAGGATTCCGGCCGCATCAAACGCGATGTCACTCTGGTCGATACGCCGTCGCCCTGGCTCCGCCTCCGCAAGGATTCAATCCGCGTTGATGGTGCAGAAGCTGGCGATGTTGTCACCACCGCTGCTGACGGGCGCCAACTCACGATCTCGCTGGGTGATATTGCAGGCGGCGCACAGAAACGCGTTACCTATGCCATGGTCGTGCGGCCTGATGCCCCTCCGGGACAGGCAGAAAACCGCGCAACCGCAACCGACAGCCGCGGCAACACTGTTGCTGCAAGCGCGTATGTCGATATCCAGCGCGAAACCATTGCCGGACGCATGACCCTGATCGGGCGTGTCACCGCCGGAACGTGCGACCTTCGTGATGACCGTGTCGGCATTCCGGGTGTCCGCGTAACGCTCGAGGATGGCAGCTTTGCAATTACTGACATCGACGGGCGCTATCACTTCGAAGGCCTGGTGCCGGGAACCCACGTGGTTCAGGCTGCCGAAAACACGCTTCCC
The DNA here is from genome assembly GCF_947494915.1 of Pontixanthobacter luteolus. Classification (NCBI taxonomy): domain Bacteria; kingdom Pseudomonadati; phylum Pseudomonadota; class Alphaproteobacteria; order Sphingomonadales; family Erythrobacteraceae; genus Pontixanthobacter; species Pontixanthobacter luteolus. The sequence goes on from NZ_CANLWR010000001.1 coordinate 838,203, forward strand.
GAAGGCGGCAAGTTCGTTGACTGCTATCGTTCTACCCGCAGCACCGGCAGCACGAATTCGCGGTTCGCGATCGGGCAGGGCGGATCGCTGCTGGTTGCAGATTTCCATGCCGACCTTCCGGTAAGCTGGAAAGCAGAAGACCCGCTCGCTGTGGCGCAGCTCGCTGAAGAGCAAGCGGCAGAAGAGCTCGGCAATGTGGATTGGCTTGAACAGGGCGATGGCCCTGATGGCTGGCTCTTCCCTGAAATTGATTACAATCCGCGTACCCCGGCAATCCGCGTCGCCATTCGCCATCGCAAAGGCCAGAAGGCCGAGCTGTTCGTAGATGGCAAGCCGGTTAGCGCGACAGCATTCGACGGCATCAAGAGTGCCAGCGACGGCCCTTACGCTGTCAGCCTGTGGCGCGGTGTGCCGTTGGAAAACGAACAGACCAAGCTCACCGCCAACATCATCAACTCGCTTGGCGGTGTCTCCAAAGAGCTTGAGCGCGATGTGTATTTCACGTCGACCGCTGCCCGTGCCGAACTGGTGCGTAGCGAGTCCGTGCTGGTCGCCGACGGTACGGCCAAACCTGTCGTTGCGGTTCGCATCACCGACCGCAATGGCCGCCCTGTTCGCGCGGGCATCTCAGGCGAATTCATCATTAACGCGCCTTATCAGAGTGCGTCCCAGATCGCGCAGCAGCAGCTGCTCCAGCTTTCAGGCGGCGGCAACACCGGTGCCCGTTGGATGGTCGAGGGTTCGGACGGCATCGCCCGGATCGAGCTTGCCCCAACCATGGTCAGCGGTTCGGTCCGTCTCGACTTCCGTTTTGCTGACGGCGAAGTTACGCGTCAGCAGGAACTCGAAGCATGGCTGGAACCAGGCGATATCGAATGGACGGTCGTCGGCCTCGCCGAAGGATCGATCGGCGCGCGCACGGTTGCGGACAACATGGAACGCAGCGGCCGCTTCGACAGCGATCTTGGCGACAAGGCACGCGTCGCGCTTTATGCGAAAGGCCGTGTCCTGGGCAAATTTCTGCTGACACTGGCGTATGACAGCGCCAAGCAGCGCGACGATCAGCGTGTGCTGGGCCAGCTTGATCCGAATGCATATTACACTGTGTTTGCTGACACTTCGAGCCGCCGTTTCGACGCTGCATCGCGTGAGAAACTGTATGTCCGGATCGAAACTTCGACTTTCTACGCGCTGTACGGCGATTTCCAGACTGGTTTCGACCAGACCCAGCTGGCCCGCTACAACCGCACCGCAACCGGCTTCAAGGGTGAGGCGCGGGTGGGCGCAATCCAAGCACAGGCTTTTGCCGCCGAAATTGCCACTCGTTATCGCCGCGATGAAATCCAGGGTGCAGGCATCAGCGGACCTTACCGTCTGAGCAGCCGCCGGATCATCGCGAACAGCGAACGCATCGCAATCGAAACCCGCGACCGTTTCCGTTCGGAAGTTATCGTTGATCGCCGCGAGCTGACCCGTTTCATCGATTATGACATCGATCTGCTATCGGGCACGATCACATTCAGCGAACCGGTGCTGAGCCGCGACTTCGACCTCAACCCGCAATTCATCGTCGCGGATTACGAAATCGACGAGCTATCGGGCGGTGAGCTGAACGCGGGCGCCCGCGCGACATGGACCGACCCGTCGGGCAAGATCCGCATCGGCGCCACTGCAATCAGCGACAAGGGCGACGAAGCCCGCACCAATATCGGTGCTGTCGATGTTCGTGCCCGTCTTGGTGACACTACTGAAGTTCGCGCTGAACTGGCCATGAGCCGCAGCGAGGGCAAGACATCGACCGGATGGATGGTCGAAGCAGAACACCGCGCCGGCCCGGTTGATCTTCTCGCCTATGTCCGCTGGCTGGATGCAGACTTCGGTGTCGGCCAGGAAAGCGGCGCAGAACGCGGCCGCGCGAAGGTTGGCGTCGATGCCCGCTATGAATTCAGCGAACACCTGTCGGTTGTCGCAAGTGCATGGCGCGATGAAAGTCTGACCGACGACCGCAAGCGTCACGCGGTGCAGGTTCAGGGCAACTATCGCTCGGGTGACACCGACCTTCAACTCGGCATCTCGCACTTCAACGACCGTCTTGATGATGGTTCGCGGAACAAGTCGACCTTGCTCGAAGGCGGCGCGACTCACCGGTTCCTGAACAACAAGCTCGAACTCAGCGCCAGCACCAGCGTGGCACTCGACAAGGCTGAGTCGGTGGACCTGCCAGCGCGCCACCGCTTGACCGCTCGCTATGCTGTTATAAACGACGTTAAGCTGGTCGGCCTCTACGAGATCGCCGATGGCGAGAGCATCGACGCCCGCACGGTTCGTGCAGGTATCGAAGTTGCACCGTGGCAGGGCGGACGGATCGTCACCTCGCTGGGCCAGCAAGCTATCGGTGAATATGGCAATCGCAGTTTTGCGGCCTTTGGTCTTGCGCAGTCTTTGCAGGTTTCGCCAACGCTTATGCTTGATGCCACCGTCGATGGCAGCCGCACCTTGGGCGGCGGTGTCGCCGTTACCGACATCATCAACCCGGCGCAGCCGATCGCTAGCGGCGGACAGCTGGGCCAAGACGGATCGATTGTCGAAGACTTCACTGCGGTGACCTTCGGCGCTGCCTATCGCAAGGACCGCTGGAGCGCGACGGCACGGGCTGAGTATCGCGACGGTGAATTCGCCGATCGCAAGGGCTTTACCTTCGGCGCGATCCGTCAGCTGGGCGAGGGCAGCGTTGTCGGCTCCGGCTTCACCTGGACCAAGGCCGATGGCGACAATTTCGCATCGACTGAAATCTTCGATGGCGCGGTGGCTGTTGCGCACCGACCGGATAATTCCGAAATCGCGTTTCTCGGCAAACTCGAATTCCGCAGCGATCAGGTTACCAATGCCGTGGCCGGTGAAACTGGCCCTGCTGGCCGCACTGCGCTGACCGTAACCGGCGATGCCAAATCGCGCCGCATTATCGGCAGCCTTTCGACCAATTGGTCGCCGCGCGGATATGACGATCTCGGCAATATCGAAGGCATCGAATATCAGAACCGCCGTGATGAATTCGGTCTGTTTGTTGGCGCGCGGTATAACTTTGACCAGTTCGAGGGTTTCGATCTGGCTGGCTTTACCGCGCTGGCCGGCCTCGATGCCCGCTTTGGCATCGGCGAGAAGTTCGAAATCGGCGCCACTGCAACGGTCCGCGCCAACCTGACCGACAATGTCACAAGTTTCTCGTTCGGTCCGAATGTAGGCTTCTCGCCTGCCAAGGACACTCTGATCACGGTCGGCTACAATATCAGTGGTTTCCGCGACGATGATTTCTCGGCCGCTCGCAACACTGACAAGGGCATTTATGCAAGTGCCCGGATCAAGTTCGACGCCGATACATTCGGCTTCCTGGGGCTGGGCCGATGAGCGGCGCGGCTATAACAAGTTCATCAGAAGTTAGGGCCGCATTAACCATGCCGTTCTATCAATTCCGCATGTTCTGGCGGCAGGTTTTTGTTGGATGCGAGATTGTATCGGCGCGTATGCGTGCGGTCGCCGCTCATTGCGCCTTTTGGCTGCTGTTTGCCTTCCTTGTGATTGTTTCCAGCCCGGCTGCAGCGCAGTCTGTAACTGTCAGCAACACGACAACCGGTACGATAGACGGCACCACCACATGTTCACCAGCTGCGCCGCTTGTTCGCACATTCACAGTCGGCAGCAGCTTTGTACTCAGCGATGTGAATATCGGCGTCCTTGCCACACATTCGTGGAGAGGCGACATTCAGCTGACCTTGCAATCCCCGGCGGGAACGCGTGTGCAGCTTACCAATGGTGATACCACGAATGTCAACGGCGACAATTTCAACGTCCTGCTGGACGATGCGGCGGCAACGCTTGTCAATACAGACGGAAATTCCGTCAATCACTCTACCACTGCCCCGCCATATCAGAACACTTTCCGTCCGCGGAATTTGCTCAGCGCCTTTAACGGGCAGAATTCTGCTGGCACGTGGCGGCTTGAAATTTGCGACCTTTTCCCGGGTGCTGACAACGGCACGTTCCGGAACGCAACGCTATACCTGATGGGCCCGAGCGCTGACCTGTCGCTTTCCAAGTCCGTGAGCAATGCGACCCCGACTTCCGGTTCTGCGATCAGCTACACTCTTACCGTTTCAAGCGCCGCCTCGTCTTCGGGCACCGCAGCGGGCGTGCAGGTGCGGGACATTCTGCCGTCCGGTTTCACCTTCACAGGCGCGAGCGGGACCGGCGATTACGACGACGATACAGGGATTTGGATAGTTGGAAGCGTCCCTCCGTCGAGCAGTCGGTCAATCACCATTAGCGGCAACGTAAATGCATCGTCCGGGGCAACCGTAACCAATACGGCCCAGATTATCGCAAGCTCGCTTCCAGACCCGGATTCCACGGTCAACAATGGGGTGACCTCGGAGGATGATTACGCAACCCGCAGCTTTACAGTCAGCGGAACCCGCGTTGCCGGCACCCCGCCAACTGTAGTGTGCCCCAACGGTTCGGTGATCTTCGACTGGAATACGGTCGCATGGAACGCGGGCAATACGTCGGGCAGCTATCCGCTTGGGCCATTTGGAAATATCACCTTTGGGATCACCAACCCGGGCACTTGGTACAACAGCGCGACCTATGGCGGCCAATCACCTGCACGTCAGAACGTGATCAACGGCGGTTTCGGGACGGGCGAGTTTGCACTGTCGCAAATTGTCGATCTGCCAACCAGAACGTCAGAAGTTGTCACAACGATCAATTTGCCCGCTGATATGAGCCGCGCACAGTTCCGCATATTTGACGTTGATTTCAACGCCAACCAATTTGCCGATCGCGTCGAAGTGGTGGGTTATCTCGACGGGGCGACCGTCATTCCGGTGCTCACCAACGGCACTGCAAACTATGTCATTGGTAATCAGGCATTCGGCGATGGGGCCTCTGCGGATGCAGAGGCGAACGGAAATGTCGTCGTCACGTTCCAGAGCGCGGTCGACACGATTGTCATCAGGTACGGCGACTATGCAGCAGCGCCGAACGATCCCGGTCTGCAAGGTATCGCGCTGCATGACATCTCGTTCTGCTATCCGGTGTCGAACTTGAACGTGACGAAAGTTAGCTCGGTCATTTCTGATCCGGTCAACAATTCGACGAACCCCAAATCCATTCCGGGCGCCTTGTTCGAATATAATTTTACCGTCGGCAACCCGAACACATACCCGGTCCAGAATATCGTTCTGAGTGACATTTTCCCGGCCGACGTCAAGATGTGTATTGCTAGTATCGGCGGCAGCGGCCCAGTTGTATTTACCGATGGATCGCCAGCATCTGGCCTCAGTTACAGCTTTACGTCACTGACAAGCGACACAGATTCGTTGGAGTTCTCAGAGGACGACGGATTGACCTGGGGCTATTTGCCCATGGACGATGGCGAAGGGTGTGATGAGAATATCGACGCCTTGCGCATCCGGCCATCGGGAAGCTTGAATGCTGGCGGTACGGCCTCGTTCCGCGCGCGTTTCAAAATCCTGTAGAGGCCCGACTCAATCGTCGCGGCGGCAGACGTGATCAGTCGCCAAACTTCTTCCATCCGACATAGGACAGGGCAGCGCCCGCTCCTGACATGAGAACGAGCAATGCTGTGGTGCCGGCCCAATCGAACCGGTCATACACTGCGGTTCCGAGGAAGCTGCCGACGCCCCCTCCGATGAACATCATCACCACGTAAATCGTGGTTAGCCGGGTGCGCAGTTCGGGTGCCAGCGACAAAAACGTCATTCGACCAGTCACATCTACGCCCGGCCCGACAAGGTTGCCAATCACTAGCGGAATGCAAATGCCAATCAGAGAAAATCCAAGCGGATAGAGCAGGGCGAGGCCTGCAACCTGGATCAATCCGAAAGTCAGCCGGGCCTTTCGCGGCCCGACCATATCGGCCCATCGCCCAAGGCGAGGTGTGGACAGGATGCTGACTGCGGCGATGCCTGCAAGATAGCCGACGGTATCGACGCCATGTCCCATTTCGGGGCTTGTCAGATGCAATGCCAGACCCAGCCACAAGGCGATGAATGCGCCGAAGTTGAGCCCTTGGATCGCGCCTGAAAGGATCACTTCGCGGTGCGACTTGGCGAGCGAGCCGAGTGAGGAGAGTAGCTGGACGTAGGTGGAACTTGGCCGGGCAGCATCGGACCGTTTCTCTAGCAGGAACGGCAGCAGCGCGGTCACAATCACCATGAAACTGGTCGCGATCCAGTAGACGGTCCGCCACCCGTACAGTTCCGTGATTATGCCTGCGCCAACGCGGGCCAGCAAGATTCCGAAAATCACGCCGGCGGTGAGCAGAGCAGTAACCTGGCCGAGTTTTTCCGGCGGAACACGTTTCGATGCGTAGGCCGGCAACAGATATGGCGCGATCGTGAAAAACCCGAGCAATGTCGATCCGGCAACGAACAGAGTGAAGCTTGTGCCGAACGTCATGAGCATCAGCGAGCCAGTTTGGCCGCTGACAAACAGGATCATCAATTGTCGGTTCGAGAACCAGTCACCGAGAGGAAGCAGCAACAAGATGCCAATCGCGAGCGCAATCTGGTTAAGAGCAGGGACCAGCCCGATACGCGCGTTGCTGACTCCGAAATCGGCCGCCCCCTCCCCGATGATCGGGTGGATGTAATACGCATTGGCGGTCACAACTGCTGCGACAAAAGTCAGCGCATATTGCTGGCTACTGGTGAGGTAGCGCGTTTCGGCAGTCATGACGCGTCGCTTTCAAATCGCATGAGATGATTTCGCTAAGGCAAAATCGGGGCCTTCACCAGCCCCATCTCACAGCCGCCTGCTGATCGCGGGGGACTTGCCTCAGGCAGCTTCGCCGGGGCTCGTACCCATCGGCACGCGCTCCTTGAAAGTGTGCGTGATGTAAGGGAAGGGGATTTCAATTCCTGCATCATCGAGACCGCGCTTGATGGCACGAATAACCGCATCGCGGCTTTCATGACCATTGCGTGGTGACGATCCAGCCCACCAGCGAACGTTGAAATCGACCGAACTCGAATTGAACTCGCAAGCAAACACATCGATGCCTTTTTCGTTATCGACGGCATCCACGCTTTCTACAGCTTTGCGGATCACATCCGCCGCCTGATCCAGGTCAGTGTCGTAGGATACTCCGGCGAGCACTTCATGGCGTCGCTGCGAAACGTCGGTCAGTATCTCGACCGGGTTCTTGAACAGCATTGAATTTGGGACGAGCGTGACTTCGCCCGAAAGCTTGCGGACATAGGTTTCGCGCAGCGTAATGTGTTCAACCTTGCCGGTGATCCCGTCGCATTCGATTACGTCACCGATACGCATTTTCTCGCGCAACATGATAAGAACACCCGCAAGGAAATTCTCGAAGATATCCTGAAATGCGAAACCGATCGCAACTGCGCCGATGCCGAGACCCGCGATCAAGCTTGCCGGGGTCAGGCCTGGCATCATGACCGTCAGGGCGATCATCAGACCCAGAATCCAGATCGCCAGTTTCACCAGCGTATCGACCAGGTTTTTGAGGCTCGGCCGCATCTCCGTTTTGCCGATCAGTCGATCAGCAATCTTGACCGCAAATTTTGCGAAGATCCACGTGATCACCAGAATGACGAGCGCAATCGCCATGTTCGGCAGAGCGCGCACGATACCTTCGCCCATCTCGACCAACTGGTCCTGAAGGGTCGCGAAAGTGTTTACGGTTGTATCGAAGTTTTCGCCCGGAGCGACTGGTACGGTTTGCATGGAGTCCCCTGTTTAGACCCCTAACGCAAGTGCAACACACATGGTTCCGACAAGGTTTTCCGGCGGCGAATTTTGGCCGTCGATCCTAGCTTGCCGGCCTACTGGATGGAGGTCGAAAGCCCTCCAATGTGGCTATTCAGCCTTGTTTCCATGTTCCGATCGGGCGATTTCATGAAGCCAGTCCGCATGGCGAGGGGCCTTCTTGGTCTCGCTCCATTCGTCCAGCATCGGCATCGCGACTTTTTTCAGCTCGGCATATTGATCGTCGGTGCCGATATCTGCCGCGAGTTCGACCCGGTGACCGTTCGGATCGAAGAAGTAGATCGATTTGAAGATGCCGTGATGCGTTGGCCCCAATACATCAATGCCAAGGTTTTCGACATGCGCTTTGGCTGCCAGCAATTCCTCTTCCGAGCCTACGCGGAACGCGAGGTGCTGAACCCAGGCCGGCGTATTTTCATCACGGCCCATTTCTTTCTGATTGGGCAGCTCGAAAAACGCCAGGATGTTGCCGTTACCTGCATCGAGGAAGACATGCATGTAGGGGTCGTATTCACCGGTCGACGGGACATGATCCTCCGAAAATGCGGAGGTGTATTCCATGCCCAAAACCTTGCCGTACCATTCGACAGTTTCTTTGGCGTCTTTGCAGCGATAGGCGGCATGGTGCACGCCGCCCAGCTTGATGGGGTGGGGCGAATGATCATTCATTCGGCAGGCTCCATATTGTCGACCTTCAAGGCACCGCGGTTGATCTGGTCGCGTTCCATGCTTTCAAACAGAGCCTTGAAGTTGCCTTCGCCAAAGCCATCATCGCCCTTGCGCTGAATGAATTCGAAGAAAACAGGTCCGACCTGTGCTTCTGCAAAGATCTGCAGCAGCAAACGGGGCTGGCCGCCTTCCGTCGTGCCGTCGAGCAGAATCCCGCGAGCCTGCAGTGCCTCCGGGTCTTCGCCGTGGCCGGGCAGGCGTTCTTCGAGCATTTCGTAATAGGCGGTGGGCGGGGCGGTCATGAACGGAACGCCGAATTCTTTCAGCCGGTCCCAGCAAGCCACAAGGTCGTCACAGATCAACGCAATGTGCTGAATGCCTTCGCCGTTAAACTCGCGCAGGAATTCTTCGATCTGACCTTTGCCGCCTTCGCCTTCTTCATTCAGCGGGATGCGGATCTTGCCGTCAGGAGCCGTCAGGGCTTTCGAGGTCAGGCCGGTGTATTCACCCTTGATGTCGAAGAAACGGATTTCCTTGAAGTTGAACAGGCGCTCGTAATAATCCGCCCAATACGCCATGCGCCCGTTGTACACGTTGTGCGTCAGGTGATCGATAATCTTGAACCCGGCGCCTTCAGGATGCTTGTCGACGCCCGGTAGATATTCGAAATCAATGTCATAGATCGACAGACCTTCACCGTTTTCATCAGCATAGCGGTCGATCAGATACAGGATCGCCCCGCCAATACCGCGAATGGCCGGAATGCTCAGTTCCATTGGGCCGGGTTCGTTGGCAACCGGTTCTGCCCCCTGAGCGATCAGGTGATCATAGGCCTTGCGGGCATCTTTGACGCGGAAAGCCATGCCGCACGCGCTGGGGCCGTGTTCGCGGGCAAAGAACCATGCTGCAGAGCGGGGCTCGTAATTTGCAATCAGGTTGATACCGCCCTGGCGCCACAGATCGACGTCCTTGCTGCGATGGGTCGCGACATGCATGAAGCCCATGGCTTTAAAGACCGGTTCCAGCTGGCCCTTCTCCGGTGCGCAGAATTCTACGAATTCAAAGCCGTCTAGGCCAGCGGGGTTTTCAAAGAGATCGGGCATCTGGTCATCCTGAAATTGGTTTCAATAGAAACTATATAGCGGATACGGGCATGGTTTGTCAAAGTTCCGGCACGCAATCGGTGCCCTTCGGTCCATCGCAAAATTCGCGTGCAAGCAAGTTAACGCTTGAAACACTGAATCAACTATGATTCTAAGAGAATTATGACGGTTGAAGGACACAAGATCTCGCTCCCCAAGGAGCAGGTGACGCAGGGGCTGGCTTTGGCCGTGCTTCTGTTGCTTACCGGTCTTGCCATTGCAGGCCCGAGCGGACTGCTTGCATGGAGCGAGAATTCGCAGCTCCTCGACCAGCGCCATCAACAGATAGCCACTCTGACGGAAGAGCGTGACGCACTTCGCAACCGTGTCGATCTTCTCGACCCGGCCAATGCCGATCCCGACCTGGTCGGCGAAGAGCTGCGCAAGAACCTGAATGTCGTGCATCCTGACGAAGTCGTGCTGACTCTGCCCGCGCAGGACTGAATTTCCTTTACGATTTCGTATGCAGCGCGGTCTTGGGCCGTTGCGCTTGCGTCTGTCATGCGCCTATAGGCTGGTGAAAGGCATAAAGCCCTAGAACCGCCTCCCCAGGTAATAACAGTCGAGGATTTTCGCTTTGGCAAAATCGCCCCGGACCAGCAAAGCAACTGCAAAGAAAGCGCCAGCCAAGGAGCCGGCCACGAAAAAGCCAAAGGCCGCTGAGGCGGTGGCAACAGATGGGGATTTTGTCCTCCATAGTTTGCAGGATGCGCACGAAAAGAACCCTCGCTACGACGCGAGCGTCGAAGAGATGATGGAGTTCTATGAGCAGATGCTGCTCATCCGGCGCTTCGAGGAAAAGGCAGGCCAACTGTACGGCCTCGGCCTGATCGGCGGTTTCTGCCACCTCTATGTCGGACAAGAAGCCGTCGCGATCGGCCTTCAAAGCGCGCTGGACAAAGACAAGGACAGCGTGATCACCGGTTACCGTGACCACGGGCACATGCTCGCCTATGGAATCGATCCGAATGTGATCATGGCTGAACTGACGGGCCGGCAGGCTGGCATTTCGAAGGGTAAGGGCGGGTCGATGCACATGTTCTCGACCGAGCATAAGTTCTATGGCGGTCACGGCATTGTCGGTGCTCAGGTTGCGCTTGGCGGCGGATTGGCGCTGGCCCATCAATACAGCGAAGACGGTGGCTTCTGCCTCGCCTATTTTGGGGACGGTGCGGCAAACCAGGGGCAGGTATACGAAACCTTCAACATGGCGGCTCTCTGGAACCTGCCGATCGTGTTCGTGATCGAGAATAACGGTTACGCGATGGGCACAGCGGTCACCCGCAGTTCCGCCGAAACGGAATTCTATCGGCGCGGCACAGCGTTCCGCATCCCGGGCATGGACGTAAACGGTATGGACGTTCTGGCTGTTCGCGCCGCGGCGGAAGTGGCGTTCGACCACGTTCGGAGCGGCAAGGGGCCGGTACTGATGGAACTGAATACCTACCGTTACCGCGGCCATTCGATGTCAGACCCTGCGAAATATCGCACCCGAGAAGAAGTTCAGGAACAGCGGGATCACCACGATCCGATCGAGGCGATCAAGAAAGCCCTGATGGAAAACGGCAAAACCGAAGACGAGCTGAAATCAATCGACAAGGCGATCCGTTCGCGGGTCGCCGATTCCGCTGATTTTGCCGAAAACTCGCCAGAGCCGGAAGCGGCCGAACTCTACACCGATGTGCTGGTGGAGGAGTATTGAGCCATGGCTATTGAACTGAAAATGCCCGCGCTTTCTCCGACAATGGAAGAAGGCACCCTGGCAAAATGGTTGGTGAAAGAAGGCGACGAAATTGCGCCTGGTGACATTCTGGCCGAAATCGAAACCGACAAGGCAACGATGGAATTCGAAGCCATCGATGAAGGCACTGTTGGCAAGATCCTAGTTGAAGAAGGCACTGAAAATGTCGCTGTCGGCACCGTGATCGCGATGCTTGCCGGCGAGGGCGAGGATGCGAGCGACGTATCAGCTGCCTCAGCCGAGGCTCCAAAGGCAGCGGACGCAGCGGATGGTGAGGGCAAGGAAATTGGCCGCGAACCCAGTGAAGCCGAAATCACCAAGCCGGTGAAGGCTGAGCCGAAGAGAGATCCTGAAATTCCGCATGGCACGAATATGGCGATCGTGACGGTGCGCGAAGCCTTGCGCGATGCAATGGCCGAGGAAATGCGTCGGGACGAGCGAGTGTTCGTCATGGGTGAAGAAGTTGCCCAGTATCAGGGCGCGTACAAAGTCACGCAGGGTCTGCTCGACGAATTCGGGCCGAAGCGTGTGATCGACACGCCGATTACCGAATACGGTTTTGCCGGTATCGGTGCAGGCGCGGCGATGGGCGGTCTGCGCCCGATTGTCGAATTCATGACCTTCAATTTCGCGATGCAGGCGATTGATCACATCATCAACTCCGCCGCGAAAACGAACTACATGTCCGGCGGCCAGATGCGCTGTCCGATCGTGTTCCGCGGCCCCAACGGCGCAGCAAGCCGTGTTGGCGCGCAGCACAGCCAGAACTACGGCCCATGGTATGCGAGCGTTCCAGGCCTGGTGGTCATCGCACCGTATGATTCGTCCGATGCGAAGGGGCTGATGAAAGCCGCCATTCGCTGTGAGGATCCGGTCGTGTTCCTCGAAAACGAGCTGGTTTACGGACGCAGCTTTGAACTGCCTGAACTGGACGATCACGTCCTGCCCATCGGCAAGGCGCGGATCATGCGCGAAGGCAGCGATGTCACGATTGTCAGCTATTCCATCGGGGTCGGGCTTGCTCTGGAAGCGGCCGAGGAACTAGCTGGCGAGGGGATCGATGCGGAAGTGATCGATCTGCGAACGCTGAGGCCGCTGGATAAACAGGCAGTGCTTGACAGTCTGGCGAAAACGAACCGTCTTGTGATCGCGGAAGAGGGCTGGCCAACATGCTCAATCTCTTCGGAAATCATCGCGATTTGCATGGAGGAAGGCTTCGACCATCTCGATGCACCGGTTACCCGTGTGTGCAATGAAGATGTGCCGCTGCCCTATGCCGCCAATCTGGAGAAGCTGGCGCTTATCGATACGCCGCGGATCATCGAAGCGGTGAAAAAGGTCTGCTACGCCGACTGAATTCATTGGTCGCGGAACTGGCGGCGGACTGGAATTGTCCGCCGGCCAGGTCAGCGTGTAGGCGGCCTTCCTCCACTGGTTGCACCCCCGCCGCTCGATGCTCCGCCCGTGGTTGATCCGCCAGACGAGGTTGTCGAACCGCCCGACGTGGTGGTTGAGCCGCCTGACGTGGTGGTCGAACCGCCCGATGTTGTGGTCGAACCGCCCGAAGTTGTAGAACTACCGCTGCTGGTGCTGGTACTGCCGCCGGACGAACTGGAGGTGACGCCCCCGCCAAAATCCCATTCCCAGCCGCCACCTTCCGAGCGGGCTTCGGGCACGGATTTGTATCCGTCGTAGGTGTCACAACCTGACGCGGCGTCGGGGTTTGCCGGATCATACTGGTATATCTGAGTCAGATCGCGGCTGTCGCGAACGTTGAAGGCAGAATGCACCTTGATCAGGCGGTCGCTGATAAATGCATCGGTCACCAGCGGTTGATATTCGTAGAAAACTTCGACGAAAACGACAGCTTCGCCTTCCATTGCGATCACTTCCTGACCGGCCGGGCCCATGCCGGTGAAGCTAGGGTCGCCTTTGCCGGTGCCTTCATCACCATAGCCGGAGTTCACGTTCATCCGACCCTTGCAGCGCTGCCAGTGGATATACTGCTGGGTGCCTGTGGGGTCATCCGGATCGACTTCGAGACTGCTGATGATAACCCGGCCGAATTCATACAGGTCGATCGCTTCACCCGCCTGAATGTTGGAGCCGAGAAGCAGATCGTTCAGATCGGTTTCGTAAATCTTGCGGTCGGTCAGTGTGGATGTGTCGCCGATCCGCGAAGCGTTGTCGGCAATATGCATTGCGGTCTGGCTGATCTGCATATGCGTGACAGCCAGGTTCGCGGTCTCCAGCCCCCACAGACCAGCCGTCAGCATCATAGGCGCAGCCAGCGCAAATTCGGTCATCGCGACTGCTGCGGTATCGCCCTTGAGGCGGCGGAGCATACTGGTCATCGTACTCATACGCAGTTCAAGGTTTCCGTGGTGTCGGTATCAAGCGAATATGGCTGGTTGCGCAGCACGCTCGAGGCTTTGGTCGACACGGTTTCCGACACGCCGATGAACGGTGCCAAGGGGAACATTCTGGGATAGGTGACCGTGACTTCATACAAGACCGCATCGCGCGCGCCGCCCATGCCGGCGGTTCCACGATCCGCGTCCCATCTGCCGTTTTTGTTGGCGTCTTCGTAAGGTTCGCCATCATTGCAGGTGGAATCGCCGTTAAGGTCTGAATAGTCTTCCGGCTGCTGAACGTCGGTGAAATTCGCGTAGGCCGTGCGAGAGAAGCTGAGGTTGGCATTAGGCACCACATCGCGGACGGCGGCAGTCACCCTTGCATCAATACCGCTGGCAACAGCCCCTTCGATGGTTGAGCCCCGAGCTGCCTGCTGGATGGCACCATGCAACATCGTGTTCGAATACATGTTGTAGGACAGATCGAAGAGCCCGATCAGCATCAACGACAGCACTGGCGCGATCATTCCGAACTCGACAATCGATACGCCGCTTTCATTCTGGCGCAGGTCTTGGAGGCTGCGCCGTATCATTGCGACAATCTCAAATCGCCAACCGACTTTGCGATAGCGGTGAATGCGTCATTCAGTTCGGCCGCGTTCGATGCTTCGAAATATCGGCCTGCACCGGCACAGTCGATCATCGCCTGATTGGCGTTGGTGCCGAATGCGATCACCCAGACCGTGACGTTGCGCTTGCGCACTTCCGAACAGGCCACACCGAAACGGGCTTCGATGGTTTCCGCCAGTGTCAGTGACGCGTCGCTGTCCCACCGGCGCTGATCCAGGCCATCGACCCCGTATGCGCCATAAGCGAGATCGTAAGGCTCGGTCTGTCCATCGGTCAGAAACACGAGGTGGCGGCTTTTGGGCTCACCGGGCTGATCGGCATTTTCAGAGGCAAAGATGCCGGTTGGGGAAATCAATCTGGCGCCCCAGATCATGCCAATGTCGTGATATGTCGCGCCCATCGGTGCCAGCGTCGCGAGATAGGAATCCACTTCCTCAGCGGTCATTTCCTGCAGCTTTTGCGCCTGAGCCGGACAGTTTGAAAACCACCAGCTTCCCGACTGCGCGTACTCCTCGTCAGTGCGAACCTTGCGCGTAGTGAAATCGCCGGACCCGTTGTTGCGGATCGACCTAGAGTAGATGATCTCAGGATAGCGCGGTTTCCACTGCGTGTCGGGATCGCCTGCCGTCGGGACGAGATCTATGTCAAGGTCGAGGTTCTGGCTGAAATCTACGTTAGTATAGTCGGTGATCTGTGTGGTTGCGCGTTCTTCGATGCAGCCTGTGGTTTCCGAACGCCAGTTGGAGACGTCCTTGGAAAACTGGTCATATTCATAGATGATCTTGTCAAACGCAGGAACGAATGTGACCTTTTCGTAGGTCTCAACATAGTCCGTATCGATCGATTTTTTCACTTCGCAAGTCGTGCCGTTGCGCCAGGTGCCATAGCGCGTGCCGTTCTGGACACGCCGCGTATATTCGATCGTTTCGACGCCGGGCGGATCGATTGCGACATCGGTTGCCGTGGATTCGACTGTATCGGTATAGGTCCAATCGTTCGAAGGCTGCGCGCCGTCACACCGGTAATATCCCTCTTCATCGGAACGAACCGGCGGAACCCACGTGGCTTCATAGGTGGAGACAATAGTCCACGGCGTCCGCTCTCCGCTCACATACTGCCAGTTGCGCCAGATGGTCTTTGCAGCGACCGGCATGCGCAAACCGGTGTCTTCGCGTGTCTGGTAAAGCCATTGACTGGCAACCCAGCTGTCTTCCAGCAGATGCCCGACATTCACATTGGTCGCATAGGGTACAAAGCCGTAACGGACAACGGCAGCAGGTGCCTTCGCTCCTTCGATTTGGCCGTGGAAGCTGCGTATAGTTTGCTTAAGGGCGTCGATCCGTGACTGAGAGTCACCATCATTGGTTTTGCGCATCGACCCGGTGACATCGAGCACCATCATAATGTCGAGCGCGGTGACATTCAGCACGGCCTCGCATTCCACATCAACCGGCACGTTGTCGAACCCGAATACGTTCATCACACTGGTCGGAACGTCTGCCGATGCGGTGCCGGAAATCGCGAAATCGCCTTCCAGCGTCATGGTGAAATCGCGGTTGGCGCTGCCATACATTCCATCGCGGAAGTTCGTATTGAAGAAACGCTGGCCCATATCAGCTGTGCCCGCCGGAATCGTTCCCGTCACCGTCGGTTCGGTGCCGAACTTTTTACGGGCCGCCAGAACACCGGCGTCACAGGCCTGCTGCAGCCGCGCAGAAACCAGATACGCGCGGCCCATATCGACGCCGCTACCAACCAGCCCGAGCAGGGGCAGGATTGCCGCAGCCAGCAAGGCAAGCGTGTTGCCTGAGCGATCTTTGGCCAGCCGGCGAAGCACGCCGGAAGCCCTCGCAAAAGGAACATCTCTAGAGATCATTGCACTGCCATTACGCCGCCTGAGTAGCGATGCGGTGAATTGGTATGGTTAATTTGCGGTCAACTAATCCGATGTTTGCGGGGGGCAGAGCGGATTTAGAGATTGTTAAACCCTTGCCCCTATTTCGGCAGGGTCATGACAAAAGGCCGAAGTTCCATGAAGTACAGAGCAGATCCAATGCCGCAAGGTGTATTGCGGCTACTCAACGATAAGCGCGGTAACATCATGCCCATCGCTGCAATCGGTATGATTGCGATGGCTGGCATGGTCGGCGGCGGCGTCGATATCTCGCGCGCTTACATGGTCCAGAACCGTCTCCAGAATGCTTGCGATTCCGGCGTGCTCGCCGGGCGCCGCGCAATCGGTGACAACGGTTTCAACACTGCGGCCAAGAATCAGGCGGAAGATTACTTCGACACCAATTTCAACCAAGCGAATGAGGGCACTCGAGATACGAGTTTCGTCCCCACTGCGGCTGAAAATAACAACCGCGTGAACGGCATCGCGAAAACCACAGTCGATACGGTTGTGATGAACCTGTTCGGCTTTTCCAAGCTTGATCTGTCGGTCAATTGTTCGGCCTCGATGTCGATCGGCAACAGCGATGTTGTGATGGTGCTCGACACCACTGGATCAATGGACTGGACCTTGCTGGGCTACACGACATCCGACGAATCTGAAAAACGCATTTCCCACCTGCGTACGGCGATGAAGAATTTCTATGATACAGTAGAGGCATCACGCACGGGAACAAACGCACGTGTGCGTTATGGTTTCGTGCCGTACAGCACCTCTGCAAATGTCGGCCACCTGATCACTGATGTCAGCCCGGCATATCTGGTCGAGAACTGGACGTACCAATCACGCGAACCGCAATTTACCACGGAAGAAAACCAGACCCTCGTTGGATATGAAGCGCCGGTTTATTCGAGCGAAACCAGCTACAGCGATATCGACTATGGTAACTGGCGTTATTATTCCACCACCAGGTATGCGAAGACAAAAGACTGCCAGAATGCGCTGCCTTCCAACACTTCGTGGAACAATGACGGCGGCACAAGCAGCAGCACACTGACCGAGATTAACAGTTCGGGGCAGCGAGTGACATCGACGACTGTGTCGCAGCCTCAGGAACGCACGATCTACGATTGCTATCGGCAGAGCCGTGGCCGGTACTACATCATCCGTCAGGACCAGGAACGCGATTACAACGAAACCGACTACGCGATCGAGGATCCGATCTATACCACCACGTCTGTCTCCGTGTTCGACAAATGGGAATACAAGGAAGTATCCTACAACACCGCCGCCTACCGCGCGGGAGCTGCGGTTAACGTGCCAATGGGGACCGATGGCGCAAACGTGGCGACGACCTGGAAAGGCTGCGTTGAGGAAGCTTCCACCAAGGAGCAGGACAACTTCCATTATTCGAAGAACAGCGGCCTTGATCCGTCGGATGCTTACGACCTCGATATCGACCTGGTCCCGGATGCAAGTGACGACGACACGCGTTGGCGTCCGCTGTGGCCGGAAGTCTCGTATTACCGGACAACTGACTCTTCGGGGCGCTATTATTCCGCCAGCCCGCGTAGTGATTATGGCACGAAAACCTATGCCGCTTGTCCGGTAGAGGCACAGCTTCTGACCGAAATGAGCGAAAGCGAATTCGATGCGTATGCAGACTCGCTCCAGCCGGAAGGTTCGACCTATCACGACATCGGCATGATCTGGGGCGGACGGCTTTCCTCGCCTGAGGGAGTTTTCTCCGCCAATGTGACTGCGGCACCTGCCAATGGCAGTGCAGTATCACGCCACATCATCTTTATGACCGATGGTCAGATGTCCACCAGCAGCGGTGCCTACACGGCATACGGTATCGAATGGCATGATCGCCGGGTGACCGCGAATGGCTATGCCGACCAGAACCGCCGCCACGCGAAGCGTTTTCTGACTGTGTGCGAGCAGGCCAAGGCAAAGGGTATCCGCGTGTGGGTCATCGCCTTCGCATCGGCATTGACCACCGATCTGGAAACCTGCGCGTCAACAGATAGCGCATTCCCGGCGGCCAGTGCTTCGCAGCTCAACGCTGCATTCCAGGAAATTGCCAAGAATGTTGGCGAATTGCGGGTGGTCCAATGATCGCCGCAAGCAGCGCCCTGAAGTTGGGCAAGGCCTTTTGGCTGCGCCTGCGCTCTGACGAGAGCGGCACTACGGTCATGGAATTCGGCCTGATGGTGACTGTGTTCATGACACTGCTTCTGGGCCTGTTTGATCTTGGCCAGATGGCTTATGCCAACGCGATCCTGAAAGGCGCGACACAGGACGCCGCGCGCTCGTCTGCACTGGAAACGGGCAACACCACAGTCGCCGACACCAAGGTCAAGGAAGCCGTGCAGGCGGTTGCTCCGGGTGCCACCGTCACGTCGAGCCGGGTCAGCTATTATGACTTCGAAGACGTTGAACGGCCGGAGTCTTGGAACGACGAGAATGACAACGCAATTTGCGACAATTCCGAAGCGTACACCGATGAAAACGGCAATGAGCAGTGGGATTCGGATATCGGTATCTCGGGCAATGGCGGAGCAGGCGACGTCGTGATCTATACGGTCACAGTCACCTACGATCCGCTCTTTCCCAATCCGTTCATGCCCGGCGGTGCCAGCGAGCGTAAAATCTCTTCGTCGGCAGTGAAGAAGAACCAGCCATTTGCCGATCAGGCAAGCTACGGCGCTGAAGCGGGGATTTGTGACTGATGTTCGGCTTGTCACTCATTAAGGCACCGCAGCGTGCCGCGAGGCTTTTCAAACGGCTCGGCGCGGAAAAAAGCGGCGTTTCGATTGTCGAGTTTGCACTGGTATTGCCGGTGCTACTCACACTCGGCCTGTTCGGTACCGAAATCGCCCGTATGGCGACCATCAATATGACAGTCAGCCAGATCGCGCTTTCGCTTGCCGATAACGCTTCGCGTCTCGGGCAAACCGACAACAGTGGTGTGACGCCAACCATTACGGAAGACAATGTCGATGCAGTTCTGGCCGGGGCGCTGCGCGACGGGCAATCCATCGGACTTGAGGCAAGTGGCCGGGTGATTTTGTCCAGCCTCGAATATGATGACTTCACTGGCCGCCAGTTCATTGCCTGGCAGCGCTGCCAAGGCGATCTCGACGTCGATTCCGATTACGGAAACGACACCGACAAGAACGGCCTGTCAGGCACTCCGATTACCGGCATGGGGGACACTTCAAGTGAAATACGCGCCCGCTCCGGGCAAGCGGTGATGTTTGTCGAGATCGAATACGAATATTCGGCCCTGTTTGAAAACCCGTTCGGTTCGGGCGACAAGACCTTGCGCAAGGAAGCCGCGTATCTGATCCGCGACGACCGCAATTTGACCCCTGGCCTGACCGGTGGAAACAGCGATTCCGCTTGCGACTAAGCCACTTCGGCATTGAGTAATGCCGCGCTTTGGTGAACAGAGCGCGCCATGAATTCGGATCAACTTCCCCTGTCTCAATCGCTCGCGCTGGCACATGCCGGTACTCGGGTAAGGCAAGTGTTGGCTCCTTTCTTCGAACTGGATCGCCGCCTTTCGCAATTTGTCAGCCAGGCGAAGGAACCGATGCTGGCTCAGATGCGGATCGCATGGTGGCGGGACCAACTGGGCAAGAAAGCGGAAGATCGGCCAGCCGGCGATCCGGTTCTGGCGCAGCTTACCGCGCACTGGGCGGGCGAGGAAGTCGCCTTGCAGTGTCTCGCAGACGGATGGGAAGCTCTACTGGCAGAACCGCCATTGCCCACCAACGCCGCCAATGACTTTGCGACCGGCCGTGCGGCATGCTTTGCGGCCGTCGCCCGTCTCTCCGGCAATCAAGATCACGCATCGAAAGCATATAGCGCCGGCCAGCGGTGGGCTCTTGCTGACCTTGCGGCACGGGTGAGCGACGGGGATGAACGGGCCTTCGTACTTGAACAGGCGGAGGGGGCAGGACGCGCGCCCTCCCGAATGCCCTTTGCCTTGCGTTCGATTGCGATCCTCGACCGGTTGGCTATCCGTTCACTGGCACAGGGCGGTTCCGAGCTTATTCGCGGACGTAGTGAAATCCTTTTGATTACAAGACTTGGATTGTTCGGTCGCTAGTATAGAGTTGCCGCCTGAAAGGGGTGGCGATGAACAGGATGTTACTTGGCGGGCTCGGCGCGTTACTACTGGTCAGTCTTGGGCTTTTCTGGTGGCAGGGCAGGGCGCAGGTAGAAGAATCGGCGCCGCCGCCTGAGCCAGTCGGACAGGTCGATGCTGACGATACCGACACATTGCCGAATGCCGATGTTGGCGACATGCAGGGACCAACCCCGCCGGAAGCGACCGAGCTTTCTCGCGAGCAGCGCCGGTTCTTCCGTTACGACCGCAACCGCGACCTCAAGATTTCGCGCAACGAAATGCTTTCCACCCGCTCGGATGCTTTCCGTAAACTGGACAAAGACGGCAATAACCTGCTGACTTTTGAAGAATGGGCAGTGGCAACAGCCACCCGGTTCGATGGTGCCGACGCGAATGGCGACCGGGAACTGACTGCTGAAGAATTCGCTACGACTCGGCCGAAACCGAAACGCAAGAAGCCAGCTTGCCGTTGTTGACAGCTACGCTGGTGCCAATTCCATCCGGCTGAGCCATTGGCCGAAATCGTCCTTTGCCCGGTTGGTATAGGCTTCCTTGCGCTGCTTCTTTTTCACGTCGTGCAGCGGCGGAAAGAGACCGAAATTGACGTTCATCGGCTGATACGTTTCCGCTTCGGCATCGCCCGTGATGTGCGATAGAAGGGCGCCCATCGCGCTAGTGGCCGGTGGCGCTTCCCACGGACGATCCGCAAGGTCTGCCGCGGCCATCAGGCCGGTGAGCAATCCGACGGTTGCGCTTTCCACATACCCTTCGCAGCCGGTGATCTGGCCAGCAAAGCGGATGTGCGGCGCGGATTTGAGGCGCATCTGGCGATCAAGCACCAGCGGCGAATTGAGGAAGGTGTTGCGGTGCAATCCCCCCAATCGCGCAAATTCAGCGTTCTCCAGCCCCGGGATGGTCCGGAAAAGCTCCACCTGGGCGCCGTGTTTGAGCTTGGTCTGAAAACCGACCATATTCCACAAGGTGCCCAGCTTGTTGTCCTGCCGCAACTGAACCACCGCATGGGGCCAGCGCCCTTGGGGAAATTCCGGTGTGGTGTCTCTGGGATTATCCAGCCCGACGGGTTTCATTGGGCCAAACCGGAGCGTGTCTACGCCGCGTGATGCCATCACTTCGATTGGCATACAGCCTTCAAAGTATGGCGTGTTGGATTCCCACTCCTTGAATTCGGTCTTGTCCCCGTCCAGCAAACCCTGATGGAATGCGAGATATTGGTCCTTGGTCATCGGACAGTTGATGTAGTCCTTGCCATCGCCTTTGTCCCAGCGCGACTGGAACCAGCAAATATCCATGTCGATGCTTTCACGGTGCACGATTGGCGCGATCGCATCGAAGAAAGCCAGCCGGTCCTGACCGGTGGCAGCTACGATGCTCTCCGCGAGCGAGGCAGCGGTAAGCGGCCCGGTGGCGACGATGGTCAGCCCGCTTTCAGGCAATGCGTCGACACGTTCCCGAACTACGGTGACGTTCGGATGCTCCATCAAGATACGTTCGACATTGGCTGAGAATGCGTCGCGGTCGACTGCCATCGCCGATCCTGCAGGCACGCGGGCATCTTCACCGGCGGCCATGATTATGGAGTCGAGGCGGCGCAATTCATGATGCAGCAGGCCCACCGCATTGCGCTCATCATCGTCAGAGCGAAAGCTGTTCGAGCATACAAGCTCGGCCAGCCCGTCAGTCTGGTGGGCCGGTGTCATATCCCCGCCGCCGCGCATTTCTGAGATGCGAACCTTCGCGCCGCGCTGCGCCAACTGCCAGGCAGCTTCGCTCCCGGCTAGGCCGCCGCCAATTATGTGTACATCATGGGTCATTGCGCGCACCTAGTGCTTGCTTGGCCACTTCATCAAGTCCACAAATGCCGCCGGAGGATTTTATGCCGAAACGGGCACTTGTTGAACACAGACCCTGGCTAGCTGCGAGCGTGCTCGCGGCGGTCGCATATTACTTCCTCCGATCGGAGCCGCTGAGCGATGGCTTGCTGGTCAGCCTGAAAGGGGCCGGCGCCGCATTGCTCGCTGTTTATGCGTGGCAAAGATGCAGGGTACGTGATGCCAAGATCCTGTCGCTTGTCATGGCGCTGTCGGCGCTGGGCGATGTGTTGATCGAATACAGTCTGGAATATGGTGGGGGTGCGTTTTTCCTCTCCCATCTCGCCGCGATGACGCTTTATCTCGGCAATCGGCGTGAACATCCGACATCATCGCAAAAAACCGCAGCTGCCGCACTTTTGCTCCTGACGCCGCTGGTCTGCTGGTTGCTGTCACGCGACCTGGGCATCACCTATTACGGGCTTGCGCTTGGCGGCATGGCTGCAACTGCGTGGATGAGCCGTTTTTCCCGTTACCGCGTCGGCTTGGGCGCGCTCTTGTTCGTCGTGTCGGACTGGCTGATTTTTGCGAGGATCGGTTACCCGTCCGGTGCCGCGATCTACGCGCTATTGATCTGGCCGCTTTACTACGCTGGCCAGTTTCTAATTGCGACCGGTGTGGTGCAAACGCTCAGGAAAGAACTCGACGCGGAGAATTAAGCGGCGGGCGGGGCAGCGATGGTCGTGCGGTGTAACTCTCTGCGGTGGCCTTCATAGCCGCCTGTCGCCTTGTGCAGAACGCAGCGGTTGTCCCACATGATCAGCATGCCGCTCTGCCATTTATGGCGATAGACAAAGTCATCACGTGATTGCCACTCGAGCAATTCCGTCAGCAGGGCAAACGCATCTGCATCGGACATACCCTCAATGCCGACAATGTATCCTGCACAGCTGAAGAAACCTTCCTCGCCGGTCTCGGGATGATTGATGATCAGTGGATGGGTCTGTGTGGCCATCGCGCTTTCATCTGGCCGGATCGCCATGCTTCGGCCTTTGTCGTTCTTCCCGTAAAAGCCATCAGGCGAATATGCGCCGCGGGCACTGTGGATCGCCGTCAGAGTACGTAGGTAGTTCTTTCGATCATCCGGAAGGGCGGCAAATGCAGCCGTCTGGTTCACGAACAGCGTGTCGCCACCGACTGGCGGGATGTCGATTGCCGAAAGGCAGGTTCCGGACGGTGGAACAGCAAGGAAACTCCAGTCGCTGTGCCAATTTTCTGCAAATAGCGGCGACTTCTCGTCCTTCTCCCGAAGAATTGCCGCGATGTTGGTGCGGCCAGGAATCGGTTCGAAGAACGGGTCATCGCCAAACCCTCCCATCTCCAGCGTGAAGCGCTCAAGCGCATCATCATCGAGGTTCTGCTCGGGAAAGGCCAAGACCTTGTGTGCGAGCCATGCAGCGCGAATTTCCGCCAACACCAACGGCTCAACTGGATGTGAAAGGTCGACCCCTGTTACCGATGCGCCGCATGTGGCGCCCGAGGGGTCGACTTTAATCAACTTGCGTCAGGCTCCCCAGGAATGTTGTCGTCGCTATGCGCGGTAGTATGCGGCACGGTTTGTTCGCTATCGCGGCCGACCATTTCTTCTACCACTGCATCCTCCGCTTCATTCTCGGGTGCTTCTTCTTCATCCAGTTTTGCAACACTGACGATTTTTTCTTTATCGTCAACATTGAATAGCCTGACGCCGGCACTGGCCCGGCCAATAACACGCAGAGTGTCGAGGCCGATGCGGATCAGTTTCGCCTGATCGGTGACTAGCATGAGCTGGTCGGACTTGGTCGCCGTGAAGCTGGCGACCACAGGGCCGTTCCGCTTGATATTGTCGATATTGGTGATCCCCTGGCCACCGCGCCCGGCCTTCCGGTATTCGTAAGCAGAGGAAATCTTGCCGTAGCCATTGGCGCAGACCGTCAGCACGAACTGCTCAGCCTCTGCCATTTCGGCATGTTCGGCGGACAGTTCAGGAGCGTCATCGTCGGCTTTCCATGGTGCTACCTTGAGATAGGCATCGCGCTCGTCAGGTGTCGCCGAACCGCCGTGGAGGATGGACAGCGAGACCACGCTGTCATCGTCTTTAAGGCGCATACCGCGGACACCGGTAGAGGTCCGGCTCTGGAATTCGCGAATATCTTCGCCGCCAAAGCGGATTGCCTTGCCTTGTCTGGAGGCGAGCAGGACATCATCGCCAGCCTCGAGCAAAGCAACACCGATCAGGTGATCTTCGCTTTCGTCGTCAAATCGCATCGCGAACTTTCCGTTCGACGGGATGTTGGCAAATGCGTCCATTGAATTGCGTCGCACGTTGCCTTTCGATGTCGCGAACACAACGTTGAGCGCGCCCCAACTGTCTTCATCCTCGGGCAGCGGCAGGACTGTCTGGATTGTTTCGCCATCCCCGAGTGAAGGGAGGAGGTTGACGATCGGGCGGCCGCGAGTGGTTGGTCCGCCTTCTGGCAGTTTCCAGACTTTCAAGCGGTAAACCTTGCCCGCCGTGGAGAAGAAAAGCACCGGATTGTGGGTGCTGGTCACGAACATTTCGCTGACCGCATCCTCGTCTTTCGTTGCCATCCCGGCGCGGCCTTTGCCGCCCCGGTTCTGGGCGCGGAACGTCGAGAGCGGTGTGCGCTTGATGTAACCGTCGAGTGTGACTGTCACGACCATTTCGTCGCGTTCGATCAGGTCTTCATCTTCGAGGCCGTCCCACGCGGGCGCAATTTCGGTGATGCGCGGCGTGGCGTAGCTTTCGCGGATTTCGACAAGTTCGGCGCGCAAGACGCCGTATAGCTTAACCCGGTCGCCAAGAATGGAGAGGTATTCTTCGATCGAGATCGCGAGTTCTTTCAGCTCGTCACCGATCTCGTCTCGGCCAAGCGCGGTCAGGCGGTGAAGGCGTAGTTCAAGGATCGCCTTAACCTGCCGTTCGGAAAGGCGATAAGTTCCGCCTGCCTGATCGGAATCCGGTTCGATTGCCTCGACCAATTTGATGTACTGGGCAATGTCACCGATCGGCCATTCCTTGGCCCGCAACTTTGCACGTGCTTCTGCCGGATTTGGTGCGCTGCGGATCATGGCAACGACTTCGTCCAGGTTGGACACCGCGACCACCAAGCCAAGCAAGATGTGAGCGCGATCACGCGCTTTGTTCAGTTCGAATTTGGTGCGGCGGGTGATGACCTCTTCGCGGAACTGAATGAACGCCTGAATGATGTCGCGCAGCTTCATCACTTCCGGACGCCCGCCGCGGATGGCGAGCATGTTTGCCGGGAATGAAGACTGGGCAGGGGTGTGCCGCCAGATCTGGTTGAGAACCACTTCGGCAGTCGCGTCGCGTTTCAGGTCGATGACCACGCGAACACCCATCCGGCTCGATTCGTCACGAATGTCGGAAACGCCCTCAATGCGCTTCTCTTTCGCTGCCTCGGCCAGTTTCTCGACCAGATTGGACTTGCCCACCTGATACGGAATCGACGTAAGAATGATGCTTTCGCGGTCGCCGCGCCTGGTCTCTATCTCGTGACGGCAGCGCATGAGGATCGAGCCGCGTCCGGTCGTGTATGCGGAACGCGCGCCCGACTGGCCCAGGATCAGCGGAGCCGTGGGGAAATCCGGGCCGGGAATGATTTCGAAAAGTTCTTCCGAGGTGATCCCAGGGTTTTCGATGAAGGCGAGGCATCCATCGATTACTTCGCCAAGATTATGCGGCGGGACATTGGTCGCCATACCAACCGCGATACCGCCGGCACCGTTGACCAGCAGGTTCGGGAAACGGGCAGGAAGAACTGTCGGCTCTTCGCGGGAACCATCGTAGTTTTCCGCGAAATCGACAGTATCCTTGTCGAGATCATCGAGGAGCGAATTGGCCACCTTCGCCAGGCGGGCCTCGGTATAACGCATCGATGCAGGCGGATCGGGGTCCATTGAACCGAAATTGCCCTGACCGTCGATGAGGGGGACACGCAGCGACCAATCCTGCGTCATGCGGGCCAGTGCGTCGTAAATCGCGCTGTCGCCATGCGGGTGATAGTTACCCATCACGTCGCCGACGATTTTTGCCGATTTACGATAGGGGCGGCCAGCAACAAAGCCGCCTTCGTTACTGGCGAACAGGATGCGCCGGTGCACAGGCTTCAGTCCATCGCGAACGTCAGGGAGTGCGCGGCTGACAATCACGCTCATCGCGTAATCGAGGTAGCTCGTCTTCATTTCATCGACGATGTCGATCCGCGAATATTCTTGCGGTGAAGCGGGCGGGGTGATGGTGTCTGTATCGTCGCTCAAGGTATCTCTTTTCCAGGTCAATGAAGCCAGAAGATCTAACCTCGAGAGCCTAGGGGAATGCGCGCTGATCCGCCACTAAACTATGCCCTGCGAAGCCCCGTATTCGAGGGTTTTCCACACTTGCCTAGGATCATCAGGGTAATGGCTGCTTTAAGGGGCGTTCAATGTCCATTCAGCACGCTTCAGCTACCAATTGTTGCAATACGCGGCATGAAACGGCATTGCGCCGTATGTGAGACGTAGTTTCCGCCAGATTGGATTTTCCCCAAGATGGCTTTTTCGAATTTATCAATGGGAGACACCCCTAATGTTTGCAATCGCACGCACAAAACCCTCGCGCCGCACCGGTTCCAGCCTGGCGCTGGCCATTGCGCTCGCCAGTGGCACCGCACTTGGTCTCGTCGCATTCGAAGCGCCGGCCCATGCCGCGAAGAAGAAAAAGAAAGAATCCGCACCAAAGGCGAACTACAGCAAGAATTTCGTGAAGGTTTATCAGACTGTCAACGAGTTGCTGACCGGTGAAAATGCCGACCCCGTGGCAGCCAAGGCTGCTGTGCCGGGCATGCTTGAACAGATTGAAACCGACGATGACAAGCGTCTCGCAGGCAGCGTCCTGTTCAATGTTGGGCGCGAAAATGATGATGTCGCTATGCAGCGTCGTGGTTTCGACATGATGATTGAAAGTGGCAAGGTTGCGGCTACGGAACTGCCGCAGTACCTGGTAAATTCAGGTGAGTTTGCCCGCCAGGCTGGTGACTACGACGCGGCGCGGGCGCGCTTCGCTCAGGCAATTGATGCCGGTTACACCGGGGATCTCGTTTCGGTTGTTGCCAGCACGTACTTTGACAATGACCAGTATGCTGAAGGCGTGAAATATCTTCGTCAGAATATCGACAAGGCGGCGGCCGCTGGAAAGGTGCCTACGGAAATCTGGATCGACGTCGGTTTCTCGGTCGCCTACAATAATGATCTGGTCGAAGACGCCATCGCGCTTTCGATGCAGGCCATCGAATATTACCCGAGTGACAAGAACTGGGCCAACGCTTTCGCTGTCCAGCGCAATACCCTCGATATGTCCGATGACATCACTCTGGATCTGCTCCGACTGGCTGCGGCCAAAGGAGCCCTTTCCAGCGACCGTGACTATTCTGACTATATCCAGGCTGCCGACGCGATCCGCCTTCCGGGCGAAGTTTCGCGCATCCTGAACGAAGCGGTATCGAAAGGCGTGCTGAAGACCTCGGACCCGTTCGTAGCTGAAGCGAAGAGCGCTTCGGAATCGCGCCTCTCCGCCGATCGGGCCGAATTGCCTGCCTACGAGCGGGACGCAAAGAAGCCGGGTGCAAAGCCGGTTGCCGTGAACGTGGCTGCGGATTTGCTTTATTCGTACGGCGAACCAGCCAAGGCTGAAGAGATTTACGCGATCGCAGCAACGCTGCCGGGTCTCGACAGCAACCGCGTGATGACCCGTATGGGTATGGCGCAGGTCGCTCAGGGCAAGTTCGCTGAAGCTAAGGAAACCTTCGCCAAGGTGACGGGAGCGCGCGCTTACGTTGCGCGCCTGTGGTCGACCTATGCGGATACGCAGATGGAAGCAGAGCCAGCACTGGATGCGGCTCCAGAAGCCAGCAGCTAATCACAGCTAAAACCAATTGAAGAAGGGCGCGGATTAACTTCCGCGCCCTTTTTTGAGCCTTTTACCGCAGCCGCTTGACGTAAATCTGACCGTTTTCGCGGCGTTCGACCGCAAAATTGGCAATCGATTCAATCAGGTCAATCAGCCGCGAATAGCCATAATTGCGGGTGTCGAAACTGGACCTGTTGCCAGCGCGCTGGCCGACTTCTGACAGCTTTGCATAGCCTTGCTCATCCCGCTTGCTGGCGTTGTAAGCATCGAAAAGCAGGTGAAGCAGGTCGTCATCAAGAGGGCCTGATTTTGCAGGCTCTGCTTTCTCTTCCTTCTCTGCCTTTATCAGCGCGTTCACGTCGATAAAACGTGTGCATGCCTCGCGGAAGGCTTCCGGTGTTTTTGCACCGCCAAACCCATAAACCGGATACCCGTCCTGCCGGATACGCATGGCCAGAGGCATGAAATCGCTGTCCGAGCTCATAATCCCGAAACCTTGCACGCGGCCACGATAGAGCATGTCCATCGCATCGATGGTCATCTTCATGTCTGTCGCGTTCTTGCCCTTCGTCAGGTCGAATTGCTGCGAAGGTTCGATGCCATATCGGTGCATCCGGTCGATCCAGCCCTTGAGCGAGGTCTTTCGCCAATTGCCGTAAGCCCGCCGGATGTTGACTTGCCCCAGTTCGGCAAGGACGGTCAGGACGGGATCAATACCAGCAGGGCTCGCATTGTCGGCGTCAATCAGGAGCGCGATATTCAGATTGTGTGCGTCAGACATTTGTGTGCTCCGTCCGGCGAAACTCAGGAAGCAGGTACAAAATCGCCAGTGGCTTCATCAAGCAGGTGCAGCACACCATCGGAAATCGCGAAATATGCCCCCCGCAGCGTTAGCGAGCCGCGTTCTTCCTTCTGCTGCACGCATGGGAAGGTGCGGAGATTTTTGAGGCTGGCTTTTACGGCCGCAAGTTCCATGGCCTTTTCAGCATCGCGGCCAGTGGTACCCATGCTCTCAGCGATCGGGTCACGTACCTCGTCCAGCAGGCCGATCCAGTCAGCGACAAATCCGCCCTGTCCCGGCTCATTGCCATGCAGGTCCTGGGTGAGGGCAGCTTGGCAGCCGCCGCACATCCCGTGGCCCATCACCATTACTTCTGAAACTTTCAGGAATTGTACCGCAAATTCGAGCGCAGCAGATACCCCATGCAAACCGGGCGTCGTTTCGAAGGGAGGCACCATCGCGGCCACATTTCGCACCACGAATATCTGGCCCGGGTCCACATCGAAAATCTGCGCCGGGTCGACGCGGGAATCAGAGCAGGCGATGACCATGGTCTTTGGTGCTTGCCCGTCTTTCAGAGCGCTCCAGCGTTCACGCTCGGAAACCCAGTCATTGTCACGAAATCGGCGATAGCCCTCTAGAAGGCCGTCCAAAGCTGTCTCATGTATATGTGTCATGGCATAGCAAATGGCCTGCGCCATTGCCTCTGGCAAGTCCCGACACTAAATGGCCCACATGAACGATCTATCGGCAGCACCCGCATCACCCGAAGAACGCGCACCTCGCCAGCGCAAGCCCGACTGGATTCGCGTGAAAGCGCCCGTCAGCAAGGGCTATCACGAGACGCGCAAGCTGATGCGAGAATTGAACCTCAATACGGTTTGTGAAGAGGCCGCCTGTCCCAACATTGGCGAATGCTGGACGAAAAAACACGCAACCGTGATGATTCTGGGCGATGTCTGCACGCGGGCCTGCGCATTTTGCAATGTCAAAACCGGTATGCCGCGCATCGTCGACCCGATGGAGCCGGAGAATACGGCAATCGCAGCGGGGAAGATGGGCCTCGAGCATATTGTTATCACTTCGGTTGACCGCGACGATCTTCCCGATGGCGGGGCAGGGCAGTTTGTAAAAGTGATCAAGGCGCTGCGCCGCGAGACGCCAGATACCACAATCGAAATCCTGACCCCTGATTTCCGCGGCAAGATGCGCGCGGCGGTCGAGGCAATCTGCGAAGCAGGGCCAGACGTGTATAATCACAATCTGGAAACCGTGCCGCGTCTTTACCCGACCATCAGGCCAGGTGCACGGTACTATGCGTCGCTTCGCCTCCTCGAAGAGGTCAAAAGCCATGACCCGATGATCTTTACCAAGTCCGGTATCATGCTGGGCCTCGGTGAGCAGCGGTTGGAGGTGCACCAGGTCATGGACGACATGCGTAGCGCCGATATCGATTTCATGACGATGGGCCAGTATCTCCAACCGACACCGAAACACGCGAAGGTGGAGGATTTTGTCACCCCCAAAGCGTTCGACGCATTCGGCGCAATCGCGCGGGCCAAGGGATTTTTGCAGGTTGCTTCGTCACCGCTAACGCGTTCCAGCTATCACGCAGGCGATGATTTCGCGGAAATGAAAGCTGCGCGGGAAGCGAAGCTCGCGAAACAAGCTGCCAAGCAGGGCAACTGATGCCCGGTATCCGAGAAAAACGGATACTGCCCTATAGCGCAGAACAGATGTTCGATCTGGTGGCCGATGTCGCCCGATATCCTGAATTTCTGCCGTGGGTCGTGGCAACCCGGGTGAGGTCAGATTCCGAAAGCGAGATGATCGCGGACATGGTCGTCGGTTTCAAATCGATCCGCGAGAAGTTCACATCAAAGGTCATGAAACATCGGCCGCTCTCGATCACGGTCCATTATGTCGACGGCCCGCTGAGGGATCTGGATAATTCCTGGCAGTTCACGCCGCGGGATGACGGAGGTTGCGAAGTCGATTTTTGCGTTGAGTTCACCTTCAAGAACCGCGTTTTCGAAGCAATGGCAGGTCAGTATTTCGACCGTGCATTTCGCAAGATGATGGCAGCGTTCGAAGCGAGGGCCGCCCAGCTTTACGGCAGCAGCAACTCCAGCGCACAAAGCGTCGCCTGACGGCGAACCTCAGCGCGGCCAACATCGCCGAAGCTTTTCAGTTCACCTTCCGGCTCGCCATTTTCGTCACGCTGCGCGCGTGCGAAAACGACCGTTCCCACCGGCTTAAGATCAGTGCCGCCGCCAGGTCCGGCCACGCCGCTAATCGCAATTGCAACATCGGCATTGCTGTTCTTGAGCGCGCCTTGGGCCATCGCCCAAACGCAGGCAATCGAGACTGCACCGAAGGTTTCGATGATGTCGCTTGCCACGTCCAGGCTCTGCATCTTTGCATCGTTGGAATAGGTTACAAAGCCGCGGTCCAGGACTGCCGAAGAACCCGGTATTTCGGTGAGCGCCGCCGCGACCAATCCGCCGGTACAGCTTTCGGCCAAGGCGATCGTGCGGCCTATGGCAGCATTTTCTTCGACCACTCGCTTTGCAAGTGCGTCAATATCAGATGGCAGAAGACCTGCGGTCATTTGGCTTCGTACGGACAAATTTCAGGGTCCTTTACACCTGCAAAATCGACCAGCAGGGCAAGGAAACCGCCAACATTCTCTGGCGGGAGAGGCGAGAGCAATTCGACCGTACGCTCGATCTTGCCGCAATCTTTCAATTTGATTTCTTCAGCAATTTTCAGCGAGATTATGCCGTCCACGAAGGGGCGCATGGCCTCCTCCGGCAACGCCGTGAAGATATCTGCACTGGAACTGCTCCCGCTGCCGGAAGAAGCGAATTGTCCCAACAATCTGGCGGCACCCGCCCAGCGCTCATCCTGCTGCGCTGAATACGGCGCGATGAATGACTGGCCTCGGTTCGCGATGAAACCTGTATCGGCGAATTCGCCCGCGCATTTGGAGGTATAGGCATCGTACAGGATCGGCATCGAATAGATCGTCGCATCGACAACATCCGCTTGCTCGACACAGTCTTGCGCCATGGCAATCTGCGGCTGAGCAAGGCAGAGCACGGCGCACAGCGCCCCTGATGCTTTCAACTTGCGATAAGTCATTGTACTTTCCTAAATCCTGATCACGGTTGCGACGGCCTGGGCAGCGATGCCTTCCTGTCGGCCGGTGTATCCAAGTCGTTCTGTGGTAGTGGCTTTCACGCTAACGAATTGCGAGTCAATGCCGAGCAGCCCGGCAATGCGCGATCTCATTGCGTCGCGGTGCGGCCCTATTTTCGGTGCCTCGCAAATGATGGTCAGATCAATGTTGCCCACCTGATAACCCGCCTCTGCCACAAGATCGGCCGCGTGCTGAAGGAACTGATCGGACGAAGCACCTTTCCAGCGATCATCGGAGGGCGGGAAGTGCTGGCCGATGTCGCCTGCGGCAACCGCGCCAAGCATCGCATCGACGATTGCATGCAGCGCGACGTCTGCATCGCTATGTCCGGACAGGCCATGACTGTGCTCTATCCTGATGCCGCCGAGCCAGAGCTCTTCGCCAGCGACCAGACGGTGGACATCATAACCCATCCCGGTTCGATAAATCGGTGTTTCAGACATGAAATCCTCTGCAAAAGTAAGCTTTTTGAGGGCCTCGTCACCTTCAACATGGGCGACATCGTGCCCGGCCGCCTTGAGCACCTGCGCGTCGTCGCCGGCAGTGGGCGCGCCGGGCCAGCTGCGGTGGGCGGACAGAATGTCGGCAAAGCGGAATGCCTGCGGTGTTTGCACGCGGCGAAGGGTATCACGGTCGGCCGATCCCGCCATCAAGCCGTCTTTATCGATGGAAAGACTGTCCACCACAGGCAAAACAGGGGCAGCGCCCTTGTGCTCCACAAGAGCCGTGAACAGCCTGTGCAGCACAGCCGGGCGAATTTCGGGCCGGGCAGCATCGTGAACGATGACCCGTTCCGGCGGCTGCTGGGCCAGTGCCTCCAACCCGCGTCGGACCGATTCCTGTCTTGTTTTGCCGCCGACAACGAACCGGGCGGCCGCCACCTCACCAATAGCCTGCTGCGCCAATTCCTCTCCGTTTTCCGGAATGACCAGAATGATGGGATCGGCGCCAGCTGCGGCAAGCGCTTCGACCGAGTGGCGCACCACGGGTTTCCCGCGCCAGTTTGCAAATTGCTTGGGGACCGGCTGCCCGGCGCGGATACCCTTGCCGGCGGCAACGACAATGGCCGCAAAGGGAGGAAATGAATTTGCCTTCGCCATGGCACCGGGCGCTAGCTGCTTGCGTGCAATGCTGCAATGCACTATGCGCTGCCCAAATTTTAGGCACATGACGACAATGACAGATATCCCGACCCCGCCGGCAATGAAGCCCATTCAGATTGGCAGCGTGACAATCGATTGTCCGGTCGTGCTTGCGCCGATGACGGGTGTTACCGATCTGCCGTTTCGTACCCTGGTGCGGCGCTATGGTTCTGGCCTCAACGTGACCGAAATGATCGCGAGCCAGGCGGCCATCCGTGAAACCCGTCAGTCGATCCAGAAGGCGGCGTGGGACCCGACGGAAGAACCGGTTTCTATGCAGCTGGTGGGCTGTGATCCTGTCAGCATGGGTGAAGCTGCCAAGCTGAATGCCGATCGCGGCGCAGAAATCATCGACATCAATTTCGGGTGTCCGGTGCGCAAGGTCACCAACGGCTTGGCGGGGTCTGCCTTGATGCGTGAGGTGCCGCTCGCCACAAAACTGATGGAAGCCACAGTCAAAGCGGTCGACGTGCCGGTGACCGTCAAGATGCGGATGGGCTGGGATCATGACAGCCTGAACGCGCCCGAGCTGGCAAAGATTGCCGAAGATTTGGGCGTAAAGATGATTACCGTCCACGGACGGACCCGAAACCAGATGTACAAAGGCTCTGCCGATTGGAGCTTTATCCGCAAGGTGAAGGACGCAGTGTCCATCCCGGTGATCGTCAACGGCGATATCTGCGGCGTCGAAGACAGTGCCAAAGCGCTTGAGCAATCGGGTGCTGATGGATTGATGATCGGACGGGGTGCATACGGCAAACCGTGGCTGCTCGGTCAGGTCATGCATTGGTGGCAGACCGGCGAAACGATCGCCAGCCCCAGTTTTGACGAACAATACGAAGTTCTGGTCGAACACTACAACGGTATGCTGGAGCATTACGGGCGTGAGGTTGGCACCAAGGTCGCGCGCAAGCATCTCGGTTGGTACACCAAGGGAATGCACGGCTCTGCCGAGTTCCGCAATCACGTCAATTTCATTGACGATCCGGAGCAGGTGCTCGGCGAACTGGAGCGTTTCTACACGCCGTTCATGCATCGCCGTGCCGCCTGAAAATGGCGGGCAGCTTGCAGTCCAGCGGTGATGCCGGGGGCATCCCGGATGCCAGGACCCAGATCTCCGGCTTTGTTTTTGCTCTCCTGCTGATCGATCCCGACCTTGTCATCGTTGAGGCTAACCATGCCGCCGAAGATCTGCTTGGCCGCAGCGCAAAACGGCTAATCGGCCAGCAGGTTCGTGACATTCTGCAATTTGCCGATGACAGGATTGCGCAAAGGTTGAGCCATGAAGATGCGCAGCTGGTTGCACGCGGTCTGCCGGTCAGCATTGGCGACAAGACGCGGTTGATCAACCTCACAGTTTCACCGCTGCCCAGTCATCCCGGATGGCGGGTTTGCACCCTGTCTGATGCCGGGCAAGACGACATGAGCCGCAGTGACGAAGCCAGCGCATCGCTCGCAGCGCCCGCCATTCTCGCGCACGAAATCAAAAACCCTCTCGCTGCTATTCGCGGGGCAGGGCAGTTGATCGCGCGCAAGCTTGATGAGGGGGACAAGCGCCTCACCAACATGATCGCTGACGAGGTCGACCGCATAGCGCGGCTGATCGACCGGATGCAGGAACTCGGCAGTAGCAAGCAGGAACCACTGGCACCGGTCAACCTGCATCAGTCGATCCGCAGCGCCATGGCGACGGTGCGGGCAGCGGCAAAGGACCGCGCCGAACTGGTCGAGGAATTCGATCCGTCATTGCCCGATGTTTCCGCCAACAAGGACGCATTGGAACAGGTTCTGATCAATCTGCTGTCGAACGCGGTCGATGCCTGTGAAGGCGCCGAAAGCCCGGAAGTCATGGTTCGTACGCGCTTCGTAAGCGGCCTTGCTGCCAACGTCATGCGCCTTGGCCGTTCGGTGCGTCTCCCGATCGAGGTGACAATTTATGACAACGGTCCGGGTCTAGACCCTGATTTGGGCGATCATATTTTCGAACCTTTCGTGACATCCAAAAAGAATGGTCAGGGGTTGGGGTTGGCGCTGGTCAAGAAACTGGTCGCCGATATGGGCGGCAGGATCAGTTACCGGCGGGATGAAGCGCGCGGGCTGACACTGTTTCGTATCCACTTGGCCCGGGCGGACTAGGAAATCATGAAAGAAATTTTGCTCGTTGAAGACGATACTTCAATCGCAACCGTGGTCACTGCCGCGCTGGACGAGGAAGGCTTCGCGGTTACCCATTGCACCAGCATCGAATGCAGGGACGCAAAGCTAGCCAGCCAGTCATTCGCCGTCATGCTGACCGATGTCATGCTGGAGGATGGCGACGGGATCGAAACGCTGGCACCTGTTCGCGAACGATACCCTGAAATGCCGGTCATCATCCTGTCGGCGCAGAACACCTTGGACACTGCGGTTCGCGCAACCGACACCGGGGCGTTCGAGTATTTTCCGAAGCCGTTCGATCTGGACGAACTGGTCCGCGCCGTCATCCAGGCGGCCGGATCGCGCAGTGATCAGATGCCTGACATCAGCGAGGCCGGTGATGGGCTGCCGCTGGTCGGCCGAAGCCAAGCCATGCAGGGCGTTTACCGGATGATAACGCGCGTTCTGCGCAACGATCTGACAGTCCTGATCCTTGGCGAATCCGGCACCGGCAAGGAATTGGTCGCCGAGGCTATTCACCAACTTGGGCACCGCAAGAGCGGGCCGTTTGTCGCAGTAAACGCAGCCGCAATTCCGGCTGATCTGATCGAAAGCGAGCTGTTCGGGCACGAGAAGGGCGCGTTTACCGGCGCAATCGCGCAATCAATCGGTAAATTTGAACAGGCCAATGGCGGCACGTTGTTCCTTGATGAAATCGGCGACATGCCGATCGAGGCGCAGACGCGCCTCCTGCGCGCACTGCAATCGGGCCGCATTCGCCGGGTCGGCGGACGTCAGGAAATCGACATCGATGTTCGTATCGTCGCGGCAACCAACCGTGATCTGAAGCCCATGATCGCGTCGGGACGCTTTCGAGAGGACCTGTTCTACCGGTTGGCCGTTGTGCCCGTGGAATTGCCCCCGCTCCGCGAACGCCGCGACGATATCGAAGCGTTGGCGAAACACTTCCTCAAGCTGGCCACTCTAGAGGGGCTGCCTCAGCGGCAAATCTCTTCAGGCGCGCTCGAAATGCTTGAGCAGCAGCCGTGGCCCGGGAACGTGCGGGAACTACGCAACATGATGTACCGCCTCATTTTGCTGGCCCGCGACGATGTGATCGACCGCGATGGAGTGGTCGAAGTGGTTGGTGCGAATACCGCCCCAGCTAACGAAACCGATGATGAAGGCATCGCGCCAGCCTTGCGCAAATGGCTGACGCGCGAGAACCCGCCATCCGGAACGATCTATCATTCCGCGCAGGCTGCATTTGAACGTCCTCTATTCGAGTGGGCGCTGCGGGAAACCGGCGGAAACCAGCTGAAGGCGTCGCGCATTCTCGGGATCAACCGGAATACGCTGCGCAAGAGACTGGTCGATCTTTCCATTGATCCTGAAACATTCGCGCAGAATTCCTGATTCCCGGCGCGGGAGAGAACCGGTTCGGCGAAAAACTTCTTGCACAATTGCAACAGTGACGTTGTAAGAATGCAACGATGGCCGGTTTCGATCAGACGATAGCTCGAAAGAGCCCGCGATGGTGGCGTAGATTTATCGTCGCGTCCCGCCGCGCCAATATCTTTTTGATCCTGGAAATACTTGCTGGCGTCACGATGCTGGCGATGATTGGCGCGACCTACTTCGCATTTTCGAGCGCGCCTCCTGACGGACGATTGCTGCCATCGGGGCAGGTTGCGATCTTGCTGATCGGAACCCTGATTCCGGCCATGTGCCTTCTCGTGCTGTTTGGACGGCGGACAGCCATCCGCCGCGCTGCAGGTAGCACGGCGCGGTTGCACGTGCGGTTGGTGTTCTTCTTTTCTCTGGTTGCTGCGATCCCGACGTTGCTTGTCGCGGCATTCGCGGCCTTCCTTTTTCAATCGGGCGTCGACTTCTGGTTTTCGGACAATTCGCGCGGCCTCATGCGCAATGCGAACGAACTGGCGCAAGGATATTACGAGCAGAACCAGCTGCAGGTGGCAAACAACACGATCACGATGGCAGCCGATTTGCGCGCCTATTTCGAACGGGGAACACTGGCAGATCCTGAATTTGCAGAGTTCTACAGCTTGCAAACGCAGGGCAGGGAGTTGAACGAATCCGCGATCCTGCAAAAATTGCCCAGCGGCGAACTGCGCACAGCGGCGGTCCTCAATCTTGGTGCCGGTAACGACCCGCAGGCATTGCCGATGAACACGATCAACCGGATCGAAGAAGGTGAGCCGGTTATTGTGACAGGCGATTCCCAAAGGATCGAAGCAGTTGCTGCAATTGACCGGGAAAGCGGGATATATCTCTACAACGCCCGGAATCCAGAAGCGTTGTCGTTCAAGTCATGGGAAAGCGCCACGGCAATTTCTCAGGCATATCAGGTTCTTACCACGCGGGCGAGAGCGTTGCAGCTGCGGTTCAATCTGGCGCTGTTTTTCGTTTCGCTTGCCTTGGTCGGTCTGGCGGTGTGGTTTGCGCTGCGTTTTGCAGATCGTCAGGTCGAGCCCCTGACTGATTTGGTTGCTGCAGCCCGTAAAGTCGGTGCAGGCAATTTCTCACTCAGAGTTGATGGCCGCACCGGTGCGGATGAAATCGGACTCCTCAACCGGGCGTTCAACCGCATGACCGCGCAGATTGAAAAGCAAACCGATGCGTTGGTTGGGGCGAATGAGCAACTCGATCAAAGGCGCGCCTTCGTCGAAGCTTTGCTGGAGTCTGCTTCGGCAGGGATAATTTCAGTGGATCACGACGGTTCGATCCTGCTCATGAACAGCACCGCGCAAAACCTTCTGCTTGAAGGACCGGAGACCGATATTGCCGGAGCTCAGCTTGCCGATATTGCACCGCAAATAGCTGGCCTGCTGGATGCAAAGCTGAAGAATGGCATCGTCAATCATACCAAGGGCAAGGATCTGCTCACGCTCGCGATCAAAATCGCAGAGGCGCCTGAAGGTCAGGTAATTACATTTGAAGATATAACCCGCCAGTTGCTGGACCAACGGCAAGCTGCCTGGTCCGATGTCGCCCGCCGGATTGCGCACGAGATCAAGAATCCGCTAACACCAATTCAGCTCGCGACAGAACGCCTGAAGCGGCGCTATCGCCGGCAGATCGAGATCGATGGTGAACTCTTCGATGACCTGACCAATACGATCGTCCGGCAGGTCGGTGATCTGCGCAAGATGGTCGATGAATTTTCTTCATTTGCACGGCTGCCCAAGCCGGTGTTCCGATCAGAAAACGCCATCGATCTCGCTCGGCAGGCGCTGTTCCTGCAGGAAGTGGCGCATCCACAAGTCGATTTCGGTTTCACGACCGATCTGGACGGTCCGGCTCTCATGGCTTGTGACCGGCATCAGGTTGGCCAGGCGCTTACCAACGTTCTCAAGAACGCCGTCGAGGCGGTGGAGGCGAGGGCGGTTGACGCAGAACCGGACTTCCGCGGGCGCATCGCTGTCGAACTTCAGGCTGACGAGGATGAGGTAACGATTGCGGTGGAGGACAACGGCATCGGCCTACCCAAGGATCGGGAACGGATCGTCGAACCCTATGTCACGACCCGTGACAAGGGGACCGGGCTTGGGCTCGCAATCGTGAAAAAGATTGTCGAAGAGCACGGGGGCGACATGGCGTTTTCCTCTGCCGAAAATGGCGGAACTCGGGTGACCTTGCGGTTTGCTCGCGACCCGCTGACCGCAATGGGCGAAGCTGCATGATGACAATCAACGGGCGGACAGACATGATTACCGGAAAGGAAACTGCGCCATGGCGTTAGACATCCTCGTAGTTGATGACGAACACGATATCAGGGAACTCGTCTCGGGTGTCCTGAGCGACGAAGGCTATGAATGCCGCACCGCCGGAGACAGCACATCCGCCTTGGCTGCAGTCGACGAAAAACGGCCAAGCCTGGTGCTGCTGGATGTGTGGCTACATGGCAGCCAGATGGACGGGCTGGAGGTGCTGGACGCAATCAAGCAGCGCGAGCCGGAATTGCCGGTGATCATTTTCTCCGGCCATGGAAACATCGATACCGCCGTTTCCGCAGTCAGTCGCGGTGCGATGGACTTTATCGAAAAGCCGTTTGAGGCAGAGAGGCTGTTGCTTCTTGTAGAGCGTGCGACTGAAACAGAACGGTTGCGGCGGGAAAACGACCGCCTGCGGCAGGGCTTTACCCGCGGTGAGGAGTTCAACGGTAACTCTGCTGCGATCAATCAGGTGAGGGCGACGCTGAAACGGGTAGCCAGTACCGGCAGCCGAGTGTTGATTAGTGGTCCGGCTGGCGCTGGCAAGGAGGTCGCGGCACGGCTGCTGCACAGTTGGAGCGCGAGGGCCGACAACGCATTCGTCATCGTAAACTCGGCGCGCATCACACCCGAAAGGTTCGAACAGGAGCTGTTTGGCGAGGAGTCGAACGGCAAGCTGGTGCGTCAGGGCCTGCTGGAGGTCGCCGATGGGGGTACGCTGTATCTGGACGAAATCGCGGACATGCCGCTCTCGACACAGGCGCGTATCCTGCGCGTGCTGACAGAACAGAGCTTTGTCAGGGTAGGGGGCACGCGCCAGATTGGCGTCGATGTCAGGGTGGTTTCTTCGACTGCGCGCGATCTTGAAACCGAGATGGAAGAGAAGCGCTTTCGCGAAGACCTGTATTACCGGTTGAACGTGGTCCCGGTGACTGTGCCATCGCTGTCGGAGCGACGGGATGACATTCCCGCATTGGCAGATCACTTTTTCACTAGGCACGCAGCAGAGCAGGGCATCCCCGCACCGCGCCTTTCGGATGAGGCTCTGGCCGCCTTGCAGGCCTATGATTGGCCGGGCAATGTAAGGCAGCTTCGCAATGTCGTGGAGCGGACAATCATCCTTACTCCGCGCGATGAAATCGACACTATCGAGCCGACAATGCTGCCAAGCGAAGTAACCGGCGGAAAGCTGGGTAATGGCGGGGGCATCACCGCTCTCACCGGGGTGCCGCTTCGCGAAGCACGAGAAACGTTCGAGCGCGAATATCTGACGATCCAGATACGCAGGTTCTCCGGAAACATTTCAAAAACGGCGAATTTTATCGGGATGGAACGGTCCGCACTTCACCGAAAACTCAAGCTTCTCGGCATGGGTGATCGCAAGGCAAATGACGCGGATTAAGTTGTTGTCATAAAGCCGTCTTTGAATTCTGATTGAAATCGGCGGCTCAAACACGTATTTTATAAATGGTTTTCGGTTTCGCTGGATTTCTCGGCGTTGCCAGATTGCAGACCAGTTCAGCTGGCTGCCAATAATGGAGATAATGAAATGTCCGAAGGACGCACCCTGTCGGCGCGCGTGACCAAGAAAGAGGTCGAACCGCAAAAACCCGGCAAGCAGACCAATTTGCAAGACGCCTTCCTTAACTTGCTTCGCAAGAACAAGACACCTGTGACCATGTTTCTGGTCAAGGGCGTAAAGTTGCAAGGCATCGTGACGTGGTTCGACAATTTCTCGATATTGCTACGGCGCGACGGTCAGTCTCAGCTCGTTTACAAGCATGCAATCAGCACGATTATGCCAGGTCAGCCGATGGATGCTGGCCAATTCGCAAGCCAGGACAGCAACCGCAAACAGCGTTTGTTGCA
Source organism: Pontixanthobacter luteolus (assembly GCF_947494915.1). Lineage (NCBI taxonomy): Bacteria > Pseudomonadati > Pseudomonadota > Alphaproteobacteria > Sphingomonadales > Erythrobacteraceae > Pontixanthobacter > Pontixanthobacter luteolus. The sequence goes on from NZ_CANLWR010000001.1 coordinate 879,247, forward strand.
GGATGTTTTCCTGAGCAGCGTGAAAGATGCCGAGGCGCAGGTCACAATGTTCCTTGTGAACGGTGTGATGCTGCAGGGTGCGATTGCCGCTTATGATCTTTTCTGCATGCTTCTTGAGCGCGATGGCTTTGTCCAACTCGCTTACAAGCATGCCGTATCCACAATCCAGCCCGACACGCATGTAGACCTGTCGGGCGATTGGGAAGGTGAAGAAGACTGAGCTTCGATGACAATCTGTTAGGCGAGGTTTCCCGCGGTGCGCGGGCCGTCGTCATCTGTCCGGATATCCGCGGTCAGTCCTACGATCTCGATGCGAGTTCGCGGCTTGAGGAAGCGTGCGGGCTTGCGATGGCCATTGGTATCGTAATCGCCAAATCCGTTATCATTCCAATCAGGGATGTAAAACCAAACACTCTGTTCGGGGCGGGACAAGTTCAGAATATCGAGACCGACTGCAATCTCGAGGAGGCCGAACTGGTCATTGTTGACGGTTCGCTGTCGCCGATCCAGCAGCGCAACCTTGAGGAAAAGCTCAAGCGCAAGGTGATCGACCGTACGGGACTGATCCTCGAAATCTTTGGCGAAAGAGCAGCGACGGCAGAGGGGCGTTTGCAAGTCGAACTCGCCCATCTCGACTATCAGCAGAGCCGTTTGGTTCGTAGCTGGACCCACCTGGAACGTCAGCGAGGCGGCTTCGGCTTCCTCGGCGGGCCAGGCGAAACCCAGATCGAGGCCGACCGCCGAATGATCCGCCAGCGCATGGCTCGGCTTCGCAAAGAGCTGGAGCAGGTGCGCAAGACGCGCACATTGCACCGGGAACGGCGGGGGCGGGCACCGTGGCCGATCATTGCTCTGGTCGGCTATACGAACGCAGGCAAATCCACCTTGTTCAACCGCATGACCGGGGCGGAGGTGATGGCCGAAGACCTCCTGTTTGCCACGCTCGATCCGACGATGCGCGCCGTCAGGCTGCCGGGAGTCGAGAAGGCAATTCTTTCCGACACGGTCGGGTTTATCTCGGACCTTCCGACACAGCTCGTGGCTGCGTTCCGCGCTACTTTGGAGGAGGTGACGGCTGCCGACGTGATCGTCCACGTGCGCGATATTCATAATCCGGAATCCGGCGCACAGAAATCGCAGGTATTGAGCGTGCTAAGCGACCTCGGCGTTTATGATAGCGAGGATGATGACCCCAGCATTCCAATCGTTGAGGCCTGGAACAAGCTGGACCTTGTGGATGATGACCGGCGCAAAGAGCTGATCGAGATCGCTCAATCGGATAAGGCAATTGTGCCGATTTCAGCCGTAACGGGCGAGGGCGTGGACGAGCTTGTTTCCACCATCGACGCTATCCTGACCGAAGGGGCCAAATCATACCGGATTATGCTTTCCGCGTCGGAGGGGCAGAAAATTGCGTGGCTGCATTCTCACGGCCAAGTGCTTGCTGAAAGCGATGGCGGCGAAAGCGATGGCGGACCTATGCTCGCCATCGACGTTCGGTTGACGCCGAAGGAATTCGGACGCTTTTCAAGCCTCTGATTTTTTGGAGGTCTTCGCGTCAGAGTTCTTTTCTGCTGCTTTGACTGCCTGCCACAGCGACTCTTGTTCCTGAAGGTTCCGATCGGCGAAACTGCCGTTGGCTAGATGCTCCATCTCGCGAAACCTGCGCTCGAATTTGGCATTCGCGCTGCGCAGCGCATCTTCTGGCGCAATTCCATAAGCGCGGACCAGATTGACCGCAGCAAATAACAGATCGCCAGCCTCCTCCGCTCGGTCCGCCGCGCCCGCCTCTTTCAGTTCAGCGAGTTCTTCACGCACCTTGTCCTCTGGGCCTGATGTATCGGGCCAGTCGAAACCGACCCTTGCTGCGCGTTTTTGGAGCTTCTCAGCGCGCAGGAGTGCGGGAAGGGCAGTCGCAACCCCGTCCAGTGCGCTTGTGGCACCCTTGTCCGACCGTTCTTGCTCTTTCAGATCTTCCCAGCGGGCTTCACCCATTGTCCCGTCTTCGTTTCCGAAGATGTGCGGATGGCGGGCTTCCATCTTGTCGGAGATCGCGCGCGCTACATCCTCAAATGCGAAGTGGCCTTCCTCTTCGGCCATTCTGGAATGGAACACGACCTGTAACAACAGATCGCCAAGCTCTCCGCGCAGTTCGGCCATGTCGGCGCGCTCAATCGCATCGGCGACTTCGTAGGCTTCCTCGATTGTATAAGGTGCGATGCTGCTGAAGGTCTGCGCCAAATCCCATTCGCATCCACCGTCAGGATCGCGAAGCTTGGCCATGATCTTGAGGAGGCGGGCCGTCTGGTCGGTCATAAACACTCACGGTACAGATTGATAATATATATTATGTTAAATAAAATTGCGGTTGAGCAAGAGATGAGCCCTCTCAGACATTCACCAGGTTGATCAGCAACGTCACAGCAACGAAGATCGATGCCCACATCAATGCGTACACCACTCCGCGCTTCCAACTCAAACGGTAGCCGGCGAGCGCGCTACCCGCCAAAACCAGCGCGCCAAGCACCCAGACGATGTTAATTGCATCGAATTCGTTCATGCCTTCAATTCCAGACCATCAAACCCGACAATCACATTGTCAGGCACTTCACTCTGCAAGCTTCTGTAATCCATCGATTTATCGAGATGGCTGAGAACCGTGACGCCAGCGTTTGTCTGCTTGCCAAGTGAAATAGCCATCTCGAGATTGGCATGTGTCGGATGCGGATCCCGGCGCAGGCAATCCGACACCAGGATATCGGTGCCATCCATCAGATCCAGCATTTCATCCGTGATCGCGCTGAAATCTGTGGCGTAACAGATTGATTTTCCGTCGGCTTCGAAACGGAACGCGGTCGATTGGGTTGGACCATGCGGCATCTGGCACCATTCGACGCCAAATCCGGCGCACATGCGCATTCGGTCGAGCGTGTCCAGTTCGCAGATGGTTGGATAGCCATGCTGTCCAGCGAAGACGTAGTCGAAACGCTGACGGAGGCGGCGGACCGTTTCTGTCGAACCAAAGCCGGGAATTGGCGCCTTGCGGCCATAACGCAGCACGCGCAGATCATCGATCCCGTGGCAGTGATCTGCGTGATCGTGAGTCCAGAATACCCCGTCGATACGGTCGATCCGGTTGCTCAGAAATTGCTGGCGCATATCTGTCGAAGTATCGACCACAAGCCTGCGGCCGTCATCGCTTTCAACCAAGATGGAAACCCGGGTCCGGCGGTTGCGCGGTTCGTCAGGGTCGCATGCGCCCCAATCGTTACCGATTCTTGGCACCCCCGTTGACGTGCCGGAGCCAAGCATCAGCAATTTCATGCAGCAGCCTTGCTAAACAGGCGGAAAAAATTCTCGGTTGTCGTTTTGGCAAGCTCATCCGTGCTGACGCCGCGCAGTTCAGCCACGAAGTCTGCGGTATTGCTTACAAATGCGGGCTCGCAAGTTTTTCCGCGATGGGGAACCGGTGCTAGGAACGGGCTGTCTGTTTCTACAAGAATGCGGTCGCCAGGTAATTCTGCTGCGATTTCCTGCAGTTCCTTGGCATTCTTGAAGGTTACAATGCCGGAAAGCGAAATTGTCAGGCCGAGATTCAGGACTTTGCGGCCGAAGTCTGCAGATGCGGTGAAGCAATGGATCAGGGCAGGGAAAGCCCCCTTCCCCAGTTCGTCTTCAAGAATGGCCAGCGTATCGTCTTCCGCATCACGCGTATGAATGATTACCGGAAGGCCGGTTTCACGCGCCACAGTGATGTGCTTGCGGAACAGGTCCTGTTGAACTTGCCGGTCGGACTTGTCGTAATAATAGTCGAGTCCGGTTTCACCGATCGCAATCACTTTGGGATGCTGAACTGCGCGGCGCAATTCGTCAGCGTCCATATCCGCGTGCTGATCTGCATTGTGCGGATGAATCCCAACGCTTGCCCAGACATCTTTCTCACGCGCGGCGGTTGCAACCACTTGCTCCCATTCAGCCTGTTTGGTCGAAATGTTGAGGAAACCGCCCACCCCGGCGCCGCGCGCACGTTCGAGCACGGCGTTCTGATCCTCGATCAACCCCTCATACTCCAGGTGACAATGGCTATCGATGAGCATTATTCGGCCTCCTGCTCCGGCATATCGAGACGAGGGAATACGCCCTCCGGCTTCTCCAGAATGAAGCCAGATTGCGCCAGCGACGCGTACCATTCATCATTCGTCAGTGCCGCGTAGTCGCGCTGGTCTGCAGCGATGCCCATCTGGTCGAGCAATCGGTCGCTGGCAGCAGGTACAACAGGCCGGACCGTAATGGCCAGATCGCGCACCTGTTTGAAGAGCGTGAGCAGCACCGCTTTCATCCGGTCAGGATCGGTTTTCTTCAAAGTCCACGGCGCTTGTTCATCGACATATTGATTGCACGCAAAAACGGCCTTCATCCAGTGGTCCAGACCGTCACTGAACGCCAGATTCGCGAATTTTTCCTGCAAGGCTTCGCAAGCGGCTTTGACTTCACTGGTCAGCGCGTTGTCTGCATCAGTTTCCGCGAAATCGGCTTCAATATGCCCATCCATATTCTTGAAAATCATGGACAATGTGCGCTGCGCGAGGTTTCCAAAGCTGTTTGCAAGCTCTGCATTGCATCGTGTGACGATTGCCTCGGCTGAATAGCTGCCATCTTGGCCAAAGGCGACTTCGCGCATGAGGAAATAGCGCAGCGTATCGACGCCGAATTGCTCCGCCAGCGCCATCGGGTCGGTGACGTTGCCGAGCGTCTTCGATTCCTTGACGCCGCGATTGAGCAGGAATCCGTGGCCGAACACCTTCTTTGGCAGCGGCAAGTCCGCGCTCATCAGGAAAGCGGGCCAGTAAATCGTGTGAAAGCGGACGATGTCCTTGCCAATCAGGTGTAGATCTGCCGGCCAGAATTTGGCCATATCACCGTCCATGTCGGGATAACCAAGGCCCGTCAGGTAATTGGTCAGTGCATCGACCCACACATACATGACGTGGCCGTCACTGCCGGGGACTTTCACGCCCCAATCGAAACTGGTGCGCGATACCGACAGATCCGTCAGTCCGCCCGATACGAACGAAATCATTTCGTTGCGGCGGCTGTCCGGCATCAGGAATTCCGGTGTGTCGCTGAACAGTTTGAGCAGCGCGTCCTGATATTTTGAAAGGCGGAAGAACCAGCTTTCCTCAACTGTCCATTCAACAGGCGTGCCTTGCGGGGAGAGCTTCTCGCCCCCCTCGCCTTCGACCAGTTCCTTCTCGTCGTAATAGGCTTCGTCACGGACGCTATACCATCCCTCGTACCGGTCGAGGTATAGGTCGCCCTTCTTTTCCATCGCCTGCCAGATCGCCTGGCTGGCGCGGTGATGGTCGTCCTCTACGGTACGAATAAACCGGTCATAACTGATGTTCAGGCCGTCGCACATGTCGCGGAAATAACCTGACATTTCGTCGGCCAGTTCGCGTGCGGTCCGGCCTTGCTCTTCAGCTTTGCGGGCCATCTTCAGGCCGTGTTCGTCGGTTCCGGTCTGGAAGCGGACTTCACGGCCTTCCGAGCGCTGGAAACGCGCAATGACATCGGCTGCGATCGCTTCGTAAGCGTGGCCGATATGCGGACGGCCATTGGGATAGCTGATCGCGGTGGTGATATAAAATGGTTCAGACATTGGCCCGCTCCCTAAGCGGCGCGGCAGAGGCAAGCAAGGTCCCGATTTCAGCCACCAGCAACGCGGCATCAAAATTGTATGTCGGAGCCTGCCCCGAAAGTCTGACCAGTTCTGCGTGTGCCTCCACCACGGCGGGATAATCGCGCGGAGATACATCACTGATGGAACCGGCGATCACCGACCGGGCCAGATCGATCGTCGCCAGAATACGTTCCCGTTTGGGCCGGGCGCCGATCAGTTCTGACATACGGCCGCGCAGAGCAAAGGCGGGGTCACCTTCGGCGATAATCTGCTGCATGAGCGCGAACAGCTTACCCAAATCGCGTTCAACGAAATCGAGCGCGGCCCCCGGAGATCCCCCAGCGGCGATCACCGCTGCTTTCTGCGTTGCCTCGTCAGCCTCCGGCGCTTCTTTCCTCAGCAATTGCTCGAGATCGGCATCGGACACGGTCGGAAAGCGGACAATCCGGCAGCGTGAGCGTATGGTCGGAAGCAGGCGAGCGGGACGGTGCGTGACCAGTACGAAGAATGTTCCAGCCGGCGGTTCCTCGAGGCTCTTCAACAAGGCGTTCGATGCGCCCTTCTCCATGTCATCGGCCGGATCGACGATCACCACACGGCGCGAACCTAGCGTAGGGCGCGTGGTGAGCCTTTGCTGCATCGCTCGGATCTGCCCGACGGTAATGTTGCGCTTGGTTTCGAAAGGTTCGCCCTTCTCCCGCTTGCGATCTTCCTTGTCGTCCTTCGGACCCCGCATCAGGATGGTGATATCGGGATGATGCCCTTCTGGCTGCGGAATGCCGGGTTCAGCGACAAGTTCGCGCGCCGCGGCCAGCGCGAATTGCATTTTGCCCAGACCGCTCTTGCCAGCCAGCATCCACGCGTGATGCATCCGCTCGCCGCCCATTGCATCGCGCCATTCGCGCCAGGCGTTATCGTGGCCGATCAGGCTCATGCCAACTCGCCAAACAAGGGTGCAATCGCTGCTTTAACCCGGGATTGCACATCGTCTACCGAGCCCTCGCCATTGACGATGCTGAACCGCGCAGGCTCCTTAGCCACAATCTCTCGGAAGGCGGCGGTCACATCTGCGTGATAATCTGCGCTCCGCCCGCCAATCGCATCTGAATTGTCACCATCGCGCAGTGCCAGTCGCGATGCGACCTGCTGCGGCGGAACATCGATCAGGATGGTCAGGTCCGGCTTGAGCCCGTCACTGCCGATGTCGTGCAGGGCCAGAACATGATCATCGCCGATGCCGCCAGCCCCGCCCTGATAGGCGCGACTTGAATCGAGATACCGATCAGAAATAACCCATTCGCCGGATTGGACAGCAGGCCGAATAAGCTTCTCAACATGGTCGGAACGGGCCGCAGCAAAAAGCAGCGCCTCAGCGCGGGCCCCCCACCCCTCGCCCGGAGGATGAAGGAGCAGCTCGCGAATGGCCTCCGCCCCTTCCGTGCCGCCCGGCTCACGGGTCAATCTGCACGCTATCCCCCGACCATGCAGATATTCGGCGAGAAGCTTCGCCTGGGTGGATTTCCCAGTCCCTTCTCCGCCCTCAAAAGCAATGAACTTACCCGTCATGATCAGAACCAGCTTTCGAACGCATTTGAAATTCTCTTAAAATGCCCGGCTTCAGCGACATCTTCTGCTGCGTATAACTCAATGTTTGCGGGCGGCATATTCCCGCCTGAAATTGTCAGCCGAGCAACCCGTTCACCGGACCTGATCGGTGCCTCCAGCGGTCCATCGTATAGGACTGAGACAACCCGGGGCGCAGTGTCACCAATCGGCACGGCGATGCTGACATCGGCCGCAGTTTTCAGCCCGACTAGGCTCGCTTCGCCATTCTGGACCTGCGCCCGTGCGATCGTTTGGCCGCCTGTGAAAACAGACTGCCGGTCATAGCCTGCAAAACCCCATTCGATCATTTTCCGGGCTGCGTTTCCTCTGGCCGGCTCATCATCCACCGCCGCGAGCACGAGGATAAGGCGTGTGCCTTCCCGTGCAGCGCTGCCGAGAAATCCATTGCCCGCCTGATTGGTGTACCCGGTCTTGATCCCGTCAGCACCGTCCACCCGGCCCGAAATCGGATCGTGATTTGCCTGCGCGAAGCCGTTGTGCCGAAGGCCCTCTTTCCCGAAGTAGCGGGCATAAAGGTCGGGATGCCTCGATATCATCGCCTTTGCCAATAATTCGAGATCGCGGGCTGTCGTGAAGGTCTTGCCCCCATCCGGCCAGCCGTTGGGCGTGCCAAAGTGGCTGTTGCGCATGCCAAGCTTGGCAGCAGTTTCATTCATTCGGTTGACCCATTGATCAACCGAGCCGGCTGCGCCTTCCGCGAGAACCGCGCTGGCGTCATTGGCTGATACCGAAGTGATTCCCTTGAGCAACAAATCGACTTCGACAGCTTCTCCCTCTTCGAGAAACATGGTGGACCCGGTACGGTACCAGTCGGTCGCGACAGCCGGGCTCATCGTGAATTGTTGACGCAGATCGAGTTCGCCGGACTTAATCATCTCGAACGCAACATATGCGCTCATCACCTTGGTGATTGACGCAGGGATAAACCGCCGGTCCTCATTCTTGGCAAACAGCGTCTGACCTGACGTCATATCGACCAGCAGAGCCACCGGGGCTTCCTCTGCGATCACCGCAGCGGCATTGGCAGGCTTCTGGTCCGCCTGCGACGCCACTGCTGCACTGCCGCCAACGAGCGCGACCATTGCAGCAACCGCAATTTTGAAATGAGGTGTCAAAGCCTGTCCCGTCCGCCGGACGGATCCGGCATCTATCCCGTGGTGTAAACGCGTGCGTCTCTATAACCTGCGTCCCGCACCTTTGCGAGCGCCGCTTCAGCCTGTCCACGATTGGCGAACGGCCCTTTGCGAACACGGAAGTATTTGCCTGACTTCTGCACGAAACCGTCGATTGAACTTGCTGCGCGGTCGGCATTCGCTTTGCTTGAAAACGCCGCTGCCTGGATCACAAAACCATCGGTTGCAGATTGGCTGGCGCTAGGCTGCTGGGGCGTTGCCACCTGAACCGTCGCAGGGGCCTCAGCCTTTGTGGCACCTTGCTGCACTGGAGGAGAAAGTTCCGCTGTTCCTGATGCTGCTGAGCTTGCAATGGGAGGAAGCGGGTAGGCGCCAACGGCTTTGCGGTCGCCGCGGAACGCATCGGCAAAGGTCTCTTTTGCAGCTGGTGCAGCCGCATCAACTGTCGGCGCGTCAGCCGCAGCAGATGCTGTTTCTCGCATTGTAGGCAGCTCTGCACTTGGCGGTATAGGCGACTTGCCGAGGTTATTCGAAGCAAGGGCCGGACCTGTTTTAGGTGCTGACAGGCTGGTGAAGCCCTTGGCTGGCAGGTTGCGAACCAGAGCCGTCAGAAGCGATTTGGGCGTGTCCATCCGATCAGGTGCGGTTTCGCCGGAGCGTAGCTTCGCACGTTCCGCTTCTGGCGGATTGACTCGGCGTACACGGACCGGGGCCCCCTGTGCGACACCAAGCTGAGTGGCGGCGCCTGCAGACAATGCGACCAGATAGTCGTTGCTCATCGGACCGCGCCGTTCAGCCCGCGCAAGTATTGTCTTGCCGGTATCCAGCGAAGTTACCTCGACATAGCTCGGCAGCGGCAGGGTTTTGTGTGCGATGGAAACGGCATTCCCCGCATCGCTATCGAGCGAGGCGTAGCCAACCTCGTCATGGTTAAGCGTATCGACGGGAGTGTAGAGTGTGCCGTCGATGGAATAAGGTTCGCCCAGCACGACTGGGTAATCCGCAGCCGGACCAGACTGCGCCAATACTGCCGGCGTATCGCCGGTGGACGTCATGGCGGCAAAATCATTTCCCCCGCGGCCACAGGCCGCCAGCGTGGCGGTTAGGCCAAGCGCCAGGAAACGGTAACGGACATCAGTTGGCAATCTCATCTGCAAGCAATCCCACACTCATCGCGTAGTAATTCGAGCAGTTATATTCGAGGATAACCCTATAATTTGCGGTTAAGAGCCATGCAGGATTTCCGTCTCCATCCGGTTGGAAGAAGGATGCCATGACATCATCGGCCAGATATTTTTGCGGCTGAACACCCAATTGCCGCCACTCTCCCACCGTTTTCCACTGGCTGTGCCGCTCGTGAACGCGGGGGCAGACAGGGGCGATGATCTTGTTCTCAACCGCCGCACGGTCGAGGTTCGCAGGTACCGACACGCGGACACCCCATGGTTGACCAGTACGCCAGCCGGAATCCTTGAAATAACGGGCAATCGAAGCGAGCGTATCAGCGCGGTTATTGAAGATGTCAGCGCGGCCATCCCCATCGCCATCGGTGGCAAGGCGCAGATAGACGCTTGGCAAGAACTGCGGGTTTCCAAACGCCCCAGCCCAGCTTCCGACCAGTTCGGAACGCGAATACCCCTTGTCGGCGACCTTCAGCAAGTCCACCCATTCGGATGAAAACAGATCCCGTCGGCGCCCTTCCCAGGCAAGTGTCGCCAATGAGCGGGAAAGATCGAAATTGCCCTTGTAACCGCCGTAATTGGTTTCATGTCCCCAGATCGCCATCAAGATTTCCGCAGGGACGCCGTATTGCTGTTCGATCCGCTGATGAATGCCCCGGGTGGCGGCAAACATGCTTTTGCCTCGCTGGATGCGCGTCGGATTGACGTGGGTGTTCAAGTAAGGCTGCAATGCCGGATAACCGCTTCTCGTGGGCGTGCCTGGCTGAGCCTGATCAAGCTGAATTACACGCTGATTCGGAGTAAGACCGGTGGTCATCCGAGTGATCGTCGCTTCGCTGACACCTTCTGCCCTCGCCCGTGCGATCAACAATTGCATATACGCATCGAAGGACATGTCCTGCGCGGCGGCGGGCGAAATCGGCGACATGGTCATAAGCGCGGCACACGCGGCGAAAATTGTTTTCAGTTTCATGCAAACAACCGTGTCACACCAATTATGAACCGCAAGTGGAAATCGCTGAGTATGAACGGAAATCCGATAATTTGTGCCGGATCATGCGAACCATGGCGGTGCTGGACGTCAATTGCTGGTGACAAATGCGGCGCGGATGGCTAGCGAGCGATTCTCTGCGGACAGGTGGCAGAGTGGTTGAATGCACCGGTCTTGAAAACCGGCGTGCGTGCAAGCGTACCGTGGGTTCGAATCCCACCCTGTCCGCCATTTTTCCCTTAGCTATTCTGGCAAAATCGCGTGTTCGCGCATGGCCTCGTAATACGGTCGGCAACGATCTGCGAGTTCCGCAGTTGCGCCGCTGAGTTCTGGCCGTTTGCCTGGAGGCGACCCGAATCCGCTAGAGGCAGCAACCTTATCGTACCAGTGCGAGGCCCATATCCCGTCGGTTGCCTGTATTCCTGGCTGCCAGCGCAGCATCTCGGCGCTCCATGGAATGCCAATCCTTTCGCACAGTGCCTCAAGGTGTCCGGCCGGGTTTGCAAGGAAGGCGGTTGAATCGATTACCGCAGGAACGCTGTCGGTCTGGCTCCGTGCCCATTCGAAATATTCAAGCTGACGATCATACCTCAGATCGTCAAATTTTACCGCGACCCGTTTCACAGCATAGCTCGCGATAACCCGCTCGGGCTCGCGGATCAGAAAGGCGTGCACATGATCTGGAAAATCCCGAATATCGACCGGGCCGACCATGTGATGCGGCATATGCTTCTGATACCAGATCGCCGCGCCTCCCGGTGCCGGGCCGCGCATGGTCGCCGCGACTTCATCCCAGTCGCAATTCATATCGGCGATAATTTCGTCCGCCATAGGCTGCGGTTCGCCAGAGTCTTTCAGATATGCGCCATAAAATGGCTCATCGGATACCGAGCAGTCGGACCGCGCACCGAAGCTGCGCATCATTGCGGTCGAGATGTTCCGCGGCCCCGACCACATCGCAATGCGAATGGGACGCGCTGTCATGAGCGGGCCTCTTTGCTCAGCCGTTCAAGATACAGGCCCTGCAGCCTTTCAACCATCGGCCCGCGCTCTGTACCCAATACGCGGCCATCGACCGTACCGACAGGCGCAAGCCCTGCGAAGGTGCCGGTGGTGAACGCTTCATCGGCGCCGTAAACGTCGGTCAGGGAGAAGTTGCGTTCAAACACAGGAATACCTGCCTCGCGCGCGATTTCGATGACCATGCCGCGGGTAATCCCGTCGAGGCAGTAATCACCGCTTGAAGTCCAAACCTCATCATTCTTGACGATGAAGAAGTGCGTTGAATTACACGTCGCCACGAAACCATGCGGATCGAGCATCAACGCCTCGTCCGCGCCGGCCTGAGTCGCTTGTATGCACGCTGTGATGCAGTTGAGCTTGCTGTGGCTGTTCAGTTTCGGATCCTGCACATCGGGATAACCCCGCCGGACGTGCACCGTAAACAGGTTCAACATATTGGTCGCGGTTTCGGGAACGGGATCCTTCCACTCAGGAATTATCACGATCGTTGCGGGCGAAATAACCACGCGCGGGTCCTGATAGGGCGTCGAGCGGATGCCCCGGGTCACCATCAGCCGGATGTGCACCCCGTTGCCGGTCATGCCGTTCGCGTGCAGCACGTTTTCCAGCCGCTGCGTCAGTTCCGCTTTGGTCAGCCCGATATCCATCGCGATGGCCTTCGCGCCGCGATAAAGCCGCTCCAGATGCTGGTCCAGAAACGCGATCCGGCCCTTGTGAAGCCGCAGCCCTTCCCAGACGCCATCGCCGAGCATGAAGCCGCTGTCGAACACCGACACCTTCGCCTCGTGCCTGGCGAAGTGTTCGCCATTTACATCGATGATGACCGTATCGTTGCGCGGATCGGCCACATAGCTGTGCGTTCCCTTACCCATAATCAGCGGCCTCTCTTGATAATTTCGTCCATCTGTTCGCGCAGGATAGGGTCCCACTTGGCTTTGAAGCCCTTCATCATTTCAAGCATCGGCTCGTTTTCTGACCAAGGAATATCTGCATCGTATAGCTCAGCAACTTCCTGCATCGAGCTACGATCCATTTCTTCGAATGCCTCGGTCATGGCGACCGCTTGCTGCCGGTCCATTCCAAGCGCCTCGAAAGCCGAACGTCCTATGCGGAGCGAGGCATCGTAGGTTTCACGGATGATGTCCCGGCACCCATAGGACCAGAGTTCGTAAACATGGCCGCGGTCCACCGCCCGCGCCGTGATATGCAGATGGGGGAAATTCTTGATCGCATACTTCACCAGTTTGTCGATCTGTTCGCGCTCGTCCAGCGCGACCACCAGCAGCTTTGCGTTCTCGATACCCGCTGCGTGCAATAGATCAGGCCGCGTCGCATCGCCGAAATAGGTCCGGTAGCCCAGCTTCCGAACGGCTTCGAGATGGCTTGAATCATAGTCGATCACGGTTGTTGCGAACCCTGCGGATTGCAGCATTCGGTCAACGATGCCGCCCACGCGCCCACGCCCCGCTATGATGACTGAATTGTCTTCATCGATGAAGTCCGCCTCTCGCTCTCCGCCTTTTGAAAAAGCGGGTGCGATGAATTTGTCATAAATGATAAACAGCAGCGGCGTGACAAGCATGGTGAGCGCGACGACCAGCAGCAGCAGATCGGCCAGCTCGCTATCAAACACGAAATTCGCGACCGCGAAAGCGATCAGCACAAATGCGAATTCACCGGCCTGCGCAAGGCTGAGCGAGAAAAGCCATCTTGATTGGCGCCGCAGACCGGCAATGCTGGCAATACCCAGAAGCACCAGCACCTTTACCGCGATCACGATTGCTGCCCAGAACAGGACCTCGTCATACTTTTCAGCAGCCAGGCCGAAATCTATTCCTGCACCCACGGTGACGAAGAAAAGCCCGAGCAAGAGACCTTTGAACGGTGCGACATCTGATTCCAGTTCATGCCGGTATTCGCTGTTTGCCAGCACCACCCCGGCAAGGAATGTTCCGAGCGCCGGGGACAGGCCGACAAACGTCATCATCAAGGCTATACCGATCACGAAGACCAGTCCTGCCGCAGTGAACAATTCGCGCAGCTGGGCGCTGGCGATGAAACGGAAGATCGGACGGGTCAGGTAGTTTCCGATAACCGCCACTGCTGCAACGGCGGCCAAGGTCACGATCCCGGCGAGCCATGCGGGCATGTTCTGCGTCACCGTCCAGCCGGCGCCGTGTGCGCCGTCACCGTGGCCGGCGATCTGGGATGTCGCCGCCGCGAGTTCCGGTATTGCGAGCAAAGGAATGATCGCAAGAAACGGGATTACCGCAACATCCTGAAACAGGAGAACGGAGAAGCTGGCTTCCCCGCCTTCGCTTTTCAAAAGGCCTTTTTCCGACAAGGTCTGGATGATGATCGCGGTTGAGGAAAGCGACAAAACCATGCCGATCCCAAGTGCGGTTTGCCACGGTTGACCATCGAACATTGCAATGGCGGCCAGGGCGAGCAGAGTAAGGAGCACCTGCCCTCCACCCAAGCCGAGCAAGCGCCCGCGCATTGCCCAAAGCTTCTTGGGTTCCAGTTCCAGCCCCACAAGGAACAGCATCATGACCACGCCGAATTCGGCGAACACCTGTAGCTGCTCGATATTGACGTTCATGGCGATCAGAAGCGGGCTGATGGCCATGCCTGCCAGCAGATACCCCAGTACGCTGCCCAGACCGAGGCGTGACGCAATCGGCACTGCGATCACACCGGCAACCAGAATTGTGAACGCAATGACGAGGAAATCAGTCATCGCTGCTGACTAGTACCGCGCGTCTGAATTGGCCAGCACCGATAGGGTGCTGGTCAAATGTGGAGCGCTTTACCGTAGGCGGCCAAAACGCTTTCGTGCATCATTTCGCTCAATGTCGGGTGTGGGAATACGGTCTGCATCAACTCTGCTTCCGTCGTTTCGAGCTGTTTGCCCACGGTATAGCCCTGGATTAGTTCGGTCACTTCCGCGCCGATCATGTGGGCGCCCAGCAATTCGCCGGTTTTCGCGTCGAACACCGTCTTGATGAAGCCTTCAGCTTCGCCAAGCGCGATGGCCTTGCCATTCCCGATGAACGGGAAGTTTCCGACCTTGACGGAATAGCCAGCTTCCTTGGCCTTGGCCTCTGTCATGCCAACGCTCGCAATTTGCGGGTGGCAATAGGTGCATCCCGGAATGTTGTTCCGGTCGAGAGCGTGCGGGTGGACATCCTTGTTGCCGAGTTCCTGCGCGATTGCCTCCGCCGCGGTAACGCCTTCGTGACTTGCCTTGTGCGCCAGCCATGGGCCCGGGGTGCAATCGCCGATAGCCCAAAGCCCTTTGGATTTCGTGCGGCCATACGGGTCGATCTGGATGAAACCCCGATCCATATCGGCCAGCTTGTCGATCCCGATATTTTCGGTGTTCGGGACAATCCCGATGGCGACAATCGCGTGAGTAAACTCGGTTTCGGTAACCTTGCCGTCCTTGGCCTTGATCTTGGCTTTCACACCAGTCTTGCCGACCTTGATGTCTTCCACCCCGGCACCGGTCATGATCGTCATGCCCTGCTTGGTCAGCGATTTTTCGAGGAAGGCGGAAACTTCGGCGTCTTCTACCGGAACAACCCGGTCGAGCATTTCCACGACGGTAACATCGCTGCCCATGTCATTGTAAAAACTGGCGAACTCAATTCCGATCGCGCCGCTGCCAATGACCAGCAGTTTCTTCGGCATCTCAGGCGGGGTCATCGCTGTGCGGTAGGTCCACACCCGTTCGCCATCGGCGGGCGCAAACGGCAGGTCGCGCGCCCGTGCACCGGTCGCCACGATAATGTGTTTCGCGGTGAGCTTTTCCTCGCCCTTTTCGCCCTTGACCGTCAACGATTTCGCGCCGGTCAAAGTGCCCTCGCCCATGTGGACGGTAATCTTGTTCTTCTTCATCAGGTGCGTAACGCCCTGATTGAGCTGTTTTGCGACACCCCGGCTGCGTTTCACGACAGCTTCCAGATCAGCCTCGATCGCTTGCGCTTTCAGGCCGTAATCCTTGGCGTTCTGCATATAGTGGAAAATCTCTGCCGATCGCAGCAGCGCCTTGGTTGGGATGCAGCCCCAGTTCAGGCAGATGCCCCCGAGATTTTCGCGTTCCACAATCGCGGTCTTGAGGCCGAGCTGTGCGCAGCGGATCGCGGCAACATACCCACCGGGGCCGGAGCCAAGAACGATTACGTCGTAAGAGGAAACCATAGATACTCCGTTGTGAACTGCGCAGAATTATCCGGCGACGAGTTCGATATATTTCGCTTCGACCCAGCCATACTGGCACGGTCCGTTATACGGTTCAGGTGTCGGCAAAGCGGCACTGACGCGGCAATCACCCAGATCCTGATTATCGGGCATTGGGTACACGATGCCCTGCCAGCCTTCATCCGCCTCGCACAGCCAGACCAACGTAGAAAGCGGCAGCTTGTCCTTCACCGGGGCTACTTCGTTGGCGTCGGTATAGACGCGCATGAAATCACCCTTCTTCGCTTCGAACAGGGCAATTCTGCCGATACCGGGACACGCGTCGGTTGCCGGACCCTCCAGCCCGATAAACGGTGCGCGGCCCTCGTCAGCGTTCCGGTCAGCTTGGACCCCGCCGGGAAGCATGGCTGAAACCGACGCAGCAAAGGCAATCAACGCAGACCCGTTCATTGATCAGGCCACCAGCCCGAGCGGTTTTTCAACCAGATTCTTGAACGCCTGCATGAACCTGGCGCCATCGGCCCCGTCAATTGCGCGGTGGTCAAAACTGCCGGTTGCGCTCATCACTGTCGCGACGGCCAGCGCGCCGTCCACAACATGAGGACGCTTCTCGCCTGCGCCAACCGCCAGAATCATAGCTTGCGGGGGATTGATCACTGCGTCGAACTGCTTGATCCCGAACATGCCGAGATTGGACAGGCTCGCCGTGCCGCCCTGATATTCGTGAGGCTGCAATTTGCCCTCTCGTGCCTTTTCCGCGAGTTCCTTCATCTCGACCGAAATTGATGAAATGGACTTGCTTCCGGCATCAGTGATGATCGGTGTGATCAGCCCCGAAGGTGCGGCAACGGCAACGGAAATATCGGCGCGGGAATATGTGCGCAGCACATCGCCGCCAAAGCTCACATTGCATTTGGGGACCTGCATCAGCGCCTTTGCCTGCGCTTTGATCAGCAAGTCGTTCACCGACAATTTGATCCCTTCAGCCTCAAGCGCGGCATTCAGTTCGCTGCGCAATTTGAGTAGCGCGTCGAGTTGAATGTCGACCGTGAGATAGATGTGAGGGATGCTCTGTTTCGCCTCTGTCAGGCGGCGCGCAATGACCTTGCGCACATTGTTCAGCTTCTCGTCCTCGAACGGAATGCCGAAGTCTGGCAGCCCGGCTGCATCGGCCTTCGCAGACGGCGATGGCGCTGCTGCGCCGGAACCAGCCGCAGCCTTGGAAGGCTGTGCGTTCTCGACATCGGCTTTGACAATCCGGCCATTGGGTCCGCTGCCCTGAATAGAGTTGAGGTCCAGCCCGCGTTGTTCGGCGATCCTCTTGGCTAGCGGTGATGCGATGACCCTATCACCACCCTGCTTCTTTTCGGCAGGAGGCGCGGATTGCGCGGGCTCGCTGTCAGCGGAAGGAGAAGGTTCTGGAGCCGTTATTTCCTCGGCCTTTTCCGCCGGTTTCTCGGACTCTTTCTTCGGCGCGGCATCGGCCGCAGCCTTGGCGTCTTCGGCACTCTCGCCTTCTTCGGCGAGAATCGCGATCACCGTGCCAACCTGAACGTTTTCGGTCCCTTCCTCGACCTTGATGCTGACGATCGTACCTTCATCGACGGCCTCGAATTCCATCGTTGCCTTGTCGGTTTCGATCTCCGCCATGATATCGCCTGCGCCTACGGTATCGCCTTCCTTGACGAGCCATTTTGCGAGCGTTCCCTCCTCCATGGTGGGTGAGAGGGCGGGCATCTTGATTTCTGTGGGCATAAAGTCCGGATTTTCCTGTTTTGACCTGCCTGTCTTCTCTGGCCAATTTGGCGCTTTCGGGCAAGGTTCTTGCGCCGAATACGTTTTCATCGGATACCGCATCGGACAGGGACGAACCGACAAGGGAGCGATGATGCGGGTTTATCTGGTGATTATGGACGATACGGACGAGGCGCGCAAAGCACTGCGTTTCGCGTCAAGGCGAGCCATGGCCAGCGGAGATTCTGTGCATATTCTGGCACTGGTGCCAAAGCAGAACTTCAATGCATTCGGTTCCGTTCAGGCCACCATCGAACAGGAGGCGCGCGACCGAACCGAGGTCATCGCCAGCAGCGCGGCGGGCAACCTGTTTTCCGAAAGCGGTAAAATGCCGACCATTTCAGTCAAGATTGGCGATGGTCAGGCGGTAATCCGCGAATATCTGGAAGAACATCCCGAAGTGGCCGCACTGGTCCTTGGCGCAGCGGCAGAGGGTTCTCCCGGCCCCCTGATTTCCCACTTTGCGAACCATTCGGGTAGCCTGCCCTGCCCGCTCTATATCGTGCCCGGCACCTTTACCAACGAACAGATCGACAAGCTGGCCGCCTGATTTTCGCGCAGCTGAGCCTGCAATAGAGCAAGCCGAGGCTGGCTATTTCTTGCGGCCCTTGCCCTGATGGCGGATGTTTTTGGGACGCCCGCGTTGTCCCTGTTTGAAGTTCTGTTTCCCCTTACCGCCGGGTTTTCCTTTCGACCGATAATCAGGGCGCGTTCCTCGTGCCTCGATCGGGTTGCCGTCAGAGTCGAGCGGAACGAATTTCAGCGCTCCGGTCAGGGGGTTCGCCTCCCCAAGTTTCAGCTTCAGCCTGTCTCCGGTTGAATAGCTGGTGCCGGACCGTTCGCCCGTTAGAGATTGGGACGTTTCGTCATACCGGAAGTAATCCGAACCGAGCGTCGACACAGGCACAAGACCATCGCCGCCAAGCCCTTCGATCGTCGCAAAGAACCCGAACGATTGCACCCCGGTGATGCGCGTGTCGAATGTTTCGCCGACGCGGCCTGAAAGCCATGCGGCCACGTAACGATCAATGGTATCGCGTTCAGCCTCCATCGCCCTGCGTTCCGTCTGACTGATCGCATCGCTGATCTTGCCCAGATTCTCGCGGTCTTTATCGGCCAGTCCCGATGTCGGCGGCAGTTTTCCTTGGGGTTTTGGCTGCTCAAGCTTGAATGCATCGACCAAAGCGCGGTGCACCAGAAGATCGGCATACCGCCGGATCGGCGATGTGAAATGCGCATACGACCCAAGCGACAATCCGAAATGGCCGGCATTTGCCGGGCCGTAATAGGCCTGAGTCTGGGTTCGCAGCACGGCTTCCATCACCTGCGCTTTTTCGGATTCGTCCGTCACATCCTTGAGCATCCGATTGAACAGACCAGGTGTAATCACCTGGCCAAGCGCCAGCTTCTTGCCAAAGGTTTCAAGATATTCGCGCAGTGCGACCAGCTTCTCCCGGCTTGGGGGTTCGTGAACGCGGTAAACGACCGGCGCGGTCTTGCTTTCAAGCGACTTGGCCGCCGCGACGTTGGCAGCGATCATGAAATCTTCGACTACGCGGTGCGCGTCCAGACGCTCACGAACGGCGATTTCCTCAATCTTACCCTGATCGTTTAGGACCACACGCCGTTCGGGCAGTTCCAGTTCCAGTGGATCGCGCGCCGAGCGGGCATCGGCCAGCAGTTTCCAGCATCCCCACAGGTTCCGGAGGTTCTCGGAAGCCTCGTCTTCGTCAATCCTGCGCTGGGCTTCTTCATAGGCAACGACCTCGGCTATTCGAACGATAGCGCGGGTGAAGCGGAATGAACTGACCTTGCCCGTTTCAGAAACATGGATGTGACACGCCATTGCGGCACGGTCTTCGCCTTGCCGCAACGAGCAGACATCGGCGCTGAGAATCTCGGGCAGCATCGGCACAACGCGGTCGGGGAAATAGACGGAATTGCCGCGTTTGCGCGCTTCCCTGTCCAGAGCCCCGCCCGGCCTGACGTAATAGCTCACATCCGCGATGGCGATCAGGGCGTTGTAGCCGCCTTTGCCATCGGGTTCCGCCCAGATGGCATCGTCATGATCGCGTGCGTCGGAGGGGTCGATGGCGACAATCGGCAGATCGCGCAAATCCTCGCGCTTGTCCCCGTCGAGCGGGAGCTTCGCTGCCAGCTCTGCTTCTGTCAGGGTTTCTTCAGGAAAGACATTCGGAATGCCGTGCTTCGATATGGCAATCAGGCTGAAGCTTTTGGGGGCGAGCGGATCGCCCAGAATCTCGACAACCTTCACCCCGGCGCGCGGGGATTTTCCAGCCGGCTCGGCTAGTACCAGCTGCCCTTCCTCTGCACCGCCGAGATCGGCAATCGGGGATGAATTTCGCACCCGTTTATCGACAGGGGAGAGCCACCCCTTGCCTGAACCGTCCAACTCGACGACGCCCATCAACCCATCGGTCTTGGCGGGGAGTTTCTTCATCACATGGGCACGCCACCCGTTTCCTGCCTCTTCGGTGCGCGCCAGGATCCGGTCGCCAATCCGCAGTGCGGCGTGGCGATTGTTGCCCTTCTTGTCTTCGACAATGCGAACACGCGGCGGGGTGGCCCCTTCTTCGGCCTCCCAATTGTCGGGTATCGCGAAGGCCTCCCCATCTTCGATTTCCATCACGCGCAGAACGGTGACTTTCGGAACGCCGCCCATACGGTGATATGCGGTACGCTTGCCGTCAATCAGCCCTTCTTCCGCCATATCCTTCAGGAGCTTCTTGAGGGCGATCTTTTCCTGCCCCTTCAACCCGAAGGCTTTGCCGATTTCACGCTTTCCAACCACCCTGTCAGAAGTCTGGATGAATTCGAGAATCTGCTCTCTGGTGGGGAGTCCGTGCTGTGTCTTGTGAGCGGGTTTGGCCATAGGCGGCCTATGGACCTGCGCTTACTCGGTGTCACCCTCTTCCTGAGGAATTGGAGCATAGGATCCCGCTGGCACCGCGCTTGCGATAGGGCTGCTATGACCGCCTGCGGTTGATGAGCTGACGCCGAATATCCAGTCATCGCCGCGCACGCCTTCCAGTCTGGCGCTCGTCGCTACCGCGTTTTCGATCACGGGTTCGTCACGCCAATACGGTTCATCGGGGCGGCGCTGCCAGATGGTATAGCTGAAGGCCCCTTCCACGGGTTCCCACTCGATCTCCGTAAATGTGCGCACTGCGGCCTGAGCGACCGGAGCCGGCGGCATCGGGGCCATGGCCAATTTGTCCAAGGCGCGCACATTCAACTGCGCTGCCTTCGCAAGATAGGCGAAATCCATCTCGTCGGGCGTATCGCCGTAGGTTATGCCGTCTTCCACCCGAAGGTCCTGATGCTGGTGTTCGTAATCTTCCACAGCGACTGAAAAACGGATGGCCGGATACCCTTTTTCCAGAAATGGAATCTGATCGCCGCCGCGGCCCATGCGGTCGGTCCGCCAGATTTGCCGCACATCAAGGCCGTTTGCGTTGTTGTCTGCCAGACCATCGAGCCAGCGGGAGAGGTTCCTGCTGGGGCTGTCGTTTTCACCGCCATTGCGGCGCTGCGCGGCACGGATTGTATCGGTCAGATCGGCGCGCGGACCCTCCGAGAACACACGGATGTGATCGGCATCGCAGTATCCGTCCGAACCGCAGCTTCCGCCAACGATGTCGTTGTTCAGCACGGCCTTTACAGTCCAGCCCTGTTCTTCTGCGTAATCTGCCATCAACTGGCCGCCATAGAGCCCCTGTTCTTCGCCCGAGAGCAAGGCATAGACGATCGTCGTGGGATACTGGCGCTGCGACAGGACACGGGCCGCCTCGATCGCGACGGCGGTGCCCGATGCGTCGTCATTTGCACCCGGTGCATCGCTGGTGAAATCGAAAGCGTCCGTTGCCCGGCTGTCAATATGACCTTGTACGATCACGACTTCGTTCGGGCGTTCGGTCCCGCGCTGGATCGCGACCACATTGACCAGCCTCGTTGGTTCGGGAATCCGGCGGCCTTGGACCATTCGCTCAGGTAATACGATCTCAAGGCAGCCGCCGCACGCCTCGCTTGCCTTGCGAAATTCGCCTTCGCCCCACTTACGCGCGGCGCCGATACCGCGTTCCGGGTTATCTTGTTCCGAAAGGGTATGCCGCGTCCCGAAACCGACCAACGAATATACGTCCGATTTCAGACGTTCCTGGGAAACACCCTCACCAGCATCATCTGCAATTTCATCAGCAAGGTGATGATCAGCGGCGGCGGGAGTGGCGAAGGCCGCAGCGGCGGCGAGCAATGGAATGTAACGCATCCTGCCTACATCCACACAAGCACACCGAATGGCAACCCTGTCGCTGCTGCCTCAGGGCTTTAGGTTTGGTCCGCCGTACTGGTTTTCGCTGCGCTGGGTTTTCAGGAAGCCGATCACCAGCACGATGATGACCACCAGCCAACCGATCAGGTCTTGTGCGATCATACCCGTCTGGACCTCAGGTGATTGGCCGGCCATCTGGGCATCAACGGCCGCACGCATGGTCGCCTGCAAACCGTCCAGCTGTCGGTATGCGAAGAACATCCACACCAATTGCAGACCAAGCGGTATTGCAAGTAAGAGGCCGGGTAGCCCGGTGTCATGCGCCCGCCTCACGAAAGCCGCCGAAAGCAGTACAATATTGAGCAGCGCGATCCCGAGACTGATCCATACCAGCGTGCCCGCAAAATCTATCATGTGGTTCATGATCGCGGTTTCAGCCGTGCTGTTGTCACCTGTCTTGGCCGCTTCGATCCCGGCATCCATCGCCGCCATGATCGTAGGGATGCTCGCGGCGAGATAAAGAACGAGGTTCAGGATCACCACAAAGAGGAAATAGCTCAGAAACCGCTTCCGTCCGTCTCGCCCGTTAAAGTTCGTCAGATTCTTGAGGCTATAACCAATTGCACCCGCCATCAGATCGATCCTTTCGGCTTAATACGCTTTTGCAACATAAATCCGCTCGATAGCGGGCTGTCCAGTGAATATGCATGTGCCGTCAACTGGCTCGCCATTCATCGGAACATTGCGAATTGTGAGCTTCAGCGCCTTCAGTTGCTCGACCACGGCTTCCAAGGCATCCCCGGTCGGTTTGGACCATTGAACTTCGGCCCAGCCAGGCTGAGCCTTGTCTTCCGCATAGAATTCGGAGAGCTGTTCCATGGTCGTGATACCGCGCTCGATATTGCGGTCACGCCGTTCCTGCGCCTCGTTAAACAGTGACGCCTGGATTTCTTCGAGCAGCGAGGGAATCTGTTCGGCAGCCGCCATCTTTTCAGGCGAGTGGAAATCAGGCTTTCCGCTCTCCGCCCATAGCGCATCACGGCGCAGCATACTGACGACACCGCCCTCCATGTCGCGGCCGCCAACCTCGATGATCACAGGGGCACCTTTGCGCACCCAGTCCCAGCGCTTCGCCGCAGCCTTGCCCGGCTTCTTGTCAAGCAGCACGCGCAAGCGTTCGCCAAATGCCGTCTTTTGAGCCAATGCCGCGCGGAGCTCTTCGCAATAAGCGAGAAGCGCCTCGTCCTCGGGCTTGTCACGCAGCATCGGCAGAATAACCACCTGCCATGGCGCGATAGTTGGCGGGACGCGCAGTCCGTCATCATCGCCATGGGTCATTATTACCCCGCCAATCATACGGGTTGAAACACCCCAACTCGTGGTGTGGCAAAGCTGTTGGCCGCCTTCTTTGTCCTGATACCGGATGCCGGCCGCTTCGGAGAAGTTCGTACCCAGATAGTGCGAAGTGCCTGCCTGCAACGCCTTGCCATCCTGCATCATGGCTTCGATCGACCAGGTCTCGACGGCACCGGGGAAACGTTCGTTCTCCGGCTTTTCGCCAGCGATAACCGGCAAGGCGAGGTCTTCTTCAGCGCATGCGCGGTACACTTCGAGCATCCGCAGCGTGTGTTCTTTCGCTTCGGCTTCGTCGGCATGGGCGGTATGACCTTCCTGCCACAGGAACTCGCTTGTCCGCAGGAACATACGGGTCCGCATTTCCCAGCGAACGACATTGGCCCACTGGTTGGTAAGCAGCGGCAGATCGCGCCAACTCTGGATCCAGCGCGCCATTGCGTCGCCGATGATCGTTTCGGAAGTCGGGCGCACGACCAGGGGCTCTTCCAGCTTAGCCTCCGGGTCGGGAATAAGTTTGCCTGAACCATCGGCGATCAGACGGTGATGCGTGACAACGGCCATTTCCTTGGCGAAACCATCAACGTGCTCTGCCTCACGCTCGAAATTGGAGAGCGGAATGAAAATCGGGAAATAGCAGTTGTCGTGACCGGTATCCTTGATCCGCTGGTCGAGCAGGCGCTGGATTCGCTCCCAGATACCGTAACCCCACGGCTTTATTACCATGCAGCCGCGAACGCCCGATTCCTCGGCCATATCTGCAGCGGAAATGACTTCCTGATACCATTGCGCGAAGTCGTCGGAGCGCTTCACGGTCAAAGCGTGGCGGATGTTGGACACAGTTCGAATATTCCTGACTTGTAAAAATGCTGCGGATGGTGAGCTTACTTGCTCAGCTCATCCAGTTTCTTTTGCATGGCCGCCATCTGCTGGCGCAGATCGTCGATCTCTGCATTTTCGCCGGCTGCACCTGCATCAGCGCCCGGTTTGGTTTCGCCTTTTACGCCGGGCAGAATTGCTTCGCCCACTGCGCGCATCACAGCCATGTTGGTTTCATGAATTTTAGCGAGCGGGTTGCTGCCCAGACCTCCACGAAAAGCCTCTTGAATCTTCGCCTGATTATCGCGAAAATTCTTCATGCTGGCTTCGAGATACTGCGGCATCATCGACTGCATCGAATTACCATACATTGCGATGAGATCGCGCAGGAAGCTTACTGGCAGCATCTGCTTGCCGCTCGATTCCTCGTCCATGATGATCTGTGTCAGGATCGAGTGCGTGATATCATCGCCGCTCTTGGCGTCGACAACTTCGAATTCGATGCTCTCCCGTGTCATCTTCGCAAGATCATCAAGCGTGATGTAGCTGGACGATGCGGTGTTGTAGAGACGGCGGTTGGCGTATTTCTTGATGGTAACCTTGTCACCATTTTGCGCTTCGCGCTTGGCCATGGACAATTCCCGTATGTTGCAATGCATGCTGCATTAGCAGCCGCAGCATGTGCAGTGCAACATTGCTATGCCGGTTTTGATTGGCGGTCGTAACGTTTCCCAAGCGTCGTGAGCAATTCATATTGTGAAAGCCCGCTCGTGCGTGCCGCATCTGGTAGGTGGTATGGCACATCCAGCCAATCGCCCTCTTTCAGATCCGGCGCCCCGCCAAGATCGACGACCACCATATCCATCGATACTTTGCCCAGCAGCGGGAGCATTCGGCCATTGGAAGACAGCGCTCCCCGTGCGCCCCAGCTGCGCAGGAAACCGTCGGCGTAACCCAGCGATACTATGCCCGCCAGCATATCGCGCCTGGCTGTGTATTCGCCGTTATATCCGACCCGGTCCCCGGCAGCCAGTTTGCGCAATTGCATGATTGCTGCCTGCGGGAAGGCAACTTGCCGGATCGCTTCGGCCAGTTCGGGCCTCGGCACCCCGCCATACAACGAAAGACCGGGGCGAGTAATATCGAAAGCATAATCTGCCCCCAACGCGATCCCTGCACTGTTCGCCAGACTGCGTCTGCGCGGCGAAAATTGGGCTGAGGCTTGCCGGAACAGGCCCAGCTGGGCTGCATTGGCCGCGCTGTCCTCATCCGCAGATGAGAGGTGCGACATCAGCGTCTCGATCTGGAGTTCTTGCAGAACCGGCTCAGAGATATCGGCCATTGCCACGCCTAGCCTGTTGATGCCGGTATCGATCATCAAGTCACAGATACCGCCGCCGCCGTCCAGCCAGCGCTTCGCCTGCTGCAGGCTGTTGATCACCGGGCGCACCCCGGTGGCGATCGCGAACGCTACGTGTTCATCCGTCAGCGGGCCGTGAAGAACCGACAATTCAGTTGGCTTGACGAGTGGAGCTACCTTTGCTGCTTCACCCCAGTGCGCGACATAAAAATCGGCACAGCCAGCTTCTCGCAGTGCTGGCACGGCGAATTCCACACCCAGACCGTAGGCGTTTGCCTTAACAGCAGCACCGGCAACGGCGCCGCCCGACAACCCGGACAGCGTGCGCCAGTTCGCTGCAATCGCCCCCTCGTCAAGCAGCAGCCGTAGAGATGATGGCGGCAGGTCAGCCATTGTCGTCGAAGTCGCGCGGCGGGCCGCTAGGCAGGCCCCACCATGCTACCGCAACACCGAAGGCGACAACGGCCCACGTATACCAAAGTCCCGCGTATACATCGCCTGTACGCGCCACGATAAATCCGGCAATCAGGGGGAGAAATCCGCCCAGATATCCAGCGCCAATATGATAGGGTATCGACATTGAACTGTACCGGATCTTCGGAGGAAACATTTCCGACAGAAGCGCCGCAACAGAGCCGTAGGTCAACGCCGAAAGCAGGCCGAGCACCAGAAGAAGCCCGATAATGCCCAATATGCTGGTGAACGGCGGGGTCTGCTTGGAAAAGTCGAAACCTTCATTCGAAAGCGCGTCCTGAAGGCCATCGCGTCGGCTCGCGCCGTCAGTAAGCCAATCGTCGCCAAAAACGACAGGTGTGCCGCCAACCGTCACCCCCAAAGTATCGGATTCCTCGATTGTGTAGGATACACCGCTTGCAGTCAGAGTTTCCAGGACCTGACCGCATGAGGTCTGCGTGCGGTCGAACAGATCGGCAAACGGGTCGGTCACGCACTGGGTGCCGCTAACGACGACTGGACGGGCCTTTGCCGATTCTGCGAGGCCAGGATTTGCCAAATTGCCCATCGCCCAGAAAATGGGAAACAGTGTGACGAGGGTCAGCAAGGCCCCAATGATGATAGGCTTCTTCCGCCCCACCCTGTCGGACCATTTGCCCACCACAACGTAAAACGCCATCGACACTATGCCGGCAATCAGCAGGATGATTTCGACAAGGCTGTCCTCAACCCGCATCGGTCCGCGCAGGAAAGAAAGGCCCGAGAAGAAAGCTGTGTACCAGATCGTGGTCAGAACCCCGGTAACGCCAAACAGTGCCACGAAAATGCGCTTCTTGTTTCCCGGATAGGTAAAGCTTTCGACAAATGGATTGCCTGCAGTTTCTCCAGCTTCTTTCATCGCTTTGAAGACAGGGCTCTCATTCAGTTTGAGCCGCATCCACAGTGAAATGCCGAGAAGCACAATCGACAGCAGGAACGGTACGCGCCAGCCCCAATCGAGGAATGCCTGTTCGGGGATTAGCACCCGGCACGCGATTACAACTGCGATACTAAGAACGAATCCGCCTGCAACACTCGCCTGAATGAAGCTGGTGAAATACCCGCGCTTGTCTGCGTCGGCGTGTTCGGCGACGTAGATTGCGGCGCCGCCATATTCGCCGCCCAGAGCGAGGCCCTGCAGCACGCGCAGCAAGATGACGATTATGGGTGCCGCTATCCCGATGCTCGCAGCGCTAGGGATCAAGCCGACGCCCGCAGTCGCGATACCCATCAGCGTTACCGTGACAAGAAAGGTATATTTGCGGCCCAGTTTGTCGCCAAGGTAACCGAACAAAATTGCGCCAACCGGCCTGAAACCGAAGCCGATCGCGAATGTCGCCCAGACCAAAAGAATTTCGAGCGTTTCGTTACCACTCGGGAAAAAGGTCGGGCCGATGATGTAGAACAGCGTGCCGTAGATGAAGAAATCATACCATTCGAAGATCGTCCCTGCGGACGAAGCCCCAATGACGAGCTTGATTTCCTTCTGCGATGGTTCGCGCTCTACTGTTGCAGACGTACCGGTCATGGCGTCCTGATCCTCCCCGAAATTCTTATGAGGCGTCTCTAGCCCGCGTGGGTTGGGTTGGAAAGCGCCAGACGGGCGGCTCTCCACGGCAAACGGATTGCATCGTGCCTGCCGGGAAACTCCCGTGCAGCCGTAAGAAACGCAATTCCCGGCCAGTCAGGCATCTCGCCTGATCGAGTCAGCCATGCTCGCAATGCGGCGTCTGCAGCATCTATATCTCCAGCGGCTTTTCCCTCGGCTCCGAGAGCGAATATTGCCGCCGCCGCTTGACCCACCGCGCACGCAGTAACGGCCAGACCGACAGCGGCAATCTCACCTGATGCGTTTGTTCTAAGTGCGATATCGAGCGTGCTGCCGCAGCTGCGTGACCGCGCGCTGGCTTTTGCGGCGGCGTCATCAATGTACGGATAATTTGCCAGCTCGGTCGCGAGAGAAAGGATTTCGCGGGAGTACAGCTTTCCGGCTGCGGGCGCAGAACCCGTGGCTGAATCCATCAACTTTCGGATTGCTCGCTGCGCAGCCGTGCGCGGCGGCTCTCGATCATCTGAACGAGGGTATCAGCGCTGGCGTTGACCACCGGATAGGTTCTGGCGCTGACAATCCATGCCGGCCGTCCGGCCACGCCCCAGGCGGTGTCATATCCGAGAACCAGCAGCGAGAACGCAATAACGACGATCAGAGCGCCCTTTATCGCTCCGAATCCGAAGCCGAGCACACGGTCGATCGGTCCAAGGATGGATGAGCGCGATGCCTCCCCAACCCGGCCAGCAATCAGCTTCATCGCGGCATAGGGGATCAGCAACAGCAGGGCGAAGGCGAGAACCGCAGTCGGTGTCCCGGGCGCGATATATTCCTTCAGCGCGTCATACAAAGGCGTATGCAGGTAATGGATCGCGAAAATCGCGAGCATCCAAGCCGCAAGAGAGAGCACCTCCTGCACCAGTCCGCGCAGAAAACCGCCAATAGCGGCGACGCCCACGATGATGAGCACGATGAGATCAAAGCTGTTCATTACGGGTCAGAGGATTATGCAGAAGCCATCACTTGGTCAACGAGATTGGCGAGTTGTCTTATGCCGCGGTACTTAAGCTGCGATGAATTCGCCACATCCTGTGGCCCGCATCCCGACGTAAATCCAAGCTTTGCCGCTTCTTTCAATCGCAGCCCCGCATGGGCAACCGGGCGTATTTCCCCGGCGAGCGAAACCTCGCCGAACCAGATGCTATGCGTAGGCAGCGGCTTGTCAGCAAGTGCGGATACAAGCGCGGCCGCCACTGCGAGGTCCGCAGCAGGATCGGACAGGCGGTATCCGCCCGCAACGTTAAGATACACTTCTGCCGAACTGAAATTCAGGCCGCAGCGAGATTCCAGCACCGCCAGTAGCATTGCCAGCCGCCCATTGTCCCAGCCGACCACGGCACGGCGCGGTGTCGCCCCGCTTTGCAGGCGGACAATCAGGGCCTGCACTTCGATCAGAACGGGCCGTGTCCCCTCCAGTGCGGGAAACACAGCACTGCCCGCCAGCGGCGTTTCGCGGCCAGACAAGAACAGCATCGAGGGGTTCGACACTTCCTGAAGGCCCTTCCCCTCCATTGCGAACACGCCGATCTCGTCGACCGCACCGAAGCGGTTCTTCAATGCACGCAGGATACGGTATTGGTGGCTACGCTCGCCTTCGAAGCTCATCACCACATCGACCATATGCTCAAGCACGCGCGGACCGGCGATCGTGCCGTCCTTGGTCACGTGACCGACCAAGACCAGAGCGACGCCATTTTCCTTGGCATAGCGGATCAGCTCGAACGCACAGCCGCGCACCTGACTGACGGTGCCAGGCGCCCCTTCGATGGTGTCTGAATGCATTGTCTGGATCGAATCGATCACCAGCAGCGTCGGCGGCTCCATCGAATTCAGAGTGGTCAGAATATCGCGCACCGATGTCGCAGCGGCCAGCTTGATCGGCGCGTCGGCAAGGCCGAGCCGCGATGCCCGCATCCTCACCTGCCCGGCGGCTTCCTCTCCGCTGACGTAAACGGTCGAACAATTGTCCTTCGCGATTTTTGCGGCAGCTTGCAGCAGCAAGGTCGATTTACCGATGCCGGGATCGCCGCCCATGAGGATTGCGGACCCCGGCACAAGGCCGCCGCCCAGCGCGCGGTCAAATTCCGCCAATCCGGTCTTGCGCCGTTCCAGTTTTTCGCCTGGAGCATCCAGCTGGACGAATTCAACCGCCCTGCCGCCGCTGGAAAGATCATGCTTTTGCGAGAAAACGGTGGCCGGCACATCCTCTCTCAGAGTGTTCCATTCGGCGCAATCGGGGCACTGCCCCTGCCAGCGGTGAGAAACTGATCCACAAGCCTGACAGATGTATCGTTTTTTCGGTTTCGCCATATCTGGCCGATAGCTGGAACATAAACGGAACGCAATTGCCTTTGCCGCGAATGCAGTTAACAGTCGCGTGATGCGGCACAAGGAACTCAGAATCGCTCTGGTCTGCTATGGCGGAGTGAGCCTTGCGGTTTACATGCACGGCGTAACGAAAGAGGTCTGGAAGCTGGCGAAGGCCAGTCAGGCATATCACGCACGCGCCCCGCGATCCGAAGGCGTTCAGGGTGTTTACCGTGATTTGCTGGAACAGATCGAAGCCAATCAAGGCCTCAAAATCCGTGTCCTTCCCGACATCCTGACTGGGGCCAGCGCAGGCGGGATCAACGCCGTTTTTCTGGCGCAGGCAATTCATTCCGGCCAATCGCTGGAACCGCTCACAGACCTTTGGCTGGATAGGGCCGATGTCGATCGTCTGGTTGATCCTGACGCACGCCCGATGTGGAGATTTGCCAAATTCTGGGCTCAACCGGTGGCGTCATGGCTCCTGAAACGGCCAGGTAATGCCGTTTCCGAAAGCGTTGCGCCTGAAACTCGCCGCGAAGTGCGGCGCAAGGTTTCTGCCTTCGTCCGCGGAAGGTGGTTCGAACCGCCTTTTTCAGGTCTCGGGTTTTCCAAGCTGCTCTACTCGGCGCTTAACTCCATGAAACAATCGGAAGTTGGCGAACCGCTGCTGCCTCCGGGTCACCCGATCGACCTGTTTGTCACTGCGACCGATTTTCGCGGGCATCTGGAATTGCTACGGCTCAACAGCCCTCCTGTTGTGGAGGAAAGTGAGCACAGAATGCCAATCAGCTTTTCGGTCGATACGCCGCGCGTTCCCGGAAAAAGCATTGCCGATTTGCACGAACTGACCTTTGCGGCCCGCGCCACCGCCAGCTTCCCCGGTGCGTTCCCTCCGTTGCAACTATCAGAGATAGACTCACTTGCCGCGCACAATGCGTTGGCGTGGCCTGGCCGCGATGAATTTTGCGCCCGCATTATGCCGGTTCATATCCAGCAAGGTGATGTCGAGGGTGTTTCGCTGATCGATGGATCGGTGCTCGTCAACAAGCCGTTTGGCGCGGCAGTCGATGCGTTGCAGGGCCGCCCTGCCCAGCGCGAAGTCGACCGGCGCTTTGTGTATATCGACCCGCGCCCTGATCGGTTCAGTTCCCTGCAACTGGATGCCGATAAACCGGTGGGGTTCTTTACCGCGATCTTCGGTTCAATCTCCACGATTCCGCGCGAACAACCGATCCGGGACAATCTCGAGGTGATTGAACAGCAATCTCGCGAGGCAGAGCATCTGCGCCGCATGATCATGTCTCTTCGCCCGGAGATCGAAGGCGCGGTGGAGAAGCTGTTTGGCCGGACGCTGTTTTTCGACCGGCCAACGCCAAAGCGCCTTTCAGCATGGCGCAACAAGGCGCAGCAGGTGGCGGCTGAAAAGGCCGGTTTTGCCTTCATTTCGTATGGGCAGGCCAAATTCGCAGGCATCGTGGAAAAGCTCGCCCATCTGACACACCATGCCGCCCCCGAGCTGGGATTTCCGGACGCCGATCCGATCGCGCTGGTGTTTCATGCCGAATTGCAGCGCAGAGGTCTGGAAAAGCTCACCTCACCATCGGGCGGTGCGAGTGCAGAGGCAATTGCGTTTTTCCGCGCTCACGATCTGGGCTTCAGAGTGCGGCGGCTGAGGCTGCTCGCCCGGCGCCTCGCACGTGACTGGGAGGCTGATCCGACCATTCCCGACCCTTCGCTTGAGAGTGCGCGAGACACGATCTACAAGATTCTGGCGCTGTATTTCGAACAGGAAACAAACGAGACGCTTGGCAGCGAGTTCAAAGCGCTAGCAGCGAATGTGATGCAGGATCCTGCGGCAGTGCTGGATCATTTGGAACAGCGCCGGTTGTTGCCGGAGATAGACCGGCAAGCAGAGGTAATGCTGGCAGAATCGCTTGAGGAAATGCCGAAGGAACTCCGCCGCCGGATGCTGCTGACTTATCTGGGCTTTCCATATTACGACATCGCTACCTTGCCTCTCATGCGGCACGAAGGGCTGACCGAGTTTGATCCGGTCAAGGTCGACAGGATATCTCCCGATGACGCGCGATCGATCCGTGAAGGGGGCACGAAGGCCACGCTTCGCGGCACGGAGTTTTACAACTTCGGCGCATTTTTCAGCCGGGCTTACAGGGAAAACGACTACCTTTGGGGCAGGCTGCACGGCGCAGAGAGGATGATCGACCTGATCTGTTCAACCGCCGAGGCACCGGTTCCGGACCCGGATTGCCTGCGTTTCAAACGCAAGGCGTTTCTAACAATTCTCGATGAAGAGCAGGACCGGCTCACAACCGATCCGAACCTCTTGAAAACAATCAGGAGTGAGGTGCTTGCCAAGCTTGGTAAGGTTTAGCGGCCAAGACTGCGGTAGATTGCTTTGACGAAGCTATCCTTGTCGATGAACCCTTCCCCCCGGTTGAAATCGGCGAGTGGATCGGCAGCAACCGTTTCATCCATCGAATTCCCAGCATCCTTCAGAGATGTTACCAAATTCACCGCTTGTCCGATCATGGCGCGGTAGGCGACCAGTTCTGCCTTGTTCGACATCGGACCGTGGCCCGGAATGATCTTCGTTTCATCGTCGACCATTCGGATCACCTGATCGAGTGAATTCATCGCGTTGATGACATTACCGCCAGAATCGATGTCGATGTACGGATAGCCGGGGATCTTGAAATAGAGATCACCCATATGGATCACGTTGTCTTCGCGCCAATGAACGACACTGTCCCCGTCGGTGTGGCCGCCGCCAAGAAATATGACGTCCACCGTATCGCCGTTCAGATGCATGGTAATACCCTGGCCGTAAGTGACGACGGGCAGAGCCGCCTTAGCCGCAGGTTCAACGGGGCGTTCACCACCGGGCCGGCCTTCTGCCAGGCGCACTCGCACGTTATCGTGGGCGAATATTGTCGCGCCAGCATTGCCGAGGTTTTCATTCCCGCCTGTGTGGTCACCGTGCCAGTGGGTGTTGATCAGGAAATCAACCGGTCCCGCCCCCAACTCGGCAACCGCTTGTTCTATCTTGCCGGTTAGCGGGGCGTACTGATCGTCGATCAAAATTGTGCCATCTTCGCCGTGGCTGACACCGATATTTCCGCCGGCCCCAAACAACACTGCGATACCCGGGGCGACTTCCTGCGCCTTGATCTCGACCTGCGACCAATCTCGTTGTGCGCTCACCGGTGCTGCGATAGCCGCGAGAATGCAGCTGGCGGTCAAAGTCAGTTTTTTCATGGTCAGTCCCCTAGTTTCATCTTGGGGAACGCGGGCCGCTTCTGTTCGGTTCCGCAGCCCCTTCAGGCCCGGTCGAAGAAAAGCAGCATCACCAAGCGGGAATCTTCAGGCGATTTCCCAAATCCCGGAGCGGCTGTGTGAAATTGCCACGGCGAAAAGAGGATCAGGCGATTGAACCGGATGGGTATCCGCATCGTCCTTTCCCATTTCGCGGAAGAGGTAGTGTCCTTGTTCACAACGTCTTCGACCAAAGCGTTGATATCACCGTATCCCGCCGCAGCAATTTGCGCAGGATCGTGCGGTACTTTCTCCAACCCGGTGCGCTTGTGGCGGAAAAAATCGGTTCCCCCGGCACTGGGTGCAGAGCAGTCTTCCGGGCGGGAGAGAAACAGGATGCCCGAATAGGCCGCCGGATCGATGTGGACGCCGCTGCGTCCCTTGTCCGCCTTGCTGGTCAGGCGGCAGTGTCCGTGATCGGTGCCCGCCGCACCTTTCAGCTTGATACCTAGCTGACGCGAAACGCTGGCATCAATACCGGCGGTATCGACCGACCGGCTTGAATTCATGCCCGGGAAATTGCCTTTCTGTTCGGCGGGGTCATAGCCGAGACCCAACGCCTCACGCCGCGCGGCCCATGGATCGACCAGGAAGTCGTCGATAATCATGAGCGATGGGAGCATGGCTTGAATTTCCGCAGTGATGGCCTTCGGTTGCAATCGTTGGACGACTTGCCCGGCCTTGCCAAGTGCGCAGCGTCAGACTGCCTCGAAGGCTAGCGATATTCGCTGGCTTGTTCGATCAGGCAGTAGCGAACTCTGCAAACGGATCGCCGGACAAGTAGGGTTGCCGAATCCGGCAGAGCGCCGCCGTCCGTCGCTTAGACTGAGAAAACGTCTTTAAGCTTTTCGAAAAAGCCGCGACTTTCCGGGCATTCATCGCCGGTCTCGGTCTCACGAAACTGCTCGAGGATTTCACGCTGAGCCTTGGACAGTTTGGTTGGTGTTTCGACCGCGATCTCCACGACCAGATCGCCCCTGCCCCGGCCTTGCAGCACCGGCATACCGCCGCCGCGAACGCGCAGCTGTTTGCCAGACTGGATGCCAGCGGGAATATCGATCACATTGCTGTCACCGCCAAGATCCGGAATTTCCACCGATCCGCCAAGCGCAGCTTTCGAGAAGCTGATTGGAACGCGGGTGAGCAAGGTCGTGCCTTCACGCTCGAACACCGGGTGTTCCTTGATGTGGATGAATATGTAGAGGTCACCCGAAGGTGCACCATTCGGACCGGCCTCGCCCTTGCCCGATAGGCGGATGCGAGTTCCGGTATCGACTCCCGGCGGTATCTCGACATCCAGCGTCTGGGCCTGATCCACACGTCCTTCGCCGCGGCAGGCGGAACACGGTTTTTCGATTACTTCGCCGCGGCCGTTGCAGGTCGGGCACGGCCTTTCGACCACGAAGAAGCCCTGCTTCGCTCGGACCTTCCCGTACCCGTTGCACATGTTGCAACCGCGGGTGCCGGTGCCCGGTTCAGCGCCAGATCCGCCACAGGGTTCGCAGCCTGTCGAGACTTCGATCTCAATCTGGGTCTGCTGACCGTGAAATGCATCTTCAAGGCCGATTTGCATATCATAGCGCAGGTCGGCACCGCGGCGCGGTTGAGGCCTTCCGCCGCCACCGCCGAATGCGCTGCCGAAAATCGTTTCGAAAATATCGCCGATGTCGCCAAAATCACCCTGCTGACTTTGGCCGCCGCCCATACCCTGTTCAAAAGCCGCATGGCCGAACCGGTCATAGGCCGCCCGCTTTTGCGGATCCTTCAAACAGTCATAGGCCGCGCCAACGGCCTTGAACCTTGCCTCGGCATCGGGATCACCCGGATTGCGATCAGGGTGCCATTTCATTGCCAGCTTGCGGTAAGCCGACTTGATGGTCCCATCATCGGCGTCGCGAGAGACCTCGAGCAGTTCGTAAAAGTCGATTTCGGTTGAAGACATCATTCCATCCCAAACCTAACCGCCACCGACGCGGTCTGCATCGGTGGCGGCCAGATTTTCCATCAGGGCATTAGCCCTTGTTTTCGTCTTCGTTCACTTCAGAAAACTCTGCATCGACGACTTCTTCGTCGCTTTCCGCAGCGCTTTCGCTGGCGCCGGCATCACCTTCAGGTGCGGCGTTGGCCTGTTCCTGCTGGTAGATTTCCTGGCCCATCTTCATCGCGACTTCAGTCAAGGTCTGAACCTTGGCATTGATCGCATCGAGATCGTCACCTTCCAGTGCCGTCTTCGTTTCGGCCAAAGCGGCTTCGACGTCGGACTTCAGATCAGCGCTGATCTTGTCTCCATGCTCTTCAAGCTGCTTCTCGGTCGAGTGCACAAGGCTGTCTGCCTGGTTGCGGGTCTCGGCCTGTTCGCGGCGCTTCTTGTCTTCATCCGCGAACTTTTCGGCATCCTGGACCATCTGGTCGATATCGGCATCCGAAAGACCGCCCGAGGCCTGAATACGGATCTGCTGCTCCTTGCCCGTGCCCTTGTCTTTGGCAGATACGTTCACGATGCCGTTCGCGTCGATATCGAAGGTAACTTCGACTTGCGGAACGCCGCGCGGCGCAGGCGGGATGCCAACCAGATCGAACTGGCCAAGCATCTTGTTGTCTGCGGCCATTTCACGCTCACCCTGGAACACGCGGATCGTCACGGCCTGCTGATTGTCTTCAGCGGTTGAATAGGTCTGCGATTTCTTGGTCGGGATCGTGGTGTTGCGGTCGATCATGCGGGTGAATACACCGCCCAGCGTTTCGATACCCAGCGACAGCGGGGTCACGTCGAGCAGCAGAACATCCTTCACGTCGCCCTGGAGCACGCCCGCCTGAATGGCGGCGCCCATGGCAACCACTTCGTCAGGGTTCACGCCGGTATGCGGTTCCTTGCCGAAGAAGTCCTTCACCACTTCGCGCACCTTGGGCATACGGGTCATCCCGCCGACGAGAATGACTTCGTCGATGCCGCCCTTGTCCACGCCGGCGTCTGCCAGAGCTTTCTTGCAAGGTTCCAGCGTGCGCTTGATCAGATCGCCAACCATTTTTTCAAGGTCGGAACGGCTGATGTTTTCCACCAGATGGAGCGGCGTTGTTGCGCCGCCTTCCATACGAGCGGTGATGAACGGCAGGTTCACTTCGGTGGTTTGCGCGCTGGAAAGCTCGATCTTGGCTTTCTCAGCGGCTTCCTTGAGACGTTGAAGCGCAAGCTTGTCCGTCTTGAGGTCCATGCCCTCTTTCTTTTTGAACTGGGCTGCGAGCCATTCGACAATCGCGTTATCGAAGTCTTCACCGCCAAGGAACGTGTCACCATTGGTGGACTTCACTTCGAACACGCCGTCGCCGATTTCGAGGACCGAAACGTCAAACGTACCGCCGCCAAGGTCATAAACAGCGATGGTCTTACCTTCGTCCTTGTCCATGCCGTAGGCAAGCGCCGCAGCAGTCGGCTCGTTAATGATACGCAGAACTTCAAGGCCTGCGATCTGGCCGGCATCCTTGGTTGCCTGACGCTGGGCGTCGTTAAAGTATGCAGGAACAGTGATAACCGCCTGCGTGACGGTTTCGCCAAGATAGCTTTCAGCGGTTTCTTTCATCTTTTGCAGGATGAAAGCGGAAACTTGGGAGGGGCTGTAATCTTCGCCGCCTGCCTTGACCCACGCATCGCCATTCTTGCCTTTGACGATGTTGTACGGGACGAGATCAATGTCCTTCTTGGTCATCGGATCATCGAAACGGCGGCCGATCAGGCGCTTGATCGCAAACAGTGTGTTGTCTGGGTTGGTCACTGCCTGACGCTTGGCCGGCTGACCGATCAGGCGTTCGTTGTCCTTGGTGAAGGCAACGATCGACGGCGTGGTGCGGGCGCCTTCAGAATTTTCTACGACTTTAGGTTTGCCGCCGTCCATAACAGCGACACAGGAATTGGTGGTGCCGAGGTCGATACCGATTACTTTAGCCATGGTTTCCCCACTTGATGCTTAATGTTGGACGCTGCGCTGTCGGCCCCCCATTATCGGCGGAACCACCCGGCAGCTCGATTATGAACGAGATATAGGTGCGGTTTTGGTTGGCACAAGGGATGGAGGCGGCTAGTTTCCGCTTCCTACCAACGAGGGAGAAATACGCGTGATGAAAAGGTTTATGGCGGGTGCCGCGCTGGCAATTGCAACAATCGGCCTTGCTGCCTGCGACAACGCGACAGATGAAGTGGTCGAGGCGCCTGATGGCGTTCCGGGCATGTCGGCAACCAATGGCCGGATGCTCTTGGCACCGGTCGAAGGCAATCCGGCAGCTGTATATTTCGACCTGAAATATGATGGCGACCGCGCACTCTCGCTTAGCCGCGCTGCGGTTGAAGGAGCGGAAAGTGCGGTGATGCATGAATACGGTGAATACGACTTCAAAGTGCAAATGATGGAAATGCTTCCAGTGCCGCTGACCAAGGGAACCGAACTGACGTTTGAACCGGGCGGCAAACATATCATGGCGATGAATGTCTCCCCCGAATTGAAACCGGGCGGCACGACCGAAGTGACCCTGATTGTATCTGGCGGCGACAAATACAGCTTCCCGGTTGAAATCCGCGCAGCCGGGGATGAGCGCTGAGCTCAGGGGAAGATTACAGCACAGTTTCGTTTTGCCCGGTTGGCGGTGAGAGGCCGCTGACCGGGGGCGAGGTTGCGCTGGCAAAATCGATTTTCGGAACCGAGATCGATTATTCGAAGGTGAAGATCCGGCGGAAGAAATGGTTTCCGTTTCAGCCCCGCCGCGTCACCATGGCGCCGCGCGGACACATTCATTTTCACCCTTCAGGCAATGCCTATTGCGACGATTTCTCTCAGCAGAGCGTTATGCGCCAGGGATTGTTTATCCATGAAATGGTCCATGTGTGGCAGGCGCAGGCCAAGGGTACATGGTGGCTGGTGTTCAACCGGATGCCGTGGGCACGGTATAATTACAGCCTGAAACCAGGCTGGCCGCTTCATAAATACGGGATCGAGCAGCAGGCAGAGATTGTGAAGCACGCATTCTGGCTTCGCAATGGCGTGCGCGTTGCGGGTGTTTCCGATGCCCAAGCATATGATCTTTTAGTAAATTTTCCCGGGACGGAATCTACGGCCTGACGCTACGGAATGGCTGTGGAAAAGCGTGATATTCCGCAGCCTTGAGCAAACCGGTTTCACTCGTTACCAAATACGGGTCCAAGCGGCCAAACCCGCGCTTGGCGAACGAGTCACAACAATGGAGCTTAAAGACTACGCAATGTCGCGCGAGCGCGGCTACCTTTCGCATTATGAGATCGACGAGATCACCCTCCCCTCGCAATTCGCGCCCATCTGCGAAGCAGCTGGCAATCTGTCAGGTCTGCTTTCAACCGGCCGGGTTCGCCACTGGCTGGATCAATTGCCCGATCCCGAACTGGAGGACTGGGTGCGCGAGGCACCAGAGGAACAGGTCCGCACTGCGATGGTGCATTATTCCTTCCTCGTTCAATCCTATGTCTGGGGTGAGGAAGCCCCGCCGCAATTCCTTCCAGCAAATCTCTCGAGGCCGATAGTCGCGATCGCCGATCAGCTTGGCCAGGCGCCGTTGCTGCCATATTCGGGATACGTCCTCGACAATTGGGCGAGGCTCGACAAATCCGGTCCGATCACGCTCGACAATGTTTATATGTATCAGAACTTTGCCGGCGGAGATGACGAAAACTGGTTCGTGATGATCCATGTCGCGATCGAGGCTGAAGCAGGGGTGTTGCTGGACAATGCAACCAGGCTGATCGATGCCGTCAACCATGAAGACGAAGCCGAGGCAGAGCGGCTGCTGGTTGAAATGGATGGCGCTTGGGAACGTATCTATGACGTATTCAAGCGGATGACCGAGCGCTGCGATCCCTACGTGTATTTTCACCGGGTCCGCCCATACATCCACGGTTGGGCAAACAATCCAGCACTTGATGGCGGCCTGATTTATGAAGGCATCGCCAAGTATGACGGCAAGCCGCAGGCGCTACGCGGTCAAACCGGTTCGCAAAGCTCGATCGTCCCTGCAATGGACGCGCTTTTTGGCGTGCGGCACAGCGATGATCCGCTGAAGAGCTTCCTCGATGAATTGCACCAGTACCGCCCGGTCAATCACCGGCGGTTTATCGAGGATCTGGCAGCCGGTTCGAATTTGCGGGAGTTCGTGACCAAGTCTGGTTCGGCGCCGCTGAAAGAAGCGTTCAATGCCTGCGTAGAGCAGGTGGCGCGTTTCCGCACCCGGCATCTCGAATACGCGGCCAGCTACATCAACAAGCAGGCTGGCTCGATATCGGGCAATGACCCCGATGTCGGCACGGGCGGGACACCGTTCATGAAATATCTGAAGAAGCACCGCGACGAAAACCGCGCGCAGGTGGTTTAAGGCAGCGCGCCTCCCCGGAACATCTCCCGGGGAGGCGCCTGTCATCACGGTATTCGGTTACCGGGTGTCAGTCGGGCTTCTTGGCCACGCCGACCATTGCCGGGCGCAGCAAGCGATCCTTGATCATGAAGCCGGCCTGCATTTCCTGAACGATGGTGCCCGGTTCGTGCTTGTCCGAAGGGACTTCCATCATTGCCTGATGCTGGTTCGGATCGAGCGGCAAACCCATGGATGCGATGCGGGTGATGCCATGCTGGCCGAAAACCTTGTCCAGTTCACGCTGGGTTGCCTCGATACCGGCGACCAGCCCCTTGAACTTTTCGTCATCGCGCAATTCCTGCGGCACGGAATCGAGCGCGCGCGCCAGATTGTCGGACACCGACAGAATGTCGCGGGCAAATCCGGTTGCTGCATAGGCGCGCGCATCGGCGACGTCTTTTTCCATCCGGCGGCGGACGTTCTGCGTTTCGGCTTTGGCGTAAAGCGTTTCCTGCTTGGCCGCTTCCAGATCACTGCGCAGCCCGGCAAGCGCTTCTTCAAGCCCGCCTTCCCCGCTTTGATCTTCGTCACCATCATCAAGGAATTCCTCGGGCACGCCCTTCAGTTCCTCTTCGACAGCCTTATCCTGTGCGTCGGACCCACTGGGTTCCGGCTTGTTCGTATCCGTCATTTGAAATGTTCCACCTGAACGATGTTCTGTCTGATTACCCGATTAGTTTCCCGAGGGATCGAGCTGTAAAATCAACCATGGGGACGACACGCGCGTAATTCAACCGAGTTGGGCCTATCACACCCAGTACTCCCACCACTTTTCCTTCGCTGTCACGGTATGGCGATGCAATGACCGATGAACCTGAAAGCGAGAACAGGCGGTTTTCAGAACCTATGAATATGCGGGTCGATTCGGCCTCCCGCGCGTCTTCCAGCAGTTCGGCGACCGATTGTTTGCTTTCCAGATCATCCAGCAACGAACGGACCCGCTCCAGATCCTGGATTGCCCCGTCGTCCAGCAGATTGGCCTGACCCCTGACGATCAGGACCGGGCGCTGTGCCGGATCCTTCGTCCAAACCGCGAGTCCGCGCTGCACAAGATCGCTGCTCGCTTTGTCCAATGCTGAATGTCCTGAGGCGATTTCACGGCGCAGTTCGCCTGCCGCCTCGGCCAGAGTTTTGCCCGAAAGGCGCGAATTGATGAAGTTTGAAGCCTGTTCAAGCACAGACGGGTCGGCGGGCGTGGATAGATCGACCACCCGGTTTTCAACCTGCCCGTCGAGGCCCACCAGCACAGCGAGCACTTGCTGCGGCGACAGCGGCACGATGCTGAACTGCCGGAGGCGGACTTCGCGCTGCGGCACCATGACCATGCCGGCCGCGCCCGAGATATCCGAGAGCAGCGAACTGGTTGCTTCCAGCGCCTGTTCGATCGGGCCAGGTTCGCCCAGCCTTTGTTCGATGGCGTTGCGTTCTTCTTTCGAAGGTTCCGCCACTTGCATCATCCCGTCTACGAACAGCCGCAGCCCGGTATCCGTTGGCATCCGGCCAGCGCTGGTGTGCGGCGCAGCAAGCAGGCCCAGCCCTTCCAGATCCGCCAGAACCGATCTGATCGATGCGGGGGACAGGTTCACCCTGCCATCGGTGGCCAGCATTTTGGATCCAACGGGCTGCCCATCAGCGAGATACCCCTCCACCACGAGCTGGAAAATCGCCCTTGCGCGCTCGGTTAGCTCATTGAGTGGAACATTCGACATAGGTACAATCTAATCACTGGCCTTGCGGCCTCAAGCCCCTTGCGCCTAACGCAGCCGCAACAAACGATCAAAGGACTTTAATTTATGCGACCTTCCGGCCGCGCGCCTGATGAAATGCGCGCCATCTCTTTCGAAACAGGCTTTACCAAGCACGCGGAAGGCTCTTGCCTGATCAGCTGCGGTGATACACGCGTGCTTTGCACTGCAAGTGTCGAAGAACGGATCCCGCCATGGCTGCGCGGCAAGGGTGAAGGCTGGGTCACCGGTGAATATTCCATGCTGCCCCGCGCCACGCACACACGCGGCGGACGCGAAGCTGCCAAGGGCAAGCAAAGCGGGCGGACACAGGAAATTCAGCGTCTGATCGGACGCTCCCTGCGCGCAGTGGTCGACATGAAGAAACTTGGCGAGCGTCAGATCACTCTGGATTGCGATGTGCTTCAGGCGGACGGCGGCACCCGCACTGCTTCGATTTCCGGAGCATGGGTGGCCCTGCGCCTCGCCCTCAATTCGCTGATGGAAGCCGGCGCGATCAAGGATGATCCGATTACCGCGCAGGTCGCTGCGATAAGCTGCGGCATCTACAACGGCACCCCGGTTCTGGATCTGGATTACGCCGAAGACAGCAACGCCGATGCCGATGCCAATTTCGTTTTGATCGAAGGGGGACAAATCGCCGAAGTTCAGGCGACCGCAGAAGGCGCGACATATGACGAGGAAGGTCTGCTGCGCCTGCTCCGATTGGCAAACATCGGCTGCGACGGTATCTTCGCCGCACAGCGAGCTGCGACCAAATGACCAGGCGCCTCGGCTCCGGCTCGCTCGTCATTGCGACGCATAATGCGGGCAAGCTGAAAGAAATTTCTGCGCTGCTGGAGCCGTACGGCGTGAAATGCCTTTCGGCAGGCTCGTTGGGCCTGCCGGAACCGCCGGAAACCGGCACGACCTTCGCCCAGAACGCGCTGATAAAGGCGCGCGCTGCGGCAGAGGCTTCGGGGATTGTCTCCCTCGCTGACGATAGCGGTCTGTCGGTTGCCGCACTGGATGGCAGGCCGGGCGTGTACACCGCCGACTGGGCAGAGCGCCAATGGTTTGAAGGACCTGCGGGCCGGGACTGGTATATGGCGATGGGCAAGGTCGAAGGTATGCTGGCCGAAAAAGGCCCCGATGCGCCGCGCGATGCGTGGTTCTCTTGCGTGCTGGCTATTGCCTGGCCGGACGGGGAAAGCGCGGTTTACGAAGGCCGCATCG
Organism: Pontixanthobacter luteolus; assembly: GCF_947494915.1. Classification (NCBI taxonomy): domain Bacteria; kingdom Pseudomonadati; phylum Pseudomonadota; class Alphaproteobacteria; order Sphingomonadales; family Erythrobacteraceae; genus Pontixanthobacter; species Pontixanthobacter luteolus. The sequence continues at coordinate 921,831 of NZ_CANLWR010000001.1, forward strand.
ATGGTGCCCTCACGTGGCCGCCGCGCGGTACGCTGGGCTTCGGATACGATCCCGTTTTTGTTCCGGCAGGCATGGACCAGACCTTTGCGGAACTTCATCCGGCGCAGAAGCACGCGATGAGCCACCGGGCAGATGCGTTCGCCAAGCTGGTCAGTGAACAATTTGGCTAATGCCGGACTTGGCGGCTAAACTGAGATTATGGCCCGCGCGCTCTATATCCATTGGCCCTTCTGCCTCAAGAAATGCCCCTATTGCGACTTCAATTCTCATGTTCGCAGCACGGTTGACCATGCCCGGTGGGAAGCTGCGCTGATTGCAGACATGCGGCATGAGGCGGCGCTGGCAGGCGGCGAAACGCTCAAGTCGATATTCTTTGGCGGCGGCACGCCTTCTTTGATGCCGCCGGAACTGGTCGGATCACTGCTCGGCGAGGCTGAACGGTTGTGGGGCTTCGAACCTGATATCGAAATCACGCTGGAGGCAAATCCATCCTCGGTCGAAGCGGCGAAATTCGCCGGTCTGGCTGATGCCGGAATCAACCGGGTCAGCCTGGGTCTGCAATCGCTGCGCGATGATCAGTTATCCTTCCTCGGCAGACTTCATTCGGTAGACGAAGGGATAAGAGCGCTGGAGGTCGCGCAGCGTCATTTCACCCGGACCAGTTTCGACCTGATCTATGCGCGTCCAAAACAGACAGCAGACGATTGGGCGGATGAACTTTTGCGCGCGCTGTCGTTTGGAACGGACCATCTCTCGCTGTACCAATTGACGATTGAACCCAATACGCGGTTCGCGACCGATGTTCGGATCGGGGCATTTGCTCCGCTGGATGATGACCCGTCGGCCGACCTGTTCGAACTGACCCGCGAGATGACGGCTGCCGCCGGTATCCCCGCTTACGAGGTCAGCAATCATGCGCGGCCCGGGCAGGAAAGCCGCCACAACCTGACATACTGGCGGTATCAGGATTACTGCGGGATCGGCCCCGGGGCGCATGGCCGGCGCGGCGGAACCGCGACCCTGCGGCACAAGAAGCCGGAGAATTATCTCCAATCTGTCGGCATTCACGGAAACGGGCTGAAAGAAGAGCGAAAACTGACCGACAGTGAGAGCGCGTCAGAAGCGTTGCTGATGGGCCTTCGTCTGGCAGAGGGGATTTCGCTTGCAGAAATATCCACGCGTTTCGGCATTGCCGTTGCCGATCTGGTGGATGCTGGAAAGGTCGCAACATTTCGCGACCTCGGCTTCCTGAGTGCGGGCGAAGACAGGCTTCGAGTTACATGCAAGGGTATGCCTGTCCTCGACGCATTGCTCGGCGAGATTGTCAGCGCCGAACTGGTCGAGGCATGAGCAAAGCGGATGTTCTCGAAGATTGGGGCAACCATCTGGCACAGGGACGCCGCCGTTCACCGCATACAGTCAGGGCATATCTTGCCGCGGCAAGGCTGCTGATCGAACGCACCGGTGCCGCTAACTGGGCCAGCCTCGCCCAGCTGAATACGGCGCAGCTTCGCGGGCATTTGGCCAGCCGGCGGCAGGATGGGCTGAGCAATGCGTCGACCGCCCGCGAACTTTCCGCGATCAAATCCTTTGTCAAGTTTGCCCGCGAACAGGCGGGATTGGCCGAAGAAGGCGCGCCGCGGCTGAGAGGTCCGCGCATCAAGAAAGGCCTGCCCCGCCCCGTCACGCCAGATGATGCGACCAACATTGCAGACCTCGTGGAGGGTATGGCCCAGGATGACTGGGTTGGTGCGCGCGACAGGGCTGTGTTGCTGCTGCTTTACGGTGCCGGCCTGCGCATCGCAGAGGCTCTCTCGCTGAACGGTAATGATCTGCCGCTGGGCGAAACGCTGGCTGTTACCGGCAAAGGCAACAAACAGCGGATCGTGCCGATCATCCCTGCCGTGCGGGAAGCTGTCGCGCAGTATGCCGCGCTGTCGCCCTGGTCGATCGAACCAGACAAGGCGCTGTTTCGCGGGGTAAAGGGCGGCCCGCTAAGCCCCGGAATGGTTCAGAAGGCGATGGCCCGTGCCCGCATCGCGCTGGGCCTGCCGGCCACCGCGACCCCGCACGCGCTGCGGCACAGTTTCGCCACGCATCTGCTGGGTGCCGGCGCGGACCTCAGAAGCCTGCAGGAACTGCTTGGCCACGCCAGCCTCGGCAGCACGCAGATTTACACCAAGGTCGATGCAGCGACATTGCTCGACACCTATCGCGGGGCGCACCCGCGCGAGCGGGATGATTAGAGACGTGCCTCGATAGCGTCCCAGATGCGGCCCGGCGTGTCGGTGCCGTTGAACTTGTCGATTGCGACAATCCCGGTAGGCGAAGTGACATTGATTTCGGTCAGCCATTTGCCGCCGATCACATCGATCCCGACAAACACCAGCCCGCGTTTCTTGAGTTCCGGCCCCATGGCGGCACAGATTTCTTCCTCACGTGCGGTAAGGTCGGCAGCCTCTGCATAACCGCCCTGCGCCAGGTTTGAGCGGAATTCACCCTTGCCCGGTTTCCGGTTGATAGCCCCGGCAAATTCGCCATCGACCAGCACGATACGCTTGTCGCCCTTCGACACTTCAGGAAGGAATGGCTGGACCATGTGAGGTTCCGGCCATGTCTGATTGAACACTTCGAACAGAGCAGAGGTGTTCATCCGGTCATCGCCGATCTTGAAGATTGCCTTACCGCCATTGCCATGCAGTGGTTTCACGACAACGCTGCCGTGTTTGTCCTGGAACGCGCGCACATCTTCTACCGACCTTGCAATCAGCGTGGGCGGCATGAAGCGTGCATAATCCAGCACGAACATTTTTTCAGGTGCGTTCACCACCTCGCGCGGGTCGTTGATGACCAGCGTCTGCCCCTTGAGCCGGTCCAGCAGCAAGGCGGAGCTGATATAGCCAAGATGGAACGGCGGATCCTGCCGCATCAGGACTACGTCGATATCCTGCGCCAGATCGATCCGGCGCCGTTCGCCGATCGTATAATGATCGCCCTCCACCCTCTGGACCTTCACCGGCGCGGCATGGGCGGTAATCCTGGCACCGGGACCCTCGCCTGTCTCATAGGCAAGCGAAGCCACATCGTAGTGCCAGACTTCCATCCCCCGGTCCTGCGCTGACAGCATCAGTGCGAAACTGGAATCGCCTGCAATATTGATCGAATCCATCGGGTCCATCTGGACAGCTACGCGCAGGCTCATGTTCTATTCCTGTTTTCCGGCTGCCTTCATGGCTGCCATGCATTGACGATGTGGCGAGGGAACGCGCCCGGCGCAAGGAGGATCACGTCAACGCGAATATCCTCGCCATCGGCCGCATATTTGTGCGCGACTGCTTCCACGGCAGAGGCCACCCTGCGCAGCCGGTATTCATCAATCGCGTGATCGAGATCGACCGCCTTCTTCCGCCATTTGACTTCGATAAATGCGACCACACCGCCCCGCCGTGCGATCAGGTCGATTTCGCCAAGCGGGGTCTTGATCCTCTGGCCCAGTATCGACCAGCCCTTCATGCGCAGCCACATTGCCGCGCGGCGTTCACCGTCACGGCCGCTTTGTTCGGCAATTTGCCGCTTCATTTCCCGCGCAGTTCCATGGCACGGTTGTAGAGAACTTTGCGGTCGAGCCCGGTTGCCTTGGCAACCTTGGCAACGGCCTGCGATGCTTTCATGTCTTTCAATGCTTCGGCCAGCATGGCGTCGGCATCCTCAGCATTGGCTTTCTGTTTGGCCGGGGGTGAGACCATCAGCACGATTTCGCCCTTTGGCGGATGCTGCGAATAATGCGCTGAAAGTTCATCCGGTGAACCTGTGCGGCATTCTTCGTGGAGCTTGGTCAGTTCCCGCGCCACTGAAACTTCACGCCCGGGCAAAACCGCAGCAATCGCATCCAGCGATTTGAGAAGCCTCGGCCCGGTTTCGTAAAAAACCAGCGTCGTATCAACCGGAGCAAGTTCGGCCAGAACATCGCCGCGCGCCTTGTCCTTGTTGGGAAGGAATCCCGCAAACAGGAACCGGTCATTCGGCAGCCCGGACAGGGTCAGGCCGGTAACAACCGCGCATGCACCGGGCAGGCTTGTTATTTCGATCTCCTGCTCGCGTGCATCGCGGACCAGCCGATAACCGGGATCGGAAATCAGCGGTGTCCCTGCATCGCTTACCAGCACCACGGCGCGGTCGCGCATCGATGCGATCAGGCGCTGGCGGTCATTATCCTCGCTATGATCGTTATAGCGCCAGAGCGGCTTGCTGATTCCCAGATGCTTGAGCAGCTTGCCGGTGACGCGCGTATCTTCGCAGGCGACACCATCGCAACGCTTCAACACGTCTACTGCGCGGAGCGTTATATCGCCAAGATTGCCAATCGGCGTGGCGACTATATAGAGACCGGGAGACAGAGTAGCCGGTTTGGCATTTGAGGGGGCATTGCTGGTCACTGCATCCCAATGGACCAAGCATGAGAGGGATCGCAAGGATGAAGCGTTTTAATTTGGGCAATATCGGTATCAATCGCCGCAGCTTGATGGTTGCCGGCACGGCAGCGTTGCTGGCTGGCTGTCAGGTGATACCGAAGGGCCCGACCACTTCAACCAGCGGGCCTGCCGCCGGGCCGACGCCGGAACCGAGCGCCACAGCGCTGCCGACTGACGAAACACGCCACCGGATTGCACTGTTGGTGCCGTTGTCCGGCGACAATGCCGATGTCGGCAATTCGATCGCCAATGGGGCAACCATGGCGCTGCTCGACACCAATGCGTCTAATCTACGGATCACAACCTATGATACGTCACGCGGTGCCCGCGATGCGGCACGCAAGGCGGTGGCCGATGGCAACAAATTGATCCTCGGGCCGCTTCTGGCAAATAATGTTCCGCTGGTTCTGGCAGAGGCACGCCCCGCCAACATTCCGCTTATTTCCTATTCCAACGACGCAACCGTGGCCGGTCCCGATGTGTACGTGATGGGCCATATTCCGAACCAGTCGATCGAGCGGACAATCGAATACGCACAGAAGCGCGGTTCGCGCCAATTTGCTGCGATCATCCCGGAAGGTGACTATGGAACCGCAGCACAGGCGGCACTTGAAAAGGCCATCCGTGCCGCTGGCGGCCGGCTTGTCGCAACCGAAAGCTATCGCCGAGGCAACACTTCGATTGTCAGCGCTGCGCAGCGCATCGCCCAGCGCAGCGGTGTCGACACTGTGCTGATCGCGGACGGCGCACGCCTCGCGGCTCTTGCGGCGGGCGAATTGAAATCGGCCGGGACAACATCCTATCAGTTGCTGGGTACAGAACTGCTCAGCGGCGAGGCAAGCGTGCCGCGCACCTCCGCGCTGCGCGGGGCATGGTTCTCTGCCGTCTCGGATGACCGGTTCAAAAGGTATTCCGACAGTTACCGCCAACGGTTCGGCAATCAGCCGCACCGTATTTCGACGCTCGGCTTCGATAGCGTGCTGCTCACGCTGAAGGTTGCGCAAGACTGGAAAGTCGGACGATCCTTCCCGCAGTCGCAAATGTACGAATCTGGCGGTTTCCTGGGCGTTGACGGCCCGTTCCGCTTCATGCGTAGCGGCGTTGCCGACCGGGCGATGGAAGTTCGCGAGGTGCGCGACGGATCGGTGGTAGTGGTAGAGAAAGCCCCCTCGAACTTCGCTGACTGACGATAAAGACTGAGTCCCGCTTGTAAGCGCGTGAATCGCGGGCTTATAGCGGGACAATGTCTGACGATCTTTTCGAAGGTACCCCCGCATCGAGCGGCGATTACGATTCCTCATCCATCGAGGTGCTGGAAGGGCTTGAGCCCGTACGCCGCCGTCCCGGGATGTATATTGGCGGCACCGATGACCGTGCCCTGCACCATCTTGCGGCCGAAGTTCTCGACAATGCGATGGATGAAGCTGTCGCCGGACACGCGACCCGCATCGAGGTTTCGCTGGAAGAAGGCAACCGGCTGACCATTGCCGACAATGGCCGCGGCATCCCGGTGGACGAACATCCCAAGTTTCCCGGGAAATCGACGCTGGAAGTTATCCTTTCGACGCTGCACTCGGGCGGCAAGTTCTCCGGCAAAGCTTACGCAACATCCGGCGGCTTGCACGGTGTCGGCGTAAGTGTGGTCAACGCGCTGAGCAGTGACACGAGGGTCGAAGTTGCCCGCGACAGGCAGCTCTATGTGCAAAAGTTCGCAAGGGGCGAAACCCTTGGCCCCATCGAAAAGCTCGGCCCCACACCGAACCGGCGGGGCACAACCGTCAGTTTCACGCCCGACACGGAAATCTTTGGCGATCGCCAGTTCAAGCCGCGCCGCCTGTTCAAGCTGGCTCGGTCCAAGGCATACCTTTTTGCAGGCGTCGAAATCCGCTGGAAATGTGCAGACAGTCTGGTCAGCGATGATGTGCCAGCAGAGGCGGTCTTCAAGTTTCCCGGCGGACTTGCAGACCATCTGGCCGAACAGATCGGGTCGCGCGAATGTGTGACCGCACAGCCCTTCGCCGGCAATCAGGATTTTCCTGATGACGAAGACGGACAATCGCTCGGCAGGGTTGAATGGGCCTGCGCATGGCCGCTCTATTCCGATGGATCGACCAGCTGGTATTGTAACACCGTGCCGACCCCCGATGGCGGGACGCACGAACAGGGACTGCGGGCTGCGTTGACCAAGGGCCTGCGCGCCTTCGGTGATCTGACCGGCACCAAGAAGGCGAAGGACATTTCAGCCGATGACGTGATGGTCGGCGGCGAAGTGATGCTGTCTGTCTTCATCCGGGATCCGCAATTTCAGTCGCAGACCAAGGACCGTCTGACCTCACCCGAAGCGGCGCGGTTGGTGGAAAATGCCGTTCGCGATCATTTCGACCATTTCCTGACCGACAACATGGAGCGCGGCAAGGCGCTGCTTGGTCAGGTGATGGAGCGAATGGACGAGCGGCTTCGCCGCAAGCAGGAACGCGAGATCAAGCGCAAGACTGCTACCAATGCGAAGAAATTGCGCCTGCCCGGCAAGCTGACGGACTGTTCCGGCGACGGCGAAGGCGAGACTGAATTGTTCATCGTCGAAGGCGATTCGGCAGGCGGCAGCGCGAAACAGGCACGTAACCGCAAGACTCAGGCAATCCTGCCCATCCGGGGCAAGATCCTCAACGTGGCCAGCGCCACCGCTGACAAGATCCGCGCAAATCAGGAAATCGCCGATCTGTCGCTCGCCATGGGCTGCGGCACCCGCAAGGATTGTGATCCGGAGAACCTGCGTTACGACCGGATCATCATCATGACCGACGCGGATGTCGATGGCGCGCACATCGCGACGCTGCTGATGACATTCTTCTTCCAGGAAATGTCGGAAATCGTGCGCAAGGGGCACCTGTTTCTGGCTCAGCCCCCTCTCTACCGTCTGACAGCGGGTAAAGAGAGCCTCTATGCCCGTGATGATGCACACCGTGCAGAACTTGAGGCAACTGTCTTCAAAGGCAAGAAGGTCGAAGTCGGGCGGTTCAAGGGCCTTGGCGAAATGAACCCGGCCCAGCTGCGCGAAACCACCATGAACCCTGAAACGCGGTCACTGGTGCGGATCACCCTGCCCCCCGAATTCGAACAGCGGGCAGCGGTGAAGGAACTGGTCGACCAGCTGATGGGACGGAATCCCGAACACCGGTTCAATTTCATCCAGAACAATGCCGGCGATATGGACCGCGATCTGATCGATGCCTGACAATCGGCCCGATCCCGCCGAAGAAGACATTTGGGCAGGCGATCGGCGCTTGTCCCGCCCCGATAGTTCGCTGCCCGACTGGTACACGCCCGATGTTATCTACCGGCCGATCCCGATTGCCTGGTTTGCCGGTGCGCTGGTACTTCAATGCATCGCGATGCCCATCATTTTCATGCTCACTCTCGGGAGCGGCCCCATTGCGATTGTCATGGCGTCGGCACTGGTGACAGGTACGATTGGATGGATCACTTGGCAGCGCGGGATCGGTAACGCAGCGCTTGGATGGCGGATCGCGACCATCACTATGCTTGCGGGGTTCCTTGCCCTGAATTGCTTCGTCGCGCTCAGCTAAGGGTTACTCGATTGACGCTGTATGGATGTGCAGATGTCCCTCCAGAGTGCGGTGGACCGGGCACTTGTCAGCAATCTCGATAATCCGCCGACGTTGATCCTCGGTCAGGTCGCCGTGCAGCGTGATATCTCGGTAGAGCGCCTGCGCAGGCATATTGCTCTCCTCTGCAGCTGAAACCTGCTCGCAATCTTCGGCATGGTTTCGTTCATGCCTCAACGCGATTGTGCTGCCTTCCAGCGGCCATTTCTTGCGGTCGGCGTACATTTTCATGGTCATCGAAGTGCAGGTGCCAAGCGCCGCAAGCAAAAGATCGTACGGGCTCGGTCCGGTGTCGTCCCCGCCATATGACAATGGTTCATCGGCGATGAAACGGTGACTTGTGGTGTGAACCTCTGTCCCGAACTTCCCATGCCCGCTGCGCACGACAATACCGTCTTCGGGGGCCGGAAGGTCGGCCTCTTGCGGGAGGTAGCGATCAGCCCAGCCAGCGATAACCGACGCGGCGAACTCTGCATCCTGCCGGTTCAGCAGCAAATGATCCGCCCCGTCCAAGCTGACAAAACTCTTCGGATGTTTTGCCGCTGCAAAGAGCCGACTTGCGTGATCGACGCTGACGATCTGATCGATGGGAGAATGCATGAACAATAGGGGCGCTCGCAGGCGTGAAACTTCGCCTAGCAGATCGGCATTTACCGTCTTGTCGACGAAAGCGCTGCTGATGGTGAACGGCCGTCCACCAATGTTCACTTCGCCCTCACCCTGCTCCATCACTTGCGCAATGTTGCCGTCGATCCGTTGCAGAACGTGCGGCACGTCCGATGGCGCGTTGATTGTTGCAATCGCCGCCACTCTGTCGAACCCGAGATCGTCTGCCGCTGCGAGGACCGCAGCACCGCCCAGACTGTGCCCGACCAGCAGCAGTTTGCCACCGAACCGGGCCAACAGCACCTCTGCGGCGGCAACCAGATCGCCGACATCGGTCGCGAAACCCGCTCGGCCAAATTCCCCCTCGCTTCCGCCGAGCCCGGTAAAATCGAATCTCAAAGTGGCCAATCCCTTGCTGGCCAGCGATCTCGCTACGGCGACTGCGGCGCGGCTCTGCTTGGTGCAGGTGAAGCAGTGCGCGAACAACGCGGCACCTCGGACCAGACCCGTGGGCATTTCCAGAGAGCCGGATAGGCTGTGGCCTTTAGCCGTGTTGATGCTGATCGATTCGGTTGGCATTTCTCTGGTCCTTAATCGCTTTGCGGCGCGGTCAGGAGCATTTGCTGGCGGCAAACGCCCCTGCTCCGGCATTATCCGTTCGTTGTGGTGGTCCGGTGGTTGTGATGCAACCTTGTGCGTTCTTCATCCCGCGATACAGTCTGCCGACAAAATTCAGGAATGTTTCAATGCGGCAACTGTTTGCGCTCTTCAGTTTGTGGTTCACAGCGGTCGCCTTTCCTGCGGCCGCACAAGATTTGGAGGCTCCACTTGTTGAAGAGCGGGCAACGGAGGCGCTTTCCGTATTGCAGGGAGATGCGCTGGCAGAGAACATTTTCGATCCGGCCTTCCTGCAGGATGTGAGTGCAGAGCAGCTGATCGAGTTGGGCGAACGGCTCGAATCCGAATTCGGCAAGCCGGTCGTCGTCGAAAGCATAAACCCGACCAGTGCCTATTCCAGTGGACTGACCGTGCGATTTGAACGCGGCATAGGGATGGGACAAATTACGCTCTCGCCTGCTGATCCGCACAGGATCACCGGGCTGCAATTCACCTCTTTCCATCCGCTGAATGACAGCATCGAGAAGATTGAAGCGGAACTTGAGGCATTGCCGGGAGAGATCGCCGTTCTGTTCACACCGCTCGCCGATACCGGCGCTCCGATCTTCTCGCTCAATCCTGATGCCCAGATGGCGATTGGTTCGACGTTCAAACTTTACGTCCTGTCGGCTCTTGCCCGGTCCATCAATACGGGCGAACGCAATTGGAATGATGTTGTCGTCGTTGACCGTAAATCCTTTCCCAGCGGACAGTTGCAGGCGTGGCCAGATGGCACGCCAATGACCCTGCAAACGCTGGCAACCATGATGATCACGATCAGCGACAACACCGCGACAGACATGCTGTTTCACGAGCTGGGACGCAGCAAAGTCGAGGCGGAAATGGAGATCGTCGGTCATTCCGATCCTGCCCGAAACAAGCCGTTTCTAAGCACGCTTGAGCTGTTCGCGCTGAAAGGGAGCGATGGCAATCTACGGAAGTATATCGCCGCGAACGAGACGGCCAAGCGCCGCATCCTTGATGATTTCCAGGACGATGTCGGCGGCGATCCGGCAAAAGTAGAACCACCGCGCTTCGTCCAGCCCACGGCAATCGGCACCGTCGAATGGTTTGCCAGTGCTTCGGACCTGAAGCAGTTGGCGGTCAGACTAGCGCAGATCGACGATCCGACTGCCCGGATGATCCTGTCGGTGAACCCGTCGCTTCCACCGGAATTGACGCAAGGCTGGTCCTACACGGGGTATAAAGGAGGGTCCGAGCCGGGGGTTTTGAACCTGACATGGCTGCTGCGCGACAAGGCTGGCCAATGGCATATGCTGACGATGGGCTGGAATGATCCGAACCAGCCTCTCGAAAACGCAAGGTTGGAACTTCTCGCGCAGCGCTTGCTCAGATTGGCACGTTGAAGGCCAAGTTCACTTGATCCGGGCAGGTCGGCATACCCGCACCCTTGCCCTTTCGATTTATGCCGATTAACGCTCACGTAAAGACAAGTTGCACAGGAAAACTCATGGCTGACACTGCACCGAAGCGTTTCGACGGAACCGAAGACTACATCGCAACCGATGACCTGAAAGTCGCCGTCGATGCGGCCGTGACACTGCGCCGCCCGCTTCTGGTTAAAGGTGAGCCGGGGACCGGCAAGACTGTGCTTGCCCACGAAATCGCAAAGGCTGTCGGAGCCCCCTTGATCGAGTGGAACGTAAAATCCACGACCAAGGCACAGCAGGGTCTGTACGAATACGATGCCGTTGCCCGCTTGCGTGATGGCCAACTGGGTGAAGAGCGAGTTCACGACATTCGCAACTACATCAAGAAGGGCAAGCTTTGGGAAGCATTCACTTCCGAGCAGCTGCCTGTCTTGCTGATCGACGAAATCGACAAGGCCGACATCGAATTTCCGAACGACCTTCTCCAGGAACTCGACCGGATGAGCTTCGACGTTTATGAAACGCAGGAGCGCGTTGCGGCCAAAGAACGCCCGATCGTGGTCATCACCTCGAACAATGAAAAAGAACTACCAGACGCATTCCTGCGCCGCTGTTTCTTCCACTATATCAAGTTTCCTGACCGCGACACGATGCGTTCGATCATCGAAGTGCACCACCCGGGCATCCAGAAAACCCTCGTCAGCAAGGCGATGGACGTGTTCTACGAAATTCGCGAAGTCCCCGGCCTGAAGAAAAAACCGAGCACGTCCGAACTGCTCGATTGGCTCAAACTGCTGCTGAATGAAGACATGCCGCTGGATGTGCTGCAGGATCAGGACCCATCGAAGGCGATCCCGCCACTTCACGGTGCGCTTCTCAAAAATGAGCAGGATATCATGTTGTTCGAAAGACTGGCGTTCATGTCACGCCGCCAGACCTGATTGCGGCAATATACGGGAGGGCCAGCGACTATTTGCGCAGGTCCTCTCTGTAACCGACTACGAAATTGCCCCACCTGCGACCGTTGACCGTGATCGGAACGGTGGCGCAGCGCATCAGCCAGAATTTGCCGTCAGCGCGCGGTTGGCGGTAGCTGTACATGGCATAATCGGAACCGGCCATCGTCTCCCACGCGTCGCTCTTTTCGATCATCCGGCCGTTGAAGCAATAAAGCTCATCGTGCCTGACATCTCCGGTTGGCACCTTTGACTGCGCGGTGATGTGCGTGGGAAGATAGCCGTTTAGATCATTGGGCAGCGCGAACAGAATTTCCGGTCGCTTGCCTGTCACCGCGTCAAGTATCGGCCGCCAGTGTTCATGCGCCCAGTCCGTGAACCGCGTACGAAAACGCGGCGGATTGCTGCCGGCGATGGGCAGGTAATTGTCGTCGAACAGCGCAGCTTCATCGAGTTCGCTTGCCTCGATAGCCTTCAGCACAAGTGCCTCGGCCTGCTTCGCGCCGTCCAGCGCAAGTTCTGCAATATGCTGATCTGCAGGCGCCAGTCCGGCATGAACGACATTGTCGAACATGGTGTTGGCCATGGCTTCGAGATCCTTCAAACGCGAATGGGCGCGTTCAAGCTGGCCATCATTGCTGACGCTGGTTTCTTCAAACCCGCGAAGAACATTCTGCACGCTATCCACGTGGCCGCTGATCGTCGCTGTGGAACGGGCGATCTGATCGTTTTGCCGGTCGACCTCTTCGACAAGGTCGGTGACGCTACCCAGGGTTTCTTCGATCTGGGATACGCTGGCCCGCGCTTTTTCACTTTCCCCTGCTCCGCCTTCGATCTGGCCGACAACTGCGGTCGCCTCTATCTCCAGCGCATCCACCGTGCGCACGATCTCGTCGGTGGCAAGGCGCGTATCCTGCGCCAGTGTCTTCACCTCGTCGGCGACAACGGCAAATGTTTTGCCCCGTTCGCCTGCCCGCATCGCCTCGATCGTCGCATTCAGGGCAAGGATGCTGGTGGTTTCGGCAATCCGGTTAATGTCTTTCGAGCTTTTTCGAACCTGATCCATTGCAGCGGCAAATCCGGTTACGTGCTGGCTCAGGGCGCTGACGAGTTCGATAAGGCTGGAAATACGGTCCAGTGCGCCGCGGATTTGTTCGTTGCCCTCGCCTAGTCGTTCAATCGCCTTCTCAGACAGCAGACGCGCTTCATCGCTGGCATCGCGCACCTTGACCTGGTCCAGTTCGAGGGTGGCAACAGTGTCGCGAAGTGCGGTATGTTCTTGGCGAAGCTGGGTTGAAGTTCGTTTAACAGCGTGAACGAGGCCGCCGACATCTGCGCAGTAATCGACGACCTGACCGCATCGCTGCGGGATCGATTCAATTATGGCGCTGTTCGGCACCTCTATTTTCGCGTGTTCCATAACCCCCCCAAACCTACCTCAACGCCTTGGGCTATTTTGCCTTGGCGAATAGGGTTCCGGTCTTCCGGATATCCCTGTTCAAAGCGTGTATGCTAATTCGAAATCACCCCATCGGCGGCCATTGATGTAAAGCGGCACATAAACGTTGCGCACGACCAGGTACTGCAAGCCGTCGCCTTCCTGGCGATAGACCGCCATCATGTAGGCGTCGGTGCTTCGTTTTGCCGAAATATCAACGCCTTCCAGCAGGATGCGTCCATTGCGGCAGTATTTCGTGTCATGCGCCAGATCGCCTGTCGGTTGACGGCAGCGATCGGAAATGTGTGTTGGCAAAAAGCCGTTCATATCCGCGCTGGAACACATCTTGATCGGACCGCCCTTGGCGACGACCTTGTCGAAGACCGGCCGCCAGTGCGCATCAGCCCAGTCGCTCAGCGAGGTACGGAACCGTTTCGGATTGCTTCCTGCGATTTCCTTGTAATCGGTATCGAACAGCGCCTCTTGCGTAAGCGTACCCTCAGCAATCGCCTTCTCAGCGATCTCGCTTACCTGCTTGGCAAAGGTCTGCGCCTGATCGACAAGCGCGCTGTCCCTTGGTGACAGGCCGCCTTTGACGATGCTGTCGAACATCTCGCTCGCCGTAATTTCCAGCGACTCGATCCGGTTGTGCGCCTTTTGCAGCTTGCCTTCGTTTTCGATGGCAGCACTGTCGAACGACGCAAGGACATCCTGCACGCGGTGCACGTGATCGCTGATCGTACCGGTGGAACGGGCGATTTGATCATTCTGGCGATCGACTTCTTCAACCAGTTCAGCAACGCCGCCGATCGTTTCTTCGATCTGCGCGACGGAGGTCTTTGCGCTGCGGCTTGCCTCTGCGCCGTTTTCGATCTGCGAGATCACCAGTTCGGCCTCGCCGCCCAGTGTGTCGATAGTCTGGCTGATTTCTTCGGTGGCGCGGCGGGTGTCGCCGGCAAGGTTTTTAACTTCATTGGCCACAACCGCGAAAGTGCGACCGGCATCGCCGGCACGCATCGCTTCGATGGTCGCGTTCAGGGCCAGAATGTTCGTGGTTTCGGCAATCTGGTCAATATCCTGGGAACAGCGGCGCACCTGCTCCATCGCTGCGGCAAATCCGGTCACGTGGGTGGTCAGCGTTTCGACAAGTTCAAGCAACCCGGAAATCTGGCCAAGCGAGGACTGGATAAGCGTGGTGCCTTGGCCGAGCCGCTCGATCGCACGTTCGGAAAGCAGGCGAGCCTCGTCGCTTGCTTCGGAAACTTTCTGCTGGTCGGATTCAAGCTGCGTTACGGTCCCCTGTAGCGCGTTGTGTTCCGCTCTAAGCTTTTCTGATGAATCGATAACAGCCTGAACGATGCCGGCGACATCCGAACACCCGACCGTCACCTCCCCGCAGCTCTGGGGTATGAGATCGATGGACTTGCGATCCACGGTGTCGAATTCGGTATGTTTCATTGACTTATGCGTCCCCACTTTTCCGTCGCGGTGATCGGCATACGTACTTATGGTTATCGAAGGCTTAAGGTCGCGAAGACTTTCTTCATGACCGGTATCCTCTCACCAGCACATGGGCTCTGGTGCCCGGGCAAACTGCTCGCTAGAACCAACTCATGTTTTTCAATTTCGTAGACGAGCTTCGCGAAGCCGGTATCGGCGCTTCCTTCAAAGAACACCTCACCTTGCTGGAGGCACTTGATCGCGATGTGATCGAGCAGACGCCCGAAGCGTTCTATTATCTGAGCCGCGCAACCTTCGTGAAGGATGAAGGGCTGCTTGACCGGTTCGACCAGGTTTTCAACAAGGTCTTTAAAGGCTTGCTGACGGATTACGGGCAGAACCCCGTAGATATCCCGGAAGACTGGCTGAAAGCGGTTGCGGAAAAATTCCTCACTCCGGAAGAAATGGCGAAGATCGAATCCCTCGGTGACTGGGACGAGATCATGGACACGCTGAAGAAACGTCTCGAGGAACAGGAAAAACGCCACGAAGGCGGTAACAAGTGGATCGGCACCGGCGGTACTTCACCGTTCGGCCATGGCGGATACAATCCAGAGGGTGTCCGCATCGGCGGTGAAAGCAAACACAAGCGCGCGATTAAGGTCTGGGAAAAGCGAGAGTACAAGAACCTCGACAACACCAAGGAACTTGGCACCCGTAATATCAAGATGGCGCTGCGCCGGCTGCGGCGGTTCGCCCGCGAAGGTGCTGCCGACGAACTCGATCTTGATGCTACGATTGACGGTACAGCGAAACAGGGCTGGCTTGATATTCGTATGCGGCCAGAGCGCCATAATGCCGTGAAATTGCTGTTATTTCTGGACGTGGGCGGGTCGATGGATCCATTCATCAAGCTGTGCGAAGAGTTGTTCAGTGCGGCCAATAGCGAATTCAAGAACCTCGAATTTTTCTACTTCCACAATTGCCTTTACGAAGGCGTCTGGAAGGATAACCGGCGGCGCTGGCAGGAGCGCACCAAGACCTGGGATATCCTCCACAAATTCGGTCACGATTATAAAGTCATCTTCGTCGGCGATGCCGCGATGAGCCCGTATGAAATCACCCATCCGGGCGGCAGCGTCGAACATATGAACGAGGAGGCCGGTGCGGTCTGGATGCAGCGTGTAACCAATACCTATCCTGCCACCGTGTGGCTCAATCCGGTTCCGGAAAAGCAGTGGAATTACTCGCAAAGCACCAAGATGCTGAAGCAATTGGTCAATGACCGGATGTACCCGCTGAGCCTCGATGGTCTCGATGATGCAATGCGCGACCTGAGCCGCAAGCAAGGCTCTTAAGGCAGCATTCCGGTTAGCGCCCTGCTCAGTAGAGCAGATGGCCCTTAACTGCGGCGATCCAGTTTGCTTCGTCATTTGCCGCAATCTGATCAAGATCATGCGGGGTTGCTGCCCGGTCGTCGACCCATTCACGCAGCAGCGGCCCTCCATTGATTACATCGATTGCCAGCACATCATCGGTATACTCGTATTTGAAGTCCTTGCCCCGCCACATGGCGTAGTCCGGATAAAGGCTCCTGATAGCTTTGAATGCGAGCGCCTGAAGCCGCCAAGGTCGGAACTGGTCATGGCTGTAATACGGACCTTCTGCATGGATCATCAATGCACTGCAAAGTTCGCCGACGTGCTTGTGAAATGTTGGCTCGAACCAGCATTCGCGCAAAAGAGCCCCGCTTAGCCATTCCGGCGCTATCCTGCGCATTTCGGCATGAACTTTCGCGGCGTCGACATCTGGGGCACCGAACAGGACTTCGAGCGGACGTGTCGTTCCGCGCCCTTCGCTCAGGGTCGCTCCTTCCAGCATCACGGTGCCAGCATAGGCCCGTGCCATGTTGACGTTGGCAGCGTTGGGGCTCGGGTTGACCCAGACGCGATCGTCAGGCCAGCCAAACCCCGCACCATCGGGCGACCAACCTTGCATTTCGACTACATGGTAAGCCACATCCAGCGAGAAGTGCTCGATAAACCAGTGCCCCATTTCACCCATGGTCAGCCCATGCCGCATTGGCATCGGCGCGGCTCCAACAAAGCTCTCATGCCCCGGGATCAGCAGTGATCCTTCGACAGGTCTGCCTGCCGGATTGGGCCGGTCGAGAACCCATACTTCCTTTCCGTGTCGTTCCGCTTCCTCGAGCAGGTAAAGCAAGGTGGTGACAAACGTGTAGATGCGGCAGCCGAGATCCTGAAGGTCGAACAGGAAGACGTCGGCACTGGCCATCATGTCCGCCGTGGGCCGGCGCACCTCCCCATAAAGACTGTAAACGGGGATATTGTGGACGGGATCGATCTCATGATCAGTCTCGACCATGTTGTCCTGCTTATCGCCCTTGAGCCCATGCTGTGGGCCAAAGGCAGAGGTCACATTCACCCCTGCATCAACCAGTGCATCGAGCGAATGAACCATCCGGTCGGTCACGCTGGCAGGATGGGCCACAAGCGAGACGCGGCGGCCCGAAAGCCGCTCAAGAAGCGCCTCGTCCTTCAGCAGGACTTCAACACCGAACTTCATCATTGGTTCGCTCCGTTCAATTCAATGACGCGGCAGACTTCACTGTGAAATTCAGCCTTACCGCCAGAAAAGTCGAGCGCCCAAAACTGGATATTGCCGTCCTGATCTTCGACGATCGCATTCAGTGCGACCTTGGCGGGCAGTGGCAGTTTTGAAGCAATTTCGGTTTCCAGCCAAAGACTGGTTTGATCATGGCTGCAGGAAATCGCGATCGCATCAACCGGTGCGTCGCGGCTGTTGAGGCGAAAGTCGTCGAAATCATAACAGGCCCAGCGGCTCGACGGCGAAAGATTGAACTCGCGGTAATAGGCACCGCCATGCGGTTGCCAGAAAATTTCGAAACAGGTCGTCTTCCACAGGAAGTCTGTCCGTTCACTGCCCGCATGCACCGGGATCTTGATCCGAGTGATGTCACCGTTCAGGCGGAAACGTGCCTTACAGCCCCGCTCTGTCGCCTCAATCACTGCCTCGACCGATGCGATTGGTCCTGCGGCGCATTCTGGGTGTAGTCTCAATTGTTGCATGGCAGTCCTATCGCGCACTCAAAAAGCTGCGGCAACCCACTTACGAAGCGCAATTTTCGTTGCTACAGCGCGCACCCTATGAGCGAACATAAATCCGAATTGCTGAAGCTGCTCGATGAACGCGGCTATATCCACCAAATGACCGATGCTGAGGGGCTGGACAAGCTTGCCAGCAGTCAGGTCGTACCGGGATATATTGGTTTTGATGCAACGGCCCCCAGCTTGCATATCGGCAGCCTGGTCCAGATCATGATGCTACGGCGCCTGCAGCAAACAGGACACAAACCCATCGTTCTGATGGGCGGCGGCACCACTCGTATCGGCGACCCAACGGGCCGCGACGAGAGCCGCAAAATGCTGACCGATGAAGTGATCGATGAGAATATCGCCTCGATCCGGACAGTGTTCGAACAATTGCTGACCTTCGGCGACGGACCGACCGATGCCATCATGGTCAACAATCAGGATTGGCTGGGCAAGCTCGGTTATATCGAAATGCTGCAAAAGGTCGGCACCCACTTCACCGTCAATCGCATGTTGACCTTTGATTCGGTGCGTCTGCGCCTCGAACGCGAACAGCCGATGACGTTTCTCGAATTCAACTACATGATCCTGCAGGGGTATGATTTCCGGCACCTGTCCCAGGAACTTGGTGCGCGGCTTCAGATGGGTGGCAGCGACCAATGGGGCAACATCATCAATGGGGTCGAACTTGGCCGGCGGATGGATGGTATCGAACTGTTCGGGCTCACCACACCGCTGCTGACGACCGCTGACGGTGCAAAGATGGGTAAAACCGCTGCAGGTGCGGTGTGGCTCAACGAAGCTCAGCTCCCGGCGTATGATTTTTGGCAGTACTGGCGCAATTGTGATGATCGGGACGTGGGGCGGTTTTTGAAGCTGTTTACCGACTTGCCGCTGGATGAGATCGCCCGGCTTGAGCAGCTCGAAGGCAGCGAGATTAATCAGGCCAAGGTAGTCCTCGCCAACGAAGTAACGAAACTGGTTCGCGGTGAAGATGCTGCGCGTTCGGCTGAGAAGACCGCAAGCGAAACCTTCGCTGGCGGAGGCTCGGGCCAGGACCTGCCGAGCATCTCTGTTGGTGCAGAGGGCAAGCGGATTGGGGCCTTGCTGACGGAGATCGGTTTCACCGCGTCGAACAAGGAAGCCAAGCGCAAGATTGCCGAAGGCGCGGTCAAGCTTGATGATGTTGTCATCGGCGACCCGGGTCATTTGGTGGAAGTTGCCGACGGTAAGGAAATGAAACTGAGCCTGGGTAAGAAAAAGCACGGAATTATTACGCGTTAATGCGTAAATGCGCAGCTAGCGTCCCGAAACGGGACAAAAATTTTTACAAATTATCAGGCTTTCTTGTTCATTAGGGTTCTTCGGCAATCAAGGCAGGAAGGCCCCTGAAAAATGAGTGTTGGAGCACAACTTTCAGTAACAGATTTGCGGCGCGCTGCGCGGCATCCGGTCGACTTCCCGGTCATTGCCGAGCACCAGTTGCGCGGCGATGTGAAGCTGCACATCTGCAATATCTCCGCTCATGGCTTCATGATTGATGATGCCGGAGAGCTTTCGCGCGGTGATCGCGTGATCATCCGCCTGCCGGTGGTTGGCCGTATCGAGGCATACGTCATCTGGACCCGGGACGAGAGAGCCGGTTTTCAATTTGAGCGTATCATCCGCATGGATGATTTCATGACCATGATCGACACTCTGCAGCCAAACCCCAGGCTTCGCCGTTCGCGCTAAGCCGGGGCATCGTAAAGCCCGCTTCCTCACGATAAAGCAGCACTGACTTCACAAGCTCTGCGCCGCCTGCCATGGCGCTGCTTGTGAGCGACCAGACACACCCCTTCCGCATCGCGAATTTCCGCGCATACTGGCTATCGCGTCTGGCGATGACTTTGGCGCAGTATTCGATGCTGCTGATTGTCGGGTGGCAAACCTACAATATCGCCAGAGACGACGGGCTTGGTGTTGCAGCAGCGTCCGGCCAGCTTGCCATGATCGGTCTGCTTCAGTTCGTTCCGCTGTTTCTCCTCACGCCTTTCGCGGGTCTCGCCGCTGACCGGTTAAACCGGCGCAACGTGGCGCGCCTCACTGTCTTGGTGCAAATGACCTGCGCAGGGATATTGGCCTACCTAACCTGGCAGGACACGATCAGCCTATCGAGCCTGTTCGCGGTCGCGGTCTTGTTGGGGATCGCCAGGGCCTTTGCAGGGCCAGCGCTATCTGCCCTTGCCCCCAACCTTGTTCCGAAGGCGATCCTGCCAAACGCGATCGCGCTGTCGTCGATCGCTTGGCAGGTCGGCATGATCGTGGGGCCAGCCATTGGCGGATACCTGTATGTAATCGACCCAGCGATGCCTTACGTTGCAGCATTATGCTTGTTTGGCGTTTCGGTGACCGCACTCAGTTTCATCGGCCATGTCCCGCGCAGCCCGATTGCCGGGGCGCAGCGTCCGATCGGACAGATCGTCGACGGCTTGCACTATGTCCTGAAAAACAAGATGGTCCTTGGTGCGATCACGCTGGATTTGTTTGCGGTGTTCCTTGCCGGTGCGACCGCTCTGTTCCCGGTGTATGCCCGGGACATTCTGCAAGTTGGTGCGACCGGTTTAAGCCAACTCGCGGCCGCGCCCGCAGTGGGCGCTGCGCTGACCGCGCTATATTTTTCTTTCAAGCCGTTGAAGACCAATGTCGGACCGAAGATGTTGTTGGCTGTCGCGATTTTCGGTTTGGCGACGATCATTTTTGGCGTTTCCACCTGCATGCTATTGTCGCTGGCGATGCTGTTCGTGGTCGGTGCGGCCGATATGTTCTCGGTCTATATCCGGCAGTCACTGATCCAGCTTCATACGCCAGATGACAAGCGCGGCCGTGTATCCGCGGTTTCGCTCCTGACCATTTCGGCATCCAACGAATTTGGCGACTTTTTCTCAGGCACCCTCGCCTATTTGATCGGCCCGGTTCTGGCCGTAGTCTCTGGCGGTGCGGGCGCGATCATAACGGTCGCCTTGTGGAGCCGGGTATTCCCGGTTTTGCGCACCACAAGGACCTTTGATCCGCCAGAAGAGTTACTAGATAAAGCCGCAGACAACCCACAAAAGGGAGAGACCAGATGAAAGCCGATTCCGTCCTCGCAACCATTGGTGCAACACCGCATATCCGCCTGTCTCGGCTGTTCCCGGATCACGAGGTCTGGGTGAAGTCGGAACGCTCCAACCCCGGTGGTTCGATCAAGGATCGTATCGCACTGGCAATGGTCGAGGCCGCAGAAGCAAGCGGCGATTTGCAAGAGGGCGGAACGATCATTGAACCGACCAGCGGCAACACCGGCATCGGCCTGGCAATGGTTGCAGCGGTAAAGGGTTACAAGCTGGTCCTGGTGATGCCGGAAAGCATGAGTGTCGAAAGGCGGCGCTTGATGCTCGCTTATGGCGGTACGTTCGACCTGACCGACAAGACGAAGGGTATGAAGGGCGCGATTGAGCGCGCGACCGAATTGGTTGAGAAAACCGATGGTGCGTGGATGCCATCCCAGTTCGACAATCCGGCCAATTTCGAGGTGCACGTTCGCACGACCTCTCAGGAAATCCTGTCAGATTTTGCCGATGAACCAATTGACGTGATGATCACCGGGGTTGGCACCGGCGGTCACTTGACCGGATGTGCCGAGGAATTGAAGCGCCACTGGTCCGGAATGAAAGCCTATGCCGTTGAACCTGAACTGTCGCCCGTGATTGGGGGCGGCCAGCCCGGCCCGCACCCCATTCAGGGCATTGGTGCAGGGTTTATCCCTGGCAATCTCCACACGCAGGCCATCGACGGTGCAATCGCCGTAAATGCCGATGATGCCAAGGAAATGGCTCGGAAGTGCGCCGCTGTCGAAGGGCTTCTCGTGGGTATTTCCAGCGGTGCAACTTTGGCTGCAATTGCCAAAAAGCTGCCCGATCTGGAACCGGGCACGCGAGTACTTGGCTTCAACTATGACACCGGTGAGCGATACCTGTCGGTACCCGACTTTCTTCCTGAATAAGCTGAGTCCATTTCGTCCAATCGCAGGAACAACGCGCCTGCGATAACTCCCTCCAATCGATAAGAGGGGGATTGGCAAGTGGACTACATACGACTGGGACAGAAACTGATTGTATCTGCCGCGCTGGCAGGTGTCGCTTTGGCGGGAGCACCGGTTTTGGCTGCGGACGTTGAAATCTGCGAAGCAGATAAGCTGACTTCAGCTCCGGCGGTGGCATGGCTGACCGACAATGCCTGGCGCTATCAGACTGAAGCACAGGCCGAGATCGGCTACCGCTCGCTGCTGACCGGGCAGTCACCGTGGCCCGACTGGTTTCATCCGGAAGTCTCAGTGCTGATGCCGGGTGCCCGATTCCAAATGGCGATGTCGAATGGCCAGAAAAACACGCAGCCGGGCGGTTTTGGGACCTATGACTATCTGGATAGCGTGGGCGAAGTGCGCGAGTATCTGGCGGTCTTGCCCAAATGGAAGCCGGATATTGACCGTATCGTCACCTATCAGGTCAAAGCGCCCCTGATTGTTTCAGTCGGGCCGATCGGTCCGCAGGTCGATCAGGTCGGCTGCAAGCTTTACGCCGGACGTTTTACCCAAATCCAAATGCTTGTCTCGCCAGCGGACAGGATCAATTACCTGACATATATTTCGGAACGTCCTGTGAAATAGAAAAGGGGCCCTGGCATTTGCCAAGGCCCCTTTGATCTCTGGACCTGGCTTTATGCAGCTGTCTGGAAAGCTTCTTCGCCAAGCGCCATCATTGTGTCGGCGCCAGCTTCCAGCTTGCGGCGGAGTGCGCCGGCATCCGGGAGGAAGCGGTCGCCGTAATAACGGGCGGTCGCAAGCTTGGCTTCGTAGAATGCCTTGTCTTCAGCCCCGCCATCCAGTTTGGCCTGAGCAACGGTTGCCATGCGCAGCCACATCAGGCCAAGCGAAACGATGCCCATGATGTGCATGTAGTGATGCGCGCCCGCGCCAAGATGATCGGGGTTCTGCATGGCATTCTGCATGAACCACATTGTTGCCGCCTTCTGCTCGCCAAGGGCCTTTTCCAGCTTCTCGGCAAAAGGTGCGATTGCCTCGACCTTTTTGGCTTCGGCGATTTCTGCATCGACGGTTGCGAAGAAGGTCTGGATTGCAGCGCCGCCATTCTGTGCGAGCTTGCGTCCGCAAAGGTCCATGGCCTGAACACCGTTGGTGCCTTCGTAGATCATGGCGATGCGGCTATCGCGGACATACTGTTCCATGCCCCATTCCTGAATATAGCCGTGTCCGCCGAAGACCTGTTGCATGTTCACTGCAACGTCGAAGCCTTTGTCGGTGCCGTAACCCTTGATTACAGGGGTCAGCAGACTGATGATCTGGTCAGCTTTCTGCTTGTCTTCGTCGGTCGCGCCCTTGTGCGTCAGGTCGACCTGAAGCGCGCCCCACAGAGCCAGAGCCCGCATTCCTTCGGTGTAGGCTTTCGCATCCATCAGCATGCGGCGGACATCGGCGTGCACGAAGATCGGATCGGCCTGTGCTTCCGGTTCAGCAGGTCCGGTCAATGCCCGGCCCTGACGGCGGTCAAGCGCATAAGCGACGGCGTTCTGGTAAGCGACCTCTGCCTGCGCATAGCCTTGAATGCCCACTCCGAGGCGGGCAGCGTTCATCATGATGAACATGGCCGCTAGGCCCTTGTTCTCTTCGCCGACCATCCAGCCTGTGGCGCCATCGTAATTCATGACGCAGGTCGAATTGCCGTGGATGCCCATTTTCTCTTCGATCGAGCCGCACTGCAATGAATTGCGATCACCCAGCGAACCATCGTCATTCACTAGGAACTTGGGCACGATGAAGAGCGAGATGCCTTTTGAACTGTCGGGTGCACCCGGAGTTTTCGCCAGAACCAGATGGATGATGTTTTCGGTGAGGTCATGCTCGCCTGCCGAAATGAAAATCTTGGTGCCGGTGATGGCAAAAGAACCGTCTGCCTGCGGCACTGCCTTCGTGCGGATCATACCCAGATCGGTGCCGCAATGCGGTTCCGTAAGGTTCATGGTTCCGAGCCATTCGTTGGCGATCATCTTGTGAAGGTATTTTTCCTTCTGCTCATCCGAACCCTTGGCAAGGATGGCAGCAACAGCGCCGCCGGTGAGGCCCGGATACATCGCGAATGCCTGATTGGCGGTGCCAACAAACTCTTCGATCAGCATGCCAAGGACGTGCGGCATGCCCTGCCCGCCGAATTCCTCAGGCTGGGAAATCGTGCCCCAGCCAGATTCGCGGTACTGCTCGAAAGCGTCCTTGAAGCCGGTTGGCGTGGTTACGCTACCGTCATCATGGCGGGTGCAACCTTCCTTGTCGCCAACCTGGTTGAGCGGCGCGAGGACTTCGGAACAGAACTTGCCGGCTTCATTCACGACGGTGTCGATCATGTCCGGCGTTGCGCTCTCGAAACCCGGAAGGTTGTTGTAACTGGCCAGGTCGAGCACTTCATTGATGATGAAACGGGCGTCACGTGTGGGTGCGGTATAGGTGGGCATCTTCGTGTCCTTTGTGGATTTTCAACGCTGACTGTTGAGCTTGGGGGTCAGCTGCTAGCGTTGTCGAGGGCTAGATTCTCTATGTGTTTGATAAATTCGCTCAATTCCTTGATTGAGGAATCGATATCGGCGCGCTGGCGCTTCAGCTTGGCTACGTGGTCGCGGCATTTTTCAACCGTGACCCGTCGTTGTTCCACCCGTCCGTCGCCGAGATCGTAGAGATCGATCATTTCGCGAATTTCGACGAGGCTGAACCCGACATTCTTGGCCCGCATAATCCAGGCGAGCCGCGCGCGGTCCCGCTTCGAATATACGCGGGTCAGGCCGATACGCTTGGGAGCAATCAGGCCCTCATCCTCGTAAAAACGCAATGCTCGTGCGGTGCAGTCAAACTCGGTGGTGAGGTCTGAAATGCTGTATTGTTCCCGCGCAAGTTTGTCGGGACGCTCCAGATGCGCTCCGGCGTGCGCTTCGCGGGTTTTGTCGGTGGGTTTTGGATCCGATGCTGTTGCCATAGGCAGTTTTCTAACTGCCCTTTACGTAAACGTCAACTGGTTTCGAGTTGACCCGTCTCTCGATTTAACCCCCGGTAGAAACACGAGCGGGCCCCGGTATGGCATGTTGGACCAGCAGGATCACAAACCAGGATCAGCGCATCCTGATCACAATCGACCCGCATCTCCCTTACTTGCAATACGTTCCCAGAGCTTTCGCCCTTCTTCCAAAGGCGCCCTCGTGAACGGGAATGGAAATGAGCCACTCCGGTTTCGATCGTTGCTTCGAGCGCCTCCGAGTCCATGAATGCCACCATCAGGATGTCCTTGCTCGCATGGTCGATCACCACCGCACACAGCAGGCCATTGGCATCAAACTTAGGCATGAAGTCAGTTCCGGACTCGCGCCTTTTGGCGTCATGATCGCTCGCGTTCATTCAAAAATATCCATGATTTACAGGCTAGCACAGCAGCCATTTCCTTTGTTGCACGATAACCACAGATTAGTCCCAAAATCTACCACACTTGCAAATGCAGCTTTGATGAATGCCAGATGGATGGAACAACGCTGCTCAGGCCCGAGAGGGTCAACCAGAACGCGGTACGCAGTGCCAGGTTCAGGGGGTTTGGGACGCAGCCGGTAATAAGCCAGGCGCTCCCATGAACGATGAGGGATCGGACCCGGACAGCCATCAAGGGGGAGGCTGTCTTAGCTGAAAGGCGGGTCCACTGTTATTCGTCACGTGGCGCCCGGGGTCCTAGACCTCGGGCGTTTCACGTTTCAGGCCTGACGAGCCCGACCCACCTGCACCATCCAGAACGCGTGCAAAACATGCGATAATGACCTGGTTCGCTCCGGCTTTCTTGAGCGCCCTTACGCAGCTTTCCGATGTGGCACCGCTGGTCAGAACATCATCCACCAGCACGACCTTGGCGCCATCGATAGAGGGTCGCCGTCTCGGATTCACCTCGATTACCCCGGCCAATGCCCGTTCACGTTCCTTACGCCCCAAACCGCCCAGGCTCGGCGTCTTGCGATTTCGCAGAAGTCCGTCGACGACCAGTGGCTGCTCGGTTAATTTCGCGATCCGGGCCGCAAGCAGTGCCGCCTGATTGTATCCCCTGCCCCATAATCTCCCGCGGTGCAGAGGAACTGGCACCAGCAGCCACTCGCCTTCCAATCTGGGCAGACGCGCGGTTATCAGGCGGGACAGCATTTCAGCGAGCGCTATTTTCCCGCCATGTTTGAAGCTGAGAACTAGCTTCCGTGACGCGTCGTTATAGATAGTGCCTGCCGCGATACCGTCATGCTTTGGCGGCGATTTCAGGCACGGTGCGCACTGGGCGCCTTCGTGTGGAGTGCCGTCCCCGAACGGACGTTGGCAGGTGGAACAAGCGGTGCCGGAGGGAACGTCCAACTGCGCCCAGCACTCTGCGCACAGCCCGCGCTGTTCTGCAATCGCCGAGCCGCAAAGAGGGCACCTCGGCGGGAAGAGCAAGTCCACTGCGGGCTTCAACGCCTCGGATAAAAACTTGTTAAATTCCATGGATCTACGATGACGTGCTTGCACGGCGGTCGCAAGCTGGGCACGGGATAAAAATGGACTCACCCAATCCTCCCCGGATATTCTCGTCTGCACGGCGGCGTCAGGCCTTGCTTCGGGCACGCCAGCGTCAGAGCTCGAACCTGTCCGCCGCGCGGTATCTTCTGGAAGATGCAATTAGCGACATCGAAGACCGGCTGGACTTCACCCGGACAACGCCTGAACGTTCGCTGGTGATCGGGGAACCGACTGGCTCTCTGTCGCGTGCGCTTCAAGGACACGGCGAGGTCATTGATATGTCGACCGGCATGATCGACGAAGAGCGCCCGCTCCCACATCAGGAGCTCGACTTGCTGGTGCATCTCTTCGGTTTCGCGACAATCAACGATTTGCCGGGAGCGCTTCTTCATTCGAGGGCCGCATTGCGAGCCGGTGGGATGTTGATTGCCTCATTCCCCGGCGCGGGAAGCCTGCAATCCTTACGATCAATAATGCTGGCGGCAGATGGCGAACGCCCGGCACCGCGCATTCATCCTCTGATCGATAACTCGGCCGCAGCATCCTTGCTCCAGCGGGCCGGGTTCACGCGGCAGGTGGTCGATAGCCATGTAATTACAGTTCGTTACAGCTCGCTGCGAACAATGGTTGCCGACTTGCGTGACCAGGGCCTTGCCAGCGTTCTCCGCCGCCCCGGACCACCGCTGGATCGTGCGGCTATGGCACGGGCTGAAACGGCTTTCCGTGACCTTGCCGACGATCAGGGCAAGGTCACAGAGAAGTTTGAAATGCTGACTCTAACTGCCTGGAAAGCCTAGCGAAGTGAAGCTTGCGCCGCAGCAAGCCGGGCAATCGGCACGCGGTAGGGAGAGGCGCTGACATAGTCGAGCCCGACCTTGTCGCAGAAGCCAATACTGGCCGGATCGCCGCCATGTTCGCCGCAAATTCCCAGCTTGATATCACCGCGAGTGGCACGGCCGCGTACTGCCGCCAGTTCAACAAGCTGCCCCACCCCTTCAAGATCGAGGCTGACGAACGGGTCACGGGCGAAAATACCCTTGTCCACATAAGGCCCGAGGAAACGGGCTGAATCGTCGCGTGAAACCCCGAGCGTGGTCTGGGTCAGATCATTGGTACCGAAGGAGAAGAAGCGCGCTTCTTCGGCAATTTCCCCGGCCATCAGCGCTGCCCGAGGCAATTCGATCATCGTGCCGACCATGTATTCGATTTCAGTGCCCTGCTCTGCGAACACTTCCGCGGCCACACGGTCCACCAGTGCGCGCAGGATTTGCAGCTCGCGGCGGGTGGCGACCAGCGGGATCATGACTTCCGGAACGGGTGCCTCGCCAGATGCCTTGGCGACTCCGCAAGCGGCCTCGAAGATGGCGCGGGCCTGCATCTCGTAAATCTCGGGATAGGTAATGCCGAGGCGGCAGCCGCGATGGCCCAGCATCGGATTGAATTCATGCAATTCGCCCGCGCGCCGTTTCAGATAGTCCACGCTCAAGCCGACATTTTCTGCAAGCTCTTCAAATTCGCTGTCGCCGTGCGGCAGGAACTCGTGAAGCGGCGGATCGAGCAGGCGGATGGTGCACGGCAGGCCGACCATAACCTCGAAAATTTCACGGAAGTCGGAGCGCTGTTCCGGCAGCAGCTTGGCTAGCGCATCACGCCGGCCGCTCTCGCTATCAGCCAGGATCATCTCGCGTACTGCGCTGATACGGCCTGCTTCGAAGAACATATGCTCCGTGCGGCAAAGGCCGATACCTTCCGCCCCGAACTGGCGCGCCATGCGGCAATCGTTTGGCGTTTCCGCATTAGTGCGCACGCGCATACGGCGGTATTTGTCCGCCCATTCCATCAGTATGCCAAAATCACCGGCAAGCTCCGGCTCGATCGTGGCAACTTCACCGGCCATGACCTGACCATTGCTGCCGTCGAGGGTGAGCGTGTCGCCTTCTTTCAATTCGCGATTTCCGATGCGGAGCGTTCGCGCCTTCATGTCGATCGAGACGGCGGATGCCCCCGATACGCATGGGCGGCCCATGCCTCGCGCAACCACCGCTGCGTGTGACGTCATGCCGCCGCGTGCGGTCAGGATACCCTTGGCCGCGTGCATACCGTGAATGTCTTCCGGGCTGGTTTCGACACGGACAAGGATGACTTTCTCGCCGCCATGGGCGAGCTGTTCCGCCTTGTCGGCATCCAATACGATCACGCCGCTGGCCGCACCCGGTGAGGCTGGCAAGCCAGTGGTCAGAACGTCGCGCTTCGCATCAGGATCGAGGGTCGGGTGGAGCAATTGGTCGAGAGCCATCGGATCGACCCGCAGGATCGCTTCCTTCTCCTCGACCAGACCTTCGCCGACCATATCGACCGCCATTTTCAGCGCCGCCTTGGCGGTACGCTTGCCCGAACGGGTCTGGAGCATCCACAGCTTGCCGTCCTGCACGGTGAATTCGATGTCCTGCATGTCGCGGTAGTGTTTTTCGAGCAGGTCGAACACTTCGGCCAGTTCGCTGTAGGCAGCAGGCATCGCCTCTTCCATGCTCAGAGGCTTGGCACCGGCAGCCTCGCGGGCGGCCTTGGTCAGATATTGCGGGGTGCGGATGCCGGCGACGACATCCTCGCCCTGGGCGTTGATCAGGTATTCGCCGTAATAGGCTTTCTCGCCGGTCGCAGGGTCGCGGGTAAAGGCAACGCCGGTCGCGCTGGTATCGCCCATATTGCCGAACACCATCGCCTGAACATTGACTGCGGTGCCCCATTCGGCGGGAATGTCGTTAAGCCGGCGATAGACTTTCGCCCGGTCACTGTCCCAACTGTCGAACACGGCGGCGATTGCGCCCCACAATTGCTGGTTCACATCCTGCGGGAACGGGTGGCCCAGTTCCTGCTCGACGATGCCCTTGTATTCCGCGACCAGCGTTTGCCAGTCTTCAGCTTCCATCTCGGTATCGTTGTAGAAGCCCTTGTCTTCCTTGGCGATTTCGAGTGCTTCTTCGAACAATCCGTGATCCACGCCGAGCACGACGTCGGAATACATCTGGATGAAGCGGCGATAGCTGTCCCACGCGAACCGGTCATCACCCGATGTTGCGGCGAGGCCGGCAACGGTCTTGTCGTTCAGGCCCAGGTTCAGAACCGTGTCCATCATTCCGGGCATGGAAACACGTGCGCCGGAACGGACCGAAACCAGCAACGGATCGCCGTTATCGCCCAGCGTCTTGCCGACTGTCTGTTCGACATGCTTCAGCGCATCAGCGACGGCGGCACGCAAATCGTCGGAGAAATCAGACCCACCTGCCAGATAATCGACGCACTCTTCGGTCGTGATGGTGAAGCCCGGGGGCACCGGCAGCCCGATCTGGGCCATTTCGGCAAGGTTCGCGCCCTTCCCGCCGGTAACGGTCTTGTCCTTCTGTCGCGGGTCCGAATGGTCCGCTGATCCGCCGAATGTGTAAACCGTCTTCACGTCAGAAACTCCAAATTTGATGCGTTCTTTCCTATGGGCAATCCTACAGGATGGAACACATGGAACACTGTCCTTGGATGAAAGGTGCTACCCTTCGATTTTGCTGAAATCGGCGACCTGCTGCACCGCATTGCGGAACCGCGAAAGCAGGTCGAGCCGCGCTTTGCGCTTTGCAGGATCATCGTCATTCACGGTCACCTCGTCAAAGAAAGCGTCGATCGGCGCGCGCAGGGTTGCCAGCGCGGTCATTGCGCCCTCGAAATCTTCGGCCCTGATGGATGCCGCAGCTTTCGGTGCGGCTTCATCCAGCGCTTCTATCAGCGCCTTCTCGGCGGCTTCCGGCGCGTAGGACAGCGACTTTTTCTTGGCCGCATCCAACTGAGCCTCAACCACCTCTTTCATCGCCGGATCATCGACTTGCGACAGCGGGTCTTCCTCGCCGGTATGCGGCGGTTCCCCGTTCGCGTCCCAATCTTCCTTCTTCAGGATATTGGCTGCGCGTTTGTATCCAGCGAGCAGGTTGGTGCCGTTTTCGCTTTCGAGGAATTTGCCCAGAGCGCGTGATCGCGCCTCGACGCGGTCGACCCGCGTGTCGATCTGGCCGCTCCAGTCACGCGACGCCGCGATATAATCGTGCCTGACGCCTTCGTCTTTGAGCTGCACGGCCAGACGCCCCTGCAGGAATTCCCCAACCTTGGTGCCAAGATGCACGTCGATCGTATCACCCCACGCAATCGCGGCCTGATCGAGCGAAATTTTCAATCCATTTGCCTGCACAAGCCGTAGAACACCAAGGGCAGCACGTCGCAGGGCAAAGGGATCTTTCGACCCGGTTGGCAGAATATCGATCTTGAAGAAGCTGAAAAGGTTGTCGAGCTTGTCCGCGAGGCTGACTGCAACCGTGATCGGCGCAGTAGGCACATCGTCGTCCTGCCCAACCGGTTTGTAGTGATCGCGGATTGCGTCGGCTACTTCGTCCGGCTGACCTTCGGCGCGGGCGTAATATCCGCCCATAAGTCCTTGAAGTTCAGGGAACTCACCGACCATTTCGGTTACGAGGTCGGCTTTGCAAAGCTCTGCGGCCTTGTGGGCAAGATTGTGATCGCCGTTGGGCGCTGCCGCGTCGGACGTCAGCCAAGACGCCAACTTGGCGACCCGCTCAACTTTGTCGGCAACTGTGCCAAGCTTTTCGTGAAACGTTATCCGCTCAAGGCCCTGCGCGTGCTGGGCGAGAGATTTCTTGCGGTCCACATCCCAGAAGAACTTCGCATCGGAGAGGCGAGCGGCGAGGACTTTACGGTTGCCGTCGATGACTACAGCCGGATCTTCAGCATCGATATTCGACGTGCAGATGAAGGCATTTGCGAGCTTGCCGTCCTTCTCGCACACGAAATATTTCTGGTTCACGCGTGCGGTCAGCTGGATTGTTTCCGGCGGCACTTCGAGGAAGTCGTCCTCGAACCGGCCGAGCAGCGGCACGGGCCATTCGGTCAGGCCGGCGTTCTCGATCACCAACCCCTCGTCCTCGACCAGCTTGAGACCGGCATCGGCGGCCGCTTTGGCAGCGCCGCTGCGGACAATGTCCTGCCGTTCCTCATGGTCGACGATCACATGGCCTGCGCGCAGTTTCACCGCGTAGTCACCGGCATTGCCGATCGTGATGTCGCCGGAATGATGGAACCGGTGACCCAGCGTTACCGCGCCAGAGGTCACCCCGTGTGCCTCGCATTCGATGATCTGATCATCGAGCAGCGCGACGATGCCAGACAGCGGGCGAACCCAGCGCAGGCTTTCCGTGCTGATCGATGCATCGCCCCAGCGCATTGATTTGGGCCAGCTAAAGTCGCGGATGATTGCCGGAATGGCGTCAGTCAAAACGTCCTTTACCGCCCTGCCAGGTGTTTCAATCACCGCGAAGTAGGTCGGACGGCCTTTGACGTCACGCACTTCCAACTGGTCACGGGTGACGCCATTCTTGCGGCAGAAACCGTCGACGGCCTGGTCCGGCGCACCCTCTGGCGGGCCTTTCGCTTCTTCGCTTACGGCCTCGGTTTCCAGCGGCAGACTGCGTGCGATCAGCGCAAGGCGGCGCGGCGTCGACCATACGGTGACGTGGCCAACCGATACCCCGGCGCTATCCATTTCACGGCGAAACAGTTTCACCAGCTCAGCGCGCGCGTCGGCCTGCATCCGTGCAGGTATTTCTTCGCTGCGCAGTTCGAGGAGGAAATCCGCGCTCATTGCGACCACTCCGGATATTTCTCGGCCCAGACGGGCGCTTCCTTCTCCATATGCGCTTCGCACGATCCGCGTGCCAGATCGCGCACGCGGGCCATGTAACTGGCGCGTTCCTGCACACTGATCACGCCGCGTGCCTGCAGCAGGTTGAAGATGTGGCTTGCCTCCACCGCCTGTTCATAGGCTGCGATAGGGACCTGATTTTCCAGTGCATTCTTGCACTCTGCCTCGGCCTTGTTGAACAGATCGAAGAGGGCGTCTGTGTCGGCCACTTCGAAGTTCCACTTGGACATCTGCTTCTCGTTCTCGAGAAACACCTCGCCGTAAGAAACACCGCGGCCGTTGAAGTCGAGGTCGTAAACATTATCCACGCCCTGAATATACATGGCGAGCCGTTCGAGGCCGTAGGTCAGTTCGCCCGCAACGGGTTTGCAGTCAAAGCCGCCCATCTGCTGGAAATAGGTGAACTGGGTAACTTCCATCCCGTCACACCAGACTTCCCAGCCCAATCCCCACGCGCCGAGCGTAGGCGATTCCCAGTCATCTTCGACAAAGCGGATGTCATGCTTCAGCGGATCGATCCCGATCACTTCCAGGCTTTTCAGGTACAGGTCCTGAATATCCGGCGGGCTGGGTTTCAGGATCACCTGATACTGATAATAATGCTGCAACCGGTTGGGGTTTTCGCCGTAGCGGCCATCTGTCGGGCGGCGGCAAGGCTGCACGAATGCCGCATTCCACGGCTCCGGCCCAAGCGCGCGCAGGGTGGTGGCCGTGTGGAAAGTGCCCGCCCCCATCCTCATGTCGTAAGGCTGGAGGATTAGGCAGCCATTTGCACTCCAGAAATCATGGAGCGCGAGGATCATATCCTGAAACGATTTCGCCGGATTACGGGCCGGCACAGTGGGTGCATTCGTCGCCATGCGCGGGGCTTTGGCGCAAGCCCCGTGACGCGTCAATGCCGCAGCGCAGCATACCCACTCTGACAAAGCCCGTCGGGATCTTTTTACCGTCGCAACAGGTCGCGGCTTGCGCTAGGCCGGGCAGACTTGCCGAACCATCGCAGAATGCAAAAGGGTAAACGTGATCAGGAACTTCAGGCTCAATTGCATTCTCCCCTGCCTGCTGGGGATCGCCCTGACGGCGCCAGGCTGCAGGCCCACCGGCGATATGGGTGCCCTGTCCCCTGCGGATCAGGCGCCCAATCAGGTGGTAGCTCAGGCTCCGGCGCTCTGGAGAGTGGCGGATGAGGACACCACGGTTTATCTTTTCGGGACGGTCCACATCCTTCCCAAAGGCGTAGACTGGTTCAAAGACGATATCGCCGACGCTCTCGCTTCTTCTGATGCTCTGGTGACAGAGATTTATGTAACTGAAGATGAAAAGCCGCTTGTTGCCCAAGCTTTCATGACGAGCGGCACTCTTCCCGCAGGTGAGAACCTGCGGGACATGATGGGCCCCGATGCCCGACTGCAATATGAGTTGGCACTGAAGAAGCTCAGCATGCCGATCAGTGCATTTGACAGGTACGAACCATGGTACGCTGCGCTAAACCTGTCACTGATCCCGCTGTTCCAGCAGGGTTATACCGACCGGGCCGGGGTCGAAAGCGTGATCGAGGCGAAAGCGGCAGGTAAAAAGCGTATCCAACTGGAATCATACCGGTATCAGGCAGAAATGCTGGACGGGCTGCCGCTCGATAGTCAGCTACGATATCTGGCATCGGTTGCAGGCGATATCGATGCGATCGTTCCCACTCTGGATCAACTGGTGCTGGAATGGGCGAGCGGCGACACCGAGGGCATCGATGCCCTGATGAACGTTGATTACGGCGACGATGTGTTGGCAGACGCTCTGTTTGCATCTCGCAACCGCAAATGGGCGGCGTGGATCGATGAGCGGCTCGACACGCCCGGCACAGTCTTTTTCGCGGTTGGCGCTGGTCATCTGGCCGGTGACAAGAGTGTCCAGGCCGTGCTGGCCCAGCGCGGTATCAAAACGGTTCGATTACAATGATCTGTCGCTCAATCGTCCTGCGCCTCTACCAACGCCTGAAAACGAACAAGCGCACTGCCGCGCTGGTTTTTCTGCCAATCCTGCTGGCATCTTGTTCGCAGCGCGATGATGGGCTGGAACCGGCAGATGCATCGCCCGCGCTGTGGCTGGTCGAAAATGGTGAAGGCGAGACAGAAGGCTGGTTGTTCGGCACAATCCACGCCTTGCCTGATGATGTCCGGTGGCAAACTCCGGCATTGCGCGATGCATTGCGGCAATCAGTCGCCATCGCGCTGGAGATATCGGCGGATGACCAGGCCAGACTTCCGGAGATTTTCGGAACACTTGCGGCAACCCCCGGGTTGCCGCCGCTGCATGAACGCGTTGATCCTGCACGACGCGCTCCGCTGCAAGCGCTTCTCGATGACGCAAATTATCGCAGCTCCGATTTCACGGCGACGGAGACATGGGCTGCGGCTTTGACCTTGGCCAGCGCTTCCAGTTCCGGTGAATATGCAAATGGTGTCGACAGGGCGCTTTCCGGACAGGTTGGTCGCCATCTGATACTGGAAGGCGCGGCAAACCAGCTGTCCATTTTCGACAGTCTGCCAGAGGCAGACCAACGCGACCTACTGCAAGCGATCATTGACGATCATTCCGCCGCTGCATCGGATGACGAGATTGACCTGGTCACCGCATGGCTGGCGGGCGACATGGAAGGCATCGCACTGGAAACGAACCAAGGCATGCTTGCCGATCCGGAACTGCGGGCTGCTCTGCTTGTAAACCGCAATCGTGACTGGGCAGACAAGGTGGACGGGTGGATGCAGCAGGAGGGGCCGATTACCGTTGCCGCCGGTGCTGCACACATGGCCGGTCCGGACGGGCTACCAACCCTGCTGCGGGCCAAAGGTTACGCGGTTCGCCGCGTGCAATAGGCGCTTTTGCTTGCCATTCGCGCCACTCGGGCATATAGGCGCGCGCTTCCGGCTGTGGTCATCCCTGGAGGTGCGGCGCGGAAGAACACTATAATGCATTTCGAAAGGCAATATTATGAGCGACGCTCTTACCCTGCCGGCCGAGACGCGCGAACGGGCGGGCAAGGGAGCCTCCCGTGCACTGCGTCGCGATGGCCGTGTACCCGCTGTGATTTACGGCGGTAAGGAAGAACCAATCACGATCCACGTCGAGGGCAAGGAGCTGGTGAAACAGCTCATGACCGGACACTTCATGAACTCGATCGTCATGATCGAAGTCGGCAAAGAAAAGTTCCGTACCATTCCCAAGGACGTAGCTTTCCACCCGGTTACAGATCGCCCGATGCACGCGGATTTCCTCCGCCTGTCGAAGGACTCGAAGATCGACGTCGCCATCCCTGTTGTCTTCATCAACGAAGAAGCATCGCCAGGCCTCAAGAAGGGCGGCGTTCTTAACGTGGTCCGTCACGAACTGGAACTGGTTTGCGAAGCAGACAAGATCCCGTCGGAAATCGAAATCGACGTTACCGGCAAGGAAGTCGGCGATTCGATCCACATCAGCGAGATCAAACTGCCTGAAGGTTCCGAGAGCGCAATCACCGACCGTGATTACACCATCGCAACCCTCGTCGCTCCTTCGGCTCTCAAGAAATCCGAAGGCGAAGGCCAGACTGGCGAAGACATGGAAGCTGGCGAAACCGCCGCGACCGAGCAAGGCCCAGACGCCGATGCTGCTCAGGAACAGGAAGACAAGAGCGAGTAATCGCCCGGTTTTCTTACCAGTAATTTCCCAGTGGGAAATCAGGACGCCGGCCCACGAAAGTGCGGCCGGCGTTTTGTTTTTGGAACACCAATGGTTAGGGAATGACGATGCAGATTTGGGCAGGCCTTGGAAACCCCGGTCCGGGATACACGATGCACCGGCACAATGTCGGCTTCATGGCGGTAGACGTGATCGCCGAAATGCACGGCTTTGGCCCGGTCCAGAAGAAGTTTTCGGGTTGGACGCAGGAAGGCCGGATCGGCAAAGAAAAGATCCTGCTTCTCAAGCCCGCAACCTTCATGAACGAAAGCGGCCGCGCAGTTTCCGAGGCCATACGTTTCTACAAGCTGGAACCGGACGCCCTCACCGTATTCCACGACGAACTCGACCTTGCCCCCTTCAAGGTAAAGGTAAAGCGCGGCGGGGGCCATGCCGGGCATAACGGACTGCGTTCGATCGACAGCCACCTTGGCCCTGATTTCCGGCGCGTCCGGATTGGGATCGGCCATCCCGGACACAAGGACCGGGTGCACGGCCACGTACTCGGGAACTATACGAAGGCCGAGACACCCGATCTTGTCGACATGCTCGGCGCTATCGGCGCGGAGGCCGAATGGCTCGTAAATGGCGACGATGCACGATTCATGAGCGAAGTGGCGCTGCGAATGCAGAATTAATCTGCTATCAGTGCTGTGAAACCTACAGGAGAATTGCAATGCCAACCATGAACCGCCGGACCTTGCTTGGCGCAGCAGCCGCAACCACCGCATTTACCGCGACAGCGGCATTGTCGAAGCCGGACCTGGTACCTCCTGCATTGGGCATGGCCGGCAAATCCGTGCTGATTACCGGCTGTTCATCCGGTTTTGGCCGTCTGGCAGCTGAAGATTTCGCGCGCAGGGGTGCAAAGGTGTTTGCAACGATGCGAAATCTGCCGCGGCAAGAGGCTGAGGAATTACGGCAAATTGCAGAGGATGACGGGCTCGATATTCACATCATCGAGATCGACGTCACCAGTGATGAGCAAGTGGCGGCGGGCGTGGCAGAGGCTGAGCGGATCAATGGCGGCGCGCTGGATGTGCTGATCAACAATGCCGGGATATCGACTGCGGGGCCGATTGAAATTCAGGACATGGAAGCGACAAAGCTGATGTTTGAGACCAACGTATTTGGTCCGCACCGGATGATGCGCGCGGCCCTGCCCGCCATGCGCGCTGCCAAGTCCGGCCAGATATTCAACGTCACATCACAATTGGGCCGCGTGATGCTGCCTGGCTTCGGCCAATATTCTCCAACCAAATTCGCGCTGGAGGCGATGAGCGAGCAGATCGCGTATGAACTCGTCCAGCACAATATCGACGTGACGATTATCGAGCCCGGCGGTTACCCCACCAAGATCTGGGCCAATGCTAATGCGCTGACGGAAAAGCTCCTCAGCCGGGCAGACCCGGCACATCTGGACGGTTACACCGCGATGGTCGATCAGCTGCGTGCTGGCGGAAATACCGGCGGTGATACCGATCCGGCCGATGTACCGCGTGCAATTGCGGAAATTATCGCCATGCCCGCCGGAACCCGCCCGTTGCGCAAGGAAGTCCACCCCGGTGCAAAACCGCAGATGGCGATCAACAAAGTCTGCGCCGAAGTGCAAGTCGGATGGCTGGGTGAATCGCCCTATGGTCCGTGGATCAGGGCTGTCCATCACGCATAGGCTGGTCAAGCGCCGCTTGCGCCGCTAAGCGCGCGGCATATTCATATACCGGAGTTTACGATGGGTTTCCGTTGCGGGATCGTCGGGCTGCCCAATGTCGGCAAGTCCACACTTTTTAATGCATTGACCGAGACGCAGGCCGCGCAGGCTGCGAACTATCCGTTCTGCACAATCGAGCCAAACGTCGGACAGGTTTCCGTGCCTGACGAACGTCTCGACAAAATCGCCGCGATTGCCGGCAGCGCGAAAGTCATCCCGACGCAGCTGGCGTTCGTCGACATCGCGGGCCTCGTGAAAGGTGCGAGCCAGGGCGAAGGCCTTGGCAATCAGTTCCTCGGCAACATCCGCGAAGTCGACGCGATCGTCCACGTTCTCCGCTGCTTTGAAGATGACGACATCCAGCACGTGAGCAACAAGGTTGATCCGCTGACCGATGCCGAAGTCGTCGAAACCGAGCTGATGCTGTCGGACCTCGAAAGTCTCGAAAAACGCGTTCCCAATGCCCAAAAGCGTGCGACCGGCGGTGACAAGGAAGCGAAGATAATGGCCAGCGTCCTTGGCCAGGCACTGGAACTGCTGCGCGACGGCAAGCCCGCCCGGCTGACCGAACCCAAGGATGACGAAGAAGCACGCGTATTCGCGCAGGCACAGCTGCTGACTGCCAAACCCGTCCTGTACGTTTGCAATGTTGCTGAAGAAGATGCCGCGGCCGGCAACGATCTATCCGCGCTAGTATTCGACAAGGCCGAACGCGAAGGCGCCCAGGCGGTTGTCGTGTCGGCTGCGATCGAGGCAGAACTGGTTACGATGGAGCCAGAAGATCGCGGCGAATATCTCGCCGAACTCGGTCTTGAGGAAAGCGGCCTCGCCCGGGTAATCCGCGCGGGCTATGAACTGCTTCATCTGCAGACCTTTTTCACCGCAGGCCCCAAGGAAACCCGCGCCTGGACCTTCCCGGCTGGCGCGAAAGCACCACAGGCTGCCGGCGAAATTCATACCGATTTCGAGAAGGGTTTCATCCGCGCGGAGACGATCGCCTATGCCGACTATGTCGAGCTTGGCGGTGAAAGCGCCGCGCGCGATGCCGGTAAGCTGCGTCAGGAAGGCAAGGAATACCTTGTTCAGGACGGCGATGTGATGATGTTCAAGTTCAACGTCTGATCGCTTAGCAAATTTCTCGGCACCTTTTGGCCGTCCGCCTGTTGGTCACACAACAAGGGGATTGCCGTGATCGATAAATCTGAAAAATTTAGTTGGCTGGTACGTATTGGGTATCTGAGCCGCGCCATACTTTATTCGGTTCTTGGCCTGATTGCGCTGACCAGCGCAGGCAAGATCAGCCAAGGCACCAATGGTATTTTCAAGGCGGTTGAAGACTTCCCTGCCGGAACCGCAATTCTGTGGCTCATGGTTATCGGGCTCTTTGCCTATGCACTGTTCCGCTTCGCTTCGACGGTTTTCGACATTGAGAACAACGGTTCGGACAAAAAAGGCTGGGCCAAGCGCATCGGCCATGCGGGCAGCGCAATCGGCCACCTCGCCCTCGCCTATTCGGCATACCAGTTCGCCAGCAGCGGCGAGGCTTCGGGCGGCGGCGCGCAAGACGCTGCATCCGGCGTATTGTCTGTCGAATTCGGCGGCATTGTGCTCGGTCTTCTAGGCCTCGCTTTCCTCGGCACCGCGTTCTTCCAAGCGAAGAAGGGCCTGACCGGCGAATTCATGCACCGCATCAGCGCACAGGCTCCAAATGCAACGCGCTGGCTTGGCGGAGTGGGTTATGCTGCGCGCGGTGTCGTTTACGCAATCATCGGCTGGTCGCTGATCAATGCAGGGTTTCTTTCCGGCGGATCCGACAAGGTCAAGACACTCGGCGATGCGGTTGCGTCGCTTGCGGGTGAAGGTATCGTCTTCACTCTCACGGCACTGGGCCTGCTGCTGTTCGGATTGTTTAGCCTGGTTCTTGCCCGCTACCGGATTATTCCGGAGCTTGATTCCGGCGGCAAGGTCCCCAGCTTCCGGGCATGAACGAAGCTCGCCAATCTGCGAAATTGTACCGCATGATGATGGACAATCACGTCTGTCCCTACGGTATCAAATCCAAATGGCTGCTTGAACGCAAAGGCTACACGGTCGAGGATCACCCCCTCACCTCCCGCGAAGAAACCGATGCGTTCAAGAAAGAATACGGCGTGTCCACCACTCCGCAGGCCTTCATCGGTGATGAGCGGATTGGCGGATACACCGATTTGCGTGCGCATTTTGGCAACCCTGTGCCGGACAGTGGGGCGACCAGTTACAAGCCTGTGATCGCAGTGTTTGCGGTGGGCCTTGCGCTTGCTGTCTCGCTCAGCCTCTTCAGCTTCGGGCAAGTGCTTACGGTCCGAACAGGCGAGTGGTTCGTCGCGTTCTCCATGGCCATGCTCGCCATGCTGAAGCTGCAGGATGTCGAGAAGTTTTCCAGCATGTTCCTCGGTTATGATCTGCTGGCCAAGCGCTTCGTGGCCTATGCCTATGCCTATCCTTTTCTGGAGGCGCTTGCGGCGGTGCTGATGGCGGGCCGGCAGCTTCCGTGGGTTTCGATACCGGTTGCGTTCTTCATCGGCACGATCGGTGCCGCGTCGGTGATCTATGCGGTCTATATCCAGAAACGCGATATCAAATGCGCCTGTGTCGGTGGCAGCGCCAGCGTGCCGCTGGGCTTTGTCTCGTTGACAGAAAATCTAGCGATGATGGGTATGGCGATCTGGATGCTGCTTCGTTACGGCGTTTAGAAAATGCCAGGAGGGCCAATGCTGTATTTTGAGGATATCGAAGTCGGGTCAAAGCAAGAGTACGGCAATTACGAAGTCACCCTCGAGGAGGTGACACAGTTTGCCGAGATGTACGACCCGCAGCCATTCCATCTCGACAACGACGCGGCGGCAAAAACCCATTTCGGCAAGATATCGGCCAGCGGCTGGCACACCTGCGCGATGACCATGCGGATGATGGTCGACAATATGAAGGTCCACAAACAGGCCGGGCTCGGATCGCCGGGTGTGGATCAGCTGCGCTGGAAAAAACCGGTCTATCCAGGCGACACATTGCGCGTAGAGACTGAAGTTCTCGAAAAACGGCGCAGCAAATCGCGGCGCGAAATGGGCATCTTCAAATCGCGCGGCGTGACATTGAACCAGAACGGCGAAGTGGTGCTGGAGATGATCTCGAACGGGCTGATCCAGGTTCGCGACCCGGATGCACCCATCGAAGATTAGCGCGCCGCGCTGTTGGCGGCACGCCGCCAGCCTGATTACTTCTTCACCGGCGGCTGTTTCCGAGTGAATACGAGTTCCTCTGCGCTGGATGCCTTGGCATCGAAAGCGTATTCCTCAGCGTCGAAATTCTTCAGATCATTCGCGCGTTCGATCCGGTTTTCCATGATCCAGCGCGCCATCAATCCGCGGGCGAACTTCACGTGATACATCAACCGCCGTGCTTCCCCGTCCTTCACGTTGAGGAATGACGCGGTGATGACCCGGCCCGGCAATGCCGACGTGTCGACAGCCTTGAAATACTCGTTCGACGCTAGGTTCACGATGGTTTGATCGGCATGGCCGGATAGATCATTCTCCAGCGCCTCGCCGATCCGGCTGCCCCAGAAATCATACAGCGACTGGCCGCGCGGGTTTTTCATCTTCGTGCCCATTTCCAGACGGTATGGCTGGATGGCATCCATCGGGCGCAGCAAGCCGTAGAGGCCGGACAATATCCGCAGATGATCCTGCGCATAGGATAGGGTTTCCTGGCCGAGGGTTTTCGCATCCAGCCCCCAATAGACATCGCCATCGAATGTCAGCCCGGCAGCTTTCGCA
This sequence comes from Pontixanthobacter luteolus, assembly GCF_947494915.1. NCBI lineage: Bacteria > Pseudomonadati > Pseudomonadota > Alphaproteobacteria > Sphingomonadales > Erythrobacteraceae > Pontixanthobacter > Pontixanthobacter luteolus. The sequence continues at coordinate 963,139 of NZ_CANLWR010000001.1, forward strand.
GAATTGCTGCGGCCTTCCAGATCGAACGCCTTGAACCGCTCGGCGTTCAGTTCTGCCAGCTTGTCCGAAATCCGCATCAGTTTTTTCAGGTCGGCTGCCGATTGCTTCTTCGCGACACGGGCAATTTCACGCGTGTCATCGGTCAGGCGCGGGCTGGTGATGTCCAGCTCCGGCGTGGTCTCATCAAAATTGAGCTTCTTGGCGGGCGAAAGCAGAGTCAGCATTGGTGACTAATTCCTCAAAATTGGATGCACTGCGGCAATCGCGAAGGATGCGGTGCGTGTATGGCCACGAAACAGCCTGAACGTTTGGAAGACAACCCGTCAGCCTCCGAAATGCTCAACTGTTTTGATTGACCCTGTTACGCATCCGGTCGCAAAGCAGTTCCCAACGAGCAAAATCAGCAGGCCATGCTCGCCGCAGGGCCTAATGTCGCACGTACAGCTTCTCAACATCCTCCATCGAAAGTTTGACCAAAGTCGAGACATAAAAACGCACGATCTGGTCCAGCGTTTCCAGTCTTCGTTCAACGTCTGATTTCAGACAAATTAAACTGGAAGCTCTACATCTGATTATGGGGTGGAATGCTGTCATTCGCCCTGTATATCTGATGGATGGCAACTCGCCCTACATTTCAACTGTCCTATCTGCGCGAGATAGGGTGGGCTCAATGGGACCCTATCGGATTAAGTGGACTGGACGATGCTTGGGTAGTGAATGAATACGACTCATACCTTATTCAAGCGGCTAGTCGGGTTTGGGACGGTCAATCTGACGACGAAGTTGCCGATTACCTTATTAAGATTGAGACTGATCATATGGGGATGAGAGCAGATCCCAGCATCCGCCGACGGGCAATGGCTGTGGTTAAGTCGATACGCGAGTACGTGGATGCATTGTGACCATACAGGTCCGCTCTTGGTATTATGGGGTACAGGCTCGTATTGCCTTCCTGATATTCTCCAACTCAGGGTCACTCTTGTCCGACGCTTTCAACAACATATCATAGTCTTTGATGATGCATTTAAGCGCTGGAGAATAATGCTTTAGCCACTTTTTGGATGCCCCATGCGCGTTACTGCCTTTCTCAAATTTTCGTACAATCGCGCTTTCCTGTTTCATCGCTTTCAGCCGATGGGCAATCGCAGATTTATAGAGTGATAGGACGCGTTCATTCTCTTGAACTTCCAACAGGCGCGCCAACACCAGTTGAGTGTTTTCAAACAAAGGGCCGTAAAAATCGCGTGATGTTACATCGCGCTTCAGGTCAGCCTCGACAAGATCGAGGAGCCCTTTTTCGATATATTGATAGGATATCCAAAGCGAGCCCTTACCGCTGCATTCAATCACTTCGCTCGTCTCGAGGAGCCCCTTCTCAGTGAGAGCGAACAATGCATCAAAGTAGCGATCGCAGTCCTTTGCGATTGAGCTAAACTTGGGCTCGAAGCCTTCAATTATCCCGTCGCGAAATGTGATCTTGTCTGTCCTATCGCATCTTGGGGGCTAACTGTGTCCACGAAGCACGTAAGCTATAAGTGCTGGCACGCGCTTTCAAGCCTGACCAGGCTGGGCGGAACGTCCGCAATCGGGTCGCTAACTGACAGTCCGCTTTTAACCAATAAGGCGTCGAAGTTGCCGAACAAAGCCGCATGCTAACGCACACTAATGCCGCCCGAACAGCTTCTCGACGTCCTCCATCGAAAGTTTAACCCAAGTCGGCCGGCCATGATTGCATTGGCCTGAGCGCGGTGTGCGTTCCATTTCGCGCAGCAGGGCGTTCATTTCCGCAACGTTCAATGTGCGCCCTGCCCTGACCGAACCGTGGCACGCCATGGTGGCGAGCACGAGATCGAGCTTTTCGCCCAGCAGGATCGCATCGCCATGCTTGGCAATATCGTCTGCGATATCCTGCAGCAGCTTGTGCGGGTTGGCCTTGCCCAGCGAATGCGGCACAGCGCGCACCAGCATGGCGTCGGGGCCGAAACGTTCGATCACCAGCCCGAGCTCGGCCAGTTTGGCAATTGCATCTTCCAGCCTGTCGCAGGATTGTTCATCCATCTCGACGACTTCCGGCATCAGCAGTGCCTGGCTGCGTTTGATCGCCTCCTCTGCGCCTGCGCTGCGCAACCGTTCCAGAACAAGGCGTTCATGGGCGGCGTGTTGATCGACGATTACCAACCCATCTGCCGCTTCTGCGACGACATAGGTGTTAGCCACCTGTCCGCGCGCAATGCCCAGCGGGTATTTCTCTGCGCCTTCGTCAACCGGATCGGCCATTTCGGCACGGCCATGAGGGGCGGCCAGAACATCGCCGTTCTCGCCGCCGTAAGGCTGAACCGGTGAACTGACACCAGACGTCATTTGCGGGGCTGACGGAGCCCAGGCGGGACTGTCGAACATGGACCGGAGCGCAGGGGACGGCTCCTGCCGGACGGGCTCTTGCGACCACCGGCTCATCGCGGAGGCATCGGGTGACTGCGCGCTGCGCCGATCCCCGGTTGAAAGCGCCTGCCTCAGTCCGGAAACGATGAACCCGCGCACGGCCTGACTGTCACGAAACCGCACCTCCGTCTTCGCCGGGTGGACGTTGACGTCGACATCTTCAGGCGGAAGCTCAAGGAACAGTGCCAGCACCGCGTGCCTGTCCCGAGCGAGCATATCTGCGTAGGCGCCGCGCACCGCACCGGTCAGCAACCTGTCCTTCACCGGCCTGCCATTCACGAACAAATATTGATGGTCGGCAACGCCGCGGTTGTAGGTTGGCAGCCCTGCCACGCCGGTCAGGCGCATTGGGCCGCGCTCCAGGTCAATCGACACCGCGTTGTCGGCCAGTTCGCGGGCGATGATTTCGGCCACGCGCGCTTCCAGCGTCTCGCCACCCTGCAGCGACAACACGCGGCGGTCACCGTGCTCAAACGTAATCGCGATGTCGGGCCGCGCCATGGCCAGCCGCCGAACGACATCCTGACAGGCACCATACTCGCTGCGCGGCGTGCGCAGGAACTTTCGCCGTGCAGGAACCTTGCCGAACAGGTTTTCAACCCTGACGCGGGTTCCGGGCGGCAAGGCGGCTGGTGTGTCTTCCTCCAGCACGCCGTGATCGACGACCTTTTTCCACCCCTGCTGCTCACCATGCGGTCTGCTTTCCAGCGAGAAGCGCGATACGCTGGCGATTGACGGGAGTGCTTCTCCGCGAAAGCCGAGGGTGCTGACCTGCTCGATCGCCTCGTCTGGCAATTTGGAAGTTGCGTGGCGTTCCAGCGCCAGGCTCATCTGGTCGGGCGACATACCGCAGCCGTCATCGGTTACTTCAAGCAGGGTCAGCCCCCCATCGACCAGTTTGATCGAAATGCGCCGGGCTCCAGCATCTATAGAGTTTTCAACAAGTTCCTTGAGCGCGGCAGCTGGGCGCTCCACCACCTCACCGGCGGCAATGCGGTTGATCAGCGCTTCTGGTAGACGGCGAATTTGCGGCATTGGCCAAGCCTAGCGATGAAGCGAAGCGAATTCGAGGCCGATGGTGCAAAAACCGGTGCAAGATACGCATAAAATTTTGGCCTTTTCGGGCTGCGTCCGTTAAGACGCTTTCATCCCTGTCATATCCGGGTCGCATCTGCCGCAGATTCTCGCGGCAAACACCCGAAAACTATACGGAATCGCCGCCTGATGAGCTTCTTTTCTAATCTTTTCAAATTCGGTTCGCAGAACATGGCCATCGACCTCGGAACGGCCAACACTCTGGTCTATGTTCAGGACCAGGGAATTATCCTCAACGAACCGTCCGTCGTTGCCATGGAAACCATTGGCGGCTTCAAGAAGGTCAAGGCCGTTGGCGACGAAGCGAAGATGATGATGGGCAAGACGCCCGACAGCATTGAGGCGATCCGCCCACTGCGCGATGGTGTCATCGCTGACATCGAAATCGCTGAAGAAATGATCAAGCACTTCATCCGCAAGGTGCATGGTTCGAAGAGCATGTTCCGCTATCCCGAGATCACGATTTGCGTTCCGTCGGGCTCGACTTCAGTTGAGCGCCGCGCGATCCGCGATGCCGCCAGCAACGCCGGCGCGAGCGAAGTTTACCTGATCCTCGAACCGATGGCTGCTGCAATCGGTGCCGATATGCCTGTGACCGAACCGGTCGGCTCGATGGTTGTCGATATCGGCGGCGGCACGACCGAGGTTGCCGTTCTTTCGCTGCGCGGTCTGGCATACACGACTTCGGTCCGCACTGGCGGCGACAAGATGGACGAAGCGATCGTTTCGTATGTTCGCCGCCATCACAACCTGCTGATCGGTGAAAGCACCGCTGAACGGATCAAGAAGGATTACGGTATCGCAATGGTTCCGGAAGACGGGATTGGCGAAACGATTACCTTGAAGGGCCGCGACCTCGTGAATGGCGTGCCCAAGGAAATCACCATCAATCAGGCTCACATCGCCGAAGCGCTTGCCGAACCGATTGGTGCAATCATCGAAGGTGTTCGTATCGCGCTGGAAAACACCGCGCCGGAACTCGCAGCCGATATCGTCGACCAGGGCATTGTCCTGACCGGTGGCGGCGCGTTGATCCGCGGCCTCGACACGCATCTGCGCGACGAAACCGGCCTGCCTGTCAGCATCGCTGAAGATCCACTCACCTGTGTTGCTATCGGGACCGGCCGCGCCATGGAAGATCCGATCTACCGCGGCGTATTGATGACAGCATAACGGGGGCGAATTATGGCGCCGTCCTCTTCCCGGCGCTCCAGCTATTCACGGCGGGCGCAATACGGGGTTTTTACTGGATATGTTGCTGCCGGAATCGGCGCAGTGCTTGGTGCTGTCCTGCTCGGATTGTCTCTCTGGAGCCCTTCGAACTGGCAGGGGCCGCGCGGTCTGGCTTCGGAAGCAGTCGCTCCGGTTGCTGAAGCTGGCGCCACCGCCCGCACAGGCGGCCAGGGTTTCTTTGGCTCGATCGCAGGGTACTTCCGTGCCGGAAGCCAGAATGCCGAGCTGAAAGAAGAAGTGGAGCTCGCCCGTATCCGCCTGCAAGAAGCCAAAGCGGTCGAACAGGAAAACCAGCGCCTCAAAGTTCTGCTCGGTCTTGCAGAACAGGAAGTCGGACCGGTCGCAGTTGCCCGTTTGGTGGGCTCAACAGCATCCAGCACGCGCCGTTTTGCCTATCTTGGAGCAGGCAAAAACGATGGCGTGGCAATTGGTATGCCAGTACGCGGCCCGCGCGGTGTTGTCGGCCGTGTGCTTGAAACATCGGCGAACATCTCCAGAGTTTTGCTGCTGACTGACAGCCAAAGCGTCCTGCCGGTGCGTCTTGCAGATGAAGACGTCGTCGCTTTCGCAGAGGGACGCGGTGATGGTCGGCTTCAAATCCGTCTTATCAACCTCGGGATCAACCCGCTGGAGCCAGGTGATGTGATGGTCACCAGCGGTGCCGGCGGCTATTACCGACCTGGAATTGCCGTCGCGATCTTGACCGAGATTACCGATGATGGTGGGATTGCCCGTATCATCAGTGATCCAGCGGCAACCGATTACGTTTCCGTCGAACCCATCTGGCAGCCGGAAGCGGTTGCCGGGGCGCAGCAGCCGGTTGATCAGGTGCTGGCCGAATAATGGAACGCGTCAATCCTTCGGCTCGCCGTGACGCCTATGGCAGCCGCATCAACCGGGTTCATTCACCCGTACGCGCCTATTCAATTCCTACTCTGAGCGTGATGGCTGCGTCCATCCTGCCGTTCTTTTTTGTCAGCGGCGGGGTCGCGATTATCCCGCCACTCGGTTTTCTGATGTTGCTGGGCTGGCGGCTGGTGCGGCCCGGCCTGTTGCCGGTTTGGGCAGGCTTCCCGCTTGGCCTGTTCGATGATCTGTTCAGCGGGCAGCCATTCGGCTCTGCCATATTCCTATGGTCCGCAGCCATGATCGCCATCGAAATTACCGAGACTCAGCTTCCCCGGCGTAGCTTCGCGCAGGACTGGACCATTTTTGGGCTGATCATCCTCGCCTACATCTTTTCCGCCGCTTTGCTTTCCGGGTCGGATGTATCGGTGCTGATCATCTTGGCGCTTGGTCCGCAGGCCTTGCTGTCGGTCCTCCTATTCCCCATTATCGCGCGCATGGTTGCCAGGCTCGACAGGATACGCCTCAAACGCGTTCGCAGGGTGCATTGATGCGCAGCAAGCGTCGCCGGCAGCCGCCTATCAACTCTGCCACTCTCCAAAATCGATATGATCGCCGCAGCATAGTCCTGGGCGGGCTTGGTGCCGGAATCGGTACCTTGCTTGCCGTAAGGATGGGCTACATTGCGATTGCGGAGAACGAGAAATACCGGGTCGAGGCTGAAAGCAACCGCGTAAACCTTACCCTTATCCCGCCCCGCCGTGGATGGATACTCGATCGCAACGGCGCTCCCCTTGCCTCCAATCGCGCCGATTTCCGCGTCGACATCATTCCCGAGCGCACGCCTAATCCCGACAAAACAGTCGAGACTCTGGGCGAGATTCTTGGTTACGAGCCTGCCCGCATTCAGGATTTGAAGGATGCGATGGAGGGCGCGCGCGGCTTTCAACCGGTCGAAGTCGGAACTGGCCTCGATTTTGAACAGTTTGCTGCCATCAGCGTTCGCCTGCCAGACCTTCCCGGTGTGGTGCCGCAACGTGGCTTCACGCGGTATTATCCCACCGGGCCATCAGTCGGGCATCTGATCGGCTATGTCGGGCCGGCATCCGCCGAAGAATACGAGCTGGACAAGAACCCGCTTTTGATCACGCCCGGCTATAAGATCGGCAAGGACGGCCTGGAGAAGCAGTTCGAACAGGAATTGCGCGGCGAACCGGGCGCGCGCCGGGTGGAGGTGACTGCCTCTGGCCGGATTGTCCGTGATCTGGATACCCGCTCCGATGTTCAGGGCGATCCCGTCCGCCTGTCGATCGACGGCCCGCTGCAGGACTACGCGGCGCGCAGGATCGGCCTGGAATCCGGTTCCGTCGTGGTCATGGATTGCAACACTGGGGAGCTGCTGTGCATGGCCTCCATGCCCAGCTTCGACCCCAACAGCTTTTCCGACGGAATTGGCCGCGTAGAATACTCAATGCTGCGCGATGACGAGCGAGTGCCGCTCAGAAACAAGGTTTTGAAAGGCCTCTATCCTCCTGGCTCGACCGTTAAGCCCATGGTGTCGATGGCGCTGATGGGACAGGGTATCGATCCGGAAGAAAAGGTCTTCTGCGGCGGCGGCCTGCGCGTGGGCAACCGCGTTTTCGGCTGCTGGAACCGGCGGGGCCACGGCGCCGTGGACATGGCCAAGGCCATTTACCAAAGCTGCGACGTCTATTTCTATGCCATGGCACAGCGTGTCGGTATGGATCCGATTGCCGCGATGGCACGCAGATGCGGCATGGGGCAGGAATTCCCGCTGCCGGTCGTCAGCCAGTTCTATGGCACCGTGCCTGATCCTCAGTGGAAAATGCGCAAGTACGACCGCGAATGGCAAGCCTTCGACACGGTCAACGCGACAATTGGCCAAGGCTACATGCTGGCCAACCCCCTGCAGCTGGCCGTGATGGCATCGCGGATTGCCACTGGCCAGCAGGTCATGCCCAATCTGTTGCTAGGTGGAAAAAACCCGGCGTTCGAGAAATTCCGTTTCCCGTCGGATCAGAAGGATTACATTCGTCAGGCGATGAGCGATGTCGTGAACGGACCTGGCACCGCAGGACGGGGCCGCTTACCCTTCGATGATATCAAGATCGCTGGTAAAACGGGAACAGCGCAGGTCGTTTCGCTAAGCAAGTCGGACGGCCGATCCGGACCATGGAAATACCGCGACCACGGCCTGTTCATTTTCTTCGCCCCGTTCGACAATCCGAAATACGCCGGTGCCGTCGTGATCGAACATGGCGGCGGGTCAGGTGCCGCATATCCTATTGCACGCGATGTGATGACATTCATGTTTGACCCGCAAAAGGGCATGGACGCTCTCCGCGGCCTCGAAACGCAATGGGGCGGCAATGCCGAAGAGCGGCTTGCACGAAAATACGCAGCCTACGCACAGGCGGCCGGTGAAGAAGTGCTGCCTCTGCCCAAACGCGATGAAGAAATCTTCGCCAGCGTCGATGCAGAAGCAAGAGCGGAAGCCCAGCGCGCCGTCGCCGAGGCGGCTGACGCGGCGATCAATCGTTCGCAGAACGTCGATGCCTCAACCGTTGGCGGTGCCGAATGAACGGTATCATTCCAGCACCGATTGCTCGGCAGCCATGGGGCATGCTGATCCCTCTGTTCGTGCTGGTCGCATTTGGCGCTGCGGTGCTGTATTCGGCGGCGGGAGGCAATTTCAAACCCTTCGCATCGTCGCACCTGCTCCGGTTTGGTGTATTCCTGTTCATGGCATCCATCATGGTCTTGTTTAACCGGGATTTTGTGCGCTTCATGGCCTATCCGGTTTACGGTTTGGTCCTGCTGCTGCTGATGGCGGTTGAGGCGATGGGGGCGATGGGCGGCGGTAGCCAGCGCTGGCTGGAGCTTGGCTTCCTCAGGCTGCAACCGTCGGAATTGATGAAGCCGGCGATCGTACTTGCCCTGGCCCATTTCTACAGTTCGCTGCCCGGCGCAATGGTGCAATCGTGGCGTGCATTGGTGCCTGCGGGAATGCTGATCGGTGCGCCTATGGCACTGGTGCTCCTCCAGCCCGACCTTGGAACATCATTGGCGATTGCGTTTGGCGGTGCGGTGGTGATGTTCCTGGCTGGCTTACCGATGCGGTGGTTCGTCGCTGGCGGCGCTGCTGCCGCGGTCGCTGTTCCACTGGCCTACTTCTTTGCGTTGAAGGAATATCAGCAACGCCGCGTCACGACTTTCCTCGATCCAGAAAGCGATCCGCTGGGTTCAGGGTATCACATTACCCAGTCCAAGATCGCGATTGGTTCGGGCGGATTTTCGGGCAAGGGATTTAACGAAGGCTCGCAAAGCCATCTCAATTACCTTCCTGAACCTCATACCGACTTTGTTTTTGCGACAATGGCAGAGGAATGGGGCCTTCTAGGCGGATTGCTCGTGCTGCTGATCTTCGGACTGATTCTTCGCTGGGGGCTCGGCGTCGCCAAGGCGTCAAATGACCGTTTCGCAAAGCTGCTGGCAGCCGGCATGGTCGCCACGATCTTCTTTTACGTGTGCATCAATCTGATGATGGTCATGGGCCTCGCCCCCGTGGTCGGGATCCCCCTGCCTTTCATGAGCCACGGCGGGTCTTCCATGATGACCAACATGATCTGCATCGGAACCCTGATGATGGTAAACCGCTGGAACCGATCAATTCGAGGCGGGCTGATATCAACCTGAAAACGGCAGCATGCCTTTTTGTACATCAAACCGCTTTAAATCTTCAAACAGGTCGTTATATGCAGCGCCTCGCCTGATCGATCTGATTCGGCGACTGCCCGAAATGGCTGATGGACGCATAGCTCAGTTGGTAGAGCAGCTGACTCTTAATCAGCGGGTCCTTGGTTCGAACCCAAGTGCGTCCACCAAGCCAAATTCCTCTGAAAACCTGATCATTCCGTAAATGGCACAAGTCTTTGCAAGTGCCAGATGCGCCTGTGCGCTGCTCTGAGGTCGATAAGGTCTGATTCAAGAGCATGTTCGTCTCGGTTACTTTGAACAATAAGAGAAAACAGGTAAACTTAACGAAGCTTTAGCTACTTGGTGTTGCAATGGCCCCATGGATGGCCCCGACCCAAGAGGAATTCACGCGTGGCAGCGTATCGACGAGTCTATGACTACGTCGGGTAGCCTTGTGGATGCGGATCTGGAAGAGGTGGCCGCTCTGGGTACTCGCCATGTGATTGACCTGGCCCCAAGGCAACATGAGTTGTCGTTAAAGGATGAAGGCGAGAAGCTGAAATTACTTGGCATCGGCTACACGCTGATCGAAGTTCCGTTCAATAAGCCGACAGAGCAGCATTACTTGTGCTTCGTTGCCGCGCTGGAACAAGCGCCGCGCCCTGTACACCTCCACTGCGTATACAATTTCAGGGTATCGGCCTTTCTCTACCGATATCACATAGAATGCGGGATGGACGCACGTGAAGCCCATGCGATCATGCGCGAACACTGGTCACCCGAGAATAGCGACCATCCGGCTGCGCAGCCGTGGAAGGCCTTTATCGAGAGAACAAGTCAGGCGCATCAACTGCGCAGCACGGGATAAAGCCTATTGCCTGCAATTCAGGCTTCCTCCTGCTCGCCGCTACCGCTAGAGGCGCTGGCAGGAGATTATCATGGCGCGTTTTCTGATTGTTGAAGCCCGGTTCTACGACCACCTGAATGATATGCTGATTGCAGGCGCCAGGGCCGCGCTGGAGACAGCAGGGCATGATGTCGATGTCCTCACCGTACCCGGCGCGCTGGAGATTCCGGGCACCATTTCCATGGCAGCTGACAGTGGTCAGTATGATGGCTTTGTCGCTATCGGGGTCGTTATCCGCGGTGAAACCTACCATTTCGAGATTGTCGCGGGCGAGAGTGCACGCGGTATTATGGCTTTGACGATGGACGGTATCCCTATAGGCAATGGCATTCTGACAGTGGAAAACGAACAACAGGCGCTGGTCCGGGCTGATCCGTCGCAGAAGAACAAGGGCGGCGAAGCTGCCGAGGCTGCGATTGCCCTGCTCGACCTGCAAGGCAAGTTCGCGCGTTAAGACCCGCCGTCGAAATATTCGTTGAGCCCCATGGGTCCGTAGGGCCCCAGGATCAACTGTTCGAATATACCGGTGCCAATGTCGCCGTTATCGGCCTTCGTTTCGCAAATCATCTGGACGTGGAGGTTGTCCGGCTGCAGCGGGTTGAGTTCAGCCAGATTGATATCCTCGCGTACGACCTCCAGTGGTCCATGGTTGATCCCGTGGCCCCAATCGGGTGACGTGTAGCCAAGCCCGCGCATCTGGAAGCGATCCTTCGCCTTGAGCTCCACAACAGCCGGCGCCCCCGGCACTTCCAGCTCCAAGACGCCTCTAGCTGGCCAGCGGCTGCCAGGTTCCAAACTTGCCGTGAGCGTCCCCTGCCCTTCGGTCACATCGGCGACACTGCCGCCTTCTGGCACCCACGCAGCCCGGGTGTTCCATGCGGTACCGTCAGGATTGGCGTTCAGGTGATAGAACAGACTGCCGCCCGGAAGGTTGATCGGCGTCCACTGCCAGAAAAACGTCGGCGCAGACACACCCGGCAATGGCTGTTCGTCGCGCGCACCAACCGGGCGCACGCCCCAACTGCGATCACGCGTTCCTAGCGACCCTGACGCTATTTCCCGACGATCACCATCAACCTCGATCGAGCCGGTGTAACGGCCGTTCTGGGTCATGCGCGTATAATCCATAAACGCGCGCGGCCCGATGCGGTGGATGAAGCGCGGCTCCTCGATCGGGAATGCGCGCCCTGAGAATTCGAATTCGGCGGCGATACCTTCTGTTTGTGCCACGGTAAGCCGCAGGCGGCTCAGCGGTTCCACTATCTCGATTCTGATCGGGCCGACCTCGAGATCCATCCGCTCCATCCCGAGCTCGCGGCTCGCGTGGATACAGTGCTGGACCCCGTCCCGGATTACGCAGAAATGAGCATCCGCCACATCGAGATGCGGGTAGACTCCGAAGGCGAGCGCGAAGAACCCACTGCCATCGGGCGCATAGCCATTGAAGAAATAGCGATCGTAGAAATTTCTGTCAGTTCCCGAATAGGCAACTGGCTCAGGTGTCTGGTGGATCGGAAATTCGTCGCCTTTGCTCAGTGCCATTCAATCCTCCAAAACCCGCATCGCATCAATTTCACGCGCCAATTCGGCAGCACCAATCGCCATCGATTGGAAAATGGCTTCGCTACGTTCGTTATGTTCGACAAATGCCGCGCTGAACACGGCGGTCGAGATGCCGTGAAGCGCACCTCTTGCATATCCGTCATTACTGCGAATATCGCCGAGATCGGGACCGCCGCAGTTGACCAGTTCCGCTCGGTAAAGTTCCAGCAAGTGCGCCTCGTTCGGCCGCCTCAATTCGGTGCCGATACCCGCGCCCATGAAATACCCCAGATCGGTTAGAGGATCGCCCAGCGAAACCGTCTGCCAGTCAAGCGTCGCCATCGGCTCGCTTCCGCCGCCGATACCGAACAGGATATTATCGAGCCTGAAATCGCCATGGACCACGCAAGGACCAGTTGGAAATTCTCCAAACAGGCGGGCTGAACGTCCCCCCAAACTCCCGATATACTTGAGCAAATCTGCTTCGATCTTACCCGCGTAGAAAGCCTGGAATGCCTCACTCGCACCGGGATATCCCGCAGCTGCAAATGCACGCACTTGTTCATTAGGCTGAAGAAACGGGAGCGAAAGTATCTCGCTCTTCTCAAAAGTGGCACCGTGAAGGGCCGCAATTTCGCGCACACAGTGTTCGGCTTGCTCAAGCGTACAGGACAACAGCTGATCGCCCTGTTGTGCCGGACCGCAATCCTCCATCAGAAGGAGAAACTCGCCGCTAGGCGGGTCGAATTCAGCGAAGTATGTTTCCGGGGTACGGGTGGAAATAGCGGGCGCTATATATTTGTAAAAGCCGACTTCTTTTTCATAGAGCTGCATGGACGCAGCCGTACTCCGGCTTGTCTCGTCCGCTGCTGGAAATTTACCGGCCAGGCTTTCGGGGCCTGTGTTTCCTTCGGTATAGTCGATGGAAATGCGCGCGCTGTCACCCACCAGACCCGCCCCGATCGGCTTGGCCGAACAGGAGGCAACCGCTTTCCCAAGCACTTCGCCAAGAAATGCAGGTGAGATATCTGCAGGAGCAGACGGGAATGACGCCAACAGGAATTCCTCTCTTGCGGGCGATCCTATGGCGTCATTCGGTTTCGTCAATAGTGAGCAGGTTTATCCGAAACAGCCAGCGCCCGCATAGCTCGCACTGGCGCCGAGTTCTTCCTCGATGCGGATGAGCTGGTTGTATTTTGCGAGCCGGTCGGAACGGGCAAGCGAACCGGTTTTGATCTGGCCGCAATTGGTCGCCACAGCCAGATCGGCAATTGTCGCGTCTTCAGTTTCGCCCGAACGGTGCGACATGACCGAGGTATAGCCGGCGCGATGCGCAATGTTCACCGCTTCCAGCGTCTCGGACAGAGTGCCGATCTGATTGACCTTGACCAACAGAGAATTGGCGAGGCCTTTCTCGATACCCATCTTGAGGCGTTCAGGGTTGGTCACAAACAAGTCGTCGCCAACCAGTTGCACCTTGCCGCCAATCGCGTCGGTCAGTGCCTTCCAGCCTTCGAAATCGTCTTCATCCATGCCGTCTTCGATGGAGCGGATCGGATAATCCGAACATAGCGCGGCAAGGTAATCGGCCATTTCTGATGGCGACAGTGACTTGCCCTCGCCCGAGATTTCGTACTTTCCGTCTTTGAAAAACTCGCTCGATGCGCAGTCGAGCGCAAGCGCGATTTCTTCGCCGGGCTTGAACCCTGCCCGCTCGATCGACGCCATGATGAAATCGAGCGCATCACGGGTGCTGGCAAGGTCAGGTGCAAAGCCGCCTTCGTCGCCCACTGCAGTCGCAAGCCCCTTGTCCGAAAGACCCTTTTTCAAGGTGTGGAACACTTCCGCACCCCAGCGAATGGCTTCTGCCATGCTGTCTGCGCCAACCGGCATGATCATGAATTCCTGGATGTCGATCGGGTTGTCGGCATGCTCACCCCCGTTGATGATGTTCATCATCGGGACCGGGAGAACGTGAGCGGAAACACCGCCGACATAGGCCCACAGCGGCATACCGCGCGCATTGGCGGCGGCTTTTGCAACCGCAAGGCTGGTGCCCAGGATCGCGTTGGCCCCAAGGCGCGACTTGTTTTCCGTGCCGTCCAGATCGATCATCGCCAGATCGAGGTCACGCTGGTCTTCAGCGTCGAGGCCCAGCAAAGTGTCGGCAATCTCGCCATTCACTGCGTCGACAGCCTTGGTCACGCCTTTTCCGAAATAACGGCCTACATCGCCATCGCGAAGCTCGACTGCCTCGTGCGCACCTGTCGATGCGCCGGACGGAACCGCTGCCCGGCCGAAGCTGCCATCTTCGAGCAGAATATCAACCTCAACCGTGGGATTCCCGCGACTGTCGAGAATTTCGCGGCCGTGGATGTCGAGAATTGCAGTCATATTGTGCTCCGGCGCTATTGGTGTTGTAATTAACTAACACACCACCCATGTCGGGCAGTGACGACGTATGAATTGCGCCTTATGCCTCGGAACTATCTGGTGCAAGTTGCGTTGCAACATAGAGAGGTCGGAAACCGTATTCACGGTGTCTGACCGGATATTTTTAACGGGTAAGGGAAAATCACATGGCCGACGCAAAACCAACCAAAACCAAAACCACCAAGAAAGCTGCACCCAAGAAGGTTGCGGCAACGACCCCGGCGGCTCCGGTCTCCGGCACAGAAGAAGCGAAAACCCGCTTCAACGCTGCTCTGGACGAAGCGCGCGCAGGTGCCGCTGCCTTGAAAGACGAAGCTTCGACCCGCGCGGTTGCTTACCGTGAGCAGGCCAAGAGCAAATCAGACGACTGGGCCGGTGAAGCCAAGGTTCGCGTAGGCGACCTGGCCGTCGAAGCCAAGTCGAAAGCAAGCGACGGTATTGCCTCAATCGGCAAAGTTGTTTCCGAAAACGCCGGCGTGATCGACGAAAAACTGGGCGAGAAGTATGGCGACTATGCCCGTTCGGCATCACGCAAGCTTCAGGAAACCTCAGCCAAGCTCGACAATAAGAGCGTTGAGGAACTCGGCGAAGATGCACGCGAAGCCGTGCGCAAGAGCCCGGGCATGGCAGTAGGTATCGCGGCGGTAGTCGGTTTCATGGTAGCGCGTCTGTTCAGCCGTAACTGAGCTGGAACAACGTGGGATCAGAAAACATGCTTGATGAGGGAGACGTTCAGCGCGCTGCTGACGACGAAACCGGTTACGAAAGTGCGGATGAGCGACCTGTTCGCTCCCTGACTGATGACATCAGTGCCCTCATCGATGATGGTAAGACGTATGCCGAGGCAGAGCTGGCTTTTCAAAAGAGCCGGCTCTCCTTCGTTGCTGGCAAGAGCAAGTCGGGCATCGGGTTTTTACTTGCTGCGCTCGGACTTTTGCACCTTGCGCTCATTGGCCTCGTCGTCGGCGGGATATTCACGCTTGGGACGCTCGTCGGACCAGGCTTCGCCACACTTATCGTGGTTGGGGTTCTGCTCGTATTTGCCGTTCTTGCGGGTCTTGCCGCGAAGGCACGGTTCGAGAAGATCGGGACCGCGTTCGAAGGTGATCGATGATGCGTCAAAATCCCGAAGCCCGGATGCGGGAAGATCGTATGATGCGTGATGCCGCATTGGCTCTGGTCAAGGCAGACATCAGCCACCTCAAGGCGGATTACAGCGCTGAGGGCATCGGCACCCGTTTCGCCAGCAGAATGGCGGAAGGTGCGACCGATGTTTTCGAAGAAGCTGTGGATGTCGCTGACGACAACAAGGGCGTGCTCGCAACGTTGATTGCAGCTGTCATACTGTGGTTCGCGCGCAACCCGATTATGGCGCTGTTCGATGATGATGACGCACCGGACGATCGGCCCGACGACGATCCCGACCTATTCGGCGATTATGAGGAACCCGACGCGATCTAACTCCGTTGGTTTTACAGATTACAAGTTTCAGGAGATGCAGAATGTCGAGTGAAGAGAAGCGCCAGGCGCTAAAAGCCAAAATCGAAGCCGCTGAGAAGCGCAACGAAGAGCGCAGCCTTGGTGAGATGGCGAAAGAGGCAACCGACAAGGCAACCGATTTCGTGAAAGAACATCCCTTTGCCACCCTCGCCGGTGTCGCTGTGGTAGGTTTGGCAATTGGCGCCATGACACGCCCGGGCCGCCGCGCAGGCCAACAGGTCGGCCGCAAAGCCAGCTCACTCGCAAGCTATGCCACCGAACTCGGTCTGGCATATGCCAGCGGCATGATGGCAACGGCGGGCAATGTTGCCGAAGCAGGCAAGGACAAACTTGAAGATTTCGGCGATGCGCTGAACGATAATGCAGGTGCCCTGCGCAGGCAGGCTGCGTACAAGAGCGGCAATGCAGCCGCTGCAGCACGCGGTTTTACCCGTGAGGCCGGCAAGAAGGCCGGACGGTCCATCCGCGATCTGCGGAACCGCGCAGGCAAATAATATCGAGATACGATCTGCGAAAAGGCGCGCCGGACTTGTCTGGCGCGCCTTTTTCTTTATGTGCCGCGCGATAGTACTTCCACCCTCCCCAGGTCCCAGAAAGCACCGACATGAAAGAAACAGATCTCAACCAGACGCTCCACTTGGTTATGGGCGGTCGTGTCAAAGACCCGCGCACCATGGAATTCCAGGATCCGGAAAGCATCCATGTTGTCGGCGTATTCAGCGATTACGACAACGCGGTAGAAGCATGGCGCGGCAATGCGCAGCGCACGGTTGACGATGCCGAAATGAAGTACGTCATCGTTCCCCTGCACAAATTGCTGACCCCGGGCGCCTGATCCTGAAATATCGCGGCTTGCGATGGCTTACTCTCTGCGCCGGTATCGCGAAGGTGACGCGGAACCACTCCACGCACTGACGCTGGCTGCGATAGTCCAGATCGGACCGGCGGCATATTCGCGCGAACAGGTTGCGGTATGGGCGAGCCGCCATGGTTCACCCGGACGGATCCGTGAACGTGTTGCGAACGGCCATTCAATATACGTCGCCGCTGATGAGCGAGGCCTGCCGGTCGCCTTTGCCTTACTTGAGCAAGACGGCCATCTCGACCAGCTATATTGCCACCCTGACCATTCGCGCCGCGGATTGGCCGACCAGTTGCTGGCTTTGGCTGAAACGGAAGCTGGCACGCGCGGGATTGCGCGTCTTTATACCGAAGCAAGCGATCTTGCCCGGCCCGCTTTCGAGCGCTGCGGATACAGCATTACGCATCGCCGCGATTTCGAAATCGACGGCGTTGCGATTCACAATTATGCGATGGAAAAGCGGCTCGGCTAGCTTGCCAAGCCGCGTCCAGGATCAAATATATTCGATCTTTTCGACGAGGTAAAACTTGTCGCCGGATGGCACAGTCACTTCGATCTCATCGCCCAGGCTCTTGCCGATCAGCGCTTTGCCCAGCGGCGAATTGTACGAAATCCGCCCGCCAGTTGCATCCGCCTCTGTCTGGCCGACGATCTGGTACCTGACCGGCTTGTCATCGTCGTCGAGCAGGGTGACGGTTGCACCGAAAACAATGCGGTCTCCCGAGAGCGTCGTCGGATCGATGATCTGAGCGCGGGTGACCTTGCTTTCGATATCGGCAATCTGCGCCTCGACCTGGCCCTGACGTTCTTTCGCAGCGTGATACTCTGCGTTTTCGGAGAGGTCGCCGTGAGCACGGGCTTCCTCGATCGCGTCGACGATCTTGGGCCGCTCTTCACGCAAAGCCTTCAAATCAGCCGTGAGCTTTTCGTAGCCCTCGGCGAGCATCGGCACTTTTTCCATCGTAACCCCAATCTATTCTAAGCGCCTCTACCGAAAGACAATTCGAGACCGGGCCGCCCCAATTCGGAGCGACTCATTTCCGGAAGCGATGTCGGGAGAGGTCGTCTATTTCTCAGCTATAATAGTCTTGGAGTGACCGGACTTCAAGCGCGCTCGGCTTGACGGCCCTGATTGCCTCCGCCGTGGCGAGCGATGCCGCCGCCGTGGTGTAGTACGGAATCTTCATTTCCAGGGCGGTCGCACGGATTGATTTGCTGTCGATCAGGCTCTGCCAACCCTCGGTCGTGTTGAACACCAGCGCAATTTCGCCGTCGATCATGCGGTCGACAATATGCGGTTGGCCTTCCGCCACCTTGTTGACCCTTTCGACCTCGATCCCCTGTTCCGTCAGGTAAGCCTGCGTGCCGCCAGTGGCGACAATCCGGAACCCGCATTCGACCAGAGTTCTCACCGCAGGCACGATGATCGGCTTGTCGCCTTCCTTGACCGAAACGAAGACCAGGCCGCCTTCCGGCAATTTGACCCCTGCGCCGAGCTGCGACTTCATGAACGCGGTCGGGAAATCGCAGTCGATCCCCATGACTTCGCCGGTCGATTTCATTTCCGGCGTCAGGACCGGGTCAGCCCCGGGGAAACGGCCCCACGGGAAGACCGCCTCTTTCACGGCCATGTAGTCGAGATCGCGCTTGAATGGTGGGAACTTGTCCAGCGTCTCCCCGGCCATAACGCGGGCGGCAATCTTGGCGACCGGCTGCCCGATTGCCTTGGCCACGAACGGAACGGTACGGCTTGCGCGTGGGTTCACCTCGATCAGGTAAACTTCGCCGTCCTTCACAGCGAACTGCACGTTCATCAGCCCGCGCACGCCCAGCGCAAGAGCCAGCGCCTTTGCCTGACGTTCCATTTCATCGACGATGTCGGTCGGCAGCGAATATGGCGGGATGGTGCAAGCACTGTCGCCCGAATGCACGCCGGCCTCTTCGATATGCTGCATGACGCCGGCGATCACGACCTGGTCGCCATCTGACAGGGCATCGACATCGCATTCGATCGCATCGCGCAGATACTGGTCGACGAGGACCGGGCTTTCGCCCGACACATTCACTGCCGTTTTGATGTAGTCATCAAGCTGGGCCTCGCTGTCGACGATTTCCATCGCCCGGCCGCCCAGAACGTATGACGGGCGCAGCAGAACGGGATACCCGATCCGCGCAGCGACAGATGCCGCCTCGTCGCGGCTGTAGGCGATACCGTTTTCAGGCTGCTTCAGCTTCAGCTTGTTGACCAGTTTTGCGAAGCGTTCGCGGTCTTCGGCAAGATCGATCGCATCGGGGCTGGTGCCGAGGATCGGGATGCCTTCATCCTCAAGCGCCTGCGCCAGTTTGAGCGGGGTCATGCCGCCGAACTGCACGATTACGCCCACCAATTCACCGGCCTGCTGTTCTACGCGCAGGATTTCGAGCACGTCCTCTGCCGTCAGCGGTTCGAAATAAAGGCGGTCGGAGGTGTCGTAATCGGTCGAAACGGTTTCCGGGTTGCAGTTAATCATGATCGTTTCGAAGCCGGCTTCTTCCAGCGCGAAACAGGCATGGACGCAGCAATAATCGAATTCGATACCCTGCCCGATCCGGTTCGGTCCGCCGCCCAGGATCACGATTTTGCGGCGGTCGCTCGGCTGCGCTTCGTCCTCAGGTTCGCCAAAGGTCGGCGCCTCGTAAGTCGAATACATATACGGCGTGATCGCCTCGAATTCGGCAGCGCAGCTGTCGATCCGTTTGAACACCGGCAGTACGCCCAGCTTGCGGCGCAGCGAACGAACTTCTTCTTCCGAAGTCGCACCGGCCATCGCCTGCAACGCATCGTGGAGCAGACCGCTGCGGCGGGCCTGGGTTTCGCCCATTCCGCCAGCCACGCCGACCGATCGCACCGCTAGAGTCGCGAGGCGTTTGTCGGAAAAGCCCATGCTCTTCAGCTTGCGCAGGCCAGCGGCATCGCCCGGCAGTCCGTTGGTTGCGACATCGGTTTCTGCCGCAATGATCGCTTCGATCTGGCGCAGGAACCACTTGTCATAACCGGTGATGCGGTTGATCTCGTCGACGTCCATACCCTCACGGAAAGCCTGTCCAACTTTCAATATCCGGTCGGGTGTCCGCTTGGCTAGCGAGCCGGTCAGCACATCGCGGTGCACGCCTTCCAGTTCGACCACGCGGTTGAACCCGTCGAGATCGGTTTCCAGCCCGCGAAGCGCCTTCTGCATTGATTCCTGGAAGTTCCGGCCAATCGCCATGACTTCGCCAACCGACTTCATCGCGGTGGCCAGTTCGACATTCGCGCCCTTGAATTTCTCGAACGCGAAACGCGGAATCTTGGTGACGACGTAATCGATCGTCGGCTCGAAACTGGCCGGGGTTGCGCCGGTAATTTCGTTGGTGATTTCATCCAAGGTATAACCGACCGCCAGTTTCGCCGCGACGCGCGCGATGGGGAAACCGGTGGCCTTCGATGCCAGCGCGGATGAACGCGAAACGCGCGGGTTCATCTCGATCACGATCAGGCGGCCATCTTCCGGGTTTACCGCGAACTGGACGTTCGACCCGCCGGTTTCGACCCCGATTTCGCGCAGCACAGCGATGCTGGCGGTGCGCATGATCTGATATTCCTTGTCCGTCAGGGTCAGCGCGGGGGCGACGGTGATGCTGTCGCCGGTGTGCACGCCCATCGGATCGACGTTCTCGATAGAACAGATGATGATGCAATTGTCCTTGCGGTCGCGGACAACCTCCATCTCGTATTCTTTCCAGCCAAGCAGCGATTCCTCGATCAGAACCTCCGTCGTGGGGCTGGCGTCGAGGCCTTCGCGAACAATGCGCTCGAACTCTGCCTTGTTATAGGCAATGCCGCCGCCGGTGCCGCCAAGCGTAAAGCTGGGGCGGATGATGCTGGGCAGACCGGTGCGCTCGAGGATTTCAAACGCCTCATCGACATTGTGCGCTACGCCGCTGCGC
The DNA here is from genome assembly GCF_947494915.1 of Pontixanthobacter luteolus. NCBI lineage: Bacteria > Pseudomonadati > Pseudomonadota > Alphaproteobacteria > Sphingomonadales > Erythrobacteraceae > Pontixanthobacter > Pontixanthobacter luteolus. The sequence continues at coordinate 983,682 of NZ_CANLWR010000001.1, forward strand.
GCGCTTTCGAGGCCGATCTTGTCCATCGCATCGCGGAATTTCTGGCGGTCTTCCGCCTTGTCGATCGCCTCTGCATCGGCGCCGATCATCTGCACGCCGAATTTCTCCAGCACGCCCATTTTTTCAAGGCTCAGCGCGCAATTAAGCGCGGTCTGCCCGCCCATCGTCGGCAGCACCGCATCAGGGCGTTCTTTCTCGATGATCTTGGCGACGATTTCGGGCGTGATCGGCTCGATATAGGTCGCGTCGGCAAACTCCGGGTCGGTCATGATGGTGGCCGGATTGGAGTTGACGAGGATGACGCGGTAGCCCTCCTCCTTCAGCGCCTTGATCGCCTGCGTGCCGGAATAATCGAACTCGCAGGCCTGGCCGATGATGATCGGTCCAGCGCCAATGACGAGGATCGAGGAGATGTCGGTTCTTTTGGGCATTAGTGTGTCACCATCAATCCTTGACCCTGAAGGTCCTTAGCTATGCAACTGGTCTTCGGCCCGGTGTCGGGATTTTCCCCCTCGACATAGGGCAGCCAGGTGTCCGCAGTTTCCTGCGGCTCGAAATCTTCGACACCGCAACGCTCGGCTGCGGCGATACCATCCTGCCGGTTGGCCCAGCAGACACCGGGATCAGTGCAAGCACGCTCGCTGCATGATGAGAAAACACCCATCACGAGGAGCAAGCTCACGGCCCTCACCCCAACATCCCCACGAACTTCTCGAACAGGTAGAAACTGTCCTGCGGTCCCGGGCTTGCCTCTGGATGATACTGCACCCCGAACGCCTTCTTGCCGGTGATGCTGACCCCGCAATTCGAACCGTCGAACAGGCTCACATGGGTCTGTTCCACACCCTCGGGCAGCGTATCCGCATCGACCGCGAAGCCGTGGTTCATGCTGGTAATCTCCACCAGATCGCGGGTTTCGCCCCAGCTTTCGCCGACCCGCTGAACCGGATGGTTTGCGCCGCGGTGGCCCTGGTGCATCTTAGCCGTCTTCGCCCCGGCGGCGATCGCCAGCATCTGGTGGCCAAGGCAAATACCGAACAGCGGCATATCCATATCGAGCAGCGCTTTGATAACCGGTACCGCATATTTGCCCGTCGCCGCCGGGTCGCCGGGGCCGTTTGAGAGGAATACGCCGTCAGGCTTCAGTGCGAGGATATCTTCAAGCGATGTCTTGGCCGGCACTACGGTCACTTTCGCGCCCGCTTTCACCAGATTGCGGAAGATGTTGTCTTTCGCGCCGTAATCTATCGCGACCACGTGCGGCTTGCCGTTCCAGTCGGCGCGGCCATAGCCGTGGCCAAGCCGCCAGTAACCGCCACCCCAGTCTTCCTGAGCCTCGCGGCTGACCCGCTGGGCGAGGTCCATCCCCTCAAGCCCGGCCCATTCCTGCGCCCGCTTGAGCAATTCGGGAATGTCGAACCCGCCATTGGGTTCGTGCATGATCATCGCGTTGGGCGCGCCCGACTGGCGGATGCGGCGCGTCAGGGCGCGTGTATCAACGCCCGACAGGCCGATCTTGCCTTGTGCTGCCATCCAGTCGGAAAATTCCTGCGTGCTGCGGAAATTGCTCGACGGAGTGATTTCCTCGCGCACGATGCAGCCGACCGCGCCTTCGACCTTGGATTCGATGTCTTCGAAATTGGCCCCGACATTGCCGATATGGGGGAATGTGAAGGTGACGATCTGCGCCGCGTAGGACGGGTCCGTCATCACTTCCTGATAACCGGTCATCGATGTGTTGAAGCAAACCTCGCCAACCGCATATCCGGTGGCGCCGAAGCCCTTGCCCCAGATCACGGTGCCATCCGCCAAAACGAGGACTCCCGTCGCACCTTTGGGTTGCGCAGGAGTTGTGGCGGCGTGGGCCATAAGTGACGCTCCGAGTCAGGGTTTTCCGGCAATGTTGCTAAGACCCAGCGGCTAGAGGCTGCCTGCCCCCTCGTCAAGCTGTCCCGATGCGGAAACTTGCGTTATTGGGCCGCTATCAACCTATTTGCGCCGACCATCGGCAAATTTCATCCACAGGAACTCAAAAATGCTGCGTGACACCATCAAAGCCGAAACCATCACCGCCATGAAGGCAGGTAACAAGGAACGCACCGCCTCGCTCCGCCTGATCGGCGCAAAGATCAAGGACCGCGACATCGAACTGCGCACTTCGTCCAAGGAAATCGATGATGATGTGCTGGTGACCGAAGTTTTGCAGAAAATGGCCAAGCAGCGCAAGGAATCGATAACCATGTATGTTGACGGTGGCCGCGACGAACTGGCCGCCAAGGAAGAGGCGGAACTGGCTGTAATCGAGGAATTTCTTCCCCAACAGATGAGCGAGGAAGAAACCCGCGCTGCAATCGAGGTGATCAAATCGGACTTAGCTGCTGATTCCATTAAGGATATGGGCAAAGTCATGGGGGAACTAAAGGCCCGCCACGGCGCTGAACTGGATATGACAAAAGCCAGCGCAATGGTGAAAGAGAGCCTTACATGACCAAGACCGTCCATTTTCTGACTGCAGCCGCCGCCGCGGCCGCATTATCTGCCTGTTCGGCGGAACCCGATACCGACCGGACCGATCTGGAAACCGCGACAACCGACGGTGAAGCCGCTGCGCTTGCCGGGGCTTTGGAACCTGGCGATTTTATGGATCTTCAACTGGGCGCGAAAATCGTCGGCCCACAGGGTGACGAAGTCACCGGAACGCTCGCCAACGCGGAAGGCAACTTTGCCGATATTCGATCGTTCGTGGCGTGCCCCGCCGGAATGGACGTTTGCGATCCGAAAACCGCGCCCAAGGGCACCGTCTACACCTATGTGCACGTCGTCTATCCCGGTGAAGACAACAAGGAGGACACCGGTAGCGGCGACGGAAACGATTCGTCAGATATCGAACAGGCGACTGCCTTTAAGATGCTCCGCCCTGCCCACGGCTTCACCGGCGCTGTCGGCTATTCCAAGGCTGAGGCAATGGCTGCCATCGGCCCCAAGGCGGACGTCGTGATTACCTGCCTCGACGGTGCGCTGATCTGGTCAGTCAATCCCGGCACAGCCGGCGACCAGTGGGAACAGGCGGAACCGCTGACATTCTACTGGCAGTCCACCTTGCCGCCTGCCGGCCCGGCGCCAGTGTATGCGATCGATGCCAACTATACCGAGGCGAAGGGACCGGGTCCCTATCCCGAAGCAACCGCAGGATACGAAGCGGGCTGCAACGCCCCCTCCACAGCCCGCTGATCTCAGCCCTTGAATCAGGCGCCATCACCTCGCATTGAGGGGTGATGGCGCTTTCCCCGCAATGGCTTGACGAGCTGCGTGCTCGCGTGACGCTCTCCAGCGTCATCATGCGCACGACCAAGCTGCAGAAGGCGGGACATGAATGGAAGGCCTGTTGCCCCTTCCATGACGAAAAATCGCCAAGCTTCACAGTCAGCGACCAAAAGGGATTTTACCACTGTTTCGGCTGCGGGGCGCACGGCGATGTAATTCGCTGGATGACCGACCAGCGCGGTATGCAGTTTATGGATGCGGTGAAGGAACTGGCCGCAGAGGCCGGGCTGGAAATGCCCGCGCCAGATCCGCGTGCGGCGCAAATGACCCAGCAGCGGGCGGGCTTGCACGATGTAATGCAGTCCGCGCAGGATTGGTTCGCAGCCAATCTGCAAGGCAATAGCGGTTCCGGCGCGCGCGATTATCTGAAGTCTCGCGGTTTTGGCGCGCGCACAGTCGGCCGGTTCGGTTTCGGCTATGCCCCGCCTGATCGCCAGGCGATGAAAGCCGCCTTGTCCGAATATGAAGAACCGCTGCTGATTGAGGGCGGTCTGCGTATCGCGGTCGACGACAAGGAACCGTATGACCGTTTCCGATCGCGCCTGATGCTGCCAATCCATGATGCGCGCGGACGTGTGATCGCGTTCGGCGGCCGCATTCTGGAAACCGATACAAAAGCACCCAAATACCTCAATTCGCCGGACACACCTTTGTTCGACAAGGGGCGGACCCTCTATAATTTGCACCGCGCCGGCCCGGCATCGCGCCAGACCAACCGGATGATCGTGGTCGAAGGGTATATGGACGTCATCGCCCTCGCCGATGCCGGAATTGAAGACGCTGTTGCACCGCTGGGTACCGCGCTCACGGAACGCCAGCTGGAACTGCTGTGGCGCATGGTGGAGGTTCCGGTCTTGTGTTTCGATGGGGACGCGGCCGGCCAGCGCGCGGCCATGCGGGCTATCTCGCGTGCACTGCCTATGCTGCGCCCTGCTCACTCCCTGCGTATCGTTCGCCTGCCGAGCGGCCTCGACCCTGATGATCTGCTGAAGCAGAAGGGCAAGGCGGCGCTCGACGAATTGCTGGATAATGCAGCAAGCTTGCTGGACACGATCTGGACCTATGAACGCGATGTTCAGCCGCTCAGTTCGCCAGAAGACAAGGCGGGCCTGAAAGCGCGCCTCCTCGAACATGTCGACACCATACAGGACCCGGATATCCGTGCTCTGTACAAGCGCGAATTGCTGGAACGGTTTTCTGCCTTTGCGTTTCCCCCGCGCGAGCAAAAGCCGTGGGTCAAGCGCGAATGGAAGCCGGGCGGGTTCAAGCAGGCGGCACCAACGCTATCGGCAGACGCGGCAGCCCGGCTGAAAAGGGCCAGCGGGGCCGGCAGCAGAGGTAACCTGGCCACTGCAGTAGTCGCCGGGCTGGCGCGGTTTCCGCAGGAAATCTTGCGACATTCGGAAAGCCTCACACGCTTTGCCGAACAGGACGCTCGAATCGGGCCGGCAATTGATTCGTTGATAGAAGCTGCTGAAATGCTTGAACCCGGCGACACATCTCCCATATTGGTGCCTGACGGCCTCGTTGCGCCGCCGGATGAAACCCGTTTCTCCTTCCTGCGTGAAGGTATCGATCCGAAAGCTGCCTGCGACGATTTGGTCGAAGCTGTGTCACTGCTGGTCGAAAGACCTGCGTTGGAAGCTGCGCTTGCGGCGGCCACCGCACGTTTCGAGACCGATCCTGAAGGAGCTTTTGCCGAGCAACAGCGCTTGCTCAAACGAAAGCTGGAATTTGAGCGGCGACTCGGGCAAATGGTAAGTTTACGGGCTGCCCGCGCAGCTCAGGAAAATTCAGATCGCCAACCTGCAGAGGCAGGCGAAGGCGACCAAGAAACGGACTGATCAAGTTTATGGCCTCCAAAGCGAAGACCAAGGATAAAGAAGACGCTCCCCTGATCGACCTCAACGAGGCGTCGGTGAAGAAGCTTCTCACCAAAGCGAAACGCAAGGGTTACATCACGGTTGATGAACTCAACGAAGCGCTTCCTCAGGACCAGATGACCACCGATCAGATCGAAGACGTCATGTCTGCGATCAGCGAAATGGGTGTCAACATCGTCGAGAACGATGAAGAGGCCGAGGCCGAGAAGGAACAGGAATCCGAAGTTGAGGAAATCAGCGTCGGCAAGGATGGCAAGGAAGCGAAGAAAGCTCCTGCCGGACCAAAGAAACTCGCCGCTGGCGAACGCACCGACGACCCCGTTCGCATGTATCTGCGCGAAATGGGTGCTGTCGAGCTGCTCAGCCGCGAAGGTGAAATCGCGATTGCCAAGCGCATTGAGGCCGGTCGCGACACGATGATCATCGGCCTTTGTGAAAGCCCGATCACGTTCCACGCAATCATCCACTGGTCCGAAGCCCTCAATAACGAGGAAATGCAGCTGCGCGAGATCCTCGATCTCGATGCCATGCTTTCCAAGGAACCTCCCGTCGACAAGATGGAAGAGGAAAACGAGGATGATGACGGCGAGATTTCCGAGGAAACCGCTGGCGTCGACATCCGCGACGATGACGACGATTCCGATGAAGATTCGGACGATGACGAAGACGGCGAAGAAGGCTCATCCAAGAAGCGCGACGATGAGGAGGAAGAGGACAACACCCTTTCCCTCGCGCAGATGGAAGCCGCACTCAAACCGGAAGCACTCGAAACCTTTGCCCGCATCACGAGCATGTTCAAGAAATTCGAAAAACTGCAGGCCGAACGCGTCGAAACGCTCGGCGCTGGTCTCGAATTTCCTGCCGCTAAGGAAAAGAAATACGAGAAGATGCGCGAAGACCTCACTGCCGAGGTCGAAAGCGTCCAATTCCACGCGACCAAGATCGAATTCCTGGTCGACAATCTGTACGCGTTCAATCGCCGCCTGACTGCTCTTGGCGGCCAGATGCTGCGCCTTGCCGAACGCCACAAGGTCAAACGGATCGACTTCCTCGACGCCTATATCGGCAACGAGATGGACGACAATTGGCTGAAAGACCGGGTCAAGAAAGACAAGAAATGGGCGGCCTTCGCAGAGAAGGAAGCCGATGCAGTCGAGCGTATCCGCGCAGAGATTGCGGACATTGCCAGCCAGACCGGTATGTCACTGCCCGAATTCCGCCGCATCGTAAATATGGTGCAGAAGGGCGAGCGCGAAGCACGTATCGCGAAGAAGGAAATGGTTGAGGCAAACCTGCGCCTGGTTATTTCCATCGCCAAGAAATACACCAATCGCGGCCTGCAATTCCTTGATCTTATTCAGGAAGGCAACATCGGCCTGATGAAGGCGGTCGACAAGTTCGAATACCGCCGCGGTTACAAGTTCAGCACCTATGCAACGTGGTGGATCCGTCAGGCGATCACCCGCTCGATTGCCGATCAGGCACGAACAATCCGTATTCCGGTCCACATGATCGAGACGATCAACAAGCTGGTCCGCACGAGCCGCCAGTTCCTGCACGAGCAGGGTCGTGAGCCGACACCGGAAGAAATGGCTGAGCGTCTCTCAATGCCGCTTGAGAAGGTTCGCAAGGTGATGAAGATCGCCAAGGAACCCATCAGCCTGGAAACGCCGATCGGTGACGAAGAAGATTCGCACCTCGGTGATTTCATCGAAGACAAGAACGCCATCATCCCCGTGGATGCGGCAATTCAGGCCAACCTGAAAGAAACCGTTACCCGCGTTCTGGCATCCCTCACCCCGCGTGAAGAGCGCGTGCTGCGGATGCGCTTCGGTATCGGTATGAACACTGACCACACGCTTGAAGAAGTCGGCCAGCAATTCTCGGTTACCCGGGAACGCATCCGTCAGATCGAGGCGAAGGCGCTCAGGAAGCTGAAGCACCCAAGCCGCAGCCGAAAGATGCGGTCGTTCCTCGACCAGTAATTCTTTCAAACCTGTTGGTGATTTCGAACATGGCCCGCTGGCAATCAGCGGGCCATTTCTCTATGTGCAGCGCATGAAAATCGCCATCGCCTCCGACCACGCCGCGCTCGACCTGAAAGCCGAGCTGCGCGAGTGGCTGATCGAACAGGGCCACGAGGTTGCGGACCTCGGGCCGGACACCAATGACAGCGTCGATTATCCCGACTTTGGTTACAGCCTTGCCGGGGTGGTGGCTGACGGGACTGCCGAACGCGGTATCGCACTATGCGGCAGCGGAATTGGCATTTCGATGTCGGTCAATCGCAACCCTGCTGTTCGCTGCGCTCTGGTCTCCGAACCGCTGAGTGCAGCTCTCGCTCGGGAACATAACGACGCAAATTGTATCGCGATCGGCGCCCGTCTGACAGGCAGCGACATGGCCAAGGCCTGTGTCAGCGCCTTCCTTGAAACAGAATTTGCCGGCGGCCGTCACCAACGCCGCGTAGACAAGCTTTCCAACCCAAAGGTCTGATCCATGAGCACTGCCGAAGCCACCAGCACCGACATTATGCATCGTTTCTGGCATGACGACCTTGCCACCGCCGATCCGGAGATCGCGGGCGCCGTCGCCAACGAATTGAAGCGCCAGCAAGACAAGATTGAACTCATCGCGAGTGAGAACATTGCCAGCAAGGCGGTGCTGGAAGCTGCAGGGAGCGTATTCACCAACAAATATGCCGAGGGTTATCCCGGCAAACGGTATTACGGCGGCTGCGACTATGCTGATGTCGTGGAGACACTGGCAATTGACCGGGCGAAGGAATTGTTTGGCTGCGAATTTGCAAACGTCCAGCCCAACAGCGGTTCTCAAATGAACCAGGCGGTATTTCTCGCGCTGCTTGAGCCCGGCGACACTTTCATGGGCCTCGACCTGAATTCGGGCGGGCACCTGACCCATGGTTCCCCCGTCAATATGAGCGGCAAGTGGTTCAATCCCGTCGCATACGGTGTGCGCAAGGAAGACGAGCGCATCGACATGGATCAGGTCATGGCGATTGCAAAAGAGCACAAACCGAAACTCATAATCGCGGGCGGCACCGCCTACTCGCGCGAGTGGGACTGGGCCGCATTCCGCAAGGTCGCTGACGAGGTTGGCGCCTATCTGATGGTTGATATGAGCCATATCTCCGGCTTGGTTGCCGGTGGCGCGCACCCTTCGCCCTTCCCGCATGCACACGTCGTTACCAGCACCACGCACAAAAGCCTTCGCGGGCCGCGTTCGGGCATTATCTTGTGGAACGATGAAGACCTGACAAAGCCGATCAACATGGCTGTCTTCCCCGGCATGCAGGGCGGCCCCCTGATGCATATCGTTGCTGCCAAGGCAGTCGCATTTCGCGAGGCATTGCGGCCCGAATTCGAGACCTACGCCGCAAGCGTGGTTGAGAACGCCCGGGCGCTGGCGGCAAGCATTGAAGAAAACGGCCTGCGGATTGTCTCGGGCGGCACGGACAACCATTCCATGCTGGTCGACCTTACGTCCAAGGACGTTACCGGCAAGGCAGCTGAAAAGGGCCTCGACCGGGCATGGTTGACTTGCAACAAGAACGGCATCCCGTACGACACCCGGAGCCCGTTCGTGACCAGCGGCATTCGTCTCGGTACCCCGGCAGGAACAACCCGTGGTTTTGGCCCGGCTGAGTTCCGTAAGATTGGCGCGCTGATCGCTGAAGTGGTAGAAGGGCTTTCTAAAAACGGCCCCGAAGGTGACGCCCAGACAGAGGAATCGGTTCGCAACCGCGTTTCTGAACTGTGCGCAGCCTTCCCAGTTTACCCGGGAATGTAAGATGAAAGACAAAGAACCAGATCTGGTCGACGATGCCCGCACTGAAATTGCCGGAATGGCGAAACAGGGCATGGCTCATCCATCGACCAAGCCTGTGCTCGCAGGCGCGGCAATCGGCGCGCTTGGCGGCGCATTGCTGCCGGTCGTGACATGGCCGATCGGCCTTGCCGCCGGTGCAGGCTATGCGTTGTGGAACAGGATCAAGAAATAGATGCGATGCCCGTTCTGCGCGCATGAAGACAGCCAGGTAAAAGACAGCAGACCGACAGAGGATAACGCCTCGATCCGTCGGCGCCGTCAATGCACCAGCTGCGGCGCACGCTTTACAACTTTTGAACGCGTGCAATTGCGTGAAGTGACGATCGTGAAAAGCGGCGATCGCAGGCAGGCTTTCGACCGGTCGAAGCTTGAGCAATCCGTGGCTCTGGCATGCCGCAAACGCGATGTGTCGCAAGAGCGGATCGATCAATTGATCTCGGGTATCCAGCGGCAAGTTGAAACCGCCGGTGAGAGCGAAATCCCGTCCTCCCGCCTGGGTGAAATGGTAATGGACGGGCTGCGCCAACTCGACAGCGTCGCCTATATCAGGTTTGCGAGCGTCTACCGGGATTTCAGCGAAGCCAGAGACTTCGAGGAATTTGCCAGCACCGTCCAGGAAGTCGCCGGAGCCGGCGCTGAAGAATCCGATGCCGCAGCAGGCTAAATCACCCGTCATTGTTCTGGTGCGCCCTCAATTGGGCGAAAACATCGGCAAGGTCGCCAGGGCGATGCTAAATTTCGGGCTGACTGAACTGAGAATGGTTGAGCCGCGGGATGGCTGGCCTAACCCGAGCGCTGGCCCGGCTGCCGCCGGAGCGGATATCGTGCTCGATGAGGCGCAAATTTTCGGCTCGACTGCCGAAGCGGTCTCCGACTGCACCAATATCTATGCGACAACTGTGCGCAAACGCGGCGATTCCAAACCGGTGGTGACGCCCGAACAGGCGGCGGGTCAGATCATCGCGGAATCCGGGCGATCCGCGATCTTGTTCGGTCGGGAAGCGTCAGGTTTGGATACACAAGACGTAGCGATGGCGCGCGCAATTCTGACAGTACCGATCAACCCGGAGTTTGGCTCTCTCAATCTCGCGCAGGCGGTAATTCTGTGCGCTTATGAATGGTCCAAGACCCAGTCGCTGAAACAGCCGACGCTTGAAGAAGTGCTGCCCGCCGCCGAACAAGCGGAACTGGATGGATTGATCGGACATCTGGAAGCCATGCTGGAGCCGAAGGGATATTTCATGCCGCCGTCACGATCCGATGCCACCCGCAGAACCTTACGAAATGTGCTGACCCGTCCAGGCTGGAATCATTTGGAAGTGCGTACCCTACGAGGCGTGCTCTCCTCGCTTTCGCGGCGCGACAGAACCTGACGAGAGGTCCCCAACCTCGAGGTTTCGCTTCGGAGCTAAGGTGCTGTAAGCGCTCAACTTGACTTGGAACAGGCTGCGGGGTTACCATGTTTCTATGAGCACGCTCGCAATCTTTGTTGCAATTGCATCTATGCAGGCAGCCATTTCGACTGCTGATATGGGGGTAGTCGCGACCAGTGTCGAGGCAACGTCCGAAAGTGTTGATCCGCAGGATGATCTCACTTCTGCAGATGATAAGACACTGATTTGCAAACGGCAGACAATCGCTGGTTCCCGCTTGAGAACTCGGGAAGACTGCAAAACCGCAGAAGGTTGGCGGCGTCATAAAAGAGAAACACGCATGGAATTTAAGCGTGCGAGGTCAAGAGTTGCAGATACAGCCAAATAGGCCTCCCGCACTCAATTCATTTATAGGAAAACACGATGAAAATAGCACTCCCCCTTGCCGCCCTTGCGACATTCAGTATCGCAGCCCCAGCTCTGGCACTGGATTCGAACGCAGCGGCCAGCACCGAGGCAAAAGACGAAGAAGCTAAAGAAGCAAAAGTCTGCCGGATTGAAACGATTACAGGTTCGCGTCTGGCAAAGCGCAAAGTGTGCCGTACAGCCGAGGAATGGCGGAAATACGAGCAGGACACTTCTGACAACTTTGAACAGGCTCGTCGCCGTGTGAATGATGCTGCGGGCAACCAGTAACATCACTTGCTGACAGGTCACATTGATGGCGGAAAAGATACAGCAGCCCCGGCATGTCCCGGGGCTGTTTCCGTTTTCTTGATGTAAATTCAGGCACAGCTGAGGCAAAAATCAGCGGAATCCTATCGACGCAAGCGTTTCCACTCGGTCATTTCGTAGGCGATGGAGGTTTCGACCAGGCTGTCCCATATCTCTGCCAATGCGTCAGCCGGAATGCCCGCCTTTGCCGCCCTTTGACGCACAGCGTCAATCACGGCCGCCTTGCGGTCTTCGTCTCTTACCGCGCTTTGCTCCGTCTTAATGCGTGCCGCTGCACGCATATATCCGAAACGGGTTTCGAGCAGATCCACCAATGCGCGATCGGTCGCATCGACCCCGGCGCGCACATCGATCATTGTCTGGCAGTCTGAGGGGGCTTTAGCTTGGTCATTCATCGACGCGCGCCCTGCCCTTTTGCGGCTAGTTTGTCGAGTGTGTTATCGCTTGACCTGATGACTGATCCTGCTATTCGCGCGCTTCGCAATTGGCTCCGTATCCCGGTGAAGCGGCAGCCGCGTCAGATACCATCATCTATTTGGTCGATCTGACGGAGCGATACCGGGTTAAAGCGCTGCCGCTGGGGCAGCGATTGCAGATTGAAGGAAAGACTTATGTCGAAGCGCAAAAGCGCCAAGTACAAACTCGACCGCCGGATGGGTGAAAACATCTGGGGTCGTCCAAACAGCCCGGTAAACAAGCGTTCCTACGGCCCTGGCCAGCACGGTCAGCGTCGCAAGAGCAAGATGAGCGACTTCGGCCTGCAGCTGCGCGCCAAGCAGAAGCTCAAAGGTTATTACGGTGACGTAACCGAGAAGCAGTTCCGCCGCACCTACAAGGAAGCAACTGCGATCAAGGGCGATACCGGCCAGAATCTCATCGGCCTTCTCGAGCGCCGCCTCGACATGATCGTATACCGCGCGAAGTTCGCTCCGACGATCTTTGCTGCACGTCAGATCGTGTCGCACGGCCACATTCGCGTCAACGGCGTGAAGTGCAACATCGCAAGCCGCCGCTGCGACGTTGGTGACGTGATCAGTCTGGGCGACAAGGCCAAGGAAATGGCGCTGGTTATCGAAGCCCAGAGCCTGCCTGAGCGTGATGTTCCTGACTACGTTTCTACGGATGGCAACGACAAGGTGACCTTCACCCGCGTGCCCAAGCTGGACGAAGTACCTTACCCGGTCACCATGGAACCGAACCTGGTCGTCGAATTCTATTCGCGCTGATCGTTACCAATCTCGAAATCAGGAAGGGCGGCCTCTCGGGGCCGCCCTTTCTTTTTCAGTCGCCTAGGTTTTGATCCAAGAATACGCCGATGCGTTGCAGCATGTCGGCGCGTGCAGCACTGTCCGAGAGGTTGTGTGCCAAATCTTCATATTCGACATAATCGACAGGCTTGCCTGCATCTTTCAGTCTGTCAGCCATATGGCGTGACTGCCTGACCTCTACATTCTGGTCAGATGTACCGTGGAACATCAGTACCGGGCTGGTGAAACGATCGACGTTCTGTGCAGGGCTACCTTCCTTGATGTGCGGGCCCGCCCCAATGAATTCACGCATGATCCTTTCGTTCGTGAAACCCAGGCTATCATTCTTCAGTTTCTCGAGATCTGTTACCGGAGCAATTGCCACAACCGCACCATACGGATTGCCTGAAACAACCTGCGATTGAAGCGCTGCGTATCCACCGTATGACCAGCCAACAATTGCCAGCTTGCTGCCGTCGGCGATGCCTTCGCTGACGAGCCAGCTTCCGGCATCGTTGATATCATTGACCGCTGTTTTCCAGCTCTTGAACCCATTTCTGCCGAACCATGCGCGGCCATACCCCGATGATCCACGGTAATTTGGCTGAAGGACGGCGTAACCCCGCGCCGCAAAGAATTGCACCAGCCAATCAAATCCCCATTCATCGCGGGAACTTGGTCCGCCATGAGGCAAGACAATTGCCGGCAGATTCGATTTTGCCGGACCGTTTGGAAGGGTCAAATAGCCGGGTATCTCGGTTCCGTCCCGTGCAGGAAAAGTCACTGGCTTCATTTCAGCCATATCCTGACCCGAAAGTGCATTCCTCAACGGAAGCAATTCCTGAAGTTTCGAGCCGTTCTTGTCGAAGAGATAAACCATGCCGGGATCAACATCACTGGAAGCAATAATCAGCAACTTCTGTTCATCGGCGCTTGCACCGGCCACACCTACCGCGGGGTTTCCGGGCAACGCATTTTGCAACTGCCCGGTTAAGTTGGCCAGATTATCGTCGAAAAATTCGACTCTCCGTTTTTCGGTTGCGTAGCTGACCCCGACGACGCGGCGCTGGCGCCCGATCCTGACAAGAGAATCCACATCGACGTCGTCACGCACCTTCACCGGTTTCGGGCTGCTATCTGCGCTCAAGCCAAGCGAATATACGCCAGTAAATCCATCCTGATCCATGAAGCCATAGGCGACATCTTTGCCCGAATCGATAGCAACCGGACGAAATCCTTGTGATCCAACGCCATCGAACACCGCTGTCGACAAACGCTCCCAGTCATCACTATCGGCGGGGCGATATAGATAAACCCGTCTGCCGAGCGAGCGCCCACGATTGTCGGTAGAGACCAAGACCTTCAACCTGATTCTTCCCTTGTCATCAGCGATATAGGCCACGGCGCTCTCGTCGGGCTGCTCGATGGTGTCCCGTTTGCCGGTATTCACATCTACAAGATCGACACCTAGACCGCTTTTCGTGTTCGCAAGCCTTGTGTTATTCGTCCATTCCTCAACCCAGGCGCGGGTCATTGCGATTTTGTTTGGTTCAGTTTCAACATCGAAGGCAACAATCGATCCGCCGCGTTGTGAGGTATACAGCGCCCTCGAAGACGTTTCTGCCGTCAGCTTTGTCGCCTCACCGCTCTCAATGTTAACGCCGATGGCACGCTCGAACCCGAGCAGCCGGCCCGATGAATCCTCCACAATAGAATACAGGTAACAAACCAGATTCTGATCAGTGGCCCACATACACGAATCGATATCCACGTTGGGTGTATTGTCCGCCAGCAGGGTTTTAGGCGTGATTGGACCTTGAGCTCCCAGATCCACCAGCATGACCTTCTCACCGCTGGTGCCATTCGGTGAAATATAGACAATTTTGTCACCAGAGGGAGACAGGCTTATACTCAGGATCGACTGCCGAGCCCCGAACCGCGCCGCATCATCTTCCAGCGTTTGAGCGGCCAGAGGTGAAAGACTGATCAGGGCCAGGCCCGCTGCCACTGTTGCCCGTGAAACTTTTTCAAACTTATGCAATTAGGACCCCCTAAATCTTTGATTGCGGGATCATAAGAACATAAATCTCTGAGACAACAGCCTATTTGGAAAAATAATCGCTTCGGAATTTCGCGGCAAATTCCTTGAACTTCCCGCCTTGGATTGCATCGCGCATTGCCTGCATCAGTTGCTGATAGAACGCTATATTATGTTCGGTCATCAGCATCGCGCCGAGGATCTCCTGCGATTTTACCAGATGATGCAGATAGGCCCGGCTATAGGTTGCGCAGGTATCGCACGCACAGCGCCTGTCGAGCGGTTCCTGATCCTCGGCAAAGCGGGCGTTGCGCAGATTGATCGGACCGTTCCAGGTGAAGGCCTGGCCGTTCCGGCCTGACCGGCTGGGCAGCACACAATCGAACATATCCACCCCGCGCTCGACTGCGCCGACCAGATCATCCGGTTTGCCCACGCCCATGAGGTAGCGCGGACGGTCGTGGGGCAATTGATCAGGCGCGAATTCAAGCGTGGCGAACATGGCTTCCTGCCCTTCCCCCACCGCAAGTCCGCCAATCGCATAGCCATCGAAGCCGATATCGGTGAGCGCATCGGCGCTTCGTTTACGCAGTTCCTGATCCAGAGCGCCCTGCTGGATTCCGAACAGGGCAGCGCGGGAAGCATGCTCTTCACCGGAATCGAACCCGTCGCGGCTGCGTTTCGCCCACCGCATACTCATTTCCATGGAACTTGCGATCACATCGCGCGGTTGGTCCGCCCGGGGGCATTCATCGAATGCCATGACAATGTCCGAACCCAGCAGCCGCTGGATTTCCATCGACCGTTCCGGGGTCAGCATATGCTTTGAACCGTCGAGGTGACTACGGAACTCGACCCCTTCTTCGGTCAATTTGCGCAAGTCCGAGAGGCTCATCACCTGATAGCCCCCGCTATCGGTCAAAATGGGCCGGTGCCAGTTCATGAATTTGTGCAAGCCGCCCAAGCGGGCGACCCGTTCGGCCCCCGGACGCAGCATCAGGTGATACGTGTTGCCCAGGATGATGTCCGCGCCGGTTTTGCGCACCGTCTCCGGTTTCAGCGCCTTGACCGTTGCGGCGGTTCCCACCGGCATAAAGGCAGGCGTTCGAATGTCGCCGCGTTTCATCCGGATCAGGCCGGTGCGAGCCTTTCCATCTGTCGCTGATATTGAGAACGAGAATCTGTCTGGGGTCTGGTCTGTCATGGGCCTGTCTTTGATGGGGCTTGCGGCCCTTAGCGCCAGCGGCCACAGCGGGCAAATGATCGAGAGCTTCACACCCGAAACCTGGTTGATCCTGACGATGTTCGGTGTCGCTATTCTGACTGGTTTCATAGACTCTATCGCGGGCGGCGGCGGGCTGGTGATGATGCCCGCATTGCTCGCGGCAGGCCTGCCCCCGCACCTCGCTATCGGAACGAACAAGCTGCAATCGGTCTTCGGGACGAGCACCGCCTGCTGGTCTTACTGGCGGGGCGGTCTGGTGGAGATCCGGCGAAATCTCCCGCTCGTCGGCCTAGTGTTTTGCGGGTCGGCCATCGGTGCCATTCTGATCCAGCAGATATCCGCCGGCGTGCTGGCGTATATCGTGCCGGTCTTTCTCATCGCCTTGGCTGGCTATGTTATTTTATCGCCCAGAATGACCGATGACGACGCGCATGAGCGGTTGAGCCGCAAAAGCTACGCCCCGGTCGCAGGTGCAATATCGCTGTATGACGGATTCTTCGGACCCGGTACTGGCCAGTTCTTCACCGCGAGCCTCGTCGGTTTGCGCGGACAGGGCCTGACGCGGGCAACTGCCAATGCCAAGCTGTTCAACGCAACGACCAATTGGGCAGCGGTGATTGTGTTCACACTGGGCGGAAAAATGGTCTGGCTGCTTGGCCTGGCGATGGCAGCAGGGGCCATGATCGGCGGTTTCATCGGTTCACGTTTTGCCATGCGGCACGGGGCAAAATTGATCCGTCCGCTGATGATCGTCGCGTCTCTTGGCCTGACCGGCAAGATCCTGTGGGACTTGCTCGCCGCGTGACATCAGGCGCGCAGGCGCCATCCCGTCTTGAAAATGATGGTGATGATCGTGACGCAGATCGCAAGGAAACCCAGCGTCAGGCCGAAGGACACCCAGATATTGACGTCGGAGGCGCCATAGAACGTCCACCGAAGCCCGTTCACCAGATACACAATGGGATTGAACAGCGCGGCTGTGCGCCACGGCTCCGGCAGCATGTCGATCGAATAGAATGTGCCGCCAAGAAATGTCAGCGGCAAAAGGATCAGCTGCGGAATAATCCCTAGCTTCTCGAAACTGTCCGCCCAAATTCCCAAGATGAAACCAAACAGCGAAAAACTCGCCGCGACGAGCATTATGTAGCCGATCGCCAGGATCGGATGGGCGATGGTGTAATCCACGAACAACAAGGCAGTCGTCAGGATTATCGCCGCCAGAATAAGTGATTTGGTCGCAGCGGCACCGACGAACCCGACCAGCGTCTCCGCAACCCCGACAGGCGCGGACAGCAGCTCGTAAATCGTGCCGGTGAACCGGGGCATGTAAATCCCGAAGCTGGCGTTCGAAGTGCTCTCGCTCAGAAGCGTGAGCAGCAGCAGGCCAGGAACAATGAACGCGCCGTAACTAACACCGCCGAGGTCTGGCATCCGCCCGCCGATCGCCGCGCCAAACACGATGAAATACAGCGAAGTCGTCAGCACCGGCGCAAGGATGGACTGGAACGCGGTGCGCAGCGCGCGCATCAGTTCACGGGTGTAAATCGCCCATGTGCTGCGGAGGTTGAAACCCATCACGCGCTTTCCTCCACCAGTCCGACGAAAATATCTTCCAGGCTGGAATCGCGAATATCGATGCCGACATACTCAATCCCGGAAATCGCAAGATGCCTTGTAACCTGTGCGACCTCTGCCCGGCCAAGACCGCTACCGTCACCGCCGCGGTAGCGCAGGTGGATTCCGCCCGCCGTCAAAGTTAGCGGATATTTCGACAATGCATCGGGGATATCAGTCAGAGGTTGCTTCATTTCGATGACCGCCTCTGTGCTTCCCAGACGGCGCATCATTGATGCCTTGTCATCCACCATCAGGATCTTGCCATTGCGAATGATACCGACCCTGTCGGCCATTTCCTCGGCCTCTTCGATGTAGTGGGTGGTCAGAATGATGGTGACCCCGCGTTCACGCATTTCACCGATCAGTTTCCACATGTCGCGCCGCAATTCGACATCGACCCCTGCGGTTGGTTCGTCGAGGAAAAGCAGGTCTGGTTCATGCGCCAGCGCCTTGGCGATCAAGACCCGGCGTTTCATTCCGCCTGACAATGCACGAATTTGTTCCTTGCGCTTGTCCCACAGGCTGAGCGAGCGCAGTATTTCCTCGATCCGCGCAGGGTCCGCCGGAAGGCCGAACAAACCGCGCGAATACGCCACCGCACGCTGAACCTGCTCGAACATGTCGGTCGACAGTTCCTGCGGCACCAACCCGATCCGGGCACGGGCCGAGCGCCAGTTTGTTGCAAGATCATGCCCGAACGCACGGATCGTCCCGCCACTTGGCCGGACAAGCCCACAAACCGCACCGATCAGCGTGGTCTTGCCCGCTCCATTCGGTCCGAGCAGCGCAAAAATCTCGCCCTTGTGAACGGTCAGATCGACATCGTCCAAAGCGGTCAGCCCGCCAGGGTATTTTTTGGTCAGATTCGCGATTTCTAGAATTGGCTGCGTCACATCACCCGACCATTGCTCTTGTTTCAGGAATTGCCCTCTTCCCAAGTCCAAGCAACCTTCTTCACGATTGTCGACAAAAATGAGAAACAAAGTGTCGCCGACAGCGTCAAGACCGCAATCCCAAAGGATGGCCAGGTCGCCTTGGAGAACACGGTCCACCAATTGTCAGTGCCTTCAGCCGTCGTTGATCCACTTGCGCTGATAAGTGTTGCCGCAAACAGGATACCGAGCACCAGCAACAGGAGAATATCCCATTTGCGCGTCTCGAAGAAAGTTTCGAATTTGCCCCGCTCGATAGTTCCCGTCGCGAGACGTTTGGCCTCGCCGCCGCTGTAAGCCGAGACCGGAGCTGAAATTTTCTCCCACTCGGTAAGGTCGATAAATGGGAATTTTCCGCGATCACGAAACTTCGCAACCAGCACTCCGGTGACATCTACAATCCCGCGAAGGCTGGATTGCTGGCACCAGACGGTGATCGCGCCTTCCGTAACGCGGGTTACAAAGACATTCGACTTGGTCGGGACATGCGCTCCGCAGAAGACAGAATACTTTTCAATCTCCTTGGAGAAAACGGCATGCTCACCTGCATCTAGATTTCGCTTGGCCAAATCCTTGTGGTGTTCGCCCGATCCGACCAGCACCAGTTTGTCTTTACCATCATCACTTATGCGTGTTTTCTTGCCGTCCCTGCTCTGCTTCGCAGGATCGTAACGCGTCACCAGTCCGATGGCCTGCATCGCGGCGCGAATGTCATCGTCGCTGGGAAAGCTGTTCCTTTCCGCGGACAGCGGAACCGAGATCGAAGACAGCATCTATTCTTCCCCCCTTGCCAATTTCCATTCTTTGCAAGTTCAAGGCAACAATAAAGACGAATCCCCGTAGCTATAAAAGCGATAATTACTCTCAATCGCGTGGGCGTAGAATGCCTGCATGCGGTCCCGACCCATAAGTGCGCTGACAAGCATGAAAAGCGTCGATTTAGGCAGATGGAAATTGGTCATCAGACCGTCGATTGCCTTGAACCGGTAGCCGGGAGTGATGAAAATCGATGTGTCGCCTGCAAACGGCTGAATGACGTCGTGCTCGTCAGCCGCGCTTTCAAGCAATCTGAGGCTGGTCGTACCGACAGCGATAACCCGGTTACCCGCCACCCTGGCCGCATTGAGCCGGGCCGCGGTATCGGCGTCGATGCGGCCCCATTCCGCATGCATAGCGTGATCGTCCGTATCGTCAGCCTTGACCGGCAAAAAGGTCCCGGCACCAACATGCAACGTCAGCGTCTCGCGTACCACTCCCCGATCATCGAGCGCCCGTAGCAAGGCATCGGTGAAGTGAAGCGCTGCGGTTGGGGCTGCGACAGCGCCATCCTCTTTCGCAAAAATAGTCTGGTAGTCGGATTTGTCCCGTTCGTCGGTCGGCCGTTTTCCTGCGATGTACGGGGGGAGCGGCATCCGGCCAGCGCGCTCGAGCAGCGTCTCGACCGGTTCGTCCCCTTCGAAGGCGAGAGTGAAACTGCCGTCATTGTGGCGGCGCTCCGCAATCGCGAACACCTCGCTAGGAAAGGCAATCCGGTCACCTTCCTTCAGCCGTTTGGCGTTGCGAATGAATGCCTGCCACCGCCGCAGATCGATCCGCTTGTGCAGCGTCGCACCGATCTTTGCCTCTCCGCGAACGCCCTCCAGCTGAGCAGGAATGACCCTGGTATCGTTGAACACCAGCACATCGCCGCGGTTCAGGAATGACGGCAAATCGCGCACATGAACGTCGAGAAGGTCTGAATCCTTGTCGGCCACAAGCATCTTGGCAGCATCGCGAGGCGATACCGGGCGCAAGGCTATCCGTTCCTGGGGAAGCTCGAAATCAAACAGGTCGACACGCATGGCGCGGCCCTATCTGCACTGCGATGGTATGTGAAGACTAACCCTCGATCGGGGCGCTGAGCATGTCGGAAGTTATTTCCTGCTCGGGCTGAGCGACCGGCTCTGGCGCAGGCACAGGCTTGTTATCCGAGCCGATCGATGCCTGCAAAATACGGGTCGGGTTCGCCGGCGGTTCGCCGCGGTTGATCGCATCCACTGCGTCCATACCGGAAATGACCCTGCCGAAATTGGTGTAGCGCTTATCCAGCGAGAAACGCGGGTAGAAATTGATGAAGAACTGGCTGTTGGCGCTGTCTTCCGACTGTGCACGTGCCATGGAGAGCGTTCCGCGAACATGCGGCATCGGATTGAATTCCGCCTCCAGATCGGGAAGTTCGGAACCGCCTTGGCCCGTGCCGGTCGGGTCACCGGTCTGGGCCATGAACCCTTCGATCACGCGGTGAAAAATGATCCCGTCGTAGAAACCCTGGCGGGCAAGCGTCTTGATCCGCTGAACATGCTTGGGCGCCCATTGTTCCATCAACCGGACCTGCACGCGGCGACCGTTGGAAAGATCGAGAACAAGGATATTCTCGCGATCCTCGTTCACATTGTAATTAATCGGCGCATATTGCTTGGGAAGGTTCGCCGTTTCCACGCTTTCATCGACTACCGGGGCCTCGTCTTGGGCAAAAGCCTGGCCGGAAGTGAAAGCAAGCGCAGCGAATGCGCTGGTGGCGATCAGGTGTTTAAACATCAATTTCCCGTCAATCTGGTAATTTCTATGGCCGACCATCTAGCGTCCGGGGCCTGTCACTTCAATGAATGATCAATAATCGCCCAAGCGGCCGATTTTTTCCACCCGCGCAACGACGTCTTCGCAGACTTCCTTGCTGACAAATGGTGTGATGTCACCGCCAAACAGGGCGATTTCTTTCACCAGCTTGGATGCGATAGGTTGCAGCGAGACGTCTGCCATGAGAAAAATGGTTTCGATCTCGGCATCCAGTTGCTGGTTCATGCCAGCCATCTGATATTCGTATTCAAAATCGGCGACTGCGCGCAGACCTCTGACAATAACGCTCGCGCCTTGCGCCCGTGCGAATTTCATCAGCAGAGCATTGAAACCGACAATCTCGACATTGCCGAGACCGAGGTTCGTCACCTCGCGGCGAACCATTTCCATCCGCTCGTCCGTGCTGAACATGGGGTTTTTCGAAGGGTTGGTGGTCACGCCGATGATCAACCGGTCGACCAGTTTCGAACCGCGCCGGATAATGTCGGCATGGCCCAGCGTGATCGGGTCGAAAGTGCCCGGGTAAATGCCTATCCGTTCACTCATCGATCCCTCTCCACAATATACCGTGCCAGCGCGCCCAGCAGCGCGGCGTCATCGCCGTAACTGACCAGATGGCCAACTGCCTGTTCAACAAGCGCTTTCGCCTGCTGTCTTGCCCCATCCGGGCCCATCAGGGTCACAAAGGTTTGCTTACCCTGCTCGTCATCCTTGCGCAGGGCCTTACCCGCCAAATCTTCGTCGCCTTCGTGATCCAGAAGATCGTCGGCGATCTGGAATGCCAGCCCGATATCACGGGCGTAGGCTCTCAAATGCGCCCGTCCCTCTGGCGCGACCTTGCCCAGAATTGCGCCCATTTCGACCGAAGCTGCCAAGAGCGCACCGGTCTTCAGTTGTTGTAGACGAGTGATGGCGTGCAGGTCGTAATCGGTTTCTTCCGCGACCATATCCATCATCTGACCGCCGGCCATACCGCCCATTCCGCTGGCGGTGGAAAGGGTCGCTATCAGCTCAGCTCTGGTGAACGGATCGCCGCTGGTCGCTGTATCCGAAAGGATCTCAAACGCGAGTGCATGGAGCGAATCGCCGGCAAGTACTGCGGTTGCTTCGTCGAAGGCCTTGTGAACCGTTGGCTTCCCGTGGCGCAGATTATCATCGTCCATGCATGGCAGATCGTCGTGGATAAGCGAATAGACGTGGATGGCCTCAACCGCGCAGCCGGTGCGCACCGCAGCGTCGCGGTCCACCCCGAACATCGCGGCGGTTGCTGCCACCAGTAACGGGCGGACCCGTTTGCCGCCGCCAATCGCGGCATAGCGCATCGCTTCGACGAGCCGCGCCCTGGTATCATCCGGCACCGGCATCATTGCGTCGAACGCCTTGTCTACATCCTGCTGGATATCGGCCAGTCCGGACGACAGGATGGCTTCGGGAGACCCGGTATCGCTCACGTCAACTGTCCGCGTCGAACGGCGCAGTGCCCGATGCCTTGCCGTCAGCGCCGGTCACGATCTTCTCAATCCTCGCTTGCGCCGAATCGAGCCGGGCCTGGCAATGCAGGCGCAGTTTCTCGCCTTGTTCATAAAGGCTGATCGACTCATCTAGTGGAACCTCCCCACTCTCAAGCCGTTTCACTACATCTTCCAAAGCCCGCAAAGCGTCTTCGAAAGTCATCTTGTCAATGTCGGGTGCTGCCTCGTTCATGGCAGGGAGCATTGACGGTCACGGCTCGCTTGGTCAAGCTGTGCAAACAGGGGAAATCACAATGAAATGGATCATAGCCTACGTCGCCGCTGCCATAAGCTTCGGCATACTCGACGCGCTTTGGCTGCGCTGGGCGGCACCGAACCTCTACCGCCCGGTAATCGGTGAGATTATGACCGACAACATCCGGGTCGGCGCAGCAGGCGTTTTCTACCTCATCTACATCGCCGGAATGATCTGGTTTGCGGTGAAGCCCGGGCTGGCATCGGGAAATGTTCCGACGGCAATGCTGAACGGCGCGCTGTTGGGCGGGCTTTGCTATGCGACCTATGACCTGACCAGCCAGGCTGTGCTGAAAGTCTGGTCCACCCAGATAAGCGTGATGGACATTCTTTGGGGAGCATTCGCAACAGCGGTTGCCAGCGGCATTGCCACATGGGTAACACTGCGCTTCACACATTAATCGGATTTCATCCGGGGGCACTGGGGAAATGTTTATCGGTCATTGGGCGCCGGCCTTTGCGGCGGCAGCCTATAGCAAGAGAGCGCCAAAGCTTGGCACTCTCTTCATCGCCGGCCAATTGGTCGATTGGGGTTTCTTCGCACTGGCAACGGTGGGCGTGGAGCATATGCGGATCGAACCGGGGGCGACGGCCATGAACCCGCTCGACCTGTATCACATGCCCTATACCCATAGCCTGCTCGGCTCTGCGATCTGGGCGATAGCCTTCGTTGTCGTTCTGCTGCTCGCACGGCGCGAATTGACCACGGCGCTGATCGGCGGGCTGGTTGTGCTTTCCCACTGGTTCGTTGATCTGTTGGTCCACCGGCCCGACCTGACGTTTGCTGGCGGCGATTCGAAAATCGGTTTCGGCATCTGGAATTACCCGGCAATCGCTATTGCGCTGGAGCTTGGCATCACCTTGGCCGCATTCCTCTGGTACGTCCGCAAGACCAAGGGGCCTGTGATGCCGCCGTGGATCCTGCTTGCCTTGTTGCTCGCCATGCAATCGATCAACTGGTTCGGGCCCGAACCACAATCTGCCGGCATCGGGCTGTACCTGACGGCGCTTGCCAGCTTCGGGATTGCGGCATGGGTTGCATCTTGGGTGGGGACAACTCGCCGCCATATAAGTGATCGGGGGCTAGCGGGAGCAAGCCCACCCCGCTAAGGGCGCAGCATGTCCGAAATTACTCCCGAAGTCGTCGAAGCCCACGGCCTCAGCCCAGAGGAATATGATCGCGTTCTAGCCGGTCTTGGCCGCGAACCCAATCTGGTTGAGCTGGGCATCTTTTCCGTGATGTGGTCTGAGCATTGCTCCTACAAATCGTCCCGCTTCCATTTGAAGAAGCTGCCAACGGAAGCACCGTGGGTGATTTGTGGACCGGGCGAGAACGCCGGCGTGATCGACATCGGCGATGGTCAGGCTGCCATCTTCAAGATGGAGAGCCACAATCATCCCAGCTATATCGAACCCTATCAGGGTGCAGCCACCGGCGTAGGCGGTATCTTGCGGGACGTGTTCACCATGGGCGCCCGTCCCGTAGCGAACATGAATGCCTTGCGCTTCGGCTCGCCTGATCACCCAAAGATGAAACATCTGGTGAAAGGCGTGGTTGCCGGGATCGGCGGCTACGGCAATTGCGTGGGCGTTCCGACTGTCGGCGGCGAAACCAATTTCCACCCGGCCTATGACGGGAACATTCTGGTCAACGCGATGACCGTCGGTGTCGCCGACGCGGACAAGATTTTTTACAGCGCTGCCACCGGCATCGGCAATCCGATCGTCTATGTCGGATCGAAAACCGGTCGTGACGGTATCCACGGCGCAACCATGGCCAGCGCCGACTTCAGCGAAGACACTGAGGAAAAGCGCCCGACCGTACAGGTTGGCGATCCGTTCACCGAAAAACTGCTGATCGAAGCCTGCCTCGAACTCATGGCAACCGATGCCATCGTCGCGATCCAAGATATGGGCGCTGCGGGTCTGACATCATCCAGCGTCGAAATGGCGACGAACGGCAAAACCGGCATCCGCCTCGACATGGACAAGGTTCCGTGCCGCGAGGAAGGCATGACGCCTTACGAAATGATGCTGAGTGAAAGCCAGGAGCGGATGCTCATGGTTCTCAAGCCGGGCAAAGAACCCATGGCAGAGGCGATCTTCAAGAAGTGGGAGCTCGACTTCGCGGTCATCGGTGAAGTCACCGACACCCAGCACATGGTTCTGGAATTCGGCGGGGAAGTGGTCTGCGATATTCCGCTCGGTCCGCTTGCCTCCGACGCTCCTGAATATGAGCGCCCATATGCGTCCAAGGAAGAGTACAAGGCCTGGGCAGGCATCCCGTCGCTTTCCCGCATTGAGGATAGCGAGGACCATGGTGCGGAACTACTGCATATGCTTGCCAGCCCCGCGCTCGCATCGCGCCGCTGGATCTGGGAACAGTATGACAGTCAGGTCGGCGCAGACACCCTCCAGAAATCGGGCGGTGATGCAGCCGTTGTGCGCGTTCACGGTACGAACAAGGCGCTCGCCATCTCGACCGATTGCAATCCGCGCTATTGCTATGCCGATCCATATGAAGGCGGAAAACAGGCGATTGCAGAGGCATATCGCAACTTGAATTCCGTTGGTGCGAGGCCGCTTGCAGTGACCAACTGCCTGAACTTCGCCAATCCGCAGCGGCCCGAAATCATGGCTCAGTTCGTTGGCTGTCTGGAAGGCATGGGCGAAGCCTGCCGCGCGCTCGATTTCCCGATCGTTAGCGGCAATGTTTCGCTCTACAACGAAAGCAAGGCCACCGGCGGCGATAGTGCAATCCTGCCCACCCCCGCAATCGGCGGCGTCGGCGTGCTCGAAGATCTTGGCGATATGGCTACCATCCCGTTCAAGGATGAAGGCCATGCGATCGTCGTGCTCGGCGGCTTTACCGACAATGGCGACGTTTTGTGGAACGCCAAGTCCGAAACACCGGACCTGCCGGCCATGCGTGCCGATGGCGCAATTGGTACGATCGGTTCGCACCTGGGCCAGTCGACATGGCTGCGCGAGGTTCGTGGACTGGAGGATGGCTCACCGCCGCCTGTTGATCTTGCGCTTGAGCGTAAAATTGGCGAATTCGTTCGCGGTCTGATCGAACAGGCGCGATGCACCGCTGTCCATGATATCTCGGATGGCGGCGCTGCGGTCGCGCTGGCCGAAATGGCGATGTCCAGCGGTATTGGCGCAACCGTCCATACATTGGGCGACTCGCTTCTCGACATGTTCGGTGAAGATCAGTCGCGTTACATCGCCACCTTCACCTTCACGGAACGTGAGGAATGGGAAGCGTTCAAGGAAGAATGCGAACAGGCTGGCGTGAGCGCCGACTGGATCGGCTTCACCGGCGGAAAGTCATTTTCCTGGAAGGATGACGAGGACAGAATCCTGTTCAACATTCCGGTGAACGATTTGCGTGCAGCCAATGAAAGCTTCTTCAAGGACTGGATGGAAGACTGAGGTCAGGCTGCCTGCTGGGCACCTTCAAACGCTTCTTCTGCCGTATGCCCTTCGTCTTCGAGGATCCGCAGGCATTCGCGGTAAACGACCGGCTTGCCCAGACCTAACCGCGCGCGGGCGGCATCAATCGGTTCACGCATGAGGGATTCGATGTCCTGATGAGCCAGCTTGGCCGCTGCTTTACCCAGCCTGCGGCCTTCTTTGACGGCTTCGAAAATCGGCGCAGCAGTGCCGGATTCCTTCTTCATCTGGCGTGCCCCGGCATAGGCAATGAACAGCACGCCGCGATTGTGGTTCTGCGCATAGCTGAAGCCCAGCAGGCAGATTTCACCCAGCGGATCGCGGCCATAGCCGGTCAATACGTGAAACAGATCGTGCGTGTCGCGAAGCCGCTCGAAATACCATTCGTACAGGTCCTGCGGGCGTTGATCCTGCGGTAGCCATTTATACGATTCGGCGACCAGGCCAGCAGCGGTCAGGCCTTCGCTCTTCATGAACCGCATATAATGCTGGGCAACCGTTTCCGGTCCGCAGTCTGCCCAGCGATCATGATCGTCGAGCATTGCAGGTATATCGAAATCCTTGCGCAGCAATTCGCGGCCCGGTTCTGACTGGACAAAGTCTGCGGCCTGGCGTGCGCTCTTTCTGCCTTTCAGCGCCTCAATAATGTGAAAGACCTGTTCGGTATCTTCCTTGTCCGCGATCAGATTGCGAAAATGACGCATCGCCTTGAAGGGCTGGAACCCTGCAAGCTTGCGTGCCGGATGTTTCAAAGGCCTGTCGATCGCTGCCATATCAAATCTCCTGCGGGTCAATCTGATCATTACTTACAACGGTGTCAATTAGGGAGACGTAAAAGCCCTTCCCATTCGGACTGCACCGTACGATATCTACGACATGAAAAATCATGATTCCGTTCCGTATTGCCTGCCCGACATCAGCGATCAGGAACGCATCATAAGGGCGCGCGAATATCAGGAATTGCACGCAAAACGGCGAACCTGCCGCTATTTCTCTGACGAGCCAGTTCCGCGTGAAGTCATCGAATACGCGGTTCAGGCGGCGGGAAACGCGCCCAACGGCGCAAATCACCAACCGTGGCATTTCAGCGTGATATCTTCGCCAGACAAGAAGAAGGCGATCCGCGAGGCGGCAGAGGCAGAGGAGCGTGAGTTCTACGGCGCCGACGGGGAAAACGCGCGCGCCAGCGATCAATGGCTGGATGCCCTGTCTCCGCTTGGCACTGACGAAGACAAGCCCTTTCTGGAAACAGCCCCTTGGCTGATCGTGGTGTTCGCGCAGCGCAAGGGCGGCATCGAAGAAGACGGAAAGACGCAGAATTACTACGTCAATGAAAGCGTGGGAATTGCTTGCGGGATGCTACTCTCCACCCTTCATGCGGCAGGGGTCGCCACCCTGACCCATACCCCCTCGCCTATGGGTTTCCTGCGCGATCTGTGCGGCCGGCCTGCAGAAGAAAAGCCTTTGATGATCATCGTCGCGGGCAAGCCTGCACCCGGCGCCACCGTTCCGACACACGCGTTGAGAAAAAAGCCGCTCGATATGATCAGCAGCTGGTTGTGACGCCAGCTGCCTGAATCAGCCGGCCCGGTCCCCGATCGGGATGTCCAACAGATCGAGAATGTCAGACAGATTACCCGTGTCGACCCAGCCTGACGCCGCATCGCGCGCTTTCGGCTTTGCCATATAGGCGATCCCGTAATCGGCTTCGCCCAGCATCGGAATGTCATTCGCGCCGTCACCCGCGGCCATGACATGCGGTGAGGATATCTTCGCACGTTCTTCCAGCAATACGTTCAGCTTGGTCGAGCTGTCCGCAATCGGCCCAACAAGCCCGCCGGTAAGCGCGCCGGATGCAACCTCCAGACGGTTCCCGACAACACGGTCAAAGCCGAGATCCTCGGCCACGGCATCGGCAAAATGATGGAACCCGCCAGTGACCAGCACAGTTCGGCAGCCATGGGCTTTGAGGGTATTGAGCAACGTTCTCGCGCCGGCCATCGGCCTGATCCGTTCGGCCAGGCAGCGATCTATCGCGCTCTCTTCAAGACCGCTCAGCAGCGCAACGCGCTCGCGCAGCGCCGCTTCGAAATCTAATTCCCCCAGCATTGCCCGTTCGGTAATCTCGGAAACCTGATCTTTCATTCCGGCGAAGTCGGCCAGCTCGTCGATGCATTCCTGCCCGATGATCGTCGAATCCATGTCCGATACGAACAGTTTCGGTATTTCTATATCGTTGGCTGAAAACAGCGCGGCTTGCGGCTGCATGATCTCTTCGACAACTGTGCGCAGGGTGCGCATATCGCCCTCTGGCAGTGACAGATGCAAAACCTTGCCTGCGTGTTCGAGCATCCGGGCCATTGCCACCGACATGCCTTTTTCGCTGAGCGCGTTCACAACACGATCAAGGCGAGTTTCAAGTCCTTCCGGGTCTGCTATCAACCGGGCGATGAGCAATGCAAAGTCTCCTGAATTGGGCGAACAGCCAGCGCGGCTGCCGCCCCTCGCGCTCATTGCAGGGCCGACGGCCAGCGGCAAGAGCGATCTGGCAGTAAAGCTGGCCAAAAAGCTGGAAGCACAGGGGCGGCCAGCAGCGATCATCAATACCGACAGCGCACAGGTTTACCGCGATTTGCAGGTGCTGAGCGCCCGGCCAAACGAACAGGAAATGCAAGGCATCCCGCATTTCCTGTTCGGTGACTGGGACGGCGCGTTAGCATGTTCGACTGCAGAATGGGCGGGGGCCGCGAAAAAAGTGATCGCCCAATTGCATGATGCCGGCTGCGTTCCGATTCTGGTCGGGGGAACGGGCCTCTATATGCGCACGCTGCTCGACGGGATTTCGCCCATCCCTCCGATCGAACCGGCAATAAGAGAAGCCATCCGCGCCATGCCGCAGGTGGAGGCACGGGCCGCACTGGAAATCGAAGATCCCGAGGCGGCAAGCCGGCTGGCTCCGGCGGACACCACCAGAACCGCAAGGGCTCTGGAAGTGATCCGTTCGACGGGATCGCCGATGTATCACTGGCACGGCAAGCTGGTGGGCGGGATCGGCGGCGATGTAATGCTGCACCCACTCGTCCTGCAACCCGATCGCGAATGGCTGTATGAACGGTGCGATCGGCGCTTCACGCTTATGCTTGATCAGGGCGCCGTCCAGGAAGTGCAGCAGCTCGCGGCGCGCGGCCTTAATCCGGAATTGCCGGTGATGCGTGCGATCGGCGTAAGGGAGATTATGGGCTGGCTATCCGGGGATCTTTCCAAAGAGGAGATGATCGAGGCGGGTCAGCTCAGCACGCGCCAGTATGCAAAGCGCCAGTTTACCTGGTTCCGGAACCAGCCGCCGAAAGATTGGCCAAGGTCTGCGCCGGAAAATACCGATATTGGCAGTATATTTGAATTATTATTGCGCAATTAGGCCTTGACGAATCATTTTATATCTTTAGTGCAGGCGTCGGTCATAGCCCGGTGCATCGTCCCTTGCGCCGGGCTAAATTTTTGACCAGCGAACATTCGCGACTATGGAATTGGAGGAAACAGTGTCTGAACAGGAGCGCAGCGGCGCATCGATCTTGATCGAGAGCCTGGTTGGTCAGGGTGTCGAATTCATCTTCGGCTATCCGGGCGGCGCCGTGCTGCCGATCTATGACGAATTGTTCGAAGACCAGCGCATTCGCCATATCCTTGTCCGTCACGAAGCCGGCGCAGCCCACGCCGCCGAAGGCTACGCCCGTTCAACCGGCAAGCCGGGCGTCGTACTCGTTACCTCCGGCCCCGGTGCAACCAATGCAGTCACCGGCATCGCCGATGCCTATCTTGACTCGATCCCGTTGGTCGTAATCACTGGACAGGTTCCGACCGCGCTCATCGGAACAGACGCGTTTCAGGAAGCCGATACGATCGGGATTACCCGGCATTGCACGAAACACAATTACCTCGTCAAAGACCCCAAGGATTTGCGCGTCACGATCGAGGAAGCCTTTCGCATTGCCACGAGCGGACGCCCCGGCCCGGTGCTGATCGACATCCCCAAGGACGTGCAGATCGCATTGGCCGACTGGGACGCCGTTTCGGAAGCACCGCCCGCCTCTGCCCGTTATCAGCCGCGGACTGTCGGTAAGAAAGACAAGATCAGCCAGGCGGTCGAGATGATCGCTCAGGCGGAATGCCCCGTTCTCTACACGGGCGGCGGGATCATCAATTCAGGGCCAGAGGCAAGCACGCTTCTGCGCCAACTGCAGGACATTACCGGAGCGCCTGTCACATCAACCCTGATGGGATTGGGAGCATTCCCGGCCGAGCATCCCGACTGGCTCGGTATGCTGGGTATGCACGGCACATACGAAGCCAACATGGCGATGAACAAATGCGACCTGATGGTCTGCATCGGCGCACGCTTCGATGACCGCGTGACAGGTCGGCTCGACGCATTTTCGCCCGATTCAAAGAAAATACATATCGATATCGACCGTGCGTCGATCAACAAGGTTGTACCGGTCGATCTGGGAATTGTCGGGGACTGCGGCACCGTTCTACAGCAATTGATCGATGGTCTCGCCTCCGTAAATCCAATGGATTTGGGTGAATGGAAGGCCCGGATTGCCGGATGGCGCGCCCGTGAAAGCCTCGCCTACCCCGAACGCAGCGATTCCCTGATGCCGCAAAAGGCAGTTGAGCGGTTGTTCGCTCTCACCCGTGACCGAAAGCCAATCATCACGACCGAAGTCGGCCAGCACCAGATGTGGGCCGCGCAATATTTCGGCTTTTTCGACCCTAATAAATGGCTCACCAGCGGCGGCCTCGGCACAATGGGCTATGGTCTGCCCGCCGCGATCGGGGCGCAGCTGGGCAATCCGGACGACCTCGTCATCGATATTGCAGGTGAGGCGTCCATCCAAATGAACATTCAGGAACTCGGGACCGCCAGCCAATACCGCCTGCCGGTCAAGGTATTCATCCTGAACAATGAATATATGGGAATGGTCCGCCAGTGGCAGGAACTGACCTATGAAAGCCGCTATTCCAATTCCTATTCGGACAGCCTGCCCGACTTCGTTCGCCTGGCCGAGGCCTATGGATGGAAAGGTATCCGCATCCATGACGAAAGCGAACTAGATGCAGGCATCGCGGCCATGCTGGAGCATGACGGGCCTGTCATCGTGGATTGCCAGGTTTCCAAGGACGCCAATTGTTACCCGATGATCCCCAGCGGCGCGGCACACACCGATATGCTGCTGTATGGCGATCAGGTCGAAGGGACCATGGACGACGAAGCGAAGGCTTTGGTGTAAGGGCACGATAATGCATATCAAGGAAACAACGGCAGAGCGGCACGTGCTCGCCATCACGGTTGATAACGAAGCCGGTATTCTTGCGAAGATCGCAGGCCTTTTCACCGCGCGCGGTTACAATATCGACAGCTTGACCGTGGCCGATATTGCTGAAGACCACGCAATCAGCCGGATCACCATCGTCACCAACGGCCCGCCAGCGGTTATCGACCAGATCGAGGCCCAGCTGGAACGGTTGGTGCCGGTTCACAAGGTTGTTGACCTGACAACCGCTGGTGCGCACGTCGAACGCGAGCTGGCGCTGATCAAGGTTACCGGCAAGGGCGATGCGCGGGTCGAGGCCCTCCGCACAGCTGAAATTTTTCGCGCTCAAGTCGTCGATTCGACCACTTCGAGCTTTGTTTTCGAACTCACAGGGTCCCCGGAAAAGATCGACAATTTCATCATCCTCATGCGCGAGCTTGGATTGGTGGAAGTCGGACGGACGGGGATCGTTGGAATGATGCGCGGTGCAAAAAGCACCTGACGAAAGGGAAATGATGAAAGTCTATTATGATGCCGATGCCGATCTGAACCTCGTCACCGGAAAGAAGATCGCAATCGTCGGTTACGGCAGCCAGGGTCACGCCCACGCTCAAAACCTGCGTGACAGCGGCGTGAATGACGTGGCTATCGCCCTTCGCGAAGGTTCCGCGACCGCCAAGAAGGCTGAAGATGCCGGGTTCAAGGTTCTGACGAACAAACAGGCCGCTGAATGGGCCGACATCGTCATGATCCTGGCGCCCGACGAACATCAGGCAGCGATCTGGGAAAATGATCTCAAGGGCAACATGAAAGCTGGCAGCGCGCTGGCATTTGCCCACGGCCTGAATATCCATTTCGGCCTGATCGAGGCACCATCCGATATCGACGTAATCATGATCGCGCCAAAGGGTCCCGGCCACACGGTGCGCAGCGAATACCAGCGCGGCGGCGGTGTGCCTTGCCTGATCGCAGTTGATCAGGATGCGACCGGAAACGCGCACGATGTTGCGCTCGCCTATGCCAGCGCGGTCGGTGGCGGCCGTTCGGGCATCATCCAGACCAATTTCCGCGAAGAATGCGAAACTGACCTATTCGGCGAGCAGGCTGTCCTTTGCGGCGGGATCACGCACCTGATCCAGGCAGGTTTCGAAACGCTGGTTGAAGCCGGATATGCACCAGAAATGGCCTATTTCGAATGCCTTCACGAAACCAAACTGATCGTCGATCTGCTGTATGAAGGCGGCATTGCCAATATGCGGTATTCCATCAGCAATACTGCGGAATATGGTGACATCACCACAGGCCCGCGGATCATCACGGATGAAACCAAGGCAGAAATGAAGCGCGTTCTGGCCGATATCCAGTCGGGCCGTTTCGTGAAGAACTTTGTTCTCGACAACCGCGCCGGTCAGCCGGAACTCAAAGCATCGAGGAAAGCCGCAGAAGCCCATCCGATCGAAAAGACCGGTTCTGAACTGCGCGCGATGATGCCGTGGATTTCGGCCAACAAGCTGGTCGACAAGGACAAGAACTAAAACCAATTGCTGCGCCGGCCCGCCCGCGATGGGCGGCCGGCACAGCAAAAATCAGCTGGCAGACTTGGCCGCTGCCTCGACCTTGCTTCGGTCAGCGAGCAGAACGGTACTTGTGCCCTTGGCCAGCACGGTGCCTTTGCTGTCTTTCAGCACACCTTCGAAGAAACCTGTCCGGCGGCCGCCTCGCTCCACCCACCCCTCGGCTATGACCAATCCAGGCCGTGCTGGCGCGAAGAAGCTCACTTTGAGCTCCAGCGACATCGGCACGATGTCCTTTCCTTTCAGGGCAATCGCGGCATGGGCCATTGCTGCATCGATCCAGCCTGTGACGAAACCGCCCTGCACCACGCCGCCCGAATGACACTGAGCGGCAGTTGCTTCATATTCCAGAACGGCGCGCCCGGCCTTGTCCAGTTCGACGATCCGAACCAGTCCCATCGTCTTGTAAAGCGGCTCTGCTGGGTTGCTTTCCATGAACATTCATTCCCTTGCGTGATGTAAGATTGTTTCTCAGCCTGGCTAACCTACTTTGCCTTTACAAGCCAAACGGCAACCCTCATAGAATGAGACATGCCAAAGGCCATCGAACTACTCCTGCGACTTACCCGCCCTTGGGCGTGAAGACCGGCGTGCTTAATCGGGTGCGCTGATCGCCCAAGGGAAAACGCCAAAATTCCGCAAAATCGCAGTTTCGAGTTTCATCAATGACCATGCTCAGCAACCCTTCTCGCAAATATCAGGCATTTCCGCAGATCGACCTGCCCAACCGGCAGTGGCCGGGCAATGTCATATCCGCCCCGCCCCGCTGGCTTTCGACTGACCTCAGGGACGGCAACCAGTCGATTATCGATCCCATGGACGCGGTGAAGAAAAACCGGTTTTTCGACCTGCTGGTTGAAATCGGGGTCAAGGAAATCGAGGTTGGTTTTCCGAGTGCCGGCGCGACCGAATTCGACTTCATTCAGGGGCTGGTGCGATCCGGGAGGGTACCCGGTGACGTAATGCTTCAGGTCCTGACCCAGTCTCGCGAAGATCTGATCCGGACCTCTTTCGAAAGCCTGGAAGGCGCCGGCACGGCCATCGTACATCTCTACAACGCGGTCAGCCCGGCATGGCGCGATATCGTGTTCCGGATGAGCAAGGACGAAGTCCGGGAGATCGCTATTCACGGCGCGAAAGTGATGCGTGACGAGGCCGCCAAACGGCCCGATACCGACTGGAATTTTCAATATAGCCCTGAAACCTTCTCCACCGCCGAACTCGATTTCAGCATCGAGGTTTGCGAGGCGGTGATGGACGTGCTGCAACCCACTGCTGAAAAGCCGATCATTCTCAATCTCCCGGCCACGGTGGAGGCGGCAACCCCCAACATTTATGCCGACCAGATCGAATATTTCTGCCGTAACCTGCCAAACCGCGAGGCGGCCGTCATCAGCCTGCATACGCATAATGACCGCGGAACAGGTGTCGCTGCCGCGGAACTGGGCCTGATGGCCGGGGCAGACCGCGTAGAAGGATGCCTGTTCGGCAATGGCGAACGTACCGGTAATTGCTGCCTCGTGACTGTCGCGCTCAACATGTACACGCAAGGTATCGATCCAGGGCTCGATTTCTCGGATATCGACCGCGTCATCGAAACTGTCGAATATTGCAACCAGATCCCGGTTCACCAACGCCATCCCTATGGCGGCGAACTGGTGTTTACCGCGTTTTCCGGCAGCCATCAGGACGCAATCAAGAAAGGGTTTTCCGCTCACGAAGCTCAGAATGACGAACGGTGGAGGATACCTTACCTGCCGATCGATCCGGCTGACCTTGGCCGTAGTTACGAGGCCGTGATCCGGGTGAATTCACAAAGCGGTAAAGGCGGATTCGCCTGGGTTCTCGAGCAGGATCAGGGCTTGAAGCTTCCCAAGGCAATGCAGGCCGATTTCTCGCGCCACGTTCAGCATCTGGCCGACGAACTGGGCCGCGAACTCAACGCTGCGGACATCTGGGATGCGTTCCAGACTGCTTATCATGTCAAAACCCCGGACAAGCATTTCCAGCTCGTCTCTTACGAAGAAAGCCGGGCTACTGACGGAACCCGCGTATTCGCCGGTACGATCTCGGTTCAGGGCAAGGAACAGAGCGTCAGCGGCAGAGGCAACGGCC
Organism: Pontixanthobacter luteolus; assembly: GCF_947494915.1. Taxonomy (NCBI): domain Bacteria; kingdom Pseudomonadati; phylum Pseudomonadota; class Alphaproteobacteria; order Sphingomonadales; family Erythrobacteraceae; genus Pontixanthobacter; species Pontixanthobacter luteolus. The sequence goes on from NZ_CANLWR010000001.1 coordinate 1,018,750, forward strand.
TGATTTCTTCGGTGATCGACACCATCCGTGAAAGCTTCGGCGTGGAACTGGAAGTCAGCGATTATAGCGAGCATGCGCTTGGTGCCGGCACCCATGCCAATGCTGCCGCCTACCTCCAGTGCCGTGACGCCAGCGGACGGACATTGTGGGGCGTAGGGATTGATGAAGACGTCGCGACAGCCAGCGTGCGCGCGGTGTTGAGCGCGGCAAACTCTGCAATTGCGAAGTGACCTCGATCAGCTGCCGATGCGTTTCAGGAACAGCTTCGTTTTGCCGTTCTTGCCCCGCAATTGCAGTTTTTCGCCTTTGAGCCGGTAATAGAAAACCAGATCGGTGTAATTGATGTGCATCTGGTCCTCGTTGATCTGAAACGTCTGGTATACTTCGCGGCCAGCTTCGGGACCTGACTTGCGCTCAGTGATGAGCTCGCCGTCGCCGGTCAGTTCAACCGTGTCGCCGCGCAAGACATCATTGAGGCCGCGCTGGCGGGTCACTTCCCATCGGCCAATAACGCCAAGGTGGCGCATTTCAGCGGGCACATCACCCTGCCCTGCCAATGCACCCGCTCTGCCGAGCAGTCCCGCAACCATTTCACGTTCCTTGCCGATGCCAGCAAATTCTGCACCGCCGAGCCGCTCCGACAATCCGGAAATCATCCGGTATGCGCCCGGTGCATCGCCTTTCGCATGATACAGTTCCAGCGCACCGGAAAGCGAAAGGTATTCGTCGACCAGCGCCTGCGCCAGTTTCAGGTTCTGCGGAACTTCACCGCCGGGCAGCATGACCGTGTCTGAATTCGTCCCGGCAGCGCCGCTGCGCGCGTCGGTATAGCTGACTGCAACCGACATCAGCGGCTGTTCATTGGGCGGCGCACTTGCCACCTCCGTGGTTTCAAGACTAGTAAAAATCCCGCCGCCGTTACTGGAAAGGAAAGCGGACCCGATGGTGACTGTGATCGCGCCCGCAGGGGTCTGGGTCAGCACTTCATTGGGCACACCGTAAACCGCGTTCAGCTTATATCCGGCAGACGGGGTCATGGTGATCGTCACATCATGGGCAACTTCCGTGACCATGTTAAAGAATTCGCGCTGGAAGAGCGCCGGTGCATCGGCATCCGTGGCCAGATAAAACAGGTTCCCGCCGCGCACACTCGATAGCTGCATGGCCAGTGCGTTGTCGAAATCCCGCCCGACACCGATCGTGGTCATCCCGACACCGCGCCGCGAACCGGACACAGCCTGACCCATAAACCCTTCTGGATCGGTGTTGCCGACATTAGGCTTCTCATCCGTCAGCAGCATCATGCGGGTCTTGCGGCCGGACTGTTCCAGCTCTTCGAAAGCGGTCTCGAATCCCAGACGAAGGCCCGCCTCCATGAAGGTCGATCCCTCAGCCTCGATTGCCGAAATCGTTTCCGCAATCAGCTCGCGATTCCCGCCGATATCGGTCACCGGCAGCAACAGGTTCGTCTCGGTCCCGAATTCGACGATGCCAAGGCGGTCCCCGTCGCGCATCATCGAGATTGCCTGCAGCAAGCCTTCTTTCGCTCGGGCGATTTTCTCACCGGACATGGAACCCGACCGATCAATTACCGCAATCAGGCTTAGCGGCTCTTTCTGGAGGGCATCCGCATCCGCGTTGCTTTCAAACCCCAGCCCGACAAAATACTCGTCTTGCGGGCGTGTAGGCAGATTGGCCTCCGCCGCGTATCCCGCAATGCAGAACAGCTGATCGCATTCCGACTTGCTCGGCAGAGCCAGATCATATTCGCCCAGCAGTCCTTCGATCGTCAGGCTTTCGGGTCTGGGCAGAAATTCGCCGTCCAGCGAAAGGGACCGGAACTGCTTGATATCCTGTGATCCGCTTTGCCTGAGCCGAGTCGCCGTGACGATGATGGTTTGCTCCCGCGCCTCTTCGTCTTCAGGCATCTGGTTCTGAGCCAACAGGCCCACATCAGCGGTTAAGAGAACCCCCGCTGCCAAACCGGCAAAGGCAATTTTCGGATCTAAAAGCTTCATGTTCGCGACCTCCTGACATCACTCTAACACTCTCATTCCATTTCCGGAAAGTGATAGTGCAGAGTAAAATTTTCGACAAACCTACGCCTTCCCTCAGCTCTCGACAGGTCAAATTTCCACCTTACAGTGCATCAAGGGAGAAACTTTATGACCGAAGCAATACTCGAACCCGATCTGCCGATCATCGACCCGCATCACCATCTGTGGGACCTGCGCCCGATGCTCCCCGCTTTTCCCGAGCCGAGGCACCCGTTTCTGGATGCAATCGTGGGCGCTGCTTATTACACGTTCGACCAATTGCATGCCGACGTTTCCAGCGGGCATAATGTGGTCGGCACGGTCTTCATGGAATGCGGTGCATTCTACCGCGCCGACGCCAGTGACGAGATGAAGGTTGTCGGCGAGGTCGAATTTGTAAACGGTGTCGCCGCGCAGTTTGCCAGCGGCCTCTACGGCCCTCTTCGTGCGTGCGCATCCATCGTGGGCCACGCCGATCTGACGCTAGGCTCGAAGGTCGGCCCGGTTCTAGATGCCTTGGAAGCGGCGGGGAATGGCCGGTTCTGCGGCATTCGGCATCAGGGCGCATGGGATGCCGATCCAGACGTGCTGGGCGCGCCATTTCATGCCCCGGAAGGGTTGTATGGCTCCGACGCGTTCCGGTCTGGATTTGGCGAGTTCGCAAGCCGCGGGCTGACGTTCGACGCGTGGGTACTCGAACCTCAGATCGGCGATGTGACCGATCTGGCAAAGGCATTCCCCGATCAGAAGATCGTTATCGATCACTGCGGCACGCCTCTGAACATCGCATCATACCACGGCAAATTGCACGAAAACTTCGACCGGTGGCGTTCGTCGATCCACGCACTTGCAGAATGCCCCAACGTGTCGGTCAAACTTGGCGGGTTGGCGATGGCGTTCTGCGGCATGCCGGAGCACGGACCTGCGCAAGGCGTCGGATCGGAGACTCTCGCAGCGATGTGGCGCCCGTATATCGAGACCTGCATCGAAGCGTTCGGCACAGATCGCGCGATGTTCGAAAGCAATTATCCCGTCGACAGGTGGGGCGCCAGCTACCCGGTATTGTGGAACGCTTTCAAGCGAATCACATCCGGTCATTCAGCCGACGAAAAGGCCGCGCTCTATGCCGGAAATGCCGCCCGGTTCTACGGCATTGAAGAACTGTTGACGTAGGGTCGGCGGGCCCCAACATCGGTGGCAAGTGCGGAAACTCGACAAGACCATTGTGAACCCATAAACCGCAAATTCAATTTCAATTCGCAACGGAGCACCCGATGACCCTGCCCGCACCCTTTGACCGCCTGCGCCTTCCCATAATCGGTTCACCGCTGTTTATCGTATCTGGCCCGGAACTGGTCATCGCGCAGTGCAAGGCCGGGATCATCGGTTCCTTCCCTGCTCTCAATGCCCGCCCTTCCGGCGTGCTGGATGAATGGCTGCACCGGATCACTGAAGAACTGGCCGCGCACAATCGTGACAATCCGGACCGCCCGGCAGCGCCCTTTGCCGTCAACCAGATCGTGCATCGCAGTAACGATCGTCTCGATGAAGATATGGAAGTTTGCGCGAAGTGGCAGGTGCCAATGGTCATCACTTCACTCGGCGCGCGCGAAGAAGTGTTTGCTGCGGTCAAGGCATGGGGCGGTATCTCGATGCATGATGTCATCAATGACCGTTTCGCGCGCAAAGCTATTGAAAAGGGCGCCGACGGATTGATCCCGGTCGCGGCTGGTGCCGGCGGACATGCAGGCACGCAATCGCCGTTCGCGCTGATGCAGGAAATTCGCAGCTGGTTCGATGGTCTGGTCGCGCTGTCGGGATCTATCGCGCACGGGCGTTCGGTGCTTGCGGCGCAGGCAATGGGCGCGGACTTCGGTTATATCGGATCGGCATGGATTGCGACCAAGGAGGCCAATGCCGACGAAGCCTACAAGCAGGAAATCGTCGACAGCCGTGCGGCCGATATCGTCTACACAAACCTCTTCACCGGCGTTCACGGCAATTACCTGCGCGGATCGATTGAGAAAGCTGGCCTCAATCCTGACGATCTGCCGCAAAGCGACCCGAGCAAGATGAATTTTGGGTCCGGCGGAAACAGCAAGGCGAAAGCCTGGAAGGATATTTGGGGTTCCGGCCAGGGCGTTGGAGTAGTCGATGCGGTCGACAGCGTTGCAGACCGTGTGGACCGGCTTGAGCGCGAATATCACGAAGCGAAACGTGACCTGCTGGCGAAGCTGGTTGATTGATTGAATGCAAGGTTAGCGGCCAGATACTTCTGGCCGCCGACTGATGACTACCCCCTCCAGACACGCACGAATTTTCCGTTGCGCGACGGTTCAAGGCGCAGAGCATTGCCGTCGGGTCCGATCACCTGTTCGACGCTGCTGACAGGTGGCGAAAGCAGCAATTGGCCAAGCAGGCGTGATGCCAGTCGCATCGCATAGTCGCGATCTTCGGTGAGTTCAGGTTCAATCCTGAGTTCTTGCCCGGTGAAGTGAGCCAGTCCAGTGCTTTGCAGTCCGCCATCCAGCGAGCTGTTGACCGGTGCGAGTAATTGCGCGGGCAATGTACCGCCATCCAGCCATCGGGCCATGTCAGACTGGAAATGCCCGGGCTCAATCGCAAGTTCTGCAGGTCTCCAGATGACCGCAATAACATCAGGCAAAGCGGCGCTCAGGGCAACGCCGATTTCCATGATTCCACGCAGAATCGGAAGGTGCGAGCTCGCATTTCGCAGGTGCGGGCCGAGGGAAATCGCCAATGTGTCGGGGAGCGAGTCCGGCCAATAGTCAGTATCGCTATATCCGAAATGGTGGCGAGGCCGTGCAATCCGGGTCTCTGCATCTACGCCAAAGCCAGAGATATCGTAGGTCAGACCATCGACGAGGAGTTCCGCCCATCCTGCATGCTCAATCGCATCGGGCACGTGGCTAACGAAGATCCGTTCGCTGGCTTCGAGAGCCGTCAGAACAGTCGCCGCATCGGCTTTCGCCCCTTCAGCAAACGCCAGCAACAACAACCCCGCCGGCCTCGCTTCATTCTGGGGTTGTTTCCGTTTTATCGCTTTGCGCTCCCTACTCGTCCTCTGGGAGCCTATTGACTAGGTTTTTCTGCGCAGTCGAGTCCCTCAAAAGATGAATAATCCGAATTGGATGCAACAAATCAAAACATTCCGATCGACAGGCCTTCAGCCAGCGCCGCGCCCAATTCCCGGCACGTTTCTTCGTCGTTACTTGCAATGATTTTAGGCGCGAGGATTTGCTCCGGTGTTTGCGCATCGAAATTGATTATCAGCGGTTCAGCCACTCGTTTGAGGCGCCAACCCTTAGCAATTCGGTCGATCTGCCGCTGCGCCCCCTCACCATCAGACCCGGCGGCGATTGCGGTGGCGTATGCCCTGCCCTCGATTTGGCCGAGTACTGGATAGTAACACCGGTCGAACATTTCTTTCATCAGACCGGACATGGAGGCAAGGTTTTCAGGACACACGAATAGGTACGCACCGGCGTTCACTATGTCGCGAGGCTCCACGGCATCTGCGGCCAAGATTCGGCCAACCTCACCCGCGCCTTCGAGAGCCGCTTTGGCCATCGCCTCGCTCGCTCCGGTGCGGCTATGCCAGATTATCAAAAGCTTTTCATGTGGATCCGCCATGGCCGGACCATCGCGTCCGGCTGTCGATTGTCAACATCTACCCTTTGTCAGCTTGGCCGGGATCACGTAATGGATTCGGATGCCTTCACGAACACTCACACCCGTTTTCGGGGTCACAAATTCCCTTTCCGGAAAGGCGTGGCATTGGCGCGGCGGCAATATGGATATTGCCGATAATTCCGCGAGCCTGGAAAACGACATTGTGACCCAGCTTCTTCTGTCGCGCGGCGTGGGACAGGATGATCTTGAACGGCACCGGTCGCCTACTCTGCGCACTTTCTTGCCCGATCCGTCAGAATTTCAGGACATGGATGTTGCAGCTGAGCGAATTGCGCAAGCGATACTGAGCCAGGAAAAAATCACGATCTACGGCGATTATGACGTGGATGGTGCGACTAGTGCTGCACTCATGGTGCGGCTCCTGCGTATGCTGGGCTGTGATGCGCATTATTACATCCCTGATCGCCTGCTCGAAGGATATGGGCCAAGCGGCGAAGCATTGGTCAAACTGGCAGAACAAGGATCAAGCCTGATCATCACGGTCGATTGCGGCGCGATGGCTTACGAGGCGCTGGAAATGGCCAGGGATGCAGGCGTCGATGTCATAGTCGTCGATCATCACAAATGCGCAGCCGAGCTGCCCAAGGCCGCAGCCCTTGTAAACCCGAACCGGCTCGACGAATCGGACTTCGCGGCTTCGTTCGGCCACCTGGCTGCCGTGGGCGTAGCGTTTCTGCTCGGCATCGCGCTTGTGCGGACGCTGCGCAAGCAGGGTTTCTTCGACGGGCGCGCGGAGCCGGACCTGATGTCGCTGCTCGATCTGGTCGCGCTCGGTACCGTTGCCGACGTTGCCGCATTGCACGGGCTCAACCGCGCTTTCGTGGCGCAAGGGCTGAAAGTGATGTCTCGCCGTAACAACACCGGGATGGCGGCGCTGATCGATGCCAGCAGGCTCAAACGCGCGCCGATTTGCAGCGATCTCGGCTTTGCTCTGGGTCCGCGCATCAATGCTGGCGGCAGGGTTGGCGAATCCACACTTGGCGTTCGCCTGCTGACCACAAAGGACGCTGAGGAAGCACGCGACATTTCCGCTCAGCTTTCGAGCCTGAATGAGGAACGCCGCGCGATTGAGGCTGCCGTTCAAGAAGCGGCAGAGGAACAGATTGCGCAGCAGCACAACCGTGCCGTTATCGTCCTGTCCGGCGAAGGATGGCATCCAGGCGTGATCGGGATCGTCGCCGGGCGGATCAAGGAAAAGACCGGCAAACCATCAATCGTGATCGCGATGGATGGTGACACCGGCAAAGGATCGGGCCGATCGATTTCCGGCGTGGATCTTGGGGCGGCGATCATCGCTGCCCGTGCAGAGGGAATGCTGGTGGCCGGCGGCGGCCACGCGATGGCGGCTGGCCTCACAATCGAGGCTGGCAAGCTGGAAGAATTTGCGGATTATCTAGATGCCCGGCTGGGCAATACCGTAGCGAGGGCGCAGGCATCGCAATCGGTGCTTCTCGATCTGGCGGTCACGCCGCGCGGGCTTGTACCGTCGCTGGTTGAAAGCCTCGAGGAAGCCGGCCCTTATGGCGTAGGCTGGCCCGGACCGAGAGTTGCCGTGGGCCCAGTCCATCTGATCAAGGCCGATGTTGTCGGCACTGATCATCTGAGGTTGATTGTCGGTGGCAATGATGGCGGCTCGATCAAGGCGATCGCATTCCGAGCAGTAGAGACCGATATGGGCCAAGCGCTGCTGCATGCGGCGAAGGGGCGCAAATTGTGGCTCGCTGGCCGGGCAAAGATCGATGACTGGGGCAGCAGGCCAGCTGCAGAGCTGCATTTGGAAGACGCAGCCTGGGCAGATTGATCAGAAAATTGCATCAAAGCGCCAACAATGACTTGCCGAGGCTTGACGCGGCCGTTCCACGCCCCTAATTGCGCCGCCACGCCATCGGTATGGCCCCTTCGTCTAGCGGTTAGGACGCGGCCCTTTCACGGCTGAAACACGGGTTCGATTCCCGTAGGGGTCACCATCGATGGCGTTTTTCATTCCAGGTCAGCGGCATTGTGCGCTGGCCAACAGGATGGCCCCTTCGTCTAGCGGTTAGGACGCGGCCCTTTCACGGCTGAAACACGGGTTCGATTCCCGTAGGGGTCACCAATCCTCCCACAGCATCGGTTACCCTCAGATTCGCTTGCGGATTTGCAATTTCGCGTCTGGTGTGTGCCGCATTCTAACGCTAAGGCCGCGGGCAAGATGGACCAGACCGGACCCCATACCTGGCCGAGTTATCTACTCTGCGCCGCGACATTGATTGTCATGGGAATCGCCGGAGTCGATGCTTGGGTGATCGCTGCCTCCGGACTGGTCTGGATTGGCTCGATCTGGATACTTACGCTGCGGCCGCCCCCACCCCAAGTCGCCCCGCAGCAGGATCCCTTCCGCACCGACAAGATGAGCGAACTGATAGAATTTTCAGGAACGCCAATCCTGCTGGTCGATCATGGCCGGATCAGCGTTGCCAATCGGGCCGCGCGCAAGCTGTTGGGCAAGCATATTGTCGGCCAGGACATGCGCGTCGCGTTTCGCCATCCAGAAGCAATACGCCTTCTGGACAAGCAAAATGGTGGATTCACGCAGATTGTGGGTTTGGTCAGGCGGCGCGATGTGTGGCGGATGAACCGCAAGGTTTTGTCCGACAATCTGTCAGTGGTGGAACTTCTCAACCAGACTGCAGAGGTGGACATTGCGCGGGCCCACACGGATTTCGTTGCCAATGCCAGTCATGAACTCCGCACGCCGCTTGCTTCGATCATTGGCTATGTCGAGACGCTGCAGGAAAGTGACACCAAGGTAGCAGAAGCCACCAAGCACAAATTTCTTTCCACCATTCTCGCAGAGGCGAACCGGCTTCAGAGCCTGGTCAGCGATCTGATGTCGTTGTCCCGGATCGAAGCGGAAAAGCATGAACAGCCGCGCGAGAGGGTCGACCTAAAACCATTGATCGAAACCGCATCGCGTGACGCGGCCGGCCTCGAGAGAGTCCCTCGCCTAACATTCAATCTTGCTGCTGGCCTTACCGTTCTCGGGGACCAGCGCCAATTGGAACAATTGGTACGAAACCTGGTCGATAATGCGCTGAAGTACGGCGGCCCTGACGGTGCTGTAAACGTCAGCCTGTCCCGGACGGACAATGATGAAGCCCTGATTTCTGTGGCGGACCAAGGTGAAGGCATACCGGCCGAGCATATCCCGCATCTGACGCGCCGCTTTTACCGAACCGATCCGGGCCGCAGCCGTGCATCGGGCGGTACCGGATTGGGGCTGGCGATTGTGAAACATATTGTTGAACGTCACCGCGGACGGCTCGACATCGCCAGCCAACAAGGTCAGGGAACGGTTGTTTCGGCCCGAATCCCGCTGGTTGATGGTAAGGCATCGTGATTGTCATGGAATTGTCATGTTTCTCAAACAACGGTGCTGCGAACAGCATGCGGCACTCGTCCGATTCTCTGACTTCCCGCTGCTTCCCCAGCAACGCCGATAATCTGCGAATGACTCAGGACACGCCTTAGCAATGTCACCAGCGATACTTCTGCTACTCGTGATCGGTCTCGGCCTTGCCGGCTGGCTGGCCGCTCGTGCGCGTGCATGGGCGTTTCGCAGCAAAGCCGAATCCGGCCGATTGGCCGCCCTGCCAAGCTATCACGGTTGGTATGTTGCCCTTTGGATCGCCATCCCCGCAGTCCTGTTTATCGCAATCTGGTCATTCGTTTCGCCGCAATTGATCGATCAGGCCGTCATTGCATCGCCGGCGGCATCCGAGCTGCCGGAATTTGGCTTCCAGCGCGATGCACTGTTGCGAGAAGCCAAGTCGGTCGCGACAGGAAGTGCGCCCGCTGTTTTCAATGAACAGGCTGCCGCTCTGGTTGATCCATACCGTGACGCGATTTCCCGATATGGTCTTCTAGGCGGCTTGGCCACGCTTGTGATCGCTTTCTTGGGCGGGGCATGGTCTTTCTTGAAGGTCAAACCCGATTTCCGCGCCCGGACACGTGTAGAGCGGATCGTCATGGGCACCCTGCTTGTGGCCTCGCTGGTTGCGATTCTGACCACTCTGGGCATCATCGTGAGCCTCGTGTTCGAGACGGTCCGTTTCTTCGGCATGGTGAACCCGATCGATTTCCTCTTCGGTACCGAATGGGGCCCCGATCCAATGAGTAATCCGGATAATCCGGATCCCGATCGGTTTGGTGCGATCCCTCTGTTCTGGGGTACCATTTATATCGGCGCAATCATCGCCATGATTGTCGCGATACCGCTTGGCTTGATGAGCGCGATCTACCTTACTCAATATGCCGCCCCGCGTACCCGCAGCTGGTTGAAGCCCGCGCTGGAAATCCTCGCCGGTGTGCCGACCGTGGTCTACGGATATTTCGCTGCATTGACCGTGGCGCCATTCATCCGTGATCTGGCCGTATCGATTGGGATAAGCGGTGCTTCCAGCGAAAGCGCGCTGGCTGCCGGCCTTGTGATGGGCGTGATGATCATTCCGTTTGTATCGTCCATGGCCGACGATTCTATCGCCGCTGTCCCGCAGGCCATGCGCGATGGCAGCCTGGCAATGGGCGCAACCACATCCGAAACAATCAAACGGGTCCTCGTCCCCGCTGCCCTGCCCGGCATTGTCGCCGGTATCATGCTTGCGATCAGCCGCGCGATTGGTGAGACCATGATCGTGGTGATGGCCGCCGGTGCAGCGGCCAATCTGACGGCCAATCCGCTGGAAGCGATGACGACAGTAACATTCCAGATCGTTCAGATGCTCACCGGTGAAGGCAGTTTCGACCACCCGGCCACGCTCAGCGCCTTCGCATTGGGATTCGTGCTGTTCATCGTCACCCTTGGTCTCAATTTTATCGCCCTGCGCGTCGTGAAAAGGTTCCGCGAAGCTTATGAGTGATATCGAACTCCCAACCCGCTCGGCTGCCTTCGAGGCGCGCCTGAAGAAGCGTTACGCTGCGGAAAAACGGTTCAAGGCCATCGGCTTTGGGGCTGTGCTATTTTCCGTTGTCATTCTGGCGTTCCTGCTCGTCACCATGACCATCAACGGCATTGGCGGCTTCCAGCGTGCAGAACTCGCTGTGCCCATCGATATGACCGAAGCTGGTCTGTCGGGCAATGCAAGCACACTGGCGCAGGATAACGCGGTCCAGAGCCTTGAAATGCAGGGATTGCCTGCGGTGATTGAATTCTATGCCGAGCAGTCTCTCGGGGTGGAAGGGGCCGCGCAGATCAGTGACACTGCCTGGCGCGAAGTCGCCGATCAGATCATTGCCGACCCGGACATTCTGCGGGAGAAGAATATCTTCTGGCTCCCCGCAGCGCCGTCGCTGGCATCCGGTTTCGACGGTGAAGGCCAGCCCGAAATGAAGGCGCTGGCCAGCCAGCTTGCCGCTGAAGGAAAGCTGGAAAAGAATTTCGACGCGGGTTTCCTCAGCCGGTCTGATGCAACTGACCCGCAAGCCGCCGGCATCTGGGGCGCGCTGAAAGGCTCCGCGCTCACCATGCTCGTGACGCTGCTACTTGCATTCCCGATCGGTGTGCTGGCTGCGCTCTATCTGGAAGAATTCGCCCCGAAAAACCGCTGGACCGACTTTATCGAACTGTCGATCAACAATCTGGCAGCCGTTCCTTCGATCATTTTCGGCCTGCTTGGCCTTGCCGTGTTCCTCTTCCTGTTCCCCAATCTGCGCTCCACTCCGGTTATCGGCGGGATGACGCTGGCATTGATGACGCTGCCGGTGATTGTCATCTCGGGACGCAATGCGATCAAGGCCGTTCCGCCGTCGATCCGCGATGGCGCATTGGCGATTGGCGCATCACCGGTGCAGGTGGTGTTCCATCATGTTCTGCCGCTTGCCCTCCCCGGCATCCTGACCGGTACAATCATCGGAATGGCTCGCGCACTGGGTGAAACGGCGCCGCTGCTGATGATCGGTATGCGCCTGTTCGTCTCGACGCCGCCAGACGGGTTTACCTCCCCGGCTACGGTCCTGCCGATGCAGATCTTCCTGTGGTCGGATGAAATCGACCGCGGCTTCGTCGAACGTACATCGGCCGCAATTATCGTGCTATTGCTGTTCCTCCTGCTGATGAACGGCCTCGCAATCTACCTTCGCAACAAATTCGAGAAAAAGTGGTGACAGTAATCCATCCCAATCTGGAAACTACCGACGCCAAGATGAAGGCGAAGGACGTGTCCGTTTACTATGGTGACAAAATGGCGATCGATAAGGTTTCGATCGACATTCCGACCGAGTACGTGACCGCTTTCATCGGCCCTTCAGGCTGCGGTAAATCCACGTTCCTGCGTACGCTCAACCGGATGAATGACACGATCCCTTCGGCACGTGTCGATGGTGAGATCACCCTGGACGGTGAGGACATTTATCGTTCGAAGATGGACGTGGTCCAGCTCCGCGCCCGCGTGGGCATGGTTTTCCAGAAGCCAAATCCGTTTCCGAAGTCGATTTACGACAACATCGCATATGGTCCGAAAATTCACGGCATCGCCGAGGGGAAAGACGAACTGGATGCGATTGTCGAGCGTTCGCTTCAGCGTGCTGGCCTCTGGAACGAAGTCAAAGACCGGCTGACCGACAGCGGCACCGCGCTTTCCGGCGGCCAGCAGCAGCGTCTGTGCATTGCGCGCGCAATTGCAGTTGATCCTGAAGTTATCCTTATGGACGAGCCGTGTTCTGCGCTCGATCCGATTGCGACGGCCAAGATCGAAGAGCTTATCGACGAATTGAACGGACGCTATGCAATCGTGATCGTCACGCACAGCATGCAGCAGGCCGCGCGCGTTTCCCAGCGGACCGCTTTCTTCCACCTTGGCTCAATGGTAGAGTATGGGCGGACCACGGATATTTTCACCAATCCGCTGGAGCAACGGACGCAAGATTACATCACAGGACGGTACGGCTAAAATGAACGAGCATACAGTCAAAGCCTTCGACGAGGACATCACTCGTCTTCGCGGCCTGATCGCGGAGATGGGCGGCCTGTCTGAACTGTCGATCCACGAGGCGCTGGACGCTCTGATCCGCGGAGATGAAGAGCTCGCCGCCGGGGTGATCAAGCGCGACAAGAAAATCGACGCGCTGGAAGCCGAAGTCGACAAGCTGGCTATCCGCATCATTGCTCTGCGTGCGCCCATGGCCGACGATCTGCGCGAAGTGATCGCAGCGCTGAAAATTGCCGGCGTGGTTGAACGCATCGGCGATTATTCGAAGAACATCGCCAAGCGCGTTAGCGATATTGAAGATCGCAAGAAATTCGAACCGCTCACATTGCTTGCCGCGATGGGCGAAGTTGCCAGTGAAATGGTGCATGATGTGCTGACTGCATATGCCGCACGCGATCCTGTCCTGGCAAAGGAAGTGATCGCCACTGACGAGAAAGTCGACGCTTTCTACAACAGTATTTTCCGCAATGTTGTCAGCTATATGGTTGAGAATCCTGCAACCATTTCAAGCGCTGCGCAGTTGCTGTTCATTGCCCGTAATATCGAACGCATCGGGGACCACGCAACCAATGTTGCCGAGATGGTGCATTTCGCGGCAACCGGGTTTTATCCGCCAGACGAGGATAGTTGATCCGCGCGCCTGACATATTGCTGTCGTGATGCTGTAACAATTTTCGCGCCAGAAGGATGAAAATCACAGGGGCGAATCCAAAATGCCAAACGCCAAATTGCTGCTTGTCGAAGATGATCCGGCGCTTTCCGAACTGCTGGAATTTCGTTTCGAGAACGAAGGCTATGATGTCCGCACCACGCCTGATGGCGATGAGGCGCTGATCCTTGCCGAAGAGGATGTGCCCGATCTGATCATTCTCGACTGGATGATCGAAGGGACGAGCGGCATCGAGGTGTGCCGGCGCTTGCGCAGGGCCAAAGCCACGGCACACGTCCCGATCATCATGCTGACCGCGCGCGAGGCCGAGGATGACCGGATCCGCGGCCTGGAAACTGGCGCTGATGACTATCTTACGAAACCATTTTCGCCGCGCGAATTGCTGGCACGCGTTGCTGCGGTGATGCGCCGCATCCGCCCTGCACTTGCAGGCGAGTCGATCGAGGTCGGCGATATCCGTCTCGATCCGGTCGCTCACAAGGTCGAACGCTGCGGCAAGAATTTGCAGCTTGGCCCGACCGAATACCGGCTGCTGAAATTCTTCATGGAAAGTCCGGGCCGGGTATTTTCCCGCAACCAGCTGCTCGACGGTGTCTGGGGAACGGGCAGCGACATCGAATTGCGGACGGTCGATGTGCACATTCGCCGCCTGCGCAAAGCGATCCAGATGGACGGGACGAAGGATCCGATCCGGACCGTCCGTTCAGCCGGCTACGCGATGGAAGGGGTCTGATTTCTGCCGATCACCGGCAGGTGCTCCATGACCGCGCTGCCTGATCCAGATGGAAGTGATCCCGGTGCTGTTCGTTGTAGGCGGGCGAAAGGACAGTCCCGAATATATCGCACGCCTCGTCCCTGATGCGTTTCAGGAACGCTGACTTATCTGCATCACCCTCCCAATTATTGACCAGGCTGACTTGCTGGCCATCTGCCAGCACAAACCCCGATATATCGATGGCATTGCCGGTTGCATGTTCGCTCCATGGTCCATCGTCGCGGCCATAGAGGCGGCGGCAGCTATATGCGCCATAGTGCTGAACAGAAACGATTTTGCTGCCCAGCATTTCCTGTGCGGCGGGGCGAACGCTTCTTTCCAACCACAGTTCCAGTCCGGCACCTACCGCGCAGGTTGTCGCCGGCGGCCTTCCGGCAAACGGGTATGTGGTCAGCAAGGTCCGGTCGCGGCGGGCGCATGCGCCTTCGCCTGATGGCGGCAGGGCCTCGAATTCGATCTCGCTTCGCGTAAGGACAGCGCGGCAAAGCGCCGTATCATCCCTCAGCGAAGAAAGTTTGCTGGCTGTGGTCCAGCCCACCGGATCGCGTAGATCAAGCGGTGCCCATGGATTGTGTTGCGGGTTCTCGGCCATGAACCGCCAGGCAGCGAGCGCGAGCGCCAGGATCGCGATTGCAAGCGCGGCCCTCCTGTCTGCCTTGAACACACCAATTTTGCGGGAAATTCGCGACTTGCCCATATTCAATGAAAATCCCTCGATTTGGGGATTACGCGGACGTCGCGCGGGTGGCCGCCATGCCATCCGCATTCACGATTGCCCGGCGGCGGCTCCTCCCATGGCTCCACCGGCCGATATGGGTCCTCTGCACCTTCTCTCAAGTCATCTCTGGGGTTCAGCTTGGCCGGCAACGGGCTATTCACATGGTCAGCGCGCGCAACCGGGGCATTGAGCATTTCATCCGACAGTTTGTAGAGCTCGTTCGAGGCATCGGTCATGTGGTGAGCAATGACATGAATCACTTCGTCATCATACTCCACACGCCCGCGAACCTCCATCAGGCGGGCACCCATCACAACCCGCCGCTGCTTCTCCTTCAGATCGGGCCACACGACCAGGTTGATCACGCCGGTCTCATCCTCAAGCGTGATGAAGCAAACGCCCTTGGCGCTGCCGGGCCGCTGACGGATCAGCACGACGCCTGCGACATTGACCATGGAGCGGAATTTACGCTTCCTGAGGTCGCACGCCCGCACGAAGCCGCGCTCACCCAGCCCAGCGCGCAAGAAAGCCATGGGATGTGCCTTCAGGCTGAGACGCGTGGTCTGGTAATCATTCACCACTTCTTCGGACAGAGGCATGGCGGGCAAAGCCGCTTTGTGCCGCTCGGCCCCTTCATCGCGTTCCTCTGCATAGCTGAACAGCGGCAAGTCCGGCCCACCGATCAGGCTGCGCGCATCCCACAAGGCTTGCCGCCGTGAAAGCCGCAGGGAGGAGAAACAATCGGCCGATGCCAGCCTTTCGATATGAGCCGGGGAGATGCGCGCACGGTCGCGCAGCGCCATGACGTCAGTATAACCCCCTGAATTCTCACGTTCCGATAGCAATTGCGCCGCAACATGTTCAGGCAAACCATCGACCTGCCTCAGGCCGAGGCGCAGTGCGATATGGCTGTCCATGCGCCCTTTTTCCCCTGCCTGTCCTGCTGGCCGGCGCAATTCCTCCAGCGTGCAATCCCACTGCGATTGATTGACGTCAGCCGGTAACACTGTGACGCCATGCTCTGCCGCGTCTCGCACGATCTGTGCCGGGGCATAGAAGCCCATTGGCTGAGAGTTGAGCAAGGCGCAGGCAAAGGCCGCGGGGAAATGGCATTTGAGCCAGCTCGACACGTAAACAAGATGCGCAAAGCTGGCGGCGTGGCTCTCGGGAAAGCCGTATTCGCCGAAGCCGCGTATCTGGTTGAAACAGCGCTGGGCAAACTCGCGGTCGTAGCCGCGATGAACCATCCGCTCGACCATCATGTCCTGCAACTCGTCCACCATGCCGCGGCTGCGGAATGTCGCCATCGCCTTGCGCAGGCGGTTGGCCTCCAGACTGCTGAACTTTGCCGCATCGAGCGCGATCTTCATCGCCTGTTCCTGGAAGATCGGAACGCCCAAGGTCCGCTCCAGAATGCTCGACAATTCGTCCGGCGGTCCGTGTTCAGGCCCGGGGGCCGGGATGATCACCTTCTCCTCGCCGCGCCGCCGCTTGAGATAGGGGTGGACCATATCCCCCTGGATGGGTCCGGGACGCACGATCGCCACCTGAATCACCAGATCATAGAATTCGCGCGGGCGCAGCCGCGGCAGCATGTTCATCTGTGCGCGGCTTTCCACCTGGAACACACCCAGCGAGTCCCCCTTGCGCAGCATCGCATAGGTCTCCGGATCTTCGCGCGGGACAGTGGCCAGCTCGAGCCGTCTTTCATGATGGTTTTCAAGAAGATCGAGGCATTTCCTGATGCAGGTCAGCATCCCCAGCGCCAGCACATCGACCTTCAGAATTCCCAGCGTTTCGATGTCATCCTTGTCCCATTCAATGAAACTGCGGTCGGGCATCGCGCCATTGCCGATCGGAACGGTTTCAGTCAGCGCCCCTTCGGTAAGGATGAAGCCGCCGACATGCTGCGACAAATGCCGAGGCATTCCAATCATTTGCTCGGTCAGATTCAGAACCCGGCGAAGGTGCGGTTCGGTGATGTCCATCCCCGTCTCAGCCACATGTGCCTCGCCGATCTCACGGCCATGCCCGCCCCAGACGGTCTTGGCGAGTGCGCTGGTTATGTCCTCGCTCAGCCCCATCGCCTTACCCACTTCGCGGATCGCCATGCGCGGCCGGTAATGGATCACCGTGGCGCACAGGCCGGCTCGGTGGCGCCCGTATTTCTGGTAAATATGCTGGATCACCTCCTCGCGCCGCTCATGCTCGAAATCGACATCGATATCGGGCGGTTCCTTCCGCTCCTCGGAAATGAAGCGGTCGAACAGCAAAGCATGTTTTGCAGGATCGACGCTGGTGATGCCCAGGCAATAACACACCGCCGAATTGGCCGCGCTGCCCCGCCCCTGGCACAGGATCGGCGGATCGACGCCGCGCGCGAAGTCGACGATCTCCTTGATGGTGAGGAAATAGCGCGCGAGATCGAGCTTCTCGATCAGCGCCAGTTCTTTCTCGATCGTCAGCCGGACGCTATCGAGCACACCATTTGGATACCGCCACGCGGCCCCTTCCCAGCTAGACTTTTCAAGCATTTGCTGCGGCGTCATGCCGCCGGGATAGCTTTCCTCCGGATACTCATACTGCAATTCGTCCAGGCTGAAACGGCACGCATCGGCCACCTCGCGGGCGGCGCTGATCGCGTGCGGCCACCGTTCGAACAACTTTACCATCATTTCGGGCGATTTGAGGTAGCGCTCCCCATTGCCGTGCAGAAGATGCCCTGCCTTTGCCACCGTGGTCTTATGGCGGATCGCGGTCATGACATCCTGCAGCGGCCTGCGCTGGGGCGTGTGATAATGGACATCGTTGGTCGCTAGCAGACAAAGCCCGTTCTGCCGCGCGAGCATATCGAGGCGGTCGATCCGGGCGATATCATTGCCGGTGTAGAGGTAGCTTGCGGCAAGGTGCCGCAGCGATGGCAGGCCGGCCGCCAGATGGGGCAGGCTTTCCTCGAAATTACAATCAATTGACGCCGCAAGCGCAGATCCATCCAGATCCACGACGTTGCTGCCCCAGGCTGGTATCGTGAACTGCGCTTGCAGATCGGACGGAGACATCAGGATCAGCTGCACATCTTCGCTATGCTGCGAAAGCAGGGCCAGCGAGATATCGCATGCACCCTTTTCCTGCCACTCACCGTCCAGCGTCTGCATTCGCGCGGCAGAAATCAGGCGGCAGAGACGCCCGTAAGCTGCCCGATCCCGCGGGTAGGCAAGAAAGCAAAGCCCCTCGACAGTCTCGATCCTGCAACCAATAACCGGCTGCAATTTAACCGTTTTCGCCTCTGCGTGGACACGCACGACCCCGGCCAGCGTATTGGCATCGGCAATCGCGATTGCATCATAGCCCAGCTGCCTTGCGGCCAGCACCAGGTCTACGGCGTCAGACGCACCGCGCAGGAAACTAAAGCAGCTGACCAATCCAAGTTCCACGAAAGGCGCACACGCGGGCGCATCGAGCATTGCCGGATCAATCTCCAGCGTGCGCTTGTCAGGGGTAAGCGGAGCCTCCGGCATATCACACTGCCAGCTCCGCCAGGCGCTCCCTCACTGCGGCGAGATCAGCATCGAACAGTTTCACCTGTTTCTCCTGCGCTTCGCCTTCAAGCCGCAGCAGGTAGGAAGGATGCGCCGTGATCCACAGTTCGCTGCCGTCCTCGAGCGGGACCGGCTGCCCGCGAACCTTAGAAATGCTGACTGTCCTGCCAAGTATTCCGCGCGCAGCGCTGGCGCCCATCGCCAGAACCACCTTGGGCTTTACGATTTCGCGTTCGGCCTCGATCCACCAGCGGCAGGTGTCAATTTCCTTCGCCGCCGGGGACTGATGGATGCGCCGCTTGCCCCGCAGGACATATTTGAAATGTTTCACAGCATTGGTGACATATGCCTTGCTGCGCTCGATACCCGCCTTCTGCAGATGAACATCGAGCAATTGGCCCGCAGGACCGACAAAGGGGCGACGGGCCTGATCCTCCTGATCGCCCGGCTGCTCGCCGACAATCATCAGCGCCGCATCCTGCGGCCCCTCACCCATCACCGAATGGTTGGCGAGTTCACCGATTGGACATTTCCGGCACCGATCGATCGCTTTTTCGATAGCGCCAAGTGTTTCCGGGCGCTCGTCAAAGGTCAGTTCGCCCGCGGCAACCATTTGCGATTCCCGCTTTTGCGCGCCAGCCACCAGTCCCGGAATAAGCGCTGCCTCGGGCATGTTTTTCCAGTATTTCTTGGGCATTTCGCTCATCATCGCGCTGACTTTCAAGCGCGCTGGATTGAAGATCGAAGCATAATATTTGAGCCAAAGCTCCTCGGCCGGATCACTGCTCGGCGCATCGCCCCGCTCCGCCGGCGGGCTTTCCCGCATGGTTTCTCCATCCCAGTGGATGCAGCCTTTCGGTGTCAGGATGGACCAGTGCATATTGGCAAAGCGGCGTTTGAAGAACCCTGCATTGGCGCGCACGATGTGATGATCAGGTTCGAACCAGGCGACATAGTGATCTTCGCCATCGTCGCGCTCCAATCGGCGGAAACGGACAAAGGCGTGCATCTTGTGGCTGTCGCGCCGGACATTCTTGTCCAGTTCCTCCACCCGGCGGACCTGCAGATCGGTCTTGTCCTCCATGATCCGGGGATTGGCCTGCAATCGCCACAGAAGCGCATAGAGCAAGGCAAAGCGTTCCGGGTCGGAATGGAGCACGACATTCTTCGCCAGCGCCAGAAATCGCTTGCTGCCGCGAATTTGCGGCACATCAGCTGGCGGGACCGGCAATTGAGTGCCTTCCCCTGCAAACAGATCACCCGAGCTGCCCGGCTCTGTCCAGCTGACCTGTCCGGGTGGAATACCGCACTGGACCAGCTGGCGCGCCTTATCCCGCCAGAAAGCGAAATCGTCCGGCTCCAGCATGGAAACGGTGTAATAGGCAGTATCGGTGGGCTGACGGAGCGCGGTCATGCGGCAAACAGTTCCAGCTGTTCCTGTTTCGGCGCAAGCAACGTGCGTAAATCCGCGCGATCGGTCAGCGTAGTCGGCCGCCAATCGGCCGCGATGATGAACGGGCGCACCTTGGCAATAGAAACCGTCACACGCCCGACATCTTCGAGCCGGAGCGTCTTGTGACGTCGCGCAGCCAGAACCCGGTTTACCGCCGTGACGCCAAGGCCCGGTACACGGAGCAGCATTTCCCGGGGCGCGCGGTTGACGTCGAGCGGGAAACTCTCACGAAACTTGAGCGCCCATGCAAGCTTGGGATCGATATCCAGCGGCAGATTGCCGTCATGATCGGTCGCCTGCATTACTTCGCGCGCCTGATAACCGTAAAACCGCATTAGCCAGTCGGATTGGTACAGGCGGTGTTCGCGGATCAGCGGCGGACGTTTGAGCGGCAATACGGCGCTGGCATCCGGGATCGGGCTGAAAGCGGAATAATACACGCGGCGCAGTTTGAACCCGTCATACAGCCGGCTTGCCTTGCCCACGATGTCCGCATCGCTGGCGGCATCTGCGCCGACAATCATTTGCGTGGACTGGCCGGCAGGCGCGAAGCGGGGGGCGTGTTTGAACCGCTTCCTGGCGTCTTTCATCTCGGCGATGTCGGATTTCACCTTGCCCATCGCGCCCTCGATCTGCTGCGCGTTCTTGTCAGGCGCGAGGCGGGTGAGCCCGCTGTCGGTGGGCAGTTCAACATTGATCGAGACGCGGTCGGCATAAAGCCCCGCCTGATGCACCAGTTCAGGATCCGCTTCGGGAATGGTTTTCAGGTGGATGTAACCGCAAAAATCGTGTTCTTCCCGTAGGATACGCGCGCATTCTACCATCTGCTCCATAGTGAAATTGGAACTTTTTATGATGCCGGATGAGAGAAACAGCCCCTCGATGTAATTGCGCCGGTAGAAACTGATCGTCAGGTCCGCGACCTCCTGCGGCGTGAATCGCGCACGGCGGACATTGCTGCTCTTGCGGTTGATGCAATAGTGACAATCGAAGATGCAGTGGTTGGTCAGCAATATCTTGAGCAGCGAGATACAGCGCCCGTCCGGCGCATAAGCATGGCAGATTCCCATCCCCTCCGTCGAACCGATGCCTTTCCCGCCGAGCGAATTCTTCTTCGCCGTGCCCGAAGACGCGCAGGATGCATCATACTTCGCCGCATCGGCGAGAATGCCGAGCTTCTCTATCGTGCTTAACTGGCCCATTTGTTCTGTATATGTTCTTGTGCCTCGTGAGGGAAGCAGGAAATCGAGATTTTTTTGCGTTTCCGCGGGAACCACTTTTACAGTCATGCGTAATGGAGCCACGGACCGGGCCCCTCTGGCGAGCAAATGCTCGTGATGTCGGACGTATCGAACGACAGTGGGCCGAACCGATTTTCACTCACTGTCAGGTTAGATTGCGCCGGCTATGACCGGCAGCAGCGGGTCCGTGTGAGAGCATTGCCCCGCTGTAAAAGTGGGAAAATACAATGAAATATATCGCATCTTTCGCTGTCGCTGCCTGTCTTGCGACCACTGCATCCGCGCAAGACTGGAAATTCGGCGACGGCGCAGCGCCCGAACGCTGGTCACTCCAGAACAGCAATTATGCCTTGTGCGATGCCGGGCTCAACCAGTCCCCCATTGATCTTGGTGCCCCCAATGCCGTGGCCGATATTGAATTGGAAACGAGCTATGGCGAGACAGAAGCAAAGCTGAGCCTTGGCAATCAGAAGATCCAACTCGATTTCCCCGCTGGTATGGGAATGGTGTCCGGCGGACTGGATTTCTCCCTTCTGCAGGTTCATTTCCATACGCCATCGGAACACGCCATAAACGGTGAACGCTTCCCGCTGGTCGGCCATTTCGTACACGCCACCGAAGACGGAAAGCTGGGCGTTCTGGGCATCATGTTCAAAGAAGGCGAAGCGAACACCGGGCTTGCCACCATCATAGATGCGCTGGACAGCGGGAGCGGTGCAGAGGTCAATCTGGATATCGAAACGATGATTCCCGATAACCTCTCTGTTTACCGCTACATGGGTTCGCTTACCACGCCCCCTTGCAGCGAAGGTGTAAACTGGCACGTTTCCAAAGACATCGTCACCGCAAGCGCGGACCAGATCGCCGCGCTGAGCAAGATTCTTGGCAGTAGCGCACGGTCGATCCAGCCCCTCGGCAATCGTCTGTTGGTTGCGCCGGCTGAATAACCCCGGATAATCACAAGCCCGACTGGGGCCTCAGGCGCACAGTCCTTGCAGGTACCAGTCGGGCAATCCGCCCTGTTTGTCATTGCCGCGTCCGTCACCGATCAGGCCGTGGCGGTAAATCCAGTAACGGCGGCCCTCGCCGTCCTCAATCCGGTAGTAATCCCGCAGGCGAACGCTGGACCTTTCACGCCACCATTCGGGGGCAATGCGTTCAGGCCCTTCGACGCGGGCGACTTCGTGCACCTGGCCGCGCCAGCGGAAACGGCGCGGATAGCCATCGGGGGTGGCGTACAGAACCGTGATACGTTCTGCCTTATCCAGCATTTTCAGCGGCCTGTGATGGAAAGCTAGTTCACCTTGTGATGCAGGTTCCGGCTCCAGCGGGGGCTGCCAACGCTGCGCGCGTTCAGGAATATGGCTGGCAAACGGCACCGGTCTGGTCACTGCCCGAGAGCCAAGCCGGACTGTCAGCCGGTCCACGCAGGCGGCAAGCGAAGTGCCCTGGTTTTCAGCCGATGTCTCTATGTCACCTTGTGATAGGGCCAGCGGTTCCGCCCAGCTCGCCCGCAAGCGCACGGTTTCAATCCCGAAACCGGCATCTACATCATCCAGCTTGGCCGCGAACAGGCGGCAGATATGCGCGGCATCGCGGGTTGCAGCGGCCATTTCCAGCGCACGGACAACCACTTCTCCATCGACGCGCCATAGCCCAAGTTCCAGACGGCGTGCGCCTTTGGCCTTCCCCTCCAGTTCGCGTGACATGTCCTGCGCCAGATCGGCCAATACTTGGTCAAGCAGTTCGCGGTGCCGGATCGGCTCTGCAAGACGCCGCTGGACCAGCGGCATATGTTGCGGAATTACAGGCAGCAGCGGTTCCGGAACCTTGCCCAGCAACTGGTCCATCCGCACCAGCGGATTGGCTGCGGGGGAGCGGCGATTGCGGAACCGGCGCATGATTGCATCGCGGCCTGTGCCACCTGTCCCGCCGGCCGTAGTGATGCCCGAAAGGTCGGATAACCGTTTCAAACCAAGGCGCCTCAGAACCGTCATGACGTCATCATCAAGGCGGAGCGCGGCAACCGGCAGCTGCGACAGGCGCTGCGCGATGTCGTCATCAGGATCCAGAATTGCCAGTTCGGGGCCGTAATGTGCCAATGCCCAAGCCGCACCGGCAGTCGGCGCGATGGCAAGCCGTGCAGCCAGTTCGCGCTTGCGGAACAAGGCCTGGGCATCTTCCAGCAGTCGCCGTTCCCCGCCAAAAAGATGCGCCGCAGCGGTGATATCGATCAGCAATCCGTCAGGCGGGTCCATCGCGCTCCACGGGCCCCATCGCTGCGCCCATATGGCAAGTTTTTCCAGCGCATCGATATCGCCCGCAGGATCGCTGGGGGCGACCTGTATCGACGGGCACAGCGTACGCGCGTCAGCCAGCATCATGCCCTTGCGCGCACCGGCGGCAATGGCCGCTTCGTTAACTGCATTGATGCGCGGTCCATGCGCGGTTTCAGTGATCAATGCGGTTGGCAGGGCATCGCCGCCCTCGCCCCGTTTGAGGCCGTTAGAGAGCCGCCAGCGATCGACCGACAGTCGGGCGAGCCAGACCGACAGGATACGCCGCGGCGGGCGCGCCTGCTCCTCTTTCTGTATCGTTGTCGGCGATGATTGCGGCGCTGCCGGGCCGGGTCCCAGGCCGGGCGGCTTTGAGAGACTGTCCGTCATCGTGCAAAATCCATTCTCCGGGTGGGTGGGACCGGGCACGAAACAGCTCGGCATGCCAGCTGGGTGTGCCCGGGGCGGCGGCGTTCCATCGGGGCCAGGGCGATTGGGCGGAACGCACTTCCCATCGCATCCGGGCAGAGGAAAGGTCATGCCCGGCATCGAACCGCACCAGCCATAACGGAACACCGTGTCTTTCCGCAGCCAGGCTGAGACGGCGTGAGGCGGTGAAATCGAGTGCACGCGGATTTCCCGCCAGTTCCCCGATCACGAAGGCAAGGTCGCGGCAGCGCACCCCCTCCTCCAGTGCGAACAGTGCATCTTCCGCCTTTTCCGCCAGAACGTGGATGATCCGGTGGCGCAGTTCCGCCGGCAGACCAGGGCGATAAGGCCGGCCATTGGCCTTCACCGCCGCACGGTCCTGAACCCATAATATCGAGCGCTGGTCATCCCCGGCAGCCAGCGGATCTGCCTGCCGTTTGATGTGTTCGCCGCGCCATTGATCGAGTGCAAGCGACAGCGCCGCAGCCGCGCCGCTCCCCTCACTCCCCGAAGCGAAAACTTCGCTGTGATGCACGCCTGACAAGCCCGGTTTCCAGCGAGCGGAACGCTGCACGGCAAGCGCAGAGGCATCCTTCAGCAAAGGCTGCGGAATCGAAGGGGAGGTATCGTGTGGCATGTTGGAACGACTCATATGTTCTTATTATGTTCCAATCCGCAAAGACGCGCAATATCCCCGCTGAATCTTTTCCCTAGGAACAAAACACGCGCCTTTCCCGTTGAACTACCAAACGAAACAAGGAGCCCCCAATGCGATATCAAGATGGCAAAGCAGATGAACTGAAGACCAAATTCTGGAAGGCGATGGACGATTCGTCGTTTCTCTTCCTCCAGCTAGACGGCGATCCCAGCACCGCAGTTCCGATGACCGCACAGCTGGACAAAGACGCCGACAGCGCGATCTGGTTCTTCACTCAGAAGAACAGCGATTTCGCCAAGCTGGGCGCAGCCACCGCAACCTTCACCGGCGATGATCACAAGATGTTCGCCCGCTTCCACGGAAACCTCGCAGTCGAAACGTCGAAAGAACGTTTCGACCAGTTCTGGAACAACTTTGTCGAAGCATGGTACGACGGCGGCAAGGATGATCCCGACATCCTGTTCCTGCGTATGGACCTCGGCAATGCGGAGATATGGAACGGCGATATGAACATCCTGAACGTGGCGAAGATGGCGCTCGGCATGAACGTCCACGACGAGGCCGAAAAACAGCACGCTGAAGCTGCACTCTAAAATTCGGCACAAGCCAAAATAAAAGGGCCGCTCAATCGAGCGGCCCTTTTTGTGTTGTCCGTTCGGATCAGCCCAGCAGGCTTGGGAACAGGCCCGTTACAAGAATGATCGTGACCGCAAGCGGGCAAACCCAGGCCAGCAGGAACCGCCAAACCATGAACATGCCGTTTGAAAGGCCGGTTGTCGTTTCCAGCAAACGCCGATCCGCCCGCCAACCGATAAACAGCGACGCCAGCAAAGCGCCCAGCGGCAGCATGATCTTGCCGGTAAATCCATCCACCGTATCGAGAATGTCCGTTTCGGCAAAAATGGACCAGAAGCCCAGCGGCCTGACATCTGCCAGCACATTGTAACCCAGCAGACAGAAGACACCGATCGCGAAAGCACCGGCACCGAATATCAGCGCGGATTTGTGCCGCGACCAACCCATTTCACCCACACCCCAAGCTGTCGGAACTTCGAGCAGCGAGATCGAGCTTGTAATCGCAGCCACCAGGATAAGGATGAAGAACAGGAAACCGATCAAAGACCCGGCGGGCATCGCTTCAAACGCGAAAGGCAGCGTCTGGAACACAAGTGTCGGACCTGCTGCCGGATCAAGACCAACAGCAAACACGATCGGGAAGATCATAAGTCCTGCGAGCAACGCGACGCCGGTGTCCGCAATCGCAATCGCAGCAGCGGTCGAGCCAAGCTTGGTCCCTTCCTGAATGTACGAACCGTAGGTGATGATCCCGGCTACACCCAACGATAGCGAGAACAATGCCTGCCCAAGCGCCGCGTTCATCACTTCGGGGGTCAGTTTCGACCAATCGGGTGTGAAAAGAAACGCAACCGCCTCTCCCACATCACCGACAACAGCACCGTAAATGGTGATGCCGACAAGAAGCACGAAAAACGCCGGCATAAGCCATGTGGCCGCCTTTTCGATCCCGCCGCTGACGCCGCGCGCAACAGTAAAGAGGGTCGCACCCATGAATAGCAGGTGCATCGTCAGCAAAAGCCCGGGGCTCGCAAACAGGTTGCCCATACGTCCGGCGATGACTTCTTGCGATTGGCCTTGCAGCGCACCCCGGAAGGGATCGCCCGCAAGCACAGCCTGCAGCAAGTCCATGCCGAAGACACCGACATAGTAAAGCACCCAGCCCGCAACCACGGAATAGAAGGAAACGATCAGGAAGGCGGCAAGCGCGCCCAGGCCGCCGAACAACGACCATCTGGTGGATACGCCTGACTGAGCGGCTACGTTGCGGATCGATCCAACTGCGTCCGATTGCCCTGCACGGCCAATGAAAATTTCGGCCAGCAAAAGCGGCAAGCCGAGCAGGAACACGCATCCGATATAGAACAAAACAAAGGCGCCGCCCCCGTTTTCTCCCGCCAGGGTCGGGAATCGCCACAGGTTACCAAGCCCGACGGCTGCCCCGATAGCGGCGAGAATGAATGCTGAGCGGGAAGACCAGCCTTCGCGCGGTGAAGCGGCAGTTGCGACCATAAGCTTAAATTTCCTCTCTCGGCGGCACCCCTCAGCGCCGCTTCGTACGGGGGCTTCTGCAATGAATCAGGCCTCTAGTCGAGGCAGGAATTGCGCAAATCCCCCACTCGGCTAGAAGTGCACCCCATGTCTACTACCTTTCAGCTCGACACTTCGACCAGCCGCGCCAACCCAACGCCGGCCCCCATGAAGCGCCTGACGGTGCCCAAAATCCGCCTGCGCAAGCAAGACGGCGTGACCGCAGAACCGCTTGTCATGCTCACGGCCTACACCGCGAGACAGGCGCAGTTGCTGGATGCGCATTGCGATATGTTGCTCGTCGGCGATTCGCTGGCGCAGGTCATTTACGGCTTGCCGTCGACCATTCCTGTCACGCTCGAGATGATGGCGAACCACGGCGCTGCGGTTGTCCGGGGCAGCTACCATTCCGTCGTAATCATCGACATGCCGTTCGGTTCGTACGAGGCATCGAAAGAGCAAGCGTTCGAAAGCGCTTCCTATTTGCTCAAACAGACCGGTGCAGCCGCGGTCAAACTGGAAGGCGGCGAAGCAATGGCAGAAACCGTAGAGTTCCTGAACAAACGGGGTATTCCGGTCATGGGCCATGTCGGCCTGACTCCCCAAGCGGTGAATGTCCTCGGCGGATATATGGCGCGGGGCCGCAGCGACAACGAAGCGGACAAGATCGTTGCCGATGCGAAGGCGCTGGATGATGCGGGCGCTTTTGCAGTTGTCGTCGAAGGTGTCGTCGAACCCATCGCAATCGAAGTGACCAAGGCGATTTCCTGCCCGACCATCGGAATAGGTGCCTCCGCACAATGTGACGGACAGGTGTTGGTCACAGAGGATATGCTGGGAATGTTTGATCGGGTCCCCCGCTTCGTGAAGAAATACGAAGACATTGCCGGGATGATCGAGAACACGGTCAAGACATATGCAGACGAAGTCAGGGAACGCAGCTTCCCCGGCCCGGACCAGACCTACCAACCGAAGAAATAGCCCGCTCAAAGCGGAATTTGATGGATTGCCCCCGCAGCTGACGCGGGCTAGCTGCGCACGAAATTAAAACAGGGTTCCACCATGGCCACTATCAAGCGTTATTATTCCTTCGCGCTCATCTTTACACTGATCTGTCTCGGCCTTGCTGGCTGGTATGGCTGGTCGAGCACGGGCACGCTGTCGGGCACCGCGTCTTTGCTGTGGATCGTCTTCGTACTGTCGATACTCGAGATTTCGCTCAGCTTTGACAATGCGGTGGTCAACGCGTCGGTGCTGAAGGAAATGAGTGATGTCTGGCAGAAACGGTTCCTGACATGGGGGATCGCATTCGCGGTGTTCGGAATGCGCGTCGTCTTCCCGCTCGCGATTGTGGCAATCGCCGCTGGTATCGGACCGATTGAGACGATCAACCTCTCTCTCAATCAGCCTGCGGAGTACGAACGGATTGTCAGCTCAGCACATGTGGGCATCGCCGGATTTGGCGGCGCATTTCTCGCTATGGTCGGTTTGAAATTCTTCTTCGATCTGGACAAGGACATTCACTGGATCGGCGTTGTCGAGGAAAAACTCTCTAGGTTTGCTGCCCTGCCAGCGGCAGAGATCGCTATTCTGCTTCTGGTCCTCTGGGGCATTTCAGGACTGCTCGAACCGGACGAGGCGCTGACATTCCTCATTGCCGGCATCCTTGGCCTGGTTACATTCATCGCGGTCGAGGGGATCAACGCGATCCTGGAATTGCGCGAGGAAGCAGCGCGGCTGCAAGGCGCGGTTGTGCGTAGCGGCCTAGGTGGTTTTCTCTACCTCAACGTACTCGACGCATCGTTCAGCTTTGACGGTGTCATCGGCGCGTTCGCTTTGTCGAACAACATGGTCGTGATCGCGCTCGGTCTTTCAATCGGTGCGATGTTCGTGCGTTCGATGACCATCCACCTGGTGAAGCAAGGCACGCTCGCTCAATACCGCTTCCTTGAACATGGCGCTTTCTGGGCGATCATCGTTTTGGGCGGCATCATGCTAGCCTCTGCGAAATTCCATATTCCGGAAACCATCACGGGCTTGATCGGGGCCGCGCTGATCGGTTTGTCGCTGTGGTGGTCGATCCGCCACAACCGGAACGGTGCTATTGCTAATGGCGCGGAGCAGCCAGACGCGTAGCCAGCGGAGCGGACAAGATCAGCTGGAACAAGTGATAAAGCAGGAGCGGGACGAGGATCAGTCCTGCTTCTGCCGCCGGAAACAGGACCAACGCAAGCGGTGCACCCATGGCCACGCTCTTGTGCGCACCAGCGAACATGAATGAAATCCGGTCGCCTCGCGTCAACCCGACCGTTCGTGAAGCCAGCCAGCTTCCGGCAAACGCGAACACCAGCATAACACTCAGAAGAACGATCAGTACCATCCACGCAAGCGGGTCCAACTGGTGCCAGATACCTTGTTCGACAGCGCCGGAGAAGGCGACATAGACTGCAATCGCGATTGCAAGTTTATCCAGCCACGAGATGATCGTTGGCCTCTGCATCAGGAGGGGAGCCAGACGGGTCTGGAAAATCTGCCCCAAGGCGAACGGCAGCAGCAGGATCATGAAAATCTTGGTCAGGCCGCCCAGCCCCAGCTGAACGCTGTCTCCTCCGCTTAACCAAGCAAAGATCGGCGCAGTGATGAAAATGCCCAGGATATTCAGCAGCGCGGCTGCAATAACCGAACTGGCCACGTTCCCCTCGGCCATTGATGTGTATGCAGTGGCAGACTGAACCGTCGAAGGCAGCGCCCCCAAATACAGCAGCCCAAGCGCAACGAGCGGCGGCAGATAGCCGTCGCCAATCGCGAACAGACCCCATCCTGCCAATGCCATAGCGGCAAAGCACCACAGCGTAAGCGGCAGCAGCATCTGCCAATTTGCAAGGCCCGCGATGACCTGTTTGCGCGACAGGCGAACCCCGTTGAGGAAAAACAGTAGAAAAATCGCAATGCTCGAAACCATCTGCGCCGCTTCGCGCTGGGCACCGGTGACGGGCAGGAACGTGGCAAGCACTATTGCTACGATCAGCAACCTGACCATGAGGTCGACACGGGATAGCACTGCGAACATGCATGCCCCCTGCCGCCAGCCCCGCTGCTTGTCTAGAAATATGGGTTGTTAGCGCGGTATCGCCTTGAGCTTCGCCTCAAGCACGCCGGCCAGATCATCAAACCCTTCCGCCTTGCGGTAAACAAGTGCCAGCGTCCGCGTGGTATCTGCGCTCATCGGCTGAAGCGCATAGGCGATTTCTGCGTATTCCAAAGCGAGCGCGATATCTTCATTCCGGCGGAGCGCAATCTCGGCACGAAGGGCGAGCAAACTGGGATCACGGTGCCCGCCATTGCGGATCGCGTGGTCGGCCAATGCCGCTGCCGCGTCCCATCTGCCTTCGCCACCGGCGTGCATGCTCAGCAAAACGGCTGCTTCCAGATTAGAGGGGTCGCCCCTCAGATAATCTGTCAGCACTCTGGCAGAGTCCTGCGTTTGCCCCGCGGCCTCCAGCGCTTTTATGTGCTTGCGGGTCGCAGTCCACGGCCCGCGAATTCGTGCAGCCCGCTCATAGCGCTCTATCGCCTTAGGGTAATCGTGAGCCACCAGGCTGGCATCGGCAGCCATCGTGATGGCGTCGGACGAACCGGGAAACCGGTTAAGAAAATCATCGGCGGCGGCTACGGCACCGCGCCCATTTCCGGCAGTTATTCGCGCCCTGACAAGCGCAAGCGCATCCATGCCGCTTGCCGGACCGCGCGCCTCGGCCACGCCCAGCGGTGTGGCGCTGCTCACAGCCACGAGATTGCCCGAGCGCGGTCTTGCCGCCTTATCGAGATAGCGGGCGGCATCGTCGCGGCGGTCGAGCACCTCGAGCGATCGGCCTACCAAGGTGGTCAGGTATGGGGATGCGCTAGGCAGAGCGGCTACATTTTCGAAGCGATAGACAAGCTCCTTGTCATTGCCGCCCATCGCAAGCGCTCTGGCAAACAGGCTGGATACACGCCGATTGTCAGGCTGCGCGGCGGACAACCGCTCAAGCGTTTGCGCTGCGCTGGCGAAATTACCGTTCTCAAGATCTATGATGCCTGCAAGCAATTGTCCCGCAGGTGTGTCCCGGTCTTCACGGCTGCTGCGCAAAAGCATCGACTGTGCGAGCTCGAACTTCCCTGCCCGGGCAGCAAGAACAGCCTGCAGATAGTATATCTTGCGGTAGGCTGGATCGATTTTGGCAATTTTACGAACGACGGAGAGCATCTCGCTCGCGAGGCCCAGTTCGCCCAGAGTGGCTGCATAGTCATACAACAAGCCGACATCATCCGGGTTGCGCTCCAGAGCTCTCTCAAACCACGGACCAGCTGCTGCCAGCCCCTCTGCATCACGGAGCAACTGCGCACGAAACCGTAGCGCTGCGGGATTGGCCGGATCGATTTCCACCGCGTAGATGCTGGCCTCGACCGCCTCCGCCTGCTCTCCCCCACGGTAACGCAAACGCCCGATATCGACCCACAGTTCAGGATTTTCCCGTTTGACTGCCAGGGCTTTGTCGAAAGCCTGACCTGCGGCCGGCAGGTTACCCGCCGCCATTTCCAGTTTGGCGAGCATGTGGAACCCGTGGCCCACGCTTTCATCGGTGAAGTCGCCCGGCTCCAGCCATTTGCGTGCCTCGGCCAGCTCTCCCTGCTGCAACTCAGCCTCGCCCAGATAAGCGGCGACCTCAGGACGCGGCGCTCCCGAAGCAAGCAGGTCGCGCAGTATCAGTTCAGCACCCAGTCCGTCGCCATCGGCCAGGGCCTGTTTGGCTTGCTGGATTGGCGGGTCATCTGCTTCGGGCGCGGAGCAGCCTGCCGCCGTAAAAATCATCGCGGCAGCAAAAACCAGAGATGGTAAGTTTTCACCCCTGAAGATCATACTGTTTCAGCAGATCATAAAGCGTGGGCCGGCTGATGCCGAGTATCTTTGCCGTGCTGGAAATATTGCCTTCGGTTCGCGCCAAGGCATGCCGAATAACCTTCCGATCAGCCTGTTCACGCGCGCTCTTCAGGTTGAGAACCTCAGCAGCCTCGTCGGCGTCTGCCTCAAGATCCAGATCGATTGCTGAGACCAGCTTTTCATCAGCCATGATAACCGCACGCTTGACCCGGTTCTCCAGTTCTCTGACGTTCCCCGGCCAATCCCAGCTGTCGATCGCTGCCAGCGCGTCGGGCGCAAAGCCTTTCACCTGCGGGTTCATCTCCGCAGAGAATCTGTTCAGAAATGCCTTGGCGAGCAATATGGCATCACCGGGTCTTTCAGACAGAGCCGGTATCTTGATGACGATCTCTGCGAGG
Source organism: Pontixanthobacter luteolus (assembly GCF_947494915.1). Classification (NCBI taxonomy): domain Bacteria; kingdom Pseudomonadati; phylum Pseudomonadota; class Alphaproteobacteria; order Sphingomonadales; family Erythrobacteraceae; genus Pontixanthobacter; species Pontixanthobacter luteolus. Next base: position 1,050,649 of record NZ_CANLWR010000001.1, read on the forward strand.
CGATAGAACAGATCCTCACGAAAGCGCCCTTCACCAATCATTGCCTCCAGGTTCTGGTGCGTCGCGCACACGATCCGCGTATCAACCTCGATCGGCTTGCGTCCGCCGATCCGTTCGATTGTGCGTTCCTGCAAAAACCGAAGCAATTTCACCTGCAACGGCAATGGAATGTCGCCAACCTCGTCCAGAAACAGCGTGCCGCCATGGGCCTGTTCGATCTTGCCCTCGGTCGTTTTGACCGCCCCGGTGAAGGCGCCTTTTTCATGGCCGAACAATTCGCTTTCAAGCAAGTTTTCCGGGATCGCCGCACAATTGATCGCAACAAACGATCCCCCGCTCCGGTCGCTTGCCTCATGGAGACCCTTCGCAAGCAATTCCTTGCCGGTTCCGCTCGCGCCCAGCAGCATGACCGAGACATTGGTTTTGGCGACACGTTCGATTGTCCGTGCGACCTTCACCATTTCGGGTGCTGACGTAATCATCGCCCCCAGGACGGTCTTGTCCTCACCCACCTTATCCGCCAGGCGGCGATTTTCATTCTCGATCTTGTGCAAGTTCAATGCGCGGCGAACGATCAATCCCAGCGCTTCGATATCGACCGGCTTCTGATAGAAATCGTACGCACCGTGCTCGATCGCTTTCAGCGCGCTTTCCCTCGCCCCGTGGCCGGATGCAACAATGACCTTGGTCTCCGGTTTAAGCGCCATGATCGCGTCAAGCACTGCAAACCCTTCCGTCGTACCGTCGGGGTCCGGCGGCAATCCGAGATCAAGAGTGACAACGCCTGGTTCCTCTGCCCTCAAAGCAGCGATGGCGCTTTCACGGTCGCCCACGATCGTTACGTCGAAATCTTCGTAAGCCCATTTCAACTGGGCCTGCAGCCCCTCGTCGTCTTCGACAATCAGCAGCTTTGGAAGCGGGGGTGATTTTTCTTGCGCCATTATGCGACCTCGGCGTTTTTGAGTGAATGAGTTTCAGATAGATAACCTGCGACTGCGGATAGCGGGAATGAGGCCGTGAAACGGGTTCCAAGCCCTTCCCGCGATTCCACGTCGAGCCGGCCGCCCATCGCACGAATGATTTCGCGCGCCTCAAAGGCACCGATACCGAAACCTCCGTTCTTCGATGATACAAACGGCTTGAACAAACCGTTTCGGATGAAATCCGGGCTCATGCCGCTGCCGCTGTCGACAACTTCAATGCACCCGCGAACACCGTCGCAGTACAGATCGAGATAGACCGGAGTGTCCGTGTCGCTCGCCTCAATCGCGTTGTGCACGATATGAACAAGCGCCTGTTCGACCCCTTCCGCATCCGCCAGCACCTGGCTGTCGTCGTTGCGGATCATGGATACCGGGTGCTGCCCTTCATATTGGGCGATGATCCTTTGCGCGATGTCGAGAAGGCTGGTTGGTTCGCGTTTCTTGTCACCGCCGGCACCGTAACGGTTCAGGCGGGCCAGTAGCGTGTTGAGCTTGTCTGCGCTGTTCCGCAGAGTAACGAGCATATCGGCGCGAAATTCCGGGTTCTCTGCGTGTTTCTCGGCATTGCGCGCAAGCAGCGAGAGCTGACTGGCGAGATTCTTGATGTCGTGCATGACGAAGGCAATCCGCCGGTTGAACTCGTCGAAGCGGGCGGATTCCATCAAGGCCTGCTGACCGGATTGTTCGGCCAGATAACTTGCCAGCTGCTGACCGACCACGCCCAGCAGATCGAAATCTTCCCAATCGAGCCGTCTCGGAGCGGCAGGGCGCGCCAGGACGATGACCCCGGTCAAGCGGTCGAAATGGAGCAACGGGACAATCGCCCACACGTTCTCTTCCTCGCGAATCCACTGGGGTATCATCGCACTTTCGCCATGCTGATCTCGCCCGGCCCTCACATCATCTACGTCGAGAATGAAACCGTTCGATTCGAACAGGTCGACCAATACCTGCGGGATCGGTCCGGCGGGGACTTCGATGTCGTTCCAGTTCCAGGCGGCAGCCAGTTCGAGCGCGGCAGTCTCCCCCGGCATCAGCAACAGACCAGACGGGCTGTCCGTGATGTCCGCCATGGCCTGTATCACGCGCTCCTGCAGCGGACGCGATGCATCGTCACCCTGACTAACGGTGCGGGTAAAACGAAGCCATTCAGCACGGTAATCATAGCGGTGCTGGAACAGATGTTTGACTGCGGTCACTTTTACCCATCCGCGCAGCCGCTGCGAGGGCAACCAGAGCAAGGCAACGATGGACGCCGCGAAGGTGAAACCGACCTGCGTCAGCCGACCGATGCCGCCATCCAGCATCGCCAGCGACTGGGCAATCACCACCATCAGCAAGAGGTAACTTGCGATGATCAGCAGCGAGAGAGATTGGAAGGTGACGCTGCGCGAAGGACGGATGCGGATATCAGCAGCGCTGCGTTTCGAGCCAATTGCAAGCGGGATCGCGATACAGGCAATCAACAATCCGCGAACGGCGTCCAGTTCCGCAGGATAGTCCCTGCTGAGATAGGCGACCGTGTAGAAATTGAGTTCAAACCCCCAGAAAACCGCGAGCGCGGCTGCGCTCCACCGCAAAATCGGCCTGACGCCTTTCACCGCGCCTACATACAGATTATGCAGCAATACCAGTGCGCCCACCGCCGCCATGATCCGGAACATGCTCATGAGCTGGAACGTCAGCGCGGCAAGCTGATCGGTAATGGCAAAACGGATTGCGACCACCAGCAAAGCCAGCTGGAGCAGTTCTACGAACGCAAGCACCGCGACGACAGGACGGATCGGGCGAAGCGATTCGTGGCGCCCGTCATTCGCGAACAGGCGGTAGACGACAAACAGCCATCCCAGATTCCTTACAACCTCGGCGATGTTCGCTGGCAGACTGTCGGCCCCGATTGAGGCTATGATTACGCACCAGAGCGTCGAGAGACCAAGAGCGCCGATCACCGCCATACGGTCCGATCGGTCCCGGTCGCCGCGGGTCAGTATCCAAACCGCCGCCACGACACAGGCACCGGCACCGATCAGTCCAAAAAGGAAGCTTGCAAGGGACCACATGGCCGGCATCAACGTGCACCCTCGGGCCACAGCACGACACGCAATGTCTGAAGCATGATCAGCAGATCCAGAAACGGCGTATAGTTCTTCGCGTAATAGAGATCATATTCCAGCTTGTGCCGGGCATCCTCTATCGATGCGCCATATGGATAATTGATCTGGGCCCATCCGGTAATCCCAGGTTTAACCATATGGCGTTCTGCATAATATGGCAGTTTCTGTTCCAGATCGCCGACGAATTTGGGCACTTCGGGACGCGGGCCTACAAAGCTCATTTCGCCTTTCAAGACGCTCCAGGTCTGGGGCAATTCATCGATCCGAACTTTACGAATGAAGCGGCCCAGTCTCGTGACCCGGGGGTCATCCTTCTCCGCCCATTTCACACCGTCCTTCTCCGCATCGGTCCGCATCGAGCGCAACTTGATGACGTCGAAATGCTGTCCATATAACCCGACGCGGGGCTGACGGAAAAACGCCGGCCCTTTGCTGTCGAGTTTCACCAGCAGCGCGAACAAAGCGATGATCGGAAAGGTGATGAGCAGCAGGAGTGAGCTTGCGGTGATATCGAAAATGCGTTTCGCCGCGCTCGAAATCGCGCGCCCGGACGAGAAACCATCGGAGAAAATCAGCCAGCTCGGGTTGACTGAATCCAGGTCAACACGGCCAGTCTCGCGTTCCACGAAACTGCTGAAATCATTGATATGGACGCCCATTGTCTTCATCCGGAGAAGATCTTTGAGCGGGAGTGCATTGCGCCGTTCCTCCAGCGCCAGAACAACCTCGCTAGCGCCCAGATTTTCGACAAATCGACCCAGATCATGAACAGCAGCGCGCGGGATCGCCTCTTCGATAACCTGAGCGCCCTCGTTCATCCCGATAAATGATACTATCGCGAACCCGCAGCCTGGATCTTCTCCCAGCTTCTTGAGCCGCATCGCACGGTCACCTGCGCCCAACACCATGACGCGGCGACGGAATGCAGAATTGCCGAGAAATCCACCAATCAGAAGACGATTGGCGATCAGCAGTCCGACAGAAATGACCATCGCATATAGCAAAGTGGACCGCCAGAATGTTGATCCAGGCAACACGAAATCGATGAAAGAGAGCGCGATCACGCTCAGGCTGACTGCAACCAGCAGGCGTGCGCTGGCAAACCGCATGGAGCGAAGGGCGTCGCTTCCGTACACACCGACAGAGATCATCGCGACCCAAACGGTCACAACGAAGCCAGCCAGCGTAAACCACCGGTCGGATATCGGCCCCACCAGACTGCCGATTTGCGAGGCACGGACAAGCCACGCGATCTCAGCACTTGCGAGAAGCAAGGCGATGTCGAACAGCGCCAGCAGCATAACTGCGTTGGGAATGTAATGTTTAAACAGGCGGATCATTTGCCCCGGTCCGGTCATCCTTCAATGGATCACCCGGATAACCGGAAGTTGTGAAATGTCGGTAAACTTTACACTGGGCAAATTTTCCCCGGACCGCAGCGGACTTGAACGGTTAACTCAGTCTTATTCGTTGCCGGTAAGGTCCCTGGCCACATCCTCCGCAGCGTCGCCAGCTTTCTGCGCTGCTTCACCAACGTCATTGGCTGCGCCCGCGATGGCATCGTCTCGCGCGATTTCGGCATCACTTACCTGTGCGGACACGACAAATGCGATAACGGCCACAATTGCCAGGATTGCGAGAAGAACCCAGGTCTTGGATCCACCGCCTGACGGCTCTCTATCGCGGACAATCGTGGTTTCCGTGTGCGTATTGCCGTCAATTGTCTCTGTTCGCGTAATTCGTTCTTCGGACATGTTTTGTCTCCGTAATTATGACCGAACAACACTGGGGCTGCGTGAAAGTTTCCCACCCTGCGAAATCCGATGGTTAATCCGGGCCGAACTGAAACGGGGTAACGCCGCGCGATATCGGGTCGAATTGTAGCAATGCTCCCCGCGGGGGAAGTGAACGCTGGCGGCACGCGGGGCGGTGACAGCGCGCGCATCCCGGGCCGATTTCCTGCGCCGCATTCTGCTCAAGATCGATGCCTCGGGCCTGCGCGAGATTGGCGGCAAGCCGTGCTTCGATACCAAGTACCACGACAAAACGCGCCTCTTCGCTCGCTCCGCTACCCTCGACCGTACGGGCAACGGTGAACCAGTTCGCTGGCGCTGCATCCGAACCTTCGACCGTGACCGATTGACGGCACAATTCGCCGGCGCGTTCGAATGCCTTGTTGGCGATCCACAGCGGGCAGCTGCTTTCGCTTTCAAGGATGGTGGTCGCGCTGGCGCCGGAAAACCGCTTGGAAAACTGCCCTGCTCGGTCGATGCGCGCCATGAAGAATGGCAGACCGCGCTGGCCGACGCGTTGTAGCGTAGTCAAACGATGCGCCAATTGTTCGAAGCTGACCCCAAATCGCCGCTGCAGGACCGGCAGGTCATAATTCGTTGCATCGCAGGCGCGCAGAAAACGGGAATATGGCATCAGCAACGCGGCCGCGAAATATCCGACCAGATGACGTTCAAAAAGTCTGCGCGCCGCCTCATCAGCAAATTTGGACCCGGCCGCGATGCTGGTTATCTCCGCAGAGCGTTCCAACTGGGCAATTTGCATGGCGACCTGAAAATTCCGGGAGGCTTGAGACAGCATCTCGGATAGCTGCAACTGACGCGCATGCAGATCGAGCCTGCGCAGCGCGTCTGGCAAAACCTCCCTTGGCAAAATTCGGACTGCCAACTGGTGCTTCTCCCGCAAGCGTTCGCCAAGTGCGACCCCGATATCGCTTCGTGAGAGGCGGAGCTCATCCGACAATTCCTCTGCCATGGTATCCAGATCGGCAAAGTGATTGCGCCAACGCTCTATCTCTAGCCGCGACTGGATCAGCGGATCGTCAGCTTCCCGCGCTCCGGATCCTGCCGTGTCATACAGACGTGCAAAGGCCGCTGCCGCATGCGGTGCTGCCGCTAGGAATTCTGCAATTTCGTCGCGGTCGATGCCAAATTCGGAAAACCGTTCATCGGCAAAGCGGCGGGAAAGACCGTCGACGCCGCCGATCGCTTCGTCTTCGCGCAGGCTGCGCGGATCGAAGTCGAACTGATCCACGACCTGCACGATTACTCGTGCCGAAAGCGGCCGCTGGTTGCGTTCGATCAGATTCAGATAGCTAGCGGAGATAGACAGGCGGGCCGCCATCGCCGCCTGCGTCAGACCTTCCTTCTTCCGCAGCCGCCGCATGGCCGGCCCCGCAAACAGCGCACCTTCAGACATCTTGTAACTTTCTTTACAACGTTACACAGCCTGATGCCAAAATCACTGCCGGAAGACAAGATAGTTTGTAAGTTTTCCTGTAAATCAAGGCAAGGAATGGCAATACCAGAAGGGTAATCAAATCCCCTACGGAGAATCGCCATGACATATCAGGCCAAGATCAACGAGCTTCAATCCACCATCGCCCAGCAGGGCGCACCGTGGAACGCGATCGACGCGGAAGCAGCCGCTCGTATGCAGATCCAGAACCGGTTCAACACCGGTCTCGACATCGCGAAGTACACTGCGAAAATCATGCGCCGCGATATGGAAGCGTATGACGCTGATCCTGCGAATTACACGCAGTCGCTCGGCTGCTGGCACGGGTTTATCGGGCAGCAGAAGATGATTTCGATCAAGAAGCATTTCGGCACAACGAAACAGCGCTACCTCTACCTTTCGGGCTGGATGGTTGCTGCGCTGCGTAGCGAATTCGGCCCCCTTCCCGACCAGTCGATGCACGAGAAAACCAGTGTTCCGGCACTGATCGAGGAACTCTACACGTTCCTGAAGCAAGCTGATGCCCGCGAACTGGGCATCATGTTCCGCGATCTGGATGCTGCCCGTGAAAGCGGCGACGAAGTCGAAGCAAAGCGCATCGAAAGCGCGATCGACAATTATGAAACACATGTCGTGCCGATCATCGCCGACATCGATGCTGGGTTTGGTAACGCTGAAGCGACCTATCTTCTCGCCAAGAAGATGATCGAAGCCGGTGCATGCGCCCTGCAGATCGAAAACCAGGTTTCCGATGAAAAGCAGTGCGGCCACCAGGACGGCAAAGTCACCGTCCCGCACGAAGACTTCCACCAGAAGATCCGGGCGATCCGCTACGCGTTCCTCGAACTGGGTGTCGAAGACGGCATCATCGTCGCACGCACCGACTCGCTTGGCGCCGGCCTGACAAAACAGATCGCCGTGACCAAAGAAGAAGGCGATCTGGGCGACCAGTACAACAGCTACCTTGATTGCGAAGAAGTCGATCCGTCCAACATCAAGAACGGCGACGTATTCCTGAGCCGTGAAGGCAAGCTGCTGCGCCCCAAGCGCCTGCCATCGAACCTGTTCCAGTTCCGCGCTGGCACCGGCGAAGATCGCTGCGTCCTCGACGGCATCACCAGCCTCCAGGCAGGTGCAGACCTTCTGTGGATCGAAACCGAGAAGCCGCATATCGGCCAGATCGGCGGAATGGTGAACCGAATCCGCGAAGTGATCCCGAATGCAAAGCTGGTTTATAATAATTCGCCAAGCTTCAACTGGACGCTCAACTTCCGCCAGCAGGTGTTTGACGCATGGACAGAAGCCGGCAAGGACGTGTCAGCATACGACCGCGACAGGCTGATGAGCGTTGACTACGACAGCAGCGAGCTGGCCTTAGAGGCAGACGAGCGCATCCGCACCTTCCAGAAGGATGCGGCAGCACAGGCAGGCATCTTCCACCACCTGATCACTTTGCCAACCTACCACACGGCTGCACTGAGCACCGACAACCTCGCCAAGCGTTACTTCGGCGAAGAAGGCATGCTCGGCTACGTCAAGAACGTTCAGCGCGAAGAAATCCGCCAGGGTATCGCTTGCGTTAAGCACCAAAACATGGCTGGCTCCGACATCGGAGACGACCACAAGGAAAGCTTTGCGGGTGAAGCGGCTCTAAAAGCCGGCGGCAAGGATAACACCATGAACCAGTTCGCCGCTGCCTGACGTCGAAACAAATCGAAGGAGAAATCCAATGACAGATCCTGACACAAAACCAAAAGAGCCAGGCCGCGCTCGCGCCCTGCTCTCGACCGCAGATTTCAAACTTCTGCGCACCGCGCTTGCCAGCCATGCAAAGACCACGGACGACCGTGAAGAACTGGCCAAGATCAACGCGCTGCATCACCGGCTCGGCACTTACAGCTAACCGGTACAAACAGTCTCCTGGGGAGGAGAAACGGCCGTCGGAGTTTCCGCTCCGGCGGCCGTAAATTTGTGGCCGGTGACCACAAATTTTTGAGCCACTCTGCTGGTTCGGTAAGCTTTGCGTAACCATAACAGCGATGCAGTGGTTAACGCCTGCATGGTAAACGGGCACCATGGCGCGCAGAAAGCAACCAACATTGAATGCCAAAATGTACCGGCACTTTGCCGTCGCAACGGTGGTGATCACCGGCGCGATTGCATTGCTGGCGGACGGCGAAAAACGCGAAGCCATCGCCCGGGAAGTCGCCGAGATCGAGGTTCCCGATGTGAAGAAATCGGCTCCGGCGCTGATCATCCGGAATGATCGGGTAAGCGAAGGCGGCGGGGATATGTCGGGCTTCTATTCCGACACCAGTAGCGACACCGCGAGCACAGCCGGGATGGATTCAAGCTACATCGGCGGTAGCGGCGTACTCACTGCCGACAATATCGACAGCCAGAACGGCAGGATGCAATTGTCGCGGACCGGTTTGACCCTGGCACAGTTCAACGCCCTGTCACCCGAACAGAAACGTGTGCTGCTCGCCATGCTTAATGGCGAAACCGACCCTGCCGCAGACCGCAAACGGGCAGCGGAAGCGGCTGCGGTCGCATCCCTCGCCCGATCAGGCGGCGGCGCAGGTGCAGACTACTAAACGCACCTGATAGGCGCGCCAGCCCTGCCCTAGCCGCCGGTTTGCGGTGCCATGATATCCAGCGTTGCCGCGATCATTGCTTCGGATGCCGTTGCAATCACTTTCTCCGCATCCGGCGCCCAGAACGGGCTGTGCAAGGATGGTAATTCCATTTCGCCGGCCTGAGCCTTGGCGAAATCATCAGCCGGGACGCCGCCAACCCAGAAGATGAGCGATTCGACGTTTTCAGGATCGGCCCGGTAGAACTGGCCAAAATCCTCGCCGCCCATCACCGAAGGCACCTGCATAACGCGGTCATCGCCGAACCTTGATTTCAGGCCCGCCATTACTTCCTCGGTAAATTCGGGCGTATTGTATGTAGATGGCGTGTACGGCACCTGCACGGTCACCGTTGGCATCTTTTCGTCGGGCATTCCCGCCGCAATAGCTTCGCCCTTAACGATCCGCTTGATGCCATCCAGCAGCAATTGCCGCGACTCATCGGAATAGGACCGTACGGTCAGTTGAAGCTTGGCCTCGTCCGAAATGATGTTGTGTTTGTAACCGGCACGGAAACTGCCGACGGTCACCACTGCTGGATCAAGCGGGCTGCTTTCGCGGCTGACCAATGTCTGCAACTTCATTACGATTGCGCTGGCCAGCACAACCGGATCCTTCGTCGTGTGCGGGTAAGCGCCATGTCCGCCGATGCCGGGCACTGTGATGTCTACACTGTCGACATTGGCGAGCGCATATCCGGGCGAATATCCGATCATCCCCGCTGGGAATTGCGCCGCGTCATGAAATCCGAGCACATAATCAGGCTTGGGGAAACGTTCGTAAAGGCCGTCCTCGAGCATCGCGAGCGCGCCCTCGCCGATTTCTTCTGCCGGCTGCAGGATCATGACCAGTGTCCCCTGCCATTGATCCTTGCTTTCAGCGAGCACCTGCGCAGTGCCGATCCAGGCGGTCATATGCGTATCATGGCCGCAAGCATGCATGACGCCGGTTTCTACGCCAGATGCAGGAACGGCAGTCCGCTTCGAGGCGAACGGCAATCCGGTTTTCTCAACCAGCGGCAACCCGTCCATGTCGGCGCGGAGCATAACGACAGGCCCCTCACCATTGCGCATGACGGCGACAACGCCGGTCTTGCCAACGCCTTCGGTGACTTCGAACCCGAGATCGCGAGCGCGCTTCGCCAGCTTTGCGGCAGTTTCCACCTCCTGAAAACTCAGTTCTGGATTGGCGTGGAGATCGCGATAAAGGTCCATCAGTTCGGGCATGTCCTGCGTCACCGCATCGCGCACGTCGTTCGCCGCTGCCGGTGATCCCGCGCCTGCCAATGCTGCGACACCGCAGATAAGAGCCAGTTTAGTCCGCATCCCGAATTCCCTTTTCATTTTTCTCTCAGCCATCACACAACGCATGCCATAGCTTCGCAGTCCCGCAAAGCTCAGCATGGTTTCTCCTCACATACCGTAGCTCATCACCAGCAGAATCGAGAGAGTGAACACCATCAGCAGAACCAGCGGCAAACCAGTTCGGATGTAATCGACGAATTCATAGCTCCCCTCGGACATGATCAGCATGTTTGTCTGATATGCAATCGGGGTCGCGTAGCAAAGGTTGCAGCCGAACAGCACGGCAAGGATGAGAGGTTCTGCCGGGAGGCCCAATTGCTGCGCAATTGCAAATGCAATCGGCGTACCAACCGTTGCAGCGGTCGCATTCGATGCAAAATTGGTCAGCAAGGTTACGAACAGCATGATCGCCGCAAGAACGCCCGCAGCGGGCAGATATTGCAGGCCGGAAGACATCACCTCACCCAGCCAGGCGGCAGCGCCACTTTCCAGAATTATGCGGCCCACGGCGATACTGGCCGCCACGAGGACGATCACTTGCCCCGACAGCGCGCGGCCAACACGGTCAAATTTTACGCAGCCGGTCAGGAACATCAAAATTGCCCCGGCCAGAGCGGAAATCGCGATCGGGAACAGGCCGATCGATGCTGTGCCGACCGCACCGAACATGATGCCAGCGGAAAGCCAGGCCTTGGACCGGCGGGGAAGCTCTCGCGCGCCTTCCAGCATCAGCAAGCTGTCGGCTCGGGCAAATTCCTGCAGGTCGTGGTTCAGGCCCATCACAAGCAGAACGTCGCCTTCAGAAATTCGCAGGTCGCCGCCTTCGCTGAACTGGTCTTTTGCGCCCAGTAGACGTTCGGGGCGATGAATGCCAAGCACGGCGACACCATAGAGGTCGGCAATTCCCGAAGTGGGCAACGTGCGGGTTACGAGGCGCGAATCCGCCGTCACCGTCATTTCGACGACGACAATATCCTTGCTCACCTCGGTGGATTTGCGGCGGATACGGTCGAGCACCCAGACCGGTGCAACCTCTCCCTTGAACACCCTCATTGCGTCTTCCAACGCCTGGTGGGTGCCCGATATCTTCAGTCGTTGCTGTTGTTCAATCGGACCTGGCGGCACATCATGAAACTCAATCCCGTCTGGCAGTTTCGGAAGAATTGCCGATAATTCCTGGCCGATGAACGTGCTATCTGATCCGATCCGCAACCGGGTCTGGAACCGGCGTTCCGCATGCTGTTCCTCAACCCGGTTGTCCTTCAGCAGCCGCGGCATGACGAGCCAGATGTAGGGCAGCGCAATAGCGGAGGCGAGGAGGACGATCGGGGTAAAGTGGAACACGCCCATGCGCGGCATGCCGAGGTCCACCGCGATTGAAACGACAAGGATGTTGGTCGATGTGCCGATTGTCGTCGCCAGCCCGCCCAGCAGGGATGCCGCATTCAGAGGCATCAGGGTCTTGGAAGAAGGCAGAGCACCGCGCGCCGCGAGGGCAGCGAAAATCGGGATCAGCAAGACCAAGACGGGCGTGTTGTTGATTCCCATCGAGAGAACGAAGGCGATGAGCAGCGAAACCAGCAAGCCAAGCTGCAGATTGCGCTTGAAAACGACCTCCAGCAGGCGTGCCGCAGGGTCGAGCGCACCGGTCACCACAAGGCCCCGGCCCATCACCATCAGCGCGCAGATCGTTATCAGCGCGTAATGGCCAAATCCTGCGAAGGCGAGGACCAGGCCATCGGTCGGGTCGTTACCCGGCAGAGGGAAGAAATACAGACCAACTGCAATCACTGCGATGGTCAGAAGCGAGACGATCTCGATCGACATCCGCCCGCGCACGAATCCAACGAACATGGCAACGGTCACGATCATGGCCGCAAGCGCGTGGAATGATGGTAAAGCGGTCATCGTTAATTGGCTGAATCCCAAAGGACGCGCAGAAACACAAGCAGTTTTCTGCATCTGGCGTCATGCTGGACATGACGCCGCCACATGGTAGCCAGTGAGGGCAGCCTTTTCAGGATACAGTTTATGAAAGCCCTCGTCTTCCACGGCCCTCGCGACATCCGCTTCGAAAACTATGCTGATCCGGAATTGCGGACACCGAACAGCGCAATTCTGAAAGTCAGCAATTGCTCGATCTGCGGCTCGGACCTGCACATGTATCATGGCGCGCATATCGGGAATAAGGAATACGGGGCCGACAGTGAAACGTTTTGCACCGGTCACGAATTCATTGGCGAAGTCGTGGAAGCAGGACCGAATGTGCACGCCTTCAAAACCGGCGATAAAGTTCTGGCTGCAGGCGGGACCGGATGCGGATCATGCCCGGCATGTCTAACCGGTCGCCCGGGCAACTGCGCGGTGTCCACGGCTTTTGGTATCGGCCCGACGCTTCAAGGCGGCCAGGCAGAATACGTCTGTGTGCCAAACGCAGATGCGACGCTGATGTCCATGGATGGGCTGACCGACGAACAGGCGTTGCTGCTGACCGATGGAATGGCGACCGCCTATTTCGGCCTGACCAGAGCCGAACCGAAGCCGGGCGGAACCGTTGCCGTTGTCGGCCTAGGCCCGATTGGTTTGATGGGTGTCGAATTGGCTTTCGCCTTGGGGGCTGCCAAGGTTTTCGCAATCGACCCCGTGGAATCAAGGCGTGCGATGGCGGAGAAACTTGGTGCAATCGCCCTTGCCCCCGGTGCGGATCTCGTGCCCCGCGTACGGGACATGACCAGCGGGAAAGGGGTCGAATCGGTTTTCGAGGCATCAGGTGCCAGCGGGGCAATCGCCAGCGTGCTGCCGTTAACCGCGCGGCGCGGAAATGCCTCGTTTATCGGTATACCGGAGCCTAATGATGCGCTCCCGCTGCCCCTGATCATGTTCAAGAACATCACCGTTCGAGGCGGAATTTGCGATGTTCAAAACATGTGGCCTCATCTCGTCCCGCTGGTACAACAAGGCCGGATCACCGCGCCCGACCTGTTCAGCCACGATTTCGACCTGTCACAGGGGTCGGAAGCTTACAGCCTGTTCGACAGCCGCGACGAAGGCGTGCTGAAGATCAATATGACGGTAGGCTGAGGCGCACCAAACCGACGTTGACGTGCAATGTGATGAGCGGGTTGGGAATGGCCGGGGCCGGTCCAGCAACTGAGTTCTTTCAAGGAAGATAAAGCGGTGGTGCCCCTGGCCCGACTCGAACGGGCACTCCGTTAGGAACTCGATTTTGAGTCGAGCGCGTCTACCAATTCCACCACAGGGGCATCCCGTGTTGCAGGAAGAGGCGCTTAGCGAGCGAGCGCGGCCTCTTCAAGCGTCCTTTTTAGGCCTTCGCTTTGATCGCGCCTGCCAACAGTTTATGCAGTTTGGAATGAAGCGTATCATTCGCAGCAAGGACCTGCTTCGAATGGATCGGCTCTGAACGGCCGCGATAATCGCTGACGAACCCGCCAGCTTCACGAACCAGAAGGCAGCCGGCAGCTGTGTCCCAGTCGTTCAGGCCGCTTTCCCAAAAACCATCATATCGCCCGGCAGCAAGCCATGCCAAATCCAGCGATGCTGCACCGTAGCGGCGAATACCTGCAACCTGCGGGCCGATTGCACCGAAGATTTTGGTCCATTCGGCAAAATCGCCATGGCCTTGGAACGGCACCCCGGTGGCGATCAGCGAATCCGACAAGGAACCGCGGGCTGAAACCCGCAGCCTCGCGTCTTGCAGCCATGCACCCCGGGACTTTTCCGCCCAATAGGTGTCGTCGGTCACCGGGTTGTAAATCACCGAAGCGATCACATCACCCCAGCCCTGACCGCCCGGCTTCGGTTCCTGCGCAGCGATGGAAATCGCGAAATGCGGGATGCCGTGAAGAAAGTTGCTCGTGCCGTCGAGCGGATCGACGATCCAGCGCGGCATGTCGGGTGATCCCTCGATCACGCCGGCTTCTTCCAGAACAAAGCCCCAATCCGGGCGTGCCGCAAGAAGTTCATCGTAAAGGGTCCGCTCGGACCGCATGTCCGCCTTGGACACGAAATCGGCAGGACCCTTGCGGCTCACCTGAAGATGTTCGACTTCGCCGAAGTCACGGCGCAGGCGGTGGCCCGCCTTGCGTGCCGCGCGTTCCATTACGCGGATCAGACCTGATACTGCTGCCATGGTTCGTCAGCCAGCCTTGCCTACATAGGTGCGCTCATACGTATCTACGATGATACGGGTGCCGCTTTCGATGTGCGGGGGAACCATCACGCGAACGCCGTTGTCGAGCACTGCCGGCTTATAGCTGGAAGAGGCGGTCTGCCCCTTCACCACTGCGTCAGCTTCGACGATTTCGGCTTCGATCTGGTCAGGCAATGCAACGCTGATCGGTTTTTCTTCCCACAGCTCAAGCGTCACTTGCATACCGTCCTGCAGGAAATCCTTGGCTTCTCCCAAAAGGTCAGCTTCGAGATTGATCTGCTCGTACGTATCGCCGTCCATGAACACCAGAAGATCGCCGTCTTCGTAAAGGTACTGGAACTCCTTGGTGTCCAGACGCACTTTCTCGACTGTGTCGGCGCTGCGGAAGCGAACGTTGGTTTTGCGCCCGTCCTGCAGGTTCTTCATTTCGACCTGCATATACGCGCCACCCTTACCGGGCTGCGTGTGCTGAATCTTGGCGACTTTCCAGATGCCGCCTTCGTATTCGATAATATTGCCGGGACGAATGTCCACGCCGCTGATCTTCATGGGAGAAAGAGCCTTTTATCGGGGTCTGGTGCAGCAAGCTTGCCGCACGCGAATTACTGCGCGCCTTTAGCGGAGCAGTAAGCGGCGGGCAAGGTGGCTGGCGCTAATGGCGTTCGATGTCTATTTAAGGGCGCATCATGATCGGTTCAAAGATTTTCACTTCGTCTGGCCCTGCGCTAGCCCTCTTTGCAGCGTTCGGCCTCTTGGCTGCGCCCGCCTCGGGCGGCGAAATGCAAGGCAGGCTGGGTACACTTCCTCACGGCAGCTATGTCTGCTCGCTTCCCGGCGATGCTGGCGGGCCCGCCTGGCTTGAACTGGAAGACAAGCGTTTCACGATCGAGAATGCCTCTATCTACCGCACCGAAAACGGGTCAGGCACCTATCTTCTCACCGGCAAGCGGGTGACCTTCACCCGCGGCCCGATGAAGGGTATGAAATTTGAGCGGACGGGCAATGCCTCGCTTCGCTGGATTGACGATGATGGCAAACCAGGCCGGATCCGCTGCATTCGCAGCGCAGCAACGCGATAGGTCTATTTATCCGTGAGGATGGGATAGGGATTCACTGCGTTCGCAGGTTCCCACCATTCTGCATCCTTGGTCGTGCGCAGAATGGCAAAGTGAAGGTGCGGCGAATCAGATTCTGCATTGCCCGTGCTGCCGACACTGCCAAGCCGTTGCCCGCGGCGCACGCGTTGTCCTTCCCGCAGGCCCTGCGCATAATCCTGAAGATGGGCGTAATAATGGATCGTCAACCGGTCCTCTGATCGCACATAGATGGTCTTGCCCCCGGCAGCGGAGGCGTAAAGCTTCTCGATCGTACCGGGCGCTGCAGAAACCACGGTGGTTCCGGCAGGTGCCATTATATCCAGCGCTTCATGCAACTGCGCCCCGGCACCTTCTCGGGTGCTGAACGTGTCGGATAGATCGCTCGCCCTGATATTGAGCACCGGGATCATGAGGCCGCGCGTTTCGGATCGCTCCGGCGAACTCGCGGTGTCGCGGTCAAGCACGGCAGCTGACGGCGCGGTCTCGCTTGGCGGGACGGTGAAAGTCTCCGGGCTTCCATCCGTCGCAATTGTTGGCACCGGGCTCGGTGCAGCTTCCGCCGGGCGGGTCACATCTTTCTGACTGTCGCTATCCGACATTTCGATCAGACTGCCGCCGCCGACGATCCATACGGCTGACGTTATCGTCGCGGTGGCAACGATCGTGACAATTCTATCGAGTATATTCATGGCCATAAGCCCTTATAACAGGGTTTCAGCGCATTGCACTCAGGCTGTTTGACCAAGCTGTTTGGCAAACGCTTCGATCACGCTGGCCTCGTCCCCGTTCCACACTGCACCCGATACCGCGAGAAAATCAGCCCCGGCTTTGATCAGCGGCGCGCAGTTTTCTGGCGTGATACCGCCAATTGCGACGCTGGGTATTTCGAACAGCTCGCTCCAGAATTCGAGCAGTTCGATCTCTGCGGAATGTTCGGTCTCTTTCGTCGTGCTGGGGAAGAAGGCACCGAAAGCTACGTAATCCGCGCCCTGCTCGCCGGCTTCCATCGCAAGGTGCCTGCTGCCGTGACAAGTCACTCCGATCTGGGCATCGCGGCCCAGTTCCTCACGCGCATCTTTGGGTGAACCATCACCCTGTCCCAGATGAACACCATCAGCGCCCAGCCGTTTCGCCAGGGCGACATCGTCGTTGACGATGAATGCGACTTCATGCGCCGCGCATATCTCCTGCAGCGGGGCCGCCAGTTCGGCTGCCTCGTGCTGATCCAGCCCTTTGACCCGGAACTGGAAGGCCGTGACCGGATTGTTTTCACCCAGCACGCTAAGAGCGCGTTCCAGCCGTGCGGGAAAACCTCCCGACACGTCGAGCGGTGAGATCAGATATAGCTGCGTTGCGATGTGTTCTGCGTTAGACATGATCGCCGCTTAGAGCCTGACGCGCGATGCGCCAAGCCCGAGCTCAACCCGCAATCGAAGCGTTGTAGATTTCATCAATGGCGTTCGACAGAGTCCGGTCGAATTCCTGATCGTCCATCTGCGCCCGCAACTCTTCGAGCAATGCGCGGCTGAAGCTTGCGATCATTCCGGTGTTCTTTGCCAGTTCGCGCACAGCGTCTTCGCGCGAATAGCCGCCCGACAATGCGACAACCCGCAGCACCTTGGGGTGATCAACCAGCGGCTTGTAAATGTTGGCCTTCGAAGGAATCGTCAGCTTGAACATGACCTTCTGATCATCCCCGAGGCGGTCAAGCTGCTCAAGCGCATTTTCAAGCAAGATTTCTTCGGCTTCTGCGCGTGTATCACTACCCAGCGATGCTTCCGGCTCGAGGATTGGCATCAATCCATTTTCAAGAATCCGAAGGCCGAAATCCATTTGCTGACGGACGTTTGCAGCGATGCCTTCGGCGTTCGCCTCATGAATGACCGAGCGCATTTTGGTGCCAAACACACCGAGCTCTTTTGCACGAGCGCACATTTCGTTGAGACGCGGCATGTCCTTCATCAACTGAACGCCGTTTTCCGTGTCGTGCATTCCCGCATCAACCTTCAGAAACGGAACAATCCCGCGATTGGTCAGCTGGGTCGGGATCGGCGTGCCGTCGGCAGTCGCACCGTTCATGGTCCGCTCAAACAGGATTGCCCCAATGACTTTATCACCGGTGAAGCTGGGCGAAGTGACAATACGGCAGCGCATTTCATGGATTTTGGCAAACATTTCATCGTCGCCGGACCACTCGCTGTCTTCAACACCATAACCGCGCAGTGCCTTTGGGGTCGAACCGCCGCTCTGATCCAGAGCTGCGATAAAGCCTTTTCCTTCAGCGATCTTGGCGGTCATTTCAGCGGTGTTCATCGTATTCATCCTGCTTGCTTGCATACGAATGCATGGAGGGTTCGGCGCGCCTTTACCCATGCCCCATGCGCTTCGCAAGTTCATGCGGCGCGCAATTCACGTTTCAAACGCTGGTTTGTCCCAAAGGGAGAAAATGGCACGTGCCGGGCTGCATGCAGCAAAGCATACGCGCAAGTAGCCGAACCGCGACCAGCCAATGGCAAACAGAGATTTTGTGGACCGCAGGGTCCCGGATTATCGCACCCACGCCGCCGATACTGCTGACCTCAGGCCTTCAGCGCTGCGACTCCGGGCAGTTCCCTGCCCTCCATCCATTCGAGGAAAGCCCCGCCTGCAGTGGAGATATAGCTGAAATCGCCGGCCACCCCCGCGTGATTGAGCGCAGCGACGGTATCGCCCCCACCCGCCACCGAAATCAGCGAATCCGCCTTTGATAATGCCGCAGCGGTCTTGGCCAGCGCAACAGTTGCTTCGTCGAAAGGCTCTGTCTCGAATGCGCCCATCGGTCCGTTCCAGACCAGCGTCTTGCAGGTTTTCAGCACGTCCCCCAGCGCTTCGACAGCCTGCGGCCCCACGTCGAGAATCATCTCGTCGGCCGCGACTTCGTGCACATTGCAGGTTCGCACACTTGGGGGATTGGCAGCGAAATCCTTCGCTACAACGACATCATAGGGAAGATGTACAGTGCAACCCGCGTGATCAGCCTTGTCCATGATTGCATTTGCTGTGTCGGTGAGGTCGTGTTCGCACAGCGATTTGCCAACATCTACGCCGCGCGCAGCGAGAAACGTATTGGCCATGCCGCCGCCGATAATCAGGTGCTGGACCTTCCCCACGAGGTTTTCGAGGACTGCCAGCTTGGAGGATACCTTCGCGCCGCCAACGACCGCAGCAACCGGAGGTTCGGGCTTGTCGAGCGCCGCTTCCAGAGCGGTAAGCTCTTTTTCCATCGCCCGCCCAGCAAAGGAAGGAAGCAATTTCGCGATTCCTTCAGTGCTCGCATGAGCGCGGTGCGCCGCAGAGAACGCATCGTTGACGTAGAAATCACCATTGGCGGCGATGCCGCGGGCGAATTCTTCGTCGTTAGCCTCTTCACCGGGCCAGAAACGGGTGTTTTCCAGCAAACCGATATCCCCGTTACGCAGGATGCCGATCGACTGTTCGACGACCGGACCCTGCACTTCGGGGATGAACATGACCTCGCGGCCCAGCACATCCTCGACCGCGTCGAGCGTCATGCTGACCGACATGGTCGAGTTACGTTCACCCCTGGGCCGGCCAAAATGGGCCAGCAGCAGAACTTTCGCACCCGCATCGGCGAGCTCCAGAATCGTCGGAGCAGATGCCTGAACGCGGGTCGTGTCGGTTACCGAACCGCCGTCCATCGGGAGGTTCAGGTCGACCCGAACCAGCGCCACCTTGCCAGTGACATCACCGATAACGGTGCCGAGATCATCGAGAGTGCGAAAGTTGCTCATCATGTGCTCCTTAGAGCAAGCCAGCCATGACACCGGCGGTGTCGATCATGCGGTTGGAGAAGCCCCATTCGTTATCATACCATGAAACGACACGGCACAGCTTTCCTTCCATGACAGAAGTTTCGAGGCTGTCGATGGTCGAGCTTGCCGGATAGTGGTTGAAATCGCTGCTAACCAAAGGCTGGTCTGTGTAATCGAGCACACCCTTCATCGGACCTTCGGAAGCTGCCTTGAGCGCGGCGTTCAATTCTTCCGCAGTTGTGTCGCGGCCCGGTGTGAATACCAGATCGACGAGGCTTACATTGGGCGTTGGAACACGAACCGACGAACCATCCAGCTTGCCAGCCAGTTCCGGCAGCACCAGACCGACAGCGCGAGCAGCACCGGTGGTGGTCGGGATCATGTTCTGCGCACCGCCGCGGGCACGGCGCATATCGCTGTGCATCTGGTCGAGCATACGCTGGTCATTGGTATAGCTGTGGATCGTAGTCATGAAACCGCGTTCGATACCGACCAGGTCATTAAGGACCTTGGCAACCGGCGACAGGCAGTTGGTGGTGCAGCTGGCGTTGGAAACGATGACATCGTCCGAGGTCAGGATGTCGTGGTTGACGCCGTATACGATGGTCGCGGTAACATTCTTCGCCGGGGCGGAAATCAGGACACGCTTGGCTCCTGCCTTCAAATGCGGCTCGGCTGCCTCGTGCGACTGGAAGAAGCCGGTGCATTCAAGAACAATGTCGACGCCCATCTCAGCATGAGGAAGATTGCCCGGATCGCGTTCGGAAGTGACGGCGATTTTCTTGCCGTTTACAGTGATGCTGTCATCGCTGGCAGATACTTCGCCCGGGAAACGACCGTGCGTGGAATCGTACTGGAACAGCAGCGCATTCGCCTTTGCGTCAGCCAGATCGTTGATCGCGACCAGATCGAGATCGTGATCGTCACGCTCCAGAATTGCGCGAGCCACAAGGCGACCGATGCGCCCAAAACCGTTGATTGCAACCTTCGTCGCCATGGAAATAACTCCTGCTTAACCGTTGATTTTATTAGTGATCTGCGGAACGATAGCGTCCGCTGTGAAACCGAATTTCTCGAACAAATCGCTCGCCGGGGCCGACGCGCCGAAGCGGTCAATGCCGATATTGATTCCGTCCGTACCGGTATAGCGTTCCCAGCCCAAACTGGTGCCCGCCTCAATCGATACCTTCAGCGTATCGGCCGGCAGAATATCCGAGCGATAGGCTGCGTCCTGCGCGTCGAACAGTTCGGTGCACGGCATGGATACGACATCGGCGCCAATTCCCTGCTGCTCAAGCTGATCGGCGACCTGCACCGCCAACTGGACTTCCGAACCGGTCGCGACCAGCACAACCTTGCGGTCTGCATTCGCGGCGCGCAGGCGATACCCGCCGTTCGCGCTGCGGTTCTTCGCCGATGTCCAGTTCTCGTCGCCCTCACCTCGCAATTGCGGCAGACCCTGACGCGAAAGCGCGAGGATTGACGGCGTCGAAGATGTTTCAAGCGCCAGTGCCCAACACTCGGCCGTCTCGATCGTGTCGCAGGGGCGATAGACATTGAGGTTTGGCACAAGGCGCAGGCTCATAACCTGTTCCACCGGCTGGTGGGTCGGCCCGTCTTCGCCCAGCCCGATGCTGTCATGCGTCATCACATAAACGACACCGGTCTGCTGAAGCGCGCTCAGGCGGATGGCGTTGCGGCAGTAATCGCTGAAGATCAGGAAGGTCCCGCCATAGGGGACCACGCCGCCGTGAAGCATCATACCGTTCATGGCCGCAGCCATGCCGAATTCCCGGATGCCGTAATATAGGTAACGGCCCGCATAATTGTCTGCACTGAATGGCTCGGTGCTCGGGGTCTTGGTGTTGTTCGACCCGGTGAGATCAGCAGAACCGCCGACCAAGTGCGGGATTTGCTGCGTCAGCGGACCAAGTGCCATTTCCGACGCCTTGCGGGTCGCGACCTTTTGCGGCTCGGCAACCAGACCTGCGATGTGCGCCTCGATTGCCGGACTTGCGAGCTTCGCAATGTTGTCCATACGGCTTTCGAATTCGCCCTTCTTGTCCGAAGCATCGAAGCGGGACTGCCACGCTGCGCGTTCCTTCGCGCCGCGATCGCCGGTCGACTTCCAATCGGCAGTGATATCGTCCGGCACAACGAACGGTTCGTATTCCCAGCCAAGCATTTCGCGTGCGGCGGCGATTTCGTCGGGACCGAGCGGCGCACCGTGGGTTGCTGATGTGCCCTGCTTGTTAGGCGCGCCCTTGCCGATGATTGTCTTGCAGGCGACGAGCGAAGGGCGATCATCCGCCATCGCTTCTTCGATTGCGCGGCTGATGTCGGAGGCATCGTGCCCGTCGCAGCTTACGACGTGCCAGCCTGCGGATTGGTGGCGGGCCTTCACGTCTTCGCTGGTCGAAAGGTCAGCCGCGCCATCGATAGTGATGTTGTTGTCATCCCACAGCACGATCAGCTGACCCAGCTTCAAATGCCCGGCAAGTCCGATTGCCTCGTGGTTGATGCCTTCCATCAGGCACCCGTCACCGGCGATTGCCCAGGTGCGATGGTTGACCAGATCATCGCCGAAATGTGCATTCAACTGGCGTTCTGCAATCGCCATGCCGACAGCCATGGCGACGCCCTGGCCCAGCGGACCGGTGGTGCATTCGACACCGTCCAGCAGGAAGTTTTCCGGGTGTCCGGCACACGGACTGCCCAGCTGGCGGAAGTTGCGGATGTCGTCCATCGTCGGTGCCGCGTATCCGGACAGGTGAAGGAGCGAATAGATCAGCATCGAACCATGACCGGCAGACAGGACGAAACGGTCGCGGTCGGCCCAATGCGGCGCGGAAGGATCGAATTTCAGATATTTGGACCACAGGACGGTCGCGACATCTGCCATCCCCATCGGCATTCCGGGATGCCCGGAATTCGCTGCCTGGACAGCGTCCATCGAAAGGGCACGGATGGCATTGGCCATGGGTGCCATGCGGGACGGATCGAGGCTCATTCGGGAAGCTCCTGCCGGATAGAATTTTTGTACACGCGCAGATAGCGATTCGGCGCGCGCGAAGCCTTCGCGGACGCGCTCTTGCAGGTCAAGGATTGCCGTTAAGCCGATCCCCAGCAGGATTGACCGCACCATGACACATCCGGTCCGGCCATAAATTATCAACAGGCCACGCCAAGCCTTTGCCTGACAACGCCAATTCGGATAAAAAGCGCGCATGAGCGCAGACCGTATCGAATCTGCTGTCCAACGTATTGAGACAGCACTTGCACGCATTGCGAAGGCCGCGGACAGCGCGCCGGCATCACCGTCAGCTGTGTCGGCGCTCGTGGTGAAACATGAGGCGCTGCGCGAAACGGCATCGAACACTCTGTTGCAACTCGACAATCTGATCGAGGAGCTCGAGAAGTGAACCAGGTGAAAGTCACCATTGGCCGGCGCGAATACAGCGTGGCCTGCGCCCCCGGTGAGGAAGATCACGTGGCCAGTCTGGGCGCGATGATCCACGAAAAACTGAGCCAGTTGGGCGCCGACCTGCCTGTGAGTGAGTCGCAGAACCTTCTCTTCGGTGCCTTGTTTGTTGCCGATGAGCTGCACGAGGCGCGCAAGAGCGCAGCGGACAGGCAGCAGGAACACGATCGTCAGCTGAGCGAGTTGAACGAGACTGTCCGCAGCGCCAGCGTCGCCGTAGGCCAGCGCGACGAATTGCAGTTGAAGGTGAGCGATTTGGAATCCGAACTGGACGGATTGCAGTCTGCACAGCAGCGCCACAATGCAGAAGTCGATGACATGCGGACCGAACTGGCCCAGCGGCGCGAGGAAGCCGAAAGTGCGGTAGGCGAGAAGGAAGTAATCGCGGCTCAGCTTGCGGAGATTACTCGCGAACGCGACAATTTGTTGAGCAAGATCGAGAGCAAGAACGAGCTTCTTGAAATTGCCAATGACAAGATGCGTGAAACCAACGCGAAGCTCGACGAGGCTCTCAATTCAGCGAGCCAACCGTCAGAGAGCGCTGATCTGGCAAACGACCCAGACCTTGCGCCCGCACTGGAAAGATTCGCCAACTTGCTGGAAGAATGTGCAGACAAGCTTGAGAAGCACGACAGCAACACCTAAATGGTGTGTGGCGGGACTGCCCGGTACGAGCCGCAGAACATCCCTGAGGCTATAAGCAATCCAAGGGAGCTGTCCCTGTCCAAGGTAACGTTTCGCACGGGGCCTTGAGGCACACGGCGCCCACCTGACGTTTTAGGCGTCGGCGGATTTCCCGGTAAACGACCCATGGTGGTTCCGCCACTCCACACGAGCCTAGGGAACCCATGGCCAGCAAATCGACACTTCGCAGAGAGATGCGCGCTTTGCGGCGCGAGCATGCCTCCGCCGTTCCCGAAAACATGCGCGGTCTCATTTTTCGGCATCCGCCCGGTCCCTTGCGCGAATTGATCAAGCCGGACTGGACGATCGGGCTTTATCATGCTGCCGAGCATGAAGCGCCTGCCTCCGGCTATGCGAGACATTTCTCCGAAGCCGGCCATCCTGTGGCCCTGCCCCGGTTCGAATCCAAAGATTCGCCGATGGACTTTGCCGCCCATGACGATCCGTTTGGAGAGCAGGATCTGGAGCACGGCCCGTTCGGGATCCTGCAGCCCGCCGCCAGCAGCATAGCCCTTACGCCTGATATCCTGTTTGTGCCGCTGCTTGCTTTCAACGATCAGGGTGCGCGGCTTGGCCAAGGCGGCGGGCATTATGACCGCTGGCTTGCAGACAACCCCGAAACGAAAGCAATTGGCATGGCTTGGGATTGCCAATTTCTGGACCAGATACCCACGGAGCCGCACGATATGATGCTGGATGCCATCGTCACACCTACACGCCTGTACGGACCGTTCTGATGCGGAAGGAACCGACTGCTCGCATCCCTCTGGGGATTCTCGGCCTGCTGATCGCTCTGACGATCTACGGCGTTGTCCTCGCGCGTTATTTGCCCGATCTGATTGGTGATTGGCCAACCCTGGCCCAAACACTGATCTACATCGTTCTGGGGGTGATCTGGCTGCTGCCGCTGCGCCGCTTCCTTGTCTGGATGGAAACAGGGAAATGGGGCTAGGCACGCGCATTTAGAGCGAAGCCGCGCCTCAGATAGTCTGACCAAATTTCTCGGAGAAACCAGCGCCCCACAAAAGTGGTGGCGCGAGTGACGGGACTCGAACCCGCGACCTCCGGCGTGACAGGCCGGCGCTCTAACCAACTGAGCTACACCCGCGTGCAAGACTGCGCTTGGGAGCCGCGCAACTAGGCCAGCATCGTAATGCTGTCAACGCACAAAAAGGCCATTTTTCGAACAGTTTTCAACAAATCTGCCGGTGCCCCCTAATTTACCTCCGTTAACCATATTTTTGCCCGCTCCTGTCATGCCTTTTCGCCTCTAGACGAAGGCTAAGGACAGATCGGAATGACGAATTTTCTCAGGATCAGCCTGTGCGGTGTGGCCGCGATTCTCGCCCCTTTGACTTCAGCCCATGCAAATTCCGGCGTGAAGCTGTCGCGCGCTGTCTATGTCGAGCGTGTTGCCGACAACGGACAGCGGGAAATCGCGCCTGCACGCCAGTTCCGCAAGGGAGACACGGTAATCCTGCTGGTCGAATGGAACGCCGCGCGGTCAGGCGACGCATTCACTGTTTCAAGTCCGATCCCGCCGAGCCTGTCTTTCAAGCGCAGCAGTCTGCGCACGCAGAGCGTATCGGTTGATGGCGGCCGCAATTGGGGCCTGATCGGCAACCTGCGCATCCGCGACGAATTCGGCGAACGCATGGCCACAGTCGAGGATGTGACCCATCTTCGCTGGCAGATTGCGCCAGGTGAGCCCGGGCAGAAGAACGGCCGGATCACCTATAGCGCAATCGTGCGTTGAGCGTGCTTACTCAGTCAGGAGCAGGACGGGTGTTTCAACCAGCTTCTTGAATTCCTGGATAAAGCTCGCCGCATCGTAACCATCCACGACGCGGTGGTCGCAGCTGATCGAGATATTCATCAACTTGCGTTTCTCGATCCGTTCGCCGCCAGCACCATCGCTGACATACATCGGACGCTCGATAATCCGGTTGGGACCGATGATCGCGACTTCAGGCCGGTTGATAACGGGCGTGGTGGCCACCCCGCCTAGCGGCCCGAGCGAAGTGAGCGTCAGCGTCGATCCGGAAAGCTCGTCTGATTTTGCCGAGCCATCACGTGCAGCCTCTGCCAGACGGCCGATTTCGCGGGCGAGTTGCCACAAATTCTTCGACTGAGCGTTATGAATGACTGGCACCATCAGGCCGGCATCGGTCTGGGCTGCGATTCCCAAATGCACGCTGCCATGGCGGGTGACAATTCCTGCCTCGTCGTCATAGCGCGCATTGATCATCGGAAAGGTGGGGATCAGCTTGCAGATCGCCGTGATGATCAGCGGCATCATCGTCAGCTTCGGCTTGTCGCCGCGATTGGCGTTTAGATCCGCGCGCATTTCCTCAAGTTCGGTAACGTCCACTTCCTCGACATAGGAGAAGTGCGGAATGTTGCGCTTGGATGCGGCCATGTTTTGCGCGATGCGTTTGCGCAGGCCGATGACCTTGATTTCCTTGTCCTCGCGCTGCCCGCCTGCCGGGCTGAAGCCGGTGCCGGCATTGTAGGACAGAAATGCATCGAGGTCGGCGTGACGGATCCGGCCGTCTTCCGCCGGCTTCACCTCGCCAAGGTCGATACCAAGATCCTTTGCACGCTTGCGGACCGCAGGGGATGCAAGAACCTTGTGGCCAGACGTTGCTTGCGCAGCGGGCACTTCCTCAGCCTTGGGTGCGGATGCAGAGACTGGTTTTGGGGCCGACTGCGGAGCCGGTTCTGCTTTCGCCACCGCTTCCGGCTTCGTGCTTTTCGCCGCTTCGGGTTGCTTCTCGGCAGGTTCAGCAGGCCCGTCATCTGCGCTGTCCTCGGCCGCATCATCGGGAATTTCACCGTCGACTTCGATAACGACCAGCATCGAGCCTATCGAAACCATGTCGCCTGCCTCACCAGCGACCTCGATGACTGTGCCGGAAACGGGGCTTTCCATCGGAACCGTGGCCTTGTCGGTCATCATGTCCACGATTTCCTGGTCTTCCTCGACCCGGTCACCAACGCCGACGTGCCAATCCACGATTTCTGCTTCAGCGATACCTTCGCCGATATCGGGCATGTTGAAGGTGAATTTTGTCATCTCGATTACTCGCTTACCATGTTGTCGTAGACCCAGTCGGTCACTTCGATTGTTGCCAGCGCAGTTCCAACCGCGACCGGCGCACCATCGCCGCAAAGTATTTCAGTCAACTTGCCCGGCCACGGGCTGTTCAGCTCAATGTGCGCAATTTCTGTTTCTAAAGAAACGAGCGGCGTGCCATCCTCGAATTCGTCACCCGCCCCAGCCAGCCAACGCTGGACTGCAACGGGACCAAACTGGTCCATGATCGCCGGCAAATCGAGAGTAACGGCCTTCATTCAGCCCGCCATCATCTTGTCGATTGCCTCGCCAATGCGGACCGGACCAGGGAAATAGGCCCATTCCAGGCTATGCGGATACGGGGTGTCAAAACCTGTCACCCGCTCGACCGGCGCTTCCAGGTGATAGAAGCACCGCTCTGTTACCAACGCGGAGAGTTCCGCGCCAAAGCCCGATGTGCGGGTCGCCTCGTGAACGATCAGGCATTTGCCTGTTTTCTTCACCGATTCCTCGATCGCCTCGATATCGAGCGGCACCAGGGTGCGCAGATCGAGAATGTCGGCTTCAACACCCTTCTCGCGGCAGACCGCTTCGGCGACATGGACCATGGTTCCGTAGGTGAGGACGGTCAGTTCCTCGCCTTGGGTTACATGGCGGGCCTTGCCCAGCGGGATCTTGTAGTGACCTTCGGGCACGATGCTTTCATCGAACCGTTTCCACGGCTCCACCGGTTTGTCGTAATAGCCGCTAAACGGACCGTTATAGATACGCTTCGGTTCGAAGAAGATGACCGGATCATTGTCCTCGATGCATGAAATCAGCAGCCCCTTCGCATCGTATGGTGTCGAGGGAATGACCGTTTTCAGGCCGGAAACATGGGTAAAGATCGCCTCGGGGCTTTGACTGTGGGTCTGCCCGCCGAAAATACCGCCGCCGAAGGGCGAACGCACCGTCATAGGCGATATGTAATCACCAGCGGAACGGTACCGCAGCCGTGCTGCCTCTGAAATCAACTGGTCCAGGCCGGGATAGATGTAATCCGCAAACTGGATTTCAGGCACCGGGCGCAGGCCGTATGCGCCCATGCCCACCGCGACACCGATAATGCCGCATTCAGAGATCGGCGTATCAAATACGCGCGTCTTGCCGTGTTTTTCCTGAAGTCCCGCAGTGGCGCGAAAAACGCCGCCAAAATAACCGACGTCTTCGCCCATCACGATCACATCGGGGTCTTCGCGAAGCTTGATGTCCAGCGCTTCATTGATCGCCTCGATCATGTTCAGGCGGCGCTCGGTCCCGCTACCGTTCACAGTCTTTTCTTTCGTATCTGCGCTCACGAGTTCGGCCTCCCTTCAGGGAACTTTGTCTCGCGTTCGCGGATCGCCTGTTCGCTTTGCTCTTTCAGATGCCAGGGCAGTTCTTCAAATACGTCCTCGAACATTGTCTTGAACGGATGATGCAGACCATGGCCGAGAATGCCGTTCTTTTCGGCTTCCTTGGTGACAGCTTTCACGTGGTCGACACATTCCTTGTCGAGCGCTTCCTGTCTGTCTTCATCCCACTCGCCGATTTCGATCAGGTGGTTTTTCAGGCGCATCACCGGGTCACCCAGTGGCCATTCCTCGCGCTCCTGAGCGCTGCGATAGCCGCTTGGATCGTCGGAGGTCGAATGGCCCTCGGCGCGGTACGTGAAGTGTTCGATCAGGGTCGGTCCGGCATTGGCCCGGGCACGGTTCGCGGCCCACCGCTCTGCCGCATACACGGCTAGCGGATCATTCCCGTCGACACGCAAGCCTGCGAGACCATAGCCAAGCGCACGCGCGGCAAAGGTTGTGCGCTCCGCCCCGGCAAAACCGCTGAAGCTGGAGATTGCCCACTGATTGTTGATAACGTTGAGGATAACCGGTGCATTGTAGACGGTGGCGAAAGTACAGGCGCTGTGAAAATCGCCTTCCGCAGTGCTGCCCTCACCCACCCATGTGGCGGCAATCCGGCTGTCGCGCTTGATCGCGCTCGCCATGGCCCAGCCAACCGCCTGAGGGGTTTGCGTGGCCAAATTGCCGGAAATCGAGAAGAAACTGTGTTCCCGGCTGGAATACATGATCGGGAGCTGGCGCCCCTTCAGCTTGTCACCCTTGTTCGAATAGATCTGGTTGATCATTTCGATCATCGGATAACCGCGCGCGATCAGGATGCCCTGCTGGCGATATGACGGAAAAATCATGTCATCGCTGGCCAAAGCCATTGCCGCCGAAATGGAGGTGGCCTCTTCACCGGTGCACTTCATGTAGAAGCTGGTTTTACCCTGCCGCTGCCCGCGGAACATGCGTTCATCAAACGCGCGCGTCATCGCGAAATTGTGCAGCATTGTGCGCAATGTATCGGGGTCGAGTTTCGGGTCCCACGGGCCATGCGCCTTGTTATCGTCGCCCAATACGCGGATCAGATCGTAACAAAGGTCGCTGGTTTCAATCGCCTCGCATGCCTCGTCCGGCCGGGCCTGTGCGCCGGCTTCGGGCACTACGATATGTGCGAAATCGACCGGGTCGCCAGGGCGATACGTCGGTTCGGGTACGTGAAGCGAAAGCGAGGGCTTGTTTACGCCCTTGCCAGCAGCTTCTTCGGGCCGATCGGCCATGTGGTGCTCTCCCAACAGTGCCCTGCGCCAACGAAGGTAGACCGCGACGCAATATTTTAGAACTGCGTTATTTTATTTCAAAGCACAGTTCGGGTCAAGCGGCCCGGTCAAAGCCGTCATCAGACAGCGATAGGAGCCTTTAACGCCCCTTGCGGCGCGTAATCCGGAACCTCGAAATCTTCGATTGTATAATCGAAGATCGAATCCGGCCGCCTTGTCAGAACAAGCGTTGGCTGCCCGTCGGGTTCCCGTGACAATTGCTCCTCCACCAGTTCACCATGGTTGAGATAGAGATGAGTGTCGCCGCCCATCCAGACAAATTCACCCGGTTCAAGATCGGTCTGCTGCGCGATCATCCGCTGAAGCAGGGCCGCCGACCAAAGGTTGAACGGAAGGCCCAGCGCCACATCGCAGCTGCGCTGGTACAACGCGCAATTCAGGCGCCCATCGGCGACGTGGAACTGGTAGGTCTTGTGACACGGCGGCAGCGCCATCTGATCCAGCTGCGCCACGTTCCACCCTTCGATGATATGGCGCCGGCTGCCGGGGTTGTTGCGCAAGGACTCGATGACTTCAGCAACCTGGTTGATGCCGGGACCTTTGCGATAGGATCCATCGGGCTGATATTGGTAGGTCGGCCAATCGACCCATTGCTTACCATAGACCGGGCCCAATTCGCCCCAGCGCGCGGCAAAGTCATCTTCCGCCACGATGCGCGCCGAAAATTCCTCGCGGCTTATATCTTCACCGGTTTCGCGGCGATAGGTGTCGAGCGGCCAGTCAGTCCAGATCTGGACATTCTGCCGGCACAATTCGCGTATGTTCGTATCGCCTGTCAGGAACCACAGCATCTCGCGCGTCGCGGTTTTCCAATAGACGCGCTTCGTTGTTAGCAGCGGCATCTTTCCGCCGGTCAAATCGAACCGCAGCATCGCACCGAATACGGACCGTGTTCCCACACCGGTCCGGTCGCGCCGTTCGCTGCCATGCGTCCAGATGTCGCGCATCAGATCGAGATACTGATATTCAGGATGGGTACGATTGCGGGAATCGGTGGAGGAAGGAACGCTGGCCATACCGCATCCCTAGCCGCGCATTTGCGCGCTTGCCACCCCGGGCAACCGCTCGTATAGCGCCGCCTCTACCGCGCTGGCGGTTATCGGCAGCGCAATCGAGTCGGGAAGTAGCTCAGCCTGGTAGAGCACCGTCTTCGGGAGGCGGGGGCCGGAGGTTCGAATCCTCTCTTCCCGACCATTTCCAATCAAATTTGTTCAAGCAGGTCTGGCAGCAAGGCCCGCGATTCCCAACACCAGGGTCAGTGCGCCCAAACCGATGGAAAGGTGCCAGCGCAGCTTCATCCAGTCTGCGCCGCCCAGCGCCAACCAGCGGTCGACCAGCGGCGAGAGCATCAGGAAAAGTCCGAGCCACAGCATCGACGGTTCGGGCCATGCCCAGCCCAGCGTCCACGGGATAAACAGCGCAAGACCGATCAGGCTGGGAATTACCGCCACGATCAGCACGGCAGGATTGGGATTGCCGAGCGCGATACCCTGCCCCCACCAACCACCGCCAAGGAAACTGAAGATCAGCGCCGCATAGGCAAACCCGCCCGCCAGCGCGATCCAACCGAGTTCGTCGGCCAGCACGAACAGCGCGAGCGCCAAAACTTGAGGCAACAGCCCGGCATAGCCAAGCAGCTTTGCCGACATCGGAAGTGGTGGGTGTTCGTTGTTCATGCGCGTCCCTGTTTGCTCTGCCGGTTTGGTACCTCCCGGCGGTGGCGGCACCCTGCTCCGGTGAAAGGCATGAACGGCCCCTTGTGTTCCAGCCAGCGGCCAAAAGTGCAGACCTGCGCGGAACCGACCGCCAACCAGTCCGTTGAACAGGCAAGCTTATTCAAAGCAAAAACGATCTTACAAGGAAAACACAATGCAGATCATCATCCTCATTCTCAGCATCCTTCTTCCCCCGCTTGGCGTTGCGCTCAAGCACGGACTGAGCAATGATTTCTGGATCAACCTGATCCTCACGATCATCTTTTTCGTACCTGGCGTGATCCATGCCATCTATGTGAATTTCCTGCGTTAATTCGCAGTACCCTCGTTCAGTAGGGTTTTGAGACCGGCGCCGCTCCTTGTTGAGCGCGCGCCGGTTTCTCATATCCAGACCATGTCCGAAGATCGCAAGACACCCAAACATCGCGCCGTGCCCAGCTCGCGCATTTCCCGGCTCTCCGGTTTTGGACGGCTGGCCGGAGGCATTGCTGGCGGAATGATGGCCGAAGGCGTTCGGCGGCTTTCAACAGGCGAGTTGCCAAAGCTGGAGGATATGCTGCTCACGCCGGGCAATGCGCTGCGCTTGGCAGACAGGCTATCGCATCTTCGCGGTGCAGCGATGAAGCTGGGCCAAATGATTTCCATGGATGCCGGCGACATTTTGCCGCCTGAGCTTTCCAACATACTCGCCGGATTGCGCGACCGGGCAAATTTCATGCCGCCCCGGCAATTGAACCAGATGCTGAAATCACAGTGGGGCGAGGATTGGCGCAGCCAGTTAGCCCATTTCGAGGCCCGTCCGATTGCGGCCGCATCAATCGGTCAGGTTCACAAGGCGACAACCCATGACGGGCGCGTCCTAGCAATCAAGGTGCAATATCCGGGAATTCGGGAAAGCATCGATGCCGACGTCGACAATGTCGCAACTCTATTGAAAATGTCCACGATGTTGCCGCCGCAGCTCGACCTTGCACCCTTGCTCGAGGCGGCAAAGGCCCAGTTGCACGAAGAAGCTGACTACCAGCGCGAAGGCGAACAGATGCAGCGTTATGCCGCATTGCTGGCAGACGAAGACGGCTTTGTTGTGCCCCAGCTCGACGAAGAGCTTACGCGCGACCGGGTTATCGCGATGAGCTTCGAACCAGGCGTTCCGATCGAAAGCATCGAGACAGAAAGTCAGGAACTGCGCGATGATGTCACAGCTCGCGTCATAGAACTCGTTTCGCGTGAGCTGTTCGAATTCGGCTTCATGCAAACCGACCCCAATTTTGCCAATTACCGTTATCAGCCCGATACGAAGAAGATCGTGCTCCTCGATTTCGGTGCCACGCGCCCAGTCCCGGCCACCATCAGCCTGTCTTATCGCAATTTGATCGAGGCTGGTCTGAACGGAGAAATGGACGAAGTCATCCAGGCGTCTGTCGATGCCGGTTTCGTCAATCCCGTGGCGGTGATGAAGCACCGAGATGGCATCGAATTCATGACTCAGGTGATCCTGGACGAATTCACCCGTGAAGGTCCGTTCGATTTTGGGGACCGCGCATTTGTCGGCGTGCTGCGCGATGAAGGTATGCGCATCGCAGCCGACCGCGAGGCCTGGCATATGCCCCCCGCCGAAACGCTGTTCGTCCAGCGGAAGGTAAGCGGCACCGCGCTGTTAGGCGCCCGGCTCAAGGCTGTTGTCGACGTTCGGGAAATCATAACCCGGCAGTTGAGCAATCAGCCCTGAGGGCAAATGGCCAGTCAGCCTTGCTTCACGCTTTCAATCCAGCGGTCGATATGCTGTTCCAGAACGTCCAGCGGGACCGATCCGTTTTCAAGCACAGCATCGTGAAACGCCCTTAGATCGAATTCGGCGCCGAGTTCGCTGCTGGCACGTTCGCGCAGCTCGCGGATCTTCAGCTCACCGATCTTGTATGCCAGCGCTTGCCCCGGATTGGTGATATACCGGTTCACCTCAGCATCGACATTGGCAGCGGTCAGTGCCGTATTGTCGAGCATATAGTCGACCGCACGCTGCTTGCTCCAACCCTTCGCGTGGAGGCCCGTATCCACCACCAGCCGGGTCGCGCGCCACATCTCGTAACTGAGCCGCCCCATCTCCTTGGCCGGGGTGTCGTACAGTTCCATTTCAATCCCGAGCCGTTCCGAATAAAGGCCCCAGCCCTCGACAAAAGCGGTGAAGAACGTGCCGTTCGCACGCAGCGGATGGATGTCGAGTTCCTGCTGCAGGGCGATCTGGTGGTGATGCCCTGGCACAGCCTCGTGCACGCCCAGCGCGGGCAATTCCCAAAGCGGACGTTGATCCAGCTCTGTGGTGTTCACACGGTAAATACCCGGCTGGCCCGTCGCCAGTGAGCCGGGTTCGTAATACGCCGTGGTATTGCCCGGTGCGGTGGCCGCGGGGATTGGCAAAACAGTGTACGGCTGGCGCGGCAGAGTGCCGAACAGTTTTGGCATGAAGCCGTCGATGTGCTTAGCCAGTGCACCGGCAGCCATCATCAATTCTTCAGGCGTCTTTGCATAATATTGCGGATCGGTGCGCAGGTGCTCGATAAACGCCTCGCGGCTTTCAAACCCTGCGCCCTTGGCAACTTCGACCATTTCAGAGCGGATCCGAGCGACTTCCGACAGGCCGAGATTGTGAATCTCGTCCGATGTCATGTCCGTCGTGGTATAGCTGCGAACGCGCTGTTCGTAGTATTCGGCGCCGCGCGGTGTTGCCAGCAGTCCCGGTATCCCGTCACGGCATTTGGGTGCATATTCGGCGCGGTAAAAATCCGCGAATTCCTGATAAGCGGGAAAGATAGACTGATCGAGAGCAATGCGAGCCCGGTCGGTAAGCACGCGCCACTCATCTTCGGAAACAGACCCCGGACGTTCAGCAAACGGACGCCAGAATGGCGATTTTTCCGCGTCTTCGTAGATCTGTTTTTCGATGCGTTCGGCGAAACCTTCCATCGGTTCGCATGCCTGAGTCAGGCCGCGCGAGACAGCTTCGCGGGTTCGGGCGATCCCGGCTTGGTTGATTCCTGCAAAACCTTCCAGCCGCGACACGTAAGATTCATAGTCGCCCTTGGTGAAGAAGGGTGAGCGATACGGGATCGACGCGAAGCCTGAAAACCAACCGCCACGGTTCGTGAACAGGACATAGCGGCTGTGGTCGAATTGCGCAGAAGCGATGTTGTCTGACAGGCTACGTTTCAGGATGGCAACGTCGACCAGCATATCTGCTGGCAGTTCGCTGCGCGGAACCGCGTTAAGCCGCGCGAGAAATGTCTCGCTTTCGGCGATTTGGCGTTCATACGCCTCGAGCGACAAATCGCCCAGCTTGCCGTCTCCGCGCCGGTCGCCGATGCTTGTTGAAAGGAATGGGCTGTTGTCGAGGGTCCACTCCCAGATCTCTTCGCGCAATTCCTCGAATGCCTTGACCGCCGGGGAATTGGATTCAGCACCGAATTCCACTTTCACCTGTGCGGACGCGGGTGCCGCGATCATGGCCGTTGAAAGTGCCAGAGCTGCTACGAGTTTTTTCATTACCGGGATCTCCTGAATCGCGCGCACCCTATTGCGAGCAGCAATGATGGTCCAGTAGGACCACACAATGACCGACAAGCCATCCATATTATTCGTGTGCCTCGGCAATATTTGCCGCTCCCCGCTCGCGGAAGCAGCCTTTCGCAAAGCAGCCGCGGATGCCGGACTGGACGCAGAAGCAGACTCAGCGGGTACGGCAGCCTATCATGTTGGCGCGCCGCCCGATCCGCGAAGCATCGACACTGCGCGCCGTCACGGCATCGAGATTTCGCATTTCCAGGGCCGCCAGATCGAACAAGCCGATTTCGTGCGCTTCACTCATATTTTCGCGCTCGATCATTCCAATCTGGACAATATCCGGTCGGTCGCTCCGTCTGATCATTCCGCGCATGTCGGGCTCCTGATGGATATGGTTCCGGGCCGCGAAGGGGCGGCGGTCGCCGATCCATATTATGGCGGGGAAGAACATTTCGCCGACACCTGGGAAGACGTGAGCCGTGCAGCGCAGAGCCTGGTGGCGAAATTGACGGGCCAGCAGCGCGGCTAGCCGCCGCGAAGCAATTGCACGCCCCAGTCACGTTCGAACAGATAGAGGAGAATCCGCGCCGCCTCGCCGCGCGTCCCTGTCAGACCGCCATCACGGTCCATCAAAATGCGCGCATCATCATGGGCTTTGGGCAGCAGGCGGGTGATCTGTTCCAACGACGCAACCCGGAAGGGCGTGTCACCCGATTGCCGTGTCCCGAGCAGCTCGCCGCCGCCGCGCAGCCGCAAGTCTTCCTCGGCTAGCCGGAAACCGTCTTGTGTCTCGCGCATCAGGGCAAGCCGTTCGCGCCCGGTTTCAGACAATGCGCTCCCTCTTAACAGCAGGCAGACCGATTTTTCCGAACCGCGGCCAACCCGTCCGCGCAGCTGGTGGAGTTGCGCCAGCCCGAACCGCTCGGCCTGCTCGATAACCATCAGGGTCGCAGCGGGCACATCCACCCCGACCTCGATAACGGTGGTCGCGATCAGCAGCTTCGCGTTCCCGCTGGCAAACCGCTCCATCGCAGCGTCTTTCAGCTCTGGCTTCAGCTGCCCGTGAACCAGAACGACTTCGTCCCCGAAACGCTCTTTCAGCGATGCAAACCGCGCCTCGGCAGCTGCGATATCCTCGTTCTCGTTCTCGCGAACCATCGGGCAGACCCAATAGGCTTGCTGACCGCTTGCGATGTGCCGCGAGACACCTTCGACCACATCGGCAAGGCGTTCCTGCGCCACCACTCGTGTGTCGATAGGTTGCCGGCCTGGCGGCATCTCGTCGAGCCGGGAAACGTCCATTTCGCCATACTGAGCAAGCGTTAGCGTGCGCGGGATCGGGGTGGCCGTCATGGCAAGCGTATGCGGCGTGCGCTTGCCCTTTGCGGTCAGCATCAGGCGCTGTGCGACGCCGAAGCGGTGCTGCTCGTCAATCACCACTAATCCCAAATCGCGGTAGGCCACCGTATCCTGAAAAATAGCGTGGGTGCCGATAACAATGTCGATGCTGCCATCCAGCAAACCCATCAGGATGGATTCGCGCGCCTTGCCTTTGTCTCGCCCCGTCAGCAGTGCGATTTCGATCCCCGTTGGCCGCGCCATGCTGCGAAGGGTCTCAAAATGTTGGCGCGCAAGGATTTCGGTTGGCGCCAGCAGCGCTGCCTGCTTGCCGGCCTCGTTGGCGATCAGCATCGCTTCCAGAGCGACGACGGTTTTACCCGCCCCGACATCGCCCTGCAAAAGTCGCAGCATCGGCGCCTCTTGCGCCAGATCACCTTCGATTTCAGCAACAGAGCGCTTCTGTGCGCCCGTCAATTCATAAGGCAGCTGCAGCTTGCCGCGTAGACTGCCATCGCCTCGCAATGGTTGCCCCTTGCGCTGGCGATTGTCGGCCCGCACCAGCATCAGCGCCAGCGAGTTCGCCAACAGCTCATCATATGCCAGGCGATCACGGGCGGCTTCATTTTCGCCCTTGTGGGCCAGTTTCAACGCATCCTTCCAGGCGGGCCATTTCTCCGCCTCGAACTGGCCCGGCTCGATCCATTCCGGCAGGTCGGGCAGCTTCGATAGCGCCTGCTCCACCAGCCCGGCGACCTTGGGCTGCGTGAGCCCTTCGGAAAGCGCGTATACCGGCTCACACAGCCGAGTAAGCGTTTCGCCGCTGTCTTCTACCACATGGTCTGGATGGACTATCTGGAGCATCTGGCCAAATTGGTCGATTCTGCCAGAGACCCAGCGTTTCTCGCCCACCGGTAACAATTTCTTCGCAGTGTAGGATGCCCGCCCAAAATAGGTGAGTGCGCATATGTTTCCGGCGGAATCCTGCGCCAGTACGCGGTAAGGCCCCCTGCCTGATGAACTGCGATGCTCTGTTGGTGTCAGAGCGATGACAACCTGCTCGCCAATGCCAGCTTCATCCAGACTTTCCACTGCGCGCCGGGTCACGAAACGATCTGGCAGGTGGTAGGCAATGTCGCGAACCCGCGTCAGACCAAGCTTGTCGAGCGGCTTGCGCAGTTTCGGCCCGACTCCATCGAGCGCGCCGACTTCTACAAACAATGGATTCAGGACCTCTGGACGCATAGCCTTCCTATAGCTGCTTGCACGCAATTGGCGAGTGGCCTACCCGCTTTCGCATGTCCGATACCCCCGACCTTTCCGCTCGTTTCGCGCGCGCCAAATTCCGTTCATGGCATCGCGGTACAAGAGAAGCCGACTACATGATCGGCGGCTTTTTTGATCGATATCATGCGGATTGGGGGGAGCAGGATCTGGTCTGGTTCGAAACCTTGCTGGATGAAGACGATGTCGACGTGATGGCGTGGGCGCTAAAAACACAGCTGGTGCCCGAGGAATTTTCCGGCCCTCACATGGATCTTATGCAACGGCTCGACTACGTCGATATTCCTCGCTGATGCAGCAACCGGGCGGAACCCATCCCGCCGAAAAAGCTTGAACACCTGATGCCCGATCTTTCCCGTATACTGGCGGCCAAGCAGCCACTGACCCTGTCTTCACTGGCGCGCGGTGCGCAGCCATTGGTTCTGGCCGATCTGGCCCGCGCCTCGGAAGGCCGCGCCATCTTCATCGCAGCCGATGATGCCGCGATGCGGGCCATCACCGATTCTGCGCACTATTTCGCGCCTGAGCTGGAGGTTATCGAATTCCCCGCATGGGATTGCCTGCCATACGACCGTTCCAGCCCGGCGCTTTCTGTCAGTGCAAAGCGGCTGGCGGCATTGCACAGGCTTCAGGCTGGCAAGAACGGATCGCAATTGCTGGTCACCACCGCCAATGCGGTACTGCAGCGGGTTCTGTCGCCATTCCGCATTCGCGAATCGGTGCGCGAATTCAAACCCGGCGTTGAAATTGGCCGCGAGAGCCTGGCCAGCTTGCTTCAGCGTCAGGGCTATTCACGTGCTGACACGGTGGTCGACGCAGGCGAGTACGCCGTTCGCGGATCGATCGTCGACATCTTCCCTTCAGGGTTGGAACAGGGGCTGCGGCTCGACTTTTTCGGCGACGAACTCGAAAGCCTGAGGCTGTTTGATCCCTCGACACAGACCAGCACTGGAATTCTCGAATCGCACTTGCTGCTACCGGCGAGCGAGGCACTGCTCGATGAAGACAGCATCAAGCGTTTCCGCAGCCGTTACCGCGAACAATTCGGCGCGGCTGCAACCGGCGATCCGCTGTATCAGGCAGTCAGCGACGGCCGCCGGCTGGCCGGGATGGAACACTGGCTCCCCCTGTTTGAGGAAAAGCTGTCGACCCTGTTCGACCATCTGACCGATGCGGACCAGATCATCATCGATAGCGGCGCGATACAGGCCGGCGACGAACGACTGAAAGATATCGCCGACTATCATCAGGCGCGCGAGAAAGCCGCCGGACAGGCAGCTGGCAGTTACCGCCCTCTGGCCCAAGACGCGCTGTACGTTACGCGCGAAGAATTCGAGGGCCGCCTGCAAAGCTGGCCGATCCACCGCGCGGTGATTTTTGCCGAGCCAGAGAGCGACAAGGCGATCGATTTCGGTTTCAATTCTGCGCGCGACTTCACGCCCGAACGTGCACGCGGCGACAATGTCTATGATGCCGCTGCAAAGCATCTTCAGTCTGTCGCAAAGTCCGGCAAGAAACCGCTGCTCGCCGCGTATTCCGAAGGCAGCAGGTCGCGGATTGCGTCTATTCTGGAGGAAGCCGGCGCAAAAACCGCACTGGCGGACAATTGGCAGGAAGCGCTCGGCCTCGCTGCCAAGGGACAGACGGCTGCAATGGTCTTGCCGCTGGATAGCGGTTTCGCAAACGACGAACTGGAACTGCTGACCGAGCAGGACATCCTGGGTGACCGGCTGGTCAGGCGGAAGAAACGCAAGAAGGATGCCGACGCATTTCTGGCGGAATTGCAAGCGCTGGGCCGCGGCGATCTGGTGGTTCACACCGAACACGGCATCGGCAAATATCTCGGGCTGGAACCGATCACCGTAGGGAAGAGCCAGCACGACTGCGTGATGCTGGAATATCACGGCGGCGACAAGCTCTACATCCCGGTCGAGAACATCGATGTTTTAACTCGTTATGGTTCGTCCGAAGACGCTGTAGCGCTGGACCGGCTGGGCGGAGAAGCCTGGCAAAAACGCCGCTCGCGCTTGAAAGAGCGTATTCGCGAAATCGCGGGCGAACTGATGAAAGTTGCAGCGGAACGCGCGCTGAAGAAAGCGCCCGTGTTCGAGGCAGACGACGCAAGCTACAACCAGTTCGTTGATCGCTTCCCGTGGGCGGAAACAGATGATCAGGACCGCGCCATTGCCGACGTTCTGCGCGATCTGGAGAGCGGACGGCCCATGGACCGTCTCGTTTGCGGCGATGTCGGGTTTGGCAAAACCGAGGTCGCATTGCGCGCGGCATTCGTGGCCGCCATGAACGGACAGCAAGTTGCCGTGGTGGCCCCGACGACCTTGTTGGCCCGGCAGCACTTCACCAATTTCAGCGAGCGATTTGATGGCTTCCCGCTCAAGATCGGGCGCCTATCGCGTCTGGTCCCGGCGAAGGAAATGAAAGAGACGCGCGACGCGCTGGAAGCTGGAACGATGGACATCGTGATCGGCACGCACGCTCTGTTGTCGAAAAGCACCCAGTTCAAGGATCTGGGCCTCGTTATCGTGGACGAAGAACAGCGCTTTGGCGTGACCCACAAGGAAAAGCTGAAGCAGCTGCGCGCCAACGTCCATATGCTGACGCTAACCGCAACGCCCATTCCGCGAACTTTGCAGATGGCAATGAGCGGGCTTCGCGAACTATCCACCATCCAGACCCCGCCGGTCGATCGGCTGGCCGTGCGCACTTACGTCATGGAATGGGATGAGATGGTCATGCGCGAGGCTTTGCTGCGCGAACACCACCGCGGCGGGCAAAGTTTCATCGTCGTTCCGCGCATCGCCGACATGGCCGACGTGCAGGACTGGCTGCACGAACACGTGCCCGAGGTGAAAGTCATCACCGCGCACGGGCAAATGTCCCCCACCGAAGTTGAAGAGCGCATGAGCGCATTTTACGAGGGGAAGTACGAAGTTCTCCTGTCCACTACGATCGTCGAGAGCGGACTCGATATTCCGAGCGCGAACACGATCATCATCCACCGCGCGGACCGCTTCGGCCTTGCTCAGCTATACCAGCTTCGCGGCCGGGTCGGCCGTTCGAAACTGCGCGCCTATGCCTATCTCACCTACCCAAAGAACCAGCAGCTTTCGGAGGTGGCTGAAAAGCGCCTGAAGGTGCTCGGCGATCTCGACAGTCTTGGCGCTGGTTTCCAGCTTGCCAGCCACGATCTCGACATTCGTGGAGCCGGCAATCTTTTGGGAGACGAGCAATCCGGCCACATCCGCGAGGTCGGGTTCGAACTTTACCAATCGATGCTGGAAGACGCGATTCTGGCGGCCAAGGCGGGCGAGCTTGGCCTGGAAGCCAAGCCGGAAACCGTCAGCCCGCAAATCACCGTCGATGCACCGATCATGATTCCGGAAGACTACGTCCCGGACCTTGCCGTTCGCATGGCGCTTTATCGCCGCCTGAACGACGCAAAGGACAAGCCAGAAATCGAAGCAATGGCCGCCGAAATGATCGACCGTTTCGGACCGCTGCCCGATGCGACCGCAAACCTCGTTCGCCTGATCGAGATCAAGCATCAGGCCATCGAGGCAAACATCGCCAAAATCGACGTTGGCGCGCGCGGAACTCTAGTTAGCTTCCACAATGACGACTTCCCCGATGGTCCGGGACTGATTGCCTATGTCGACAGATTGAAAGGCACTGCAAAACTGCGGCCCGACATGAAACTGGTCATCAACCGCGCATGGAACGATCCGCGTTCCCGCCTTAACGGCCTGTTCCAGTTGACCAAGGGGCTCAGCAATGTTGCCCGCAAGGCGCGGAAATAGACCTGTATTTCAGGAGGCAAGAGATTTAGCGGAAAAGGCCGGAATGTTCGGGGAGCAACGCGAGAAACTCTGCGTGCTCCAACGGCTTCGAACACAGGTAGCCCTGATAATATTCGCAGCCCTCGCTCGCTGCGATTGCACGCTGATCTTCGTTTTCGACGCCTTCAGCGATCACTTTCAGCCCAAGCGCCTTGGCCATGGCGACGATGCCCCTGAGGACCGCAAGATCGCGTTCGTCGATGGTAATCCCGTCGATCATCGCACGGTCGAGCTTGATCGCATCCAGCGGCAGAATTTTGAGATAGCGGAAATTGCAGAACCCCGCCCCAAAATCATCCAGTGCAACTTGCACCCCTGCCGCGCTCAGTTCCCTCAGGGCTTCCGCGCTTCGCTCCAGATCGGACACCAGCGAATGTTCGGTGATCTCGATCGTCAGCCGGTCTGGCGCATGGCCGCTTTCGGCGATCAGTTTGAGAAACTCGCGTGCGAAGCTGCGCGACGCCAGATCTGCCGGTGTGATGTTGAGGGAGAGACGCAGGTCGGCATTCCAGCTTGCGGCATCCGATAATGCCCTGTCCGCGATATGCCGCGATAGCTGCGCCACATGATCGGTCCGTTCCGCGATCGCGAACAGCTGGCTCGCGCCGATCCGGCCAAGCTGCGGGTGCTGCCACCGTGCAAGAGCCTCCGCCCCGATGATCGTTCCATCGTCCAGCGAGACCTGCGGCTGATAGACGATTTCAATCTGGTCGGCATCAATCGCCCCGAGCAGATCGGCGTCGACTTCGGCGCTTCTGCGGCCGGGCACGGTCAGGCCCCGGTCGGACCAAAGGATGCGCCGCCCCTTGTGGGTACGCGCCTCTTCCAGCGTTTCAGCCAGACGGTCGAATATCATCGTCGGCCCCTCGCCCGGTGCCGGTCGCATCAGCGCAATACGGGCCCACAAACGGAGGTTGCCCGCATCACCCAGGCCCGAAATCGGATGCGCTACAGCGTCTGCAAGCGCTTCCGCCAGCCATTGCCACCTCTCGCGGCTGCAAGCCTCATGCGCCGCAAGAAGGAAATTGCCGCCTCCTAGCCGGGCTGCGAGCCAGTCGCCTTCTTCGAACTCATCTTCCGCGAAATGAAGAATGCGCTGCGCAGTCGTGACTAACGCGCCGTCGCCAGCGTCTTCGCCATAAGCGAGATTGACGGCGTTGAACCGTGCCAGCCCGATCAGCATCGCATGAACCGGCGCAGTTCGTCCGTCGGCGATGGCGCTTTGCTGCCACGCCGCCAGGGTCCGGTGCGCTCTTTCCACGCTGGCAAGACCGGTCAAGTCATCACGCAACGGATCGACATCTCTTTTTGCAACACTGGCCATGCCCCTCCTTAGCGGCACCTGTGACAATAGGATGCCAAGATTTCCAATGCGTTGCCAAATGGCACAGCACCCCATAGGACTGCACGCCGCACCATCATGTGCGCGCGGAGGGGTAATTGAGCAGCAATCACGGTTTTCGGAACCTGGCACTCGCCATTTCCGACACGGCCAAGGCAGCCGAAACTGCCGAAGAACTGAAGCATATGCATGACTGGGTCCCGATCGAGGAAGCGGACGCAGTTGTCGCGCTTGGCGGTGACGGTTTCATGCTGCACACCCTTCACGGGATGCTGGATTCGGGCCGGATCATTCCCTGTTACGGAATCAACCGAGGCACTGTCGGCTTCCTGATGAATCGATACCGTGCCGGTGTGAAGCTGCTCGACAAG
Organism: Pontixanthobacter luteolus; assembly: GCF_947494915.1. Lineage (NCBI taxonomy): Bacteria > Pseudomonadati > Pseudomonadota > Alphaproteobacteria > Sphingomonadales > Erythrobacteraceae > Pontixanthobacter > Pontixanthobacter luteolus. The sequence goes on from NZ_CANLWR010000001.1 coordinate 1,093,413, forward strand.
GTCAATCGCTCGCGTTCTATCGGTATCTCTCCCTTGAGGATGGAAGCGGTCACGCAAGACGGCGAGAAACACGTCGAATGCGCGATCAATGAAGTGTCGTTGCTGCGTGAAACCCGCCAGACTGCAAAGCTGGAGGTTAGCGTGGATGACAAGGTCCGGATCAAGGAACTTGTCGGTGATGGGGTTCTTGTCGCCACACCCGCTGGGTCGACTGCATACAACCTGTCGGCAAACGGGCCGATCCTGCCGCTCGATTCGCAGTTGCTGGCGCTAACCCCGATCAGTGCATTCCGCCCGCGCAGATGGCGCGGTGCCATCCTGCCCGACCGTGCTACAATCCGGTTCAAGGTGTTCGAGCCTGCAAAGCGCCCTGTCGCTGCCGTTGCCGACCAGAAGGAAGTGCGCGACATCGCCGAAGTAAGCGTCGAGATTGCCTACGATTCGGAGCTGACTTTACTGTTCGATCCTGGTCACGCCCTCGACGAGCGGATCGTGGCTGAACAATTCATGGTGTGAATGCACAAACTGGGGTTGCCAAACAAATCAGGCCCCAATATAGGCCCACCCCTGCCCGCGAGACATCGCGGCAACAAGGGCTGTTCCCCGATAGCTCAGCGGTAGAGTAGGTGACTGTTAATCACTTGGTCGTTGGTTCGAATCCAACTCGGGGAGCCATCCTTTCCCAAGGATATTGAGACGGTTTGGCCGGTGCGTTCAAACGCTCTGGCCGGTACGCCCGCGCCTTTCGGGAAAGTCAGCCAGAAATGCCGGATCGGCGATGCCGAACCACCGCGCAATTTCCGCTTTCCGGTCCCAGATTTGTTCATAGTCGATCATCAGGACCTGGCCAGTTTCTGCCGCCGCACGGAATGATTCAGCCTGCGCTTCGACACCCGCGATAAAGGCTGCCTTGCGTGCGCGACCTGTCAACCAGAGAGCGCGCGGCAATCCCAGCTTCGCCGCCTGATCGCGCAGCCATCCCCGCCGCCGCAAGCTTGCAAAGACGTCTTCCGGTTTGCCCGTGACGAATATGATCCTTGATCGGGTAAATTCCTCGGTGCCGGCAAATCGGGGCAGATGCTTCAAGCCGTCTCGATCATTGCGATGGTTCAAGCTGGTAAAGCGGGCGCAATGATCGATCAGAAAAGTGGTGCCGACACCGCCCGGTGAAATGATCAAACAGGGCGGTACCGGGGCCGCAGGTTCAGCAGCGGGCACACAGCCGCGCGCACGCACCCTCGCAAGCCGGTGAAGCCGTATTTCGCGGCGAATCTTGCGGAAAGGCCAGCCCGCTGCGCGCACCAGACCTTCCCGCACATTCATGCCGTTATTACGCGACTGCGCCGTGGCAGTGCTTGTACTTGTTACCCGAACCACATGGGCACGGTGCGTTGCGGCTGATTACCTGATCGGCATAGGGATTTTCACGGTTGGACCCGCCCGGTCCCGCTGCCGCACGGGGGCTGCCCGCCAGCGAACCGAACAAGGACGCCTGCGAAGCCGATCCGTCACCATCGTTCGAATTGTCGAGGCCCGTCAGCGGATCGATATGTCCGGTCAAGAAGTCCGGCAGATCAGGCAATTCCTCCTGAACAGGCTGCTGAATGCGCAGTTCGCTTTTCAGCAGAATGCTGGTGATGTCTTCACGCAAGCTGTCGAGCATCTGTTCGAACAGGCCGAAAGCTTCCTGTTTGTATTCGTTGATCGGCTGCTTTTGCGCATGTGCACGCAGGAAGACGACCTGACGCAAAGCGTCGAGCGTCGCCAGATGTTCTTTCCAGAAATGGTCGAGCCGTTCCAGCAGGATGCTCTTCTCGACGCGGGTCCAGATATCCGGATCGGCATTGGCGATCTTCGCTTCCATCCGTTCATCGACCATGGCCAGAAGGCGTTCTTCGATGATTTCCGGTTCCACCGTATCTTCTTCCAGCCATTCATCGAATGGCGGCTGCAAATCCAGCACTTCTGCGACGCGTTCTTTCAGCAAATCCATGTTCCACTGTTCCGGATAGGATCCCGGAGGGCAGGATTGCATGACGATGCTGTTGACCGTGTCATGGCGCATATCGACCACCACATCGCCAACCGTTTCGCTGTCCATGATTTCCGCGCGCTGTTCATAAATGACCTTACGCTGGTCGTTCATGACATCGTCGTATTCAACAACCTGCTTGCGGATGTCGTAGTTGCGCGCTTCGACCTTTTTCTGTGCGGTTTCAATGGCTTTCGACAGCCATTTTGAACCGATCGCTTCGCCATCTTCGAGGTTGGAGTTCATCATCCGCGAAAACAGCGTGTCTGGCCCGAAGATGCGCAGCAGATCGTCTTCCAGGCACAGGTAGAACCGGCTCAGGCCCGGATCTCCCTGACGCCCGGAACGCCCGCGCAGCTGGTTGTCGATACGGCGGCTTTCGTGCCGTTCGGTTGCCAGCACGAACAGGCCGCCAGCTTCCTTGACCTTCTGCCGTTCGGCGCCGACTTCTTCCTCGATCTTCTGGATCGCGGCATCACGTTCCGGCCCTTCCGGCATACCGGCCAGCTCGGCCTCGATACGGAATTCGACATTGCCGCCCAGCTGAATATCGGTGCCGCGGCCCGCCATGTTGGTCGCGATGGTGACAGCGCCCAGACGGCCGGCCTGTGCAACGATATGCGCCTCACGTTCGTGGAAGCGTGCGTTCAGCACTTCGTGAGCGACGCCCTCTTTCTTGAGAAACTCTGCCAGCAATTCCGATTTCTCGATGGAAACCGTACCCACCAGAACCGGTTGGCCAATCTCGTTCTTCTCGCGGATCGCCTTGGCAATGGCTGCGAACTTGTCTTGCGTGTTCTTGTAGAACTCGTCCTCTTCGTCGATCCGCTGGACCGGCTTGTTGGTCGGGATCTCGACCACGTTCATCTTGTAGATGTCCCAGAATTCGGACGCCTCCGTGGCAGCCGTACCGGTCATACCGGCCAGCTTTGGATACATCCGGAAATAGTTCTGGAAAGTGATCGAGGCCATCGTCTGGTTCTCAGGCTCGATCTTGACGCCTTCCTTCGCCTCGACAGCCTGGTGCAGGCCATTGGACCACCGACGCCCGTCCATCATGCGGCCGGTAAATTCGTCGATGATGACGACCTTGTCGTCCTTAACGATGTAGTCGGTATCGCGCTTGAACATATGGACGGCTTTCAGCGCCTGATCCATGTGATGCACGATCTGCGTGTTTTCGACGTCGTACAGATTGTCGGTTTCCAACAGGCCCCGCTCGATCAAGAGCTTCTCGATCTCCTCGGTGCCGTCTTCAGTCAGGCCGATATTTTTGCTTTTCTCGTCCTTCTCGTACCAGTCTTCGGGGATTTCCTTAACGATCGCATCGATCGAGACATAGAGATCGGTCTTGTCTTCTGTCGGACCGGAGATGATCAGCGGGGTCCGCGCTTCGTCGATCAGGATCGAGTCGACTTCATCGACAATTGCGAAATTGAAAGTCCGCTGGACCATCTGGTCACGGCTCTGCTTCATGTTGTCACGCAGATAATCGAAACCGAATTCATTGTTGGTGCCGTACGTAATGTCGGAACCGTAAGCCTCGCGGCGCTCATACTCGCCCAGATTAGGCACGATCACGCCGACGGTCAGGCCCATCCACCGATAGAGCTGGCCCATCCATTCCGCATCGCGGCTGGCGAGGTAATCATTGACGGTGACCACGTGGACACCCTTGCCCTCGACCGCATTGAGATAAACCGCCAGCGTCGCCACCAGCGTCTTGCCTTCACCCGTGCGCATTTCGGAGATTTCGCCGCGATGGAGCACGATGCCGCCAATCATCTGCACATCGAAATGGCGCATACCCAGCACCCTGACGGATGCCTCGCGAACCGTCGCAAAAGCTTCCGGCAGAATATCGTCGAGGGTCTTGCCCTCTTCCAGCATAGCGCGGAATTTTACTGTCTGCGCCTGCAGTTCCTCGTCGCTCAGAGCCTGAATTTGAGGCTCCAGATCATTGATCTGATTGACGATTTTACCAAGCGATTTGACGTAACGATCGTTGGACGATCCGAATACGGACTTCAGGAGTGAATTGATCATGCGAAGTCTTTCGAGAGACAGAATATGGAGAGGGCCGCCCCGGCGCAGCGCGCAGTGAGGCAGCAGAATTGGTTAGCCGGTTAAAGCTGGGCGCTATTCGTGCGCGCGGTCAGCACCGAACTGAACGGTCGGGATGAAGATTTTGACCGCTTTGCGCGTCTTGGCCCCGCGTTCGGATCCCGCAACATCTGCCGGGCCGCGACGCTTGGTATCGCAGGCGCACTGCACCTGTTTGCCAGGCTCGCTGACTTCCGCGCTGGCGACCTGTTCGCAAACACCGTTCGAAACGGCAGCGCCCACCGGCGTACCAACGGCGGCAAGTCCGGAAAGAAGCGCAAGAAAAGCGAGCAAACGGCGCATGGCATTCTTTATAGGTACGCCGCGCCGGATAGTCCACTGCGAGAAATTGCCAAGATCCGGATTGCGGGGACCACAACGAGTAACTAAGCGACAATGCCATGGAACTTGCACGCTCTCCCTTGGCCACTCCCTTCCCAAAAATGCCGGAAATCGGCGGAGTAACCCTGCGCATCGCGCGTGCGAGGTACAAGGAATGGGACCGCGCCGACCTGACCTTTGCCGAATTTGCTGAAGGCACTGCGGTTGCCGGGGTATTTACACAGAGCGCGTGCCCGTCGAACGAAGTCGAAATGGGGCGAGAGCAGGTCAAACACGGCAAGGCCCGGGCGCTGATCGTCAATGCGGGCAACGCAAACGCCTTCACCGGATACCGCGGCCGCGAAGCTGTCGAGCAGATCGCGGAACAGGTGGCCGCTCATCGCGATTGTGCACCTGCCGAAGTGTTCGTCAGTTCAACCGGGGTCATTGGCGTGCCTCTGCCGAAGGACAAGGCCCGCGATGGCGTGGACGCTGCGCTGAATGCGGAGCCGTGCAGCTGGGAAGACGCCGCGAACACGATTGCGACGACCGATACTTTCGCCAAAGGTGCCACGGCATCGGCAATGGTGGGCGGCACACGCGTCGAGATTTCCGCGATCATCAAGGGCAGCGGGATGATCGCGCCAGACATGGCAACCATGCTCGGCTACATCTTCACCGACGCAGCAATCGACCCGGCATTCCTGCAGGAAATCCTGTCAGAAGCGAACCGGCGGACATTTTCGTGCATCACCGTCGATAGCGACACGTCGACCAGCGATACCGTGCTGGCGTTCGCAACCGGCGCTGCGGGCAATGTGCCAATCAGATCCTATGACGATGACGGAGCGGACGCGTTCGCCGCGGCGCTTCACGATGTCTGCCTGCAGCTGGCGCAATCGGTCGTTCGTGACGGCGAAGGCGCAAGCAAATTCATCGAAATATCGGTGAGCGGCGCTGACAGCGACGAAAGCGCGCGGAAGATCGGTTTGTCGGTGGCGAATTCTCCTCTGCTGAAGACGGCCATCGCCGGGCAGGACGCAAACTGGGGCCGTGTGGTCATGGCGGTTGGCAAGGCCGGGGAACCTGCCGACCGGGACAGGCTCTCGATCGGGTTCGGCGGGATCTGGGCCGCGAAAAACGGCCAGCCCGTTCCTGACTATGACGAAGAGCCTGTCGCAAGACATTTGCAGGGGCAGGACATAACTATAGAAATCGACATCGGAATTGGCGGCGGCAGCGCGACAGTCTGGACCTGCGATCTGACCCACGGATATATCGACATCAACGCGGATTACAGATCGTGAAATCACTGAACGAAGCCATGCGCGAACTGCTGGTCCGTGTTTCGGAGACAGCAATTCTGCCCCGTTACCAGAACCTGACGCAGAGCGAGATTGCCGACAAGGGCAAGAACGAGCTGGTCACAGTCGCTGACCGTGAGGCAGAGGTCAAGCTGGCAGAAGGATTGGAAGCGATCCTGCCCGGCCTCGCGATTGTCGGCGAAGAGGCTAGCGAAGCAGACCCGTCTGTTCTTGACGGCCTGTCGCAGCAGTGCTGGATTATTGACCCCATCGACGGGACGGGAAACTTTGCCAGCGGCAAGCCGCCATTCGGCATCCTAATCGCACTATGCGAGGGTGGTCTGACACAGGCTGGATGGATTTACGATCCGCTCGAAGGCCGGTTCTGCCATGCGCACCGGGGCGAAGGTGCGTTCATTGACGGTGAACGCATAACCGCCCGCACTACCGGACAGACACCGCCGATCGCGGGTATCTCGACCCTGTTCATGGAAGACGGTTTGCGTGAAAAAGTGCAGCATCATATCGCGCCGCATTATTCGCTGGTCGACATTCCGCGCTGTGCAGCGGAACAATATCCGCGGCTAGCGCTAGGCACCAACGATGTCAGCATATTCAACCGCACGCTGCCGTGGGATCATGCCGCAGGCGTACTTTGGCTCAACGAAGCGGGCGGCAAGGCAGCTCGCAACGATGGCAGCGAATACCGCGTGGACGAATGGGATCGTCCGGGCCTGATCGGCGCGGCCAGCCCATCCTTGTGGGACGAGCTGGCCGAACGGGTTGCCTTGATCAGCTAAAAGAGAACTTTAGAGCTCGCTTTCAATCCAGCCCTTTAGCTGGCTTTTCGGCGCTGCGCCCAATTTCTGCGCGACAGCTTTGCCGTCCTTGAAAAGGACCATGAGCGGGATCGACTGGACACCGATTTCACCCGGAATGCCGGTGTTTTCCATGATATCCATCTTGGCGATGGTGACCTTGTCGGAAAGCTCTTCGCTGATTTCTTCAAGCGAGGGGCCGATCATTTTGCATGGTCCGCACCATTCGGCCCAGAAATCGACCAGCACGGGCTTATCGGATTCGAGTACGTCGGTTTTGAAACTTTCATCGGTGACGTTGATTGTCGCCATGGTAAATCTCCTGTTCTGTTGTGCCCTATCTAGGCACGAAGCATATTTACTCAACGTCCATTGGCGGAAAGCTTTCCTGCCTTGTGGACAAACGCGACTTGCCTGCCACCATCATCTCGGCCGGAATCTCGATGAGTTTAGGGGTCTGAGTATAGAGCAATGCGGCCCTGACAGCCTTGTCCGGATAGATCGCCTGCAATGCTGCGCCGTAGGCTGACATCTGACGGATTGTCGCCTCGGGCACTTGTGAAAGCGTTTCGGGCGGACGGCGCGCAGTCTTGAAATCGACAACCGTGACCTCGCTGGCGGTCACCAGAAGGCGGTCGGCGATCCCTGCGACTACCTGCCCATCGACGGTTGCCGCCAGAGGAACCTCTGCCAAGGCCTGGTCGGAAAACAACGCTGCGAACGACGCGTCGCCAATCACCCGGATCGCGGCGAGAGCGATCTCATCCCGCGCAGGTCCGGAAAGGTCGGCTGCGTGTACGGTCAGCCATTTCTCGGCGCGATCGTTCCTTTCCTCAACGGCGACATCGGGCAGCCTTTCCAGCAATTTGTGGATCAAGACGCCGCGCCGGGCCGCCTCGCGAACCGCATCTGGGGGAAGCGGCGGGTCGGCTGCTTGCTCCTCGCCCGCAGCCGAAGGTGCCAATGGCCGAGGCGGGCGCGGTTCGGGCCCGATCGGCGTGGTGACCCAATCCGGCAAGGAAACGGGACGAGCCGAATGAGCGTCAGGTGTCTGACCACCGGATACCGGCTCGGGCCTTTTGCCCCAGATGCGGTAACTGCCGAACGCACTACCCTCCTCGCTTTCCTCTGGCATCAGCGATTCGAGCCGCGCATACCAGCTGTCGGGCGCAGGGATTTTCTCCGTCTTGCCCAGCGCGCCGCCGACAAACAGCGCTTCTTCCGCACGGGTCATCGCCACGTAAAGCAGACGCCAGTGTTCTTCCCGGCCAATCGCCATGGAAGCTTCCTTGGCCTCGCGCACAGGATCGATCATTTCGTCCGTTCTGAGCGAAAGTACCGGCACTTCAATCTCGCCGCCGCCCGCCCTTTTCTCTGTCAGGGTCACGCCGCCGACGTCCGAATTGTCGGGGTTCCCGGTCGCATCGGCCAAAATCACGATCGGTGCCTGAAGCCCCTTTGAACCGTGCACAGTCATGACACGGACCAGCCCCTCACTCGCCCCGGCTTCGCGTTTCAGATCGCTTTCACTGGCATCGAACCACTGGATAAAACCCTGCAAACTGGCGGTGTGAACCGAACTGTATCCCAGAGCCGCATTGAGCAATTCATCGATCGGATCATTCGCCTCTTTCCCAAGACGCGCGATCAGCTTCTTTCTGCCTTGCCATGGTCCCAGAAGCATCCAGTGGAGCAGCGCCTGTGGCGGCTCGAAATCGGCCAGCCGAAGCAAATCGCGCAGCCGGTCTGCGGTTTCTGCCGCCAGCGGCGCATCGCTTTTCCTGATATGATCCCACAGCCGCACATTCTGATCGCGCCAGGCGTGCTGAAGCAAATCTTCCTGCGACCACCCGATCAGGGGAGACACCAGCAGGTTCGCCAATTCTAGATCGTCCAGCGGCTGTGCAGCAAACCGCAGGGCTGCCATCAGATCCTTGACCGCAAGTGGTTCACCCAACCGCAGGCGGTCGACCCCCGCAACGGGAATGCCTTTGGCATAAAGTCGCGCCACGATCAGTCCGGCCAGTTCCTTGCGCTTGCGGACCAGCACCATGATATCGCCCGGTCCGGCATTCCTCGGCGTGCCGCCCTTGACCAGCGGATATCCGTGATCGAGCCAGTCCCTGACCTGATTGGCAATCGCGTCCGCCATGCGGCGTTCAGACCCGGTCACGCGCAGTTCGGTGCCATCATTGTCGTCGCTTGTGGCTGCATCGTCGTCCGCCGGGGCGGCGCTGATCGGTTTCCATAAAACGACTTCGCCCGGCCGCTCGTCACCTTTGTGTTTTCCGGGATCTCGGGTCAGGCCGAATGCCTTGATCCCGATCTTTTCAATCACCGCATCGACGAAATCGAGCACCGGCTGCGCCGTGCGATATGACCTGCCCAGCCCCAGTTTGAGCAATTCGCGGACATCGTTACCACCGCGGATTTGAGCTGCATTGTCCGCTGCTGCCGACATTTCCTTATCAAAATGCTCGCGCGCGATCTCGAAGTTTTCAGGGCTGGTCCCCTGAAATCCGAAGATCGCCTGCTTGTAATCGCCGACAACAAATATGGTTCGCAGCTTGTCATCATGCTGCCCTTCTCCGGCGAAGAAATCCCCGGTGAGCGCGCGAATAATTGACCACTGCGCCTCGTTGGTATCCTGCGCTTCATCGATCAGGAGGTGGTCGAAACGGCGGTCCAGCTTGTAGCGTATCCAGTCGGCCATATCCGACCGCGAAAGGAGCATCGCGGCGCGGCGGATCTGATCATCGAAATCGATGAAGCCTTCCCGGCTTTTCGCCTCATCCCAGCGCAGCGCGAACCGCCGCCCGACGCGCAAAGCGGGTGCCAGGCGGGCGGCAAACGCGAACCGCATCCGCATCTCGGTGATCTTCGAAATCGAATCCAGAGCGCGATCTGTCACGGCCTGGTAATCAGGTTCGTGTTTCACGATGGAAGCAAGCCACCGCGGAGCCTTGGATTTGGTGAAAATCCCATCATTCAGTTCATCGATTTTCTCGAGCCGAACTTTCGGGCTCGCTGCCAGCCAGTCTGCAACCGCGTCAGCAATCTTGAGACCGGTCGGCCTGCCCCACGACACTGCCGCAGCAGCGCATTGCTTCAGCGCGTCGACATCGAAATTCTCATCCGTGCAAAGTTCAGCCAAATCTTCTGGCTTTGCATCAACGCCCAGACCCAACAGGCTCTTGACGCGCGGCATGAGGTCATCCGGCCAAGCGTCCGGTCCGAACCACAATTCGCGCGCATTGGCACACCGCATCAACCATGCCTGCGTCTTGTCCGCGGCCATCTGGATGCTGAGCATGGCGAGAGAATCCAGCAGGTCGGTTTCGCCTGCACTTTCCCATTCAACCAGCATGTCGGCCAGCACATCATGGGCGAGCAGCTCACGGTCGCGATCTTCCATCGCCCTGGTGCCCGGAGCCAGTCCTGCTTCTTCTGGAAATGCAGCCAGTAGCCACTGCGCGAACGCGTGGATTGTATCGATCCGAAGCCCACCGCCCGGGCAATCGAGCACGCTGGCAAAAAGGCTGCGAGCGCGGCTTTGCGTTGCCTGGTCGATCGGGGCACCGATGGCCCGTAAATCCTTCGCCAGAACTTCTGGTTTCATGCGCACCCAGTTGGCAAGCACTTCGTTCACACGGGTCGCCATTTCGGCTGCGCCAGCCTTGGTAAATGTCAGACACAGAATCTGCGACGGATCGACACTTTGGCGCAGCAGCAAACGCAAAACGCGGGCTGAGAGAACTTGGGTCTTGCCTGTGCCCGCCGATGCGGACAGCCAAACACTCTCCTGCGGATCAACCGCCAGCGCCTGATTTTCCTGCAGCGGGAACACCCGGCCTGTTTTCGGTGCGCTGCTCATTCCTCGCGCCCCATCCATTCTTCCAGCCGCATCAATTGGTCATAGGTGGCATAGACTTTCGCATCGGGGTTCTGGCGCGCCGTGAACGGCGCATCGCCCAATATCCAGGTGTCCAGCGCATCATCGAGAAATGCCTGCGCCTGCGGCAAGAAGTCTTCAGGCATTATGTTGCTTCGGTTCTGCCCTTTCTTGACCGGGGTCGAAACAGAACCGAAGCCTGTTTCGCTATTGTCACTTTTCGCCAGCGACCAATATTCGAATTTCTCTGGCGTACCTGACAGTGCCGGGAATGCGCCCTTCTGCGCCATCAGGCCGATTGTGCCGAGCTGCAGCGCATAACCGGCTGCCACCTCTTTGTTGCTAGGCGCTTTCCCGGTTTTGTAATCGACGATTGCCAGCCCGCCGTCTTCCAGCTCGTCGATCCGGTCGACCTTGCCGAATATAGTCACGCCGCGCTCTATCATCTCGGCCCATTCTTCGAACAATCTCGGCTTTCGCCCTTCGAATTTCGCAATTGTGTCCTCGACCCACTCAAGCCCTCGCATCAGGCGCGGCTGCCAAAGGGCGCGCATCAGCGGGTGCGAATTCATCTGGCGCAGGCCCTCCTCCGCAACTTCCACCATAGGCCGTCCGGTCTTGTGCCAGTTCTCCAGAATTTCGTGCGCCGCTGTTCCCTGCCACGCGGGCGATGGCCTGGCATCAAGCGTGTCGAGTTCCTTGAGGCGCAGAATCGAACCTGCATAGAACTGGTACGGATCGGACCGCAGCCGATCGAGCGCGGTTACACTGATCCTTTGCTTCCGCTGCTCAGGCGTTGGGCAAGGCTGAGGCACTTCATACGGCCCCGCCCGCTCGGCATTGTCAATTTCAGCGGCCAGTTTCGGCACCTGCTGTTCGATATGGCGATCAATAAGATCGTCGCCCAGCAGCGCCTTGACCCTGAGCAGGAACCGGGAAGGTATCGCCGGCCCGTCCATGTCCCTTTCAGCCCTGCTCAGCACAACCTCCGGTGCACCAAGCGCACCTGCAAGGTCATGCGCGGAAAGACCGATCCGGAAGTCTGCGCCAGGCACTCCCAATGCCCGCAAGACCGGCGGTGCCAGCAACGGGTCGCTTGACGGTGTCGCAGGCCAGCTGCCTTCATTGAGGCCCGCGCAGATAACCAGATCAGCGCGGCTCATCCGCGATTCAAGCAGACCGTAAATTGAAACCCTGGGATGTCCGCCATATGGGGGCCGAACCGCCACCGCTTCCATCGCATCACGGAGTGCGACATATAACTCGTCAGCTTCAAGACCGGTTTTGGTATCAGCGCAGTGAAGCCGCAGATCTTCAATGAACGCAGACAAGGCGCGGCCGTCTTCTCGGCTCCATAGCGCATCACCGCAGAGCAGCTCGCCGGCCTCGGATAGCAGGGTGATGAAGTCTTCCAGCGGCTGAGGCCCGTTCGCGTCCAGCAATGGCTGCAAGATGTCACACACCTGCGTGAACCATTCAGAGACATGCACCTCTTCCGCAATCGGCTTGAGCGGGTCCAGACCCGGTGCCGGCCGCGGTCCCCGCAAAGCGCGCTCGAACTGCCGGGCAGCTTTCAGCCAGTCCCCGCGCCCATCGTCGAACTTCACCAATGGATGCTGAAGCAGTGCCAGCAATTGTACCGGGGCGGCGCGTTCGGCCATCACTTCTGCAAGCAGCAGATACAAACGGCCAGCAGCCGTCTGCGAAAGCGGCCGCCCAGCGGAATCGTCCGCCTCTATATGCCAGCGGCGCAAATGCTGGACGATACGGCGGGCGAGACCCCGATCTGGGGTGATTACCGAAACCCGCTTCTCAGGCTCTTCAAGCGCCTGCCTGACAAGCAGCGCGACGGCCTGTGCTTCGGTCTCGGGGTTGGCGGTTTCCATGATACGCACACCGGACAGGCGGCGTTTTTCGGGCGGCAGATCGACCCAGCTTTTGCTGGCTTCAGGCGGCAGGAACAGGCTGGAAATTGCATGGGTCCGTTCTGGCGGCGCAGCGGCCAAACCCTTGCGGTGCCACTGCTGCACTTCACCGCGCGCTATCCCCATCCGATTGAGGAGCAATTTCAAGTGATATTGCGGATGGGTCACCGCATCACCGCGTTCGAACACCGGTCTGCCTGGGTCAGGAGAACCGCCCGCAGCGCCCAGTTCGTCCCATACCTCGTCATCCAGGGCGAGATCGAAATCAGGCAGGATCACCGCACCGCCCGGCAATTGCGACACGACCTTGAGAAGCCTTGCAAGCGCGGGTGCCGCACTGGTTACACCGGCCGCCACCACCGGGGTTTGTGGGGGCGTATCCTTCCACGTTTCCGCAGCATGATCGTACAAACGGTTGCGCCGGGATGCGGCATCAATCCGGCCCATGTTCTCCAGCTCAGCCTGCCAAGCTTTCTGGACAGCATAAAATAGCTTGGTGTTGTCTTCCCAGTGACGGGCATTACCCTCCATCGCAGTAAGCGTTTCCGGTTCCCACAGCTGCTCTGGCGAAATCTCTTCCGCTAGCAGCCTGTCCATCGTTTCTGCCTGTTGCCTAGCCAAACGCAAGACCGTGGCCGCGTTCGGAACAGTCATTCCCAGACGTGCCATCGCTGCAGGGATGATGTCCGCCAGCGTGAGCCAGCGGCGTGTTGGTTCTACCGCAGCAGGGATGCCCAGCGCGCCGAGCGGATCAAGCAGGCTGCCCAGCGCTTCGTCGAGATCAAGGTCGCCGACCACCGCCATGCGCGGCATCAGCATTCCCTGCCCGCCTTGTGCGCCGTAGTGCCTGATGAAAGCCTCGTTCACAGTGCGCATGGCGCGCGAACTCGGCAGCAGCAGGGTCAGCCTGGCAAGCCCGAATTGTTCCTCGGAATAGCGCGGGACGAGACCGGCAACGAGTGCATCGGCAAAACCGCGATGCGCAGCGATGGAATATATCTGCGGCGTCTGGCCGCTCATGCGGCTGGCCTATCCACGTTGCAGCGCTTCCTCGGTCGGCCTGATTGCCTCCGGCGTGCCGACTTCGAACCAGTTACCGGTAAAGGACGTCCCGTAAAGGCGCCCCTCTTCGATCGCCCGGTTCCACAGCAGATTGGTCGAAAAATGACCCTCTGGCGCATCCCTCAACAGGCGGTGCGATACCAGTTGGATGCCGGTGTAGATGAATGGCGCGATACGCCCGGAACGCCGGCGACTGACTTTCCCGACCGCGTCCATGTGAAAATCACCCTTGCCGCTGAAATTGAGCGCTCGGGCATGCGGCACGAGAAGCAACAGCGCGTCCATGATTTCCGGATTCCATCGCCGGGAAAGGTCGTGAAATGCATCGCGTGGCCCGTCGAGCCAAATATTGTCGGCATTCAGGCAGAAAAACGGGTCAGCCAGTTTCGGCTGCGCCTTGATCATCCCGCCGCCGGTTTCCAGCAATTGCTCGCGCTCGTCAGAGATCGCGACCTTGGGCGATGTGCGGTCCTGAAGATGTGCCTCCAGTGCATCGGCAAGATAATGGACATTCACGACAGCGTTCTCGACACCAGCAGATGCAAGGCTGTCCAACGCATAATCGATCAGCGGTTTTCCGGCGACGCGAACCAGCGGCTTTGGCTGTGATGCAGTCAACGGCCGCATCCTTTTTCCCAGCCCGGCAGCCATGACCATGGCGGTGTCGGATGCGAGCTTCGTCGTCATTCCGGGCGCCCTCCCTTGGCGTCGCGTATATGGCCGGGAATATTGGCATCGAACCAGTCCGCCAGCGGTGCAAGCGCGGGATGCATCAGGTCACGTTCCAGCGCGTCCCAGACACGCGGTATGAAATCCAGATAATGAGGTTTGCGATCACGTTTGTTGAGCCGTGTGAAAATGCCCACGATCTTTGCGTTGCGCTGGGCACCAAGGCGCGCGAAGTCGGCCTCAAAATCGGCGCCCGGTGCCGCAGTGGCGATATACCGGTCGAGCATTTGCCTCTCCAGTTCCAGCGACACATCGCGCCGCGCATCCTGCAGCAGTGACACCAGATCGTATGCCGGGTGGCCCACCAAAGCGTCCTGAAAATCGATCAGCCCCTGCTCGCCCGACCCGTCCTTGGCCGGATTCAGCAACATGATGTTTTCGGCGTGATAATCGCGCAGTACAGTAACGCCGGGTGCCTGCCTCTCCACGACGGGCGCCAGCACTTCTTTCCAGGCCGCGCGGTAACCTTCGTGATCCGCATCCAGCCCCATCGCAGGGCAGAACCATTCGGTCAGCAAATCGGTTTCACGCTGATATACGGCCATATCGTATGGATCGAACGGCCCGGCCGGGCTCTGATGGAGCCGCGCAAGCGCATCGATCGCGGCGGCATAGGCTGCCTGTTCACCCTGCGGATTTTCATCGAGCCAGTCGCGCATCCGGTCATTGCCGAAGTCTTCGGTCAGGACCCAGCCCGAACCGGCATCTTCGGCATAAATCTCCGGCGCCCGCTGGCCATGCTGGCCCAGCCATTTGGCGACGTGAAGAAAAGGCTTCGGGTCTTCCTCCGGCGGCGGGGCATGCATCAGCATCGCCCGGCGGTCCGCGTCCCTGATCCTGAAATAGCGCCGGAAAGACGCATCGCCTGGGATCGGGCTTACCTCGGCCCCCGCCCAGCCTGATGATTTTAGGAAAGAATCAAGTCCGTCGGGCAAATCGTTCATGACAATCGGGATAGCCAATTCTGGCCGCGTTGGACAATCGCAATCCGCCCCTCATCCGCAGTTTCCAGCGTGATGGAGAGGCAGCCTGCCTCATGCGAGAATCCGCCAGCATTTTCGGGCCACTCCGCGATCAGCGCCGTGCCATCGCGGTAATCGTCAAGACCGATTTCCTCGGCTTCCCGTGGATCTTCGAGGCGGTAGAAATCTGCATGCACCACGGGCAGCGAAACCGCAGGGGGATCGTAAGTCTCGATTATTGTAAAGGTCGGTGACGGCACTTCGCCCTCGTGGCCAAGCGCCCTGATGATCGCTCGCGCGAGTGTTGTCTTGCCTGCACCGAGACCCGCATTCAGCGCGACCACGTCACCGGGTTCCAGCACACCCGCAATTCGGCTGCCCAATGCCTCCATCGCAGCCAGATCGGGCAGGTTCACTTTCATGGGAGCCGAATGATCGCGGATGTTCCGGCGTTCTTTTGTGACTGGATTTCCAGCGTCCCGCCATGCGCCTCGATCAGTTGGCGGGACAGCGGAATGCCCAGCCCCTGACGCTTTTCATCGCCCTGACCGTCCAGCGCACGGGCAAGTTCCTGCTTGGTCATGCCCGCCCCGCTGTCGGAGATGACAATCTGGGCCACGCCTTTCGGCTTTGAAACATCGACCAGTATTTTCCCGTTTTTGGGCGTTGCTGCAATCGCATTGTCGAGCAACTGGCCAATTGCCCGGCCCAGTTGCCGCGGATCGGCCTCGATCTTGCCGCTTGCCTTGCTGCCACGAAGGTCGAGGGTGAGTTCACCAGCATTGATCGACGTTTCGCGCGCGCGAACGACATCGGTTACGAACGGCATCATATCGATCCGCTCTTTCGCAAGCGGCAACAGCCCCGCTTCACTCTGTGACAGATCGAGCACGTTTTCGACCTGCTCGGTGAGACGCGAAACCGATTCCAGAATCGCCTGCACATATTCGCGGCCCTGATCCGACAGATCGCCCGCGATACCCGCCTCGAGCAATTCGGCGAACCCGCCAATCGAGGTCAGCGGTGTGCGGAATTCATACGACATGTTGGACAAGAACCGCGTTTTGACTTCGTCCGCTGCTTCCAACGCCTTGTTCCGCTCTCGCAGGGCGGCTTCCGCCTGCTCGTTCGCGGTCACGTCGAGGACTGTCAGCAGCCCGTTACCATCAGGCAGCGGAATACCGGCAAATTCTAGTGTGCGGCCATCATATAGCAATATCCGGCCCGCCTGTTCCTTTCGGTCAAGCGTGGCTGCGCGAATAACCTCACCGATCGACTTTGCCTGTTTCGGCTGTTCGAGGTTCGGTGCGATCGCTTCCAGCAATTCGGGCGCCGCCGGATGCGCATCCAGCAATTCGGGGTCCAGCCCCCACGTGCCGGCAAAACTGCGGTTCCACAGCTGTAGATGCCCGTCGGGCGCAAACACCGCCAGCGCTTCGAACAGACTGTCGAATGTGGCTGTACGTGTTCGCAGCAGCGTGTCGCGGGTTGCGGACAGGGCCAGCTGTTCGGTGCGGTCTTCCGCGATCATCACCAGCCCGCCATCGGGCATCGGCTGCGCAACCACACGCAAATGGGTTCCGTCCGACAACGGCCAGGCTTCTTCCTGCGTTTCGTCGGATGCAAACCAGGCTGTATGTTCGGCGCGCCATTCGGGGAAATCCCGGACTTCGGGTGTCTTCCCATTTTCACGCGCGTTCGACAGCAGGCGTTCAAACTCAAGGTTTTGCGCCACCGCGCCGGAATTCAGACCGAAGATGCGCCGGAAAGGCTGGTTCGCAAATACCAGCTTCCGCTCTCCATCGAACTGTCCGACCCCGATCGACAATTGATCAAGGATCGACCGCTGTGCATCGCGAAACGCGCGGAACTGACGGCCCAGTTCTTCCATCTCCTCGATATCGACAGCGTACCCGGCGACACCCTCACTGCCGAGCGGTAGGTCGCTGACCCGCATCGCGCGCCGCTGGCCATCGATGGTAGTCGAAACAACGCGCTCAATCGGCAGGTTCTTTTCTGCCGCCTGCCCGGCAATCTGAGCCGCTGTCAGGCCATCTACTGCCTCAATGAGTTCAGCCTGTTTCTCAACCGCTGCATCCGCATTCGCTGCACCGACAGCATCGACATAGGCCTTGTTGACCAGTTTAAGCTGTGTGTCGCGCCCGCGAAACCACATCGGCATCGGGGCCGCTTCGATCAGTCCGACCAGCGCACCGAAATCCCCGCGTGCGCGGGCGGCTTCTTCGCGCAGACGTGACAGCTCGCTCTCGCTCTCGCTGAAATCGAACACCCACACCAGCGCGGCACCGCCGGGGGACACTTGTGGATCCGCCAGGACACCGCGCAGGGCCAGACTGCGCTGCGATCCCGGCGGGGTCAGTGCCATACGAAACGGCGCAGCAGTTTTCTGCGCTTTGCGCACCAGTTCGGTCAATTCGGTAAGCTGGCCTTTTGACAGGCCCTTGCCGGCACCGCCGTCCAACTCGCTGAGATATTCAGGCAGTTTATCCAGACCGAGCCAGCCGGCGAGGCGGTCGGAACCTTCGATCCGCCCATCGGTCCGGATCATCAGCGGAATGGCCGGTGCTTCGTCAATCATGCGCGCCATCCGGCGGGCGGCCTTTTTGCTGCCTTCTGCCTTGCGGGCCTTGGTACTGGCAGCGATCATCATCCAGGCCGCTGCCGCGGTCCAAACCGCGAGCAAAAGCCCGATTCCAATCATTGCTGTGGGCGAAAATTCCATGACTGGTCAGCTATGCGCGGCAGAGGCTTGATGCAATGCCGGTTTCCGATTGTTGGGCACAAATACGACAAACGCCACCTCCGCAAAACGGAAATGGCGCTTGTCTGCGGCGTATGACGCCAGAATGTTGGTCAAAGCCTAGTAGCGATAGTGCTCCGGCTTGAACGGGCCATCGACCGGCACGCCGATATAATCGGCCTGCTGTTGGCTCAGCTTCGTAAGCTGGACGCCCAGCTTGTCGAGGTGGAGCGCCGCGACCTTCTCATCCAGATGCTTGGGCAAGACGTAAACGTCGTTCTCGTAATCATCACCCTTGGTGTAGAGTTCGATTTGCGCCAGAACCTGATTGGTGAAGGAACAGCTCATCACGAAGCTTGGGTGGCCGGTTGCGCAGGCAAGGTTCACCAGACGCCCCTTGGCAAGAATGATCAGTTCCTTGCCATCGGGGAATTTCACCAGATCGGTGCCCGGCTTCAGTTCGGTCCAATCATAATTGTCGAGCGCGGAAATCTGGATTTCACTGTCGAAGTGACCGATGTTGCAGACGATGCTCATCGGTTTCATCGCCTTCATGTGATCGGCGGTGATGACATCTTCGTTACCGGTCGTGGTCACGAAGATATCGCAGCGCTTCGTTGCCTCTTCCATGGTCACGACCTCGTAACCTTCCATCGCCGCCTGAAGCGCGCAGATCGGATCGATTTCGGTGACCATTACACGGGCGCCGCCGTCGCGCAGTGACTGCGCCGAACCCTTGCCGACATCGCCGTAACCGGCAACGCAGGCAACCTTGCCCGACAGCATCACGTCGGTCGCACGGCGGATCGCGTCGACCAGGCTTTCGCGGCAGCCATACAGATTGTCGAATTTCGACTTGGTGACGGAATCGTTCACGTTGATAGCCGGGAACGGCAGCTTGCCCTGCTTGGCAAGGTGGTAAAGGCGGTGAACGCCGGTGGTGGTTTCTTCGGAAACACCGTGCAGGTTGGCGACCGTCTTGGTGAGATAGCCGGGATTGCGCTTGATGTAGTCTTTCAGCGCACGCTGCATTTCGATTTCTTCAGCGTTCTGCGGCTCAGGCATTTCCTCGCCCGCTTCGAGGCGTGCACCCCAGAGCGCGAATGCGGTCGCATCACCGCCATCGTCGAGGATGATATTTGCCGTCCGGTCGCCGTCTGCGTGGGTCCACCAGTCGAAGATCTTGCCGACATAATCCCAGTATTCAGCCAGCGTTTCACCCTTGATGGCGAAGACAGGGATATCCTGATCGGCGATGGCCGCTGCCGCATGATCCTGCGTCGAATAGATGTTGCAGGTTGCCCAGCGCACTTCCGCACCGAGCTCAACCAGGGTTTCGATTAGGACAGCTGTCTGGATCGTCATATGCAGCGAGCCGGTGATGCGTGCGCCCTTCAGCGGCTTGCTGGTGCCGTATTCTTCGCGCAGAGCCATCAGGCCCGGCATTTCGGTTTCAGCAATCTTGATCTCGGCACGGCCGTATCCAGCCAGCGAAATGTCCTTGATGATATAGTCTTTGTCAGCGGCCACGCGGCGTCTCCTGAGTGTCAAAAAATTGCGCCCGCAGCCATGGCTATCCGGGCGCTTGAATGTTGCAGTTCGTGTAGCGGTCGAGGTGCCACGATGCAAATATAAAGATATCTTTATATCATGTTGTCATTGCCCACCGGCACCGACGCCCTATATCGAGCGCCACGGCAACTTTCTATGAAAGGAAATTACACGATGACAATTTCTGTTGGCGATAAACTGCCTGACGTAAAGCTGGTCAAGGCGACCGATGCGGGGCCCGAGGCTGTTCAGTCGAGCGACTATTTCGCTGGCAAGCGAGTTGCCCTGTTTGCAGTCCCCGGCGCCTACACCCCGACCTGTTCTGCCAAGCATCTGCCCGGTTTCGTAGAAAAGAAATCGGACCTTCAATCGAAAGGCATTGATGAGATTGCCTGCACTTCGGTGAATGATGCATTCGTCCTGAATGCCTGGAGCAAAGACAACGACGCTAGTGACATTGCGATGCTGGCAGACGGAAACGCCGACTTCGCCAAGGCGATTGGCCTCGACGCGGATTTCCAGGGCTTTGGAATGGGGCAGCGCAGTCAGCGTTACTCGATGATCGTCAATGACGGTGTTGTCGAGCAGCTGAATATCGAAGCGCCCGGTGATTTTTCAGTTTCGAGCGCGGAATACCTGCTCGATCACATCTGACCGGATATCCAATCAGCTAAAAAGGGGGCGAACCGCTATTTGGTCCGCCCCCTTTTTCATGGCTCAGCCATAACCCATCAGGCTCAGTACTTCCTTGCGGCTGCTCTGGTCGTTCAGGAACGTACCCATCAGCCGGCTCGTGACCATTCCCACGCCCGGTGTCCTTACACCGCGTGCGGTCATGCAGGCATGGCTGGCCTCAATAACCACCGCGACCCCGTGGGGTTGGAGGTGGTTCCAGATACATTCCGCGACTTCGGCCGTCAGACGTTCCTGAATTTGCAGACGCCGGGCATACCCATGCAGAACGCGGGCGAGCTTCGAAATCCCGACGACATGATCGCGCGGCAGATATGCAATCGCGGCCTTGCCGATGATCGGGGCCATGTGGTGTTCGCAATGCGACTGAAACGGAATATCTTTCAGCAGGACTATTTCGTCATAGCCGCCGACTTCCTCGAACACCCGGCTTAGATGGACCGCAGGATCCTCGCCATATCCCTGACAGTATTCTTTCCACGCGCGGGCGACGCGCTTTGGGGTATCGATCAGCCCTTCGCGGCTTGGATCGTCTCCGGCCCATTCGATCAGAGTGCGGATCGCGTCCTGGACATTTTCCGGAACGGGAGGCTTCCCGCGTCCTGTGTCTTCATCGGGCCCTACGAGGCTGCTCATCTATCCACCACCTTGATCATGACTTGCGCGCAAATGAAAACGCGCTTGGGCGTCTTTCACCCAAGCGCGCTGACATTGCAAATGGTGCAACGGCGGATTCGTTCCGCCCTGCCCCTTATTCCTTTGCTTCGGATTTCTTTTCGGGCGTGACTTCGGCCTGTGCCTTCTCGGCCTTTTTGCGGCGTTCGAAAATCTTGGCCATTTCCTGCTCGTCGCTATCGCTTAGCTTTTCCGCGAAATCAGGGAAGTGGTCCTCTTCCTCTTCATCGATGTGATGCAGATAATCATGCTTCAACTGCTTGAACTTCTGCAACCAGGCCGCAGACGACATGTCGGTGGCAGCAAGATCGTTCAGCGCTTCGTTCAGCTCGTGGTGTTCAGCGACCGAGTGGCGTGTTTCATCCGTGGTTTCGGGCTTGCGCAACATGGTGGAATAGACCGCCTGCTCCTCTGCCGCCGCATGGCTTTTCACTTCCTTGGTGAATTTTTCGAACAGGTCGCGGCGCGTTTCGCTGTCACCTGACGTATCCTCGATTTTGTCGAGTAGTTTGCGGTGATCGTCATGGTCGGCTTTGAGACGTTCGAAGATGGCTTCGGCTTGGGACATTTTAACTTCCTTTTGAATGGGCTACGCCATCCAAACGAGCCGGAATGCACGTGGTTCCGCTCCGCCTTGGAAGCCGCACACAAAAGCACCATATTCCTCCCATGAAGTATGAAGACGCCCGCTATCCCACCGCCGAAGTTTTCGAGCTTGAGGCACGCGGGGCGCTTGCCTCCATCCCCGCACCGCTAGGGGAGCAATTGGAAGGCATTGCCTTGCGAATAGACGAATTCGCATCGGCCGATCAGCTGGCAGCAGTCGGGATAGAGAGCCGGTGGAACCTGACTGGCCTATATGAAGGCCGTCCGATCAGCGAGGTTTCAATCTGGGAAAGCGGTACGCTTCCTGCGCTCATATCGCTGTTTCGCCAGCCACTCCTGCGTGAATGGGAAGAAACCGGTGTCGGTCTGCGTGATCTGGTTCGGCACGTGGTGATTCACGAGGCCGGACATCATTTCGGGTTTTCGGATGACGATATGCACGCCTTGGAGGATTCGGTCAGCGACTGATCCGCGCCGTGGGCGGGAGGCGGAATCGCCATCATCCATCGCCATCTGGCTCAAACAAAAAAGCCATCCCGTGAAGGATGGCTTTTTATTGGCGCGCCCGGAAGGATTCGAACCTCCGACCCCCTGATTCGTAGTCAGGTACTCTATCCAGCTGAGCTACGGGCGCGCTTGGAGGGCGGCACATAAGGGGGCCTGTGCAGCTTGGCAATCCCTTATCACACGCTTTTTCAAAAGAGTTGGCCAGCAAGCTCGATATCGAGCGGTGGTTTCTGCAATTTCGCGATCTCGTCTGGCATGAACCAGTCGATCGCGCCGCCTTCCAGCGCGGCGGGCACCCCGCCCCATTCGGCGATAGTGTAAAGAAGGATTACAATCGGAAAATCGGCGTCTGTCTGCGTAGAATCCGCGAAACAGTTCGCAACACAGTCTTCAGGCTTGATCGTCACTCCCAGTTCCTCAGCCAGCTCTCTTACCAGCGCATCCGCAGGGGATTCGCCTGTTTCGACCTTTCCGCCAGGGAATTCCCACAACCCGCCGTGGTGCTTCTTCTCGGGCCTTTTATGCATGAGGAAGCGGCCTTCCCTGTCATGCAGCGCACCGGCGACCACGAGAGTCCATGTCGGGATATTTTCCACTCAGAAGCCCCTCTTCAACCTTTTCTTAAGAACTTTGAACCAGAAAGCACTCATCAACTTCGCGACGAGAACAGGTGTGACAATGGGACTGATGCAACTCCTAGACAGGGTAGCAAAAGACAAAACCGGTGGCACCGCGATCGAATACGGGTTGATCGCTTCCTTGGTTGTCATCGCCTCTATCGGTGCTTTCGATGCTGTTGCAAACGAAAACACCGGATTGTGGGCGACGATCTCAAGCAAGGTGGGCGACAATATGGGCAACTGAGGCAACTAAGCTTGGGCGCTTAGGAATTTGTCAATCAGTTGCTCCTAACACACCCATTACTCGATCTGGGTCAACCAGAATGGGTCGGGTACCGAAGACTGAACCAGGAGACTACACATGAAGTTCATCAACAAGCTTCTTCGCAACGAAGAAGGCGCCACCGCCATCGAATACGGCCTGATCGCTGCTCTGATCGCAGTTGCTGCTATCACTGCAATGCAGGGTCTGGGTAACGAGCTGAACACCACGTTCACGACCGTTTCGGACAAGATGGGTGAAGGCAACACTGTCTAATAGACGGTTTGCATAACCAAAAAGAAAGGCGGCGGGTTGAACCCGCCGCCTTTTCTTTTGCCTGCAATAATCAGGCGCTTGTGATCAGCGCCCTCTTACTACCAGCTTCACCTTCTGGCCGGCCTGCAAAGTGCCGCCGCTGCCCAGACCGTTGAGAACGCGGAAACGTTCTACCTTGCCGCTATCGTATGCCATCCGGTTTGCCAGTGACTGGATTGTATCGCCGCGACCCACCGTAACAACGTCAAGCTTGCGGGGAACAACCGCGTTCGCTTCGCTCTGGCTGATACGCCGCATCGAATTGAACATCGGCGTAAAGGTGCTGGCGCGGCCCGCTGGGCTGATCGCGGCGAAGTGAAACGCCTGATCATTCGAAAATTCATAAGCGAACACCACCACGTCAACCTGGCCGCTACTGCCGTTTACACGTGCTGTGCCAAAAGAAGCCGGCAAGCCGTTTACAGTCGTACGCTCCACGCTTGCAGGAACCAGCTGTTGTTGCTCGCCGCCAATCGCCGTGAATACGCTGCGGACATAACGTTCCAGATTGCCGTCATATGCAGCCGTGCTCATCTGGGCCTGACCGCTCTGGCCGTTGATCGAAACCGCGCGGGTGCCGTTGACCATGTAGAAACCCTGGGGCGCAGTGAAAGACAGACGCAGTTCCGGGTGGAGGAACTGGCGTCCTTCAATCACACCCTGCTTGGGATCATCACCGTACAACAAGCCGTCGATCCGCGTCAGGAAGGTATCGCGGTTGACCGTGCCGGTCATTCCGCCAGCCTTTGTCAAAGCGGTCTGTACCCGGCTGGCCGGGTCCGGGTGGGTCGATGCCCATTCGGGAACCGAGGCATTATTACGGCCCTGCAACTGCGCGTCGAGCGCGTTTTGAGCGGCCAGGCTCTGCAGAACCGTACCCATCGCTTTCGGATCATATCCGGCCTTGTTCAGGTATTCGATGCCCAGTTCGTCAGCCTGCAATTCCTGACTGCGCGAGAATTTCAGAGTCAGCAATTGCGAACCCTGCAGGAATCCCTTGGAAAGTGTGTTGCCGATCTGGCTGTCACCGAGCAAAATTCCCGAAAGGATCGCGCCTGCTGCACCGAGCAGGGTGTTCTGCTGCGCCTTGGCCTGGCGGCGCTGCGAGTGCCGCGCGGCGACGTGACCAACTTCATGCCCGAGAACACCGGCCAGTTCAGCCTCGTTATTCATCAGGGCAACCAGCTGGCGCGTGGTATAGATATAGCCGCCCGGCACCGCGAAAGCGTTGTTCACCGGGCTGTTAAGGGTCGACACAGTGAACGAGCTGCGTGCATCGCCTAGGCCCGACTGGACGGCAATATTTTTGCCAACAGATTCGATGTAAGCGGCCTGAGGGCCGTTATATGTACCGCCAAATTCGGCAAGCAATTGCGGATGAAATTCAGCGCCCTGCGAGGCTTCTTGTTGCGTGATCGGCGCAGAGGCATCAGGAATTTCGCCCCCCATACAGCCGCCAAGCGCTAGGCTGGCCGATGCAACCGAGGTCATGGCAAGTGTTTTCAAACGGGTCATAGGGGGCTCCTCCAAAATTCAACGCGCTCTTCGGCGTTCTAAATCGATTATAGGAAACAACCGATTGGAGGCGAGCTGGTTCCCTTTTTAAAGTGATCCAATCTGCAAATACCGCTCTTCACGCTGGCGGATGATTTCCTCTGGCGAAAGCTTGTCGAGCGCGTCCAGTTCTTCCCCGATGGCAACTGCGAGGTTGGCAGCAACGGCTTGCGGATCGCGGTGAGCACCGCCAACCGGTTCAGCCACAATCCGGTCAATGACACCAAGCTTTTTGAGTTGCTGGGCAGTAATTCGCATCGCTTCTGCAGCGTCGGGCGCTTTTTCAGCCGTGCGCCACAGGATCGACGCGCAACCTTCAGGCGAAATCACCGAATAAACCGCATGCTCCAGCATTAGTACACGCTCCGCACTTGCCAGCGCGACTGCACCGCCTGAACCGCCTTCGCCAACGATCGTCGCGACCATCGGGACCGGCAATGAAAGGCATGCCTCTGTCGAACGGGCAATCGCCTCGGCCTGGCCGCGCTCTTCAGCTTCGACACCGGGGAATGCCCCGGACGTGTCAACCAGCGTCACCACCGGCAAGCCGAACCGGCCGGCGAGTTCCATCAGGCGGATCGCCTTGCGGTAACCCTCTGGCTTACCCATGCCGAAATTGTGGCGTAGGCGGCTTTCGGTATCGTTGCCTTTTTCATGGCCGATCAGAACGATGCGGCGTCCGTCCAGCTTGGCAAAGCCGCCCATTATGGCCTCATCATCGCCATAATTACGATCACCGCCGAGCGGGATAAATTCATCGAACGCGAGCTCCACGAAATCCCGGAAATGAGGCCGCGAAGGATGCCGCGCCACTTGCGTTTTCTGCCACGGCGTCAGCGAGCCATAGGTGCTTGCCAGCAAGTCGGCGCTCTTGAGTTCCAGACGCTGCAATTCGTTCGAGATATCGACGTCGTCGCCCTCGGCTGCAGAGCGAAGCTCCGAAATGCGAGCTTCCAGCTGTGCGACCGGCTTTTCAAATTCGAGGTAAGAAATCATTGCGCTGCGCTAGTCCCAACTGTCTCAATCGGCAAGAGCAGAGCGATCACCTCAGCCACGGTTTTGCGCAAGGGGATGGCGTTCATTCACAAGTGCGACGAGCCGCGCGCTGTCGACATGCGTGTATATCTGCGTCGTGGCGATATCGGCATGGCCCAGCAAGGTTTGCAGCACACGGAGATCGGCACCGCCTTCAAGCAAGTGGGTGGCGAAGGCATGCCGCAACACGTGCGGGCTAATCTTTTCTGGCGCGAGCCCAGCCCTAACCGCCAGCTCCTTTAGCATTTGATACAGCCGGATTCGGGTAATGTGCTTGCCCCGTGATGGGAACAGGAATGCAAGCGCATCGGGCCGCACATCGAGCCAGCGCGACAAAGCTTCTTTTGCGCGTCTGCTAACCGGGACCATGCGGCTGGCTCCGCCCTTACCCGTGACCGTCAGGAAGGGCGCATCGCGCGGAACCGCGGAAAGAGGCAGCGAAACAAGCTCGGTTGCTCTCAGCCCGGAGCCGTACAGCAGCTCAAGCAATGCAAGGAGGCGCACGCAGGCTGGCTTTCCAGTTTCAGCCTCCATCTCGGCTCGATCGAACAGTTCTGTAACCTGGTCGTGCGAAAGTATCTTGGGGAGCGGCCTTCGAGCAACTGGACGGGGTAGCGCCGATGACGGGTCATCGCTGCGCAGCCCTTCGTCCACCAGAAAGCCAAAAAACTGCCGCAGCGCCGATGATTTACGCGCAATCGTCGATGGGGAAAATTCAGCCCACGCGTTTGCCAGAGACGCGAGTTTCCGCTTGTCCGCCGCGGCGAGCGAACCGGCGACCTCCTCTACGCCTTCCAGATCACGCCGGTAGGCGGCAATTGTATTTGCCGCCGCGCCGCGTTCTGCTGCGAGCATTGCGAGAAAGCTTTCTATGTCAGCCGACACAAGAACTCTCGCCCCGCTGCGACGTAACCATCACCCGCGTGCAACAGCTTCCGCAGCGATCATCCGGGCTTCGGCCGTCAGGCCGACCTGATTCAGCGCGGAGACGATGTGGTACAAGTGGCGGGCAGTCATCTTGTCCCACCCCTGCCCCTGCATCCCGACAGCTGCGAGATATGTGACAAGCGTCTGGTTCTTAACCTGTGCTGCTCGCTGAATGAGGGTGCTCCATTTGGTCGCCCTGCTCAGGTCGATTTCCAGTCGTTCCTCAAACCCGGCGCGGGTCTGGCCGTCGATCCGGCCAAGCCCTGCCAGGCCAGCGACCAGGAAAGCCGATTTTCGCTGACCAGCGCTTTCATCGTCGTCGACGAAACCGTCGACCTCCCCTTCGCTGAAGGAAGCGGCGCCAACCGGCTGGGCAAGTGCGAGCAGCGCCCACGCCTCGCTGCCTTCGGTTGCGATTTCTGCCCAAGCGAGTGCATCTGCATCAAGACCAGCGGTCAGCATGGAGGCGATCAGACCGGCTGCGTCATCAGAGTATGCTTGATCAGGGGTAATGCGGGCTGCGGCATAAGCCGTCAGCACCCGTCCGGCGTAATCGGATGGTCCGGTTTCCCATATCGAGCGGATCGCTGCGACCCGCTGCGTACCATCGCCTGCAACATAGGCTTCGCGCAATTGCGATGCAGTGGCAGAAATTGCTTCGCCAGATCCGGCGGTATCCGCGAACGCTTCGCTGTACAGATCGACCAATGCTGCGGATGAGAGGATGCCGCGCTGTGCGGCAAGGCCAGCCCCGTCAACCCGCTGCGCCAGCGGCAAGGCGGGGTTGATCGCTGAAACGATTCTGTAATACGGGTCTGGATTGTCGCGCAGATTATCGGGAATTTCGGCACCAACGGCAGTTGCCAGCGCGTATCTCCAGGGGGTCAGTTCCGACACCCCGTCCCATTCCAGATTCACAGCACGCCGCCCGCGCCCGGCCGCTCCCGCATATCGCTGAGCCAGCAAGACGTCGATTTGCGGGGCGATTTCAGTACGGAACGCCCTGTTCAGATTGGCCTGTGATCGCGCTTCCTGTCCGGCGAAAGCGTAACAGATCGACTGCAACATTTGCCACTGCGGGTCTTCTCTTTCGCCGCCCTTGATCTGCACGATCGGGCAGGCCCCGACTATGTCTGTGGTGGCGACATATGCGCGCAGTGCCGCGTCGGTTAGATCGTTGTCCCAATTCCCGGTATCGACATCCTGCGCGAGCCGCCGCGAAACGCCGAATTCACCCATGCGGTTGAGCGTTTCGGCGCGCAGTGCGGCAAATTCGACCGGGTCCATGCCGTCAGGTGCCGCCAGACGGCTGGCAAGCGCCCTTCGCATAAGGATATGGCCCCACCGCGAAACCAACGGTCCGCGAATGCCCGCCAGCGAGGCGCGGACGAGTGATGCGGGCTGCCGGGCGAGCGATTTTTCAGGCAGACCGCCCTCGTCCATGTCCAGAATGCCGACTCGTTCTGTGGATCGGCGCGCAGCGGGCGGAATATCGAACTTCGGCTTCAGGCCGAGCAGTTCGTCCAACTCATCTCCATCGAGATTTTCCAGCTCCTCCAGCGAGGGAAGGTTCGAGGGCAGCGGACCCGCAGCTACCGGCGCGGATGGCGCGCTGGGTATTGGCTGGACCACGGGCGAGCTGCCACCACTCGGCGCGGTTGGTGCCGATGGAGCGCGGGTGGCCGTCGGTGTCGGCGTCGGACTTGGCGCAGGTGCCGGATCGTCAAAACCTGGCGGAAGCAGCGAAGTCGGCCCCTCTTCTGCCATGACGAGGGTCGAACACAGCGCGAGAGCTGCACTGCCAGCCAGCAGCAGACGCTTCATTGCACAGCCTCCGGCATTTCAATCCGCTCCGAAATCGGCCGAAGCGGCTGTTCTCCGCCATGGAACCAGGCGGCCGCCAGAATCAGGACAACCAAAATGCACCCTGCAATCACCATTCGCTTACCCGACCCCATTCTGTTTACGGATCCTGTCCTCATGCCTGACAAAGCATCTCTATAGGCTGCCTGTCACAACCTTGGTTGCGCCCCGCCTAGCGCATCTATAGGCGAAGCGGCAATGCGTGTTGAGAGTGAAAATACCGATCATCCGGGCATTTCGGATGCAGAGATCGCCGCGATCGCCTCGCGGATCGATCGGCCAATCGTGCTTGTCGGCTTGATGGGGACGGGAAAATCGACCGTCGGACGCAAACTTGCCAGCTTGATCGGTTCCGATTTCGTCGATGCCGATGAGGAAATCGAGGATGCCGCCCAGCTTTCTGTGGCAGAGATTTTCGCGCAGTTTGGCGAGGACTATTTCCGCGACGGTGAACGCCGTGTGCTCGCAAGACTGATCGAGGAGCATGACGGTGTGATCGCAACTGGCGGCGGCGCATTTATCAACGACGAAACCCGCAGTCTTATTCTGGACAAGGCGATCGCCGTCTGGATTGATTGTGAGATCGATATTCTGGTGGAGCGGACAGGCAGGCGCGATACGCGGCCGTTGCTGCGTGCCGGCGACCCCAAGGAAATATTGACGCGTCTGCACAAGGAACGTGAACCGTTCTATTCGCAGGCCCAGATACGGGTGGGCAGCGAAGACGGCCCGCATTATGAAACCGCAATCGCAATTCTAAAGGCAATCGACCGATGGCTGTAATCCCCGTGGAGTTGGCCGGCCGGCCGTATCAGGTCCATGTCGGACGCGGGTTGCTGGAAAATGCGGCCAAAATCTGCGGAGATTTTCTGCGCAAGACCATCGTCCCGGTTGTGGCGGATGAGAATGCACGCGCGCATCATGGTGATCGTCTGGCACAGTCACTGTCCAATGCCGGTCATGAAATCGCATGGTACGATGTCGCGCCGGGAGAAGGGTCAAAAAGCTGGCGTGAACTTGAACGTTTGACCGATTGGCTGCTGGCCCAAAGTGTGGAGCGCGGTGACAAGGTAATTGCCCTTGGCGGCGGAGTGACGGGCGATCTTACCGGCTTTGCCTGCTCGATCCTCAAACGTGGCTGCGGTTTTATCCAGGTACCGACCACATTGCTTGCACAAGTGGATTCGTCGGTTGGCGGGAAGACCGCAATCAACACCGCTGCGGGCAAAAACCTGATCGGGGCATTCCATCAGCCATCGCTGGTCCTTGCCGACACGGACTCGCTCACAACTCTGCCGCCGCGCGAGATTGGTGCCGGTTATGCAGAAGTAATCAAATACGGAATTCTGGGCGACGCTGCATTTTTCGATTGGTGCGAAAACCATGGCGGAGAAGTCGTCGCGCTTGACGAACAAGCGCTTGAGACTGCCGTTTCGCGAAGCGTCGAAACCAAAGCGCGGATCGTGGCTGAGGACGAACGCGAGCTGACCGGACGCAGGGCGCTGCTCAATCTGGGTCATACGTTCGGCCATGCTTTGGAAGCGGAAACAGGATACTCTTCCGCACTGCTGCACGGCGAAGGCGTTGCCCTGGGAATGGTGCTCGCCGCCCGCTATTCTGCCAGGCGCGACCTCCTGTCACTAGGTGATGCCGAAAGGATCGCAGCGGCGATTGGTTCTGCGGGCCTGCCGACGGAGATTTCCGCGCTCGGTTTGGACTGCGATGGTGCCCGCCTCGCTGACCATATGCGGCATGACAAGAAGATGGATGCAGGCACCCTTCCATTCATTTTGCTGCGCAGCATAGGCGCAGCATTTCTTGATCATGATGTCAGTCTGGATGATGTCTCCACATTTCTGGACGAGCAGCTACAGGCGCATTGACCTCGGCGCTGCGCCGGTGAATGCTGCGCAGCATGAAACGTTTTATCGATCTTTCGATCCCGATCACAAACGATGTGATCTCCGATCCTGATGTTATGCGCCCGCGCATCGAATACGTGACGCACGAAACCAGTTGGCAGCAGATCGCGATGTTCTTCCCCGGACTGGAGAAGGATGACTTGCCCGACGGGGAAGGATGGGCGGTCGAAATGCTGCAGCTGTCGACCCACAACGGCACCCATATGGATGCCCCGTGGCACTATCACTCCACCACCGACAACGGCGCGCGCAAAGCCCCCAGTATCGACGAGGCACCGCTGGACCGGTTCCTGCGGCCCGGCGTGAAGCTCGATTTCAGCGAACTGCCGCATGGCCACGTGGTCACCGCTGCAGAGCTCGAGGCGGAGCTTGCACGCATCGGTCACACGCTCGAACCGCTGGATATCGTGTTGGTCCAGTCGGGTGCGATTTACGGGACAGACAACTTCACCGATCAGGGTGTTGGCCTCGGCGAAGAAGCGACACTCTACCTCACTGAACGTGGGGTCGAAGTGGTCGGAACCGATGCGTGGAGCTGGGACGCGCCGTTCAGCCACACGGCGAAACGCTGGGCTGAAACACGCGATCCGAAAATCATCTGGGAAGGTCACAAGGCAGGCCGGATACGCCCGTATTATCAGATCGAGAAACTGACGAACCTCAAGGCACTGCCCGACAAAGGTTTCACCGTCAGCTGCTTTCCGGTGAAGATCGACAAGGCAAGTGCCGGATGGATCAGGGCGGTGGCAATCATCGACTGACGCGAAAAGTCAGAACAGGCGCGATCCATTGGCGACCTTCACATCCGGCGCGAACAGGACCACCTCGCCCTCCCCATCTGCGAAACCGAGCGTGAGAACTTCCGACATCGCCGGGCCGATCTGACGCGGCGGGAAATTGACCACCGCCGCAACTTGCCGCCCCGGCAGTTCATCAATCGGATAATTCGCGACGATTTGGGCGCAGCTTTTCTTGACGCCGATGATATCCCCGAAATCGATCTGCAATTTGTACGCAGGATTGCGCGCTTCGGGAAACTCCTCCGCCACCACGATCGTACCGACACGAATGTCGACCTTCAGAAAATCGTCGAACGCAATCGGGTCGGCAGCCGGAGCCTGCGGATCGTGCAGCAGATGCATCAGTCTAGCTCGAGAATGACCGCGTCGACTGCCAGACTTTCACCTTGTTCCGCGTTGATCTTGGCGATGGTGCCTGCTTTCTCTGCGCGCAGGATGTTTTCCATCTTCATCGCTTCGACCGTGGCGAGCGGCTGTCCCGGCTGGACTTCCTCGCCTTCTTCCACATGCAGCTTTACCAGCAGACCGGGCATCGGGCAGATCAGCATCTTCGAAAGATCAGGCGGAATTTTCTCGATCATATGCTCGGCCAGATCGGCAATACGGGTCGGCAGAATTCGCAAGGAATGTGTCGCCCCGCGTGTTGTCACATCATAGTCGGTCCGCGTTGACTTGAGCTGGATGGTGATGGTCTCTGCGCCCAGATCAACGTCCACCATCCGGTCGCCGGGGGTGTATTCCATCTCCAGTTCGACAGGGATTCCATCAACGGTGATCTCTTCTTCTTCCAGCACCACTTCATAGTCGCTGTCGCCGATCCGAACTGTCCAGTCGCCAGGCGCATAAAGCGGCCCATCGAGTTGCTGGTCAATCCGCCGAGCACGGTCGGCATCGATAGTCGCGATTACGCTGCCGATCGCCGCCAGCCCCCGTTTGAGTTTATCGGACGCGGCTGCACCTTCGAAACCTTCAGGATATTCCTCCGCGATAAAACCGGTGGTGAGTTCGCCGCTGCGGAAGCGTTCGTGCTGCATGATCGCGCTGAGGAAATCGACGTTATGGCCGAGCCCTTCTATCCGGAACGCATCAAGTGCCTGAACCTGCAAATCAGCAGCCTCGTCACGGGTTTCGCCCCAGGTGACCAGTTTTGCGATCATCGGATCGTAGAACATTGAAACTTCGCCGCCTTCGAACACCCCATCGTCGACGCGGATACCGTCAACGCCGCGCCGGCCATTTTCCGCGCCGTCATCGGCCCACGGTTCGACCGGTGGCTGGTAATGCACGAGACGCCCGGTTGACGGCAGGAAACCGCGATAGGGGTCCTCTGCATAAACACGGTTTTCGATGGCCCAACCGTCGATCTTCACATCATCCTGCGTGATCTCCAGCTTTTCGCCGGCGGCAACACGGATCATCTGTTCCACCAGATCGACACCGGTAATCGCCTCGGTCACCGGGTGTTCGACCTGCAGGCGGGTATTCATTTCGAGGAAATAGAAACTCTCCCCCGTCTTGTCCGCGCCGCTGACAATCAGTTCCACGGTACCGGCCGAGTGGTAATCCACCGCTTTCGAAAGAGCGACGCACTGCTCGCCCATGGCCTTGCGCATTTTTGGCGTGACAAACGGCGAAGGCGCTTCTTCGACCACTTTCTGGTGGCGGCGCTGGATCGAACATTCGCGCTCGTTGAGATAGATCACGTTGCCGTGCCTGTCGCCGAGGATCTGGATTTCGATATGCCGCGGGTTTTCGATGAATTTCTCGATGAAAACGCGGTCGTCGCCGAAGGAATTGAGTCCTTCGCGCTTGGTCGCCTCGAACCCTTCGCGGACATCCTTTTCATCATAGGCAAGCCGCATACCCTTGCCCCCGCCGCCCGCGCTGGCCTTCATCATCACCGGATAACCGATTTCACCGCTAATCTCGACCGCGTGGTCCGTATCGCGGATTTCACCGACGAAACCGGGCACAACGTTCACGCCCGCTTCCCGCGCCAGTTTCTTGGATTCGATCTTGTCGCCCATCGCGGCAATCGCGCCGACTGGCGGGCCAATAAACTCGATGCCTTCTTTCGCGAGTTGTTCAACGAAACTCGCACGCTCGGAAAGGAAGCCATAACCGGGATGCACGGCCTCTGCCCCGGTCTGTTTGCAAGCCGCGATGATCTTGTCCGCGACCAGATAGCTTTCGGAAGCCTGTGCCGGGCCGATATGAACCGCCTCGTCGGCCATCCGCACGAAGGGTGCACGCGCATCGGCGTCAGAATAGACTGCAACCGTCTGAATACCCATCCGGCGGGCAGTCTTGATTACACGGCAGGCAATTTCACCGCGATTGGCGATAAGGATTTTCTTGAACATCAATTGGCCATTTCAACATAGGCGCGCAGCTGTTCAGTGCGCGCACGGGTAAGTGAAGTCATGCAATTCGAATGGATGAGCGGAACGATCGAACCGCCACGATAGATACCGGCTTCAAATGCACAATGGGCATCGCGAAAAGCAATCCATGCGCGCTGCGCTTGAAGCAATTCGTCGCCGGATTCGCCGCTGCCGGAACGGGCACGTGCGAGACGCCATGCAGCGTTCAGATCGTGATCCGCCGCGCGATATTCCGCCGCTGCACAGCGGTTCATCTCCGCCTGCGTCATGGCATCTGCGCAGTCGATAACTGCGGGCGCGGAAGCCGCCAGAAGAAGGGACAAAATCATGGTGTGCGTTCAATCTCCTGCCTCTGCGCATAGCCGATTAAAGCGGCTGCGTAAGCCCCTGCTCCGCGCCGGTCCCCCTCGCCCTCCAGAAGCGAGCGCATTGCATCGCCAAGCCGCGCCTGGTTCTGCCTAGAAAGCTGCCCCAGGGGCGATGTATAAATCCCGATGGTGAACAGGATTGCGCCGGTTTCCGGCAGACGCCGCAGCGTCTGACGTTCGGAGCGAACGAACAGGGTTTCGCTAGCATTTTGCTGAGTGACATGGGAAAAAGCTTGCTCGGGCGGTTCGGCCACCCAGCGTTTTTCGCCCGTCGCTGCAATGAACCAGTTGCACCGGCCATAGATCGCGCCGGGCTTCAGCTTGGCCATGAAGTGATCGACGCCGCTCGCAAGTTGTTCTTCATATCCCTGGATCGGAGCATGAAGCGCACGCAGCGGCAGGCCCATCTTGTCAGCGGGCGTCCAGTCAGACGGCCACGCGACTGCCGCACCGACGAGGCGGTATTGCTCGTCCCCGGGCCGCAGAGTTAGCAGGCACATATCCTCGTGATGCGCGCGCGCCGCCTCGGCAAGTCCGCCTGAAAGACCGAGCATCGCCGCAAGTTCAGCCCCCGCCGCCGCACCCTCTGCGGATAACTGAATGCCTTCCGGATATGCCGCAAACCCTTCGGCTCGGGCGGCAAGATCGGGGCGCGGCTGCAGCCAGTCGCTCTCGTCCAGCTTGGCCAGCCCCATTTTCAGCACGCCGCCACCGCGGGCGCGGGGCAGCAGTTCATCGGCGCAAAAGCCCAGTGTCATTTCCGCCTTGTCCGAATAAATATGGCTGAAGCCAGTGCGGCAACGATTGCCGAAATTACCGCAAGACCGAGATAGAAAGCACCGTAATCGCTGCAAAAGTCTTGCGCCCAGTCACAGCCGGGCCTTGGCACCGCCGAATACCACAGCGCCGCAAATGCCATCGCGGTAATTGCTGCGGCTGCGGCCAGTATCGCTGCGAAAGCTCTTGCAATCACTCAGCCGGCTCGCTCACCTTGCACGCCCGCATGGGCTCTTCCTGCGTCAGGGCGGTCAGGCCCAGCTTTGCAAACAGCGCGCTGTCGCTGTCGTCGCCGGCATTGGGTGCGGTCAGCAATTTGTCGCCGGTGAAGATCGAATTGGCGCCCGCCATGAAACACAGCGCCTGAGCGGCCTCGCTCATGCTTTCGCGGCCAGCGCTGAGGCGCACCATGCTCATAGGCATACAGATGCGCGCGACCGCCACAGTGCGAACGAATTCGATATCGTCGATTTTCGCGAGCGGCGTATCTGCCAGTATATCACCCAGCACCGTGCCTTTCACTGGCACCAGCGCATTGACCGGCACGCTTTCCGGATGGCGTTCCAGCGTGGCGAGCGTGTGGACGAAGCCGACGCGGTCATCCCGCGTTTCGCCCATGCCCACGATCCCGCCGCTGCACACGTTGATGCCCGCATCGCGCACGTTCTGAAGCGTGTCGAGCCGGTCCTCATACTTGCGGCTGGAAATCACCCGCTCGTAATATTCCGGCCCCGTATCGACGTTGTGGTTGTAATAATCGAGGCCCGCTTCTTTGAGCATGTCCGCTTGTCCGGGTGTCAACATCCCCAGCGTCATGCAGGTTTCAAGCCCCATGGCCCGCACGCCCTTTACGATCTCGACGATCGCAGGCATGTCGCGGTCTTTCGGGTTGCGCCATGCCGCGCCCATGCAGAAACGCTGGCTGCCAGCGTCCTTCGCCTGCGCCGCGCGCTGGAGGACCGATTGCACCTCCATCAGCTTGGTCGCCTCAACCTCGCTATCAGCCTTCACCGACTGCGAACAATAGCCGCAATCCTCCGGACACCCGCCTGTCTTGATCGAAAGCAGGGTGCATAGCTGGATCTGTTCGGGCGGATGGTTCTCGCGGTGAACGCTTGCCGCTTGAAACAGCAGCACAGTAAAGGGAAGGTCGAACAGCGCGGCAATTTCTTCGCGGGTCCAGTCGGTGCGGATTTGGGTCATTTATGGTCTCTCGCCATAATTTGATAATCTCTAAATTGGTCTGTTTTTTCCCAATTCATCCGTGCTCTACAAAGAAGGATAGTCGACGG
Organism: Pontixanthobacter luteolus; assembly: GCF_947494915.1. NCBI lineage: Bacteria > Pseudomonadati > Pseudomonadota > Alphaproteobacteria > Sphingomonadales > Erythrobacteraceae > Pontixanthobacter > Pontixanthobacter luteolus. Next base: position 1,129,473 of record NZ_CANLWR010000001.1, read on the forward strand.
AATTCTCAACGCGTCTTTCGAAAGCCTGCCTTCGAAATAGCAATGAAAATCGCGATAATTCAGCCAATTGCCATGGGCACGCCCGAATTCTTCAGTTGCAGTTATATCAGATACGAAACCTACTGGTTGGCCATCTTCATCAATTCGATTCATCAGCTCCAGCATTTTCACATATTCGGATTTTAAGGCTGCAGAAGACTCAGTCAGACGATCTCTCGCGCACATCGTAGCGAGATCATCGTCTACAATTTCAGCGCAATTCAACGTGTCTGGATGCTCCGGATTCGATAAGCTTAGTAAGATGCTCGAAATTAGCATTCCGCCGTCTCCAGACCGTCACCCGCAGGCGGCATTTTGTGACCCAGCAGCCGTAGCATGTCCGCGCCGCATTCGACCAAATTGGTGCCCGGGCCGTAGATGGCAGCACCAGAAAATTCGCCGGAAAGACAAGTCATACAGGCTTCCGCGCGAGGTAGATTCCAACAGCCATTACCACGAGACCAAGGGCGCGCTTAGGTGTGATCGCGCTCTGGATTGACCCCAGTAGACCGAAATGGTCGATGATTGCAGCGGCAACGATTTGTCCCAGCAAAACGAAGAAGATCGCATTGCCAAGCCCGATACGCGGCGCGGAATATGCCACCGACGTGGCGTAAAACAGCATCACCACTGCGCCGATCCAGAGCCACGGCTTCTCGAATGTAAACGCCGCAGGCTCGGGAAAGCCGGTAAACGCCAACATCGCCGCTGCCACCACAAAGCCGATGGCAAAAGTCACTGCGGTTGCCGCGACTGGCCCGCCGAGCTGCTGCCCCAGCCCCGAATTGAGCGCCGCGAACACCGGGATCCCAAGGCCCGCTGCAAACATCATTGCCGCGATGGGTGCAAACGCAGTCGAAGACGAAGCGCTCACTCTGCAGCCTCGTCCATATCCTCACCCGCAGGCGGCATATTGTGGCCCAGCAAGCGCAGCATGTCCGCACCGCATTCAACCACGTTGCTGCCCGGACCATAGATACCCTGCACGCCTGCCTCACGCAGGAATTCGTAATCCTGCGGCGGAATGACACCGCCCGCGACGACCTTGATGTCGCTGCGACCGGCATCCTTGAGCAATCCGATCAGTTCGGGGATCAAGGTCTTGTGCCCTGCCGCAAGCGAGCTGGCACCGATGGCATCCACGCCGGTTTCAAGCGCCATCTCCAGTGTTTCCTGCGGCGTTTGGAACAGCGGACCTGACACCACATCGAAGCCCATATCGCCAAATGCGCTGGCAATGACATTGGCGCCGCGGTCGTGGCCGTCCTGACCCATTTTGGCGACCATGATCCTGGGCTTGCGGCCAAGACGCCGCTCAACCGCATCGACCCCGTCCAGCACCTGCTGCCAGCGTTTGTCGAATTCGTAGGCGCTCTTGTAAACGCCCTTCACCGGAGTCGGCACCGTGTCATAGCGCCCGAAAACATCTTCCATCGCCGTGGATATTTCGCCCAGCGATGCCCGCTGGCGTGCAGCCTCCACCGCCAGTGCGAGCAGGTTTCCGCCAGCCTTCGCGCCTTCGGCAAGCGCCGCCAGTGCAGCCTGACATGCGGCCTCGTCGCGGTTCTCGCGGTTCTTTTTCAGGCGGGCGATCTGCCCCTGACGAACCTTGTGGTTGTCGATATCGAGCGTCTCGATCTCGTCTTCTTTGTCGCGGCGGTATTTGTTGACCCCGACGATCACGGTTTCGCCCCGGTCGACGCTGGTCTGTTTTTCCGCCGCTGCGCGTTCAATAGCTGCCTTGGGCGCGCCGCTGGCGACATATTTGGTCATGCCGCCCGCTGCATCGACTTCGGACATCAGCGTTTCCGCTTCCTCGACCAGTTTCGCGGTCAGCGCCTCGATATAATAGCTGCCGCCAAGCGGATCGACGACATTGGTGATGCCGGTTTCTTCCTGCAAAACCAGCTGAGTGTTTCGCGCAATCCGGGCACTGAAATCGGTAGGCAGGGCAATCGCCTCGTCCAGCGCATTGGTGTGGAGCGACTGGGTTCCGCCCAAGGTCGCGGCCATCGCCTCCACCGTGGTGCGGATCACGTTGTTATACGGGTCCTGCTCCTGCAGCGACACGCCCGATGTCTGGCAATGCGTTCGGAGCATTTTGGAGCGTTCCGACTTTGCGCCCAGATCGTCCATCACCTTGTACCACAGCGTCCGCGCGGCGCGCAGCTTGGCGATTTCCATGAAGAAATTCATGCCGATGCCGAAAAAGAAGCTGAGCCGTCCGGCAAACGCGTCGATGTCCAGCCCGGTTGCCATTGCGGATTTGGCGTATTCCTTGCCATCGGCGATGGTGAAGGCAAGTTCCTGAACCGCAGTCGCGCCAGCTTCGTGCATGTGATAGCCGGAAATCGATATGCTGTTGAAGCGCGGCATGTTTTCGCTGGTATAGGCGATGATGTCCGACACGATCCGCATGCTGGGCGCAGGCGGATAGATATAGGTGTTGCGGACCATGAACTCCTTGAGGATGTCGTTCTGGATCGTGCCGCTCAGCTGCTCGGCCGAAACACCCTGCTTTTCACCCGCGACAATATAGAACGCCAATACAGGTATGACCGCGCCGTTCATGGTCATTGAAACCGACATGGTATCCAGCGGGATCTGGTCGAACAGGATCTGCATATCCTCAACCGTGTCGATCGCCACGCCCGCCTTGCCCACATCGCCGACAACGCGCGGATGATCGGAATCGTAACCGCGATGGGTTGCGAGGTCGAAAGCAACGGACAGGCCCTTTTGCCCTGCAGCCAGATTGCGGCGGTAAAAAGCGTTCGATTCCTCAGCGGTCGAGAACCCCGCATACTGGCGGATCGTCCACGGGCGGCCCGCATACATCGTCGCTTTCACGCCGCGGGTGAACGGGGCAAAACCGGGAAGGCCGGGATCCCGGCTGTCCGCCTCTGTGTAAAGCGGCTTAACCGCAAACCCCTCGGGCATCTCTGTCGAGAGATTGCGTCCCTTGGACTCCTTGTCGGCCAGTTCTTTCCAGTCGGAAACGGTGGGGCCTGTATCGGAGGCGTCAGTCATATTGGATCCTTTAGGCGGCCGCGCTTGGCCTGCTGCTGACACCGGCGTGCCACGCGTGCAGCGCTGCACAATCTTCCGGCGCAGGGCAACCCGCGAAGGCGGAGAAGTCCATAGTTGTAAGCAGCACGATATCGGCGATGGTATAGCTGTCGCTGGCCAGAAATTCGCGGCCCTGCAGCGACTGGTCGAAAAACCGGTATGCCTCTTCCACACGCGGACGCGATGCCTCGCCATATTTCTGGTTGCGACCCGGAATGGCGGCGGTGAACGGATGGGTATGCACCCACACCGCACCAACCGGCGCCATCAGGATCATTTCCGCGCGGCGCACCCACATATCAATCTGCGCGATTTCCACCGGATCGGTGCCCAACAGGGCCGGCTGCGGGTGCTGCGCCTCAAGGTAGCGGCAGATCGAAATACTTTCCGTGATCACCGTACCGTCATCGAGCTCCAAGGCAGGTGTCTGCCCGCGCGGATTGATCGCGAGAAACTCTTCCGATTTCTGTTCCCGATTGGGGATCGAGATTTCCCGGCTGGGAAGCTCAATCCCTTTCTCCGCCGCGAATATACGCACGCGGCGCGGGTTCGGCGCGGGGTTCGGGCTGTCGTAAAACAGCATTACTTGCCCTTGAATTCAGGTTTGCGTTTCTGGAGGAAAGCCATGCCGCCCTCCATCGCGTCTGCGCTGGCACCTGCGATGCGCTGCCCCTCTGCCTCTGCCAGCAGGATTTCCGGCAGGGTGCCGTCCATCGCGGTGGCGATGTTGCGCTTCATCGTGGCGAGTGAAAGCGTCGGGCCGTTGGCGAGTTTTTCCGCCAGTGCCTTTCCCTCGGCCATCAGCGCGTCGTCTTCGACCGCCTTGTAAATCAGGCCCCAATCCTCTGCCTGCTCCGCACCGATCTTTTCACCCAGCATCATCATGCGGGTGGCGCGGGCACGGCCGATTGCGCGAGCCAGCAGCCAGGTCGATCCGCCATCAGGAACCAGGCCGATATTGACGAAGGCCTGCAGGAAATAGGCACTCTTGCCGGCCAGAGTAAAATCTGCCGCCAATGCGAGCGAACAGCCGACACCGGCCGCAGGCCCGTTAACCGCGCAAATCACCGGCACCGGCGCACGCATGACCAGACTGATTGCCGGGTTGTAATGGTTTTGCAGGGCGAGATGGCTGCCGCCCTTGTTCTCGCGTTCGGTCCGGTCCCCGCGAGCGGACAAATCCGCGCCAGAGCAGAAACCCTTGCCCGCGCCGGTGATCAGCACCGCGCGCGCATCGCCGAGATCGTAGAATGCAGCGCCGATTTCATCCGCCATTTGCGGCGGCATCGCGTTCAGCCGATCGGGCCGGTTCAGCGTGATCGTGGTCAGCGGCCCATCTTTCTCGACGGTGATGGTTTCGTAGCTCATATATCTCTCCCAGAAGTCCTGATTTGAAACCGGGTTAGCGCGCCGGATGGGCGGATAGCAAGGCCGATAGAACGCGGCGGGTCAGGAATTGCCGCGATCAGCAGAACTCGCCTGCACTTCTACGCTCCCCTGCGACTTACCGCTCAAATCTGACCCTATCATGCTAAATCCAGCATACATCGCAGCCGTACCAATCGCCGTCATGCAAAGGCCAATCCAGCCGAGGAGAAATGCCTCCAAGCGGTTGCCCAGCACTTTGCGCCCCCTCAGAACCGCGCCAACCGCAATGGAGGCACCGATGAAGGCGAAGAACAAGCCAACCAAAACGCCGCCCCACCCGGATTCGAGGCATTCGGCACCAGCTTGCTTAAAAACATTGTTGCAGGGATCAAAATTGAGCGCCTGATCCGCAACGACGAACACGATTACTGTGAGGATACAGGCGAACAGACCGAGATAGCCGACACGCGTTCCCGTATTATCTGATGCGTGCATGTTCCCTCCGGCCGCCTGCTTTCCGGTCAATGCCCGTTCTTGGGCGTTTCCATGATTTCGGTCAGCTGCCCCATCATGTCCTTGGGGTGGAGGAAGAAGATCGGCGTGCCATGCGCGCCGATGCGCGTGGGGCCGAGGATGCGCTTGCCCTGCCCCTCGAACCACGTGCGGGCCGCGCCGATATCCTCAACCTCGTAACAAAGATGATGCTGCCCGCCGGCGGGGTTCTTTGCGAGGAAACCGTTGATGGGGCTGCTTTCATCAAACGGCTCGATCAGTTCGATCTGCGTCCCGTTCATGCCGGAATCTGTGGGGGTGTTGACGAAGCATACTTTCACCCCCTGCTCGGGCAGGTCGAACGGTTCGGTTATGTCAGTTGCGCCCATCACATCGCGGTAATGCGCGATGGAGTCCGCGATCGAAGGCGTTGCGACGCCGATATGGTTGAGACGGCCAAGTTTCATTTTGATGTGTTCTCAATTTGCGCTGAAGGCGTGCTCAAGCTTTCATTCCAATCAATATACACGGAAACACAGGCTGCACCTGCCGCAATTGCCGCAGAAAGCGCTGTCACCGAGGCAAGCAAGCCTTGGAAAATACTGAGCCGAAACTCTTTCTTCGCCGTGAGTATCTTTGTGTCGATCCAGTAGAGGTCGCCACTCGCGTCCACGCCCAAATGATTGAGCGCCTCAAGGCTAATCGGGCGGACCCCCGCCGGTGCCCCTTCCTCTGGCTCAGCATTAGACTGCGCCCAATGTTTTCTATCGTGAGTCACAACGGAATATTGTCATGCTTCTTCCACGGGTTCTCGAGCTGCTTGTTGCGCAATTTCCGCAAGCCCAGCGCAATCCGCCTCCGCGTTGAATGCGGGTGGATCACTTCGTCGATATACCCGCGTGATGCCGCGACGAAGGGGTTGGCGAAGCGGTCTTCGTATTCCTTCGTTTTCTCGGCGATTTTGCCCGGATCGTCGCGGTCCTGACGGAATATGATCTCCACCGCGCCTTTTGCGCCCATCACCGCGATTTCTGCGGTCGGCCAAGCGTAGTTGAGGTCGCCGCGCAGGTGCTTCGACGCCATCACATCATACGCCCCGCCATATGCCTTGCGGGTGATCACGGTGATCTTGGGCACGGTCGCCTCGGCATAGGCGAACAGCAGCTTGGCGCCGTGTTTGATGATGCCATTATGCTCCTGTGCGGTGCCGGGCAGGAAGCCGGGCACGTCAACGAAGGTCAGGATCGGAATCTCAAACGCATCGCAGAACCGCACGAAGCGCGCGGCCTTCTTCGATGCGTTGATGTCGAGCACGCCCGCCAGCACCATGGGCTGGTTCGCGACCACGCCGACCGTGCGCCCTTCCACCCGGCCAAAACCGCACAATATGTTGCCTGCATGGGCGGGCTGGACCTCGAAGAAATCGCCTTCGTCCAGCACCTTACGGATCACTTCGTGCATATCGTATGGCTGGTTGGCATTGTCGGGAATGAGCGTGTCGAGGCTCATTTCCTCGCGGTCGAACGGGTCGGCGGTTGGCCTTTCGGGCACAGCCTCGCGGTTCGACAACGGCAAATAGTCGAAGAAATCGCGCGTCGCGAGCAGCGTCTCGATATCGTTTTCGAATGCCAGGTCAGCGACGGAAGTTTTGGTGGTGTGCGTAACCGCGCCGCCCAGCTCTTCCTGCGTCACCACTTCGTTGGTCACGGTTTTGACCACATCAGGACCGGTCACGAACATATAGGAGCTGTCCTTCACCATGAAGATGAAGTCGGTCATGGCAGGGGAATAGACCGCCCCGCCCGCGCATGGCCCCATGATCAGGCTGATCTGCGGCACCACGCCGCTGGCCAGCACGTTGCGCTGGAACACATCGGCATAGCCGCCCAGCGATGCCACGCCTTCCTGGATGCGCGCGCCGCCGCTGTCGTTCAATCCGATCACCGGTGCGCCGTTTCTCATGGCGGTTTCCATCACCTTGCAGATTTTCTCCGCATGGCGTTTTGACAGCGAGCCGCCGAACACGGTGAAATCCTGGCTATAAACGTAGACCAGACGGCCATTGATCGTGCCGCTGCCGGTAACCACCCCGTCGCCGGGGATCTTGGTTTCGGCCATGCCGAAATCGACGCAGTCATGCTCGACATACATATCGACTTCTTCGAAGCTGCCTTCGTCGAGCAGAATATCGAGACGTTCGCGTGCGGTCAGCTTGCCCTTGGCATGCTGCGCGTCAATCCGCTTTTGCCCGCCGCCCATACGGGCTGCTGCGCGGCGCTTTTCCATTTCGGCGATATTAGCTGACATGAAGTTCCCTGATTAATGCTGCTGAACGCACATAGTTAGATAACTCGCCTAGCCATGGCTGATCGATCCGGTCAAGCGGTGCCCCGCCTTTAGTCGCTTCAAACCTTCACGATCCCGTGCGCGACGAGACTGCGGACGGTGTCTTCGATTGTCTGTTCCGCCGTGATGAAACGGTAACCGAGTACGTCCTCGGTGTGCTTGCCCGACACGTCCCGGACATTGCCGAGTTCGCCCTTGATCTGTTTCATTTCTGGCATGAACAGCGCGAGCAGTTTCACCAGAAAATCGGGCATCCGCCGGGTCGGCACCTTCGCTGAGAATTCGGGCGCACGCTGGCGCACGGTATCCGCCATCTCCTCGATCCACATGAATTTTTGCGAGGTCGGGAAACGCTCCCCCCGGACCTTGTCCGCGGGTGCCTCTATTGCGCGCACATGCGCTTCGGCCACATCGCGCACATCGGTCACGCAAATGCCCATGTTTGGTGCCATCGGGATCGATCCGTCCATGATCTTCTTGACCATCTCCACGCTGGTGGAGAGGTCATCATCATAAACCGGGCCGAACACTGCAACGGGATTGATCGAACAGAAAATCATGTCAGGCGCGTTTGTGGCAACCCAGTCGCGCGCTGACCGTTCGGCCACCGTCTTGGATTCGATGTAAGGCGGCACGCCTTCGGTCAGGTCGGTCCAATCGGTATAGTCGAAGTGGTCCTTGTTTTTCTGACCATAGGCGATCGCTGCCGCAGAACTGGTCTGCACAAAGCGATTGATCCTGGCCTGATGCGCGAATTTCAGCGCCCGCAGCGTCCCTTCCATGGCAGGGATCACCAGATCGTTCTTGTCTTTGGGCACGCCCATCGGGAATGGCGAGGCGACATGCGCGACGGCATCACAGCCAGCATTTGCGCCAGCCCATCCGTCATCTGACATCAGGTCTGCCTCAAACACCTTCAGGCGCCCGGTGGCATCTTTCCAGCGCTGGTGCAGTCGTTCCTCGCTCTTGGCTTTGCTGCGAACGGTGGTGTGGACCGTATACCCCTTGGCTAGCAACTGATCGATCACCTCGCCGCCGATATACCCTGTGCCGCCAGTCACCAGAACCGTACCCGCCATTTGCAACTCCCATTTATGCTTATCGCGCATGGCTAGCGGCTGTGGTTTTGGCCCGCAACTTACTTCAGCAGGACGAGCTCCTCCGCCATGGTCGGATGGATCGCCACGGTCGCGTCGAAATCATCCTTGGTCAGCCCTGCCTTCACCGCGATTGCCGCTGCCTGCATGATCTCCGGTGCTTCGGGGCCGATCATGTGGATGCCCACGATCTTGCCGCTGTCGCCGTCGCAGATCATTTTATAGAGGCTGCGCTCGTTCCGCCCAGCGACCACGTTCTTCATCGCACGGAAATCGGACTGATAGACCTTTACGGAACCCAGTTTGTTCTTCGCTTCGCTTTCAGTCATCCCGACCGCTGCAATCGGCGGATGGCTGAACACCGCGCTGGGCACGCAGCTGTAATCGACGGTGGTGGGCTTGTCGCCGAACACAGTGTCGGAAAATGCCTGCCCCTCGCGAATTGCGACAGGGGTCAGCTGGATTCGGTCGGTCACATCGCCAACCGCATAAATGCTGTCGACCGATGATTTGGAATGTGCATCGACCTTGATCGCTCCATTTTCGTCCAGCTCGACACCGACGTCTTGCAGCCCCAGATTCTCCGTCTGCGGAACCCTGCCGGTTGCATACAGAACGCAGTCGACTTCGAGCGGATCGAAATTCGACATTTCCACCTTCAGGCACCCATTCTCGGTTTCAGAAATGCTTTGGAATTCCGCATTGAAACGGAACTCGATGCCTTTCATCACCGATATCTGAAGCAGCCTGTCACGCACCGATTCATCGTACGATCGCAGCAATTGGTCGCCGCGATTGATGATTGTCACATGCACACCGAATTCATTGAAGATGCCGGCAAATTCGTTGGCGATGTAGCCGCCTCCGGCGATCAGGATTTTCTTCGGTAGCTTGTCGAGATGGAACGCCTCGTTGGACGTGATGCCAAGTTCAGCGCCGCCACAGCCCGGAATGCGCGGGCGGGCGCCGGTTGCGACCAGAATATAGCGGGCGGTCTTCACCGTGCCGTCTTCCAGCGTAATTTCGTTGGGACCGGTAATTTTCGCATGTTCGTTGAAAATCGTGACATCGTGATTTTCAAGCGTTTCGGTATACAGCCCTTCGATGCGCGAAACGTCTTTCTGAACGTTGTCACGCAGTTTCACCCAGTCGAATTCAGCCTTCTCGATGGTCCATCCGAACGCTTGGCAATCCTCCAGATCCTCCGCGAAATGCGCGCCATAAACGAGCATCTTCTTGGGCACGCAGCCGCGAATGACACAGGTTCCGCCTACGCGGTATTCCTCGGCCACGGCCACTTTTGCGCCGTGCGCTGCCGCCACGCGCGATGCGCGAACACCGCCGGAACCGGCACCGATGGTGAAAAGGTCGAAATCATAATCGGACATGTAGGCTAATCTCCTTGCCGCTTCCCAAGACTATCGTCCGGTACATTGCAACGGCTCATTGGTTGTTTGTCTTTCCGTCTTGCACTCCGGGTTGGTTACATTTTGCCCGCCTGGACCTCTTCCAGTCTCCAGGCGAAAAATGCTCCAATCGCACAGAGCGCCGCCATCACAGCAAGAACCGGCATTTCCCCAACCAGCGAAGCGATCACGCCAAACAGGCTGCCAGCGATCAGCACAATGCCGATTATGGTGTTGGAAACGGCGGTATAAATTGCCCTTGTGTCTTCATCCGCCATGTCAACAAGGTGGGTCGAGCGGCCAAGCCGCACCCCTTGATATGCAACCATCAGAACCAGCAGCAGCGCTGGCAAAACCCAGACGAATTCCAGAAAACCAAGGCCTGCTGAGATGGAAGTCGCCGCGAGCGCAGCAGCGCCTGCACCCCCCGCATAGAACAGCACCTTACGGCTCGACCGGTCCGCCAGCCGGCCCCACACAGTCGAACTGACAAGCGCAGCACCGGAAGAAGCAAGGACAAGAAATCCGAGGCCTTCAAATGCGCTTTGCCCGCCCGCCGAAGCAGCAGAGATCATAAATGGCGGTGCCAGTGCGGTCGCCGTCAGGCAAGCTCTTGCGAGGATGAAAGTGCGTAGCTGCCGGTCGTTCTTCAGTACGCGGTAGTGCTGTCTGAAGAGTGCGGATTGGCTCCCCCCGCCTTCCGTCGCCCCCTTCTTCTCCTCCAGCATCAGGAACAGGAAAGCGCTGATGATCCAGAGGATGCCAGCCAATGCTAGTGCGCCGAGCACGAGTTCCATGCGCGGCAACCAGTCCGTGATCAGCATCACCGCGAACACGATCACGAATGCTGCAGACACCGACGATGCCAGCCCTGTCGCGGTGCCTCTGCGGGACTTGGCGACCGTTTTGCCGAGCACATCCTTGTACGATACCGAACAAACACTGCGCGCAAGAGCAAGGACCGCCAGACATCCAAGCATTGCCCAACCGGCCAGTTCGCCCTTCAGCAGCATGGCGCTGGCGAACAGACCCAGCGCCGCCAGTCCCTGTACCCCGGCGCCCGCTGCCCAGGCATATTTTCGCAGCGGCATTTCCCGGATCGTGCCGGCAGTAAACAGCTGCGGCAACAAAGCGCCGGATTCGCGAACCGGCACCAATAGCCCGATCAAGTAGGCCGGGGTGCCAAGCGACGTCATCAGCCAGCTGAGCACCAGCTTTGGATCAATCAGGCCGTCAGCCAGCTTGCTCAGTGAAAGCGAGCCAACATGGGTGAAGAAATTGCGCGGCTGATCGTTGCAGGCACTGCCGGGTATGTCCTTGCAGGCGCGACCTTCATCATCGATCGCGATAGCCTGAAAGGCTTGCTCCAATGTGCTGCCATCGTGTGCCATTGCCACCCCAATGCACGAAAGTCGGAATCGGGACCAGATCTAGCGCGGCAACGCCTGCCCCCGGTCGCAAATTAGGGTCAGGAAAGCCCGGCAGCCGTCAGAAGCTGCTCTGTACTGGAATCGAACTCCTGACCGCCTGCCTCGATGCTTTTGGCCATCTCCTTGCCCAGTTCCACTCCGAACTGGTCGAAAGGATTGATTCCCATCAGGACCGCATTGGCAAAGGTCCGGTGTTCGTGGAAAGCGATCAGCGCGCCCAGTGTTGCCGCATCCAGATCATCGCACAGCATAGTTGCACTTGGCCGGTTACCTTCGAAATTGCGGGCGCCGTCCTTGTTGGCCTTGCCTGCCATCAGGGCCGCACCCTGCGCGAAACAATTGGTGAGCAAGATCCGGTGGTGCGCGGGATCGAGGTCATCGCCGGGTGCAATGCTGGCGATAAAATCGACCGGGACAAGCCTGGTGCCCTGATGCAGCAATTGGAAAACTGCATGCTGCGCATCGGTCCCCACTCCGCCCCAGGTGATTGGCGCTGTTGGTCCATCAACAGGCTTGCCCTGTGCGGTGACGCTCTTGCCGTTGCTCTCCATTTCCAGCTGCTGGAGGTAGTCGGGGAACAGGCCAAGACGCTCGTCATATGCGAACACCGCCCGGGTCTGGCAGCCCTTGATGCGCGAATAAAACTGATCGGCAAAAGCCGCGCGCAGCGGCAGGTTCGCCCGGCCGTTGGCTTTCTCGAAATGCAAATCGACCGCCTGGGCCCCGGCGAGGAACTGTTCGAATTCGTCCCAGCCGACAGCCATAGCGACCGGGAAACCGATGCTGGACCAAAGTGAGTACCGTCCGCCAACGGTCTCGCTGAAAGGCAGGATGCGGGTTTCATCCACGCCCCACTCGACCGCTTTTTCCGGGCTTGCCGTGAGTGCGACGACCCGTCCCGAAGGATCGGATATTCCGCCATCCGCCAGCCATTTGAGCGCGCTCTGCGCATTCGTCATGGTTTCGATCGTGGTGAATGTCTTGGATGCGACCGCCAGCATGGTTGTCTTGGGATCGCAGGCGGCAAAAGCCTGTTCCAAAGCAACCCCGTCAATGTTCGAAACCACATGGACATCGACCAGCGCAAGATCGCGGGTCAGCGCATCCACCGCCAGTGCGGGCCCCAGTGCGGAACCGCCAATCCCGATGTGAATGAGATGCTTGACCTCGCCCAGCGCGCCGTCATGGATTGCCTCTACCAGCATCCGCATGCGCGCGTGCAGCGCCATAGCTTCTTCAACCGCCGCCTCGGTGCCGACACCGCGCTGTGCCGTGTGCTGGACAGCGCGGCCTTCGGTGTTGTTGATCTTTTCCCCGCCGAACAGTGCGGCACGTTTGCCAGCGAAATCGGCTGCATCCGCGAGTTCTTCGAACCCCGCAATCAGACCGTCATCCAGATGGGTTTTCGACCAGTCGAAAAGGATACCCGAAGTGAGTTCGCCTTCGCCCCATTCGATGCGATCCGACAGTTTCGAAACACGGTCTGTATCGGCAAACAATTCGGTCAGCGATGCGTCATCATGGGATTTCAGCTTATCCCAGATCGCTGCAACATTATCGGCCATGAAAAATCCTTCCTGTATCTTGCTCTTCCGAGTAGGGACCAAGCCAATGATTTGGAACCCGTTGCTGCGCTCCGGATACGAATTTCCTGCCGATGCGGGACATGCGCGCGCTCCGGTTCCCCGACACGTCTGGAAAGAATACGCAAAGAATGACCGATAGCACCGCCGAAACAAACGTGACGGAACTCGAAAAAAATGCCGAACCAGCAGCGGCAGAACCGGTGAAGAAGGAAGATAATTTCTTCGTATTCCTGTTGAAGCTGGTGCTCGTGGTGATGATATTCCGCAGCTTCATCTTCTCGCCGTTCAACATCCCCAGCGAAAGCATGCTGCCTACCTTGCGCAATGGCGATTATCTGGTCGCCGCCAAATGGCCCTATGGCTACACCAGCGCCTCGCTGCCGTTAGGCGCGCCGCTCATTCCCGGACGCATTTTTGCCGGTGAGCCTGAGCGCGGCGATGTCGTAATTTTCAAGCACCCGGTCGACGGCACCGACTATATCAAGCGTGTCATCGGCCTGCCCGGCGACACGATCGGCATGGTCAACGGCCAGGTGGTGCTGAATGACCAGCCAATCCCCAAGGTTCAGATCGAAGATTTCGTGCTGGCGCTTTCGCCCAACACCAGCTGCCATGTGCTGGCCGAACAGGTCACGCTGGACGATGGCCGGCTGGCTTGCAGCTACCGCCAGTTCCGTGAGACTCTGCCATCGGGCAAGAGCTTCAACGTTCTGGATTTCGGCCCGATGTTCGTGGACAATTTCGAACCCGTCATCGTGCCGGAGGGGCAAATGTTCGTAATGGGTGACAACCGCGACAATTCGCAGGACAGCCGCTTCCCGGCAGAGGCCCAGCGCGGTGTAGGTATCGTCCCGCAAGAGCTGCTGGTTGCACGGGCCAGCACCATCATGTGGTCGACAGACGGTTCCGCCGAATGGCTTTTGCCGTGGACCTGGTTCAGTGCATTGCGGGCCGAGCGGCTGGGAGACGACATTTGACGCAGCTAGAAGGCAGCACCCTGAAGTGGCTGAAGAAATCGGGATTCTCGGTTAAAGACGATGCGCGCTGGGCCGAGGCACTGACGCACGGCAGCACCGATGAGAAGATCGATTATCAGCGGCTGGAATTCCTTGGTGACAGGGTTCTTGGCCTGACCATCGCCGATTGGCTATTCCATGAAATGGACGGCGCGGAAGGTGCACTGGCGCAGCGATTGAATGTTCTGGTCAGCAAGGGCGCCTGCGCCGATGTCGCGCTGAAAATTGGCGTGTCCGATCATATCCGTCTGGGCAAACAGGCGCGCGACGATGGCGCAGCGATGAGCAGCAACGTGCTGGGCGATGTGATGGAGGCGCTGCTTGGCGCATCATTCCTCGATGCCGGGTTCGATGCCACGCAAAAGCTGATCCAGCAGATGTGGGCAGAACAACTGGGCGGCACCGCAGGAAAGTCGAAGCATCCGAAAAGCGCACTTCAGGAATGGGCCGCTGGAAACAAGCGCCGGCCGCCCGAATATCGCATGGTCGACCGTTCCGGACCCGACCACAAGGCCAGCTTTACGGTGCGCGTTACAGTACACAATGTTGGCGATGCAGAGGCGACCGCCTCGAGCAAGCAAGAAGCGGAAACAGCCGCAGCAAAGAACTTTATGGAGAAATTCGGGTGACCGACACAAACACACCGGCAGCAAGCCCGAAATGCGGCGTTGTCGCCATTATAGGCGCACCGAACGCAGGCAAGAGCACACTGGTCAACAATCTCGTTGGACAAAAAGTCGCGATTACCAGCGCGAAGGCTCAGACGACCCGTGCGCGTATGATGGGCATTGCGCTCGCAGACGAAACGCAGATCATCTTGGTCGACACCCCCGGCATCTTTGCGCCCCGGCGCAGGCTGGACCGCGCGATGGTCAGCGCGGCCTGGGAAGGTGCGGAAGAAGCGGACGCGATTGTCCTGCTTGTCGACCCGATCAAACAGCGCCGCCATGAGCTTGAACCGCTGGTGGAGGCGCTTTCCAACAGGCCCGAACGCAAGATCCTAGTCCTCAACAAGGTCGACAAAGCCAAGAAAGAGCCGCTTCTGGCGCTGGCCCAGGATCTGAACGACAAGGTCGCTTTCGAGGAGGTGTTCTTCGTTTCCGCCCTGACCGGCGACGGGGTCGGAGAGCTGAAGGAATATCTGGCGTCACTCATGCCCGAGGGGCCCTGGCATTACCCCGAAGATCAGGTTTCCGATGCCAGCGAGCGCCTGCTTGCAGCCGAGATCACCCGCGAACAATTGTACCGCCAGCTGCACGAAGAATTGCCGTATGACAGTGCAGTTCGTCCGGAAAGCTACACCCAGCGCGATGATGGCAGCGTGGAAATTCGCCAGCAGATCGTCGTTGGCCGTGAAAGCCAGCGTCCTATCGTGCTCGGCAAAGGCGGACAGCGCATCAAATCCATCGGCGAAGAAGCACGCAAGGAACTGGCAGAGGTTCTGGGGCAGAAAGTCCACCTGTTCCTGCACGTCAAAGTCGATGAGCGCTGGGCCGATGACAAGGAAGTTTTCGAGGAAATGGGCCTAGACTGGGGGAAGTAGTGTGTATCGGGTAATCGCAGGAGCCAGCGGGCTTGCTTGACGAACTTCTGCCCGTATTTGTCGCGACGATTTCCGGTGCGCTTATCGGAATAGAACGCGGTTGGTCCCTGCGCACCGCAGCTGACGGATCTCGAGTTGCCGGCGTAAGAACCTTCAGCATGCTGGGCCTGCTAGCTGGCATTTCCGGATATCTGGTTGCACGCGATTACGCCCTCGCCTCCGCCTCGTTGCTGGCTGGCGCTGCAGCGATCGTCGTGATCGGATATTTCCGATCTTCGGGCGAGAACGGCAAGCCCGATGCCACATCCGCGATTGCCGCTGTTCTGACGCTCGCGTTGGGCTTCCTGGCTGGGATCGGGCAATTTGGCATGGCGCTTGCCGGTGCGGCGCTGCTCACACTTATGCTCGCACTGCGCAAGGAGACGCACAGGTTGATCGGCCGCCTGGACGAAGCAGATATCAAGGCGCTGGCACGCTACGCTGTGATTGCCCTGGCCATTTTCCCCTTCCTGCCCGAAGGCCCATATGGCCCATATGATGCATGGAACCCGCGAAACTTATGGTTCGTGGTCATTCTGGTTACCGGGTTCTCGTTTGCCGGATACGCCGCGAACCGCATCTTTGGCACACGGCGAGGAACGATCGCGACCGCATTGATTGGCGGGGCCTACAGTTCAACCGCAGTCACATATTCGTTTGCGCAGAAAATCGGGGCCGGCGATGGCGGAGGTGCGGAGAATGCGGGGATCGCGCTTGCCTCAGCGGTGATGTATCTGCGGGTTCTGCTCCTCGTCGCCATTCTTGCCCGTCCGCTGCTTGAACCCTTTGTGCTGCTTGTATTGCCCGCGCTCGTTACTGGCGCGGTCACCAGTGGTTTCCTGTATCGCCGCGCACCGCATTCCAGCGGGCCTTCCCCGCCAGGCAATCCGATCGCGCTGCTTCCTGCCTTCAGCTTTGTCGCATTCGTTGCGGTGGCGGCGGTTGCCGCCCGCTGGGCAGAAAGCAGGTTCGGCGAAGAAGGGATCGCTGTTCTGCTGCTGCTGATGGGAAGTATGGATGTGGACGCAGCGATCATCACTGCCGGGGGTCTTGAGCCCGGATCAATCTCGCCCGCGCTCGCGGCGCTTGCGATTGCCGGAACCATTCTGGCGAATATGACCGTCAAACTGGGCGTGACTATCGCCTATGGCCGCAGAAGCGGACGGCCCGCAGCCATCGCACTTGCAGCAAGCATGGCAGCCCTATGCCTAAGCCTGATCGCTGGCTGGTTTGCGCTCTAGGGTTCGCCGGCCACACTGGTTTGCGAATTGACCAGCCTGATCAGCGTTTCTTCGCAATCGCGATCTTGTTCTTTTTCGCGAAGTCCTTGGTCGATTCCTCGCTCCGGCTCAGGGCCTTGGCAATCTGTTTCAGCCCTTGCCCTTTGCTCGCGAGAAGCCGCAGCTTGCCCGCTTCTTCGGCATTCCACGGCTGCTTGTGGCGAACGAATGCTTCCTTACCCATCAGACAAGTTCCACCGGCTCATGCCCATCAATCGGCTTTCTTAGCGGCTGGTTTTTTCTTCGCTGGCGCCTTTTTCTTCGCCGGAGCTTTTTTTGCGGCAGCTTTCTTGGGCGCAGCCTTCTTCTTGGCCGGTGCCTTCTTGCCCTTCTTCTTTGGCGGACCCTTGGCCGCGCGCGCATCGATCAATTCGATCGCCTGCTGCTCGGTCACGTCCTCGGGCTTCATGTCCTTGGGAATGGTGGCGTTAGTGGTGCCGTCAGTCACATACGGACCATAGCGACCGGGCAGTACTTTCATTTCGCCGCCGCTGGTCGGATGTTCCTTGAAAGTCTTGATCGGCTCCGCCTTTTGCCGCGCCCCGCCTTTGCGGTTGGCAGCTTCGGCCAGAAGCGTAACCGCCGCGTTCATCCCGGTGTCGAAGACATCACGCGTGCTCTGCAATTTCGCGTACTTGCCATCGTGGCGAAGGTATGGGCCGTAACGTCCGATCGCGGCCTCGATTTCCTTGCTTGTCTCAGGGTGCTCACCCACAATGCGCGGCAGATCAAGCAGCTTGATCGCCCATTCGAGATCGAAATCATCGAGATCCTTGGGGATCGATGCACGTTTGGCTTCCTTGCCCTCGCCCATCTGCACATAGGGTCCGAACCGGCCGGTCTTGCGTTCGATGTTGAGCCCGGTTTCAGGATGCTGGCCCAGTACCGCATCCTGATCGCCCTCGTCGCCGTCAGCGCCCGGCTGGGCAAAGCGGCGCGTGAACTTGCATTCGGGATAGTTGGCGCAGGCAACGAACGCGCCGTAGCGGCCGCCACGAAGTGCCAGCCGGCCATTTTCGCGGCCTTCCTTGTCGCATAGCGGGCAGTAGCGCGGGTCCTTGCCATCTTCCCGTTCGGGGAACAGATAGTCGGAGAGGTATTCGTCGAGCGCTTCGGTAACTTCGGATGGCATCTTGTCCATGACCTCGTCGGCCTTGGGTTTGAAGTCCTTCCAAAACTTCTTCAGCAGTTCCTTGTATTCTTCCTTGCCGTCGGAAACGATATCGAGCTCGTCTTCCATCCCGGCGGTAAAGTCATACGCCACGTAACGATCAAAGAACCGTTCGAGGAATGATGTGAGCAAACGCCCGCTTTCCTCTGCAAAGAAACGGTTTTTCTCCATCCGCACATAGTCACGGTCGCGCAGTGTCTGGATCGTGGAGGCGTATGTTGACGGGCGGCCAATGCCCAGTTCTTCCAGCCGTTTGACCAGCGATGCTTCTGAGAAGCGCGGCGGCGGCTGGGTGAAGTGCTGATTGGCCTCGACGGTCTTCTTGGCCGGGCTGTCACCCTTGTGCATTACCGGCAGCAAATTGTCGTCATCGTCCTTGCTGTCGTCGCGGCCCTCTTCATAGACAGCCAGGAACCCCGGGAATTTCACAACCTGACCGGTCGCCCGCAATTCGTGCAGTCCGGCAGGGTCACGCATGGTTACCGTGGTCCGTTCGAGGCTGGCGGCCGCCATCTGGCTAGCCATGGCCCGTTTAAAGATCAGGCTGTACAATTTGGCATCATCGCCCGAACCGGCGCGATCAACGGTGAAGCTGGTGGGCCGGATGGCTTCGTGCGCTTCCTGGGCATTTTTCGCCTTGGTAGAATAGTGACGCGGCTTTTCAGGCAGGTAATGGCCGTCATACCGGTCGGCGACCGCCTTGCGGCAGGCAGAAATCGCGCTACCATCCATCTGCACGCCGTCGGTACGCATGTAGGTGATAGCGCCCGCTTCATACAGCGATTGGGCACAGCGCATGGTGTGGCTGGCAGAAAAGCCGAGCTTGCGCGCAGCTTCCTGTTGCAGGGTAGATGTCGTGAATGGCGGCGAAGGATTGCGCTTTAGCGGCTTGGTTTCGATGTCCTCGATCGTGAACGGCGCGTTCTCGATCTTGGTTTTCGCCTCCAGCGCGATGCCTTCATGGCCCAGCGAAAGCTTTTCCAGCTTCTTTCCGTCATACCGCACCAGACGCGCATCAAACGGGGTTCCGTCCTGCTCCATCTTGGCGACGACAGACCAGTATTCGTCGGCCCTGAACGCTTCGATCTCGCGTTCCCGGTCGACGATCAGACGCAGTGCAACCGATTGCACGCGGCCCGCACTCTTGGCACCCGGCAGCTTGCGCCACAGAACCGGGCTGAGCGTGAAGCCGAACAGATAATCAAGCGCCCGACGTGCGAGATACGCGTCGATCAGGTCCATATCCAGTTCGCGCGGCTTGCCCATCGCTTCGGTGACGGCAGCCTTGGTGATCGCGTTAAAGGTGACGCGGTCGACTTCCTTTGGCAGCGCCTTGCGCTTCTTGAGCAATTCCTGGACGTGCCAGCTGATCGCCTCGCCTTCGCGGTCAGGGTCGGTCGCGAGGATCAGGCGATCCGCAGACTTCGCGGCATCGGCGATTTCCTTGAACCGCTTCTGCTTGTCGCGGTACAATTCCCAATCCATGGCAAAATCTTCATCCGGCCGGACGCTGCCATCCTTGGGTGGAAGATCGCGGACGTGACCGTATGACGCGAGGACCTTGAAGTCCTTGCCCAGATAATTTTCGATAGTCTTCGCCTTTGCGGGCGATTCAACGATGACAAGCTGCATGGAAAAGTACGAAAGTCCTTACGTGTGCGTATACGCGCGAGGGTGGTGCCGCGCGGCGCTATTCGTCAAGCGGTCTTTCGCGTCAAGGTATCTGTGGGCGCAGCGCCGGATTGCTGCGCCCCAGAAACTTCATTCAAACACTTCGGTCGTGTGCTGCGTGTTGTCAGCCGTCAGGTGGTAAACAGCCACACCATAGGCCACGAATATGGCCGAGAATGCATTGGACAGGACGTTCGAAATTAGCGACGTCGCAAAGCTGAAGCTATCTGCCGCAAACAGCACCGCTCCTGCGGCACCGAAGATCAAAACGCTTCCTACCAGACCCAGGATCAGGATGCCGCCAAATATGTGCCAGCCCTTCTCTGAGGTGGCTTCCCAGCTTGCGCCGAAAGATTCCACGACTCCGCGCCCGCCGCCGATCAGGTAGCCAGGTGCAGCAATCCAGCGCGTAAGCAGGATAATACCGGGAACGATCAGAAGGAGGAAACCCACCATCAGACCGAGCAGGAAAAGTACGGACAGCCCGACATAGGCCCAGATGCGAGTGCCCGGTTGCTGCAGTTCGCCGCGCGACCCCAGCATTGATGATGTAAGGAAATATTGCGCGAGAACAGAAATCACGATTGCGCCAATACCGACTGCAAACCCGGCCAACACAATTATTATCGGATCGCTTTCCGTCAGTATCTCCGGCTGAAGGGTCAGCCAGTCACTGCCTGTGCCAAAGAATGCCATCACGGCCACGAAAATCGCGATCGGAACCAGATTGTCGCGTGCGATGGCAAATGTCTCGGAAAGGAATCCGCCGATATCAGCGTCGTTTTTCATTTTACCCCCTGTTTGCAGCGTTCAGACTGACGCGGCCGCCCGCATGTCTCTGCAATTGGCCGGAAATTTCAAGTTCCATGAGCGAGATATGCACGGCCCCCGCGCTTTCGCCCGACTGGCGGATCAATTCATCGACACCGATCGGGGCAGTCGAAAGCATGGCTGAAATATCCGCCGGCTCGGCATCGGAAAGCTCGTCGCCAAAATCGAAATCCAGCGTGGCATTTTCGCGAAAACGGGATCGGGGTTGCCCTTCGAAACCCGATAGAAGTTCGATCACATCATCAACCGACTGGACCAGCACGGCACCTTCACGGATCAACTGGTTGCACCCTCGCGAGCGTGCATCAAGCGGGCTGCCGGGGATGGCCATGACTTCACGGCCGGCCTCGCCCGCCAGTCGTGCGGTGATCAGCGAACCGGACTTGGGCGCCGCCTCCACCACCAGCGTGCCGGATGCCAGGCCAGCGATGATTCGGTTACGGCTGGGGAAATGACTGCCGCGTGGTTCGGTGCCGGGCGGCTGTTCGGCGATCAGCAATCCCTCATTCGCGATCTGTTCCTGCAATTCGGCGTGCTGCGGGGGATATGCGATATCGATACCACTCGCGATCACGCCGATGGTCGCCGGCATCGCGCCCTGATGCGCCGCTCCGTCGATCCCCCGGGCCAATCCGGAGACAACGGTCATCCCGGCATTGGTAAGGCCATGGGCGAATTCGCGCGACAGCTTTATCGCGGCGGCAGATGCGTTGCGAGCGCCCACCATCGCAACGCAGGGTCTGGCGGCAATTTTCATGTTACCGCGCCATGTCACAATCGGCGGCGCGCTATCCAGTTCGCGCAGAAGCTCCGGATAATCGGGCGAATCGTGGAACAGATATTTTGCGCCCGCCTTGCGCGTCGCTGCTATCTCGGTTTCGATCCGCTCTCTTTGTGCCGGCCGGTAGGCACGCCCGCCCTTTTTGCCGATGTCAGGCAAGGCATCGATAGCTGCGGTAGCGGCGCCGAAACGCGCCAGAAGGTGCCGATAGGTAACCGGCCCGATATTGGGCGAACGCAGCAGGCGAATGCGCGCAAAGGCCTCTGCTTGATCGATCGGCATGAGCGGCAATCAGCCTTTGCTGCCGACCTTCGGCTCCGTTCCGGCAAACAGCCGCTTGATATTCTCGCGGTGGAGCCAGACGATGATTGCGGCAATCAGCGCCAGCACCAGCGGCGCAACCGTGGGGCCGAAATACAGCGCAGCAATTGCAGAGGCGATGACCGCGCTCATTCCTGCAAGCGAGCTGATCCGGAACACGGCCAGCACTGCGATCCACACGGCTGCGTATGTCAGACCCAGCGGCAGGCCGAGCGCGAACGCGACGCCTGCATTCGTTGCCACGCCCTTACCGCCCTTGAATTTCAGCCAGACTGGGAAACAATGCCCGATGACGGCAAACAGCGCAGCCCAGCCGACATCCTGCCAGAACCACTGCCACGCCAGCCACACCGGCAGGAAACCCTTGGCCAGATCGAGCAGCAGCGTCGCGGCCGCCAGCCATTTGTTGCCCGTGCGCAGGACATTGGTGGCGCCGATATTGCCGCTACCGATGGAGCGGACATCACCCATCCCGGCCATCTTTGTCAGAATCAGTCCGAACGGAATGGAACCCAGCGCATATCCCAGCAGCGCAGCATAAAGTGAGCTCAATTCCATATCTTCGACCCTCCAATTGAGGGGCATCATAAGACGAATGCTTGCTTTCGGTCACCGGAAAAATAAGGAGAAAGAACGAAAATGGGGAAAGTAGAGGCGCGTGAACAAAATTATCCAACCTGACGCGCCGATCCTGATTTTCGATTCGGGTGTCGGCGGCCTCACGGTGCTCGCTGCGCTGCGCGAAATTCTGCCGGATGCGCCGGTCATATTCGCAGCCGATCAGGCGGGCCTGCCTTATGGCACCAAAAGCGAGGCTGAAATCGCAGCCCGGGTTGCCGGGTTGCTGGGCCGGATGAGCGAGAGATACCGCCCGCGGCTGGTCTGCATTGCGTGCAACACCGCCTCCACCATTGCGCTGGGCATGGTCCGCGACGTGCTGGAAATACCGATTGTCGGCACGGTTCCGGCGATCAAGCCGGCTGCCGCGTTGACCAGGACAGGCACCATCGGATTGCTCGGCACAGAGGCCACCATCAGACAGGCCTATGTCGACAAGCTGGAAGCGGAATTTGCCCACGGCAAACGCCTGATCCGGCAGGCGGCACCGGGGCTGGTGACCGCGGCAGAGGCCAAGCTGCGGGGCGAACCAGTTGATCCAGACGAAATAGCAAAAGCGGTTGCCGGTCTGCGCGAACAGCAAGGCGGGGCTAAAATCGACACAGTCGTTCTGGCGTGCACGCACTTTCCATTGCTCCACACAGAATTGTCGCAGGCGCTGGGCCCGGATGTCGCATTGATCGATGGGTCTCGCGGAATTGCCAGGCGCATCGCCTCGTTATGCGAAGGGCAGGAATTTCAGGCGGATTCGGGCGGACTGGCGGTCACCACCGGGCCGCTGGAAAACTTTGCAACACTTGGTGCAGTTCTTGAAAGCCACGGACTGACACGGGCCGAAAGGTTTTAATCGCGAACGATTCGCAAAGATCGGGGTGGCATTCCGAGCATCGCCGGACTAAATCCCCCCGACTAACCGGCCGCATGGCGCGGCGAAAGACGCAGGATTGCGATGAATTACGACCAGATCTTCGACCAGGCGATTGACCGCTTGCACTCCGAAGGGCGCTACCGCGTGTTCATCGATATTCTGCGCAACAAGGGCGCATACCCCAATGCGCGCTGTTTCCACGGGCATAACGGACCGAAACCGATCACCGTCTGGTGTTCCAACGATTACCTCGCAATGGGTCAGCACCCCAAGGTTATCGGCGCGATGGAAGAAGCCCTGCATGATGTCGGTGCCGGTTCAGGCGGAACCCGCAATATCGGCGGCAACACACACTATCACGTCGAGCTTGAACGCGAACTGGCAGAGCTTCACGGCAAGGAAACCGCGCTGCTGTTCACCAGCGGTTACGTGTCGAACGACGCGACGCTTTCCACCATGGCGAAGCTATTGCCGGGGTGCGTAATTTTTTCCGACGAGCTCAATCACGCCAGCATGATCGCCGGCATTCGCAATTCGGGCTGCCCGAAGCGGGTTTTCCGGCACAATGACCTCGCCCATCTCGAAGAATTGCTGGCTGCTGAAGATCCCGATGCGCCCAAGCTGATCGCGTTTGAAAGCGTGTATTCGATGGACGGCGATGTCGCCCCGATCCACGCGATCTGCGATCTGGCAGAACAATACAACGCGCTCACCTACATCGACGAAGTCCACGCCGTGGGTATGTACGGCGAACATGGCGGCGGAATTTCAGAACGCGACGAAGCAGCTGACCGGATCGATATTATCGAAGGCACGCTGGGCAAGGCGTTCGGCGTGATGGGCGGATATATCGCAGCCGACCAGAAAATCGTCGACTGCATCCGTTCCTATGCGCCCGGTTTCATCTTCACCACATCGCTCAGCCCGGCACTGGTGGCCGGTGTGCTGGCCGCGGTCAAACACCTGAAGAATTCGAGCGAGGAACGTGACGCACAGCAGCGCAATGCCGCACTGCTGAAAGGTAAATTCTCGGATGCAGGCCTGCCGGTAATGCTCAGCGAAACCCACATCGTGCCGCTCATGGTTGGCGATCCGGTGCGCGCGAAAAAGATCAGCGATATCCTGCTCGCAGAATACGGCGCCTACGTGCAGCCGATCAATTTCCCCACTGTCCCTAGGGGTACGGAGCGGCTGCGGTTCACCCCCGGCCCTGCCCATACCGAGGAAATGATGGACGAGTTGACCAACGCGCTGGTCGAAATATGGGACCGCCTCGAACTCGAATTGCGCAAGGCCGCTTAATACCGGCCATCAAAGCCCTGCGGCGCATGCTGGATGCGTGCATCATTTAAATCGATATTAACCACCAGACCGTAAGCCGGGCGCATGTTTTACGTGTTTTCCATGATTGGTCTGGTCTTGCCGTGGCGATGAAGAATTTTCTTCAAGGCTTTTCAGGCAAACAAGCCGAATCGCGAGGCGAACCTTTCAATGGCGTCGGCTCCGAATTGCGCCTGCGCGTGCTGGATGAATTCGACCAGGCCGGCATCGGCTGGATCTGGGCGACCGACAGTTCAGGCAATCTGATCTACCTGTCGCAGCGCGCCAGCGAACGGCTTGGTCAGGAACCCGAAAAACTGATCGGCAATCCGCTCGACGTCATTTTCGAAATTGATTCGGAGAACCAGGCCAGCGGCTCAGGCCGTTCGCTGAAGTTCCAGATCAAGGCTCGCAACAAGATCCGCGATCAGGTTGTCCGTTTCGTCATGAACGGAGCGGCGCAGCAGGAGCGGCAGACATGGTGGTCAATATCCGGCCATCCGGTTCGCGACGCTCAAGGCGAATTCGTCGGCTATCGCGGCAGCGCCACCGACGTGACGGTCGAATACGAACGCAAGCTGGTCGATTCAAAAATGGCGGATTTCGATTCGCTGACCGGCCTTGCAAACCGCCATTTGATGGACCGCCAGATCGAAGGAACGCTGTCCGCATTCAAGGCATCCGGGCGCCCATGCGCGCTGATGATGTTGGATCTGGACAAGTTCAAGCGCGTCAATGACACGCTCGGCCACCAGGCAGGCGACGCACTGCTTATTGAAGTGGCAGAGCGTCTGCGGACCATCGTGGGCGACCGCGGCAAGATTGCGCGGCTTGGCGGGGACGAATTCCAGGTCATGCTGCCCGATGAGGACGACCGCGGAAAACTGGGCACCCTGGCAGAGAAAATCATCCAGATCCTGTCCCAGCCCTATCCCCTGGACGATGGAAAGCGCGCCATCATCGGCGCGTCGGTCGGCATTGCGGTGGCACCGTTTGACGGCGATGAACGCGAAGCACTGATCCGTAGCGCCGACCTTGCGCTTTACGCCGCAAAGAATGGCGGGCGCGGCCAGTTCCGCTTCTACGCCTCCGACCTCAAGGACGAGGAACAGGAACGCCAGACTGTCCTCGATGACCTGCGCGAGGCGCTGGAAGGCGATCAGCTATATCTGCAGTACCAACCGGTCGTTTCGATCAAGACCGGCAATGTCGTGTGCCTCGAGGCACTGATGCGCTGGGAGCATCCCGAGCGAGGCTTTGTCAGCCCGGGCACGTTCATCCCGGTGGCCGAAGACAGCGACCTCATCAACAATCTGGGCGAATGGGCTCTTCGAACCGCTTGCGAGGCTGCGCTGGAATGGCCCAAGTCGGTGCGGGTGGCGGTAAATGTATCAGCCGTACAGTTCGCCAATCAGGGCTTCCCCACGGTTGTCGCCAATGCGCTGGCACATACCGGCATTGATCCCGACCGGGTTGAACTGGAATTGACAGAAAGCATTTTCGTCGGTGACAATGACGAAACCGAGCGGATGTTCAAAAACCTGAAATCGCTTGGCGTGCGTCTCGCTCTCGATGATTTTGGCACCGGTTACTCTTCGCTCAGCTATCTGCGCGCCGCACCTTTTGACAAGATCAAGGTCGACAAAAGCTTCGTCGACAGCTGTACCCAGAAAGACAAGAACAGCGCGAAGATCATCGCCGCGATTGTCGGACTTTCCAACGCCCTCAACATGGAAACCACAGTCGAGGGCGTGGAGGCTTTTGACCAGCTGGAAGTGGTCAAGGAAAAGGGCGCGAAGCTGGTTCAGGGCTTCATTTATTCGCGCCCGCTGCACCAGACAGCCGTGCTGGAAAACTTCGAGAGCGGCGAATTCACAATCAAGCCGGATGGGCCGGACACTTACCGACCTGACCGCCGCTCTGTATTCCGCCGGATTGGCGTCATCCATGAAGACTATTACTACAACGCCGTCATGCGCGATCTGTCGCGCAACGGTGCCGGTATAGAGGGCATCGTCGGCGTCGAGGTTGGCACTGATCTCGTGCTCGATCTGGGCGAAGGCCAGTTGGCGGTTTGCAAGGTAACCCGCGTCAAGGACGACGAGTTCGGTGTCGAGTTTGAAACACAGCTGACCAATGACGGTTCAGGCAATCTGTGCACACGCCACCGTGTCTCGCCGTACACGATCGCCGCTGCAGGCCTGCCCAAGAAGCCCGGCACGGCCGGCCCGACCGAAGGCAAGCGCGATCAGTCCTCGCCCAAATACATGGAAGTCAGCGCCGCAGGCGGCGCCGCCTGAACGCATCCCTCGAAATGAGGAATATGCGCGGTTCCATTTAACTGCCCGCTCTGGCATTCGCTGTGAAAACAGCAATTCGAGAGGATAAATCTGCACATGGAATATGATGACGTCGTAATGGGCCGCCGCAGTATCCGCGGTTATCAAGACAAGCCAGTGCCGCGCGAACTGATCGAGGAAGTGCTCAAACTCGCGATGCGCTCACCCACATCGATGAACACCCAACCATGGCATTTTCACGTCATAACCGGCGAACCGCTCGACCGGATCCGCAAAGGCAACACTGAACGTATTCTGGCTGGTGAACCCGACAGCCGGGAATTCCGCCGCGGCGAACCGTTCGCCGGCGTGCACCGCGAACGGCAGGTCGACGTTGCCAAGCAATTGTTCGGGGCCATGGGCATCGAACGCGACGACAAGGAAAAACGCCAGGATTGGGTGCTGCGCGGTTTCCGTCAGTTCGATGCACCGGTTTGTGTGATCGTGGCCTATGACCGCGAACTATCGGGCAGCGACGACACCGCCTTCGATTGCGGCGCGGTCACGACCGCTCTGGTCAATGCTGCATGGAGCAGAGGACTTGGCTGCGTCATCAATTCGCAAGGGATCATGCAAAGCCCGGTCGTGCGCGAACATGCCGGTATCCCCGATGATCAGGTAATCATGAAAGCCGTCGCCATGGGCTGGCCGGACGAAGATTTCCCTGCAAACGCTGTGATCAGCAATCGCAAGACCGTCGACGAAGCAGCGCGGTTCGTGGGTTTCGAGGACTAAGGCCGCAACCGGCCCTGCGACCAGATTCATACAGCCACAGTGCAGTATGCCGCTGTGATGGCAAGGACATATCTCTGCCATGCCCTAGCATTCCCTGATCGTATTCAGGGAGAGATTAAATGGGTCGAATCAGGTTCTTGAGCGCAGCGGCATTGGCGTTGGCTTCGTGCGGTGGCGGCGACTCCTCAAGCGGATCTGGCGGCAGCACCGGCGGCGGCACTGGCGGAGGGAGCACGGGCGGTGGAAGCAGCGGCGGCGGCGGCGGAGGTAGTAGCGGCGGCACCCCCACCCCAACCATCAGCTACACCAAGTTTGCCGAACTGACCGGCGATCGAAGCTTCAACACTGCTTGCACGCTGATCGTCCGTTCCGGTGCATCGACCAGTGCCCCGGCAGCAACTTCTTTCGGCGATGGCCTCACCTACATTTTTGACGAATCCGCCGACACTTATTCGATCACTGCGTCAAATTTGAATCTCACATTCGCGCCGGCCGACCTGGCCAGCGAAGATGCGCAGGGATTTCGGTATGAGAAGGCCAACGCGAACGGGGGCCAGCCCGATACTTTTATCGTGTTCAACCCCGGCATCACCGTCCAACCGACAGATTATGCGCGGGTCAGCCGCGTTATCACGGCAGCTGCCAATGGTTCGCAGGAAGATTACCGCTGCGTATTCGGTGTTCCCACCGAACTTGAGGACTCACTACCAGCTGGGACAGTTTCATATTCGCAATATTTCACCACCGGCACCGCATTTCTGGAGGAAGTGGGCGGGAATCTGAGAGCCTTCAACCTGCGGTCGACAGAATTGAGCTTTGCAGCCAATCCGAGCAATGGTGCCGTCGATTTCACCCTGACAGTGAAAGGCACAGAGTCCGGTACCGCGACTGTATCAGAACTCGCCACGTTCAGCGGATCGACCAGCATCGATGGTACCAACCAAAGCTTCGACGGGCTTCTGGCAGATGGAAACAATGTCGCGACCGGTTCATTTGGCGGTTGGTTCTTCGGACCGCAGGGGGCCGAAATAGCTTTTGCGTGGGGTGCGGACATCCGCAGGGATGATGGGAGCAGGATCATCTTTGCGGCCAACACAGTCGGGTCAAACCCCTGACACGCTGAAACCGTGCGCCAATCCGTCCTGAAGCCATCAGGAACGATGGCCGAAAGACATTCGGGGCCGTGACCACCAGACCGCGTCTTACGGCGTTGCGGCCCCGTTTCTTGCCAATTCGCAGACTTTGAAGCATGTTTCTCCGCAGGGCAGGAGAGACTTATGGCAACGAAACTGGAACGCACCGCTGCAGACGGGCTGGTGGATACGCTGACAATCAGGCCAATGACACCGGCGATTGGCGCAGAAATATTCGACATAGATCTTTCTGCGGCGAACATCGGGGAGAGTATCCCCGCCTTGCGCCAAGCCCTTCTTGCGCATGGGGTGATCTTTTTCAGAGACCAGACGCTAACGGAAGAACAGCATATCGCGCTGGCCCGCCATTTCGGCGATCTGGAAATTCATCCGGCCACGCCGAAGGATCAGGAGAACCCGGAAATCCTGCGCATTGCGCATGGCCCGAAAAGCAGGGGGCAGGAAAATTCCTGGCATTCTGACGTGACCTGGCGCGACAAACCTTCGCTCGGGTCGATCTTGCGCGCTGTCGAAGTACCTGAGGTTGGCGGCGATACCCTGTTTGCCAATATGCACCTGGCATACGAGAACCTGAGCCCCAAAATGAGGGAATTCTGCGAAGGGCTTACCGCCGTGCACGACATCGCCCGCGTGTTTGCCGGGCGCCTCGGCAAAGCACCGGAAGATCTGCACGAGAAATACCCGCCCATGTCCCACCCGGTCATCCGCACTCATCCGGAAACGGGGAAGCAGACTATTTACGTGAACACCGCCTTCACCAGCCACATCGAAGGACTGAGCGCGAAGGAAAGCCGCTGGTTGCTCGACCACCTGTTTGCAACTGCGAGCAATCCCGAGATCCAGTGCCGCTTCCGTTGGCAGAAGGGTTCGGTCGCTTTCTGGGACAACCGGCTGTGTCAGCACTTCGCGGCCAGCGATTATTACCCTGCCCGCCGCGTGATGGAACGTGTCACGATTGCCGGTGACAAGCCATTTTATCGGAAGTCAGCCTGAGCCGTATGTAATCAGCGCAAGCTGACGACATTGTCGCTTTCGCGCGGGTCCGCGCGGTCGCCGCGGTACAGACTCGCCATTGGTTCGTCAGCGACATCAACCTGCTGCGCATCACCGAAACCGTTGAAACCGGTCTTCATGGCTGCGCCGTATGCACCAAGCATTCCAATCTCGATATAGTCGTCGGCCTTGATGTCGCCGGGCAGCAGGAACGGGCCCTGCATGAAATCCGCATCGTCGCAGGTCGGCCCGAAGAAACTGAATTCCTCCAGCGGGTCGCGCAGATCGTCTTCCAGCGCCACAACCGGAAACCGCCATTCAACATGGGCAGCATCGTACAGCGCGCCGTAAGCGCCATCATTGATGTACAGTTCCTCGCCGCGGCGCTTTTCGACGCGCACAATAAGCGATGAATATTCCGCGCACAGCGCCCGGCCCGGTTCGCACCACAATTCAGCATTGTACGCGATCGGCAGCTCGTAAAAATGCCGGTGAATGACGGAGAAGTAATCCTCCAGCGGGGGCGGTTCCATGCCCGGATAAACGCTCGGGAAACCGCCGCCGACATCGATCATATCGATCACGACGCTGGCATCAGCAATCGCGGCACGCACGCGTTCAAGGGCCTGTACATAGGCAAATGGCGTCATCGCCTGGCTGCCTACGTGGAAACAGATGCCCAGCCAGTCGCAATGCTGGCGCGTGACCTGCAACAATTCGCCTGCGTCAGCCAGATCGACGCCGAACTTCGACGCAAGTGACAACTCGGAATATTCGCTCGACACGCGCAGGCGCACCAGCAAGCGCAAATCCTTGGCCGGATTGCCTTGCTCATCGCTGCATGCGGCGATGATTTTTTCCAGTTCCTCGACCGTATCGAGGCTGAAAGTCTTCACCCCGTGCTGATGATAGGCTTCTCGGATCGCCCGCGTTGTCTTGACCGGGTGCATGAAACACAGGGTTGCTTCGGGAACGGCAGAACGCGCCAGCCGCACTTCTGCGATCGAGGCCACATCGAAATGGGTGATGCCGTTGTCGAACAGGATGCGCAGCAATTGCGGCGAAGGGTTCGCCTTCACCGCATACAGCGACTTGCCCGGAAACTTCTCGACAAAGAAGCGGGCAGCGCGCGCCGCGGCTTGCGGGCGATTGAGGATAACCGGTTCGTCCGGAGCGAGGTCGCGGACTACAGCAGTGGCGTCAGGATAAATGTGCAACTCAAGGGACCCCCTGAAGGTAGTTAAACGTCAAGGCTGCCTTGCGGTAATCTCGTCCCTTGGGGCAGTGGAGCGCGCCTATAATCCGTGTGCGCGAAACCGCAAGAAAAATCGCGCAGTCTCAGGCTTCCCTGCGCAGAATTTCAGCCTTCTTTCCCAACCAATAGATGCGCGGCAGATCTGTTCCAAAACCGATGCCCGGTAGGCCAGCCTGGCCGAAGGAAAGCGGGACCTAGCTGAGCCGGCCGCGAAAATCTTCGTAGCCGAACGATTTCACCAGCTCGAGAACATCTGTCTCACTGTCCCACAAGTAAATGCTTGGCAACTGTACGCCGTTGAAAGTGTTGGTTTTCACCATGGAATAATGCGCCTGGTCCAGGAACGCGATCCGCTGCCCCGGTTCGTTTGGGACAGGCAGGCAGTAATCACCGATCACGTCGCCTGCGAGACAGGACGGACCGCCCAACCGTACCGGCGGCTGACCATCGGCAACCTTTTCATGCAACATGGCCGGGCGGTACGGCGCCTCGATCACGTCGGGCATGTGGCAGGTGGCGGAAATATCGGTGATCGCCAGCGGCACTTCGTTTTGTCCGCTGTCGAGAATCGTACCGACGAGAATACCTGCATCCAATGCGACAGCCTCCCCCGGTTCGAGATAGATTTCAGCGCCGGTATCTTCCTTCGCATCCTTCAGGAATTCGATCAGTTCGTCGCGCTGGTAATCGGCGCGGGTGATGTGGTGACCGCCGCCCATATTGATCCATTTGAGCTGACCGAAATACGGCTCGATCGCGTCAAACACCTTGTCCCACGTCTGCGCGAGCGGTTCGAAATCCTGTTCGCACAGATTGTGGAAGTGGATTCCGTCTACACCTTCCATATGCTCATCGGTAAGCTGGTCGAGCGGGAAGCCGAGGCGGCTACCCGGGCTGGAAGGATCGTAACGCGGTACTTCGCCGGTGGGGACCTGCGGATTGATCCGCAGACCGATGTCGAAATCGCCGCCAGCCGCCCTGCCCTGATCCATGATCAAGGATGCGCGCCGCATCTGGCCCGGCGAATTGAAAATCACATGATCGGATAGCCGCCAGATTTCCTCCAGCTCGTCCGGTTTGTAAGCCGCGCAATAAGTCGCAATCTCACCATCGTAGAATTCGGAAGCGAGCCGCGTTTCCCATAATCCCGAAGAACATACCCCGTCGAGATATTCGCCGATAATCGGTGCAACCGACCACATCGAGAACGCCTTGAGCGCCGCGAGCACCTTGATGTCCGCGGCGTCACGCACTTCTGCAAGGATCTGCAAATTGGAACGCAATTTGGCCGCATCGACCACGAATGCGGGGCTATCAACCCGGTTCAGGTCGAAATGAGCAAATGCGCCCGGATCGCCGGCTTTGGTTTCCATCAGAACTCGACCGGTCCGTCCATTTCTTTCACCTGCCACGGCAGACCGTGTGCGTTCAGCATTTCCATGAAGGGATCAGGGTCCATTTCTTCCATGTTGAAAACGCCGTCCCCTTCCCACTTGCCGGTGACCATCATGGCCGAACCGATCATCGCAGGCACGCCGGTGGTGTATGACACGGCCTGATTGCCGGTTTCCTCGTATGCGGCCTCGTGGCTGCAAATGTTGTTGATGTAGAAGGTCTTCTCGCCTGAACCGTCCAGCGCTTCGCCGGTCGCGATCACACCGATATTGGTGTTGCCCTTGGTGGTTTCACCCAGCGTTTCGGGCTTCGGCAGCACGGCGGCGAGGAATTGCAGAGGGATGATGTCCTTGCCCTGATACCGGACAGGATCGATCCGGGTCATCCCGACATTCTGCAGCACGGTCAGATGCTTGATGTATTCATCGCCGAAGGTCATCCAGAAACGCGCCCGCTCCAGCTCAGGATTGAACTTGGCGAGGCTTTCCAACTCCTCGTGATACATCATGTACATGTTCTTTGTGCCGACCGCTTCAAAGTCGAATTCGACCTTTTTGCCCATCGCGGGGGTTTCGACAAATTCGCCGTTTTCCCAGTGGCGTGCGGGCGCGGTTACTTCGCGGATGTTGATTTCAGGGTTGAAATTGGTCGCAAATGCCTGACCGTGATCGCCGCCATTGCAATCGAGAATATCCAGCTGGCGGATGGTCTTCAGCTTGTGTTTCTTCAGCCACATGGTGAACACGCTGGTCACGCCCGGATCGAAGCCCGAACCGAGCAGCGCCATCAGGCCCGCTTCCTTGAACCGGTCGTGATAGGCCCATTGCCAATGATATTCGAACTTCGCCTCGTCCTTGGGCTCATAGTTAGCGGTGTCGAGGTAATCGACGCCCGCAGCCAGACACGCGTCCATAATCGGCAGATCCTGATAAGGCAGGGCTAAATTGACCACCAGACTGGGCTGCACCTTCTTGATCAGGTTAATCATTGCCGGGACTTCTTCGGCATCGATTTCATAAGTGCTGACCGCCTGGCCAGTACGTTCCTTCACCGATGCGGCGATGGCATCACATTTGCTCTTGGTTCGGCTGGCGAGGTGGATGCTGGTGAAGATATCGGCATTCATTGCCATCTTGTGGACGCAGACCGAGCTGACGCCGCCTGCACCGATTACGAGGACTGTCGACATGATTTGGTTTCTCCGAATTCGAATCTTGCGCGCTCTTTAGGGCAATGCGCGTGGCAGGCAAAACGATCCGGGAATTTCCTACACCGCGCAGTTGCGGCATAGGCCGCAAATGATCATGCTCGCCCGCGTCAACGCAAACCCGATCGTCCACCGGTTGGGCAGGCCGAGGATTTCGATCAGAACCGTGTTCCATGTGTTCCAAGCTGTAGGATTTGCCCCATGAAAGACGCCGTCCGACACCCCACTGCCGAAGGCGTTCAGCGGGCTGCACACAAGATTGCCGAAATCCTTCCTCCTACGCCGCTGCTGCCCGTAAACATCGGGCCCGTGTCGGCATGGGTGAAGGCAGAAAACCTGCAGCCGATCGGCGCATTCAAGATACGTGGCGGCTGGCACCGGCTGAGCGATCTGTCCGAGGAAGAACGCGCCCGCGGCGTTATTGCCGTCTCCAGCGGTAACCATGCCCAAGGTGTCGCATGGGCAGCGCGCAAGCTGGGCATCAAGGCAACGATTGTGATGCCGCGAAACGCGCCGCAGGTGAAACTGGACGCGACCCGCTCGCTCGGGGCCGAAATCGTGCTGTATGAACGCCCGGGTGAAGACCGTGACGAGGTTGCCGAAACGGTGCGCGCCAGGACAGGTGCGATACTAGTCCATGCCTTTGCCGATCCATGGGTGATCGAGGGGCAAGGCAGTGCCGGTATCGAGATCGCGCAGCAGCTGGGCCATCAACCGTCACGCATCATCGCGTGCTGCGGCGGCGGAGGTCTGGCTGCGGGTCTCTCGCTCGCCTGCCCCGCTTCAGAGATTTATCCGGTGGAGCCTGCTGGCTGGGACATGGTTGGGCAAGCCATGGCGCAGGGACAGATCGTGCGCGCAGGGGATGACGCGCCGGCAACCATTTGCGACGCCTTGCAGCCTGTGGCCACCGCGCCGATCAATCTTGACGTTCTGACGGGCCGTGCCTGCGCCGGAGTAACCGTTACTGACGAGGAGGTTCGCGCCGCGCAAAGGTTTGCGTTCTCCAACCTGCAACTGGTGGCCGAACCGGGCGGTGCAGCGGCGCTGGCGGCAGCGTTAGCAGGCAAGGTCCCGGTCGATGAAAGCACCGTTATCATGATCACCGGCGGCAATTGCGATCCGGCTGACTTTGCCGCGACTATCCACCGCAAAGAGTAGTTGCAATTGACAACGGACCGCCCGGCAAGCAGGTTCCGCGGCCAAATCAGGGAGGATTGAATGCAGGCTCAGATACTCGCACCGGCAGCGGTGCTCGTCTTGTGGTCGCTCGTAATGTTGTTCTGGATGGCGGGCACGCGGCTGCCAGCGATCAAGAAAGCTGGCAATGGCCTCGGCGAGGCAAAACCAGGCGGCCGGGGGCAGGACCTTGAGGGGGTCATCCCCGACAATGTTCAGTGGAAGGCGCACAATTACGCGCATCTCATGGAACAGCCGACCATTTTCTATCCGGCGGTGATCATTCTTGCGATCATGGGTGCCGGCGCGGTGGATGTGACGCTCGCGTGGATTTATGTCGCCCTGCGGATTATTCACTCGGTCTATCAGGCAACTGTGAACAAGGTGCCGGTCCGCTTTCTCATCTTCGTCGTTTCCAGCATCGTGATGGTCATCCTGGCCTTGCGCGCGGTGATGGTCACCCTGTTCGCCAATCCCGGAGTGCTGTGATGATTGTCGAAGCGATGATTTTCAAACCCGTTGTCGCCCTGCTGATCTGGACGATGATCATGTGGGTGTGGATGTATGCCACGCGCATTCCGGCAATGTCGAAATCGGACGAGATCGGCGATGCCTCAACGCTGGTCGGTTCCACCGGCGCAAGCCTCCGCGAGAAATTGCCCGACAGCGTCAACTGGAAGGCAGACAATTACAACCACCTGCACGAGGCGCCGACGCTGTTCTATGCGGTTGCGATCATCCTCGCTTTGCTTGGGCACGGCGACGGGATGAATGCGCTGCTGGCGTGGATTTATGCTGGCCTGCGGATCATCCACTCACTGGTGCAAGTGACCGCGAACCGGGTTCTGGTCCGGTTCGTCCTGTTCGCGCTATCCAGCGTGGTGCTGATGGTGCTTATCTTCCATGCGGCGATCGTGGTGTTCGACATCCACATCTGACCCGCGCACAGAAAACCGATGGAGGGGCGCTGCCGTGCGTCCCTCCATCCAAGAATTCAATGCTCTGAATTTACTCTGCCGCTTCCGGCTCGGGCAGTGTTTCCGCGAAATCCAGCGTGGCAAGAAAGCGCTCCGCATCCAGCGCGGCCATGCAGCCGGTACCGGCCGCAGTCACCGCCTGCCTGTAAGTGTGATCCATCACGTCACCGCAAGCAAAAACGCCGGGAATTTTCGTCTTCGGAGTTCCCGCCGCAACCATCAGATAGCCGCTATCGTCCATCGGCAGCTTGTCCTTGAACAGCTCAGTTGCCGGCGCATGGCCAATCGCGACGAACGCACCGTCAGCTTTCACCGTGCTCTTCTCGCCGGTGACAGTATCGACCAGCACCAGATGATCGAGAGCGCCGTTTTCACCAGCCACAAACCGTTCAACGGTCTTGTTCCAAAGCGGCGTAATCTTGTCGGACCCAAAAAGCCGCTCCTGCAAGATTTTCTCAGACCGCAATTCGTCGCGGCGATGGATAAGCGTCACGTCGTCAGAATGGTTGGTGAGGTAGAGAGCTTCCTCCACCGCAGTGTTGCCACCGCCAATCACGACGACTTTCTTGCCGCGATAGAAAAATCCGTCGCAGGTGGCGCAGGCTGACACGCCCTTCCCGCCCAGTTCCTGTTCACCCGGCACGCCCAGCCATTTTGCCTGCGCCCCGGTGGCAATCACCAGCGTATCGCCGATATACTCGTCCCCGCTGTCGCCGATCGCGCGGAAAGGTGAACCGTTTGCCAGATCAACCTCGACAATCGTGTCCCACATCATACGGGTTCCGACGTGCTCTGCCTGAGCCTGCATCTGTTCCATCAGCCACGGGCCCTGGACCACATCCTTGAAGCCGGGATAGTTCTCGACATCGGTAGTAATGGTCAGCTGGCCGCCTGGCTGGAGCCCCTGCACCACGATCGGTTCGAGCATTGCCCTCGCCCCGTAAATCGCTGCGGAATATCCTGCCGGACCGGACCCGATGATGAGCATTCTGGTATGATGAGTTGCCATTGAAATTTTCCGTTCTTCGGCGCCCGGTACTGAAATTGGCCGCCGCCATTAATTCGATGTTGAGCCGATCTGGTTACGCTTCCAACAGATGCAAGCGTAATGCCTCGCGCCGCGCACTGTCGACTTCCAACACGTCTTCGAGAAATGCGTCGAGAGAGCCGTGTTGCTCCTCCACAGCTTTACGCGCCGCAATGAGATAACGGGCATCGACGCCCATCAGCACACGGATTGTCGCATGATCGACATTACCGTATTTTGCGCGGACAGCCTTTGCCCCCGCAGCCACGCGAGCATCCAAATTCCCGGCTGTGTTTGTCAGCAGATAATCTTCCATCGCATCATCCGGATGGACCCCCAGAATATGATGGAGCAAATCCACCGCCATTCCCGTGCGATCCTTACCCGCAAGGCAGTGCACAACGCTGGCACCTTCACCGGATGCCAGCGCCGAGAAGTAGCGTTTGAATATCCAGATCAGATTGTCGCGGAACGGCAGCTGCGAATACAGACGTTCCATCGCGGCGTGGGCTGCATCAGCATCGATCGAATCCTTTGCGGCTTCAACATGCGGGGCCAGCCCGGCGGTTTCACCGTCGAAAAAATGAACCTGAGCATCGAAGCCCTCTGCCCGGCGGCATGGGTTTGCGTTTCGCTCACTGTTACCGCGAAGGTCGATAACGTGCTGCAATTGGAGGTCGGCGATTGCAGCCAGATCCTCGTCTGTTGCTTTACCGTGTTCACCGGAACGGAACAGTAGGCCGGTTTTCACTCTGCCGCCGCCTTGCACGGAATACCCGCCATAATCGCGGAAATTATGGACACCCTGGAGCGGAATTACACGTTGATCGGTCATGCCGGATCGGTTGCCAGCCTTGCCGGTCTTGCACAAGCATTTCCCGGCCCGCCCTAGGTATTTTCACCCCCGCGCCGCTTCAGAACGTCTTTGCCTCCGTGCCTTAGGTCCCAAAGCTCGGACAACCCAAGGAGACCTGACAAATGGCCTATATCCTGATCGTTGATGACGATGAAATGGTCGCAGAAATGGCGTGTGAGATCCTGATGGATGCAGGCCACGCATTCGGATGGGTGGTGGACGGATCGGCTGCACTCAAACTGCTCGAATGGCGGCGGCCCGATCTCTTGCTGCTGGATCAGGATATGCCCGGCCTGACAGGTGCGAAAGTCCTCCGCACCATACGCACATCGCCCAGACTTTATGACCTGCCCGTGATAATGTTCACCGCGATCACCGGCGCCGAAGACGAGCAGCAGGCGCTTTATTCCGGGGCACAGGATTACGTCCGCAAACCCTTCGATGCGAAATTTCTCACCTGGAAAGTCGACCACGTTTTGAGGACCCGCGCGGACCGGCCCAAGCATCTGGATTTGAAAGACCTGCTGATCCGTCAGGCAAGCCTGCGCGAGGAGAACCTCACTTCTGCCCGGAGAGTTCTGTGAAAGCAGCGTTGCCGCCTCTATCCTCCCATAGCTGAGCTGAATGATCTGCCGAAAACTCGAAACGAAAAGCCACCCCGTCCATTGGTAAGGCACAGCCGCAAACGCGGACAGACGTAATATTTCGAGGAAGACAGACCAATGAATGTACTTATCGCAGGATCGACCGGAAACACCGGCCTTCGCCTCTCGAACCAGCTGGCAGACGCAGGCCACCACGTCATTGCCCTCCACCGCGGAAGCTCCGACACGAGCAAGCTGCCGGAAAATGCGCAGCTTCGCCAAGCGGATTTGACCGACCTTTCGGACGAGGTATGCGAAGGTGCCGACGTAGTCGTATTCGCGGCAGGATCCGGCGGCGGTACCAGCGAAGAAATGACAGAAAAGGTCGACCGGGACGGTGCAAAAAGCCTGATCGACAAAGCCGCAAAAGCCGGAGCGAACAGGTTTGTAATGCTCAGCAGTGTCGGGGCGGACAATCCCGATCCGGATTCGGAACTCGCCAACTACCTGCAGGCAAAGCACGATGCCGATGAATACCTGAAGGCATCGGGTCTTTCCTACACGATCGTGCGGCCAGTTTCGCTGACCGATGATGACGGGCAGCGCAATGTTCGGCTTGGTGACGATGTCGACCCAAGCGGCAAAGCCGCACGCGGCGACGTTGCGGCCATTTTAGCGAGAGCTGCCACTGATGATGCGATGCTCAACAAGACCTTCCTGATGGAAAGCATGGGTTGAGGCTTTCAACCCAACCACACGTTTCGGTCTAGCTCACGCCGCTCCGAAGCCTGATGAAAACTCAATTCCTGCAGGACTGGCTCCAATTTCCAAATCCGATGAAATTGCGGGTATTCTCGCTTGGTGAAAATGCGCGGCTAGCCCGCATCCGCTTGTGTTGAAATCTACTCCAAGATCCTGTCAGCTGATGGCTTGGCCAGACATCTGACTTTGGCGCAATATGTGCGCAGACGAAACGGTGTTCCTCTCTGACATAAGCGAACGCTGCAGAACATGCTTGCCCGCTCGCTGGGGGCAAGCTCTTTGGCTGGATTCTGGCGCCATTGGAACCCGATTTGGAGCTATGGTTTAGGCAGATATATTCTGTCGCCGCTTCAACGTGTTGCCTCGCAATGGCTGGCTCTCGTTGTCACATTTGCGGTGAGCGGTGTGCTGCATGACCTGGTCATGGTGGCAATCCGCAAGGAAATTGTGCTTCTCTTCACGCCATGGCTCTCGATCCAAGGCATAGCTGTAGTGATCAGCAGTCATTTTGGATGGAGTTTCGACAATTGGCCATGGCTGGCAAGGGCCGCAATGAACTTAGCCTACATCATTGCCGGCTTGGCGCTGGCGTTCGTGTTCGCCGCAAGGCTAAACCTCGGCTTCTGATGCTAGATCGAAAATTTGGTAGCGGAGGAACTTAACTTCCTCATATATTTCAATTGTTTAAGTCTATTTCCACGATCTGTGCCAAGCATGACTGTGCCAAAAGCACCTCGATTGGCACACTTTGGCACACTCGGTTTTGAGGTTGTCAGCTACTTAGCTTGGTGATGTCGGGAGATGCGTTGTGCCAACCGTCGACCTGTTGTGCCGTTGCACAAGACCAACAACACTCAGACGCTGAACTTGTCGAACACGTTAAGTAGGAGAGTCTCGAGATGGCTGGTCACAATATTCGGACCAACAGTAAGACTGTTAGGATGTCCGCACCCGTTGCGGAGCTTCAAAGCCTTTGCAAGCTCTTCCTTGACGTTCTTACCGATCACACCAATCGCGACGAGACGGTCCAAGAAATCCGCCTCCTTCATACGGGCTAAGCCGTCTTCATTCGCTGCGCCTTTCCATCGAGAATCCACTCTCTTCGCTTCAGCATTGAAGGCAGCAAGATGATTGGCGACAACTTCGCGATAGAGCACGTCGACTGCCGCGATCCATGACATGACGATTGCAGAGCGGTAAAGCTTCGCCTCGTAGCATCTGATCGCTTCTTCCACGAATGCCCGTGTCGTTTCGCTTTGGATCTTGCTCAGGTGCTGTCGGAGATCAGTCGCGACCTGGGCAGCTGCTGGACTAACGGACTCCACTCCCAAGTCCCGAAGGTGTTCCTTTCCTTTCTCCGTGATTTCCCAGCCCGTGGGCACCCTAATCGCCATCCCTTTGCTGCGACTAAGAGTTGAAGATAGATTCCATTTTTTTGGGATTTTCAGTCCGGCTTGCTCGGACCTTTGGCGTACATCGGAAAGGCCTGTTGGCTCGTTAAATGTCGCTAAGATTAGGAGAAGTTTGTCGCGAGCTGGTAGGTCTCGGTGTAGCCAGCTTTTCAGTTCACCGACGTCAAGCAAGTTTGGTTACCAGCTGGTCGTAAGTCTCGGCGTTGAGCGAATATTTGCCATCAGAAACCTCGTTGAACTTCGTTCCAACGAGCGTTGCCAAGGTCCTCGTCAAGTTGTTCGACATCGTTTCTCTGTAGTGCATCGTGGCTTTCTTCATCGTCGCCAGCAGGTCGGCGCGATTGAAAGTCTCCTTCTTTTCGAAGATTTGGAGAGACGCAGCAGCGGCGACCGCGACATCCGAGGCGCTTTTGCCGTCAAGCTCTTTGACTATCGAGTTCATCGCTAGCTTCTTAGACGGTGCTACTTGAGCGCCGAGCGAAGGGGAAGAAACAGCCGGTTCCTCAGAGTGAGAATCTCCTGCCTCCGCCAGCGCAGGGACGGTAAATAGCGTCTCAATATGGGAGAACAGGTCTTTGATGTCTTCGACCGAAAGCTCCGTTTGCCCCTCGTATTCGAACTCAACCTGACCAGCTTTGATGCGTACTTTAGCAGTCACCGAGAAACCCCTGTATTTCTAGCACTGTCAGGTAGGTGCAGGGAGAGTGACGAGCATGTCAAGAAGGGGGGACGCCTAAGGCCCTAATTATTCGACTATAATACCCGTTGTCATCCGATAACCGGTACTACTTACATGTGCCAAGATTACGCTGATATTGTGCCAGATCCGTGCCAATCAAGCTGAAAAACTTGGCACACCTCACAGAGGAAATGCCACTTTTCAGGGGCTTAGGTGCTTGGGAATGGTAGCGGAGGAGGGAAATGTAGGGAGCGTGTAACGTGCTGATTTACCTTATCAACTTTTTGGATCGCCATGCAAATACCCCCATCAATACCCCCAAAATCGGACAGATGAGATAAAGCGCCTTTGGCAAACGACGACATGTTATTCGTAGTGACAGGTGAAATGAGCGTCGGCCGTTTTTGGGCCGATCAGAAGGCGAAACGCCAGGTCATGAACCATCCGCCCGATTGTACATCGAGGACATGTCATGGTCTGGCATGGACTGTATATTGTGGCCCGCATGCGGATCTGGTGTGTCGCTAGGCTTCGCATTCATCGGCGGGGGAGTGGCCGCAGGTGACGGCGCTACTACCGGAGTGCTCGCCGGTCGGTCTGGTTGCCTACCGGCAGTCGCAGCTTCACCCGACCGGTTCGTGTTGGCCTCTCCAGCGGGAGAGGCAGCGTTGTCTCTTTCGCCTTCACCAGCACCTGTGCTCTCGGTCGGCGGGGCCGTATACAGTGGCAAGGCTTCAGCTTCTGATGAAGTGTCCTGCGTCTGATCACATGCAGCGAGCCCTAGCCCCAGTGCCGCCGCAGCAAGGGGGGCAACAAACGCGTTCCGATTCGATCTACGCATCATTCTATCCTTCAAAGCCAGGAGATACCAAGATGATTGGCACCGTGCGCA
The DNA here is from genome assembly GCF_947494915.1 of Pontixanthobacter luteolus. NCBI lineage: Bacteria > Pseudomonadati > Pseudomonadota > Alphaproteobacteria > Sphingomonadales > Erythrobacteraceae > Pontixanthobacter > Pontixanthobacter luteolus. Next base: position 1,171,211 of record NZ_CANLWR010000001.1, read on the forward strand.
AGCTCGCCGCCCAGAAACCCCTGCACCAGCACGAGAGCGGCCATGGAAAAGATTGCGGCGCGAAGCAGGGTCCGGCTCGCGGAAGCACGGCTCGCAAGATAGGCCATCGCCAGACCGAGGACGGCGATCAGCATTCCGTTCCAGCGATGAACCTGCATCGCAGTATCTCCGCCGAACCAGAGACCGGTATGGATCCAACCGAATATGGCCGCCACGACCGCCCCGGCGGCACCGCCATAAACAAGTACGCGCACTGCCGGCTCTAGGCCTGTGCCCTTCCGTGCGATGATGAATAGCTCGGTGAGAGCTGCCATAAAGAACAAAGCGATCGGAAAGTGTACGGTGGCGGGATGCAGCGATTTGAGCACACCGACCAAGCCCTTGTCGCCTTCGCCTGCATCCTGTCCATTCGCCCAGTCATGATCAGCAGCCGTATCGCCGTGCCCCTGCGCAGACTGGATATCTTCTGACGCCGCATCGGAGACGACAGCACTGGCCGCTTCACCATGTTCTTCGTCGCCATGGGCCTGGGCCGGACTTATCCAGAGCAGACTGGCGGCCACAATAGCCATGAATTGGATTGGTTTCATTCTCTTTGGGCTCCGGTCTTAGCGACAGTCGTGCGACCTATTGTATCGGTAGTGCTCTGCGAACCCTCATCTCTCGCGGTAATGCAGCGAGGCGAACGACGGCGCGTTAGGGTTCAAATATAAATCACGAGATGGTCGGGCCTCCTGCCTTGCACAGCGCTTTGGTGAGGGTGGCCAGCCTCAGGTACGAAGCGAAAGCCCGGCCACCATCTCCTAATCGTCTTGCGCCATGTTCTCGTGAGCCGCCATCTGCTCCATCATGTCGTGCATCATCATCATGCGCTGGTGACAGGCCGCCATCATATCGGCATTGCCGCCCTGCATCATGCCCGCCATGTGCTCCTGCATTTTTGCACGATGTTCGGCCATCAGCCTTTGGCGTTCGGCAGGATCGCCCGCCGCGTGGGCCTGCTGCATCAGCGCGCGCATTTCTGCCATCTTTTCACGATGGGCCGCCATAGCGTCGGAATCCTGCATCATATGGCCAGCGTGTGACTGCTGCTGCGCCGCCGCTTGATCTCCGTGGTCATGCTGTTGCTGGGCCATTGCCGGGGTGGCTGCCAAGCCGGTGGCGAGCGCGAAAGCTAGAACTGTCCGTTTCATGGTCGATTTCCTTTAGTCGGTCTTGCGGTGGATGCTGTGTGCATTCATCTTCTTTACGCAGCCGACATCTCTTCCCCTCAAACAATCCGCAGCAGCGGTGGGGCTGGTGGGCCGAAGCACGGCCGGTTGCAGCGGTGCTGTTTTTCGGCCACCTTTTTGAGAGAAGCTGATAACGACGAATGGGGAGTATCATGGTGCCAGCAGAGCCGTCGGAGAAGCAGACGTGAGCACGGTCAATGAGGACGGCAGCTGGGATGTTCCGGAGCCCGATCATGCCGAGCTGGTGCAAATGCGCATTCGCCTCATAACTCTCGAGAACATAGTTCTCGGCCTCTTGTCCGGGGCGAGCGACGAACAGATCGAACAGATCAGGAAACGTGCGGACATGATCGAACCGCGTCCCGATGCGAGCCGGCATCCGCTTACCGAACTGGCAGCAGGTGACATGCGGAAATTTCTCGAACGCGCTGCTCGCATGGCCAAAACCGAGAGCCGCGAAGACCGTGACTGATCCAGGCTTTGGGGCAGCAAAGGCGTTATGCAGGACGTGGAACTCCGGCCCGCCGCTATTTCCTTGCGCACATCATTCCGGCGTATCCGAAGCATGACCAGAACCCATTGGCTGATCTTTGTTTGCGGGAGCCTGATCGCGTTCGTCTGGGAGATTTTCCAGATGCCATTCTTCGAACCGGGTGATCTCGAACCCTTCGAGCGGACCATTCGCTGCGGCATTGCAAGCCTGGGCGATGGCGTGATCCTGCTGACAGGTTATAGCCTTGCAGCATTACGTGGCGGGCACGCATGGCTCTGGCAAGCCGCCAAAATGCCCTATGCGGTCTATTTCGGCTTCGGGCTTGTCGTCGCAATCGCCGTCGAAATGATCGCCACATCGCTTCCGGCAAACAGTTTCCTGAGCTGGCGCTACAGCGAGTTGATGCCGCACGAGCCAGTGACGGGACTAGCGCTGATCCCGATCGCGATGTGGACGGTCGTGCCGGCGCTAACGATCCTTCTGGTCCGCTTTGCCCGAGCCGAACCTGATTAAACTGGGAGCGGCTTCAGGGTGCATTCGGCACATGTTTCGCCCGCCGCCTGATCCTGGGAAACCGGTTCGCAAGCAGGACAAAGCCCGAAACCGCGATAATCGTCCCGCCGATCCCGAACAGTAGCAGCCACCAGCTGTTGATGCGGTCGCGCTGCGTCCAGTCCATGATATGCAGCCCCCAGATAAAATCGAACAGGCGCCAGGTGTCGCTGCGGGCAGCGAGCACCGAGCCACTCGATGCATCGATGTAGACGCGGGTATTGTCCTCATCGCCGTAGGTGATCTGCCACGCCGGAAACGGACCCCGGAATTCGGTCCCGACAGCGTCTTCGATGAGGCGTGTGGTCGCTATGGTGGTCGATGGCCCGGTCCAGGCACGTCGGGCGATGGCCCGTGCACTCGCGGCGGGAAGGGGCGAGAGGAGCATCCCGCTATCCGGGTCGCGGAGCGTGACGCTTCCATCGTCCCGGCGGACCTCGGTTACTGCCCTGCCGCCGACCGCGCGCGTCGCAAGGGAAACCACCCCCTCGCTGCTATCGAGCCATTGGGGCATGACAGCATCAGCGGGCAGGACCTCCGGCGCGCGCGAAACGACATGTTCGGACCGAACCTCTTCGATGTCGAGAAACGACATCAGCGCCCCGGTGATCATCCACAGGAGCACCTGGACGCCGACAAAGATCGCCAGCCATTTGTGAAGCTTGCTGCCCAGCACATGAAGACGCAGCTTGAAAGAGCGTAACGCCAATCGGTGTTCCCCCGATCAAATCAGTTGTTACGCGGTGCGCGTGACGATGAATGGTATTGAACGATCTTCCAGCCATCTGCATCATGAGCGAGGACCGAGGTCGCAACCCCTTCGCGGTCGATTACGCGGCCGTCGGCCAGTTCGATCCGATAGGTGTACGTTTCGCGGCCATAAGCCATATGTCCCATCCGGGTGACTGCGAGCGTCGGTTCGCCGAAGGTGAAGCTGGTTATTGCATCGAGTTCCGGTCCCAGGTGATGCTCCATGTAATGCGTGAAGCTGCCTTCCGCCTTGCCGTTTTCGTAAACGAAGGATTCCTCGGCAAACAGCGCGGCCATGGCCTCTGCATCGCGCGACGTCAGGGCATCGCGATATGATGTCAGAACCGCTTCTGCCCCAGCGACGTCGTCGTTCATCGCAGCCATATGCTCGGCATGGTTCATGCCCTGCTCCGTATGGTCCATCGGCGTTGATACCGAATGTTCCGAATGCGCCGAATGGTCCATGGATTGTGCCAGGGCGGGAGTGCCCCCTGCAGCCAAGGCCAGGGCGACCGCGCTTAGGGATAGTCTTGTCCTCATTGTATATTTCCTTCTCTTAAAACCAGAATCGAATTCCCACGACGTAATTCGTCACGCTAGAGTCTTCCCCTGCGGCGCGGGCATAATCGGCGCTGTCACCGATCCGCCATTCCTGGGATACGCCAACATAGGGCGCGAATTCGCGTGCGAACTCGTAGCGAAGACGCAGACCTGCCTCGATCCGGTCGAGGCCAGCGCCAATGCCGAGTTCGGGAATATCCTGCACCGAAAGTGCGATTTCGGCACGCGGCTGGAGGATCAGCCGCTGCGTGATGCGCTGATCAAGCTCGCCCTCAAAACGCGCCGTCACATTGCCTTTGTTCGATACGAACGCTGCAACGTCTACCTCGAACTGGTAGGGAGCAATGCCCTGTATGCCAATGACCGCATGGGTGCGCTCGGGCCCTGTCAGATCCTGGCGGACACCGGCTTGGAAATCGAAGAAGGGAGCGATCGCCCGGCTCCAGAGCGCCTGGACTTCGGCGCCCTCGACAGGCTCACCGAAGCTGCCTTCACCCTCGGACTTGAACCAGAACTTGTCGATATCACCGCCATAATAGCCCTGGATATCCCAAAGATATCCATCCGCTCCCTCGCGGGCGCGGTATTCGAGCCGGTCGGCCTGAAACCAGAAGCGCATCCCGCCGTCGGTCTCGCGGACAAGTTCGCGCCGCGCTTCGTTCATGGCATCCTCGCCCCAGATCGCAACCGCCGCGCGCGCGGGACCGCTCCCGGCTTCGGGAGGAGGCGGCAGCAGCGGGATATCGTCGTTCGAGCCCATCTGCATCGACGAATGGTCCATGCCCTGCATGTCCTGCGATCCCGTCTGCCCGTGGTTCATCTGGCTGTGATCCATCTGCCCATGGTCTGTCGACGAGCTGCTGGCTTCCGCCTGCCCCATGTCGCCGTGATTCATCTGCGAATGATCCATCGTCGAATGGTCCATCGCAGCTTCAGGCTGGGCAGTACGTTCGCACGCCCCCTCTGTTACCGGATGCCCCATCGCACGATGGCGCGCGGCTTCCTCCTCGCACTTTACCTTGGCGTCAGCCTGCGCCTCGGCGCTCTGCTGCGGCTCCGCCGGCGAGTGACCGGCATGCTGGGCTGCGGCGGGCGAAGCGAGGACTGCACCTGCTGCGACGGAGGCGAAGAAGCTGAAATTGAAAGTCTTCATGCTTCGCTCCCGTCCGGATTGGCAACCGTGACAATCTGAAACATCCCGGCATGCATGTGGTAGAGAAGGTGGCAGTGGAAGGCCCAGTCGCCCGGCTCGTCCGCCGTCAGGTCGAACTGCGCGCTGCCACCCGGCTGCAGGATAACTGTGTGCTTGAGCGGTTGACGGTCGGCCGGGGCGCCATTGACCAGCTCGAAGAAGTGCCCGTGCAGATGGATCGGGTGCGCCATCATCGTGTCGTTGATGAGCTTCACGCGCACGCGTTCGTTATAGGCGAACCGGATCGGCTCGTCGGAGACGGCGGAAAACTTCTTGCCGTCAAACGACCACATGTAGCGTTCCATGTTCCCGGTGAGATGGATTTCCATCCGCCGCGAGGGAGTCCGGCCCTCCCGATGAGGTGTCAGCGAGCGGAGCTTGCGATAGTCGAGCGTGCGGTGAGGGACATCGGCGAGGCCGATGCCGGGATCGCCCATTCGGTCGACCGGGTTCATCGAGACCATGTCTAGCCCGGGTCCGACCTTCACATCGGGAGGCAAGCGCGAGATATCACGCATCTGCATGCCTCCCGCCATTCCGGCCATGCCCGCCATATCCGAATCGCCGGACGAACCATGGTCCATTCCCGCCATGTCACCGCCACTGCTGTGGTCCATTCCGGTCTTGCCGGCATCGCCGCCGGAGCCATGGTCCATGCCGCTCATGCCCATATCGGCCATGGTCAGCAGCGGGGGATCGCGCAGCGGAGGTATGGCGGCGCGCGCGCCGGGTGTGCTCGCAAGTGTGGCAATACCCATGCCGGAGCGGTCCATGGACTCTGCCACCAGCGTGTAAGCCTGTTGCTCGCCCGGCGTCACGACGACATCGTAGGTTTCGGCAACGCCGATCTGGAACTCGTCGACCTCGACCGGTTCGACATCCTTCCCGTCCGCCTGCACGACAGTCATCGGTAAGCCGGGAATACGGATATTGAAAAAGGTCATGGCTCCGGCATTGATGAAGCGCAGGCGTACGCGCTCGCCGGGGCGGAAGAGATATTCCAGGTTGTCGAGCGGGCCGTGACCATTGAGGAGGTAAGTGTAGGCAGCGCTCGACACATCGAGGATGTCGGTCGGCATCATGCGCATCCTCGCCCACATCCGGCGGTCCCCGCCCGAAAGCGGATAATCGTCGGTCCAGGTGTTCTGGTTGTAGTTGAAGTAGCCTTCGCCCTTCTTGAGCTTGTCGAAGATCGTGTGGGGCGACATATCGCTGAATTCGCTCAGCACCACGATATATTCGCGGTCGGCCTGCACCGGATCGGGTCCGGCGGGATCGACCACGATAGCGCCGTAGTGCCCGGCCTGTTCCTGCAACCCGCTATGCGAGTGCCACCAATAAGTTCCTGCCTGCCGCACGGGAAATTCCGCTGTGAATGTCTCGCCTGGTTTGACGCCGGGAAAGCTCACGCCGGGTACACCGTCCAGTTGGAACGGCACGAGCAGACCGTGCCAGTGAATTGAGGTATCTTCCTCGAGCTGATTATGAACGTTCAACCGCACGGTCGTGCCCTCTTGCAAACGCAACAGCGGACCGGGGATCGTGCCGTTGACGGCGATGGCGCCGCCGCGCCTGTTACCCGTCGCGAAGGCAGAACGTGCGACAGTGAGGTCGATATTCGGCCCCGCTACCTCGTCCAGTCCTTTCCTAGCGTTACCCGCCAGGATGTCCGCGCCGCGCGCCCAGGCCGGCATGGCACCGGAGAGACCAAGCAGGCCCAGCCCGCTAGCACTTGTTCCAAGGAATTTTCGGCGATTGAGGGCAGGCATAGGGGGCTCCTGAAAATGCGTATACCGTCACATACGCGGCCACCTGCCCTACCCCTCAAACTTTTCGAACCGCTCCTTCAGCCGGTTGCGCGCACGATAGATGCGCGTCTCGACGGCTTTCTCGGTGGTGCCGAGCAGCTCGGCAGCCTCGGCCTGGCTGTACCCCTCGACAGTGACCAGCACGAGCGCCTCTTGTAGGCGCACCGGCAAGCGCCCGATTTCGGCCTGGACCAGCCGCAGCTGTTCGCGGGCTTCGGCAACATTTTCGGGATTAGGAGCATCGTCGGCAACGGCGTCGGCTTCCCGCCCATCCGGCAAACCAAGGAAGCCAATAACTTTCCTGCGGCGGAGCCTGTCGCGGCACCGGTTGAGAACGATTGTCGTCAAATAGGGACCGATGGGCTTGCTCGGATCGAGGCGATGACGAGTCAGCCAGACCGACGCGAGACCGTCCTGAACGACATCTTCGGCCCGCGATGGTGAACCCAGCATGCGCGTGGCAAGCGCAATCAACCGGGCGATCTCGCTCTCGACGAGAGCTGTGAACGCCCGCTTGTCACCGGCTATCGCCCGCCCGATCAGAGCTTCATTCGAAGTGTCATCCACCGCTGCCAAGGCTGGTCAGTCACGCGGATCGCGCGTGAGGGCCGCGGACACTTTCCGGTCGAACTGGAGCTGCTGATCGGGATCGAGAATTTCCCGCATGTCGAAGACGTGGCGCACGGTCGCTTTTTGCAAATCGCCCATGCGCGCATGCACCTCGTCGATCGCGGCACTGACTTCGGGCCCGTATTCGTGCTCGGTTTCCATTGCCTGGGCGAGCTGGGCGTTGGCTGCGCGCGCAGAGGCTTCGAGCCTTGCCTGTTCTACCGCGAAACGCGCTTCGAGCGCATCGAGCCGCTGCTCCTGGTCAGCCGTGAGCGACAGCTCATCGTGCACGAACTGGTGCAGGCTGCCCTCGGCATCGTTGTTGGCCCAGCGATCGGCGGCAAAAGCTCCGAGACATCCTGCGAGCGCCGCCAGCAGGACCGCCAGGACAAGGTGAAACTTCTTCAACGCCTATGACCCCACATGAAGCAAAGCAGCGGGTGACAGGGATTCTCCGCCAACGAGGCTCTCGCCAACAATTTCTGTAGGAGCGCCATATTCGGAAGGCCATCCGCTGGTCCCTGCGCCAGCTGCCAGCCCGACGACAAACAGACCGGCGAACAAGGCCATTCTGCGTCGCTGATCGGCAATTTCGCCAAGCTGTCCCGCGCGCTGCCAGACGCCGTTCATGAAGTCGGGCGGCACGTCGCCAGCCTTCTGCGAGGCCATGGTGCCGAGCATCGCATCGAGTGTCTGATTTTCACGCATCCCTTGCTCCTGTCGGTTGCACGGTTCCTATACGCGACACTTCGCGCAAACCCTCAAGTTTCTTTTTTGAGGGCTGCGGGTTGGCGACGCGTAAGAGGAGATAACTGTAGCAACAGCGGTATGTACCAGCGTCGAATGGGAGCCATGGCATGAAAAGCGCGGCAGTTCCGTCAAAAGAACGCGAGTTCACTCCGCCGCTGGGCAAAAGCTGGCTCACGCCGTTCTATGACCGCGCGATCGCAATCTTTACGCGCGAGAGCCGGTGGCGCCGCGCGATCGTCGAAGAGGCCGTATTGGTGCCGGGCGACAAGGTCATCGATGTCGGGTGCGGCACCGGGACCTTGCTCAGAGCGCTGATGGCCAGCTGTCCCGAAGCCGGCTTCATCGGCGTTGAGCCAGACCCCGCCGCGCTGGCGATCGCGCAGCGCAAATTCGGTGCCGGAGTCGATATGGTCCGGTGGCACAACGGCTTTCTTGACAGTCTCGAGCTTTCCGACGGCTGGCAACCAGATAAGATCGTCAGCAGTCTCGTCCTTCACCAGGTGCCCGTTTCGCAAAAACGCGCGATCCTCGAGCAGATCGAGAACCTGCTGGCCCCCGGGGGCATGGCGCTGATTGCCGACTATATGGGGCAGGATGCTCCAGTCATGCGCGCGCTGTTCCGTTCGAGCGTTCAGCTTCTCGACGGCGTGAAGGACACCCAGCCGAGCGCCGACGGAGCCGTCGAGAAATTGCTCGCCGAGATTTTCGCAGACGCCGAATTGCTCGATCGTATCCATACCGCGACCGGAACCATTTCTCTCTGGCGCGGCATCAAGAAAGGCAATGTCCAATGAACCTCACGAAAGATTCGAGACCGCTACGCCGTTCGCTGGCGGCCTCGCTCCTCCTCGCCCTTGCAGCCTGCTCGAATGCAGCGCAGGCCGCGACCTACACGATGTTCCGCGACGCAGGATGCGGCTGCTGTCTCAGCTGGGCCGGTCACGTCGAACATGGGCTCGAAGCAGAGGTCGCCTCGGTCGACACCGACGACATGGCTGCGCTCAAGACAGCCAAGAGTGTGCCACAGGATCTGTGGTCGTGTCACACGATGGAAGTCGATGGCTATATCATCGAAGGCCACGTGCCGGCCGATGCCGTCGCGAAGCTATTGCGCGAACGCCCCGAAGGCGTTGCTGGCCTGGCTGTGCCCGGAATGCCGCTTGGCTCGCCCGGAATGGAAGTCGGAGAGCAGGTGCAGCCCTATGATGTCATCGCCTTCGGCCCAGGCGGGCGGAGCGTGTTCGCATCCTACCCGTGACTATGGACAAGCCATTTTCGCGCCAACTCTAACGGAGGACCATCATGTCGGACTATTCGGTCAGAACCTCAATTCTCATATGGGGCTGGACACTCAGCCTCTTCCTGCTTTTCAGCTACCTGATCTGCATCGGTTTCGGCCTGCTCGCGCCCGAACAGGTGCACATGCACGAAGCGTGGGCGCCGCTGCTTCCCGGTTTCGAATGGCTAACCCTCTCGGGCTTTTTGGCAGGCGCTCTCGGCAGCTTTCTGTACGGTTGGTACATCGCGGTCATTGGGGTGCCACTGCTGCGATTTTTCCGTAACCGGTTCAGGACGTAGTAAATCGGCGGCGATGGACGCGTGCCTTGATACTCGCCGAGCATTTTCAGCTGCGCAAGCAGTCCGCTTTGGGCCGCAATTTGCTCGAGCGCCCCGAGCAAAACGCAACCCTCCGGATTTGTCCTGAAATATTTTTGAGGGATGAGCCCCGGCTGAACGTACTGTCCGGCATGATCTTTCTTGAACGGGAGACCATCGACAGGGGAAAGTCTTGCAAGACCATGAGCACGAGAATCAAAGCGAGACAGCTGGCTCGATAACCCTGCTGGGCGGCGTGGCGATGGGAACCGGCGTCATGATCGGTGCCGGCATATTCGCGCTGACCGGGCAGATCGCCGAGCTTGCCGGTCCGCTCTTCCCCTTATCCTTCATCGCTGGCGCGCTGGTAACCTCGCTGGCGGCCTACAGCTATATCAAGATGTCGAACAAATGGCCGTCTTCGGGCGGCATCGCGATGATCTTGCAAAAAGCATACGGACCCGGCGTGATCGCCGCCTCTGCCTCGCTCCTGATGGCGCTCTCGATGGTCATCAATGAAAGCCTCGTAGCCCGCACCTTCGCGACTTACGCGCTGCGCCCGTTCGGCCTCGAAAGCAGCGGGTGGCTCGTTTCTCTCGCAGCGCTTGCCCTCATCATCTTCGCCTATCTCGTCAATGCAGCGGGCAACAAGTCGGTAAGCGGCTTCTCGCTCATCATGTCCGCCATCAAGATCGGCGGCATAGCGCTGTTCGCAGTCGCGGCGATCTGGGCCAGCGGTTTTTCATCAGGCGCGTTTTCGCAGCCCGTTTCGATGACGAATGCAGAAGCCATGCTCGCCTCTGTTGCTTTCTCGATCCTCGCCTTCAAGGGCTTCACGACGATTACCAATAGCGGCGGCGAAATCGTCGACCCGCACAAGAATGTCGGTCGGACCATCATGATCTCGATCGCGGTCTGCATCGTGATCTATCTGCTCGTCGCATTGGCCGTGGGTTCGAGCCTGAGCATATCCGAGATCGTCGAGGCGCGCGATTACTCGCTCGCGGCAGCGGCGCGTCCGGCGCTGGGTGAGCTGGGCTTCTATTTCACCGTCGCGATCGCGATCGCCGCCACGACTTCGGGCGTGATCGCGAGCGTATTTGCTGTGTCGCGCATGCTTGCGATGCTGACCGACATGAAGATGATCCCGCACAGCCATTTCGGTATGAGCGGCGGAATTCGCAGCCACATGCTGGTCTATACGGTGGTCATTGCCGGGACGCTTGCCGTCCTGTTCGATCTGTCGCGGATCGCCTCGCTAGGCGCCTTCTTCTACCTCGTCATGGATATGCTGGTGCATTGGGGCGTCCTGCGTCACCTGCGCAAGGAAGTCGGCGCGCGCGCAACAATACTTCTTACAGCACTCGCGGCAGATGGCGTGGTCCTTGCAGCTTTTACCGCGGCCAAATTGCGCAGCGATCCTGCCGTTGTCGCCTATGCGGCGATCGGCATCGTCGCAGTCTTCGTGGGAGAATGGATTTACCTTTCGCACAATTCCGAAGCGCCCGCTTCTCACAAAGATGATCGGTCAGAAGAGAAGAGTTGATGGCAACTTTTCGCTGGGCCTTGAGGCTCTTGCAGCGGGGTTTTTCGAAACCGTTCACCGAAAACCGGCGTTGAGCACGAGACACGTCAGGCAAAACAGATGGAGCGATTCATGACGACCCGAACAGCGGCGGTCTACCGCATGGTAATGGAGGACCATGTCTGTCCCTATGGCATCAAGACGGTCGATCTCCTCAAGCGGCAAGGTTTCGAGGTCGACGATCATCACCTGACCAGCAGGGAGGAAACCGACGCATTCAAGGACAAGCACAACGTCGAGACCACCCCGCAGACTTTTATCGAAGACAAGCGCATTGGCGGCTATGACGATGTCCGCGAGTTCTTCGGCAAGAGCCGTTCGCAGCCGGAGGAAGGCGAGACCAGCTATCAGCCGGTCATTGCGATTTTCGCGGTCGCGCTTCTGCTCGCGCTCGGACTGAGCTGGGCTTTTTTTGATAACCTCTTCACTGTCCGGGCCGCCGAATGGTTCGTCAGCCTGTCGATGACCCTGTTCGCCGTTCAGAAGCTTCAGGACGTGCGCAGTTTCTCGACGATGTTCCTCAATTACGACCTGCTGGCGCGGCGCTGGGTGCCCTATGGCTTCGTCTACCCTTTCGGCGAAGCCGCTGCCGGCATTCTCATGACCGCGGGCGCGCTGACGTGGCTTTCTGCTCCGTTGGCATTGTTCATCGGCACCGTCGGCGCTGTCAGCGTCTTCAAGGCTGTCTACATCGACAAGCGTGAGCTCAAATGCGCTTGCGTCGGCGGCAGCAGCAATGTGCCGCTCGGCTTCGTCTCGCTGACCGAAAATCTATTCATGATGGGGATGGGCCTGTGGATGGGCGTGAAGCTTCTCGCATGATCACCGCGCTCCTTCTCGCCGTCTTTCTGTTCCTTGCAGCCGTCGCTTCCCACCTTGCCATTCTGGGTGTCGGCCACCGGATTCTCGATCGCCGCCGCGATACGCTGGCAAAGCTTGCCGTGTCGCTGCTCGTGCTCGCGTCGCATTTCATCGTGGCGATCCTTTTTGCCGCGGGTTTCTGGCTGGGCGCGCAATGGGGCTTGGGAGGTTTCGACAAGGCGCCTTCAATGGACTGGATGGACTACTTCTATTTCTCGCTCATCAACGTGACCACACTGGGCCTGGGCGACATTTATCCGACCGAGCACCTGAGAGTTCTCGCCGGCGTCGAGGCCCTCACCGGCTTCGCTCTCATCAGCTGCTCGGCGCAGCTATTCTGGACCATGATGCAAAAAGGAGAAAAAGCATGACCGAAAAGACGACCCACTCGGACAAGGGAGGGGGCGGCAACTACTGGCGGTTCATGGCCATGGTGTCGACTTCGACCGTCATCATGTTCTTCCTGATGTATGCCAACACCTTCACCATTGACGATGTTTTCTGGAGCGAAACGCGCTTCTGGATGATGTTCGTCATGGGCGCGATGATGATGATCGTCATGCTCCTCTTCATGTGGGGCATGTACAAGGACCGGACCAAGAACTTCATCATCCTGGGCGTCGGGGCCTTTGTGTTCGCGCTCGCACTATGGCTGGTGCGCAGCCAGACCACCGTCGACGATACCGAATATATGGCAGCGATGATTCCGCACCACTCGATCGCTATCATGACCAGCGAACGCGCGAGCCTGAAAGATCCTCGCGTGCGCGAACTCGCTCAAGCGATCATAGTCGCCCAGCGCCGCGAAATCGCCGAGATGAAATATCTCATCGACGATATCGAGCAGAACGGTCCGCGGACCGAAGAACGCCTGCCCGAGGAGATGCAGCAATGAACAAGATAGCTCTCACGGCGCTCATCGCGCTTCCGCTCGCCGCCTGCAATTCGAATACTGCTCCGGGAAATGACCGCGAAGCCCAGCTCGACCCGCCTGCCACTGCCGCGCCGATCGAGGACGCGGCCAGTGCACTGGCAAATGTTGACCCGGGCCTCATGCTTCCCGGGACCATGAATGACGCGGACCTTGCTGCTCTGGGCGCAGGACAGGCCTGCCAGTTCCGCCTGACCGAAGTGGCCTTTCCCTCATTTGTCTATGACGGTGACGGGAGCGGAGCGATCAAGATCAATGGCAAATTGATCCCCGTCGCTTCTGATGGTCCCGGTAGCTATTCGAATGGCGAGCTTCGGATCAAAACCCGTATGTTGGATGGTGAAGGCGATGCGGGCTTGCAAATGCAGGAGATGATCGTCGCAGCGCCAAGAGCCAAGGATGAGTTCGGTTTTTGGGGCTATACCACCTGTCCGGCTGACGGAGCCTGATACTGGCAGGGCGCGTGGGCGGGCCGTCGGCTACCCCGTGCGCCCGTGCCTCCGCCCTTCGTCGCCATCACCAGTCTTAACAGGAACAAGCAGATGACTGATACGAGGCCCATCGCTGTCTTCGGGGCAGGCGGGAAGACCGGCAGCGAGCTATTGAGGCGTGCCCTTGCCTCGGACATACCGATCCGCGCCTTCGAACACACAGTGCCTGGATCAGACGAGCGGGTGGGCGACTTCGAATACATCGAATGCGATGTGCTGTCGGACGATTTCGCGGGCGATCTCGATGGCTGCCGCGCGGTTATCTCGACGCTCGGTGTCGCTTTCGGTCCGGGCAATGCGATCGATCCACCGCCGCTCTATACCAATGGCACGCGCAACCTGCTCGGGGCGATTGCACAAGCGAAGATCGACCGTATTGCCGTGATCTCCGCCGCCTTCGTCGAACATCAGTCGAGCGTTCCGGCGTGGTTTGAACTCACCGCCAAGCCAGCATTGTTCAATATACTCGAGCAGATGCGCGCCATGGAGGCGATGCTCAGCGACGCACAAGGCACCAAATGGACGGTCGCACGACCGGGCTGGCTGCTGGATGAGCCTTACACCGGCGATGCCGTCATTACGGATGAACGCTTGGCAGAAGGCTGTTTCCGCTGCCGTCATGCTGATCTCGCGGCGAGCCTGCTCGATTTCGTGTGCGAAGATACCTGGATCAACGCAAAACCTGCCATCGGCAGGCCCGAAGCCGAACATTTCGAAAGTCCCGCCGCCATCAAGGCCGAACTCGGGATCGATTGAGCGCCGTATCATTTTGCGATTTGTGACGGGCCCGCACGTTGCAAGTTGTGAGCAACAGACAAGGAAATCGTATGTTTCTGGAGAAAATCAAAACCCCTGGCCTCTCGCACCTTTCCTACATCATCGGCTCGGGCGGACAGGCAGCGGTCATCGATCCGCGCCGGGACTGCGAGATCTATGTCGAAAAGGCCCGGGCCGAAGGACTGGAGATAACGCACATCTTCGAAACCCATCGCAATGAGGATCTGATCAGCGGCTCGCCGATCTTGGCCGATTTGACAGGAGCCACGGTCTATCACGGGCCCAACGCGGCAGGCGAGATCGTTTTTGCCAATACCGCACGCGAGGGCGATTGTTTCGAGCTGGGTCAATTGCGGATCGAGGTGCTGGAAACACCTGGACACACTGACGATCATCTCGCTTTCGTCATCCATGACGGCGAATATTCCGAGGGACCGGTCGGCGTCTTTACTGGCGATGCCCTGTTTGTCGGCGATGTCGGGCGCACCGATTTCTATCCCGAGCGCAAGGAAGAAGTCGCGGGCCTTCTGTTCGACTCACTGCAGAAACTTTGCGGCCTCGGCGATCAGGCGATTATCTACCCGGCGCATGGTGCGGGCTCGGTCTGCGGGTCGGGAATGGCGGATCGGGAATTCTCGACAATCGGCCACGAGCGACGCAACAACCCGCGTCTGCGCATCTCCGACCGCGACGAGTTCATCAAGACGAAGGTAGAAGAGCACCACTACCAGCCGCCCTATTTCCGGCTGATGGAGCGGCTCAACCTTGAAGGGCCCGATGCCGCGCCGCGCGTCATGCGGCCAAGGCATCTGGGGCTGGAAGACCTTAGCGAGAGCGGCGCCGATCACCTGATTGATGTGCGCGAGCCGCTCGCCTATGCCGCCGGTCACATGCCGGGTGCCATGTGCCTTCCGGTGGGAATGATACCGGCCTTTGCCGGATGGTTCCTCGGTGAAGGCGACAGGATCGCCCTCGTCGCTTCCGAGGAAGGCCAGCTAGCCCAGGCCATGGCCCATCTGGTGCGCATCGGTCTCGATAATGTTGTGGGCGGCTATGTCGGCGTTGTTCCAGCCGCCGCACAGGGCAAAGCGATGCGCAGCATTCCCATGATTGGCACCGAGGAAGTCGCGCGCAGGCTCGATCAGGACAGCGGCGAGTGGACCTTGCTCGACGTGCGCGACGCGGACGAACGACAGGAAGCAAGCATCGACGGGTCAGAACATATCTATGTCGGTGAGCTCAATACGCGGTGGGAAGAGCTCGACCGCGACCGCCACTACACGCTGATGTGCGCGAGCGGCATGCGGGCGAGCGTTGCCGCAGGCTGGCTGGCAAGCCAGGGCTTCAAGCGCCTCGACATCTATCTCGGCTCCATGGGGGCATGGAAGAACGCGCATAGCTGAGGTTTGGCCTCTCAGACTGCAAGGCGCAGGCTCCGCAGCCGCAGTGCATTCCCTATCACCGATACGGAAGAGAGGCTCATGGCCGCCGCCGCAATCATCGGGCTGAGCAGCACTCCGAAGAAGGGATACAGCACGCCTGCCGCGACCGGGATGCCGAGTGTGTTGTAAGCGAAGGCGAAAAACAGGTTCTGCCGGATGTTGCGCATCGTCCCACGCGACAGCACGATGGCCTGCACCACTCCTGTCAGGTCGCCGCGAACCAGCGTCACGCCGGCGCTTTCGATTGCGACATCGGTGCCGGTGCCCATGGCAATGCCGACATCGGCGGCGGCCAGTGCAGGCGCATCGTTGATCCCGTCCCCTGCCATGCCGACGCGGCGACCTTGCGCTTTCAGCTCTTCGATCTTGCGGTGCTTGTCTTCGGGCGAGACATTCGCATGCACTTCATCGATTTTCATTTCGCGCGCGACCGCTTCGGCAGTGCCGCGGCTGTCGCCCGTCAGCATAACGACCCGGATTTTGCGCGCATGCAGCGCCGCAATGGCCGCTGCACTGGTAGGTTTGATCGGATCGGCCACCGAGATGAGCCCTGCCGGCCGGCCATCGAACGCAACGAACATCACCGTCTGACCCTGCTTGCGACCATTTTCGGCCGAGCCCAGCCAGGCCTCGTCATTGATCCCAACGCGCCGCATCATCTTCTCATTTCCGATCGCAACACGGCGGTCCTGGACGTTGGCTTCAACGCCTTCCCCAGTCGTCGAAGCGAGATCCGTGGCATTGGCAGGAGAAACGCCGCGCGTCCGCGCGCCCTCGACAATGGCATGGGCCAGCGGATGTTCGCTCCCCATTTCGACACCTGCCACCGCAGCCAGGAAATCGCTTTCCTTGATGTCATCTGCCGGCGTCACCGCCACCAGATCGGGTTTGCCCATCGTCAGCGTGCCGGTCTTGTCGACCACCAGCGTATCGATTTTCTCGAGTGTCTCCAGCGCCTCGGCATTGCGGATCAGAATCCCGTGCTGGGCACCCTTGCCTGTGCCCGTCATGATCGACATCGGCGTAGCGAGACCGAGCGCACAGGGACAGGCGATGATCAGGACTGCAATGGCATTGACCAGCGCATAGGCAAGCGCTGGTGCGGGCCCCCAGATTCCCCATACCACGAAGGTGGCGATGGCTATCACCACCACCGCAGGCACGAACCAGCCCGCCACCTGATCTGCCAGTCGCTGGATCGGTGCGCGGCTGCGCTGCGCCTCGGCCACCATCTGGACGATCTTGGACAGCATCGTGTCTTTGCCCACACCGGTCGCGCGCATGACGAACCCGCCAGTCTGGTTGACCGTGCCGCCAATGACTGTGTCGCCAGCCTGTTTGGCGACCGGCAGCGGTTCGCCGCTGATCATGGATTCATCGATGGCGCTCGATCCCTCTTCGATCTCGCCATCGACCGGAACCTTATCGCCCGGTCGAACGCGCAGACGATCGCCTGTGGCCAGCTGGTCGAGCGGCACCTCGCGCTCATCGCCGGAGCCGAAGATCTTGACCGCGCTGGGCGGCGCCAATTCGAGCAATGCGCGCAAAGCGCTCGAGGTCGAGCCTCTTGCCTTGAGCTCGAGGACCTGTCCGAGCAAAACGAGTGTGGTTATGACCGCTGCCGCCTCGAAATAGATCCCGACCCGTCCCGAATGGTCGCGGAACGCCGCAGGGAACAGATCGGGCGCGACCGTCGCCACCACGCTGAACAGATAGGCGATGGCAACGCCAAACCCGATCAGCGTGAACATGTTGAGATTGCGCGTCTTGAGCGACTGTATGGCCCGAACGAAGAACGGCCAGGCTCCCCAAAGAACAACCGGTGTGGCAAGGGCAAACTGCGCCCATTGCGCCCAGGCAGGTTCGATCAGCCGGTCGAAACTGAGCCCCGGTGCCATGTCGCTCATCGCGTAGACGAACAGAGGCAGCGTGAGCAGCGCGCTCCACCAGAACCTACGCCGCATATCAACCAGTTCGGGATCGGGGCCATCGTCCAGCGAAACCGTTTCCGGTTCGAGCGCCATGCCGCAAATCGGGCATGAACCCGGCCCGGGCTGGCGGATTTCAGGGTGCATCGGGCAGGTGTAGATCGTGCCTTCGGGCACATCCTCGACCGCGTCGAGATGCGCGCCCGAGAGATAGAGCTCGGGATCGGTGACGAACTTGTCGTGACATCGCGGCGAACAAAAATAGTGCTCGGCCCCCGCATGCTTCGCGATATGCTCTGCTCCGTCGATCGCTACGCTCATGCCGCAGACGGGATCGATGGCGGTGCCTTCGAGTAAGCTTGCGTCCGTGCTCATCGCTCTTCCTTTCTCACTCTAAAGCAGACCTCTTACAGCCTTGTGCCGAATACTTTGGCGGTGCCGGCACGATACCAGGTTTCGGTCGTCCGCATTTGGTTGGGCGGCACCAGGTTTGCCTGGCACCACCCAACCGACTCACTGCTTCGTGATCGACGTGATCACATTGCCTTCAGAACCGGTACGAAATTCAAAGGCAATTCCCTCACCGACGCTTACTTCGCTGCGCAGTTGCTCATCGGCTTCAAAAGCCATGGTCATCGCAGGCCATTCGATCGCTGGGACCGGACCGTGGTCGACGGTTATCGTGCCCGCTTCGGCATCGATTGCAGTGACCGTGCCTTCTGCACTGACGGTTTGCATTTCGCTGCTAGGTTCCATCATTGGCATATCCTCGCCGTCCATCATCATTTCATTTTCTGCCATCGGCATGTCGTTCATGTCGGCAGTGTCCTGGCCAGAATCGCAGGCCGCCAGCGCCAGCGGAAAGGCCAGTAGGCTCATGAGGGTTGTGGTACGCATTCTTTTTCTCCTTGGGGTTGGGTTGGCCGTTCGGGCCGGGGGCGCCGCATCAACAAATATGCGGCGGGGATAACGAACATCGAAAGCAGCGGCGCGGTGATCATGCCGCCCACCATCGGCGCGGCGATGCGGCTCATGACCTCCGAACCTGCGCCGGTTCCAATGAGGATAGGGAAGAGACCGGCAAGAATGACGGCCACGGTCATCGCCTTGGGACGCACGCGCAGAAGAGCACCCTCCCTGATGGCTTCGCCCACGCCGTCCGCATCGAGGGCACCGCTGCGCCGGGCCAGCGCAGACTTGAGGTAGATCAGCATGATGACGCCGAACTCGGCAGACACACCGGCAAGCGCAATAAAACCCACCGATGTCGCAACAGACTGGTTGTAGCCCATCAGATAGAGCAGCCAGAAGCCGCCGGTGAGGGCAAAGGGCAGCGTGCCCATAACAAGTAGCGCTTCGTCGAAGCGGCGGAAGATCAGGTACAGCAAAACGAAAATGATGCCGAGCGTCGCGGGAACGACGACCTGCAACCGCTCATTGGCGCGGGTGAGATATTCAAACTGGCCCGCGTAGGAAATGCTTACACCGGCAGGCAGATCGACGCCCTCTGAAACTGCCGCCTGAAGATCGCTTACGACCGAGGTCAAATCGCGCCCGCGCGTATCGACATAGACCACGCTGATGAGACGGCCTTGCTCATTCTTGAGCATCGGGGGGCCATCGCTGACGCTCACCTGCGCTACGGTGCCGAGCGTAATTTGCTGGCCAGAGGGGGTTAGCAAAGGCAGCGCGTGCAGTTCTGCGAGGCTGTCGCGGATCTCGCGCGGATAGCGCACATTGATGGGATATCGCGCCAATCCTTCGACCGTTCTGCCGATATTCGCGCCGCCGATCGCGCCTGACACAATTTGCTGAACATCGGCGATATTCAGCCCGAAACGCGCCGCGGCGACCCGGTCGATGTCCACATCGACATAGCGGCCTCCCGAAAGACGCTCTGCCAAAGCGGAACTGACGCCAGGAACCTGTTTTGCGACATTCTCGACCTGCAAAGCTACGCGCTCGATTTCGGCAAGGTCCTCGCCGGACACTTTCACGCCGATCGGGCTTTTGATACCGGTCGCGAGCATATCGATGCGGTTGCGGATCGGGGGCACCCAGACATTGGCGAGTCCCGGCACCTGCACAGCACGATCGAGCTCGTCGACGAGCTTCTCTGGCGTCATGCCCGGCCGCCAGTCTTCGCGCGGCTTGAACCGGATGGTCGTCTCGAACATCGTGAGCGGCGCCGGGTCTGTTGCGGTATCCGCGCGTCCTGCCTTGCCGAACACGGTATCGACTTCCGGCACGGATTTGATCAGCCGATCCGTCCGCTGAAGCAATGCCGACGCTTCACCAGGAGACAGGCCAGGCAACGCGCTTGGCATGTAAAGCAAGTCGCCTTCATCGAGCGGCGGCAGGAATTCGCCACCAAGGCGCGTGAACGGGACCAGCGCCGTGAGGAACACCAGTCCGGCCACCAGCATTGTCGTCTTGGGTCGGCTGAGCACCCAATCAAGACCCGGCCGGTAGGCTTTGGTCAGCAAGCGATTGAGGACGTTGGTGTCCTCCTTGGGTATCTTCCCGCGGATCAGCCAGCCCATCAGAACGGGAACCAGCGTCACCGACAGAATGGCGGCCGCCGCCATGGCATAGGTCTTGGTAAAGGCCAGTGGGGAGAAGAGCCGCCCTTCCTGCGCCTGCAGAGTAAACACCGGCAGGAACGATAGGGTTATGATCAGGAGGCTGAAAAACAGCGCTGGCCCCACCTCTTTCGATGCGTCCGCAATCAGTTTCCAGCGCTCATCGTTGGACATCTTCTCGTCGGGATGGTCCTCTTCCCAATGCTCGATATGCTTGTGCGCGTTCTCGATCATGACGATGGCAGCGTCGACCATCGCGCCGATTGCGATGGCGATGCCGCCCAAGGACATGATGTTCGCATCGACCCCCTGGAACCGCATCACGATAAAGGCCGCCAGCACCCCCAATGGAAGCGTGACGATCGCCACCAATGCTGATCGCACATGCCACAAGAACAGCGCGCAAACGATCGCGACGATGATAAATTCGGCGATGAGTTTTCCGGTCAGGTTTTCGATCGAGGCGTCGATTAGCTTCGAACGATCATAGGTCGTGACAATCTCGACCCCTTCAGGAAAACTGGCCTGGAGCAAGTCGAGCTTCTCTTCGACAGCCGCGATCGTTGCCCGCGCATCCTCGCCTTGTCTAAGCACAACAATACCGCCTGCGACTTCGCCTTCGCCATTGAGTTCGGCGATCCCTCGCCGCATTTCGGGGCCAAGCTGGATCGTGGCGACATCGGACAAGGCGACGGGGATACCGTTACCCACCGATTTCAGCGGAATCTGTCTGAAGTCGTCGAGAGACGTGAGATAGCCCGAAGCGCGGACCATGAATTCGGCCTCGCCCATTTCAACCACCGATCCGCCAGCCTCTTGATTGGAAGCTTGTATGGCACGCACGACATCGCTGTAGGTGACGCCAAGCGAAGCCATCCGGTAGGGTTCCAGCACGACCTGGTACTGCTTGACCATGCCGCCAACGCTGGCGACCTCTGCAATGCCCGGAATGGTCTGCAGCTCATAGCGCAGGAACCAGTCCTGAAGACTTCTGAGCCCAGCAAGATCGCTGTTCCCCGTTCGGTCGACGAGAGCATATTCGTAAATCCAGCCCACCCCCGTCGCGTCCGGCCCGAGCGAGCTGGTCACTCCGTCGGGCAATTCGTTTTGCACCTGGTTGAGATATTCAAGCACGCGCGAGCGCGCCCAGTAGAGGTCGGTCCCATCCTCGAAGATCACATAGACGAAGCTGTCGCCGAACATCGAATAGCCGCGCACAGTTTCCGCGCCCGGCACCGAGAGCATCGTCGTTGCGAGCGGATAGGTGACCTGGTCCTCAACGATGCGCGGAGCTTGCCCCGGATAATTCGACCGCACCACGACCTGCACATCAGACAGATCGGGGATCGCATCGACCGGCGTTGCGCGCACCGCCCAGAAGCCAGCCAGCGTGACCGCGATAGCCGCCAGAACGATGAAAAACCGATTGGCGATCGATGCATCGATTATGCGCGCGATCATCGGTCGGTCTTCCGAATGGATTCGATACGCGGACCGGTGTCGTGCTGCGAGAACGTAAACTCTACCTTGTCGCCCGGTTCAATACCGTCAACTAGAGCGGCGTCTTCGAGTGCGAAGGGCATGACCATGCTCGGCCATTCGAGGGCGGGAACCGGCGCGTGATTGAGAGTGATCGAAGCACCAGCGATTTTCGTCACTCTTCCCGTAGCGGTATACGTCCTCATGTTTGGCGAGCCTTCCGACGCCATGCTCATGGTCCCATCGATTGACCTGACGTCGATCCCGCCAAGACTTGCTTCGGAGTCGATCAGGAACTGACCTGAAGTGACGACCTGCTCGCCCTCCGCAAGGCCTGCGAGTATCTCTGTCCTGCCATTCGCTTCGTGCCCGATTTCGACCTCGGCAGGCAGGAACGCGCCTTCATCCTCCTTGAGCATCACGAGATTTCGGCGTCCGGTTCGAATGACCGCCTCCGACGGTACCAGCAAGGCTCGCCGTGTGTCGGGTGAAAGCGACACCTGCGCGAACATCCCTGGTTTCAACCTGCCGCGCGGATTGGGTAGCTCAGCCCGGACGGTGATGGTTCGGCTCGCGGCATCGGCGCTTGGAAGGATGGCAACAATCCGTCCCGCAAATCGCTGATCCGGATACGCTGCCAGGGTCGCACTGATGGGCTGGCCCTGCCGGATATTTGCGGCCTGGGCTTCAGGAACCGAAGCTTCAAGCCATATCGGCGAAAAGCCCGTAATCTCGGCCAAAGTTTGACCTTCCATTACAGTCATGCCCGAGCGCACCCCAAGCATTGTTACGGCACCGCCCACCGGAGCCTTGACGGTGATCGTGTTTTGGGCTCTGCGTGTGCGTTCGACCGATGCGATCATTGCGTCGTTCATTCCAAGCAATCGCATGCGCTGCCGCATCGCATCTGCCAGCGCCCGATCGCCAGTATTGAGCACAGCAATGTACTCGCGCTGCGCGCCGCCCCAATCAGGGACCAAAATATCGACGATCGGAGCGCCGCGACTGACGACATCGTCCTGCGTAAGGCCATAGGTGCGTTGGACGTAGCCCCCCGCGCGTGGCTGGACGATAGCTATATCCCTGCTGTTGTATGCGAGGACACCCGTAACGGTGATCTCCGGTTCGAGAACGCCGAACTCGGCTGCTGCGGTGCGAATTCCGAAATTCTGCACAAGGCCCGGATCAATCCGGACGCCCGCTTCCGCAGCTTCTCCCGCGCACTTGGGAACCAGCATCATGTCCATGAAGGGCGACTTACCGGGCTCGTCAAAACGTTGTCCGGGCACCATCGGATCGTACCAATAGAGCACGTCCTCACAGTCAGTATCCGTCGGCGAGCCAGCTCCGCTGCTCTCGCCGCCGAGCATGTGAAGACCGTAGCCAGCAGCCAGGCTGACAAGGGCAATACCTAGCCCAGCCGCAAACATGCGTTGGCGCTGCGTAAATCGTTCGAGCACGGAGTTCATGGCCTGCCCTCCCCGTATGTGAGTTGTAGTTTGACCGCCGCCTGCACCGCCGCCTGTTCGCGTTCGAGAATTTCCAGCTCGAGCAAGGCAAGTGCGGATTTCGCCGCAATCACATCGACGAGATCGGCACGCCCGGCCGCAAAGCTGGCTGTCTCGAGGTCAACGCGGTCACGCGCGAGCGGAAGAAGTTCATCACGCGCGCGGCGCCATTGGCGCATAGTGCTGCGCCAAGTGGCGAGATCGGCTTCGAAATCCGCGACCAGCGCGCGTCTGCGATCCTCGCGTTCGGCCAAAGCGGCAGCGGCATCGGCTTCGGCGGCGGCGATGCGCGGATTCTGCCGCCGGTCGGTGAAGATCGGAAGAGTAATTGACCCCATGACCGACACCGCATCGCCAAACGCCTGGTCGCGACGACCATAGTTGACGCTCACCCCAAAATCCGGCCTCTTTTCAGCGCGAGCGAGCGCGACACCGGCTTCGGCCCGGTCTCGTTCCGCATCGGCCAGAATGAGTTCGGGATTCCCTTCCAGTTCGAAGCGAAGCTGGTTTTCATCCAGAGCCGCCGTGGGAGCCTCACCCAAGGCAACCGGGTCAGGGAACGGTATGTATCGGGAAAGCTGCGCTTGCGCCGTCTCGCGCTCGGCCTCGATCGACGTCGCTGCATCCTCGATCCCAAGCAATTCGCGCCGTATCACGAGGCTTTCGGCCGGGCGGGCCGAGCCCGACGCAACTGCGCTATTGGCAACAGGGATGAAGGCTCGCAGCTCATCGAGCGCTGTGCTGGCGAGATCGAGGCGTTCTTGCGCGTAGAACAAGCTGACCCAAGCGGTTCCAGCGCTTGCGAGAAGATTGCGCTCCGCCATACCGAGCCGTGCTTCCGCCACCCGAACTTCGGAACTGGCAACGCCATACCTCGCCCGTCGCCGCGCAAGATTGGGTATCTCCTGCTCGATACCGATGGCGACTTGCGTAGGAAGTTGCCGGTCAAGCTCGAACGCCGCGGGTCCGCTTACCGGAAGGTTCATAACCCCTGCGCGTAAACGCGGGTCGGGAAGCTCGTCCGCCGCTTCCGCAGCCTCGCGCCGTGATTGTACACGCAGCGCGCCAGCTTCCAAAACGGGTTGCTCGCCCCGCACCGCTGCAAGTGCTTCCTCGTATCCGACAGACTGCGCTTGCGCAGCTTGCGCGGCGAGCAGTGCCGAAAACGCCACCCAGCCAATTCGCCAATCCATAATTCTCACTCTTTCAAAGCGAACTGGCCGGGAACGACTTCGGCGTACGCGTCAATCGACACGGCGCAAGTCAAGTAATCCGTCAAGCTCGCAAACGGCGCAGAGCACCGCCCGGGAAATGCTAGATGGTGAGTTCGGTTTGTGGAGGCGGAGATTCCGGCGGTCGAGGCTGGCTGTCGAGCCTGTTGGCGCTAGCGGCCAGATACGTAGGCGCAACAGGAAACGGTCCTGCATGCGCCAGTCCCGGACCCGCAAGCGCCAGCGGTGGCAGGCAATTCATGGCTACGAGACAATCGAGGCTCATCTCGCAGCATGAGCCATGCTGTTCGGCCGGGTCCGTTTCGGAAACCATCTGTTCGGGCATCGCGTGTTCAGACATGCCGTGCTCGGCCATGCCTTGCGCCATTTCAGCACAATCAGCCGACCCAGCCATTTCGCTCTGCGGAACGGCCGCCTGCGCAGCAACCTGCACAAGCAGTCCAAAGCTGAAGCAAATCAGGGTCAAGGCGCGAACAAATTTCACGAAGCTGCGATAGTCTGAATAAGGAGCCGAGGCAATCCAGCGGCCAAAATGCAAAATTCGAGCATCATCTTCGGAATTCGTCGCCTTTGATATGTTGGGTGCCCGCTTCCTCATGCTTATCCCTGTGCGCATCGCGAAGGATATCGATCCCGCCATACAGGGCGATGCCAGCAACCGCGATCCCAACCACGAGATCCGGCCAATTTGCGCCTGTAAGCATAACGATGATCCCGGCGACGATGATACCGCCGTTCGATATGAAATCGTTGAAGCTAAAGGTGGTCGCTGCGCGCAGATTGACATCCTTTTGCTGAAGCTTCTGGAGCATGCGCAGGCATATGAGGTTCACCACCGCCGCGATGCCCGCCATGGCGATCATCATCAGGCCGCCCGGCTCGGAGCCTTCGATGAAACGCCTGACGGCATCGGCGATAACGCCTCCGGCGAAGACTAGGAGCATAATGCCTGAGAAACGCGCGGCCCCTCGTTTCCAGGATTGCGAACGGGTGAGAGCCAGAAGACTGAGCGCGTAGACAAATGCATCGGATGAATTGTCGAGCCCGTTGGCCAAGAGGGCGTTCGAGTCCGCAAAATAGGCAACGACAAAGAAACCAACCGCGATTGCGACGTTGAGCCACAATACGATCCACAATGTGCGTCGCTTGTCCGCCGAATCCAGATCGAAGTCATCGTTGCAGCTCATACTGGCTTCCCCGTTCTCTCTTTTGTGCCGCCCTTCTCCTTATACGCCAGCAGCCGGAGTGCGTTGGCGACCACGATCAGTGTCGATCCTTCGTGAACCGCGACAGCGGGGCCTATCCCGAGACCGAAAATGGTTGCCGGGATGAGCACGACGACAATTCCGAGACTGACGATCATATTCTGCCGGATGATCGACCGGGTCTGTCGGCTCAGATCGACGGCGAAAGGCAGTCGGGCGAGATCATCGGCCATCAGCGCGACATCGGCTGTCTCCAATGCAACGTCCGATCCGGCAGCCCCCATTGCTATTCCGACCGTTGCGTTCGCCATGGCCGGAGCGTCATTGACCCCGTCTCCGACCATCGCAACCTTGTCCTGGCCGGCAAGCTTGCGGATGGCCTTGACCTTGTCGTCGGGCATGAGATTGCCCCAGGCCTCGTCGAGGCCGACTTCCTTTCCAACCGCATCGGCCACTCTTTGGTCGTCGCCCGAGATCATGATCATTCGGGTGATCCCGAGGCCGCGCAACGCTTCGAGCGTCGCCTTTGCCGCCGCACGCGGCGTGTCGAGCAAGCCGATCGCTCCGAGATCGCGCGTTTCCGAGCGAACGCCCATCGTCGTCCGCCCGCGCTCGCGCATGGACTCTATAGCATCCGACAGTTCGGCACTGAGCGGAGGGACCCCATCTTGCCCGAACATTTCGAGCTTTCCGATCCACACCCGCTCACCGCCGACAAGCGCGGTGATGCCCTTGCCTGTGAAGCTTTCGAGATTGGTTGCTTCGGGCAGAGTCTCATCGCCAAGCCGCTGCTTGCCGTCCCTGACAATCGCCTGTGCCAGGGGATGATCGCTCAGATTTTCAGCCGCCGAAGCAATCGCAAGCAGTTCGTTTTCAGATACACCCTGCGCGGGTTCGACATCGGTAATGCGGGGTTCGCCTTCGGTAAGAGTACCGGTCTTGTCGAACGCGATGGCCTTGAGCGCACCGAGATCCTCGAGCGGCGCGCCGCCCTTTACCAGAATGCCGCTGCGCGCTGCTCTGGCCACTCCGGACAAGACCGCGCTCGGGGTCGCGATCGCCAAAGCGCAGGGGCTGGCAGCCACAAGCACCGCCATCGCCCGGTAGAAACTGTCGCGGAAGGGTTCGTCGATGACGACCCATGCGAAAAGGAGCAGGCCGGCCAGAGCGAGCACGGCAGGCACGAAAATTCGCTCGAAGCGCTGCGTGAAGCGCTGGGTAGGAGATTGCTGAGCCTCGGCTTCGCTCACCATTTGGACGACCTTGGCTAGGGTCGTATCGCTCGATCGCCGGGTCACTTCCACTTCGAGTGCGCCCGATCCGTTGATCGTCCCCGCGAAGACGCGATTATCATCCGCAAGATTGTCAGGATTGGCGCGCGCAGAAGCGACATCCGAAACCGCGCTCTTGTCGACCGGCACGCTTTCGCCGGTCACCGGAGCCTGATTGATGGCACTGACGCCGTCCAGGATGAAGCCATCAGCCGGAAGGCGTTCGTTCGGACGCACGATTACCACGTCGCCTAGCGCAAGCTCCTCGACCGGGATCTCAACTACGTCAGTTCCGCGCTTTACCCGTGCGGTGTCCGGGGCAAGCCCGGCGAGCGCTTCGATAGCTTTCTTCGCGCGCCCCATCGCGTAGTGTTCGAGCGCGTGGCCGAAACTGAACAGGAACAGCAGTAGCGCGCCTTCGGCCCATTCCCCGAGAAAGGCGGCGCCCGCAGCGGCGACAAGCATGAGGCTGTCGATTTCGAACCGGCGGAGGCGCAAATTGTCCCACGCCTCTCGGAGAGTGAAGAAGCCTCCGAAGAAATATGCCGCTATATAACAAGCGAACGGCAGCCAGACCGGATGCCCGTCCCATAGCTTCTCGATCCCGAAGCCGATGGCGAGAAATGCGCCCGAAGCGAGCGAGAAAAAGAGTTCAGTATTAGCGCCGAAGATGCCGCCGTGACTGTGCCCGGAATGATCTTTATCGTCATGGCGGTGTTCTTCAGCATCCCTGGCATTTGCGGCGATTTTGTCGGCCTTGATTGAAACCCCCAGTTCTTGCAGCGCATTGGCAATCGCTGTCTCATCGGTACGCCGGCGGTCGAACTCGGCGACCAGCTTTCCGCTCGCATCGGCATTTGCTTCAAGTACGCCGGATTCGCGGGCTACCAGATCTGCGACTGTCTGCGCCCGGCGCACCGAATTAATGCCCTCGGTTTGCCACACAACATGCCCGTAGCGCCCGGAAATTTCCGCTCCTGCTACGTGCGCAAGTTCTCTGATCCGCGCGATCGTGAGACGATCGGGATCGTAAGATATTGCAAGCTGGGCAGGTGCACTGTTCGATCCTTCAACGACCTCAACCGCATGCACACCTGCCCGCGAACTGAGCAACGACTGCAGCCGAGCGATACATCTGTCGGTGTCGCTCGGAATGTCCGGGAGAAGCGACGATAGTTCGAGTTCGATATTCCGTGTCACTAGCTGTCGCTCCTCGCTGCTGCTGATGTCTCAACCTGGGTCGCGCGCGGTTTTCTCGCGAAGATCAGGCTTACAATGGCTGGCAATACGAACAGGGTGAGCGCGGTGGCGGTGATCAACCCACCAATGACAACCGTAGCCAATGGACGTTGCACTTCGGCCCCGGTTCCCGTCGCAAGCGCCATCGGAACAAAGCCGAGCGATGCAACTAGCGCTGTCATCAACACCGGCCGCAGCCGCGCGATCGCGCCCTCGATGATCGCGTCGCCCAGTTCCAAGCCTTGCTCGAGACGCTGCTTGATCGCTGTGATCATGACGAGGCCGTTCAGCGTCGCAACCCCGGAGAGAGCAATGAACCCCACCGCTGCCGAGATGGAAAAAGGCATGCCGCGCAGAGCCAGGAAAAAGACCCCGCCAGCCAGTGCCATGGGGATTGCGCTGAACACCGCCAGCGCAGGGACCCAACCGCCGACCGCCATATAAAGCAACAGTAGGATAACCGCGAAGGCAAGCGGGACCACGATGAGCAGACGCTGCTGAGCTTGTTGCAGGTTCTGATATTGGCCACCCCATTCGATGAATGATGCGGACGGCAAATCAACATTCGCGGCAACCTCGGACTGTGCCTGTTCGACGAATGACCCAAGATCACGTTCACGGACGTTGGCGGACACAATCACCAGCCGGCGACCCTGCTCGCGCCGGACTTCGGCCAACCCATCTATCACCTGAAATTCTGCCACAGCACGAAGCGGGACGCTTCCGCCATTGGGCAGGACAATGGGTAATGTTCCAAGCTGGTCAAAGTCGTTGCGGTTCGCATCGGACAGCCTGACCACGACATCGAACCGCCGGTCACCTTCGAACACTAGACCCGCTTTGCGACCGCCAAGGGCAATGGCAACCGACTGTGTCACGTCTTCGACCGTCAGGCCGTAACGCGCGATTGTGGGTCTATCGAAGGCAATATCGAGCGTTGGAAAGCCCGACACTTGCTGAACTTTCACGTCGGCCGCACCATCAACGCCGCGGAGAACTGTGGCAACTTCATTGGCTGCTGCCGTCATGGCCGTGAGATCATCGCCGTAGAGTTTGACCGCGACATCGCCGCGAACGCCTGCGATGAGCTCGTTGAAGCGCAGCTCGATGGGCTGGCTGAATTCATAGAGATTGCCAACGAGATTGCCGAGCGCCTCTTCCATCTCGCTTACAAGTTGATCCTTAGACAGCGAGGGGTCAGGCCATTCTTCGCGCGGTTTGAGGATAACATAGGCATCCGAGATGTTCGGCGGCATAGGGTCGGTCGCGACCTCTGCCGTGCCGGTGCGCGAGAATACCAGCTCAACCTGCGGGAATTGCTTCAATCGCGCTTCGACCTGGCGCTGCATTGTAAGCGACTGCTCCAGTGGGGTGGAAGGAATACGCAATGACTGGACAGCCAGATCACGCTCGTCGAGCTGCGGTGTAAATTCGCTGCCGATGAAGCTGAAGACAAGCGCCGCGAGCGCGAACACGCCGACTCCGGTACCGATGACAGGCCATGGACGGGCAAGCGCTCTGCGCAGCAGCGGACCATAGCGCTCTTTCGCCAATCGGATGGGCTTTGCTTCCTGCTCGTTGATTTTCTTGTTCAGCAAGAGAGCGATCATCGCTGGGACGAAAGTAAGCGAGAGTATGAATGCCGAGGCAAGTGCCAGCATCACCGTGATGGCCATGGGCGAAAATGTCTTGCCCTCAACCCCGGTGAAGGTGAGGAGCGGCGCAAAAACCAGAAAGATGATCGCCTGGCCATACACCGTTGGCTTGATCATCTCATGCGCCGCTGCCCGCGTCTCGGCAAGGCGTTCGCGCAGTGTGAGCAAACGTCCCTCGTGCTCCTGCCTTGCGGCGAGGCGCGCGATGCTGTTTTCGACGATGATGACAGCGCCATCGACAATCAGGCCGAAATCAAGCGCACCAAGACTCATCAGGTTGCCAGATACGCCAAGCCGGTTCATGCCAATAGCTGCCATCAGCATCGACAAAGGGATGACCAGAGCTGCAATGATGGCGGCGCGGATGTTTCCAAGCAGCAGGAACAAAACGACAATGACGAGCAGCGCGCCCTCGACAAGGTTGTTGCGTACCGTCACGATGGTCGCATCGACGAGTGTCGAACGGTTGTAGACGATCTCCGCCTCAACTCCTGCTGGAAGCGACGACCGTACCTCGTCGAGCCTGTCGGCAGCACCCGCAGCTACGGTGCGGCTGTTTTCGCCTGCGCGCATCAGCACAGTACCGACGACGGCTTCCTCGCCATTCAGCGAGGCTGCACCTGTGCGGAGATCGCCGCCAATTTCGACCGTTGCCACGTCGCCGACGCGGATCGGCACACCTTCGCGCGTTGCCACCACTGCCTGCGCAATGTCTTCTACGGAATTCAGCCGGGAATCGACCCGTGCAAGAAGAGCTTCGCCAGCCCGTTCGACAAAGTTGGCGCCTTCGGCCTGGTTCGCCGCTTCCAGCGCGGTAATCAGCTGGTCGAGCGAAACGCCGTAGCCGTTGAGGCGGTCGGGGTCTGGCTGCACCAAGTACTGCTTCTCAAAGCCACCGATCGAGTCTACGCCCGCCACGCCGTTGGCCGAACGCATCAGCGGCGCGACGACCCAATCCTGTACCGTACGCAGATAGGCGGCTCTCGCCACCGCCGTGTCCAATCGCTCGCCCCGGTCCGTGACAAAGCTGCCGTCATTCTGCCAGCCAACAGCACCACCCTTGGGCGCATCGGTTCCGCCCGGATGCTCAAACTCGATGGTATACATCAACACCTCGCCGAGACCGGTCGCAATCGGACCCATCGACGGCTCCGCGCCTGCAGGAAGCGAAGAGGCGAGCGTGGCGAGCCGTTCCTCCACCTGCGATCGCGCGAAATAGATATCCGTGCCTTCCTCGAAGATCGCCGTGACCTGGCTAAAGCCATTGCGCGAGATCGAGCGGGTCATCTCCAGTCCCTCGATTCCGGCCATGCCGGTTTCGACAGGGAAGGTTACCTGCGTTTCGATCTGCGAGGGCGAGAGCGCCGGTGCCTCGGTGTTGATCTGCACCTGAACATTGGTGATGTCCGGCACCGCATCGATGGGCAATCGGGCGAGATTGAAAGCCCCCCAAATCGCTACGCTGAGGGCCAGAACCACGACCGCCCAGCGGTTTCGAACAGACCAGTCTAGGACGCTGCCAATCACGCCATCATGGCTGCTGCGCTCCTCCTCGAAGCCGCTTTCAGACCGATCAATGTCCATGTTCGGCCTCCTCTTTTCCGAGTTCGGCTTTGAGCAGGAAGGCGTTTTCGGTCGCGATCCGCTGGCCATTCTGCAATCCGGACTCGATCACGATGCGCCCTCCCGAGCGCGATCCCGTCACGACAGGCATCGCCCGAAAGCCGGTACGCGTGCGAACGAACACCACTTCACGGCCTTCGACCATCTGAACTGCGGATTCAGGCACCGAGATCAAGGTCGCATCGGTTTCACCTGAGGGCCGGATGCGCGCCTGCAAGAATGCGCCTGGCTGCAATCCGGGGACCGCTCCAGCGAGCGAAATAACTGCGGTTGCGCTGCGGCTTTCCGGATCGAGCGCGGGGGTTATCGAGCGCACACGTCCGCCGATCTCCCGCTCCTCTCCGAATTCCAGCGTTGCCTCGTCGCCGGGCCTAATTCTCGCAGCATCACTGGCGGGCAGAGCAACCTGCACTTGCAAGCCGCTCGCGTTCACGATCTGGAACATCTCTTCACCGGCGGAGACGTAGGAGCCAAGCACGATCGGCGCGCTGGTGATCTGCCCTGAAATCGGACTCGTCACGGCCAGCGAACGTCCATCCCCGCTGACACCAGCAGCGGCGGATGCAGCTTGTGCGCGTGACAGCTCCGATCTTGCCACTTGCAGATTGGCCTGCGCCGCTTCGAGATCCTGCCGGGCCGTCACATTGGCCTCGAACAGCCGCTTTTCGCGGTCGTAGAGCGCAGACAGTTCATTGACCCGCGCACGCGCGGTAGCGACCTGCGCAGCCAGTCCGGCAGCATCAGCGCTCTCGATCCGCGCGATCGCCTCCCCCTGCCTGACATAATCGCCCAGCATCTTGTTCACGCTCCTCACCACACCGGATGCACGCGCATCGATCCGTGCGCTGGCATTCGGCGCCGCGGCGACGGTCGCTGGGAATACAAGCTCCGTTGCTGCGCCGAATTGGACAGCTTCGATTTCTATCGACGAAGCTGCGATCTGCTTCGCGTCGATCAGCAGAACGCCTTCGGGGACTTCGCTCTTTTCACCTTGTTCCGCTTGCTGGTCGGGCCCGTTTGAGTCAGCGGGCCAGAAGACCCAGGCCAAGGCGGCCAGCAAGATCAGGACACCGATTACGGCGATCAAATGGCTACGTTTCATGGAAATGGGCCTCACTGTGTGGTGAGCCAGATGAGCCGCGCCGCGAGCAGGCCGCGGGTCTCTTCTGCCTGAATCAGATTTTCACGAATGGCGTCGCGCGCTTCGGCAGCCGCCAGAACTTCGATCAGCGGAAATCTGCCATTGCGGTAGCCGATTTCGACGAGCCTGAGCGCTTCCTCAGCCTGCGGCAGGGATGCGCTGGAGAGGGTCTCCACACGCGTTTCGGCGGCCAGATAAAGCGTTCGCGTCCGCTCGAACTCCACGCGGTAGTCCGCCTCGGCTATCGCCTCGCTCGCGCTTGCCGCGCGGTATTGCGCCTCGGCGGCTGCGATGTTGCCCTGGTTGCGGTTGCGAAAGGGAAGCGGAATGGAAATCCCGACGATGAACGCTTGATCGTTGCTTTCCTCAAAACGGCGCACACCTGCCGACAGCGTTGGGTCGGGAACGCCAAGCGAGCGCTCACGCGCAATTTCGGCTTCAGCAAAGGTGGTTCGAGCGCCCGCAATGCGCAGTTGCAACGGATCTTCGGAAACCGGCGGCGCAAGGGGCGGCGATAAGTCAGGAAAGACGTTCGATACTGCGGGATTGGGCTGTCCGGATACCCAGAGAGCCGCGAGCGCCTGACGTGCTGCTAAATCGTCTGCTTGTGCAGCCTGCAATTCGGCCTCCGCCTCGGCAAGCGTAGCTTGTGCACGCATAGCTCGAAGAGGCGGCTCCCGCCCGACCTCTACAAGCACGTTGGCGATCCGCGTCAGTTCACGGTTTCGCTCGACGATTTCCCGCGCGAGAACGAGGCGCTGGCCTGCGGCGACGGCCTGCACATAACGCTCGCGCACCCCCAAAGCGAGTTGCGACAAGGCAAATTCGCTCTGCAAGCCGGCGAAATCGGACGATGCGCGTGCGCTCGCGATGCGTGCGCTTCGCTTGCCGCCGAGTTCGAGCGGCTGACCGATCG
Source organism: Pontixanthobacter luteolus (assembly GCF_947494915.1). Lineage (NCBI taxonomy): Bacteria > Pseudomonadati > Pseudomonadota > Alphaproteobacteria > Sphingomonadales > Erythrobacteraceae > Pontixanthobacter > Pontixanthobacter luteolus. The sequence goes on from NZ_CANLWR010000001.1 coordinate 1,204,620, forward strand.
CTAGGGTATATTCGGTCGATCGCAGCCCGGAGAAAGCGCCGGAGCCCGCGATGTTCTCGGCCTCGAGCGATAGCTCGGGATTGGGTCGGAGGCGTGCTTGGTCGATAGCCGCACGCGCGGCTTCGGCCTCCGCCAGAGGGCCGTAAACCCGTGGATTGCTGGAAGGGTCATCTTCCCCTTCAATGCCGACGCCCGCTCGAGCGAGCGCTTCCTCGAGTGTAACTGTTTCCTGTGCCAATACTGGCGAACCCGTGGACACGGCAATCAAGGCCGCGGCCAGTGCAAAGCACCGCATTATTGTATCTCCTGACTGAAACCAATCGAGCGCGCGCAGGCGCACTCGCACATGATTTGCTGTCAGGCTTTGGGAGGTTGGATCAGAACCGGCGGCGCGCGCGAGGTGAGCATCGAAGTCGCAAGCGGACCCTTCAGGCTATTCGTGCGCGCAAAGGGCGACCCCAGGAACACTCCACTATCGGCGAGGCTGAAGCTGCAATTGTGATGATGCGTTGCCGAATGGTCCTGACCATCGTGGTCCGGCTCGGGATCATTGCTATCGAAGTGGTCCGCCCCATGCGCATAAACGTGATCGGCCGCATGAACGAAGCTTTCGCCTTCTGAAGCATGGGCGTCAGGTAACGATAGAACACTACCGAAAAGAATGGCGATGATCGCAAGGAAGGGCAACACAAAACGCGGCACGTTACTCAACCCTTTAGGAGCCTTGCAAAGCTTGCGCAACCACGGCTGTCTGAGCGCTTGTCTTTTCATGATCACGATCTGGCACCGACGAATTCATACGCACAACCGGCCAGAAACTCGCGGAAGTGGACTTCGCGCAAAACTTTGCGTGCTGGTAACCAAGGGCGGAACTCCTCATACTCGCGCGAGACTCCGAACGGTTTCGTGGCGAATATTCCGATTTCAATCAGCCATCGCGGCCAGCGCTCGGGGTGCTTCAAGCCAAGCAAGGCCATCCGGCCACCCGTCGGGAGAGCAGCTGAGGCGCGCTCGATGATCGCGGCGTAGTCAGGTGGCATTTCCAGTCCAAAGGTGCTGATGACTGCGCTGGTCTCGCTCGGAAAGCGGAAGGCGGCTACGTCTGACTGCACAAATTCGACATTACTTGCTCGCAGGCGCTTCGCTCGTCGACGGGCTTGGTCGAGCATGCCTTGCGAAAGGTCGACCAGCGTCACCTTGCCGCTTGGTCCTACTCTCTCAAGCAGAAACGCGAGGTTTGCGCCGGTGCCAGCACACAGATCGACCACATGGTCGCCGGCGTTGAGTTCAAGCCGGTTAACCAGATCGCGTCGCCAGCGACCAAGACCGGCCCACCGAAACCCCGACACCAATCGGTCATAGATTCCCGCGTTCTTGTCGTAGAGGCGTTCAACCTGTTCGTTGGATAGAATTGCCATGGCGCGAGCTAGCGAGCTTCGCCCGAAGAGATCGTAAGAACCTCTGAGAGGTCGTCCGGGTATGGCATTGGCGCGAACGCGCTCACGTTTGCGCGTCCGGTATTCCCCCTAGGAAGCCGTCCGGTGAGATTGCCAAGGGGAGCGAGCGAAAGACGTATGACCTGCCCCAGAACTTCCCGGCCATCGCGGGTTTCAACCGCATAGCCCAGCATCGTCATATGTGAACGAAGGTGCGGCCCGAAGAAGCCCTGGCCCAGAATATGTTCTCGCTCGAGCGCGGTCCAAGCCAAAGCCCGGTCACCAGACTGCCTGGCGGTACGGAAAACGCGCCGCTCAGCTTCGATAAGTTCAATAATGTCCTTCTTTGCCACAGGATTTCACCGTTCTGCTTGCATCTTCGAATCGTCTTATGCACCTTGTAGTGGCTACAAGGTCAAGCATTGCGAGAAACCCATGAAGATTGGTGCCCTGGCGCGGAAGACCGGCACGACCGCCGAAACCATCCGCTACTACGAACGGACCGGATTGCTGGAGGAACCACCACGCACCGCCGGCAACTACCGGGACTATGGCCCGACCGAATTGGCCAGATTGCGGTTTATCCGCCGCGCACGCGACCTCGGCTTCACCATGGCGGAGGTGCGCCAATTGCTTTCTTTGGCGGATGATCCATCGCAATCGTGCGAAGCCGTGGACTCTATTGCCAGCCTCCACCTGCGCGAGGTGGATCGGAAGCTTGGTGACTTGCGAAAACTGCGAACCGAACTGCGCCATATGGTCGACGACTGCCAGCACGGAGCGGTTGGCGAATGCCGGATAATCGAAGTGCTTTCCGGCTAGCCGGACAGAGGGCGTTTATGGGAGCAGTGACGGGACGCAAGACATGATCATCTCGAAATTCGGGGCGTGTTCTGACATATCTCGTCGGTGCGTTCGACAACAGAACCGATCCAGTCATCGATCTCGGCTTCGACCCAAACCGTGCAACGGGGACCGAGCGAACGCGACTTTGGAAAACGGCCTTCGCGCATCCGCTGATAGATTGCCGTTCGGCGCAGGCCCACGCGCGCCATGACCTCGGGAAGACGAATGAGCCGGTCTGGCGTTGGCTCGACAGGAACGGCTTCCGCGTCCGTTTCGAGACCGGTCGTCATTTCAGAGAGCGAAGCTTTGTTCATCCTGCCGCTCCAGTTGCGCGAGGTGATCCGACAGGAGACCGGCGGTGCGGTGCGCGGTCCCCTTTGCCCAGCGCGGTCTCACATCGAGCAGCCTCTCGCCCAGCGCCTGATCCAAAGCAGACGGCAACTCGCTTATGAAGGTTTCAAGAAATTCCAGCACGCCGCTATTCTGCCAATCCTCGCTACGCTGCGAGTACCCCGCGAGTGCCAGCATCAGGGAGGTGCGCGGCGCGTGTCCGCTCGCGTCAAGGATGGCCAGCGCCTCTGGCAGTGTGGCTGACCTTGTCCCGGCGAGGATGCGTCGGAGCGCATCCTTGTTGATATTCGTCTGTGCGGCAATCGTCCGCCGGGACTTGCCACTTTCGTCCACGGCATGGTCGAGGAAAGCGGCGACTCCTCGCGATAGTTCTCCCCATTTGTCGTTTGTGTTTCGCGCCATTTTTCCTGCTTCCGGTGATCTTTAGCGAATCACCAACAGGCTAGGCGACGCGTCAAACTGTAGGAAAGGAAAAAGAACAAATAAGGAACTCGTAGGAAACTGGCTCATCGTTCACACGATTTGATTCGCGCAGATTCCGGCCCCTCGATCTCAGATTTCGGTGTGGGTGGCGCAATGATCGGTATTCTTGGCCGCAATGTCTGCACCGGTCGCGCAAAACCCGGTCAGATTGCCCAGAATCGACGATTTCTCTTGGTCGGAATACCGCGTGCGGCAGTTTCCGTTTTCCTACACCCTGCCTTCCAATCGAGGAAAGAACATACAGCGAACACATCGCTGGTCCATGTTCGATACGGAGTTCCTCGATGACCAAAGCAATCACTCTTCAGCGCCAATCCACCAAAGGCATTCGTGCCCGCGACTATATTCTTCCGGCCGCCATTGCGCTCGCCTGCGCCAGTGCGGCCTATGCCGGTGCCGACACGACCTTCGATCCCGCGCTGCAGAAGTTTACCGATTTCCTCGAAGGTTCGGGCGGCAAGATCATCACCGTCCTCAGCCTTGCCGGCGGGCTTATCGCGCTCGCCTCGGGCCGCTTCGCCCTCGGGCAGGTCGCGGTCCCGGTCGGTGTCGGTATCGGCGTCGGCACCGGTGTGCCGATTGTCACCTCGGTCGTGACCGCGACCATCTGATCGCGGTCTAACGACGGGAGGGCGGCATGGCCGACAGATACCTCGTTCCACGGCGGCTCGACGATCCGGAGCTCATCGGTTTCTGGACCATCGACGAGTTTGCGGGACTGCTCGTCCCGTTCGCCTGGGGCATCCTTGCGCAGCACATCATCACCGGCACCGGCCTATCGGTCATGACCTGGTTCGCCCTTCGAAAGGCGAAGGCATCAGGCGCAGGGTCGAAACTGGTCCATGCTGCCTACTGGTATCTGCCGGGGAGCTTCCTCGGGCTGAAAGCCACGCCGCCCTCCCACTGCCGCCTGCTCGCAGGCTGAGGGAGGACCCAAGTGAAACACGAATTCGCGTACGAGGAAGCCCAGCGTCATCTCAAGCAGCGCAATCGCTTCGCCGCGCTGGCAGCCGTGCTGGGCCTCACAAGCGTGCTGGCGGTCGGCGCGGCGGCGACGCGCGAGGAAAGTGTAATCCTGGTCCCGGTTACGCCTGAGCGGATAACGCTCACGAGCAGCGCAACCGATGCGCACTACCTTGAGCTTGTCACCCGCGACACCGCGCTCATGCTGCTCAATCGCGCACCCGAGAGCCTCGACTACTGGATGGAACAGGTCCTGAAGGTGGCAGATCCAACAGCGCACGGAAGCCTCAAGGCCGAGCTCGTCAAGATCGTCGACGAGCAGCGCGGTTCGGACATCAGCCAGGCCTTCGTCATCTCGCGGATGGAGGTCGATCCGCAGGCGCTCACCGCTGTCGTCACCGGCACGCTCAAGACCTTTGTTGGAGCGCAGGTGATCGCCAGCCAGCAGCGCAGCTTCGCCTTCAGCTGGAACCGCCGCGGCCTCAGCCTCGGCCTCACCGGCTTCCGCCAGCTCCCAACCGAAACCGAGGAGGAGAACCCATGACACTCCTATCCCGCCCCTTCCCCGCCGCGCTGACCAGCGTTGCGCTGGCAATCGCCACGGCCGCCTACGCTTCACCGGCACATGCCGACCAGTTCGTCGAGGCCGCTGATGGCGCCGCGATCGATTGCGTGCTCGCGCGCGGCGCGCTGACCCGTATCGCCCTCATCAAGGATGGTTTCGCCAATGTCTCGAAGATGGCGAGCGGCTATCCCTACAACGATTTCGAGGTGACCCACGAACCGGTGCGCGGCGACATCTATGTCTCGGTGCCGCTGCAATATGCGAGCGCCAGAGTCAGCTTCTTCGCGACCAGCAGCGCGGGCTATGTCTATAAGTTCGCCTGCCGCGTCGATGGCGAGGAAGCGAGCCAGCTCTTCGTCACCAATCCCGCGCTCGCCAAATCCCAGGCGAGCGAATGGGAAGGCTATGCAGCGACGCGCGACGAAGCCGCGATCCGCCTGATCGAGGCGATGGCGAGCGACGGTGTTCTGCCGGGCTTCCGGGCGCGCGCCGAACTCTCGCGACCACGCCGCACCGACAGCCTCGAAGTGCAGCAGGTCGCCGAATATGAAGGTGCCGAGCTGATCGGTCAGGCCTTCACCCTGCGCAATCTCGGTCCGATGCCCGTCGACCTTGCCGGTGAACGCGAGGCGCCCGCCGGGGCGCTGGCCTTTGCCTATGGCCGCGACAGTCTCCAGCCCGGCGCGAGCACGCAGGCCTTCCTCGTCTTTGCGAAGGGAGGGCTCGAATAATGGCCGATACCGACAGACACGATACGCCCGCCGCAGCGCCCAAGGACGAGACGCGCGGCGAAGCCCGGCGCAATCTCAACCGCACGGTCGCGCAGCGCCAGAAGCTGCTGCTCGCCGGCATCGGCGGGGTGGCACTCATCTCCGGTTCGATGTTCATCTTCGGCGGCGAGGATGAAGCCGGCGCCGGCGGCGCGGGCGCGACCACGATCGAGACCGGCGCGCTGGTCAATCGCAATCTCTCGCAGCGCGAATTCGTCGCCACTTACGGCAACCGTCTTGATGCGCAGGGCCGCGCGATCAAGGACCTGCAGGAAAGCCAGCTTCCCAAGGCCTCGATCGAGCAGGAGCTCGAGACATTGCGCGGCGAAAACGCGGGGATGATCAGCGACGGTCAGGCGGCGATCGATGCGATCTCGGCCGAGAACGCCGCCTTGCGCTCGGAACTCGAGACGGTGCGCGCCAATCCCCCAGTTACGCCGGTTCCCTCAGCCGATCCGCGGGCTCCGGGCTTCCCTCCCGGAGCGCTCGAGCCACCCAGCGAACCCAAGGCAAGCCTGCTGAGTTTCTCATCCGACAAGCCGGGCGCCGCCAAGACCAAGGCAATCGAAAGCGCGCCGACGCTGCTGCTCGAGGCAAGCCGCGATTACCTGCCGCCCAACAGCTATGCACCTGCCACCGTGATCGTCGGGGTCGACGCCTCGACGGGCGTTACCAGCCAGAGCGATCCGCTGCCCGTGGTGCTGCGTATCACCGGTCCGGCGCGCTCGGTGCTGCAGGGCAACAAGCTTCTCACCACCGATCTCACCGGCTGCCTCGTCAACGGCGCGGCGCGCGGCGATCTCTCGGCCGAGAAGGTTTACGTCAAGCTTGTGCGCATGACCTGTGCGCAACCGGGCGGACGCTTTGCGGTGAGCGAGGTCAAGGGGTTCATCGCCTTTGCCGGCAAGTCGGGCGTTCGCGGCAATGTCGTCAGCCGCGAAGGCAGCCTCGTCAGCCAGGCGCTGCTCGCCGGGATCGTCGGCGGGTTCGGACGCGGCTTCTCGGCCAATGCCAACGGCATCTTTGCGCAGCCTGTCGGCAGCGACGGCAGGCGCGACGCGCTCTCGCCGACCGACATTCTCGCAGGCGGCCTCGGCCAGGGCGCGGGCGAAGCCGCCGACACGGTCAGCAAATACCTCATCGAACGCGCAGAACAGTACCAACCCGTCGTCGAGATGCCGACCGGCATCGCAGTCGAGATCGTCTTTCTCGACGGCGTCCATGTCAGGAGCACACCCCAATGAACTACTCGAACCAGCGGCCCGGCCTCAAGGCGCGCGCCGCGCACATATCGCTCGCCGCCGCCAGCGCAGCAGCCCTCCTTACAAGCGGTGTCGCGGTAGTGACCGCCATGCCGGCGCAGGCCGCGATCACGCAGAATGTGGTTGAAGCGCTCAAGCTTCGTCTGCCCAAGACACCGATCGACGCGCTCGATTGCAAGACATTCGCGCCGTGGTGCGAGGTCGTCTCGGGAGAGACGCTGTTCTACATCGACGAAGCGGCACGCTACCTCTTCGTCGGGCGGCTCTACGACATGGAGGAGCGGCGCGACGTAACCGCCGCGCGCCTGCTTGAACTCAATCCCGACCTGCTCGCCGCCGGCGCAGCCCGCGCTGCCGGCGAGGACACTGCCGGTCGGCACGACGTTGCAGAACCCCGCGACAGGCGGGCCGCGACGCATGTCGATCTCAAAGTCTTGCCCGCAGTAGGCGCGATCCTGTGGGGCAATCCCAAGGGGCCGAAGCTGGTAGTCTTCTCGGATTTCCAGTGCGGCTACTGCAAGCGGCTCACCGGCGAACTCGAGAAGGCAGGCGTCCTTGTCGAGGAGCGGCCGATCTCGATCTTCGGCGCATCGAGCCGCCGCATGTCCGAGGCGGTGCTGTGCGCCGCCGATCCGGTCGGGGCGCTCCATGCCGCCTACACCGGCAAGCACCTCGAACCGCGCGCTGCCTGCAAGAAAGCAGCTGCGCTCGATGCCAACGAAGCCTTTGCACAGGCCAACGGCTTTGCCGGAACCCCGGTGATCGTCAGAGCGCGCGACGGTGCGGTGCTGCACGGCTACCGCGATGCAAAGACACTGCGCGCATTTGCCAATGCCAAGACCGGATCGAAGCAATGAGCGGCCGTGTGACCCGTGTCGGAGCGACGGCAACCCTCTCCTTGATGATCGCCGGCTGCGCTACACTTGGCGGCAACGTCAAGGGCGACTTTTCCTGCCGCGCGCCGGAGGGAAGCTGCGCGCCAACCTCGATGATCGACGATGCCGCCACCCGCGCTTCACAGGCAGAACGGTCCGGTCATGCCTCTGCGCGAGCGCACGGGGCCGGTGATCGCGAATTGCGGATCGTCGTTGCGGGCTACCGCGACGAGGCGGGCCGCATCCACGAGGCCCGGGTCGTTCATGTCGTGCTGCCCGATCGCGCTGCCGAGCGCTGGCGCGCGCCGCGTTCGACCGGCGACGTTCTGCGCGCACTGGCGCGCCCGGCTGAAGCGGAAGGCCCGCCGCCCGCCGCCGCAGAAGCACGTCCATTCCAGCATTCCAATCCCTCCCCCCAGCAGCCTCCCGATGTCCTGGTCATCCCCGCACAGGATCTGACGGAGCTGCCCGGTGCCAAAGCGCCGGACCCCGGGGCACCTGGTCGTTCCCCCTCCCCCGGCCAGGTGCCCCACCCTGTTCTGCCCGAAGGAGAGCCCAAGTGAACCTCTCGCTATCCTCTGCGCGCGACGCGCTCCTCGCTGGCCTGTTCGGCGATGCGAAGAAAGCCGACCATGCGCAGCCGCGTTTCGCGCTCGACATGCTGTCGGACTGGCTTCCGTACCGCATCTATGACGAGGGCCCGGGGCTCTACCGCAACGCGCACTCGAAGGGCTTCATTCTCGAAGTCACCCCGCTCATCGGCGCCGATGAGCGCACCGGTGAAATCCTCGGGCAGTTCTTCTCCGAGAGCCTGCCGCAAGGCGCCTGTTTGCAGGTGCTGAACTTCGCGTCTCCGCGCATCGGCGCCATCGTCGGCCCCTGGTTCGCGCCGCGCTACGAGCAGGGCGGGATCTACGAAGCGATCGCGAAGGCCCGCACCAACCGGCTCTACGATCTCGTCTGGAAGTCGGGCTCGGCACACGCGCCGTTTCATGCGCGCCATGTGCGTCTCGTGCTGTCGCTGGGCGTTCCGGTGCCCGGAAACGTGACCGATGCAGAACTCACCGAATGCCGCGACGGGATGGCGGGGATGCTGAACTCGCTCGGCCTTGCATCGAACAGGCTCGAGCCCGCAGGCCTGCTCGCACTGGTCGACGAACTCACCTCGCCGACGACAGCGCGCGAACCCGATCTCACCCACTGGAACCGCGAGGACACGCTCGACGCGCAGGCCATCCGCCGCGATATCGAACTCGAGGTCGAGGACGACCGGCTTATCTTGCGCACCGAGCGCTTCCGCGAGACCGGGCGCTCGCGAGATGGCGTGCCTCAGGTAGGTGAATGCTATCCCGACCGCTTCGATGTGCGCCATTACGGCGTGCGCTCTACCCCTGAGCGCTGGGCACCGTGGGAATGCGCGCGGCTCATCGGCGACATGTTTACTGACAAGCTGCGCTTTCCCTGTCCCGCCGCGACAATGCTGTGCCTGCACTATCCCGACCAGGAGGCCGCCTCGGCGCGCGCCGGCTACAAGTTCATGCGCACCACCAGCCTTTCGGAAACGAAGAGCGCGCGCTTCCTCCCTAGGCTTGGCGAGCAATCGGCCGAATGGAAGCACGTCCAGGCCGAGCTCCAGGCGGGCAAAAAGCTGGTGAAGCTCTTTTACGGCCTCACCACTATCTCGCCGCTGGGGGAAGGCGATGCGCATGAGCGCACGGTCAAGGCGATCTACAAGGCCGCCGGCTGGGACCTTGCCGACGAGCGGTTCCTCCAGCTGCAAGGCCTGGTCGCGGCATTCCCGTTGAGCCTCGCCGATGGTCTGGTCCACGACCTTGCGCGGCTCAAACGCTTCCGGACCATGCTCTCGACCACCGCGGCCAATATCGCCCCCCTGCAGGGCGAGTATCTCGGCGGGACGATCCCGCACCTGCTGCTCCTCGGACGGCGCGGCCAGCCCTTCTTCTGGTCGCCCTTCGAGAACGCGGCGGGCAACCACAACATCGCGATCTGCGGAAAGTCGGGCTCGGGCAAGTCGGTGCTGCTGCAGGAGCTGTGCGCCGCGCTGCGCGGCGCGGGCGCCAAGGTCGTGGTGATCGACGACGGACGCAGTTTTGAGCATTCGGTCAAGTTACAGGGCGGCCGCTTCGTCGAGTTCACGCTCGCCTCGGGATTCTCACTCAACCCCTTCTCGATGGTCGACGATGCCCGCGCGCATGAAGACGAGGATTACCGGCTCGACTGCTTCGCCATGATCAAGGCCATCGTTGGCCAGATGGCGCGGCCAAGCGCCGCGCCTTCGGACACCGAGCGCGGGCTGATCGACCGCGCGGTGACGCAGGTGTGGGAAGCGCTCGGCAGCGGCGGGGCGATCGACGACGTCGCGCATGCGCTCCATCAGAGCGAGAACGAGGCGGGCAAGGATCTCGCCACAGCGATCGCGCCCTTCTGCCGCGGTGGCAGCTATGCCGGGTTCTTCTCGGGGAAAGCGAGTTTCGCGCTCGAAGACGATTTCACCGTCTTCGAGATGAGCGACCTCGCGTCCCGCGAGGAGCTTCGAAGCGTTGTCCTCTCGGCAATCATGTTCATGACCGGTCAGGCGATGACGCGCTCGTCGCGCTCGACCAAGAAGCTGCTGCTGATCGACGAGGCCTGGGCGATGCTCAAGGGCGGTTCGATGGGCGAGTTCGTCGAGACCTATGCCCGCACCGCGCGCAAATATGGCGGCGCGCTTGCGACCGCGACCCAGTCCTTGAACGACTACTACAAGTCCGATGGTGCGCGCGCCGCGCTCGAAAACAGCGACTGGATGCTGGTGCTCCAACAGAAGCCCGAGACCATCGCCGATTTCCGCAAGGAGGCCCGGCTCGACATGGACGACCGGACCGAGACGCTGATCCGCAGCCTCAAGCGCTCGGGCACCGAGTACAGCGAGATCTACCTCAAAGGTCCCGAGATGGAAGCCGTTGGACGCCTGGTGCTCGACACACTCTCGGCAACCATCTTCTCCTCCGATCCCGACACCTATGCCGCGATCCACCGCCATGTCGAAAACGGCATGCCGCTGGAGCGCGCAGTCGCGCTGGTCGCAGGCGTAGAAGGAGGCATGTGATGGTGCTCGAGACCACCACGCTCGTAAATCGCGTGCCGCTTCCGTCAGTCAGACAAGCCCGCGACAAGCACCGTGTGATCGACTGGCTGGCGCTGTTCCAGGGCACCTGCCTGGTGCTGATCGAAACGGCAAGCTTCGCGGCGAGCACGCTGCTGCTGGTCCTCGGCCTGCCGCTGTTCGTGTTCCTGGCTGTAGCAGGCTGGGATCTCACGGCGCTGTTCGCGCAGCTCGGCAATCTTGCCGACCATTACCGCACCGCTGAACCGGTCGCGCGCCGCTTCTTTGCGCAGGACCTCCAGATCGCATTCCTCATCGCAGCTGGCGGCCTCACCCTGCTGCGGCTGCCGGCTTTCCTGCGCCGCCTCGATCGCCGCCTCGCCGAAGGATCTCCCCGCCATGGATAGACTGCACCTCCCGCTTAGCCAGCTGGGCCCGAAACTCCTCGCCGTAGCGGTGCTCGTTGCCGCGCTCCTGTGGGGTGCGTGGATCACGCAGCAGGTCACCAGCTCCCCGGAGCAGCGGATCGTCACGGTCCGGCTCGCCGAGACCATCGGGACATTCGTCGAGGAAGCCGCGCGCGCCGATGCCGATCCGGCGGTCGTCCAAGCGGCTAGCCTTGCCTACCTCAAGGCCGCCGAAAGCGCCGTTGCCGACATGGGCCATGACGGCCGCGTGGTGCTGGTTGCCGAGGCCGTGCTCGCGGGCGCTGCCGAAGACGCAACCTCCGAACTCGAGCAGCGCATCGCGGACAAGCTCGCAGGGGAGATCCAGCCATGAGCCTGCCCCGCTCGATCCGCCGTTCGCTGCTGCTCTCGGGGCTGGTCCTGCTGCCGCTCGCCTGGGCGCCGCTCGATGCCTTCAGCAAGGACCACGCTTTCCTCATCAATGCGAGCCCGAGCCTGCCAAACTGGGCGTTCTGGCTCGACAAGCGCGCGCCGATCGAACGCGGCAGCCTGATCTTCTTTGAGCCGCCGCAAAGCGAACTCGTCGAAAGGCATTTCGGAAAGGAACCGCAGATGTTTGGCAAGCACGTGCTTGGCATGCCGGGCGATGTCGTGCGCCACGAGGGCGATGCGGTCTTCATCGACGGAAAGCAGGTCGCGAGCCTGCTCGAGGTCACCCGCCTTGGCGTGCCGCTCACGCGCGGTCCCGAAGGCGCAATACCGGAAGGTTGCTACTACACCGGAACCGACCATCCACGCGGGCTAGACAGCCGCTACGGGGAAATCGGCTTCGTCTGCCGCGGGCAGATCCTCGGCAGCGGGAGGGCAATCCTGTGATGCGCTCTTTCCTTCCGATTGGCGCGCTTCTCCTCGCCATGCTCCCTGCCAGCCTGCAGGCACGAGACTACGGCCAGCGCGGCGCGGTCTTCCCTGTGATCGAGCGCGACCTGCTCGAACAGATTCATACGCGCCTCGCGCAGATGGAAAAGTCGGGCGAGACCGCGCGGCTCAACGAGGAACTCAAGCGTCGCACGATCGCACGCGTCAACCGGCCCGATCCGGTTGCCGGCCTCATTCGCGCAAGCGCAAGCCGCAGCTGGGCGTTCGATCCGACAATCGCGCTTGCTGCCGATATCCGGGGCGCAAAAGGCGCGCTGATCCATGCCGCCGGAACCCGGGTCAATCCGCTCGACAGCGTCAAGCTGCGCTCCGACCTCCTGTTTCTCGACGGCGACGACCCTGCGCAGATCGCCTGGGCGCTGAGGCAGGACGCCAATGCCAAGCTGATCCTCGTGAAAGGCGCACCGCTCGAGCTGATGAAGGCCCGTCAACGCCGCTTCTATTTCGACCAGGGCGGCAAGCTGACGCAAAAATTCGGTATCAAGGCTGTTCCCGCGCGGGTGCGCCAGAACGGGCGCTTCCTCGAAGTCAGCGAGATTGCGCTGCCGCGCCGGAAGGCACAGCCATGACCGGAATCCGCGCCTTCCTCGTGCTTTTCACGGCGATGCTGTCGCTGGTCTTCGCATCACCCGCTTCGGCCGATGCCGGTCCGGGCGAGTGCACCGGGCAATTCGTCAATCCGATCACCGACATCTGCTGGTCGTGCCTGTTCCCGATCTCGATCGGCGGGCTCGAAATCTGGCCGAGCAATCGTCCCGATCCGGACAACCCCGATTTCCCGCTGTGCCTGTGCGGTCTTCGGCCCGGCATCGCGATGGGGTTCTGGGAGCCGGTCCGGCTCGCCGATGTCAGCATGAAGCCTTGGTGCTTCGTGAACCTCGGCGGCATGAAGCTCGATCCCGGCTTTGATATCGGCTTCCGCTCGATCTCGGGTCCTTCGGCCGTGGGCGGCGCCAGCCAGTATTATTCGAGCTGGCACGTCCACTGGTATGCCTATCCGCTGATCTACTGGATGGAGATCGTCGCCGATTTTCTGTGCCTCGAGCCGGGTTCGATCGACATCCTCTACATCTCCGAGATCGATCCGCTGTGGCAGGACAGCGAGCTCACCGCGATCATCAATCCCGAGGCCGTGCTGTTTGCCAACCCGCTGGCGCTTGCCGCGTGCGCGGCGGATTGTGCTGCAGCGACCGCGAACCTGCCGCTCGACGAGATGTTCTGGTGCGCGGGCTGCCAAGGGTCGATGTACCCGATGAACGGCAACGTCTCGGCCTCGATCGGACACGTCCAGGCCTCGCGGCTCGTGCTCTCGCGCTTCGCCTACAAGCTCCACCGCGAGCTCGTCTCATGGGGGACGATGGGGTCGAAGGGCCTGTGCGGCAAGTACCTGATGCCGGTGATGAGGAAGCAGCAATACCGCTTCCAGGCCACCAGCCCCAACCCGGCGACCAAGGGCCGCTACGCCTGCCCGCCCATCGGTGCATCCACCACCTTCCAGTCCCCCGGACAGGTCATCCCCGCGATCGGCGAAGACATGGGATACCTCGTCTGGCGCAAGAGGAATTGCTGCGCGCTATGAGAAACGCTTTCCCCATACTCGTTGGCCTGAGCCTCGTGATCGCTGCCGGATTTGCCGCCGCTTCTGCGCAGGATGCCGGACCCGACCTTGACCTCGCTGAGATCCGCGCGCGAGCGGCCGAACATGCCGTCGACGCCGAGGCGCTCGCCACGTCGGTCAGGACAAAAGCGGATACCCTCGCAGAAGACACGCGCGCCGCGCAGCAGACGGCTTTCGACAATCGCGCAGGCTATGCCGAGACTGCGCAGGCGACCGCGAATGCCGGGCCGCTCGATCTCGATGGCATGATCCGCGCCCAGGCCGACGCGGAAGTGGCAGCGATGGGCGACACGCCCCGGTTCATCGCTTTTGCCTCATTGGCAATGCCCGAGCCCTCATTGAAGGCGCTGGTTCGCGATGTCTCGAGGGCCGGCGGCGTCACCGTGCTGCGCGGTTTCCCGCAAGGCGACAGCGCGCGCTTCAAGAAGCGCATCGCCGCAATCTGGAGCGATGGCGATGAGGCCGGCGCGCTCGGGATCGACCCGCGCCTGTTCCGCGCCTTCGATATCAAGGTTGCCCCGAGCTTCGTGATGATCGCGAGCGATTTCAGCCCCTGCGACGGGTTCGACTGCAAAGACGTCTTGCCGCCGCACGACCGCATTGCCGGCAATATCAGCGTGGCCGAAGTGCTCGACACCTTCGCTTCGGGAGGCGGTCCGGGAGCGCAGCTCGCGCGCCTCCATTCCCGCAGGCTCGAAGGAGAACGGCCATGAGGCTCATACAATCGCTTCGCATAGGACTGCTCGGTCTTCTCGCCGTCGCCGCGCCCCTTTCCGCGCAGCAGCAGGACGCGCGGGCCGATGGCAAGGCCTTTGGCGAAAGCCTGCGCGGCGAAGCGCAAGAAGCTGCCAGATCGCAGCCCAATGCAGCAAACCTGCCCAACTACGACCGCAACGCCGTGCGAAACCTGGAAACGCTCGCCGACGCTCCCGAGCGGATCGAGAGCAATGCGGCCGCCGCTGCTACCGGACACCAGGGCTATCGGGCTATGCGCGACAGCGTGGCCAATCGCGCGCGCTTCGATCCAAGTGAGATCGAGGACGTCATTGCGCGCAGCCTCGCCATCAACGAGACCCCGCTCGACTACACCAGCGGCATGGCAATCTCGGGTGGCCAGGGTAATTGCGTGCCGCTGCCGACCGGGTCCGGATCGGCAGGGACCTACACCGCTACCTGCAACACTGGCACGCGGATCGACCAGTCGGTGGGTCAGTGCGCGGTGCCGCTCGTTGCCAGCGTGACCCGGCGCCAGCAATGGCACTATCTCTGCAATGAGACGAGCACAGTCTATGGATATCCCTGGTGCTCGGCATTCGATGGGGGGTCGTGCCGGATCACCGGGTATCAGCCCGGACCCTGCCTCCAGTGGCGGGAGGACCAGTTCTATAGATACTGCACCGAACCTGGCGATCCCATCGCTGAAATCACATGCGACAATCCAGATGCGCGCTACACGCCCTATGCGGTGACCACGGACAGCACGATCGATACCTTTTCCGACGAGAGCCAGTGCATCGGATTTGCCGATAATGGCGATTGCACACTCGACAATGAGATCTGCACCGATGCCGATCCGCAGACCCGCGTGATCGACGGCGTCTCGGTGACACGGCCGTGCTGGGAATGGCAGCGCAGCTACACCTGCACTTCGCGCGAAGCGGCGACCGACTGTTCCGACATCGAAAGCCAGGGCACCTGCCGGTTCATCGGCGAGGAATGCCTCACCGACGAGATGCCCTGCGAGACCTGGGAGCGCATCTACGAATGTCCCCTGCCCGGTACGGACATCTCCACCCAGTATGTCTGCGACGGCGATGTCTATTGCATTGATGGCAGCTGCGAGACGATCGAGCGCACCGCCAATGACGAGTTCAAGGATGCGGCGGTCGCATTGCACGCCATGGACGAGGCGCGCGGCCAGTTCGATCCGAACACGCTGACGCTGTTCCGCGGCACGCGCAACACCTGCTCGTCCAAGGTCTTCGGCGTCCTCAACTGCTGCAAGGGCAAGGGCTTCCCGCTCATCCCCGGAATCAGCCTGCTGGTCGCGCTCGGCTGCAACCGCGAGGAAGTGCTGCTCCACGAACGCGACGCGCAGGGGCTGTGCGCTTATGTCGGAACTTATTGTTCGGACAAGTTCCTTGGCGTCTGCCTGACGAAGAAGAAGGTCTATTGCTGTTTCGAGAGCAAGCTCTCGCGGATCCTGCAGGAACAGGGCCGCAAGCAACTCCCCAAGCCATGGGACAAGCCCAAAGAAGAACAATGTGAGGGGTTCACTCTCGACGAGTTTGCCCGGCTCGACCTCAGCCGGATGGATTTCAGCGAAGTCTATGCCGAGTTCACCGACGCGGCCCGACTTCCCGACGAACTCGAGACCAGCATCCTCATCCAGCAGAGGATCGAAGATTATTACGCAAGGGGCGGCCAATGACCCATCTGCATCACCTCACGGCGCTCGCGCTCGGCATAGCTGCCCTGCCCGCCACTCTGGCCCAGGCGCAGGAGCGGCGGGACACAAGATCGACCACCTCGGCAGACGCGCTCTACTGCGAAGAGCGCAGGCTCGGCTACTGGTTCTACTGCGTGAAGCCCGCTCCCATTGAAGAGCCACAACAGCCTGAAGCCGAGCAGGTCGCGGCCAGCCAAGAACTCGACGCGATCACCTCCGAGCTTCGCGAACTCAAGGCGCGCGCGATCCTCTATCCGACCGAGGCCAATGTAGCGGCCTATATCCGCTTCCAGCGCGCGCAGCTCGACCGCGCCTCGCTGTTCTCCGATGTCTGGCAGCGGGCGATCTGGCAGGACCCGGACCTCGACTACACGCTTGAACGCCCCGTCGGAGCGGTCGCCAAGAAGCAGTGGCAGGATGCCCGCAGCGCGGAGCGCGATTACGTCATGGCAACGCTCTCCCAGCGCTACGGCCTTTTCTATTTCTTCAGTTCGACCTGCGGCCCGTGCGAAGTGATGGGCCCGATCGTCAAAGGCGTCGCCGACCGCTGGCGGATCACCGTGCGCGCGATCTCCACCGATGGCGGTTCATCCCGGCATTTTCCCGACTATCGGGTCGAGACGAACCAGCGCGGCAAGCTTGGTCTCGAAGGCAAAGCCACCCCCGCTCTGGTGCTGTGGGACAGCGTGACCAAACGCCCGATTCCGATCGGCTACGGCGTGCTCTCGGCCGACGAGCTGCAGGACCGCATCTACCTTCTCACCTCCAAGGAAGCCGGACATGATTACTAGCATCCGCAATGCGGCATTGACCCTCGCCGCCGCCAGCATGGTTGCCTCACCGGTCGCCGCGAATGTTGGCGACAGCATGGACCGCTTCATGGATGACATGGGCGCGGCGGCGAATGTCACCGGCCCGACCGCCTTCGAAGGCCAGTCGGCAGGCTATTACAGCCTCGGCAATGTCTGGACGCGCTTCCCTCAGAAGACGACCAACATCGCCAATCTCCAGCTGCCGCGCGCAAGGGCGGGCTGCGGGGGCATCGATATCTTTGCCGGGTCTTTTTCCTTCATCAATGCGAGCGAGATGGTCGCGCTCCTGAAAGCCGTCGCCAACAACGCGGTCGGCTTTGCTTTCAGCCTCGCGATCGACACCGTCTGTCCCGAGTGCAACAAGATCATGCAGGAATTTAGCCAGAAGGCTCAGCTCATGAACAATCTCTCGATCAACTCCTGCGAAATGGCGCAGGGGCTGGTCGGCGGCCTGTGGCCCAAGGGCGATCTCGCCGACAAGGCGATCTGCGAAGCCATCGGGAATTCCGAAGGTATCTTCACCGACTATGCGGCCGCCAAGCACGGCTGCGGCACGCGCGGCCAGCGCGCGTCAACCAACGAAGGCGGCGGCACCGACTACGCCGACGTCAATCCCGGCGTGCCGCGCAACTACACCTGGCACGTCCTCAAGAAGAGCGCCTTCTTCAACCCCGGCGGTACTTTCGACCGCGAACTCGCCGAATACGCGATGACGCTGATTGGCACGGTCATCTACGTGCCGCCCAAGGATGATGAACCCGGCAAGTTCGTGCCCTTCGCGGGCGACGCGTCCTCGACGCTCGTAAGCGCGCTCCTAGACGGGACGCAGGGCCAGACCGTGCGCGTGTTTCGCTGCGACGAGACCGATCTTTGCCTCAATCCCACCTTCGAGCAGATGAGCCTTTCGAATGCGAAGGCCATCCGCCCGCGCGTCGCGCTCCTCATCGGCAATATGGTCGATGCGATCCGCGCCGATACCGCAATCGGCAATGCCGAGAAGGAACTGCTGCAGGTCGCCTCTGTCCCCTTATACAAGATCCTTACCGTCCAGGCCGCCTATGGACGCGGCATGCCGACCGACGATCGCGAAACGCTCGCCGAGATCGCCAGCATCGACCTGCTCTATGCCATCCTCGACCGGATCGTGTCCGAAGCCGGGCGTTCGATGGCAAGCTTCATCGCCGCCGATGAAGCCAAGCTTGCGATCTGGCGCGGCCAGGTCGCCGAAGTTCGCTCGGGCATTGTGCAGCGGCAAGCAACGGGTCAGGCCAAGGTCTCGGCGTTAATGCAGATCATCGAGAAAACGGCGATGATCGAAAACGCTCTCGCCGCTTCGATGTCGCCCTCGATGTCCGCAGCGCTCGACTGGTCACGCGGCCTCCAGTCGCGCTCGATCATCCCCTGAGGCGAATACCATGGTCGAGATCTTCACTACCGGCGGCGGCGAGTACATCGTCAATGTCTTGAACGCCGTCGCCGCGTGGACCGGGGCCGGTGGCTACAAGAGCCTGATCCAGGTGGCGCTGGTCATGGGCATGGCGCTTGCGGTCATTGTCGTCGCGTTCAATCAGGACTGGCGCGCCTGGCTCAACTGGTTCCTTGGCGCGACGCTCATCTACATGTGCCTGATGGTGCCGCGCATGGATGTGCAGGTCACCGACCGCGTCAATCCGAGCCTTGCACCGGCAGCAGTGGCCAATGTCCCGCTGGGCCTAGCGCTCATGGCAAGCTTTACCAGCCAGGCGGGCGACTACCTTACCCGTTCCGCAGAGCTCGTCTTTGGCCTTCCCGACGATCTCAACTATTCGAAGAACGGCATGATTTACGGCGCGCGCCTGCTCGAAGCGACACGCTCGCTGCGCATTGCCGATCCCGAGTTTGCCGCCAATTTCGATGAGCATATCCGCCAATGCGTTTTCTACGACCTGCTCCTCGGCCGCTATTCGATGAAGGAATTGTCGGAGAGCAACGATATCTGGGCGACCATTGCGCCCGGCAGTGCCGCGCGTGCGCAGCGCTTCCTCACCCGGCAGGCGGACGATAGCGTCACGGCCACGATCATCACCTGCCGCGAAGCATACACTGCGCTCTCCAACCAGTGGGCCGGGCTTATCGATGAGATGACACAGGTCGCCGGGCGCCAGCTCTACCCCCGGCAGACCGAAGCGCTCGCGAAGGCCAAGCTCATCGCCGACCTGCCGATTGCCTATCAATACCTCACCGGCGTCTCGAAGGATGCAAGCAGCATCTTCCGCCAGGTTCTGACCATCAACGCCATGAACCAGGCGATGCATGGATTTGCCGGAGCTAGCGGTGCATCGAGCGTCGATGTGTTCGCGCAGACCCGCGCCGACATCCAAACCGAACGGACCTATTCCTCGATCGCGCACAACGCGATGAAGTGGGTCCCGATCCTCAATGTCGTCCTGACGGTCGTATTCTACGCGCTCTTTCCGGTGCTCTTTCCGCTGTTCCTGATGCCCAAGACCGGACCGATCGCGCTCAGAGGATACGTCACGGGCTTCTTCTATCTGGCAGCCTGGGGGCCGCTGTTCGTCATCCTGCACATGATCCTGATGCTCAAGGGCGCGAGCGATGTGGCGGCCGCGGGCGGCGCAAGTGGTCTCAGCCTCGCAACCTTCTCCGGCATGACCGACGTCAACAACGACATCGGGATACTGGCCGGCTACCTCGTCGCATCGATTCCGTTCCTTGCCGGCGGCGTCGCCAGAGGCGCGCTCGCAATATCGGGCCAGGCCACGAGCTACCTCAATCCGAGCCAGAACGCGGCAGAAGAGGCGGCGCGCGAAGCGAGCACCGGCAATGTTTCGCTCGGCAATACCAGCCTTGAGAACTCGAACGTGTTTTCGCGCCAGTTTGCGCAAGCCAGTCTTGCTCCCAACATTAGCTACGGCGCCGCGCAGACGCGAGCCACGGGCGAAAACGGCACCCAGACCACCCGTTTCCCACAGGCCGAGTTCGCGACTGTGCCAACCTCGAGCTATCCGTTCACCCCGACACTCGGGCAGGACTTCTCGAGCCGGCTTGCGACCATGGCGAGCCAGAGCCGCGGCCAGAGCGAGACATTCTCGAACCTTGCCCAGCAATCGACGAGCTCGGCGGTCACCCGGTTCAGCGAGCTACGCGATGCCTACACCCGCTCGCGCTCGAACGAGAGCGTCAGTGGCACGTCAACGAGCGACAGCATCGGCAGCGCCTTCAGCGAGGTCGACAACGCCTCGAAGACACTCCAGCAGCAATTCGGGCTGTCGCGCCGTGCCGCCGACGACATTACTGTGTCCTGGTTCTTGAACGGGGATGGCGCGCTAGGACTCAAGGGGGAAAAGGGCGCTGGATCGGCGAGCATCGGCGTAAAGGGCGGACGCAATCAGAGCTGGACCGATAGCGATATCGGGATCGCCTCCGAGGACCGCTCGCGCATCATGGGCGCGCTGCGCCAGATCTCGGATAGTCGCAGTTGGTCGAGCACCCGTGAGGGTTTCCTGCGCGAGACAAGCTCAAGTTCTGAAGCGCTGGTGTCAAGCAGCTCGGCCGGCATCACCACGTCGATCACCGAAGCGCAGAGCTATACCCGTGAAGCACGCCGCGCCGAAGAGATCGCCAGCCGGCTCGAGAACCAGGCAAGCTGGTACGAAAGCGCCAATGCCGCAGGCACTCTCAACCTCAGCCAGGTCTATCGCGAATGGGGCATGGCGGAGATCGATGCCAATCGGGACTATTATGGGCCGGTGCGCTTCGACGATATCGACTTCCAGATGAGTGCGAGGGGCCAGCAACTCCAGACGCGGTTCGTCGAAAGCTATGCGGACCGGCTAAATGCCGAGATCGCGGACGACCTCGTTCTGCCGCCCTTTGCGCCTGTTGCTCGACCTCCCGTGAGCAACGCAGATGGCGTGCGTGGATCGGTACGGCTCGGCGGGGTACCAGGGAGTCTCGGTGCCGCCTCAAGCGAGCGCGAGGACATCGCCCGCGATGTCGATCGAGTCCAGCAGCAAGGCGAACGGCGGGTCGGGACCGTAAAAGGATACCTCGACGGCAAGACCCGCGATGCCAAGGGAGCCTCGGCCGAAGCGGCCGACGACGTGAAGGAATGGTAGGACCTCAGAGAATGACGTCGTACACAATCACAAACACGACAAAAGCCGCCAATGCAGCAGAAATCGCAATCAACTTTAGCCGTCCCCACGGGTCTGCCCAAGTCTTCTTCCAAGTGTAGGCAGTAAGTCGGTTCTCAGCGATGGCCCGGTCGACTTCACGAAAGCCTTCCCAGTCCTGCTTGCCGCCGGTGGGAGTGTTGTCTGGATCGCTCATCGCTCATTCTCCTTCGGGAGCCAGTCTGCACCCTCCCCTCTAGACAGCCCCTTCGCGTTGCCGCGAAAATAGCTGAAAATCATCGGGAAAGCGAGCACGGTATCTTGGCCTGCAGGCCCGAAAATGAAAGAAGGTGGCATGGTAGGAAGATCACCTCAGAATAATGTCTTCGATTTTCGCGCAGGAGTTCTCCGGCAGAAGCAAGGCAAACGGCGCGGCCTTGCGCTGCTTGTTGCCGGAGGCTTACTCGTTGGCATTCTGGGCGGCCTTCTCGGCATCTACTGGCCGTTTGGTTCGGCGATCGCTGAGGCACGAACCACGCACAGCTTTGCCGTTTGCGGCATGGTCAGACGCACCTGCGTCGTCGATGGCGACACTATCTGGCTTGAAGGCGTGAAAATCAGGATTGCCGATATCGACACACCGGAAATCTCGCAGCCAAGATGCGATATCGAATACGATCTCGGCATAAGGGCACGCGACAGGTTGGTGGTTCTGCTCAATCAGGGAGAGTTCTCCGCCGTTCCAATCGGTAATCGAGACGAAGACCAGTACGGTCGTAAGCTCCGTGTCCTGATGCGCGATGGCCGCTCGATCGGCGACCAATTGGTCGCGGAAGGACTAGCACGAACCTGGTCCGGACGCAGGGAGCCATGGTGCTGATGCGCATCTGGCCGGACAGTGACGATCCCTTGCCGGGCAACGAGCGGGAATGGAAATTGAAGCTCGAAGCATGGCTGCTGGGTATTCCGATTGTCCTTATGCTCATCGCAGGCATCGGGTCACTCTTCTGATGCTCACCCGTGATCAGGAGCTTTGGGGCATGGCGCTGTGGGTGGATAAGCACCATGGCGACGCCGGAGGTGAATTCATTGCGTCGAAGATCGATCAGCTATACCAGGCCGGCGAGCAGGACGGGGCAAGACTTTGGCAGAATGTTGCCCGTCGCTATGAGCAACTTGTCGAGCGCAGGACCTATTCCTGATAGAACCTTGAGGATCTCTAGCGTCGACTGACTGCAGATAGGCTTCCAGCCGTTCAAGCGTTCGTCGACGCGGCCTTCGCCCTTGCCTGAGATCGAGTACGAATCGAGGATCGCCAACTGCGCGCCGGCCGAAGCGCGTTGCCGAAATATGGTGATCTTTCAGATGCTTTTCGATCCGTTCCAGCAAGGTCATAACCCTTTCGCTCCGACTCGCAAATCCCTTGTGTTCTTGTTATGTTCTTAGTAGGATCACATCCGCGAGTCTAGGAAAATTCCTACAATTGAGATTCGAAGGACAGACAGATGGAACATGTCAGGGAAGAGCTCGACCGGCTGATCCTCAAGGGCGGATATGGCTACGCCTCGATATCGCGGCTGCTTGGCCGCAACCCTGCCTATGTGCAGCAATTCATCAAGCGCGGTTCACCGCGAAAGCTCGATGACGAAGACCGAAAGACACTTGCCTGCTTCTTCGGCGTCGATGAGCAAGTGCTCGGCGGTCCCGCCAATCCAGTCAATGATGGTATGGTCGAGATCCCCGTTCTCGATGTGGAAGCATCTGCTGGATTCGGCGCGGTAGCTGCCAGTGAGACTGCACACACCCGGTTCGGGTTCGATGAGCGGTGGCTGCGGCACCTGACGTCGGCCAAGAGCGCCAGCCTGTCGATCGTCGGCGTAAAGGGTGACTCGATGGAGCCCACGCTCAGCGATGGTGACGAGGTCCTGGTCGACGCGTCAGACCATGGCTCACGATTGCGCGATGGAATCTACGTTTTGCGCGCTGATGATGCTCTGGTCGTTAAGCGTATTGCTATCAAGCCTGGTGGCCGACAAATCACAATCGCCAGCGACAACCCAGCTTATCCAACTTGGCACGACATGGACCGATCTGAGGTGCACGTCGTCGGTCGGGTCATCTGGTTTGGCCGAGCCTTGTAACGGCAGGACTTGGGCCGGAAGCGGAAAGGCAGCTTTTATATCTTTGAGCGGATTAAGCGGACAGCGACTACTGACCGAATCGCAAGCCGGTGCATTAGAGAATGGTCTGGAGAAACCCCTCTTGGCATAGACTTTTGCCGTCGTTGAAACGCCCCTGCAGGACAGCCAACACGGAGCCGAGAGCCACAAACTAAATTGGTTTACTATTTAGCGCGCCTTTCCTACCATCCGGAGATGGCGAGAGAAACCTTTACGATTGAGGGCGCAGGCGCGATTTCTCTTACAGCCGAGGCTGAGGGGGATGCCTACGCTAAACCCGTCCTTCTTGCGCACGGCGGCGGGCAGACACGGCGCGCGTGGAGAAGGGTGGTCAGCGAGCTGGCTCAAGCCGGCTTTCGCGCAATCGCCTTCGACATGCGCGGTCACGGAGACAGCGATTGGTCGCTATGCGGAGCTTATGAAATGCGCGACTTCGCGGCGGATCTGGTCGCTGCAGCGTCGCGCCTGGACCAGAAGCCAGCGCTGGTTGGCGCTTCACTGGGCGGGCTCGCTGGACTGATTGCCGCAGGGGAGCTTGCTCCAGGTAGCTTTGCTTCACTCACATTGGTCGACATTGCCCCGCGCATGGAGCCCAGCGGTGTGATGCGCGTGGTTGGTTTCATGGAAGAGCATGTCGATAGCGGCTTCGCCTCACCAGAGGAGGCGGCCGACGTGATCGCTCGCTACATACCGCATCGTCCCAAGCGGGGCGCGAGCGATGGTCTGAAAAACTATCTGCGGCAGAAGTCGGATGGGCGCTTCTATTGGCACTGGGACCCGGTGTTTATCCGTAATATAATGTCAGCCAGACAAGGCGACCCAGACAGCCAAGAACGTCAATCGGCAATGCTGAGCCAAGCTGCGGCGAATCTCACGCTTCCGCTTCACCTCATCCGAGGCGGCTCTAGCGATCTTGTTTCCGAAGAGGCCGTTTTGCATCTGCGACAACTCGCCCCCCATGCAGAATACACCGATATTGCCGATGCCACGCACATGGTCGTGGGCGATGCGAACGATGCCTTCTCCGCCGCTATCGTCGATTTCCTACGAACCCATCACTCTTGCGATACGGCTCAACCACAGGGGACGAGGGAGCTATGATCGATCGAGAGCGCTTGCAGGAAATGCTGAATATCGCGCCGTTTCATCGATGGCTTGGGCTGGAGATTGCAACATGCTCCGACCAGGGAATCGCGATCACCATGCCATGGCGCGAAGAGATCGTGTCGAACCCTATGATTGGGTCGGCGCATGGAGGGATCCTGGCTTCACTGGTCGACCTCACCGGGCTTTA
The DNA here is from genome assembly GCF_947494915.1 of Pontixanthobacter luteolus. Classification (NCBI taxonomy): domain Bacteria; kingdom Pseudomonadati; phylum Pseudomonadota; class Alphaproteobacteria; order Sphingomonadales; family Erythrobacteraceae; genus Pontixanthobacter; species Pontixanthobacter luteolus. The sequence goes on from NZ_CANLWR010000001.1 coordinate 1,229,091, forward strand.
TACTCTGCTTGCCGGGGGCGTCGCGGCGAGAGCGACGGCCGATCTGCATGTCGATTACCACCGTCCTGCAACCTCAGGACCTCTCACTGCTCACGGACAGATCGTGAAGATCGGGCGACAGATTTCGGTGGCGGAAACCCGGGTTCTCGAGCCCGACGACAAGTTGGTCGCCAGCGGCAGGGGCGCCTACTTCTCGTCAACCGGATCACTTGATCAGCGCGGCGGGACTATTGATCTCGAACAGGCTCTTGCCACCCAAGGCCCAGCGACTTCTGCAGCGCGATCCACGCCAGCGTAAGGGCACCTTTTGCCCGGACGAGGTCTGCTGAGGCCTGCTGCTGTTCTCGCAGGGCCCGGTTGAGGTCAGCCTTCGAGATCGCTCCTGCGGCAAAACGTTGGCGGTTCAGGTCCGCCGCGCCGTCAGCCTGCTTCTTGATTTGCATACTGGCAGCGAGCGCCACACGCTGCTGGCCGAAGCGAGCCAAGGCACGTTCGGCGTCTTGCAGTGCCAGAAGCACCGTCTGCTGGTAATTGGCGACTGCTTCGTTGCGCGCCGCCCCGGCTTGGTCGATCGCAGCGTCTACCCTGCCGAAATCCAGAAAATTCCACTGGAGGCGTGGGATCGCGAGTGCGGAGAAATCGCCGACATCGACAACGTCGTCCAACGAGGATCCGCCGAGGCCCAGGATCCCCGTGAAGGACAATTTCGGGAACCGCGCCGCCTCGGCCACCCCGATCCGCGCCGTCGACGCGGCAAGAGACCGTTCGGCCGCCCTTATGTCAGGCCGACGCGCCACCAGGCTTGCCGGATCGCCGATCGCGACCTGCTCTGGCGGCATGGGAATGGAATGCGCAGTCGTGAGCGCTGCATCAACTGATCCCGGCACCTGTCCGGTCAGTATAGCGAGTGCATCAGACAGGACTGCGATATCCGCTTCAGCTTCGGCAAGTTGTGACTTGAGCATCTCCAGTTCGGCATTCGCGGTGCCTACCGGGAAAAGCGGCAATGCACCGTGCTGATAGCGTTGGTATGTCAGCGCCAGGATCTCTTCCTGCAACGAAATCTGCGCCTCAAATTGCTCTGCGCGGAATTGGGCCTCCCGCAAATTGACGTAGGTGCTGGCCACTTGGGCAGTCAACTGGACCTTTGCGTCCTCTGCATTGGCCACGGTTGCAGCAGCTTGGGCATTGCTGGCTTCAATGCGCCTGCGCGAGCCACCGGCGAACTCCAGCTCCCAGTTGGCGTTAAGGCCCACATTGAAAAAGCTGAGCGAGTCATCGGTTTCTGCGTCGGAATTGGTTTGCTCTGACGGGGGGGGCGCCCCGCCTTGAATGTCGAGACCACGAAGCCGGCCCTGCACGGTGGTGGCCTGTGCCCCAAGCGATGGCATTCGACCCGCACGGTCTTGCCTGATGGATGCCCGTGCCTGGGCAATGCGCGCCTGCGCTGCGGCGAGCGAAGGGTTGCCGGACAGCGCAGCCTCCACCAGCCGCGTCAACTCGGGATCGCCGAGCAGCAGCCACCATTGAGCGACAACCGGATCAGATGCGCTCACATCACTGCCAGCGCGCACAAAGCGAGTGCCCGTGTCTGCTGACACAACTTCCGGGGGGCCTGCATAATCGGGCCCAGCCGTGCATCCAGCTAGCAAGGCGATAGTGATAATCGGAGGTAGCAAGTGGCGCATAATCTCGGGCTCAGTGCATCGAAAGGGAGACATTTTCCGGAAGCGGCTTGAGGAACAGAACAAGCGGGACTGTCGCGAGTGTGAGAAGTCCCATCACCAGAAAGACATCATTGTAGGTCATGATGAACGCTTCGCGCTGGAGAGTGCCGCCGAGTGCCGCCATCGCTCGTTCCATATCGCCCAAGCTTCGCGCCAGTCCGTCGAGATAGGTCTGCAGCGAAACGCTGTTCGCATTCAGCGTTTCTTCCATGCGCCTCGTATGGTGCCAAATTCGCTGGTCCTGGAACGAAGCGAGGGCCGAGAGGGCGAATGATCCGCCAAGATTGCGGGCCGCGTTGAAAATGCCCGAGGCATCGCCCGCGTCTTCCTTGGCCACCGACGCAACCGTTGCCTGATTCAGGAACATCATCGCAAGTATCATTCCGGCCCCGCGGATAAGCTGACTTTCAGTGAAGACAGCGCCGCCGGATTCGGCGGTCAGACTCGTGCTGACAAAGCAGCTGATCGCCATCAGCAGCATTCCGGTGCCGACGGCAATGCGGATGTCCACCTTGCGGATCATCAGGGGCAGAACCGGCATCAGGAGAAAGGCCGGGACACCCATCCAGAAGATGACCAGTCCCGTCTGAAAAGCATTATAGTCAGAGATGATCGCCAGAAACTGCGGAATGACATAGGTCGAACCATACATCACCATGCCCAGGGCGAGCGCCATGATCGCGACGCTGGCGAACTGTCGATTGAACAGGAGCTGCAACTTCAAGACTGGCTTGCGTGCCTTCACCTGTCCGTAAATCAAACAGGCAAAGCCGATAATGGTCACCACCGTTAGCCAGCGAATGAGTGAGGACTCGAACCATTCCTCACGGTGCCCTTCCTCGAGTACAACAGTCAGACCGCCCAGTCCGAGGATCAGCCCGAGAATGCCAGCCCAATCGGCGTCCGTGAGATATTCCCACTTGGGCTTCTCGTGAGGCAGCCCGATAAACAGCAAGAGCAGCAGGATTGCGCAGACTGGCACATTGACGAAAAAGGCATAGTGCCAGCTCAGGTTCTCGGTCAGCCAGCCGCCGATCAATGGCCCCATCACGGGGCCAAGAACCACAGTCATGCCGAACAGGGCCATTCCGATTGGCTGTTGGTGCGGCGGTAATCGTTTAGCCACAATAGTCATTGCGGTCGGAATGAGGACTCCGCCCGTGAATCCCTGACCCGTTCGGCCGATGATCATGGTCGTAAGGTCGGTTGCAATCCCGCATAGCACCGAAAATGCGGTGAACGCGCTAACCGCGATGATGAGGAGGGTTCGCAGACCGAACAGCCGTTCGAGCCAAGCGCTCAGCGGAATGACGACGATTTCAGCAACGAGAAATGACGTAGCAATCCAGGTGCCTTCGGCGCCTGTGGCACCGATCTCGCCCTGAATGACGGGGAGTGCGGAATTGACGATTGATATGTCCAGCGTCGCGAGCATGGCGCCAAGCGCGCCCGCGGCCACAGCGACCCAGGCAGTCACGTCTGCGTTCTTTCGGCCCCCGGCCGGCCCGATCGAAGTGTCCTGCGCTGCCAGTATCTCGGTCATTGAGTCCGACTCGAGATCTCTTCCAATTCGCCGGCAGCATTCCGGGTGTCGACCGTAGCCACTACCGACATGCCGGGAACGAGCAGACGCCGCACTTCAGGGGGAGCATCGATACCGATGCGGACGGGTATCCGTTGAACGATCTTGGTAAAGTTGCCGGTGGCATTTTCGGGGGGGAGGATGGAAAATTCCGCGCCCGTTCCCGGCGATATGCTGACCACTCGCCCCGCGATCTCAAGGTCGGGTAGGGCGTCAACTTCGAGCCTGACGCTTTGGCCGGCCCGGATCAGGCCGACCTGCGTTTCCTTGAAGTTTGCCGTCACGTAGATCGCCCTCACCGGAACCACCGTCATCAAACGTTGACCCGGTTGCACGAACTGGCCCACCCTCACCGAGAGATCGCCGACGCGGCCGGCCTTGCTGGCGCGCAGCAAGGTCGATTCAACCGTAAGGTCGGCTGTTTCCAGCTGAGCGCGAGCAGCGTCCGCCTGCGCCTGGGTCTGGTTGATCTGCTCGAACAGGGTCCCTCGGCGCGCGGTCGCGGCAGCCACCGCTGCCTGCGCGGCGACGAGTTCGGCCCGCGCTTGCCGCGCCTGCGCCTCATACTGGTCTAGCTTTTCCCGCGGTTCGGCTCCTGTCGCGGCAAGGGGCCGATATCGCGCCACCTGGTCGTTCGCGAGGTCCAGTGCTGCGCGCGCGGCGGCGAGTTGGCCCCGCGCCTGGCGAATGGCTGCATCCTGTTCGGCTACCTGAGAACGGATTGTGTCGGCACCGGCCAGGGTCGCAGCGATCTGTGCGCGCGCCTGTTGCGCTTGCGCCTGATAATCCCGCAGATCCAGTTGTACGAGGGCTCCGCCGCGAGCAACCTGCTCGTTCTCCCCCACGAAGACCTCTTCGACGTATCCCGCTACCTTGGAAGAGATAACGACGCTGTCGGCAGCGACATAGGCGTTATCGGTCGTCTGCATGTACTGTCCGTAGGTTACGTGCCGGTAGTACCACCAGATCCCGCCAAGCAGCACGGCAAGACCAACGATGATTAGCACGATGCGCAAGCCACGCCGCGATTGCGGTTTCGTTGGGGTTGTGCCCTCCTGCTCCGGTTGGTTGGAGTTATCGGTCATCTGACTCTTTCGGCAGCCTCAGTAAAAGGTGAACGCGTCTCGCGCCCTATGAGCCGTGAGTCAGATAGTAAAGGCATTTAGCAGTTTGCATTTGGGCATCCGAGGCTATCCGACTACACAGCGCTATGGATGAAAAACCAGATACCATGTCACGGTCTCAGCGTCGGCAGAAGTTCATCACCGATGATGACCGCATTCTCTATCTTATGGACGAGATCAGTCGCGGCGCGCGCAGAGTGTACGATGCGAGGGTCGCCAGGATCGGTCTCAATCAGACACAGTGGAGGATCATCGGACAACTTCTTCGCGATCCTGCCCTTACGCAGGCTGAAATCGCCAAGAAACTGGAACTGGAATCGGCGACCATCGGCCAGGCGGTTGCAGGTCTTTGCGCACGCGGGCTGATGAAAAGGCTTCGAGCTGAGACGGATCGGCGAGCGTGGCAGCTCATCCTCACGGAGCAGCTTGACGATCTGCTGCCCGAACTGAGAGGCTCCGCGGATAGGCTTCATGGTCTGCTTTGGCGCGACATTGCCGCCGACGAGAAGCAAACGTTGCAGCAGACTCTTGAAAGGGTATCGGAAAATCTGGACCAACTCCGGGCCGAGGCTGAGTAAAATCATGGCATCGCCCCCGGAAAAGCCTATCAGCAGCATCGCTCGCGCCGCGGAGATCGGCCAAATCCTAATGAGGCACGGCGCGAAGAATCTCGCCGGAGCCCTCGGATTTATTCCCTCTTCGAGCAATGTCATCGATCCTCGCGAATTTCATCCGGCTGCAGTTGTGGCGTTCCTCCGTGACATCGGGCCAGTCGGCATAAAGCTGGGGCAACTCCTCGCCACCCGAAGCGATCTGTTTACCGAACACTGGATCACGGCATTCTCAACCCTGCACGATCAGGTGTCGTCAGTGCCCTTCGCAGATATCGAGCCCGTACTTGCTTCAAGCTGGGGTGAGGACTGGCGGAGCGACTTTGCGCAGTTCGACGAAAAGCCTTTGGCCTCTGCCTCCATAGCGCAAACCTATTCCGCCAGACTGCGGGACGGAAGCGAGGTCATCGTGAAGGTTCGGCGGCCAGGCACTGCCGCTCGGATGGAGGCTGATGTGCGCCTCCTTATACGCCTTGCCGGGATCGTGGAAGCACGGTCGCCGGACATCGCGCGTTACCGGCCAGTCGAGTTTCTGCGGACCTTCGGCCGCAATCTTGCCTGGGAGATGGACCTCGCTGCGGAATCCCGAGCCTGCGAGCGGATCGGCGCATATCTCGATACCATCGGCGTCAGGTCCCCGGCCATCCATTGGGAACTGACCGGGCTGCGGGTGAACGTTCAGGAACGCCTGTACGGCAGGCCCGCGTCTTCGCTGGGCAGCCCATCGGGCGACCCGCGGGTGGCGGCTTTCGCTAAAAGCTATGCCAACGCTGTCCTGCGGATGATCATCCTGAACGGCGAATTTCACGGCGACCCCCATCCCGGTAACGTCTTCATGATCGGCGAGCAGGATGTCGGCTTCATCGACTTTGGATCGGTCGGGACGCTCACCAAGGCCAGGCGCGACGAGATCGTCCGCCTCGTCCTTGCGATCGCTGGTGAGGAAACCAGCGATGTCGCGAATGTCCTGCTCGCATGGGCGGGGGAGCCGAAGGTGGATCGCGATGCGCTCGCGGTGGATCTGGATCAGTTGATCGGAGAGTTCAGGGGGACCGTGCTATCTGGCATCGAGTTCTCGCAGATTTTTTCCCGCGCTTTCGACCTGTTGCGGGATTATCGACTGGTTCTGCCACCTGATCTGGCCATTCTTCTGCGTACCTTGTTGACTGCAGAGGGCTTCGTCCGATCGCTGGCACCGGACTACAACATCGCCGAAGAGACCCGGCCGATCATCACGGAGCTTCTCGCCGAGCGGTTCTCGCTCGGCAGCGCTCGGTCGGGTTTGAAGAGACTTCGCGGTCAGCTGCTGGGTTTGTCGGCGTCCTTGCCCGACATACTTGCCACTGCGAACTCGATCGCAAAGTCAGGATATGTGCCGGTTCAGCTCGATCCGCTCAGTATCGAGCAGCTCGCTGGACTTCGCAATGAGCGTCAGTCCTTGAAAGGCCCTCTAGCTGCCGCATTGATCATAGCTAGCGCGTTGCTTGTCGATCAATCCTGGCTTCTGGCTGGCGGCGCGCTTGTGATTGCTGGGGTGGTGCTCATCCGAAAGTCATAATGAAGGAGCAACTTAATTCGTGCACGGTCACGATACGGCAAAGCCGAACTTAACGAGGATTTCATGCGCCTCACTTCAGCGACCAAGACGCATCGCGAAGAAAATTTTTCGACCTATTGCGATTGAAGGCTTATTTTCCCTCAATCAGACGAAACTTTGGAACGGCAGCTTTCAAGCGTGTCCTGGCCTGACTTTATGGCCGCTATTGGGGCGCATAGCTGCCATCGACGCTAGTCTGAACCAACGGCAGCTTTTGGGCGAAAATCGTGACTACTCGAATGACCGGGATTAGGGCGCATTGCCGCCGTTGGCCTTCCTGACTGAATGGCAGATCTCTGGGCGAAAGCTCTGTCATCGAAAGAGCGGGAAAAGGCTCTTTGAAGTGACGACGGCTCACGCTTTATGCGCGGCAAACACTACCCATGATATGCAATGGCCTATCATGGGTAGTGTATATATGCCATTGCATATCTCTATTGCCTTTCTCAACGATCATGGTATATGCTAAAACATATAGACGTAGGCCAGCATATGTAGAAACATATTTATGAGCACGACAATCGAGGACATCGCCGCAAGCATCAAAGCGGCACGGATAGCAAAAGGCTTTACCCAGAAACAGCTGGGTGAACGGGTAGGCTTGCCTCAAAGCCATATCTCCAAAATCGAAGGCGGGAGTGTAGACCTACAGATTTCCAGCCTCGTCGAAATAGCGCGCGCGCTCGACCTCGAACTGAAGCTAGTGCCTCGAAGGACCGTACCGGCGATCGAAGGCGTAGTTCGCTCACAGCGCGAAAGAAGCGAGGCAAGTCGAGTGCTCGCAACGATTGCCGAAACCAACCGGTTCGCCGAGCGAGTACGGGAGAGCTATCCGAGCGTCACCGAAGTGACCGAGCTTCAAAGCGCACTTAAGGATATCCAGGCCGTTAATTTCACTCCCGAAACGCTCAAAGCCATCGAGCAGGCCTTGCAGCCCGTCGCTCATCTGAAAAAGCATCTCCAGGATCTCGGCTGGGCGCTTGAGCAGCAAGAGGGAAGGAAGAAACTCGCCCAACAGGTCGCGGCATCCACACGGGCACTCCAACACGTCAGAAACCTGCAGGTTCACGCAATCGATCGAGGTAGTGCCCGCAGACGGCCTGCTTACCGGCTTGAGGACGACGCCACATGATCGACGCAGCGGCTCTCGATATCTTTCTGGGTAAGACGCGCGTTGGAACCATTGCGCGCCTCGATGGAGATGCGAGCATCTTCACATTCGACGAAGTCTACCTTTCCGACCAGGAGCGGCCGACGCTGTCGCTGGCCTACAAGGACGCGAACGGCGAAATCATTGCGGACACACGCAGCTATCGAACGAAAATCGAGCCGTTCTTCTCCAACCTCCTTCCCGAAGGCACGCTTCGCGACTATCTGGCCCGCCGCGCGGGCGTGAAAGCCGTGCGCGAGTACCACCTTCTCACACAGCTCGGACACGATCTTCCCGGCGCAGTGCGCGCCGTCGCCGTCGATGCCGAGGAAACGGAGGCCGACGAGCTAGATGAAGAAGCGGCGGGGAAGCAGGCAGAGCGCGCGCTGCGCTTCTCGCTTGCCGGCGTGCAACTCAAATTCTCGGCTATCAAAGCCCAGGGCAAGAATGGCGGACTGACGATCCCGGTCACAGGCAGCGGCGGCGACTGGATCGTCAAGCTGCCCTCTGCGAGACATCCGGACGTGCCCGAGGCTGAATTCGCAGCGATGAAACTGGCAGCAAAGATCGGGATCGACGTACCTGAAATCGACCTTGTGCCTCTCGATCAGATCGATGGCATACCCGAAGGCATCACCCGCTACGGAAAATCCGCTTTTGCCATCCGGCGCTTCGACCGGGGGGAAGAGGGACCCGTGCACACCGAAGACTTCGCCCAGGTGTTCGGTGTCTTTGCAGACGATAAATACGAGAATGCGAGCTACCGCCAGATTCTCAGTGTCCTGGCGATCGAGACCGACGAACAAAGCGTGGTCGAATTCGTCCGCCGGCTCACCTACTCGGTGCTGATCGGCAATGGCGACATGCACCTCAAGAACTGGTCATTGATTTATCCGGACCGGCGCAACGCGCTGCTGGCACCTGCCTATGACCTGCTTTCGACGCTCGCCTATATCCCAGGCGACGATGCTGCGCTCAAGTTTCATAGCTCGCGCGAGTGGGCGTCCTACACCTATGATGAACTCGAAGCGATCGCCGACAAGGCAAGGCTGCCTGCCAAGCTGATCACCGCGACAGCGAAGGATGTCGTTGCACAGTTCGACGACGCCTGGAGCAGCGAAAGCGGACACCTGCCCTTCCCCGATGACGTGCGAAGCGCGATTGAGAGGCATCGCAAGACTCTTGCGATCTGAGAGCGGTTCCGAAATCCGGCCGTTCGCGTGTAAGCACCACACGGATCAGCTGCCGGGCCCAATTCGTCAGAAAATCTGGCACATAGCGGCCCTTCAAATCCCGAAATCCAGCGTCTTGCTCTTGCTTCGGGCGAGTTCCTTTTCGGCCTTGTTGGCCTCTTCCGGTTTTGGCCGATCAAGTTCGCCGTTATTCTTTTCTGTCGCAACCACCTGTGCGGTGACCTCGAGGGCCGAGGCCTTCTCGCCTTTGTTGCGTGCCACGGCTGCTCCGAGCCTGTCCGAACTGTCGACGACCAGTGTCAGGTGATCGCGAAGCCTCGTGATCGTCACCAGGAACGTCTTCTGGTTCGACAGGTTGCGCTCGCGGCTGTCCATGACGGCTATGCCGCGATCGGATGTCAGACCCTGCGCCATGTGGGCGTTGAGCGCATAGGCAAGATCGATCCGCTTCAGCATCGGATCGTCCTTTTTGAGCTCGACTTGGTCTCCCTTGGAAGTTTCGAAAGTGACCTTCCCGCCAACAACGGCAACCACCCTGGCCTGGTCGGCATTGAAGAGGCCGCGGCGATGATCGTTGCGGGTCCATCGGATCCGGTCGCCTTTATGGATCTCGAGCTTCCTCGGCTCATGCAAGGTCAGATTCTGGTCGCCCTTCCCTGCCCTGATCCGCGCGGGATCGAACCGGAACCGCTTGCCGCGCTTGTCCGCAACTTCGACCTGCCTGCCCTTCCGGTCCTGTCCCAGGACACGATACTCGCCCGCTGACAGTCCCAGGGCCTGTTGCTTTCTCGAGACCTCGAGAACCCGGCCAGGCTGATAGGCCGAGAGATGTCGCAGCTCCTCGCGGGTCGCGTTGACGCGGTCCAGCACTCCGAGCTCGGCCTTGCCCGGACCGATCTCGCCATTGGCGAGAAGTCCTTGCTGGACAGCAGCATTGACCGCTGAGCGGATTGCACGGCCCGAGGCGTAGATCGATGTCCGCGCACGGGCGTCCTTGTCGAGCGCTAACCAGGTCTCAGCAGCGACCAGCGCGCCATCGCCCCTGCCCTCGACCGTGTGCGGCTGCAGGTGACGCAGCGCCGTGCGCACATCACCCGCCTGCGCTGCTGCCTGCGCCTCGCGAACGACAGGGTCGCGGGCGCGCAGGTTGGTCGCCATTTCAGCGCTCGCCATACCCGTCCGCTGCAGGAGCGCGAAAGGTTTGCCCGCATCGACTGCGCCGAGCTGCTTGCGGTCCCCCATCAGGACCAGGCGGTGAACGCCAGCCAGATTGGCAAGGCGGGCGAGCTTTTCCTTGTCCTCGTTCGAGACCATCGATGCTTCGTCGAGCACGAGCACATGGTCCTTCAGCGCTGCCTTTGCCTCCAAACGCAGCACCGCGTTACCGGGATCGTCGAGCAGCTTGTTCCAGCCACCAAGGAACCGGGCCAGCGTCTGCGAGGCTATACCGGTGTCGCGTTCGAGCATCTGGACGAGCGTGTTCTGGATCGCGAGCCCGATGACCGGGCGGCCCTCGGCGCGCAACACCGCGGCGACGGGCTTCAAAACACTGCTTTTGCCGGCCCCTGCAATTCCCTGGACCGCGATCGTTCGATCCTCGGACGTCAGGATCAGCTTCGCCGCCCCGAGCTGACCCTCGTTGAGACGGAACCCCTGCCCTGTCATTGCAGCGGCCTGGACACGATCAGTCGCGCTTTTCGGCTCAACTGCAGATGAGCTCGCACCCTTGCCGGCGGCAACCTCGGACACGATCCGCTGCTCGGTCAGCACCTCGTCACGCGAGGCGAGCCAGCCCTTGTGCTCTCCCATCCCTGCTATGAGCTCGCCAGAGCGCACCAAGGCGCGGGTCCGTTTCTCGATATCAGCAATCGTCGCTGGCAACCCGAAATCGAGCGCAGCCTTGTAGAGCGCGGTGCGCTCGAAGGCAGCCTCGCGCTGCGAAAGATGACGCACCGCCGAAGCGACGGCCTGTGCCGCTGCGATCGTCTCACGGTCCTGTCTGAGGACCGACTTGGGCACAAGCGGATCAGCCGGATCGCCCCTGACATGTGCGGCGAAGCGTCCCAGCCATGCGCGCCCGCGCTCGACAAGTGAGCCGAACCTGCCAGTTTCGATCGACTGTTTCAGTGAGCGGGTCTGCGCCCGCTCGACCAAGGGCGCGAGGTCCAGTCCGATGGATTTCGCGGTTTCGCTCCAGAGCTTGCCCAGGGTTTCGCGGTCCTCGATCGCGTCCTTGCTGGCGCGCGTATCGAGCGCGGCGATGCGGCCCGCTTCAAGACCAGGCCCGCGCCGCGCATCGAGCACTTCCTGGCGGCGGCTCGAGAACGCCATGACCTGTTCGCGGGTGATACCGCGCGCTTCGAAGTTGCCGTGCTTGAGGGTCGGTCCCGGCTCATAGCCAAGCTTTTCGACCGCGACACGGAAGCGCGCCATCGCGATAGCATTGAGCGTGGTGTTGAGCTGCCAGAGCCGGTCGTTCTTGAGCGTGCGCCATTTCCCGTCCCTGCCTTGCGTGACATTGGCGATGACCGCATGAAAGTGGAGGTTCGGCTCCTGGTTGCGGTTGGTGTCGTGCTGGAACAGGCCGATCGCAAGGCTTCCCGTGGCTTGAGTGACGATCTTGCCTTTCTCCACCATCCGGGTCTCGGCCGCATTCTTCTCAGCCCAGTGCAGCGCTTCCAGGACGGCTTCGCGGTAGGCGGCGATGATCCGCTCATCCTTCCCGACGAGCGCCAGCAGCGACCAGCTCTTGGGGACGGAGAAGGTGAGGTCTGTACCCGGGCGGTGCGTCTGTCCGGGATTGCCGACACTGCTGCCGTCGGGCAGCTCGCCCCGGAGGAGCGCATCGAACGCCTTTGCCTCGACCTTGCCATCAAGACCAAGGCGCTTCGCCCCCTCACCGACCCATTGGCCCGAACGGTCGGCATCGGCGCTCGCGTAGTAATTGTCCGATGCGAAGTAGCTCGCCGCCGCCGAAGGCGAGCGGACATTGGCGACGGAAAGCATGGGCTGGGATCACTTTCTCTTGGCCCTCGTCCCCTCCCCGGTTGAGCGTCACATATCCGGATCGAAGTCCCCGTAATCGTGACCATGGTCCTGCCCCTGATCGGCATCGCGACCCTGCTTCGCTGCACCGCCAAGCAGCGACTTCTGCTGCTCTTCCTGGAGCCTCTGGTCGGCCTTGCCGCGCGCGACCTGTGCTCGCTGATGCGCTGCGGGATCGGGAATATCGGATCTGGCGGAAGGCACAGCCCGTTGCTCCATGCCGCGGTGCTCCTCAGCTTTCGAAGACAGAGGGAGTTCGGATTGAGCCGGCCGCTGAGGGTCCGATGTCGCCTTTTTCCCTCGCGCATTCGGATCGCGACGCTTGCTTGTCTGGTCCGGTCGAGCCTGATCGCCCTTGTTGCTGCGACGGGTCCGGCGCAGTTCTTTTTTGTCTTCCTTGTCGGCTTTCTTTTCAGCGCTGTCGGAGCGATCGTGCGCGTCCCTCATCCGGCGAGGATCACCATCATTGTCGCCTGTTTCAGAGGCTGCTCCGGCACCGCCCCCTGCTCCATCTTTACCATCAGAGTGCCGGGTCTGCGGCGGTGGCTTCGGCATATCGCGGGGAATGAAGCCTTCGGCTACCCGAGGCCAGTTGCGCGGTGCGAGAACCACGGGTGCCGCCGGAAATCCTTCGGGAAACTTGATGAAACCATGAAGGTTCTTGAGCTTCATCAGCTCGTCAGGAAGCAGCAACGGAACGACCTGGCGCCGGGGCGTCAGGCTCACCGCGTCACGCGCATTGTTGTAGCCGTAGCTGTAACCTTCCTCCATCTCGCGAACCTCGCGGTGGCCGATGATATCGGAACACCAGGTGGCGGTCTCGCGATCTGCTGTGCCAAGGATCAGCTTGGTGCGGGCAAGCGAGGAGAGGGTCATCGCCATGTTCTCACCGTAGACATCCTTGAGCTTGGCAAAGGCATGAATCCCGGTGACGATCGCGCCCCCGAAATTGCGCGCGGTCTGGAGGCCCTTTTCGAGTGAAGGGAGACGATGCAGGGCGCCCAGTTCGTCGATCAGGAACCAGAGCCTGATGTCCCGCGAGCGCTGGCCCGCCATCAGCGTATTGATCGCGGTATCGAGCCACAGCGTGAGCAACTGCGAGAGCACGCTCATGTCGATGTAGCGGGCAGACAGGAACAGGATCGAGCCCGGTCCTCCTGCCCCATTGATCCACTCGCGGACCGAAAAGGGCTTCCCGTCTTCGGGCAGCATCTGGAGCGCCTTGGCATTGACATTGAACACTGCACGCACCGATTCCGCCATGCGCGCCGCGCTCGGCGTGCTGATGGGACCGGCCATGGTATCTTCGACGAGACGGTGCAGATCGGAGAGATCGGCGTTCATGAGTTCGTGGGCCAGCGCGGCGTTGGTGCCCCGCCCTGCTTCGGCGAGCTTTAGACAGGTCTCGACGAACAGCGTGCGCGCGGCGAGCACCCAGAACTGTTCGGCGCCGCCCCCATCATGCGGGACGAGCGACTCTGCTGCGGCATGAAATTCGGCACGCGTGGAGCAATCGTTGAAGACGCTCCAGGCGGGACAGCGCGCGTCGAGCGGGTTGAGGATAACATCGCGCTCGGGATCGTAGAAGGTTTCGACAAAGGCCCCGGTAAGGTCGAAAATGACCGCGCGTTCGCCCCGTTCGCGGATCTCCCTGGTGAGTTCAGTTAGGACAACGGTCTTGCCTGTCCCGGTTGTGCCAACAAGCATCGCATGACTCTGCTCAAGCCGCCATGGCCAGCTGACACCAGCGAGATGCGCGGGTGAATAGAAGCCCGCATTCCGCAGCGAAGCCGACCCGGCCAGACGCCAGCGCCAGCCCAAAGCATCGCCATATTCGCGGGAACGGGCATCGCGGTTGTGCGCAGCGATCTCGCGGCTAAGGTCGCGCAAGGTAGCGAGCTCGGCTCCGCGCACATGCTTCTTTTGTTTCGACTTCTCGCCGAAGCGTTCGGCAACCCACCAGAAAAGCGCGCAGAGCGGCGCAAGAATGAACCCTGCAAGCCACAAGGCGCTGATCACCGCACTCCGGAAAAGCGCGACCGCTTCGCGCATCGGCGGGTAATCGGTGACCACGGAAATGGGAAATGCGACGAGGCTACCATCGGCCAGCTTGAGGTTCACAAGCTTGTCCGGATCGAACTCCATGAAGGCATAGCCAGAGGCATAGGCATGCATCCACAGGAGGTAGACCTGGTAGTCATCTAGCGCGCTGCTTACGTCCCAATAGACCAGCCCGAGAACGACCAGGAGTGTCACGATCAGGGGTCCCTTGAGGCCCGCGGCAAACATGAAGCCGAAATGCCCGAGGAGCTGGCTGCCGCGGGTGAAGTTGACGAGATTATGCTTCATCATCGCCTCCCATGGGTCGGGGTGCAACGATACCGAGGCGCTCCAGCCGGCGCTGGTAGGCTGCGACCGTTCTGTCGCGCAGTGTGCTGTCGGGATGATGCGTAAGCAGCGCATCGAGCGCCACTGTGATGAAGATGTTCTGGCGCACCGGATCGGTCGCCGGAGTCCTCAGGTCAGCTTCGGTCGCGCGCTGCCAGGCATCGAAGATGCAATCGCAAACAACGATACTCGCGCTGACCCTGCGCTCGTCGGCTTGTTTCCTGATCCATTCGGCGATCAGGGGCGTGACATAGGTCACGAACCGGTGGTGTCTTTGCATTTTTCCAAGTTCCTTGTGTTCAAAGAACCTGGCTCACCCTTCGAAAGGCAAGTGCCACTCTAGGCCGCAGCATGGGGTGTAGGAAAACGGAAAATTCACACAGCTTTTCAGCAGATTAAACGGATCTGTGCCGACTCGGCACGGACGAGCGAGCAACTGGGCCGCATCCGGCACGGAAGATGGTATCGGCGAATTTTCGTGAATTCGCGAAGCAATTCCACGCCTTGCATTGCAGCACCCGCTGCGTACGGTGTGCTGTCAAGTTTCAATATGCGCAGACGTTTCCAGCAAACTGCGAGCTTCGTTTAGTAGATTGAATTTTCTGCCTTATTTTTGGAGCGAGAGCAGGTGGACCTTTTCGGGACAAGGCGAGATTCAGCGCCAAAAAAGTTCTGGGCTACCAACTGGCCTTAATTGAAAGATTAATGGGAGAGTGAGAGCGGCGGCTCAATACTTCCATTCACGCTTCCTTGTCACCGATTTGCCTGTCACATAAGAGTTCATGTCAATGATCCACTCTTATGAATGTTGAAGCCATGTCGTGCGAAACAAGGCCCTGTTTCGAGCCGTGCGGATGTTCTTGCATGAGCACCTACGAACCGTTCGACCAGATCGCATCGCGCGAGCTAAGGCAGCCAATCTCCCTGTATGACCTCTGTCGTGAAAACATCGGATGGTACACTGACAAAGCAATCGCTGATTCTCACCTAGACGATTGGGGTCTGAACGGTCTGTCCGGACTCTATTTCCTCTGGCACAAGGAGGACTATTGCTCCGTACACCATAGATTTCATATGCGCGCGCTGTACGTCGGAAAAGGAGCTCTTCCAGCTCGCCTGAAGGCCCATTGGTTGAAGAAGCCGACCGAGGAATTGATGCTTATATATTTCTCATACGTTGTGCTGGCCAACCGTATGGCGAAGTATATCGAGCAGCTAATTCTCGACTGCTATAACCTTCCGTTCAACCAAGCAGAGAACCTCGGAGAGCTGTCGCTGTGCGCACATTTTGAGCAGGCTGAAGTGGATTGATACTCACCTCACGCTAGCCAATTTAATCGAGTGTCAAACGCACCGAACAGGGTCGTCGCTCACGGTTAAACTTGAGCGCTTTGTCTAGGATTTGGTAATCCCTGAAAGGTGACAGAGCATCCACGGTGTGCAGCCAACTGAGCATAGATGTTCCAAGCTACGGTAGGAATTGCGCACGCTTTCGTATTCGCCTTACGCACCCAATGATGACGGAAAACTCGTTTACAAGGCGAAGTTTCGGATCAAAAATACGTGCTCGGTAAGAATTGCATCAACTATGGACATCGCAGGCGTTGTTCCCCTATTGTTCCACTGCGGGTGCGGTGAAGGGAGGAAGGGCGGCTGTGAACCATCGCCCAATCCATTATTCCTACGAAAGTGGCTTAACGCTACTACCATTGAAGCATCGCCATGCTAACCAACAAGCTGCATCTGGCGGCGATTCGACGAGAGAATAATGATCAATGACATATGAGGAATTGCCGCGCTCGGCCTTGATAAAGCTCCTGCAGGAAAACGATGCAGCCCTAAAACATGCGGGCAAGGACGGAATAGTCCTGAATTACTCGGGCAGAACCGCCCCATGGCAAATCACGCGTTTGGTGAAGCCAAAACTAAGTGCCATTATCAAGAAATATTCGGTCGGCTCGGAAGCCGAGCAATGCCTCAACGAGATATGGGATGGCGAAAACCTGTCGGCGATGGTTAGCCTTTTCAGGCATCGCGGAAAGGTCGATCTGATCGTGACCGATCCACCCTATAACACAGGTTCTGACTTCCGCTACAATGATCGTTGGGACGAGGACCCCAACGACCCTAATCTTGGCGAACTCGTATCCGAAGATGATGGGTCGCGACATAGCAAATGGCTCAAGTTCATGACGCCACGGCTGTGGATGATGAAGGAGATGCTCAAGCCTGGCGGTGTCTTGGCAATATGCATCGACAGTCGAGAACTCTATCGACTTGGCATCTTACTCGATGAGATTTTTCATGAGGAGAACAGGCTAGCAATCCTCAATTGGCAAAAGACGACTGCTCCACGCTCGGACAAATCGCACGTCTCGACTTCCACAGAGTATGTGCTCGTGTATGCTAAGGATTTGCAGCGAGCTCGCACCCTTTCGGAAGTCAGATCACCCGCGGATAATCGGCGTTATGGCAATATCGACGAAGATCCCAACGGCAGTTGGCGTGAAGGAAATTTGACTGCTCGGAGTGCCTCCGAAAAGGACGAATACGGCATCCAGTCACCTTTCACTGGTGAGGTTCACTATCCCGCCGGACAGGGGTCATGGAGGCACCCGAAGCGAAACATAAGGAAGTGGCTTGAGGAGTGGGGCACCGCTTACGTCGAGAAAGACATTGGGGATGGCCAAGCCCCAGCGCTCATATTGAAGGGCGGAAAGGTTGGCGCGGCTTCGCTCACTGCAAAAAAGCGGGCGAAGAAAAAGCTCGAGGAAGGCCCCTGGCCTTTTCTGTGGTTCGGAATGGATGGTTCGGGGCGGCCTCGGGTCAAAACATACCTTGAGAAAATTAAGAAGGGCAAGGTTCCCGTCACTTACTGGGCTGAAGAAGATGACGGATACCCAGCAACTCTGGATGCGACTTCCTGGGGCTACAAGGAGTCTGGACGAACTAACGATGGAGTAAGTGAACTAACCTCTATTGTCGGTCCGGACCATGGGTTCACGACAGTCAAACCGCTAAAGCTAATCTCGAAAATTATACAGATTTGGTGCCCAATTGATGGACTGGTAATGGATCCTTTCGCTGGCTCGGGAACGACAGCGCACGCAGTGCTTAAGCTAAACAAAGAACAAGGGGCGGACCGCCGTTTCATTCTCGTCGAGCAAGGCAATGACGAAAACAACGATCCATATGCGCGGACCCTGACCGCGGCGAGAGTCAAAGCTGTCATCAAAGGCGACTGGGCTTCAGGGAAGCAAAAGGCACTTGGTGGCGGATTCCGCTTCATCAATCTTCGCAAGGAAAAGATCGACGCAGATGCTGTGAACGCGCTTGCGCGTGAAGAAATGATCGATCTGTTGCTCAACAGCTATTGGGACAAGTCAGAGAAGGCCCGAACCTATCTGCATCGTTATCCCATTGGCGAACACCAGCACCTTTTTGCAACAAACCCGAAGAACGAAGGATTCTATCTGATCTGGGCCGCTCCAGATTGCTCGTCTGTACTTGATCGAAGCACATTCAAGGAGATCGTGCGAGAGGCGGAAGATGCTGGATTAGCTTCAAAATATCATGTCTATGCGTCACTCGCACCCTACACTGGAGCAGGGATAGAGTTTTACAAGATACCAGAGCGAGTATTGGAGCACATAGGATTCAACGCTCGCTCTGACGCCTACTCAAACGAGAAAGCCGCGGATGATTGAGCTTAAGGTATTTCAGAGTAAGAGTTCAAAGCTCATTTCCGATCGGTTTGGGTTCTTTGCAAACCATGTGGATCGTCCGAGCAAAGGACAATTACCTCGTCCTTTCTTTCAAGCCCTTTCTGCTCTGACTGGAGCGGGCAAAACCCCCATCCTGGCGGACGCGGTAACACGGATTCGAGCTCATCTAGGTGCCGAGCCAATCGTCTTATGGATGTCAAAGGCGAGATCCGTAATCGGTCAAACTCATTCGAATTTCTCTATCGGTGGAAAGTACAGTCATCTTATCGAGGACTTCCGTACCGTTCGGATTTCTGACGTTACGCCCGACATGTTAGCTGACGGCTCTGCGCCGCTACTCATCACGACCACTACCGCTCTGTTCAACAATAAAGAGCAGGCGGAGGGCAATCTCCACATTTACAAGACAGACAAAGATAAGTTCGGTGATCTAAGCCCATGGGAGCGCCTCATTCGAAGGGAAACCGATGGGGTTCGCCGACCACTAGTTATTGTCTATGACGAGGGGCACAATCTTTCTGAGCAACAGGCGGAAATCCTTTCGGAGCTCGAGCCGGACGGCTATCTACTTGCCAGCGCCACTCTTCGGTTACCTGAAAATTTCACAAAATCTGTGGTCAATCCCATCCGACTATGGGTCGAAGAGGCTGAAGATGCGAAGGACTTTGCGGCGGTTAAAGCCCTCGGGCCGGATGGTGATCCCGCTCCGGACCTGTTCGTAACAACTTCGGTGGACAGTGATGCCGTCGTAAAAGCCGAATTAGTCAAACTGGCTCTGCAGTTTGATGGCACGACTGCTGCGATGGATCGCGCAATCGACGAGCTGCTTGAACGCCGCGAGATTCTGCAATCCGCGATCGATGAAGAAGGCGCCGACTTAGTCCCTAAGGCCATCTACGTTTGCAAAACGAATATTACTGATGAAGGAACCCAAGACGATCCTTCGTTGCCATTCGCTAAGAGGCAGGCTCCGCCAATTCGCATTTGGCGCTATCTGGTAGAGACGAAGGGCATAAGTCCAACGGATATTGCAATCTATGCGAACCTCAAATTCGAGAAAGGGGCAAAGCCAGACGAGCTTAATCTCTTTTCGAAAGGGGAGAGCGATTTTGAGGACTTTACCAGCTCGGATTTCCAACACATCATATTCAACTTGAGCCTTCAGGAAGGGTGGGATGATCCTTCTTGCTACTTAGCTTACATCGATAAAAGCATGGGTTCGACGATCCAAGTCGAACAGATCATGGGCCGTGTGCTCCGCCAACCAAAGGTCCGACATTACCAAAGCCCGCTCCTCAACACCGCGCATTTTTTTGTACGTGTGGACAGGGAGAGTGTTTTTTCTGAAACTTTGGAAAAGGTCAAAACAAAGCTGAAATCTGAGGGAGCGCCTCTCTCGGTAACCTCAAATTTTGGAGGCAAAGGGAAGGCATCGGAAAGTGTTGAGCCGCGAGATGTCGAAGGTGTCGAGCTACATGAAATCTTCGTGGACTCCGAGGCAGCTCGAAAGAAGATAGAGCAAATTATCGATGACTATCCGATATTTGCTGAGGGAGATTTAAATACAATTGCAGACGCCCGCACCGCTTCTGCGACAGTTGAAGTCGCAGGAAAAAGTTCGGCTGATGGCAAAGTGATCTGGTCTGTAGCGGGACATACGAACCCTGTACGATTGCGTTGGTTCGTGCACACTGCGTTGAAGGCGAGATCGTCTCGTGCACTCGCCATCGCAGACCTCAAAGACCAGAAATTCGATGTTAGGGTGCAAGTTCAGAGCAAAGCAGACAAGCTCGCCGAGAGTCTTGCAAAGGACATCACCGACGCATTCTACTCTCTCGCAGAGCTTGTCTACGAAAGTAGCGCTCCATTCGTTTTTGGAGCAAACCGCGCTGGAAAAGGGGCAGTCGAGTTTTCCAACTCACTCTATCCAAAGTATGCCGGGCTCAATAAATTTGAGCTGCCCTTCGCAACAGCAATGGATGAAACAAACCTGACTTGGCATCGCAACCCAGTGGGCGGCGGATTTTTCATTCCCCTCCTATCCGAGGGCGACACCGCAAAGTTCTATCCGGACTTCTTGGTGTGGAAAGACGGTCTAGTTTACTGCCTGGACACTAAAGGAGGGCACCTATTGACCGACGCGGTTGCTAGGAAGCTTTTCGATATTCAGGAAGATCAACAAACTAAGTTACTGACGCGTTTTATTTCTGAGGGCAAGCAAGAGAAACTGCAAGGAGCGTGTAAAAAGGGAGGCTATACAGTCTGGAAGCTGAAAAATGGCAACCCAACCCCTTCTCATTTTGACACGTTAGCTGATACGGTGGACGCTTGCTTATCGTAACGCTCATCGGAAGGAGACACTCTTATTGATCGTCGAAAAATTCCTCGTCCAGCCGCTTCATCTCGATTGTTCGGCTTGTGCGGACACCAACATCGTGCTCGATCATAAGTTCCGTGAGCCGCTTGCCGTCAAGCAGCACAATCCTTAGTGGCAAGCCTCCAGCATATTCCCACGCATGAGCGCTAAACGTTGATGTGGTTACAAAGACGCCTTTTGTTGCACCCAATCCGGTTAGGCTGCCTACGAAGCCTTGAACCTCGGGTCTGCCAACAACTGACTTCTCGGCGTACCTCTTGGCTTGGACGTAGATACGGTCCAGTCCCAATCTATCTTCATCGATGACACCATCCACCCCCCCATCTCCGGATTTCCCGAGATTACGTGCAGCGTCTTCATGCGAGCCCCCATAACCCATTGCGACGAGCAGTTCGACGATAAGCCGTTCAAAGAAGGCTGGAGACTGGTCCAGAATGCGAGAAACCAAGTCTGACTGCAGCGCAGCCGAAAGGATGTCATGTGCGTTCTCAATTTGCTCTTCTGGAGTAGAACTTGAGCTTTCTAGGCTCGACGACGTTGAATCGACCTCCACACCTGCATCGCCCGTATAACTCTTATAGAACTCCTCGAACTTGGGGATCGTCTTGAGATCGCTGACGCTGAGTGCTGCAGCCCCGCTCTGCAAAATCTCTGTGCCTTGAGGTGTTGCACGGAAAATTCCGCGTTCTGGGGTTTCGACCAAACCAGCCTTCCCGAGGTAAAATTTGGCCCAGTGAATGCGATTATGAAGGGTTCTTTGCTTGCCGCTCGGGAGAAGCTCCTCCCTTTCAGCTTCGCTCAGTCCGAATTCATTCGCAATTTTGTCGGCAGCTGCTGGCACCCTAATCTCGCCATTCGCTGCAAGACGCAAGACGGGCAGCATAAGTGTCTGATAGTCCGGAATGCTCATAGGTCGATCATAAGGAGGTACGCGAGAATTGGAATTGCCTATTCCCCTTCTATGACGGATTCTAATTTCTGCCCGACAACCGTGGCCTGCCGTAGCAATTCTTGGTCGCAGAGGTGCAGATACCGTGCCGTCGATCGAATATCGGAATGGCCAAGGAGACTTCCGATCATCGGGAGAGTTTCTGACGACCGCGCAGCGAGGCTGGCATAATTGTGTCTCAAGTCGTGCAATCTTACATCCCTAAGGTCGGCTTCACTGCGCAATTTGCGCCAGAACCAATCAAGCGCTGAAGCTGGCTGTACGTCGAATGCAAACACACGCTCGTCCTTCCTACCTCGCGGTAAAAAGTCCAGTACCGCCCTCGCCTCGAAGCCTAGCCAGACAATGCGAGGCCCCGTTTTCGAGTCTGACAGCTTGAGCTTTCGGCCCTGGACTTGACCCCATGTGAGGTTGAGAATTTCGCCGCGCCGACAGCCTGTCAGCGCGAGCAGCGATATTGCCGCCACTTCCAGTGGTTTCTCATCACGATGGCTCAAAAGTTCCCGTCCCAGCCGCGCCATTTCTTCGCCGCTAAGAAAACGCTCGATCTTGCGGCCCCTATTCCGTTTGACATCTCGGAACGGGTTTGAATGCTCAGGCAGATAGCCCCAGGCCTCTGCCTTGCCGAACATGGCTTTCAGGATCTCCATCGCGCGATTGGCCGCACCTGGCCCTGCCGAACGAGTCAGCCCAGCATGCCAGCGCACCGCATCGGCGTGGCTGATCTCATCAAGGAACTTTCCTGCGAACGCATGATCGAGATGAGTACGCCGATAAATGCCGTGAATCTCTCGGGTCGATGGCTTCCAGGTCGGTTCAACCAGCTCCCAATAAGATTGCAAAAACGCCGCATAGGTCGGCGTTCTCTTGCCGCGCTGTTTCGT
Source organism: Pontixanthobacter luteolus (assembly GCF_947494915.1). Taxonomy (NCBI): domain Bacteria; kingdom Pseudomonadati; phylum Pseudomonadota; class Alphaproteobacteria; order Sphingomonadales; family Erythrobacteraceae; genus Pontixanthobacter; species Pontixanthobacter luteolus. Next base: position 1,251,443 of record NZ_CANLWR010000001.1, read on the forward strand.
GTCTGCGGGGTTCTGGCCCAACTCGATGCGCAAGATTAGGCGGCGGGCGACATCTTTAGCGATGCGCTCGCTCAGGATAGCCGCATCGCCTATTGTGATGAGCCGCTGTTTCCCGCCCATCGTGCGTTGGAGAACATAGCTCTTGCGGCCCGATGGGTGAATACGCTCTCCAAAGCCCGGTAACAGGTAGTCGAACTTGGAGCGGCGCTTTCCGTCCTCGCCGGGAATGACGCGAGCCATTTCTTCGGCAAGGATGGACTTGAGATCGTGGCTGGTCATGCGGTGATGCCCATTGCCGATGCGAGGTTTGAGCAGATACGGTCGGCGCTTTCCGATATCACTTCGTCAGCAAGATGCGCATAGCGCGCAGTCGTTTCAGGAAGCGCGTGCCCCAACAGCTTACCAATCGTCGCCAAGGGTATACCTTGCGCGATGGCGACCGACGCAAAGCTGTGCCGTAGATCATGAAGGCGCACATCGGGCAACGCAGCCTTGCGCCTGATCTTGTCCCAATGCTGGCCTAGATTGATCGGATTCTCGCGATACATCGTGGGAAAGACGAGCTCATCGTCCCTGCGCCGTTCCAGTTCATCCAACACAGCGATGGCCTGGGGATTGAGAAAGATCGTCTTGGGGCCGGTTTTGCTGTCGGGCAAAGCAAGGCGGGGTGCCCGTACATCGCGCCAGCGAAGTCTCGCTATCTCCGAGACACGCGCTCCGGTATAAATTAGCATGAGCAAGGCTGGGACAAGGAACGGGTTCGCCCCATCGTGGTCGGCCAGAACACGACCCAGCCTGCGGTATTCGTCGGCAGACAGGTAACGCTCCGGCAGGTCACGCTTGAAACGCGAAACGCCACGACACGGATTGCTCCCCGCCGGACGGTATCCGAGCTTCTCGGCATATTGCATCATGACCGACATGATCGGGATGGAGCGATTGAAGCTACCTCCCCTGTCCGCCATACTGTCGCGCCAGCGGTTGATATCGGCGCGCTCGATCATATCGACCGACAATTCCCCGAACTGCGGAACCAACTGTTTGTCGATGCGATAGCGCGATGAGCGGCGGGTCGAGGGTTTCCAGTGCGGCGAATAGTCGAGCCAGAACTCTTCGGCATAATCCGCAAACGGTGGCATCTGTTTCCGCTCCGGCGCAGTCGGCAAATCGGCAAGCGCTGCCTTGATGAGCAATCTGCGCGCCTCGGCGCGCGCGGCGGGAGCGCTCAGCGCACCTGCCGCCACTCCCGCGCTTCCCAGCGTCACCATTCGCTGAACGCCTCGCGGTCTGTGCTTCACTATCCAGGTGAGATGCCCTGACTTGCGCTTGCGAAGGCCAAAACCGGGAAGCTCGGTATCCCATGTGATACCGAGCGGGAGTGATTTCCGACGCGCAACATGGCCAGTCAGTTTGAGCCTGTGCGATGGCCTCCGGCGGGCTACGGCTGTGCCTTGGCTACCACCCGATTGCCCGCATTGGCGCAGGAGCGATGTATCTGTTTTTTCGTGCTTTTCTTCCATAAATGCAGCTTAGGCTGCGTACGGTGTGCCATCCCTCTACAATTGCGCGGGCCGACCCAGAAATGATTGCGGCTCTCTGATCGTGGGGCTTGGCAATCCTTGCCAAAGGAGCGTGAGCAACCTTTCGCACGAACCGGTGCCTGCGAGCGGTCATGTCGAAGCTACACCCTCAACAAGAGGCAGCACCTGCGCAAGAGGGACCGGCAAAGGACCAAGTGTGAAGCGGCGGGAACGGGACCTGTCGGTCCTGCCGCGCGCGCTGGTCCGACCCGGTCGCGGTGCGCAAGTGCGTGCGGGGCCCGGAACAAAGACACCGCGCCCGCAGGAGCACCGCCGCAGGTGGTGCGGGACCGAGCGCGTCACCAGCCCCGCTCCACATCCCGCCCTCCTCTTCCACCAGCGAACACGAAAAAAGGGCAGGAACCGTCACCGGCTCCCGCCCTATTGGACGCTCAGAACTCGTCGAGCATTGCGCCATGCACCGTGTGCACCACACGGCTGGCCAGATGTGCTGGCAAGGCGTTGTAGTCACCTTCGTCGAGAGCGAAGTATCCAAGGTCGTCATCCTCGACGACGTGCTGGTCGAAGAAACTGTGCAAGGCCCGCTGTTCGGCAGTGGCGAGTGCTTCAAAGTAGCTGTTCGAATTCGATTCAATATTGCCAAGTGTAGTCATGATTTCCTCCTGATGTCTGTCGGTGAGACGACAGGAGGAAGGCGGATGGGCACGGTGCCGGCGGGTCAGGGATCGCCCATAGGGGCGACCGCGAAGCGGCGGTGGGGGCAACGATTTTGTTGGACCGCAGCGCAAGCGAAGGGGAGTCAAAATGGTGGGGCCCCGCCGTCCTTGACGCGTCGGTGCCGGGCCCGTCATCCTTGAAAGTCCGTGAGCCAGGCCCCTCCCCCGCCCGATAAAAGCGCCCGTGCCAGTCATCTGCAAAAGGACTTTCCTACAGGGTCTGGCCTGTTCCATTGGAGCCCGTGGGAGGAACGCGAAAGGGGAGTAAGGACGAACTCCAATGCCATCGAAACGAAGCGCTGTAGCTGCACTCCAGAAGCTGGAAGCCGACCGGCTGGCACTCGACCGGCGTCAGAAAGAACTCGAGAAACAGGCTGCTCTTGAACTGGGCAGCGTAATCCTCGGAACAGGCCTTGAAACGTTTTCGAAGAAGGGCCTGGCAAGATTGGCCGTGGAGCTCGCAAAGCTGGGAGAGGACGAGGCGTTAAAGCGGCTGGGTGCTTCTATATCTTCTCCTCGCCCTCAACAAACGTCTGTGAAGTAGAACGAGGAAAGGGGTCCTGTCCAGCTTGGACAGGACCCCTTCGGGAGGGAGATCGACGGGAGAGTTCAGTCGATCTCGGGAGCATCCTTGTTGTCGTCGTTCTCGCCGGAGCCGTTGCCATGGGAGAGGAAGTCGACCTTGTCGGCGAGGATCTCGGTGCCGTAGCGCGTGACCCCGTCCTTGTCTTCCCACTGGGTATAGTGGATGCGGCCCTGGACGGAAACCAACTGGCCCTTGGTGCAGTACTGCCCGACGGTCTTGGCGAGGCCGTTGAAGCAGGTCACCCGGTGGAACTCGCTTTCCTTGGCGGTGTAGCCGTTCTCGTCCTTGTAGGTCTTGCCGTCCTTGTCTCGCGCAGGGCGATCGGTGACGACGGTGATGCCGGTGACATTGGTACCGCCCTTGGTCTCGCGGGTGTCGGGATCGCGAGCGATGCGGCCGGTGAGGATTGCGATATTGGTCATGGGTGTGTTCCTTCAGTTCCTCAAACCGGAGACCATCTCCGGCTTGCGAACATGCAGAAGAAGCAGGGCATGGGAGAACTGCACCGCAGGCCTGAAAGGCCGAAGGGAAACCTGTTCATGACGGGTGGTGCGGGCAGGCAGCGCAGCTGCCAACACGGCCGTCAAAGGAACGGGTTGCGGCTCCTCAGCTGACCTGGTTCAGGACTGTTCGCGAAGAAAGCCGGATGGGTATCGGGTGCGGGTCTGAAGGGTCACATGATCCCGCTGCATTCAGCTTTCGCCGTCGCTTTCCGATGCTGCCAGGAGATCCATCAAGTTGCGGGCTGCTTCCCGGTCTTCCTCGTTCTCGAACGCCACGTCGAGGTCGGGGGCAGAACCGAACATGTGCAGGAACGACCACAGTGCAAAGCGCTTGCCCCTGTCCTCTTCGAGGCCAAGGTCGACCCGGCAATGCTCAATCCCGGCTGCCAAAGTGTCGGGTGCTATCTCAGCCATATTGGTCGAGGCAAAGTAGCGAACGAGAAGATCATCGAGTTGCATTGGAAATCTTGTAGCGTGGCAAATCAGATGCGGGAACGATAAGTGCCACACCGCTGCAATAAACAAGCATATCCATCCACAAGGGAGTAGCTTCAGAGGCGCTCAGATACGCAACGAAATTGTTCGAAAGCGTATCTATTCGGGCCTGTCGTTACTCTACAATCGACTCAAAGAGATTAAGTGCTATGTCAGCTTCGCGACCCGAAGGGCTCGGAGCAGCAATGCAATGAGTTCTCTCCTTATGGGCGGCTCCAAATGGGGCCGCCCTTTTTTCTGGTGACCGGAAGCAAGCGCGAAAACGCCGAGCGGGCCTCGCACGCTCACCCGGGACAGCTGCCTAATGGCCCGCGACGATCAACAACCGTGATACGCTGCTTCTTGGCCTCGATGACAAGGCGTTCGGTCACGCCATTGCCCGGAAATGCCACCACGTAGCGAGGGTTAAGACCGAGCATTAGCTCGTTGCGCTTGAACCCTGCGCGAGCCCCGAGACGGCGTTCAAGCCCGAATGTCAGTTGCTGCACTTCGTGACGCTCGGCCCAGGATGCGGCCAGTCTGTCGGCTCCCTTGCCGTCGCCGCCGTGCACGAGAAACAGGTCAGGAACAACCTCGCGCACCCTGTCGAGTGTAGCCCAGATGTTGGCAGCGTAGGTCTTGGCCTCGGCCTCGCTTTCGAAGCGGTTGCGGCCACCGGCGAAAACCACCGGAGTACCCTCGGGCGAATGTGCAGCCTGACGGCGTTCCTTGCGCACGCGCAGGAAATCACGGGCATCGATCACGGCGGAAGTCAAGTTCTTGGAATGGCGCGCACGCGATCCCGAAACGGGCTTCCACGAAGACCCGGTTTCGTCTCGGTAGAGCCCTGCTGCAACCTCGCGCATCTGCTCGAAGGCCTGCATGCTGGCTTCAGCCGACTGCGCGCGCAGGGTCTGCTCCTCAAGGTTCGACGAATGCACCTCGGAGCCGTCGGCGGATGCCAACAGGGCACGGATTTCATCCGAGGCCCGATCCACCTGGGCCGACTTGCGGCTGGCAGCGCGGTGGAAGAGATTGACGAAGCCCCAAGCGAGATCTTCGGCGTCGGCTTCGAGCGCGGTGTCGGCGAACAGCGCAAAGAGATCGGACCATACCGCTCCCAGCGTGTGAGCCATGGCATCCTCACATGGAAAGTCGCATTCGTTGAAAGGGGCGGGCGTGATTGAGAAGCCGGATAGATCGAGGCCCGCAAGCTGGCTGGCGAAACTGTCATACATATCGGTAGTCCTCCTGAGACCGGCGAATGCCGGCAGAGGAATTTCCGCGCGGGCCTGTTCGCCGTGCCCGACAAGGACCGGGACAAGGGAACGCCGCACCGCGACAGCGGGAAACCCCGCAAGGCAAGGCTAGCGCGGGCCACACGGGCCGCAGCCTTGCGCGGGTTGCGGTGGGACCTGACCGGTCCAGGGCACGAGGACCAGCGAACAGGTTCGTGCTGGATAGTGCCGGGGTGGTGCTGGAGTTGTCTCGGAGGAGTCCCGGATCGACTCAGGAGCGCTCTTGGAGGCCAAACTGCACCGGCGTGAAGGCGAGCACTTCCGCGTGCGGGAAAGCCGCGATCGCAGTTAGTCGGTCTCCCTCGTGACGCAAGTGCCACCCCCGACCGTGATCTGGTTCCGACTTCGCAAAGCCGGCCGGATCGAGCAATGCCAAGTTGATGCCGTCCGGGTCACGCGCGGAGCATGCCCGAATGGCCTGACCGCCCGCTTCGCGCACCGACGCAGCAAGGTCCTGGCAGTGCGAGTAGTTGTCCGGGTCAAGCCATCGGTTGGCATCGACCTTAAGCGGCGCTCTGGTCGTATCTGTCAGCCGCGTGACCGATATGGGCACGGAAAAGCTCAGGTGCTCGCTGGTCCGATTGCCCGGAACGAAGCCCGGCGAGCGGCTGTAAAACTTGAGCCGCCAGTAGGCGGTTTCGGTAATCGCAGTGCTTTCGGCTTCGCTTGCGTAGAATATCCCGGGCCGCTCGTTCGCTCGGCGAAACCGGCTGGCAACCGTGTGGCCATAGCGAAAGGGTGAAGCAAGGAGATAGTGCAACCCGTGCGCGGACTTCGGCAAGTCCGGCTTGGCGCTATCTGCCAGTTCTTCAAGCCGCTGTTGCTCGCCAAGGTCGGAGGTCAATCGATTGGTCGAGATGCGATGCTGTGCTTCGACTACCCGCCATACCGTCCGGCGGTAGCGGCGGAACTCAGACGCGAGCGCGGTGGGCGTCCACATAGTCGCAAACGGTGATGAGACCCTTGAAGCTGTCGACGAGATCGATCGGACGCGCATCGAGATCGAGATTGGCGGTCGTCAGCCACGCGCGCGCAGACATGTCGTCGCTCCCGAGCAGAGCGTCGAGCGAGCGGAACAGTCGCAGGAGGAACTGAGCAGCTTCGAAAGACTTCGATTGAGGGTCGAGCTGGGCCTTGCCCGAGCGCAGGCGTGAGGCGGTCGATTCCGATACACCGAGGATTGCACCAAGCTTGGGATTGGTGAGGCCCCAGAACTCGGCGATGCGCGCGATAGCAGAGGTGAGGACCTTGCCATCGTCGGGCTGCAATTCGAGTGGCTTCGTCGCCATAGCCTGTCCTTTCATGTGCAAGATATACACAATTGTCCCTCAAATGCAAGATTTCTGGCGTTCGAAGATCGCCTCTCCGTTCGAGAAACGCCCGACCATTTTGAGTTCGCCGAACATTCGTTCGAAACGCGGCGCCACTTGGGCGATCCAGTGGCGCGCACGGGCCGCGCGCGGGTGAGAGAAGTCAGCTTCCCAAAAGCGAGCATCATCGCGAGGGGCGAGCCAGATCGCGGCAAGCCCGCAATAGGTCGATATCCCGCAATCGGCGAAGGCGTTGCGCAGAAGGATACGGTCCTCGCGACCGCGCCATCCATCGAAGGTCTCGAAGGATGGAAAGGCTGCCTTTGTGGTATCGATGATCTCGTCGACGAGGCACTCATAGACCCAGTCCGCATCGTCGTCTTCGCCGTCATCGAGCAGGCGAAAGGCTACCAATGAGCCGGTCGGATAGCTGACGGAACGTCCCATCTCACCGCTCCTTAGGCTGCACTAGCCAAATCGACGTCGGTCTCGCCTTCAGTTGATTGGAATTCACCCAGTTCGAGCAGCAAGGTGGCTGCCTCCTCGGCCTTTGCTGCCGCGGTCAGGATCGCGCGCTCGTCCGATTTGAGGATCTTGAGCCAAGACGCGATATAGCTCGCATGATGGTCGAGGTGGGTGACCGGAAGGCCCAGTTCAGCGCCAAGAATGGCAGACGATAGCTCGGCGATCAGTTCTTCAGCGGCATAGGCATCGCTACCGAAGCGGTTCTTGAGATCGCGATCGAGCCGCGAGGAATGCCCCGTCCAGTGCGACAGCTCATGCGCGAGTGTCGCATAGTAGTGGTCATAGGCTTCGAAGAGTTCAACAGGCGGCATGGTGACGCGGTCGCGCAGCGGCTCGTAGTATGCTTGCGCGCCGTGATGCCGCAGGTTTGCCTCGATCCGGGCGAAGAAGGCATCGAGCCGCTCTTCGCGGCCTTCGGGCTCAAGCGCGGCAACCAGAGGCTTGGGATGGTAGAATTCGGAAAGGCCATCGCACTGGTCGGCGTTGAATACCGAATAGGCCTTCAGCACGCGACGGTTCTCCGTGTCCTGCCCGCCGTCAGCGGTTTCAACTTCCTTTGTGTAGCTCTTGTAGAAGATCGCGATGGTCGACTTCTCGCCTTTGCGGACCTGACCACCGAGCTTCTGACTCTGGCGGTATGTCATCCAGTAGGGAGAGGTGTATCCGCAGGCATCGGCCACCATACACAACCAAAAGGTGTTCATGCCGCGATAGGGCGTCCCGCAGCAACGCAAGGGGCGCGAAACCGGCAAGCCACGCCACGGCTTGACCCAGGGCTTGGTGCCCTCTTCGAGCTTTTCAATGATGGCGGCAGTGATGCGTCCGGCTGGAGAAACTGAAGCGGTGCGGCGGGACTTGGTCATCGATCGTCTCCTGATCACCGGAACGGACGTGTCCGGGTTCAGGAATCAGGAAGCTCACTCTCCTCTTAGCTTCGATGTCGGCTTTGCGCCCCAATTCTGGTCGTAGGCCGCACATTGCAAGGTGCCCGAAAGCGGACCGATTGCTTTTCTGATCCGGCAGGCTGCGCCAATTTTGAGTGCTGGGTGGAAACCCGTTGGTCTGTAGCTTGAATTCGCTGGGCTAGCCTTCGCCCGCGAGGCTTTCCAATACCGGGCACCGATCATTGCTCGTGGTGCCACATTGCTCGATCAGTTTAGCGAGAGCGTTCTCCATACGCTCAAGGTCGGCCCGCTTCGCACGGATGTTTGCGAGGTGCTGCTCGGCGATCGATTGCACCTCATCGCAACGCACTTCCTGACCTGGCGTTAAGTCAAGCAATGCCCGCACCTCTTCGAGGGAAAATCCGAGTTCGCGCGCGCGCCGAATGAAGCGGAGGCGCTCCGTGTCGTGAGGACCATAGTCGCGGTAGGCGCCCCTTCTCGGCGGAGCATCGATAACGCCTATCCGTTCGTAATACCGGATTGTCTCGATGTTACACCCGGTCCGCTTCGCCACTTCGCCAATTTTCAAAGCCAACCTCTTGAGTCTGTAGTTGCTACAGACTGTAAATAGGTATGCGAATCGAGGTTTGCAAAAGGACGATCGATGCGCGGCATCAGCACATGGTGGAACGGATTGGCGACGGGCGGGGGTATCTTTGCAGCCTTCGGGGCAGCTGCATGCTGTGCACTGCCCTTGATGCTCGCGTCGGTGGGTGTGGGCTCGGCGTGGCTTGGCAGCATCTCGCCGGTCCTGGCCCCCTATCGCGTCCCGTTGCTGACCCTGGCGTCGGCTCTTCTTCTCGCTGCGACCCTCCGTTTGCTCTGGCAGTTTCGGCAGGCACGAACATGCCCGGCGGACAGTGCATGCGGATCATCGACTTATCGAGCGCTGACCGCCATAGGAATTGCCATCGGTGCGGCGCTGCTGACAGGTGCCTTCCTCTATGGCTGATCCGATCCTGATCTCGCGCTTGCGCTGTCCCGAATGCGGTCATGAGGAGGACATGGAAATGCCGACCAACGCTTGCCTGTTCTTCCATAACTGCGCGGGTTGCGGCGTTCGCCTTCAGCCGCTCCAAGGCGATTGCTGCGTGTTCTGCTCGTACGGCACCGTTCCCTGCCCCCCAATACAGGAAGGGGATTGCTGCCATGGCTGAGGCTTTCGATTTCGTCGCCATCGGATCGGGAACTGCTGCGCAGGTCGCGGTCCACCAGATGGCCAACGCCGGGAAGCGCTGCGCGGTTATCGATTATCGGCCTTACGGTGGCACATGTGCGCTTCGAGGGTGCGACCCGAAAAAGATGATGGTGAGCGGAGAGGAAGCGCTCGCGGCATACAGGCGAATGAAGGGGAAGGGCATCAAGGGCTCGGTTTCAATTGATTGGGCCGACCTCCAGGCATTCAAGCGCAGCTTTACCGACCCCGTCCCTGAAAAGCAGGAAGCTCGCTACGAGCGTAAGGGCGTCGCGACTTTTCACGGCGCGGCACGCTTTGCTGGCCCCGACAGGATCGTGATAGGCGACCGGGAACTGAGTTTCTCGCACGCTCTTATCGCAACGGGAGCAGAGCCTCGGCCGCTTGGGATCGAAGGTGAGGAATTGCTGATTCACAGCGATGCATTCCTAGAACACAAAACCCTTCCAGATCGGATCGTATTCGTCGGCGGCGGATACATTGCCGCAGAATTTGCCCACCTCGCCGCGCGCGCCGGTGCAAAGGTCACAATCTTCCAACGAGGCCGCATTCTGAAAGCCTTCGACCCTGACACGGTCGATTGGCTCATGCCAAGTTTCGATGATCTCGGCATCGAAATTGTGGACGCTGAAGTGGACCGCGTAACGAAGAAAGGCAACGTGCTGACCGTCCATGCTGGCGACCGCAGGATCGAAGGGAGCCTGGTGGTGCACGCTGCCGGAAGAATCCCTGCGATCGGCTCGCTCGATCTGGAGGCGGGAGACGTCGCCTGTGACGCGGGTCGCTTGGCACTTACCGCCCAGCTACGGAGCCAAAGTAACCCCAAGGTCTTCGCGGCAGGTGACGCTGCTGCAAATGGCCCGCCACTGACTCCAGTCTCCAGTAACGATGCCAAGGTCGTGGTAGAAAACATACTCGATGATACCGGTCGAACTCCGAACTATCGAGGGGTGCCAAGTGCACTTTTCACGGAGCCGCCGGCGGCCAGGGTCGGAATGCTGGAAAGCGAGGCGCGTGAGGCAGGGCTGGATTTCACGGTGCATGCTGGCTCGCACCCTGGTTGGTTCTCGGCGAGGCGGCTGAACGAAGAGATCTACGGCCACAAGCTGCTGGTCGAGAACGGAACGGGACGCATCCTTGGAGCCCACTTGGTCGGCCCTGACGCCGACGAGCTCGTCAATATCTTCGGCTTGGCCATGCGCCATGGGCTAAACGCGGACGACATCAAATCTACCATGTTCGCTTATCCGACGGCGGCCTCCGATGCAGGGTATATGTTGGGATGAGCAACGCGGAAGCCACCAACAAGCGTGACTTGGCCGCCAACCGTCTGCACCGCATCCTAATCTGGGGCGTGCCGTTTGCGGCGCTAATCGGCCTAAACTTTACCGCAGAACTTCTGCAACCGAACGAGAGGGTGGAAATCGCGGCGGTGCTGTTCCTATGGATGGGGGCGGCGTGCTCGTTAAACGCTTTGCGTTGCCGTCGGCTTCACTGCATGATCGCAGGGCCAGCATTTTTGATTGGTGCTGCGCTTCTTGCCATGGTGGCATTCGGCTTGGCTGATTTCGGGAAACACGGTCCAAGCGTCATCATCTGGGTCACGTTTGGGGTAGTTGCTGGCAGCTTTATCGCCGAACGCATAGCAGGGAAGTATTGGCGAAGACCGGCGTAAGCTCAGGTTTCTGTTCACAGCGAAATAGAAACGAGACCCTCTCCACCAAGAACCTTTTCAAAGCGAACACGAGCGGGTGGTCTCGATCAAGCAGACTGCCGTCTGCTTCTGCTGCGCAGTCGCCTGGGAGCGGACTGTCAGCAACCGGCCCAGACCTGGACATGAAAAAGGCGGCCCGTACGATAGGTACGGACCGCCCACCGAGTAGCCGGAACCTGTCAGGAGGAGTCAGGCAGCTTCCTCGGTAATTGTATCCTTCGTTTCGTCGACCGGTGAGAGCGTTAGTTCGTCATCCACAGGCTCGTTTGGAGAGCCGAAGCGCATGATCTCGGGCACCCACGCTCCCGCTCGCGTTTTCACATCCGCCTCGCCGATGAAATTGCCGGAGAAGATGCGCTCGGCTGCGCTCGCCAACTCTGCTTTCTTCGAACCTGCATAGCGACTGACGAGTTCGGGGCCGCCTGCTGCATCGAGCGCTTCGAGTGTACGCGCCTTGGCCACACGATCGAATAAGTTCGCCGCCGTCGGCCGCCACCAGTGCGCGGTCTCGATCTCGAGCAGCGACCCGAGGATTTCATGCAGCGGCGCCGAGCGATCGCCTTCACACGCAAGGCTCGCGACCAGCGTGCGGGATACGACATGACCGAGCCAGGCCGAACGTGCTTCATCGCTCAATGCGCGGAAGCGTTCGAACCGTTCGACATCGGTCTCGCCGGCGCGCCAGCTTTCGTCGAGCGAAGCGACAAATTCGGCGAGCGCAGCGCTTGCTGGGGCGTCCTTCGCCTCGAAGCCGACCACCGGTCCCGATGCTACCGAGCCGACCAGCGTCGATGCCTTCTTCGCGCGCCAGTCATGTCCATCGGCGTCTGCGAGCGTGAAGACCATGAAGTCGAGCGCAAGCGCAGGATCATTGGCCAAGTGGATCGCCAGGATATCGCGGCGCTGCATCGCGAGCTCGTCGAGCAGTCGCTGTGAAAGCGCTCCACTCTTGCGCTTGGTATCAGCGCCAGCATCCACCGGTTCGACTGCTCCGTCGTCAGCGTTGACGACTTCAACTTCGGTGTAGAATTGCGGCACCAATGCCGGTTCGCCATTGCGAGAGAGCACGAGGAACGCTCCAGCCTCCGACTTCAGCTCGTCGGCAAGCACCGGCGGACGATCGTTGAGATCGCGCATCGCGCGGTCGATCGAGACCAGTTCCTCTTCCGCCTTGGCGATCTCGCTTTCGTCGCTGTCCTCATCCTCAAGGATGGCGGCCGTCCGATCGTAGTCGGCTTCAAGGTCGCTGAGCTCACGAGCCTCGTCTTCGGTTAGCGGAGCCGGTTCGCATGGGAGCCGATTGAGGCCCTCGATGAGATCGTGGCTGACATAGTTGCCAAGCGTGGGTCGCACCCAGGCAAGACCGTGTTCTTCCGCGACCTTCTTCGCAGCATCATCCATCGCTTTCTGGGCAAGGTCTTCGAGAAGCGCGACATCGATCCAGCTCTCGCTGGCTTCGTCGTCGAACAGTTCGCGTTCGATCCGGCCGCCTGCAGCAAGGTAGGCATCGCGCCCGACCAGAACCGCGCGCGGATCGGAGCCACGAACAGTGGCATCAAGCACCATGCGCCGGATTGTGTCTGGCGTGACCTGGTACCAGGCATCCTTCAGTTCGGCAAAGACGTGCGCCTGACGATCGATGTCTGAGATTGCCCCATAGGCCTTGGCCATGTCGAGCGTGATTGCGCCTTCGGCGAGCGCTTCAAAGACACAAGGTGCGAGGCCTGCCAGACGCAGACGACCCTCGACAAAGCGGGCCGTGAGACCGAACCGGCGGGCAACGTCTTCGGTACTGGCTCCCGCCTCGATGATCGCAGCAAAAGCCTGTGCCTCGTCGGCCGGGTTCATTGCGAGGCGCTGGAAGTTCTCGGCGAGGCTTGCTTCGCGTACTTCGCTTTCCTCGCCTTCGATGACGAGACAAGTGACTTCGTGATTCTTGGGAAGAGAGCCCTCCTCGGCCAGCGCCTGGAGCTGAGCCAGACGGCGACCACCGGCCTCGACTTCGAACTTGCCGCGCTTTGCTTTTCGCACGACGAGGTTCTGCAAGAGTCCGCGGGCGGCAATGTCCGCCCGCAGCTGCAGGTCGGCAAGTACGTCGCTCGACTTGCGAACATTCCGCGGGCTTGGGACGAGCTTTTTCAAAGGAATAGACTGGATCATGGATTGTCTCCTGATGGATTGAAAAGCCACGCGACGGTGCATGGCCCGACAAGCCACCGGCTCCCTCCCCTCTCTCACGCTTGGTCATGGATTTGCCCTTCAGGCCGCAATGGCTGGGAGAACAGAGGATGCCTTCGACACGGGGACGAAAAGGCGCGTGCGGTAGCGGATGATCTCGGTGAAACAGCCCTTGGTCTTATACCAGTCGAGGCGCTCAGGCGCGTAACCGGTGAGTTCGAGGCGCTGCTCGCCGCCGACCAGAGAGCGCTTGATGGTCAGTGCGTCATGACTGGTAAGCGGCTGGGGTGTCCCGCTTGCCAGGACCAGTCTTCCGAGCTCAGCCGGAGCCGGACCGGACACACCCTTCAGGCCGAACGTCTCGGCGATCTTGGCGAGGTCGATATCGAGGACTTCGCGCCCGATGATCGAGCTGCCGTCCTCGGCGGCAAGCCGGGTGACGGGGACATGGTCGCCAGGCAGCCGCTTCCAGACCGGGAGCAGCAGTCCCGTGGCCAGATGCACTCGTTCAGTGACCGGCGAGGCCGCTGCGGCGCTCTCTTCTTGTGTCCACAGCTGAGAGAACTCGGTCACGCCGACCTCTTCCCACAAGCTTTCTCCAAGCGCCTCAAGCGTCCAGTTGACCGATTGAAGCGGGCGCAACAGGCGACGGCGTTCGATCGCCGCGCCATCATCGGCGATGAGGCGCCGCGCCGGAACTGACAGGGCCACCTTGCCCGAGCGCGCATTGCGCAGGGGAATGGCCTGGAGTGATCCGATTTCGTGCATCCGCACGAGACGTTTGAAGCGCAGCGGACGCAATTGGCGTTTCACTTCGAGCGAAACGAGGCGGGTTTCGGCCCCCGAAACAGGATCGGTGCGGAGAACTTCATCAGACAGCACCGCGAAGCTGTCGACGCGAACCGTTTCCAGCCCCAGATCGAGCGTGCCAGCCTCGCGTGCGGCCTCGATCCGCGCTTCAACAAGTCCGAGATATTCCTCGAAGATGCCGTTCTGCAGTGCGATCGGGAGCGCAAGTATGCGGTTGAGCCAGCGTTGGATGGAGGGAAGGTTATCGCTCAGGCCGCCGTCGGGGTTCTCGAGCTTGAGTCCCGTCCTCTCGACGAAGTCCCCGAAACCGACCGCCTCGAGCTTGCTGTCGTAAAGCAGGTGGAACCAGCGCGAGAGCGCGTCCTTGGCATAGTCGCTTTCGAGATTGTCGGCAGGGTCGAACAGGTTCTGACCGCCGGTCTGACGCTGGCCGCGTGTGAGAGCGCCCAATGCGTCGAGCCTTCGCGCGATTGTCGAGATGAAGCGGCGTTCGCCCTTCACATCGGTCGTGACCGGGCGGAACAGCGGCGCAGAAGCCTGGTTAGTACGGTTTGTCCGGCCAAGACCCTGGATTGCATTGTCCGCGCGCCAGCCCGGTTCGAGGAGAAAATGGACGCGGCGCTGCTGGTTCTGCGCATCGAGATCGGCGTGATAGGATCGGCCCGTACCCCCCGCGTCCGAGAAAATCAGAATACGCTTCGTCCCGTCCATGAAGCACTGTGCTTCAGCGACGTTGGCGCTTGCGCTTCGACGTTCAAGCCGCTGCTGACCGTCGCGTCCCAAGACCAACCTGCGCGTGCGGCCTGTGACCTCGGCCACAGCCTCGGTCCCGAAGTGCTCGATGATGGCATCGAGTGCAGTGGCGATTGGCGGAAGGGCGCAAAGCTGTTCGATCAGCGCGTCGCGCGCAGCGATGGCACGCGAGCAGAGAACGGGATTGCCGTGATCGTCGCTCATCGCTTCGGATCGCAAATTGCCTTCCTCGTCAGTGAAGACCTGCATCAGGCGCACCGGGAAGCTCTTCGCGAGATAGTCGATGACATATTCGCGCGGAGAGAGATCGATATCGAGCGCTTCTCGCTCCTCGTCCGAGAGATCGGCCAGGCGTCGGTCAAGCATGGCCTCAGCGGTCGAGACCAGCTGCACCACCACCGAATGATCATCGCCGAGCGCCTCTTCCATTGCCGGGATCAGGCTCGGCAGTTTCATCGAGAGCAGAAGCTGCCCAAAGAAGCGCTGCTTGGTGCCTTCGAATATCGAGAGCGCCGCTGCCTTGGCGTTGCGATTGAGCGTATCGCCGCTGTCCTCATCGACCACCCTTGTGGCTTCGAGTGCTTGGTCGAGATTGCGGTGGATGATCGCCCAGGCATCGGCGTAGGCATCGTAGATCCGCACCTGCGCCTGCGTGAGCTGATGTTCGAGGATCTCGTATTCGACCCCGGCAAAGGACAACGCACGGGCAAGGTAGAGCCCCTGTGCCTTGAGATCGCGGGCGACGAGTTCCATCGCCGCGACGCCGCCGGCGCGGATCTCGGTCATGAATGCCTGATGCGTTGGGAACGCGGTTTCTGGCCCCCACAGTCCAAGGCGGGCTGTGTAGCCGAGGTTGGCAATGTCAGACGCGCCGGTAGCGGAAGCGTACAGAACACGTGCTCGCGGCAGATGGTTCTGCAGCCTGAGACCTGCCATCCCTTGCTCCGATCCTTTGACATTGCGGCGGGTCGAGGAAGAGCCGAGCGCATTAGCCATGGAATGCGCTTCGTCGAAGGCAATCACGCCCTCGAATTGCTCGGCGGCCCAGTCGAGGATCTGATCGAGCCTTGTGTCCTCGGCGCGTCCCGAGCGAAGCGTTGGATAGGTTACAAACAGGATACCCTCCGCCATTGTCACAGGACTTCCGAGATTCCATCGGGAGAGCGGCTGGATGTCGAGCGGGAGCCCGCCAAGCGCCTCCCAGTCGCGGCGCGCGTCTTCGAGCAGTGCCTCGTTCTTGGTGATCCAGATGTGACGGCGTTGGCCCGAGAGCCAGCGATCCATCATGACGCCCGCGATTTGGCGACCCTTGCCTGCGCCCGTACCATCACCGAGGAAAAAGCCTTGCCGGTAGGAGTGACCGTCCTCCGCGAGTTCGACCGTCGTTCCTTTTTGGCTTGGACGGAATTGCCCGGGAAGGTCGCGGGTGAATGCCTCGCAAGCGTAGATCAGTGTTTCGCACTGTGCGGCCGAGAGCAGTTTGCCCTCCTGCCAGTTCACGGGAAGCAAAGGGCGCGCTTTCGCTACCGGTGCCGCGACCGAGCCCATCGCGACCGATTCTACGAGCGGCGTCGGGTGAACAGGTGCATCGTCCATGATGACGCGGCTCGGTCGGTAAGGCAGGTAGATGCCCGCCTGCTCGGGAACGGGTGCAGGCTCTGCCAGGGCTTCATAGTTGAGCGCGACTGCCGCGCTTTTCTGGGCGGCTGCAGTCAGGAAAGGAGCAACCGGCTTGCGCGAAGCAGCGCCGCTTACCGAGGTCGCAACCGAGCGTACCGGAAGGCGATGAACGTTGGCCTGCAAAGGCGCACGATCAGGCAAATGCGCTAGGCAGGAATTCAGTTCGGTGAGGTCGGCGAACTCCCCCGTGATCGTGGAAGCGTCCTGAAGAGGCTCCTTGTCGATGACGACCATTCTGACCGCGATCCCGGTTCCGCTTCGCGAGAATGCGCCCGACAGCCGGACGTCGAGCAGCAGCGACGCCTGTTCCTGGTCTTCGACAAAGGTCGCGGCGTCAAAGCTGTCCGGGAGAATGGCCACGAGGCGACCTCCTACCGCGCAAATCCGAAGCGCGCTGCGCAAGTGGCGCATTGCCGTGCGGCCATCGACGCCCCGCTCGCGGCTTCGAGCAAAGGGAGGATTCATCAGGATGACGCTGGGGTTGAGGCTGGAACTATGGCCATCGGTCAGTTCTGCAACCAACTCGCCATCATGTGCGGATAGCCGGGCATCTGGGAAGATATGCGCCAGCGCATCGCCGCGCGCGCGATCGATCTCGTTCAGCGTCAGCGAGCACCCTCGAACGTCGCCCCAAAGCGCAAGAGCGCCATTCCCGGCTGACGGTTCGAGAACGCGATCGCGCGGGGCGAGGCAAGCGGCTTTGGCCATCAGCCATCCAAGGATCGGCGGCGTCGAAAACTGCTGTAGCTCGACTTGGCAGTCGCTGCGCACGTGGCGAGGCGGTAAGGCTGCATCGAGCCAATCGAACCGTGCTGCAGCCTCGTGGAAACCTGTATCGAGGTCGATGCGTGAGAACTCGCGGAGCCAGAGCAAGGCGCCAATCTCGACCGCGTTGTTGTAGTCGTCGATGGTCCACGCACTGCCCCAGTCCTGCACGTCGGTTTGAGCGGCGAAAAACTCGGAAATGTCAGGTCGGGTGAGATGGCATCCATCCGCAAGTCGCCGGGAAATTCGTTCACCGATTGCGAAAGCGAGCGGAATTGTGCTCGATGTCTCGCGGTCTGGAAAAAAGTCTGACTGAAACATGGCTTGTCGTCCTCCTGGTTGAGGCATCGGGACATGCGCCCTCTGCCGGGTCAGGAATTCGAGAAGCTCTCTCTCCTCTTAGCGACACGCCTTTCGGCGCAGCCATGACTGGAGCTCGTCGTTCCAGTCGGTACCGCGCAACTTAGGCCGTCGAACTTGGATTTGCCGCCCTTCACGGAGATAGGCACCTCGCCCGCGCTCGGCTGCAAGGTCGCCGCCAGAATCGTGATCCACGAAGAGATGAAGGTCGCTCACGCTCTCCGGAATGGCAACCAGCCCGAAGCGTCCATTGCCCAGCGTTGCCCACGTCGGGATACCAGTGAGCGCATAGGCCGACATCGCGCTTTCAATGCCTTCGGCGAGACCGAGCCTTCCCTCGGCAGGTTCGAACAGACGTACCGCCGCCTCGCCGAGAGACCCCAGTGCGCGTTTCGGCTTCGCAAACAATGCCTGCGTATTGCCGCATTGCGACAGGAAAGTCCGGTGAACGGCAATCGGCCCCTCGTCGAGGCTGACCGCAGCGATCATCGCTGGCAGGAAGCGTGCGCGACCCTTCGGTCCAAGCGGCGTGCGCGGATGAAATTTCAGCGCATGGGACGTGGCGAGGATGCCGCGCCCTTCGAGGTAGGCCTTGGCAGGACTTCGGTGCAACGGTCGAGCATCGCGCCAGATGCGGAGTGCTGCAGCCGATGGCTGGCTGGAATAGCGCGGCTGGATCGGAAACTCGTCGGAGGAGCCTGAGAATAGCGCAGAGGTCTCGATCCCTTCTCGAGCGAGGGCAGCGAGCACGCTCGCCTGATCGCATCCGGCGAAACAATGCAGTAGGATAGCCCTCCGGCCAAGCGTAACGCCGAGCGAAGGGTTGCGGTCACCATGCGCGGGACAACGGGCCATGCCCTTGGTGCCTGACCACTTGCCGCCGCGGCTCTCGCAGAGCTTGCGAGCGGTGTCCTCTAGCGAGGGGCGGGATAGGGTTGAGTTCGAAACGGACATACTGGCTCCATCGCCGCACAATTGCCCCTGCAGACTGCCCCCTTTCCTCTTACCGGACGCGTATGGCGCTTTCCTACACCCTTATGTTCCATTTATGTTCTGCCACCTGTCCAGGCAAGACAAGAGAGAACGCAATGAGACGAAAATGGGTAACTGGCGTGTGTTGCGGGCTCGCAATTGCGATCCCCGCCATCGCTCAGGCGCAGGAGTTCCGGGTCTTTGATCATCGACTGAGCAGGGTCGAAAAGCCGGTAGACAATGAAGTTATGTACGATCCTTCTCTGGCGGTCATTGGGACCGAAGGAGGGTACCCATCGGCCGCCAACCGAAGTTTCAAGGAGACGCTCTACGAACCCCTCATCCGCCAAGCTGAAGCAAGGTATCGATTGCCGCCTCGCTTGCTCCAAGCATTGGTCTGGCAAGAATCTCGGTTTAATCCAATGGCGATCAGTCCGGCTGGTGCTGCCGGACTTGCGCAACTTATGCCTGCAACCGCACGAGAACTCGGCGTAACCAATCGGCACGACCCAGCTCAGAATATCGACGGTGGCGCGCGATATCTAAGGCAGATGCTCGACCGGTTTGGTGCGATCCATCTCGCATTGGCGGCCTACAATGCGGGACCCGGCGCGGTATCCCGTGCTGGTGGAATTCCAAGAAATCGGGAAACGCCGGGATATGTGAGGAGCGTTATCCAAAGATGGATGGCATACGGAGCACTATGAACACGAATCGGAAAAGGATCAGCGGACGGCTCGAGCATCTCCCGCGTGGGGCAGCTATCGTGACAGATGCAGGCGACCACTGGGTTCTGGAAGGCTACGAACCATCGAACGATGACTTCGGTTTCGAGGTCACCGCCGAGGGTGTCGTTGTGGGCTTTGACCGCCTTCGAGTTGAGTGGCTGGGCCAAGTCCCGGCATAGCACGCTAAATCACGCAGCTCTCAAGATCGCAACATTGCCTGTTTTTCCGCGCATCGCATCGAGGAAGTTCGCCCAATCTTGAAGCATCGCGCGACGGGGCGCCAGATACTCTGCGGCATTATAGGCCCCGCGAACTTCGTTCTCCTCGCTATGAGCCAGTTGAAGCTCGACCCAGTCTTCATGGTACTTTCGGATCCACATTGGCGGTTGGCCGACTTCGACAAGCTGTTCATTGGCCCATGTGCTCGCAAGACCTCTGAAGCCATGAACAGTCTGCCGACCGTGATAGCCCAGACGATACAAACCATAGATCATGGTGTTTTCGGATAGCGGCACTCCACGCTTCTGGCCGGGAAAGACATAGTCACTTTGAGAACATGCGATCATGTCCTTGGCGAGCGAAGCGGCTTGCATTGACAATGGTACGATATGCTCACGGTGCATCTTCATTCGATCAGGCCCGATGCGCCAAAGCGGAGAGTTTCCTTCTAGATCCTCGAACTCGTGCTTCTTGGCAAAACGAAGTTCCTTCGTTCTGACCCATGTCAGAAGCGCGAAGGTGAGCGCTGCGCGAGTAATCTCGGAGCGTCGCTCCCCTTCTTCATTGTATTGATCCAGCTTGTTTATGAGCTCTGGCAACAGAGCGAGCGGCAGTTTGGCCATATGCTTTACGCGAGGTCGCGGCTTCAGAGCGCCGCGAAGATGAGCCGTGGGGTCCGCATCGCAAAGCCCACTCGCGATGGCGAACTGGAAAACTTGGCCAATGCTCTGCTTCGCACGCCGACTGATATCCAGAGCCCCCCGTTCTTCAATATTGCGGATCACGCCTAAAACTTCAGGGGGGTGATCTCGTGCATCATCCTTTCGCCCAATACCGGAAACACGTCCCGTTCCATCCGAGACCAGACACGCTTCGCATGAGCTGGATCAAGGCTGCTCTTTCGATTCTTGTGCCACATCTCAGCAACAGCCTTGAAGGTTTTCTCTGGCTCGAAATCTCGACCAGGCTTGTGGACCATCGGATCCTTGCCTTCGGCCAAGGCAGCCCTTGCAAGCGTCTTCAACTCACGCGCAGCCGCTATTCCGACGTCAGGATAAGCACCAAAGGAAAGCAGCTTCTCCTTTCCGCGATAGCGGTATTTCATGCGCCAGAGCTTCGAACCGTTCGCTTTTACGAGGAGGAATAGCCCTTCACCGTCGGCAAGCTTGTAGGGTCGTTCTGCCGCCTTCGCATTCTTGATCTGAATCTCACTCAAAGCCATTGGGGGTATCGCTCCTTTTCGGTACCCCCCGAAAGTACCCCCAAAATACCCCCACTCCAAATCCGGCTTCAAGCGCATGCAAGCGAACGCAAGCGGACGCGAATCAGCGACATGGTTTTGATTTCATTGTTTTTTTCGGATTTATACGGAAGAATGCGAACCCATGCGGATTCGAGAATGGTAGCGGAGGAGGGACTCGAACCCCCGACACGCGGATTATGATTCCGCTGCTCTAACCACCTGAGCTACTCCGCCCCGAGAAGGGTAATGCGCGGGTGTTCCACCTGCGCAGGCGGCGCATTTAGGGCCGTGCTGCCTCCGGGTCAACCGCGAAACGGGTAAGTTCTCACAAAGTCCCACGGCCCCCCGCGATATATGTGCAAAGACAGGCCGGAGAAACGGAAATCGCGCGGCTCGACCTGCGGTTCGAGTTGCTGCTGAAGTGCTTTCGCCTCGCTCGGATCGACTTTATTCTGGATGGTGACATGCAGGCGCGGCATGTGCTGATCCTGCGGTATCAGGAGCCCGCGGAACCGAACCGCCAACTCCTCCCAAATGTGCAATATACCGCTGCTGGAGAGCTTCAGAGCGGTCCCTTTGCCCAGCGGCATGATCCCGTCGAGACGAGCCTCGACCGGTGCATTTTCGGCTGAAATACTGGCCAGTGCCCGCTTTATTTCACCTTCCGCCGATGGGGGCAGAGCGTGAAAGAGTGTGACGTGGGCAGAAAGGTAGTTCCGCTCCGGAGGGAAATGCCGGGTACGCAGATCGGTCGCCCATTTTCCCAAGCCATCCGGCAGTTCGGCAGTGATGATGAATGGAGCGTCGGAAATCGCGCCGCTCACATCTCGCCGCGCTCGCGGCGCAGCGCAAACCAGCGATCCACCGCTGCCTGATGCTCCGCCAGTGTCTCGTTGAATTCGTGACCGCCCTTGCCGTCAGCGACCATATAGAGCGCTTTCGTTGTCGCCGGATCGAGCACTGCTGCGATGGATTCGCGGCCCGGATTGGTAATCGGACCATCAGGCAGGCCTGTCATTGTGTAGGTATTGTAGCCATTTACTGCTGCAATCTCAGATTGCCTGATACGCCGGCCAAGCGGCTTACCCTTGGTAATCGGATAAATGATCGTCGGATCGGCTTGCAGCAACATGCCGGTCTTGACGCGGTTCGAATACAAGCCGGCGACCATTCGCCGCTCCGACGCGACGCCTGTTTCTTTCTCAACGATGGAAGCGAGAATCACCGCCTCTTCAGGCGTATCGACTGCGATATCCGATTTCCGCTTCGGCCAGGCCTCTGCAATGTAATTGCGCATGGCAACCTGCATCCGGGCGAGTACCTTGGTCCGGTCTTCACCGCGCTCGAAATCATAGGTGTCAGGCAGCACAGAGCCTTCTGCCGGAACCGGAATTTCTCCGGTCAGCAGCGGTTCTGCCATCAGTCGCTCGTGGACCATAATCGAAGGAAGCCCTTCGGGTATGGTAATGAACCTCCGGATCACATCGCCAGACTGGAATGCTTCCAGCATCTGCGCGGGACTGATCCCGGGCACCAGCTCGAATTCACCGGCCTGGATCGGGTCGCTGCCGCCAAAAATCTTTGCCCGCAGCAGGAAAGCGTCTGCGGAGCCGATATAGCCTTCGTCTTCCAGCTTGCGCGCAACCGATGTGAGCGATGAACCGGACGGGATCACGAAGGGCGTATCTTCTTCGACTTTAGCCGAACCGTACCAGCCGCCCGCGAAAACGATGCCCAATATTGCGGCGATGATCAGGCCAGCAATCGCAAGGAAGCAGCCGGCACGGCGGATCATTTTAGTCGACCTTCTTCAGCACAAGGCTGGCATTGGTCCCGCCAAAGCCGAAGCTGTTGTTGAGGACCGCTTTGACTTCGCGCTTTTTCGCCTTGTGAGGGACAAGATCGACGCCTTCGGTCCCTTCATCAGGGTCATCGAGGTTCAGCGTGGGAGGGACGATTTGATCGCGCATCGCAAGGATACAGAAAATCGCCTCTACCGCCCCGGCCCCGCCGAGGAGGTGCCCGATGGCAGATTTCGTGCTGCTCATCGATGCGCCGCCCAGATCATCGCCCAGCACGCGCTTGACCGCGGCGAGTTCGATCGTATCCGCCATGGTGGACGTACCGTGCGCATTGACGTAGTCGATGTCGCCGGAAGTCATGCCCGCTTTGCGCAGAGCCATATTCATCGCAAGTTCTGCACCCTTGCCTTCGGGATGCGGTGCGGTGACGTGATAGGCATCACCCGAAAGGCCATATCCGACGACCTCGGCATAGATCTTGGCGCCGCGTGCCTTGGCGTGCTCGTATTCTTCGAGGACAACAACACCGGCTCCCTCACCCATGACAAAACCGTCGCGGCCCTTGTCATAAGGTCGGCTTGCTTCTGTCGGGCGGTCGTTCATGCTCATGTTCAGGGCGCGCGCCTGCGCGAAACCTGCGACGCCAAGCGGATTCACGGTGCTTTCAGCGCCGCCAGCCAGCATCACGTCGGCATCGCCGTCCTTGATCATACGGGCAGCATCGCCGATCGAATGCGCCCCCGTTGAACACGCGGTTACCACAGCGTGGTTCGGCCCCATCAGCCCGTATTTGATCGAAACCTGACCTGAAATCAGGTTGATCAGACGACCATGTACAAAGTGCGGGCTGACCCTGCTCGGTCCGCGTTCCTTCAGGACGATCGACTCGCTTTCGATCCCTGGCAAGCCGCCAATGCCCGAACCGATCGAACAGCCGGCGCGAAGCTTGAGATCATCATCCATCTGATCAAGCCCGGCATCTTCCAGTGCCTGACCTGCGGCATCGATGCCGAAGACGATGAACGGATCGACTTGACGCTGGACCTTGTGGTCAACGCGTTTGTCCGGGTCGAACCCGAATTCGTGATCCTTTGGCTTCACCTCGCACGCAATGGTGCATTTATGATCAGAGGTGTCGAACTTCGTGATCTGACCTGCGCCGCTTTTGCTGGCGATCAGGTTTGCCCAGGATGTTTCGACATCACCGCCCAGCGGGGTGACAAGACCAAGTCCGGTTACAACGACACGGCGCATTCTATTCTCCAAAAACAACAGGCCCGGCCCAGTAAAGGGTCGAGCCTGTCAATTTCCCGCCGGCTGCCCTTGCGGACAAACCCTCAAGCGAGCGCAGCGGGATAGGCAATTAGCCCTTATGCTCTTCGATGTACTTGGTAGCATCGCCGACGGTGGTGATTTTCTCAGCCGCGTCGTCAGGGATTTCAACACCGAATTCTTCTTCGAACGCCATTACCAGCTCGACGATGTCGAGGCTGTCTGCGCCCAGGTCGTCAATGAAGCTTGCTTCCTGAGTGACCTTGTCGGCTTCAACACCGAGGTGCTCGACAACAATCTTGGAAACGCGATCAGCGGTATCGGACATATTTTCCCTCTCGAAATTGGGGGTTAGAAACTTTCCTGTCGCCCTAATGAACGACAGGCGTTGTGGCAAGTCTTAGCCGTGCAAATGGTGCGGAGCTTTTCGAAATGCAAGATTTTCTGCGCTACTTATCCAACTCCTACACCATCAGCCCTGCGGGGCAGGCTTTGGCGGTTCTACGACGCGAATGTGCACATCGCGCAATTGCTGGTTCGAAACTTTGTTCGGCGCGCCCATCATCAGGTCCTGTGCCTTCTGATTGAGCGGGAATGCGATCACTTCGCGAATATTCGGCTCATCGGCGAGCAGCATGACGATGCGGTCAATCCCCGGGGCAGAGCCACCATGCGGTGGTGCGCCAAGTTTGAACGCTTCGATCATGCCCGAAAATTCGGCATCGACCGTTTCCTTGCTGTAGCCGGCAACTTCGAATGCCTTGTACATGATTTCCGGCTTGTGATTCCGGATCGCACCGGAAGACAGTTCGTAGCCGTTGCAGACAATGTCATATTGCCACGCAAGGATGTCGAGCGGGTCCTGGTTTTCCAGAGCGTCCATCTCGCCCTGCGGCATGGAGAATGGGTTGTGGCTGAAATCGACCTTTTTCCGCTCTTCGTCGTATTCGAACATCGGGAAATCGACGATCCAGCAGAACTTGAAGCAGCCTTCTTCGATCAGACCGAGCTCTTCTGCCACCCGGGTGCGTGCAGCACCGGCAAGTTTGGCGGCCTCTTTTTCCTTGCCAGCCGCGAAGAACAGACCGTCATCATCACCCAGGCCCAATTCGTCATAAAGCTTGGCCATCAGATCAGGCCCGTGATTTTTTGCAATCGGCCCGCCGAATTCGCCGCCCTTGCGGGTCACATAGCCGAGCCCTGCGAAACCTTCTCCGCGGGCCCAATTATTCATATCGTCGAAGAACTTGCGGCTCTTCTCGTTGGTTTTAGGAGCAGGGATCACGCGCACCACACCGCCGCCGCCAACGATTTTCTCAAACAGGCCGAAGCCTGATTTCTCGAAGTGGCTGGTGACATCACTGATGATAAGCGGGTTGCGCAAATCGGGCTTGTCGCTGCCGTATTTCAGCATGGCCTCGCGGTAAGGGATGCGCGGGAACTCACCCGATGGCGTCACGCTCTTGCCGTTCGCGAATTCTTCGAACACGCCGGCCAATACCGGTTCCAGCGCCTGGAATACGTCTTCCTGCGTAACGAAGCTCATCTCGAGGTCGAGTTGGTAGAATTCCGGGCTGCGGTCGGAGCGCAGATCTTCATCGCGGAAGCAGGGCGCAATCTGGAAATACCGGTCGAAACCAGCAACCATCAGCAGCTGTTTGAACATTTGCGGAGCCTGGGGCAGCGCGTAGAAGCTTCCCGGGTGCAGGCGGCTCGGGACCAGATAGTCGCGGGCACCCTCGGGGCTGGAAGCTGCCAGGATCGGTGTCTGGATTTCGTTGAAACCCTGATCGGTCATGCGGCGGCGGATCGAGGAGATCACCTGACTGCGCAGCATGATGTTGTTGTGCATCGTCTCGCGGCGCAAATCGACGAAACGGTATTTGAGGCGGATATCTTCGGGATATTCCTGCTCGCCGGCAACCGGAAGCGGCAGTTCGTCTGCCTTGGACTGGACCGTTACGCCGCGCGCAAAGACTTCGATCTCACCTGTGGGCAGGTTAGAATTGATTGTGCCCTCGCCCCGCGCTTTCACTTCACCGTCGATCGTCACGACGCTTTCAACGCGCAGACCGTCGAGAATCGGCAGAGCGGGCGAATCTTCGTCAGCAACGATCTGGGTCAGTCCGTAATGATCGCGCAGGTCGACGAACAGCACACCGCCATGGTCGCGCTTGCGGTGGATCCAGCCGGAAAGGCGGACGGTGTCACCGACATTCGCCTTGGTCAGGGCTGCGCAGTTGTGGGTACGATAGGCGTGCATCTAAAATCTTTCCAATTTCCGGACTATGGCGCTAGGGGCGCATTGGCTGCGCCCTCGCTCAAATGTGTGGGCGGGCTAACAGGGGAACCGAGGGGTTTTGTCAAGGTGACAGAACGCCGATGCGGATCCCGAGTGGCGGTACTCCGCCCGCATATAGAAAAGTACGATGAAAATACATGATTTGATTACCACGACCGAAGCACTCGACGATTTGGTCTCTCGCCTCGAAAAATCCGACTTCGTCACCGTCGATACGGAATTCATGCGCGAGAACACGTATTGGCCTGAACTCTGCCTGGTCCAGATCGCCAATGATGAAGAAGCGGCCGCAATCGATCCGCTTGCAGACGGCATCGACCTGACGAGCCTGCTCGACCTGATGTGCGACAATGAAGACGTGCTGAAGATATTTCACGCCGGCGGTCAGGACGTCGAAATTATCTACAACCTGACCGGCAAGACGCCCCACCCCATTTTCGATACCCAGATCGCCATGATGGCAATCAGCCAGAGTGAACAGATCGGCTATGCCAACCTGGTCGAGAGCTGGCTGGGCATCACAGTCGACAAGGGCGCGCGCTTTACCGACTGGAGCCGCCGCCCGCTGACCGATCGGCAGATCGAGTATGCCATCGGCGATGTGACACACCTGTCCGAAATCTTCCCGAAAATGCTGCAGAAGCTGATCAAGACAGGCCGCGGCAAATGGCTGAACGCCGAAATGGAAAAACTCGCCGATCCGGAGAATTATCGCAACGATCCAACCAAGGCATGGCACCGGATTCGCGCCGCCGGGCGTAACCCGCAGGTTCTGGGACGGCTGAAGGCATTGGCAGCCTGGCGTGAAGAAGAAGCCCAGCACAAGGATATCCCGCGCGGCCGTATCATGCGTGATGAAACGCTGGCCGACATTGCCAGCCACCCGCCGAAGAAGCAGCTAGACCTTGCGAAGGTTCGCGGCCTGTCCAACGCCTGGCGCGAAAATGACATCGGCAAACGGATGATGAGAGTCCTGTCCGGTGCCGAACCGCTGCCGAAAAGCGAAATGCCGACCAAGACCAAGCGCGGCGCGCCACTGGGCAAGGAAGGGGCGCTGGTTGCCGACCTGCTCAAACTGCTGCTCAAGATCCGTTCACGCGAGATCGATATTGCCAGCCGCCTGCTGACGAAATCGGATGAGCTGGAAGCATTGGCCGCTGGCCTTCGAGATCTGCCGATCCTGAAAGGTTGGCGTTACGATGTGTTCGGTCAGGACGCGCTGGAACTGGTCGAAGGCAAAACCGGTTTCGCGGTTAAGGACGGCCGGCTCATCATGACGCATATCGATGTTGCCGAAGGCGATGCCGCGCCTGCCGATGATGCGGACGACGCTGACGATGCACAGGCGAAACCTGACGAGATGCCTTCCGAAGGTGAGCGAAGCCGCGAGAGTGACAGCGATAGCAACGGTGAAGAAGGCGAGTGAGCACCTACCTCCCCACCATCAAGCAATTGCAATATCTGGTCGCGCTGCATGAAACCGGCCATTTCGGCCGTGCGGCAGAGGCGAGCTTCGTTTCCCAATCCACCTTGTCGGCGGGCATCCGCGAGCTTGAGACACTGCTGGGCGTAACGCTAGTCGAGCGTAGCCGCCGTGTGGTCCGCTTCACCCCGCTTGGTGACAAGGTTGTTGCCAAGGCGCACCGTCTGCTGCGCGAAGCCGAAGAGTTGAGCGAACTGGTGCAGGCATCAGGGACGCCGCTGTCGGGGGAATTGCGGATGAGCGTCATTCCCACAATCGCCCCCTTCATGCTGCCGCACATATTGCCCCGGCTTCGCAAGGAGCGCCCTGCACTGAAACTGTTCCTGCGCGAAGAGACCAGCGCAGATGCGATCGAATCGCTTCAGCACGGGCGGGTCGACTGCGTGTTGCTCGCCCTGCCCTTCGCGACGGGCGACATCGAATATGAACATATCTGCGACGACAAGCTGTTCGTCGCTTTTCCAAAGGATGACCCGCGGGATCCGCCGGCTTCCATTCCCCCATCCATGATTGATGAGGGACATCTGCTGCTCTTGGAAGACGGCCACTGCCTTAAGGAACACGCGCTGGCCGCCTGCAACCGGCCCGAACTCAATGCCAGCGCCACGATGATCGGTACCAGCCTGCATACGCTGGTCCAGATGGTGGATAACGGACTCGGCATTACCATGCTGCCCGAAATGGCGATCAAGGCCGGTATTCTTAAAGGTACAGAGATTATCGCCCGTCCCCTGCAGACTGATAACCCCAGCCGCGAAATTGCGCTGATCTGGCGTAAGAATTCGCCTCGCGGCGAGGAATTCCGCCTCCTCGCGGAAGAATTGCGAGCTGGCTGACGGGTCGGCGGCATCTGTCGAGGGTTCCAGTGCCATCCGATGGTTAAATATTCCCTACCGAATATTTACTAAATATTTGCGATTGAACGGATAGTAATAGTCGCAGACGCCACGGGTAGCAGCAGGAAACGGCAGATGCGTTCTTATAATCGCTTTAAAACAGACCACAAAGTGGAATGCAGGATCGGCCGCAAGAAGGGCGCCGTGTCCCTTTACAACCTGTCCAGTGGCGGCTGCATGATCGAAACCGGCAGCAAACTGGCCGAGCAAGGCGCTCAGGTCGAAATAAAGCTGAGTGATAAAGTCGCGATGCCGGGCAAAATTGTCTGGCGTGTCGACCGGAATGTCGGGATTAAATTCGATCTGCCTCTGCACCAAAAGGTTGTCGAGGCATTCGGTTACTCGTCTGAAGAAGAATTTGACCGGGATGATCCGCGTGATCGCTTTGGTATTCCGCTTGTCGAATGCTCGGTGGCTGCGGGTTTGATCGAATAAAGCATCAGTCCATGTGCTTCAGGCCGACCCTGAGATAATCCCAACCCGTTATCACTGTCAGCGCCGCAGCGCCCCACAGGCATGCCAGGCCCGTCAGGTGAATCCATTGATCAGCCAGCGGCCTCGCCGCTTCGGCCATCAGCGTCGGCGGCGGTCCATGAACCGCCCCGCCCCCGATCAACGCGCCCAGCGAAACGAGCTGGAGAGTTGTTTTCCATTTCGCCAGTCGCGTCACCGGTACGGATACCTGCAACCCAGCCAGAAATTCACGCAGTCCTGACACGGCGATCTCACGCATCAGGATGATCAGGCCCGCAATCACGTGCAAGTCACCGACATAAGGCCCCCGCAGATAGCCTTGCGCCGTCAGCACCAGAATTACCGCGGCAACCATGATCTTGTCGGCGATCGGATCCAGAAAAATGCCTAGCTTCGACACGGCTCCGCTGGATCGCGCCAGATAACCATCGAAATAATCGGTGATGCCCATGAGGCAGTACAGCGCGAACGCGAACCAATAGCCCAATTTCCATTCGGGCCACCAAAGCAGCGCAGCCAGCAAGGGAACGGCCACGATCCGCGACAGGGTCAACATGTTAGGCAAAGTCAGCATCACACCCCCTCTACCCGCTTAGTCGGCGGGGCAAAAGCACCTGTTTGCGCTTGTCCCCCCGCTTTATCCCTGTTCAAAGGGCCGCAGATGCCGAGAAGGCTCAAAGTTTGGGGTAACGCAGCCAGTATGACAACATCGACGCACCTTTTGCGGCGCAGGCGTTTCCTGCCTCTCTTCGTCACCCAGTTATTCAATGCTTTCAACGATAACCTGTACAAGAACGCCATGGTGCTGTTCGTGGTTTACCAGGTCTATAACTCGCCCAATACCGAGGGTCTTTTCAGTGCCGTAGCATCGGGCCTCTTTATCCTCCCCTTCTTCCTTCTTTCCGCGCTCGCGGGACAACTCGCCGATATGAGGGACAAGGCAGCGATTATCCGAACGGTCAAAGCATGCGAGATCATTTTGATGATCATCGGGGCGGCTGGACTATATCTGGCGTGGAAGGGAATTGCAGTGGAAACGGTTGCGATACCGTTATTGCTGCTCGCCCTGCTGCTGACAGGCGTTCAGTCGACATTTCTTGGCCCGATCAAATATGCGATCCTGCCGCAGCACCTGAAGAAGGACGAGGTCCTGGCCGGGACCGGTCTGGTCGAGGCAGGCACTTATATCGCAATCCTCGCAGGCACCATCCTCGCCGGATGGATCGATGTCGAATACGCCGCCGTAGGCATCATCATAACCTCCATCATCGGTTATTTCGTCAGCCGTCAGGTCCCCGATGCCCCGCCGCAGGGACTGGTGAAGGAAAAGCTCGACTGGAACCTGTTCCGCGCGTCGAAGAACCTCATTCGCGAGACCATGCACAATCAGGAAGTGTTCTACGCGATCCTCGCCATCAGCTTCTTCTGGACCATTGGCGCCGTGCTGTTCATCCAGTTCGTGCCACTGGCGAAGAACGTCATCATGGCCGAGCCAGAGGTCGCGAGCCTGTTCCTGGTCATCTTCTCTGTCGGTGTCGCAATCGGTTCGGTGTCGATTAATTACCTGCTGAAGGGCACAGTCTCCGCCCGCTATTCACCGATTTCCGTCATTGCGATGGGCGGGTTCGTGGTGGCATTCTATTTTGTGTCGCGACTGTGGGCTGCAGGCCAGCCGACCGAAATGCTCGGGGTGACTGAATTCCTGGCGTGGCCGATGGCAAGTTTCCTGCTTCTGTCACTGCTTGGTATCGCAATTGCCGGCGGCATGTTCGTGGTGCCGCTCTATGCGTTTCTCACCACCCGCGTTCCGCCAGAACAGGCAGCGCGGACGATCGCAGCCAACAATATCGTCAATTCAGGGGCAATGGTGATCGGATCACTGGCCGCGATGGCGCTCAATATGATCGGCATTTCGATAGCCGAACAGCTGCTGATGAGCGCCGGCATGTGCCTGGTATCGGCATGGCTCGGCAAACGGCTCTACAACGCCGAGCTAACCGCCGCGGCGAACAGCCCCGCTAGTTGAGATAGGCTAGCTGAAGAAAATCAGCGCAGCCACGAAACACCCGACATAGGCGGTCAGGAATCCGCGAATATCTTCACGGGTGATCGACAGTGCCGGACGTGCAGGAACCGGAACGCTGCCCGCCCTCACATGCGGGGGGAGTGATGCCAGAAATGGGTGGCCGGCGGTTTCGTCTGAAAGAACAAGTGATCTACGCATGGGTGCCGTGTTAACGGAATACTAACCATTATGCGCGGGGCAGCTATCCACTGGCCTAGATCGGGACATTAACCAAGCTTGGTCAGCCTATTCCGGTCATTCTTCCGACATTTGGAGGATCTTCTCCCATTCTGCGGGGCGTACCTCGCTGACGGAAAGGCGCATCAGCTTCACTAGCTCCATTTCGGCCAGTGCCGGCTCGGCCTTCACCTGTTTCAAAGTGACCGGACGCTTCAATTTACGGACCGGTTTCACTTTTACCGCGGCCCATTTGCCGGTCGGATCGGTCGGGTCGGCAATCCCGGCCACGGTTACTTCCGCGATGCCCACGATCTCCAGCCCGACATTGGAATGATAGAAGAACACCTGGTCGCCCTCCTCCATGGCGGCGAGATTGTTTTTTGCGCGGTGGTTGCGAACACCGTCCCACGTGCCTTCGCCCTGCTTGACGAGATCGTCCCAGCTGTAGGCATCCGGTTCGGATTTCATCAGCCAGAAACGCGCCATTTTCACATTCTCCCATCAAAGCCAGTCATCGATGCTTCCGGACTAGCGGCGCGGATAGAATGTTTCCACCCGGCTACGGGGCGAATTAACCAGTTCTTCAATCCAAATTCTTATCGTCCGAACCTTCAAATGCTTCAGGGGAGGCGCGGCTGCTCATGCCGCATCAATAATGTCTGCAAAACAAGAACCCACGAATGACAGCAAGAAGCGCGTCGAACGGGATATGGTCGCACTGGGCATTGCGATTGCCGCCATACTCATGTTCGTCGGCACAGGCAGCTCGGTCCTGCCATCGATTGCACGCAGCTGGATTCAGGGCGTTGAGGGTCCGGACAATCTGTTGGTCAATGCTCTCCTACTCAATATCGCACTCATTGTCTTCGGTATGCGCCGCTACCGCGAGCTCATCTCCGAGATCGAGGAACGCCGCAAGGCCGAGGAAAAGGCCAAGCTCCTCGCTGAGACAGACCCACTGACAGGCTGCCTGAACCGCCGGAGCGTAGCGCCGGTCGTCGATGATCTCATTGCGAAGATCGACCAGAGCGATGCGGCAGTCGCGTTCCTCATGGTGGATCTGGATAACTTCAAACAGATCAACGATTTGAACGGCCACAAGGTCGGAGACCGGGTGCTGCAAACAACCGCCGACCGGATCCGCGCAGTCCTGCCTTCGGGTGCAACCCTGGCGCGCCTCGGCGGAGATGAATTCGCCTGCATTGTACCTTTCGATTGTCGCAAGCCCGATGCCGTCGATCAGTTGGCTGCAACGCTCATAGAGCGCACATCGCGCCCTGAAATAATCAACAAGTCAATGATTGAGATCACGCTTTCCGTGGGCATCGCGACGAGTGCTCAGGAAACCCGCGACAAAGCTCCGGCGTGCGGTGAAGATTTGATGCACCGCGCCGATATCGCGATGTACCATGCGAAAAAGCAGGGCAAGAACCGCTATTTCTGGTTTGAACCGTCAATGGAAAAAGAACTCCGTTTTCGCAGCGATCTGGAAACCGGCATCAGGAACGGCATCAAGAATGGGGAATTCGTCCCCTATTACGAACAGCAGATTGATCTGCAGTCCGGTGAACTGATGGGTTTCGAAATGCTGGCACGCTGGCATTCGCCAGACCTAGGCCTCGTCAGTCCTGAAGTTTTCATTCCAGTTGCCGAGGAAATCGGCGTGATCGCCGCCCTGTCGGAGAATCTGATCGAGCAGGCGTTTGAAGACGCTAAGGGTTGGCACTCGCGGTTGACACTCTCGGTCAACATCTCGCCGGTGCAGCTACGCGATCCGTGGTTCTCCCAGAAACTTCTTAAGCTGCTGGTGAAGCACAATTTCCCGCCTGAACGGCTCGATATCGAAATCACGGAAAGCTGTCTGCATGAAAATGTCGGCGTGGTGAAATCAATGATCACCAGCCTCAAAAATCAGGGCGTTCAGATCAGCCTGGATGATTTCGGCACCGGTTATTCCAGTCTTACCCAACTCCGCACCCTTCCCTTTGATCGCCTCAAGATCGATCGCAGCTTTGTTGGCGAACTGAACGATGAAGATGCCAGCGACAAGATCGTCAACGCGATCATCTCTCTGTCCGACGGCCTGGACCTTCCGGTCACTGCCGAAGGTATCGAGGACGCGCAAATTCTGAAAGCGCTCAAGGGCAAAGGCAAGATGAAGGGTCAGGGGTATCACTACGGCAAGCCCGAACATGCCGCCGCGGTAAGAGGCCGTTTGGCCGCAATGGATTTGCTCGCAGACCATCATCCGGAAGCCGAAGACAGCATGTTGCCGCCTGAAGGCGAGACCGCCAATGCGAAGCGCGAAGCCATCTGAGCTGTACACTCTCAGCACGCGCATGAAGACTGCCTGAAACCCCGCCCACTGGACGCGCGGTCCCTTCATGCATAGATGCACGCTGCTATGCGCATCCCCTTCACCAAAATGCACGGCCTCGGCAATGATTTCATCATGCTCGACGCGCGTGAACAGGATCTGCCTGATCTGACCGCGGCCACCGTGGCTGCGCTTGCCGACCGGCATACCGGTATTGGTTGCGATCAGCTGATTGTGCTGGAGCCTTCGAACCGCGCTGATTTCCGGATGCGAATATACAACTCCGATGGCGGCGAAGTGGAAGCATGCGGCAATGCCTCTCGCGCGGCCGCATTGCTGCACGGACGGGCGGCGGCAGTCGAAACCGGCGGCGGCATCATCAATATTTGCCCATCAGAGAGCGGAGCCCGTGTCGACATGGGGCAGCCGCGCTTCGAATGGGACGCAATCCCGATCGATTATGCGATGGATACCCTGCACCTGCCCGTTTCTTGGGAGGGGCTCACAGATCCTTCCGCGGTCAATGTCGGTAACCCGCACGTGATCTTCTTTGTTGAAGATCTGGCCGCTATCGACCTTGCCCGGCTGGGGCCTCTGATCGAAACCGATCCGCTGTTCCCGCAGCGCGTTAACGTGAATGTCGCGCAGGTTTCAGGCGGTGCGATCAATCTGCGCGTGTGGGAACGCGGTGCCGGGTTGACGCGCGCCTGCGGAACCGGTGCATGCGCAACCGCCGTAGCCGCGCTCCGCCGGGGTTTGGTTCAATCGCCGGTCAAGGTGACGCTGCCCGGCGGAACACTGACAATCGAATGGTCGGAAGGCCAATCGATCATCATGGAAGGCCCGGCCACAGAATCGTATCGCGGTACATTCGAATGGTCCGATTACGCATGAGCGGCAATTCCGAAGTCATATCCCTGGGCTGCAGGCTGAATATTTCCGAGAGCGAGCAGATCAAGGCGATGCTCGCCGGGGAAGATGATGTGGTTGTCATCAACAGCTGCGCAGTCACGTCGGAAGCGGTGCGCCAGACACGGCAGGCGATCCGCAAGGCGCGGAAGGCGCGCCCTGAAGCCCGCCTGATGGTGACTGGCTGTGCGGCGGATATCGAACGCGACCAGCTGGCTGCGATGCCCGAGGTCGACGGCCTCGTCAAAAACACCGCCAAGCTTGATCCGCGTGCCTGGAACGTACCGCTGGATGCACCACCCTTCGTGCCCAGCCGGACCCGCGCCTTTGTGACAGTCCAAAACGGGTGTGACCACGCCTGCACCTTCTGTGTCATTCCCCAAGGCAGAGGGAAAAGCCGGTCCCAAACCATCCCCCAAGTGCTGGAAGAGGTGGAAAAGCATCTTGCACTTGGCGCGCCGGAGATCGTCCTAACCGGGGTCGATGTGACTTCCTGGGGCCATGATCTGTCCGACAAACCGCCACTGGGCAAACTCGTATCGGCGGTGCTGGACCGTTTCCCGGACCTGCCGCGCCTGCGCATGTCGTCGCTGGACGGGATCGAAATCGATCCGCAGCTGGAAGAATTGTTCATGGGCGAGGACCGGCTGATGCCGCATCTTCACCTGTCGCTTCAACATGGGCATGACATGATGCTCAAACGGATGAAGCGGCGGCACCTCCGCGCAGATGCGATTGCCCTGGTTGAACGATTGAAAGCCAAGCGTCCAGAAATCGCCATCGGGGCAGATCTGATCGCTGGATTTCCGACAGAAGACGCGGCGATGCATTCCGATAACCTCTCGATCATCGAAGCGCTCAATATCGTCCACGGCCATGTGTTTCCCTACTCACCGCGCCCCGACACGCCTGCGGCACGCATGCCCCAGCACGATCGGCCGCTGATCAAGCAGCGCGCGGCTCAACTGCGCGAGGCGGTGCGGGCACAGCGCAGCACGTGGCTGCACACGCTGGTCGGCCAGTCGCTTTCCGTCCTCGCGGAACGGGATGGAACAGGCTATGCGCCCAATTTCGCGCGGGTCGAGGTGCCACAGGGCACCGCTGCCGGCACCATCCTGACTATCACCCCGAATGAACTCAGCGAAGGCTTGCTAAGATGAGCGACACAAGTTGGACCGACCGCGTATTCGGCGGTTTCCGCAAGACGTCAGAGCGGCTGTCGAGCAATCTGACCGGTGTCGTCGGGACTGCCAAGCTCGACGATGCGGCGCTGGATGATGTCGAAGATGCGCTGATCATGTCGGATCTCGGCCCCTCCGCTGCCGCGCGCATTCGGAGCAAGCTGGCAGAAAAACGGTTCGGGCTGAACATTACCGAAACCGAACTGCGCGAGGCAGTGGCGGCAGAGATCGCCGAGATTCTGCGTCCGGTTGCGAAGCCGCTCGAAATCACCGCTTTTCCCCGCCCTCAAGTGGTGCTGGTTATTGGCGTGAACGGCAGCGGCAAAACGACTACCATCGCCAAGCTGGCGCATCTGTTTCAGGAAGACGATTACGGCGTGATGCTGGCGGCAGGTGACACATTCCGTGCCGCCGCGATTGGCCAGCTTGCGACTTGGGCTGAGCGTATTGGGGTCCCGATTGTTCGCGGCCCTGAGGGCGGCGACCCGGCGAGCATTGTTTTCGACGGGGTGAAGGCGGCAACAGAACAGGGCATCGATGCGCTGATCGTCGACACTGCAGGACGCCTGCAGAACAAGCGCGAACTGATGGACGAACTGGAAAAAATCCGCCGTGTCCTTGGGCGGCTCAATCCTGAGGCGCCGCATGACGTGGTGCTGGTCCTCGATGCGACCAACGGCCAGAACGCCCTCGCCCAGATCGAAACCTTCAAGGAAGTGGCCGGGGTAACCGGTCTGATCATGACCAAGCTGGACGGGACCGCGCGCGGCGGCGTTCTTGTTGCAGCCGCGGAACAATACGGCCTGCCGATCCATGCCATTGGCGTTGGTGAGAAAATTGACGATTTGCGGCCGTTCGATCCGGACCTGGTTGCCCGTGTAATTGCAGGAGTAGCCTGATGAAAAGTGAAACCGCCCCGGCGAAAAAGAAACCTTCCGGGTGGCTCAATGTAGCAGTCGATTACGGGCCACTGCTCGTCTTCCTCGGCGTTTACAAATACTCCTCACCGGAAGAGGCCAACGCGATCGCCGAAGTGACTGCTGTGATCAAAGGCACCTTCGCTTTCATGATCGCCGCCGTGATCGCATTGCTGTTTTCCAAATTCAAACTTGGACACGTTTCCCCGATGCTGTGGTTTTCCACCGCGCTGATCGTCGGTTTCGGCGGCCTTACGATTTTCTTTGGCGATCCGACATTCGTGCAGATCAAGCCGACTAT
Organism: Pontixanthobacter luteolus; assembly: GCF_947494915.1. Lineage (NCBI taxonomy): Bacteria > Pseudomonadati > Pseudomonadota > Alphaproteobacteria > Sphingomonadales > Erythrobacteraceae > Pontixanthobacter > Pontixanthobacter luteolus. The sequence continues at coordinate 1,288,056 of NZ_CANLWR010000001.1, forward strand.
TATCTACACAATCTTCGGTCTGGTGCTGACCCTTGGCTGGTTCAAGGGGAAGGCGCTGCTCAAGGTTCTGCTGGAGGCCGCGTTCGAGGGGCTAAGCAATGAAGGTTGGCTAAAACTGTCACGCAACTGGGGTATCTTCTTCTTCGCGCTAGCCATCCTGAACGAGGTGCTGCGTTATCTCTACAATGTAGAGAACGACAGTTTCGAAACTTGGCTATGGGCCAAGTTCTGGGTGTTCATGCCGCTGACATTTCTGTTTACCTTCAGCCAGATACCGATGCTGATGCGTCACGGCCTTGATGTCGAGGCAAAGGATGACGTGATCAAGGAAGAGCCGCCTACGGGCAGCTGAGGCAGCAAATTTGAAAGTCTCCATCGAACTCGATCTGGATCGTGAGCGGGCACAGCAGCTCAGCGAGGGAATAGTGGAGTTCAACCGGGCTGCTGTTCCCGATCTGGAGCCGAACGAGGCTGAAACGCAGTTCCATGTCCTGGCGCAGGACGCGGCTGGGAATGTGGCCGGCGGGCTGCGAGCCACCTGTTACTGGAACACGCTTCACATTGAGCTTTTGTGGCTGTCAGACACCGCGCGCGGAACAGGAATTGGCCGCGAACTAGTCGAGAAAGCCGAAGAATTCGCCATCAGCCAGAACTGCAGGAAAGCACTGGTCGAGACCACCAGCTGGCAAGCGCGGCCCTTTTACGAAAAGCTGGGTTACACGCATATGGCGACACTGCATGACCGGCCAAAAGGTCACGCTTCGCACTACCTATCCAAAACGCTTGAAATGGACTGACACCGGCCGTTCCGGTCAGATCCGGACCTGACTGCCCAATTCTACAACGCGGTTCGTAGGCAGGCGGAAGAACTCCATCGCGGTCGCCGAATTCCGAAGCATCCACGCGAAAATCTTTTCGCGCCAGATCGGCATTCCCGGATTTTCCGACGGCAACAAGGTCTGCCGCGACAGGAAGAAGCTGGTCTGCATCATGTCGAATTCACCGCCGCATTGCTGCATCGTTTTCAGCCCGGCAGGAACAGCGGTCTCTTCCATGAAGCCATAGTGCAGCACAGCGCGGAAGAAGCCATCGCCCAGATCATGATACTCGCACCGGGTCGCCGGATCGACATAGGGTATCTCGGCAATCTGCACCGTCAGGATCACAACCCGTTCATGCAGAACCTTGTTGTGCTTGATATTATGCAGCAACGCCGAAGGCACGCCGCCGGTCGACGATGCCATGAATATCGCCGTCCCGGGAACGCGAACCGCACTGTTCTTCGCCGACTTGGCAAAAATCTCGATCGGCAGAGCAACTTCGCTCATCCGTTCGCGCATCAGCTTGCGCCCGCGCGCCCAGGTGGTGAGCAAGGTAAAGGCGATCGCACCGACCAGCAGCGGGAACCAGCCGCCTTGTGGCACCTTGGTCAGGTTGGCTGCGAAGTAGGCGCCGTCCACGATCAGGAACAGAGCTACCACTGGCGCGGCGTACCACCATTTCCACTTCCAAACGCCTACGAACAGAACGCCCATGAGAAGCGTATCGATAGTGACCGCCCCGGTCACCGCGATGCCGTATGCGCTGGCGAGGTTGGACGAATTCTGGAATGTCAGAACCAGAATGATCACGGCGATCATCAGCGCCCAATTGACCACCGGAATATAAATCTGGCCGCCTTCGGTTTCGCTGGTGTGGCGGATCGACAGGCGGGGAATATATCCCATCTGCATGGCCTGGTGCGTGATGGAAAACGCGCCGGAAATCACCGCTTGGCTGGCGATGAAAGTTGCGATTGTCGCCAGGAACACCAGCGGCAGCCTCCATTCTTCATTCGCGAGGAAGAAGAACGGGCTCTGGATGGCCTGCGCGGCCTGATCTGCAGGAAGGCCGATGATCATTGCGCCCTGCCCGAAATAGTTGAGCAGCAAACACGGCATGACAAAGCCGAACCATGACAGGCGCATCGGTCCGCGACCGAAATGCCCCATGTCGGAATAAAGCGCCTCTGACCCTGTCACGGCCAGCACGACCGATCCCAGCGCCAGAAAAGCGAGCGTGCCGTCGATGACAAAGAAATTGACTGCGTAATACGGGTTCAAAGCCCACAGGATTTCTGGGGTCTGGACGATCTGCCATGCGCCCATGCAGGCAATCACGGTGAAATAGACAATCATTACCGGAGCAAACAGCGCCCCGACCTTCGCCGTCCCGCGTTTCTGCAGGATGAAGAGGAATACAAGCAGCGCCAAGGCGATGGGAATCACGAATTGTTTCAGCCCCTGGTCGACGACCGTCAGCCCTTCGACCGCGGACAGGACAGAGATCGCCGGTGTGATCATGCTATCACCATAGAAAAGCGACGTCGCAAACACACCAAGCAGCACGGCAAGCCAGCCATATCGAGATTTGCTGATCTTGCTTGAAATTAGCGCCACAAGAGCAAGACTGCCGCCCTGCCCCTTGTTATCGGCGCGCATCAGGATCGTGACATATTGTAACGACACGACCAGCGTCATCGACCAGAAAATCAGGCTGATAACACCGAGCACATGCGCTGTGTCCAGCGCCAGCGGGTGCGGTCCGACAAACGTTTCGCGGAAAGCATAAAGCGGGCTGGTACCGATATCACCGAAGACGATGCCAATCGCACCCACGGCAAGCGCAGTCTTGGAAGCGGCATGCCCCGAGACCGCTCCCGGCGGTGGTACAATCTTGTGCTGGCTGGTTTCGGCCATTGGATCGGTAGTCCCGACTGTAGCTACCCGGCGTCAAATGGTTGCCGGTTCAAAGGCGGCGGCGCTTAGCAGTATCGAATACACCCGGCAATAGATTAGCCGCTACGGATTATTGACCCATTTGCGTCATCAGGGCCTCGAGCCGTTCCAACCGCAGCTCGAGATCAGCGCGCCATGGTGCATCTTCGGGCGAATTTTCCAGCAGGTTCAGCCAAAGGTCGCGGGTCCGGCCCGGTTGCCCAGCACGCAGAAAGCCAATGCCGAGAAAATACGTCGGCGCAGGATTGCCGGGGTCTGCCCGTTCCGCGCGCGAATATGCATAAAGCGCGGCCGGGGTCAGGGAACCCTCTGCATGTTCCACCAGCGCGTTACCCATCGCAGTCCAAGCCTCGGCATCTACCGGATTTTCCGTAACTGCGTTCCCCAGCATGTTCGCAGCATCTTCATATTGCCCTTTTCGAGCAAACGCATCGGCCACAGTGACAAACCGGCTCGGCGTTGACTGAGGGCCATAAAATTCACGGCGGGCTTCGATCAATATCTCGTTGCCCTCGCTTGCGTCCGGCTGTGCGCTCTTGGGAGCGCCTGCATATCCGGGGAAACCCTGTAATGCGTATCCGGCCAGCCCGAACAGCAAAGCGGCACCGAACAGTGTCCAGCCCCCCTTGGGCAAGCGAAACACAAATGCCGCGAGAATGAATGCAGCAACGCCAAGCGCGATAATCGGGAGCCAGCTCATGCCTGTTTCCTCAAACGGCGCCAAAGGATCATACCGGCGATCAGAATAAGCAAACCCGGTATGGCGAATAACGGCCAGGTAGTTTCGCTTACAGTGGGCGCGTAGCTAACATAGTCGCCATATCGCGCGACAAGCCATGCGCGGATTGCCTCTGGATCTTCACCAGCTGCGATGCGTGTTCGCACCTGATGCCGCATGTCCCCGGCCATTGGGGCATCGCTGTCGGCAATCGACTGACTCTGACACTTCAGGCAGCGCAGTGTCTCCATCAACGCTTGCGCCTGCGCTTCCTGCTCTGCATCGGGCAATTGCTCATAAGCAAGCGGCGCGGGCGGCAGCGATTGCTGAGCGGCAAGCGGGCCTGACACGGCAGCAGCTAGTGCTATCGCTATGCGCAGGAACCACCTCATGCCCCGGCCTCGGCCAGTTCTTGCAGCAACAAGGGCACGTGTTCAGCACGAATGTCGCCGATGTGCTGGTAGGTTATGACCCCGTCACCGTTCACCACAAAGGTTTCCGGCACGCCTGACGATCCAATCGACAATTGCACTTCGGACAAATCGTCGGCCCCGATACGGGTGTAGGGGTTGCCGTAATTTGCAAGAAAGCGCGCGACGTCTTCCGGTTTGTCGCGAATGGCGATCCCGACAATCGGTACGCCCTGCCGCTGCAGTGCCTCAAGCTGAGGAGCCTCTGCAATGCACGGGACGCACCAGCTGGCCCAGATGTTCAGCAGTTTCGGGCGACCATCCTTGAGGTCCGCCAAGGCGACGCCCGGGCGCGTTTCGATGGCCGGCCTGAGATTGAAATCGGGAACCGGTTCGCCAATCATCGTGCTTTCAATGAATTCATCCTTTGGCTGTGTCAGCTGATACGCCGCCAAACCGCAGAAGCCCGCAAACAGCAGCAGCGGCACCCACATGCGCAACCCCTTCATGCGGATTCCCCTTCTTCCTTCCGGCCAGCAAGGCGCGACTGGACATACCGGCGTTTAAGGTCGCCCTTCACGCGGCCAATAAGGGCAAGCAATCCGCCCAGCGCCACCAGAATACCGCCGTACCAGATCAGCGTGACAAACGGCTTCCACCACAGCCGCAGCTGCCAACGTTCCCCGCCCTCGCCCCCGCTGGCCTCATTCCCGATGACCGCGTAAAGCTGGCCGTTCCAGCGAGTTGAGAGCACACTTTCCGTCGTCTCTTGTGGCGGAGCCCAGAAATTGCGGGATTGCGGTTTCAGCAGGATAGCTTCGCCGCCATCGTAACTGGCCATCAATTGCCCTTCGATGGCGGTCCAGTTCGGGCCAGCAACGGGCCTGGTCGCCAGAAGTGACACGTTCCAAGGCCCGATCTCCACATTGTCGCCAACGCTTACAGCGGCCAGTTTTTCTTCTGAAAACGCAGATTCGCTCGCCATTCCGAACAGCGCCACTGCGATCCCGAAATGGGCCACAACCATACCCCAGGTCGCGATGGGAACGCGCAGCAGGTTGCGCCCGCGCAAAGGCAGGAAGCTGGCAATGGCAAGTCCGGCAGCAACTGCCAGGCCCAGATCAGCCAAAAGCCCGTATGAGCCGAGGATGATGACCACAACCAGCACCGCTAGCATGATGGCTGCGATGACAATCATCGGCACTTTGATTCGGGAAATTCTGTCACCCCGCCAGCGGAGCAACGGCCCGACTGCCATAACCAGCAGCATGGGGATCGTGAAGATCGCCCCTGCTGGATTAAAGTAAGGCGGTCCCACGGATACTCGCACATCGAACGCTTCGGTCAGCAAAGGATAGAGTGTGCCGAGCAATACGATGCCCAGGATTGCGCTGAGCATCACATTGTTGAACACCAGCGCACCTTCGCGCGAAGTGATGGAAAAGCGCTCACCTTCCGCAACGGAGCCAGCCCGCAGCGCAAACAAAAGCAGCGCGCCGCCGATGTAGAGCCCGAGCAAGAACAGGATGAACGTACCGCGCTCAGGATCGACTGCAAATGCATGCACGCTGGTCAGGATGCCGGATCGGACGAGAAACGTGCCGAGCATGGACATGGAGAAAGCCACGACGCCAAGCATGATGGTCCACGCCCGCAATGCATCGCGGGCCGCCAGAACACTCACCGAATGGAGCAGCGCGGTTGCCGCTAGCCACGGCATGAGGGACGCGTTCTCGACCGGATCCCAGAACCACCAGCCGCCCCAACCGAGTTCGTAATACGCCCAGTAACTTCCCGCTGTGATCCCCAGCGTCAGGAAAATCCATGCGCCTAGCACCCATGGCCGCATCGCTCTGGCGAATGCCGGACCAACCTGGCGCGTAAGCAAGGCACCAACGGCAAAGCTGAAGGCGACCGACAATCCCACATAGCCGAAATACAATGTGGGCGGATGGAATGCGAGGCCGATATCCTGCAATAGCGGGTTTAGCCCCATCCCCTCCAACGCTGGCTCCGGAAGCCGTTCAAACGGGTTGGAGCTCAGCAATAGAAATGCGTAAAAGCCAATTCCGACAAAGGCTTGCGCTGCGAGCGTGGCAAACATTGTCCTTTCGGGCAACCGCCGTTCCACGAGCGCGATCAATCCGCCTGCCAGCGCCATGACAGTCACCCAGAGCAGCATCGACCCTTCGTGGTTACCCCACGCACCGGCGAGCTTGAAAATCATCGGTTTGGCTGAATGCGAATTGGTTGCGACCAGCTTTACCGAAAGGTCGGTAACCGCAAACAGCCACAGCAGCATCACGAATGCAAAGGCTGCAAGCAGGCCTTGTACGATAGCGGCAGGACGAACCAGCGACGCGAGCTCTCCGCTGCCGTCTCGGAGCGCAAGCGCACCTGCGATCAATTGCAGCACGGAAAGCGCTGCCGCTAGCCACAATGCCGCTAGCCCCAGCTCTGCGATCATGTAGCAGGTCCCTGCGCTACCAGAGTTTCGTCGGCTTTGTGCTGATCCATTTCCTGAAGTTCGCGCGGAACGTAGTTCTCATCATGCTTGGCCAGCAGGTTGTCTGCAACGAACGTCCCGTCGGCGGCCAGCCGCCCTTCCGCCACAACTCCTGACCCTTCGACGAACAGGTCCGGCAGGATACCGGTGAAGCGCACTGGCACGACTGCGCTGTCCTTGTCCGTTACAATAAAGGAGACGGTTACACCGTCTGGCATGTTACGGATTGAATCTTGCTGCACCATTCCGCCCAGACGGACGGCCTGACCAACCTCTGGCGGTTCTGCAATCATCTGTCCTGGCAGGTAAAAATAGTTCGCCTGATTGCGCAGCGCCCACGCGGCAAGCAGCCCCGCCCCGATGAGCGCGACAAGCGCGATCACCACCAGGATGAGCCGTTGATGCTTGGCCTTCAAACCATTGGTCATTTGCGCCTCGCCTCCGCACGCCGTTTTTCTTCGCGTTTCATGCTAATCCAGCTCCACCCTACCAGACCGAGCGTCATCACAATGCCGATAATGTAGCACGCGATCACATAGTCCCACTGGTCCAGATTTTCACGCATCAGCTTGCTCCGCCAGCTTTACGGCGCAAGCGCGCCTCTGTCTGGATTTCTGCCAGCAACGCCCGCATCCGGGCCAAAACCACGCCGCCGAACAACAGCGAAAAGCCCAAGACGGCAACCCCAAGTGGGACGAGAAATTCAGGATCGATCGCGCTTTTGCCCATGGTTATGCTTGGTGGTTGATGCAGCGAATTCCACCAAACCACCGACCGGTTGATGATCGGAATGTTGATCGCACCAACGAGGCCGAAAATCGCCGGGATTCGGCTGGAGCCGCCATCCCGCGCAACGGCCTGCGACAGCGCGATATAGCCGAAATAGAGGAACAGCAGGACCAGCATCGATGTCAGCCGCCCATCCCAAACCCACCAAGTGCCCCATGTCGGGCGGCCCCAGATTGATCCGGTGATCAGGCACATCGCGGTGAAAGCAGCACCGGGCACAGCAGCTGCCCGTGCAGCAAGACTTGCGAGGGGGTGACGCCACACCAAAAAGACCAGGCTGGATAGCGCGATGGCCGTCCATCCGCCCATCCCAAGCCACGCAGCCGGAACATGGATGAACAGGATGCGCACTGTCTCGCCCATCAGCTGATCCGGCGGAACAGATGTAACGCCCCAGAAAAGTGCAGCGGACGTCAGCAACAGGCCACTAACCAGCAAAAGCGGGGTCAGCCAGCTCGCGAGGGCCAGAAATCGTTTGGGATTGGCAAAGCCGTGCATTTGTTACCGTCCGGCACCAGCTTTGGCAGGGCTGACGGAAGGTCGCAAGACTACAATCCCCCGCCCGATCAGCGACCGATAAGTTTTTGCGCCATGCGGTCGGCAACGACATCGGGCGAGACGCCGCTGGTGTCGCTTTCGGCCCAAATTTCCTCCAGCCGGCCAGGGATCAGCGCAATCCGCTTGCGCACCTCGTTAATGTCGCACGGGTCCCCGTGGCGCTTGCAAAGATATTCCATCGCAACACTGATGATACCGCCTGCATTGATGACGTAATCGGGTGCGTACAGGATGCCGCGATCAGCCAGTTTCTGGCCGTGTCCCTGTCTCGCCAGCTGATTGTTCGCGCCGCCTGCCACGATCGGAGCCTCAAGCCGGGCAATCCCTTCATCGTCGAGAATCGCACCTAGTGCGTTCGGGCTGAAGACATCGCACGCCGTGCTCATGATCGCGTCAGCCGGGGCAAATTCACCGCCTAGTTCACCAGCCAGCGCCTTCGCCCGGTCTTCGTGAATGTCAGAGAGCGTAAGCTTCGCGCCGTCATGGGCAAGCAGACGCGCAACGCCGCCACCAACACTGCCGGTGCCCTGGATTGCGACGTGCACACCCTTGACCGAATCCTTGCCCATTTTGTGCAGCACTGCTGCCTTGATACCGTGATAGATGCCCATGGCCGTGAACGGTCCGGGATCGCCGCCAGCAGCGTCTTCGCCCGATACCGGGAGGCCCGAAACGAATTCGGTGCGCTTCGATACGGCAACCATGTCCGCCTCGCTGATGCCCACGTCCTCTGCAGTGACATAGCGGCCGCCGAGCGCATCGACTGCATCGCCGAAGGCTGCGAGCATTTCAGAAGTTTTAGCCTTGTCCTTGCCAGCCAGGATCACCGCTTTGCCGCCGCCGAGCGGCAGGCCTGCCATTGCGTTCTTGTAACTCATCCCGCGGCTGAGGCGCAATGCGTCGCGCATGGCATCCTTGGGCTCTGGATAATGCCAGAACCGGGTCCCGCCAGCGCCCGGGCCAAGATGCGTGGAATGAAGGGCGATAATGGCCGTCAGACCCGATTTTCGATCATGCACGAGCTGTACGTTCTCGTGATCGTCAAAGTCCGGTTCGGTCCAGAATGCCGTCATTGTAAAATTCCCAATTGCAGTCCGCTCGCGGAATGCGTTTTTGTGCAGGGACGGCATTGGGAGGGGGATAATGGGGCGATCGAGGGGTCTCGAACCCCCGACCTCCGGTACCACAAACCGGCGCTCTAACCAACTGAGCTACGATCGCCACATATCCGCATCCGCACTCGTAAAATGCCGTGCTGCGGGGCCTGTTAAGGCTGCACGGCGTGCGGTCAAGCCGCTTCCGACGCGGGCGAGCGCCAATTGCATAGCTTACCGGATTTTGAAAGCGAAAACTGCGTCAATTTGCAATCGGCGCAAGATTATTTCGCGCCTTGCCATGGGATTGCCCAGGCTTATCACTGTTTTGGTGACACATGGGGGTGATTCTTCGGCTCGGCGCTTGCTCCAGCAGCAAGGGATGCAGCGCGTCCCGACACCGAAAGCAGAAATTTTCCAGCTGCGTGATTTTCTGCCGGATGCTCTCGCGCGGGAGCTGGTCGGCCTGATCGAAGCGGAACGGCGCCCCTCCACCATCGCTGACGACAACGGGGACAAGCATTTCCGGACCAGCGAAACATGCGATCTTGCACCGGAGGAACCAGCCGTCAGCTTGGTCGAGAAGTTGCTGTATGAACTAAATGGCATCGACCCACGCTATGGAGAACCATTGCAGGGGCAGCGTTATGACGTTGGCCAGGAATTCAAGGCCCATAGCGATTGGTTCAACCCTGGCGGAACCGACTATCTCAAATATTGCAGCGTCGCGGGCCAACGCACCTGGACATTCATGATCTACCTTAACGACGTGGAGGCCGGCGGCGGCACCCGTTTCAAGGCAATCGGCAAGACGTTCAAACCTGAGTCGGGCAAGCTGCTCTGCTGGAATAATCGCACAAGCGATCTTGCAGTTAATCCCGACACGATCCACCATGGCATGAAGGTTCGCCAAGGGGTCAAATACATCCTGACCAAATGGTACCGGGAAAAGGAATGGGGATGAATATGGACCAGTACAAAGAGCTAGAAGATCAACTCAAGACAAGGCTGAAAACCCTGGTCGAACGCGCCGAGGTGATCGAAGATGATCTGCGGCATCCACTCGACGACGACTGGGAAGAACAGGCACAGGATCTGGCCGATGACGAGGCGCTGATTGGCGTGGACGAAGTTCTCCGCCAAGAGATCGGACAGGTGCGCGCCGCATTGTTCCGCATTGAAAAAGGGACTTACGGCACCTGTGCGACATGCGGTGAAGACATCGGAATAGAGCGGCTGAAGGCACGCCCAATCGCGACGCGCTGCATCAAGCACGCTGCCTGATCAACCCTGGCTGACTACCGGCCGGACACGAATCAAAAAGGGCGGCCCCGTCGGACCGCCCTTCTTTTACGGTCCGAAAACCGCAAAACTGAAATGCCAGCTTATTTTTTGAGGCTGATGCCGCCGAAACGCTTGTTAAAGGCTGCAACGCGGCCGCCTTCCTGAAGCTGCTGCTTGCCGCCGGTCCATGCCGGGTGGCTGGTCGGGTCGATTTCCAGTGCGAGCGTGTCGCCTTCGCTGCCCCAGGTGGAGCGGGTCTGGAATTCGGTACCATCGGTCATCTTGACCGTGATCATGTGGTAATCGGGGTGTCCTTCGGCCTTCATGGCATAGTCCTTTATGCAATCGTTCCGGTACCGACCGGAACTGCAACTGAAATGAGAAGCGGCGCCAATAGGGCGGACCGCAGCATTTGGCAAGGGGTTGCGGTCAGCCTGCTGGCGGATCGGCGATCATTGCAGTGAATTCGCACTCACTGGTGACCTTGCCCTCGACACTGGCCTTGCCCTTGAATTTGTAAACGCGGCTGCGCTTCTGCAGAAACTCGACCTCTAGATCCAACAGACAGCCCGGGGTAACCGGTGAGCGGAACTTGGCCCCATCGATGCCCATGAAGAACACCAGTTTACCAGTACCGGCCAGTTCCAGCGTCTCGATCCCGAGAATTGCCGCCGCCTGGGCCATGGCTTCGATCTGAAGCACGCCGGGCATAATCGGCGCACCAGGAAAATGACCTTGGAAGAACTCTTCATTGAACGTCACGGCCTTCACCGCGTGAATACGTTCGCCAAGCTCAAGCGATTTAACCTTGTCTACCAGCAATAGCGGGTAGCGGTGCGGCAAGGCCTTGAGCACCTTTTGAATATCATAGGCGAATTCCTCGCCCTTCTCATTGCTCATGGCCTTGCCCCCATTTCCCGTGAATTAACGGCCAGTCGGTGCCGGCTGCTGCGCGGCTGCGCCCTGCTGCTGTTGCTGCTGGATCGCGGCGCGCTGCGCTGCTGCAAGGATGATCTGCTGAATCGACTGGTGGGTTTGCACAGTGTTCTGGCGCGGGCGGAAGTTTGCCGGCGGCGTGGTCGCGACAGTTGGCAGGCGCTGGTTCACAACTGCCAGAATGTCGTCAGAAACGTCGACACCCTCAGCCGCATACTGGAACGCTTCAGGCGTCAGCATGATCTGGATGTTCTTGTTCTGGATGACCTGATTTTGCGCATTGGCATAATCATTGATGATCTGCTCAACCACGTAATACTGCGCCAGTGCGATCGGCTGCGTCAGGGTTTCGACCTGTTGCTGCTTCTGTTCGATCTGACCGCGAACCGATGGGTTGGCGTCGATTTCAGCCTGCGAAATCTGCTGGTCGGAATTGGTGTCGAGGCTCTGCGACAGCGTCTGCACTTCCTGGCGCAAGGTATTCACCTGCTGGATCTGCGATGCATAGGTGGTGTTGATCGCCTGGTATGCCGCGATGCGGGCTTCCGAACGGACCAGCACCGATTCAGGGCTGCTGGTTGCGATGCCGGCGACCTGTGCCTGCGCTGGCGCAGACATCGGGACAGCAACTACCATGGCGAGGCCAGCGGCAAGCGCCGGTTTGAGAAGGTTTTTCATTAGAATTGAGTTCCTACGTTAAACGAGAATTTCTTTGTGTCATCACCATCAACCTTGGTGATGGCGTGGGCGAAATCGATCCGGAAAGGACCGAAAGGCGAATTCCAGTTCACACCAGCACCAATAGTGATGCGTGGTTTGGCGGAATCGCCAAGGAAAACTTCCTGGAAGGCGCCGGGATTGACCGCGAGGTCAGGATCATAATCTGTGCCCATCCCGTCGTTCGGCTCGATGGTAACCACGCCATCGGGACGAACATATTGGAGATTTCCGTCAGCATCCGCAGTCTGCAGCAGAAACGGGCTGCTGAGAAGTTCAGGACGGGTAACATTGAACAGTGCGCCGGCATCGATGAAAATCGAAGGCCGCAGGCCAAGTTCGCGCACACCGGAACCCAGCGGAATTTCAAGTTCGGCACGGCCGAGGTAGTAGGCTTTACCGCCAATCGCGTCATCGCTGACCTGGTTGCGATCGGTGAGGACTAAAGGCTGCGGATCGCCCTCTGGACTATCCGGGTCTTCAATGATGCGCTGACGCAGAACACGAGGACCAACACCGCGAATATCGAACCCGCGAATTTGCGGTTCGCCGAGGAAAAAGCGGTCGGTCAGGATAACGTCATCGACGCCTACCCCGCCGCGATCCTGTAGGCCGTTGATCACACCGCCTTCTGCAGAAAGCGAGAAGATGAAGCCGTTGAGTACATTCCAGTACTGTGCCGCCTTGCCGCGGAAGCGCAGATATTTGACCGAGCCGCCAAGACCGGCATACTCTGTCGTAAATGTGACCGAGCGACCACGCGTTGGACGGAAGCGGCTATCGGTGTTGTCGAATGCCAGCGTCGCCCCCAGGATTGAACTGGTCCGCGAACCGATGACGTCGCACAGGAACCGGCCGGCGAGGAACGGATCACAGGTAGGGATACCGTCCCCGTTCTGGTCGCGGAAGAAAGTTCCTTCGTCCAAGCCAATTTCATCGTAGTTGAACGTGTAGCTACCAACCAGCGACATGTATTCGGTCAGCGGCACGCCGACACGCAATGATGCGCCTGTTGTAGACTGTTCGTATGTGGTGTTGCGCGTATTGTTCTGGAAATTGAAGCTGTTGAAGTCTCGGCGATATATATCGATCCCCGCCGAGATATTCCGGTCGAAAACATACGGTTCAGTAAAGCTCAGATTGAAAGAGCGCGAATAACGCGAATAATTGACGCTGGCGCCAACCGTCTGGCCCCGCCCGCGGAAGTTACGCTGGCGGATCGAACCGGATAAGATGAAGCTTTCAATCGATGAGAAACCCGCCGACAGCTGCAGCTCGCCCGTCGGTTGCTCTTCAACATTCGCTTCAAGAATGATCCGGTCAGGCGCACTGCCTTCCTTCTGTTCAATCTCGAAGTTTTCTTGGAAATAACCCAGCGATTTGATGCGGTTGGTGGAACGATTGACGCCGATAGAGCTGAACGCGTCACCTTCTGCGACACGGAATTCACGGCGCAGAACCTTGTCCTGCGTGAGCGTGTTACCGTTTACGTCGATCCGTTCGACATAAACACGGGGCGCCTCGTTGATGGAGTAGGTCACATCCATCGTCAGCGTTTCCTGATTACGCGTAAAGTTCGGGCGAACATCGGCAAATGCATAGCCGAAACGGCCAGCCAGTTCCGTCAACTGTTCGACTGTGTCCTCGACGGATTTAGCGTTGTACCAGTCCCCACCCTTCATCGCGAGGTTCGACGTCATCAGGCCGCTGTCAAAGTCGCGGATCTGGCTCTCGACGTTCACATCGCCAAATTTGTAGCGTTCGCCTTCCTCAACGACGTAGGTGATGATGAAATCACGCTTGTCAGGCGTCAGTTCGGCGACCGCCGATACCACGCGGAAATCGGCGTAACCTTCAGTCAGATAGAACTGGCGCAGTTTCTGCTGGTCGAATGCCAGACGGTCAGGATCGTAGCTGGTGTTCGAGCTGAAAAAGCTGGTCAAACGCGCCTGTTTGGTGACCATTTCGCTGCGAAGTTCACCATCAGAAAACACATCGTTGCCGATGACATTGATCTGGCGAACCTTCGATTTCGGCCCTTCGCTGATTTCGAAGATCACATCGACACGGTTCTGGCTCAGTTGAACCATCTTCGGCTCTACGGTGGCAGCGAAACGGCCCTGCCGCTTGTACAATTCGATGATACGCGCAACGTCGGCGCGAACCTTGGATCGGGTGAAAATCTGGCGCGCGGCCAGCTTGATTTCAGGAACGATCTTGTCGTTCTTGATCCGCTTGTTCCCTTCCAGGATAATGCGGTTGATCACCGGGTTTTCAGTGACGTTGATGACGACGTTGCCGGCATCGTTGCGAACGCTGGCGTTCGCGAACAGCTCGGTCGCGTAAAGTTCCTTCAGCGCCTGGTCGGCTGCAGCCTGCGAATATGGCTGCCCTGCACGCAAGGTGATGTAACTGAGGATGGTCTGCGGCTCGAGACGTTCTGCACCGACGATCGCAATCGACTGAATGATCTGTGCCTGCGGCTGAGCGCTGGGCTGCGGCGCTGCTTCTTCGGCGCTTTCATCCTGAGCAGATGCCATGACGGGCATCCCGCCCAGCATCGTTCCACCTAGCAATGCCAACGCCAGTCGGCGACCATTTTGCATGTTGTTGTCGCCGCGCATTTTCCGTCCAATCATCAACACGGGTTTCCCGTATAAACCAAAAAAATTATCGTCACCGCCGATGCCATCGGGCCCTGACGGACACTTGCCGCCCTCTGCCCGATGCCGTGCCCCCAATCAAGCGGTGTGAGGCCCTACTCCCCCAAGGAGTTCCTCTCGTTGCAATTCAACTGCTGAAAATCGGCAGCGAAATCACGTCATTGACCGTTACGAAGATCATCAGCGCCAGCACCAGCACAACGCCTGTGCGGTACGCCCATTCGGTACCGCGCGGGCCAGCAGGCTTCCTGCGTACGGCCTCGACCGCGTAGAATGCCAGATGTCCTCCGTCGAGCGCGGGGATTGGCAGCAGGTTGATGAATGCCAAATTAAGCGAGATCAGCGCGGCAAAGCTGATGAAAGCCGGCCAGCCGAGGCTCAACTGCTCGCCTGAATACTTGGCGATTTTTATCGGTCCGCCCAGCTCTTGCACCGACCGGTCACCGGTCACAATCTGGACGACGCCAGTGACCATCATTTTGACCATTCCGACCGTTTGATCGAGCGCCAGCGTCACTGCCTCGCCCGGGCCAACTGTCTGGAGCTGCTGTTCGGCTGAAAACACACCGATCCTGCCGACCCGGGCTTCGTTCCCAAATCGGTCTTTCTCGGTGTAATCGCCGATTGTCACCGGAATGACAGTTTGCTGTCCTTCTCGGTCAATCGAGATGTCGATCTTCTGCCCGGGATACAGAACAATCTTTTCCACGATTTGCTGAAATTCGGTAACGGTGTCGCCATCGATCGCCAGAATTCGGTCGCCGACTTGCAGCCCTGCGTCACGGCCGGTCGAAACCTCCGCAAAAGAGCCGACGACATTGGTTTGCGCCTCATCAACCGACACGGCCTTGCCATAGATCATGTTGAAGCCGGCAAATATGGCCACAGCGACGATCAGGTTTGTTGCTGGCCCAGCAGCCACGATCAACGCTCGCTTCCACAGCGCCGCGTGGTGAAAATTGCCTTCGCGCTCTTCTTCGGAAAGATCCTCCAGCGCGCCCGCATCCGGGATGCTGGCCGGGTTCATATCGCCTTTGAACTGCACATATCCGCCAAGCGGCAAGGCAGACAGCTTCCAGCGCGTGCCGTGCTTGTCGGTGCGCCCGGCAATTTCCTTGCCGAAACCGACCGAGAACGCTTCCGCTTTCACTCCGAACCAGCGGCCCACCAGATAGTGGCCAAGTTCATGAATCGTGACGAGCGGGCCGAGAACCAGCAGGAACCCGGCAATCATCATCCACAGTGGTACGGAATCAAACAAGTCAGGCTTTCTCCAAAATTTCGGTTGCCCTTAATCGGGCGTCTGCGTCGACCGCCAGAACCTCGTCAAGCGTGGCCGGCGCAGTGTCTATATCGCGGTTCAATGCTTCTGCCACTATTGCCGCAATCCTGGTGAACCCAATCTGACCGGCAAGAAATGCCGCGACTGCAACTTCGTTGGCGGCGTTTAGCGTCGCCGGGGCCGAACCACCTTCGTGCACTGCCTCGCGCGCCAGGCGGGTTGCGGGAAAACGATCTTCGTCGGGGGCGAAGAACGACAACTCCCCAATTGCCGCCAAATCAAGCGGTTGGCAGCCGGTCTCCATCCGTTTCGGCCAAGCAAGGCACGACGCGATTGGCACTTTCATGTCCGATGGGCCAAGCTGCGCCAGCGTGGATCCATCACGGTATTCGACCATCGAATGGATCACGCTTTGCGGGTGCACGATGATCCGCAACCGGTCGAGCCCGACCGGGAACAGATGGTGCGCCTCGATAAACTCGAGCCCCTTGTTCATCATCGTGGCCGAATCGACGCTGATCTTCGCGCCCATATCCCAGTTCGGATGAGCGACCGCCTGCTCCGGCGTCGCGGCATCAAGCTGTGCCTGCGACCATTCGCGGAACGGCCCGCCGCTGGCCGTCAGGGTGATCCAGTTGACCTCGCCCATGTCGTTGCCCTGAAGGCACTGAAAAATGGCGTTGTGCTCGGAATCGACCGGCAGCAGAGTTGCCCCGTGCCGTGCGACGGCAGCGGTCATTACGCCGCCTGCAGAAACCAGCGCTTCCTTGTTGGCGAGCGCGATCGTGCCGCCCTGCTCTATCGCTGCCATAACAGGCGCGAGGCCAGCACAGCCGACAATCGCCCCGACCGTTATATCGACCGGGCGCGCCGCCGCCTCGCGCAGAGCCTGTGCGCCGCCTGCGACCTCCACACCCGTGCCCGACAATGCGATGCGCAGATCATCGAGGCAGCTTTCATCGCCGACAACCGCGATCTCGGCGCCGAATTCGATCGCCAGTTTCGCCAGCTCGTCGGCACTGGAGTTTGCGGTGAGTGCAGCCACACGCCATTTGTCCCGTTCGCGGCGGATCAGGTCCAGCGTGGAAGCGCCAACCGACCCTGTCGCGCCGAGGATTGAGATGGAGCGGGTCATGCGACCCCCGACAGCAAGCCAACGATGCAGGCAACGGGAATAATTCCATCGACCCGGTCAAACACGCCGCCATGGCCCGGTATCAGGTTGGAGCTGTCTTTCACCCCGGCCTTTCGCTTCAACCAGCTTTCAAAGAAATCACCGGACTGCGCTGCGATCGCCAGGATTGCACCGATGACGGCAGCGCCCATCGAATCCTGCGAAGTCGCCTCCAGAAAATCGGCCCATTCAGTGTAACCGCTGGTGTAGTGAAACGTGGAAACCCACAGGCCCAGCCACAAGGCTGCGCCCACCATGCCGCCGAAAAGTCCCGCCCAGGTCTTGGAAGGCGAAATGCGGGGCGCGATTTTCGGCCCGCCGATCGTGCGGCCGAAGAAATAGGCAAACGTGTCGGTGAATACCACGGCACCCAGAGCCGCAATTACGTAATAGGAATCCGCCTGGACTAGCGAAATCGCGGCAAACCCGATGTAAACTACGCCAAGGACGATGCTGATAACTCGCTTGAGCGGGCTGTCCGTGATCCGGAGGATAAGCCGCACAAACTCAGCGAATGCCGCAAACGTAACGAGCGCGAAGAATATATCCAGCCACACGCCGCCAAGCCACAGGGCGGTTATTGTGACCGCCAGCATGATCACCGCGGATACCGCCCTGACGCCCAGATCGGATTTCTTTTTCAGACCGTCACCGTCCACCGAAGCGTCTCTCACGAATTGCAAAATTATCGAGCTCGGCCTGCAAATGTTCCGGCGTAAAATCCGGCCACAATACGTCGACAAAACTCATTTCTGCATAGGCACATTGCCACAGCAGGAAGTTTGACAGCCGTACTTCACCGCTTGTGCGGATGAGCAGGTCGAGCGGCGGCAGATCTGCGGTATCGAGGTTCGCTTCTAAGCTTTCTGTGGTGATCTCCCCCGCCGCTGCGGCGCTCTTGGCTGCGCGGACAATCTCGTCCTGCGAACCGTAATTGAGCGCAACGGCAAGCGTATTCTTGCCCTTGGAAGTCTGATCGAGCGCATCCTCGAGCATCTCCACAATGTCGGGCGCAAGTCCTTGCCAATCACCGATAATTTTCAGCCGGACATCATTGGCGATGAATTCTGGCAAATCCGATTTGATGAACTTGCGCATCAAATTCATCAGGTCATCAACCTCTTCGTCGGGCCGCTTCCAGTTTTCGCTGCTGAAGGCATACAGCGTCAGGCATTCTATCCCCATGCCTTCCACGCTGCGCACCAGCTTGCGAACCGCCTCCACACCCTGCCGGTGGCCCATGACCCGCGGCAAGTGCTTGCGCTTCGCCCAGCGGCCGTTCCCATCCATGATGATGGCAACATGCCGCGCTTTCTGGGCGCTATCGCCCTGCTGGCTTTCGCTAGTCACTCTGAAAATCCCCCGAGTGATCTGATCACTGGGTCATGATTTCTTTTTCTTTGGCTTCGGCAGCGGTGTCGCATTCGCCGGTGAAGCGATCGGTCAGCTTCTGCACCTCGTCTTCCATCCGCTTGCGGTCGTCTTCCGAGATTTCTTTCTTCTTCTCGTCTTCCTTCAGGGATTCCATGCCGTCACGGCGCACGTTGCGAACCGCGATCTTGGCCTTTTCCGCATAGGTGCCAGCCAGTTTTGCCAGTTCCTTGCGGCGCTCTTCCGTCAGGTCGGGCATCGGCAGGCGTAGTGTCTGCCCGTCGATCATCGGATTGAGGCCGAGATTGGCGTGGGCGATGCCCTTCTCGACTGCGGTCAGGTTTGCCTTGTCCCACACCTGCACGCTGAGCATGCGCGGTTCCGGCGCTGAGACGGTTGCGACCTGGTTTAGCGGCATCATTGCGCCGTAAACTTCGCACACCACGGGATCGAGCAGCGATGTATTCGCGCGCCCGGTACGCAGACCGGAAAGGTCGCTTTTCAGCGCGTCCACCGCGCCCTGCATACGCCGTTCGATATCGGCTTTTTCATACTTTGCCATTGTCAGGCTTCCTCTCTCACAACTGTCTTGATGCCGTCACCGTCGATTATCCGTGCGACATTGCCCTTCTCGCGGATCGAAAAGACCACGATCGGGATGCTGTTTTCACGGCATAGCGCAACGGCGGTGGCATCCATAACTTTCAGATTGTCATTCAGAACACGCGAATAGGTGATCTCTTCGAAACGTTGGGCGTCTTTGTTGGTTTTCGGATCGCTGTCATACACACCGTCAACGCTGGTGCCTTTAAGCAAGGCATCGCAGCTCATTTCAGCAGCGCGCAATGCAGCGCCGGTATCGGTGGTGAAAAACGGATTGCCTGTGCCCGCGGCGAAGATCACGATCCGCCCTTTCTCGAGGTGGCGTTCGGCACGGCGGCGAATATAGGGTTCGCACACGGACGACATCGGAATGGCCGACTGGACGCGGGTAGGAACACCGATCTGCTCCAGCGCATTTTGCATGGCCAGTGCGTTCATCACTGTGGCCAGCATACCCATGTAATCGCCGGTCGTACGGTCCAGCCCCCTAGCCGCCCCTGCAACGCCGCGGAAGATATTGCCGCCGCCGATTACAAGGCAAATTTCGAGGCCCGTATCCTTGGCTGCCTTAACCTCCTCGGCCAGGCGCGCGACATAGGCAGGATCGATGCCATAGTCCTGCTCCCCCATCAGCACCTCGCCCGAAAGTTTGAGCAGGACGCGGTTGTATTTGGAGGCTGTCATGGCTTTACGAGAATCCGGCTGTTTATGAGGTTGCCGGGTTCCTTAGCCGGACAGCCGAACAGGCGCAAAGGGAAAGGCCGCCCGCTTTGGGGGGAATGCCCATGAAGAAAAGTTTGCTGAGCCTGTTCAGGCTGGCAGGTTTGATCATAACAGCCAGCTTCACATTTCAGGAGCAGACCGTCCAGTTACTGTCTGAAAAAGCGGTAGAAAGCCGAAACACGCGCCGAGTACTGGCTTCAGAAGACGCGCTTACACTCGGCCTTTGTGGAACCGGATTAGCACTGCCAAATCCAGCCGGTGCCGGGACATGCAATGTGATCGTCGTTGGCGATCATGTTTTCGTCATTGATGCAGGCGGAGGCCGCGCCCGCAATCTCGATTTGATGGACAGATCACCAGCGGCGAAGGTCTCTTGATCCTTGTCCTTCCAGCAGGGAACAACGAACTCGAGATCGAAAGCAGGTTGTAAACCAGTTGCGACAGCGCGGTATACGGCCCCGAAAACAATTCGGCCGCCGATCCCGATTGGGTCCGGCGGCCGATCTTGTTTTGCCGAGTTTTCAGCGTGGCTTAGCCGCCAACTGCTGCTGCAACTTCAGCTGCGAAGTCGCTCTCTTCCTTCTCGATGCCTTCACCGAGCTGGAAGCGGACATAATCCTTCAGGACGATTTCCTTGCCGGCATCCTTGCCAGCTTTGGCGACGACGTCTGCGATCGGCGTCTTGTTGTCCATCACGAAGACCTGGCTCAGAAGTGCGTTTTCTTTGGCGAATTTCTTCACCGCACCTTCAACCATCTTTTCCTGGACGTTTTCAGGCTTGCCGCTTTCAGCAGCTTTCTCGGCAGCAATCGCGCGTTCGCGTGCGATCAGGTCTGCATCGAGGCCGTCAGCGTTCAGGGCCTGCGGGAAAGCAGCAGCGATGTGCATCGCAAGCTGCTTGCCAAGCGGTTCCAGCACGTCAGCACCGGCTTCACTTTCCAGCGCGACCAGAACACCGATCTTGCCGAGGTTCGGCGCAGCGGCGTTGTGCATGTACGGGACCACAATGCCGTTTTCGACAGTGACGGTCTTCATGCGGCGAACCTGCTGGTTCTCACCGATGGTTGCGATGTTATCGGTCAGCTTTTCAGCGACGGTACCGCCGGTCGGGTAAGATGCAGCCTTGAGAGCTTCCACATCGTCACCGTCAACAGCCAGTGCAGCTTCGGTGGTGTTGCGTACGAATTCCTGGAACTGGTCGTTCTTCGCGACGAAGTCGGTTTCGGAGTTCACTTCAACGGCAACACCGCGGGTGCCTTCTACGGCAACGCCCACGAGACCTTCAGCCGCGGTACGACTGGATTTCTTCTGTGCGGTTGCGAGACCCTTGGCGCGCAGCGCGTCGACAGCGGCTTCGATGTCGCCGCCAGCTTCGGTCAGCGCCTTCTTGGCGTCCATCATGCCTGCGCCGGTCTTTTCGCGCAGCGTTTTTACGTCAGCGACTGAGAATGCAGCCATTGCTCTAATCCTTTCAAAAATTGCGTCGCCGGACCGCGAAAGTGACCTGCCATAAACGGCAGATCGGGCTGGTCCGGCGCGCTAGATCGCGTCCATTGCAAGAATGTGACGCTGATATCGGGTTTAAAGCTTACGCTTCAACCGGTGGTTCAGCCATCGCGCCGAAGTCAGCGCCGGAATCGGCAACTGCACCGCCCTTGCCCGAAGTCGCTGCTTCCGCAATCGCGTCGCAATACATGCGAACGGCGCGTGCCGCGTCATCGTTGGCAGGGATCGGGAACGCGATGCCCGACGGATCGACATTGGTGTCGAGAACACCGACAACCGGAATACCAAGAACGTTGGCTTCCTTGATCGCCAGCTCTTCCTTGTTGGCGTCGATTACGAACATCACGTCCGGAATGCCGCCCATGTCGCGGATACCGCCGAGCGAAAGTTCCAGCTTGTCGCGTTCGCGGGTGAGCTGGAGGACTTCTTTCTTGGTGAGACCCGAAGTGTCGCCGCCAAGCTGCTCTTCAAGGGTCTTGAGACGCTTGATCGAACCGCTGATGGTTTTCCAGTTGGTCAGCATGCCGCCGAGCCAGCGGTGGTTTACGAAATGCTGGCCGCTGCGACGGGCAGCTTCAGCAATCGGTTCCTGCGCCTGACGCTTGGTGCCTACGAACAGGACCTTGCCGCCCGAACGAACAGTCGATTCAACGAAATCGAGTGCGCGCGCGAAAAGCGGAACAGTCTGCGACAGGTCGATAATGTGAACACCGTTGCGGGCGCCGAAGATGTACGGCTTCATCCGCGGGTTCCAGCGGTGGGTCTGGTGGCCGAAGTGTGCGCCAGCCTCGATCAATTGCTGCATTGTGACGGTAGGTGCCGCCATAGTAGAATTCCTTCCGGTTATGCCTCTGGAAAGCTGGAACCGTGAGGAGATCCCTCTGCGGCACCGGTATATGTGCTTTCCATGTGGATTTTCTGATGGCTTCCACCCCGGAAATCGGGGCCTCCGCCATTCAGATAGGCGCCCATAGCGCTGTGCCGAATGGAAATCCACCCTCAATCTGCCCTCGGTTCACCGAAAAAAATGCCAAGCCTGCCGCGAAAATTGCTTGACAGGCGAGAACAAACAGGGAACATTGTACCGTATTGGGAAACCAGATGCGTTCTCCAGACGTATTAACACCATATCCACAGGTTACCAACAGGCCTGTGCCGTTTGATTGAGGTTCGAGATGACTGCATTTGTTCTGGGTACATTGTTCGCTGTTGCCGCTGTGGCAACGCTGATTTCGCTGGCGGACAGCGCGGTGCGCGGCCACAGGGCCTATCAGCATTTGCGTCAGGCATCGCAGCCTGACTGCGCGGCAGTGCCGCAGGCAGAAGTTATTCGTGAACACGCACCTGCAGGCTTTGCGCTGCTGGCGGAGGCCAATACTTACCGCATCGCCCGGTCGTTCCGGGAAAATGCCGGTCTGGCCGATCCTATGCTGCTGCCCGCTGCCGCTTGATCCGGCCGTAACGGATCAGACCATATGGCATGAGCAGGAGGTAACCTGCGGAAATCACCGCCAGGGTCCACCAAGGTTCGAGCAGCAACGCTGCGAAAAGGATCCCGACCAGCGCGATCAATTCCAGCCTCACCTGCCTGCGCGGCCTGATCGAAGTCCAGCTAAGCGTGGCGATGTTCGAAATCATCAGGAACGCGATGATAATCATCCAGACAGCGTTGAACCACGGCTCACGGAATTCGGCGATGCCGGTTGCCATCCAAAGGTAAAACGGCAGAAAGCTAAGCCCCGCACCCACTGGTGCCGGAATGCCGGTCAGAAATCCTGCGGATTTGTGCGGTTGATCATCGGTGTCGATTTGCGCGTTGAAGCGCGCCAGCCGCAAAGCGCAGCAAATCGCGAAGGCAAGCGATGCGAACCAGCCCAGACGGGGCAGGTCCTGCAGCGTCCAGAGATAGAAGATAATCGCAGGTGCCATCCCGAAGGATAACGAATCAGCAAGCGAGTCCAGTTCTGCGCCGAAACGCGACTGCGCCTTCAGCAGGCGGGCGATCCTGCCATCTATCCCGTCGAGCAAGCCGGCAAGAATGATTGCAAAGATGGCCGGCCCCCAATCGGCCGAAATGGCGAAACGGATGCCTGTAAGCCCCGAACAAAGCGCGGCAGCTGTAATAGCATTGGGCAGCACCGCTCTAAGCGACAGCCCCTTGCGCAAGCCATGCTTTGCAGGGACTTCATCTTCTGCGGCCTTGGGACCGACCCGAGCGTTCTCTTCGTTCACTGGGCAACTCCCTCAATTAGTTTCTGCTGCCCCAGTTCGGCGATAACCGTCTCACCTGCAACAACTTTCTGTCCGATCAATACCTTGGGATCGGTACCGGCAGGCAGATAAACATCTACTCGGCTGCCAAAACGAATGAGACCGACGCGCTGACCGGCGGCAACCATGTCGCCAGGTTTCACAAACGGAACAATCCGCCGCGCAACCAGGCCGGCAATCTGGGTGAACCCGATCACAATGCCATCACCGCGTTCAACCAGGATATGCTGGCGCTCATTCTCATCGCTCGCCTTGTCGAGGTCAGCGTTCATGAATTTCCCGGGAATATAGACGAGGCGCTTCACCGTACCCGCGATTGGCGAGCGATTGATGTGTACATCGAACACGCTCATGAAAATCGAAACTCTGGTTATCGCGCCGTCAGACAAACCGTCATGACCCGACCCGTCATCGCCAACCAGTTCTTTGGGCGGTTCAACCTGTATGATTTGCGAAACAGTACCGTCAGCTGGCGAAATGATAGCTCTGTCATCCTGCGGGACAACGCGTTCCGGATCGCGAAAAAATGCGAAAATGCCGCCGGTAAGCGCCAGCATTGGCCACCCGATGATTTCCCAATCGAGAATCAGCAGGAATGCCAGCGCAATCGCACCTGCGATCACGCCAAACTTCCTGCCTTCAGGGTGAATTGCCGGCCATTGCCAGCCAGCTTCACCGCGCCCTTGATTGTCTAGAATTTCACCGGCCATGATTGATACCTAGGGTCTCGCCGGCAAAGCGACAAGCCGAAGCGCCTACCTTTGGGACCGAAGCGGTGGACAGTCTGCCCCTCTGCCGAGGGTTCAGGCCGCCTTCCTGACGAACACAGTACCCGCAGAATAGCCTGCCCCGAAACTGCAGATCAGGCCGGTATCGCCCGCCTTCAGATCTTCGCTGTTGAGGTGGAAAGCAATAATCGAACCTGCGCTGGACGTGTTGCCATACGTGTCCAGAACGGTCGGACTTTCATCGTCATTCGCCTCATGCCCGAGCACACGGTGCGCGATCAGGCGGTTCATCCCCGCATTGGCCTGATGCAGCCATAGGCGCCGAAGCCCTTCAGGTTCAATCCCCAGCCTATCCGCCTCGTCGATAATCATCTGCGCGACCATCGGGACCACCTCTTTGAAGACCTTGCGCCCTTCCTGAACGAAGAGTTTGTCAGGCGTGCCTTCCGTTTCCGGCGAAGCGCGATTGAGGAACCCGAAATTGTTACGGATATTGTTCGAGAACACCGTTTTGAGCTTGGTACCCAGAATATCCCAATGTTCGGCTGGGGCGATCGCTGCGTCCTCGACCAGCACCGCAGTCGCTACATCGCCGAAGATGAAATGGCTGTCGCGATCGCGCCAGTTAAGGTGCCCGCTGGTGATTTCAGGGCTGACCACAAGAACAGAGCGCGCGTTACCGGCGCGGATGTAATCGGCCGCCGTCTGGATGCCGAAGGTCGCCGAGGAACAAGCCACGTTCATATCGAAACCGAAACCGTCGATTCCCAGCGCCTGCTGGATTTCGATGGCCATCGCCGGATAAGGCCGCTGCATATTGGAAGCAGCGCACAAAACAGCGTCCACATCCTTCGCGTCGCGGCCGGCCTTTTCCAGCGCCTGGCGGGCAGCCAGAACGCCGATTTCAGCGAGGATGGAAAGCTCGTCATTACCGCGCTCAGGCCAGCGCGGCTCCATGGTTTCCGGATCGAGTATAGGATCCTTGGCCATGACGTGGCGCGCCTTGATACCGCTGGCTTTTTCGATGAATTCGACTGAGCTCGGGGCAAGCGCTTCAACCTCCCCTGCCGAAATCGCGTCAGCGTTGCGGGTGTTGAACAGCTCTACATAATTGTTGAAGCTTTCGACCAGTTCTGCGTTGGAAATGGTTTCCGACGGCGTGAATAGGCCGGTCGATGAAATGACGGGACGATGTGTAAGTTCCATCGCTGCTGCCTACTGCGGCAATGGCCGAGCCGCAAGATTTGCGCTTCCCTTCCGCGCATAAAAAAACGGGCCGCCTGCCACTCGCAGACGGCCCGTTCGATGTTTGCAGCAGTTCTTAGAACTTGGTGCGCAGTGTCACGCCGTAGCTGCGTGGTTCCTGCGGGAACGCAGAGCGCGAACCCGAACGTAGCACGGTGTTGAAGGTAACCCCGCGAGTGACTTGGTTGGTGATGTTGGTTCCGAACACTTCCAGCGCCCAGCTATCATCCTGAGCACCAATGCCGGCCCGCAGATTGATCTTGGTGTTGCTGTCCTGAACGTCAAACGGGACCAGAACCTGCGACGTGGTGATCGCGGGATCGAACTTCTGAGTGGAAGTCCGGCGATCATCTTCAAAGCGGATCTGACCGGTCATGAAGAAATCGAGGTAATTGCCAAGATCACGTTCGTAGGTTGCGCCCATAATACCAACGATGTCTGGCGCGTTGGTGAGAGAAATTCCGCACAGGTTGACCACGTTGACCGCGGTCTGCGTACCCGCACAATCGCTCGGGTAATTGGCATCAGTGTATGTGACACCGGCATTCACCGTCAGATTGTCGCTCGGGCGGATAACCGTTTCGATTTCAAGCCCCTGGGTATTTGCCTTGGGGACGTTGAAAGTCTGGAACTGCGCGCCGGTGAATTCGAGAACCTGGAAGTTCGTGAATTCCTCACGGAACGCCGCAACGTTCAGGGTTACCGCGTTATCGATCAAACGCGCCTTCATGCCGATTTCATACGCATCGACTTCTTCCGAGGCGAAGCGAGGGTCTGCGCCGCCTGATGCAGCGGTCGAATCGAGGTTGAAACCGCCCGACTTATAACCGTGCGTGAAGCTGGCGTAGACATTAACCGGAGCCTCGAATTCGTAGCCCAGCTTGACCGTATAGATCAGTTCTTCGTCGCTGAACTTGGAATTGAAGGTCCGCGGCAGCGGGAACGCCGCAGCCTGCGGCAGATCGGCCGGTGCAGTGAATGCGAAACAGCCCGTTCCGAACACGTTGTTGATCAGCGGCGCAGGTACCCCGCCCGCTGCGATCGACGCGAGAATTGCCGGGCAGATCGCATTGGTGTTGTTACCCTGCGCGAAGGAACCATCCTTGCTTTCGTCCGAATACCGCAGACCGACTGTCAGATCGAAACTGTCAGTAATCTCAAACGTGTTGTGGGTGAACACCGACCAGCTCTTGCTGTTCTGAGCGTAAAGGTTGGTGTTGGTGGTGCCCGCCGGATCGACACCGCCCGAAAGCAGCGTGAGCGGATTAGCGCCCAAGGCACCGCCGGTTGGTGCAAAGAACAGTGCACCGATCAGTTCGCCATAATCTTCCCCGAGCGAGAAGCTGACGGCCTGCGAAATGTCTTCCTCAGAATAATACGCACCGATCAGCCAACTGATACGGCCATCGAATGCATCACCCTGAACGCGCAGTTCGTGCGTCATGGTGTTGATGCTGGTCACGTTGCCATCGACATTGAACACATCGAGACCCGAGAAGTCGGAATCGTATGATTCGAATGCGTCGAACTCACGGTACGAACCGATATAGATAATGTCCGCAGAATCGCCGAGCGGGATCTCGATCTCGCCGGTGACACCGAACTGCTCGACTTCTGTGATTGGTGCGAAATTCGCGGTTGCAATCAGATTGTCGGTCGCCGCTTCGGCCGTTTGCTGATCGAAACCGTTCGTCGCCACGATTGGCCCAGCCATACCGCCGCGAGCGCCAAGGCCCACCGCCGCGAACAAACCTGCCGTTTCGACAGGTGATTGCAGCACTTCCACTGCAGCGCCGACACCGGCGTCGCTCTTGGAATAGTCGCCGATGATCCGGCCGCGAATGCCGCTTTCGGTTTCCCAGCCCACCTGTCCGCGAACCAGATACTGATCGGAACCGTTCGATTCGCCGATTTCAGTGCCGTTGCGATCAACGACCGTGATATATCCGTCACGCTCGCGGTAAGCACCCGTCAGGCGTACAGCGACAGTGTCCTGCACGACCGGAAGGTTCACAGCGCCCTGAATGCTCATCAGGTCGCGATTGCCGTAAGTTGCGTTCGCGAAGCCGCCGAATTCGGAGAGATCGGGGCGAACATTGGTAATGTTGAGAGCGCCGGCGGAAGTGTTACGTCCGAAAAGCGTTCCCTGCGGACCGCGCAGAACCTCGACACGTTCCACATCGACAAACTCGGAAAGCGCAACGCCAGGGCGCGACTGGTATGCGCCGTCAACGAAAATACCGACCGCACTTTCGAAACCGATATTGTTCGATGTTGTACCAACACCGCGAATACGCAGAACGACCGAACCGGAAGCAAGCTGCGCGCTTGAGGTTGAAAAGCTTGGCGAAACGCTGGTGATTTCCTGCACGTTCACGACACCCTGGCGTTCAAGCTGAACCGGGCTGACGGCGGTAACGGCGATTGGAATATCCTGGACGTCTTCTGCGCGGCGGGTCGCGGTAACGATAATGATATCGTCCGTATTCGCCTGCGCCTCTTCGGCTTCGCTATCCTGAGCATAGGCGGTGCCGGTGAAACCCATGGCAAACGCAAACGCAGTTGAACTCAACAGAGCTTTTTTCATCCTCTTCCCTTTATATCACATGCCGATCCCGGCACTTAATCGTCAGGCCGCACCTCTAAAACGGGCCGGTCCTGTTATTTTCGACTAATGCACACGGTCCTAACGTTACACAACGCAATGTGTCGGTTTTAACACGCAACTTTTACACTTAGTGTCCAATTTGCACCACTCGGCGCATTCGTATGCACACGGCGCAGGAGTTCAGAGCGCGCAAAATCAAATTTCGCGTGGCCGTTGAACGACAATTTTGAAGAGTGGGGCAAGTGGTGGACAGGGCTGGATTCGAACCAGCGTACGCTTGCGCGGGCAGATTTACAGTCTGCTGCCTTTAACCACTCGGCCACCTGTCCACTGGCTTGCCTGAAGCGGGAAATCCCGCTTTGCTGGTTATCACGAAAACGCGAGGTCACCTGCCGAGAGGCGCCCCAATGGCGAACGTCCGCTTGCCTGTCAATGGGGCTACTGGCATGGGGCGCCAAGAACGCACATTTTCAGGAGTATTCATGGCCAAGGGTGACCGCAAACGCGCATTGAGGGGCCGAGCCGGCCGGATGCAAGGTGGTCGCGGCAGCGGGCGCGCAAGCACGGGTCAGGTTCGGCTTTGGGGCCGCCATGCTGTCGAAGCGGCCTTGATGAACCCGCAGCGCAGCCACAACAAGCTGTGGGCGACACGAGAGGGTGTCGCATCGCTCGATGGTGAACTGCCGGAAGATTTTCCTGTCGAATACGCTGACGCATCCGATTTGGGCCGATTGGTAACGCGCGACACCCCGCATCAGGGACTGGTGCTGGAATGCGCCCCGCTCGATGATATTCACTTGGATGAAGTGCTGAGTGGCGACGCAAGCCGCCCGATCGTGGTGCTCGACCAGGTGACCGACCCGCACAATGTCGGCGCGATCCTTCGTTCGGCTGCCGCATTCGGAGCTTCGGCCATTGTCACGCAGGATCGTCACGCTCCGCCAGAATCGGGGGTTGTCGCAAAGACCGCATCCGGCGCTCTGGAGACTGTTCCGTGGGTCCGGGTCGTGAACCTGGCCCGCGCGCTCGATGAAATAGCAGAGGCTGGCTATTGGCGAATCGGTATGGCCGGTGAAGCGGAAGCCACTTTGGCCGAGGCGCTGCCCGCCGGGCCGGTCGCGCTGGTGATGGGTGCCGAAGGCGACGGAATGCGGCAGAACATCGCGGCGCACTGCGATGCACTGGCCAAGCTGCCGATCAGTAGCGCAATCGAAAGCCTCAATGTCTCGAATGCGGCGGCGATTGCACTTTATGCTATAGCCACGCGCTAAAGGTCATCCAGCACATGATCAGGGGGAATTTTTCATGTCTCAGTCCACGCCAAGTAAACGCAACGGCGCCGTGAGCCTGCTGCTCGCACTCTCGATGATGCTGACAGGGTGTTTTGTCACGCCCGGCCAGTTCGATTCCACCCTGACGCTGAACCGGGACGAAAGCTTCAGCTTCTCCTATGAGGGCGAGATATTCTTTCTGGGGCTGAGCCAGCTCGCGATGATGGGCAGCAATAGCGAAGAGACTTTCGAGGCAGATGGCTGCTTCGACGAGGATACGTATGAAGACCGCGAGTGCACCGCCGCCGAGATAGCCGAGCAGGAAGCCGAATGGCAGGCCGGAGCAGAGGAGCGGCGCTTGAAGAGAGAGCAGGAAGCCAAGCAGATGGCCCAGATGATGGGCGGCATCGATCCTACTGATCCCGAGGCCGGTAACGAGCTGGCCCAGAAGCTGGCACGGCAACGCGGGTGGGAATCGGTCGAATATGCCGGCGATGGGCTGTTCAACGTGCGCTACGCAGTTAGCGGGCGCCTGACCCACGACCTGACATTCCCGGTTTTGGAAGGCGTGCCTGTGCCCTCCCCCTTCGTCCAGGTCATCCTGCGCGATGAAGGCAAGGTCCGCGTCAACGCGCCGGGCTTCGCAGCATCGGAAGGTAACAATCCGATGAGCGGCCTTATGATGGGTGGCATGGCAGGCGGAATGGCGGCTGCGATGTCAGAGGGCGCTAACGCCGAAGAAAGCGGCGGCGCAATGCCGGGGGTTCCGATGATGGACGGGACATTCCGGATTATCACCAATGGGAGTATTCTGGCGAACAACACCGATGAAGGCCCGGTAGGCGGCGTCTCTGCCCAGACACTGACATGGAACGTGTCGCTCAAGACAGCGGCTGCACCGACAGCTTTGATCCATCTGGCCCAATAAAGGCGGCCACCCAGCCCCCATGTACCAGGTACAAATAAACAGGGCCCCGCCAGCAATACGCTGACGGGGCCCTGTTCGCATCGTTTATCGCAGTATTAGTTCACAGCATCCTTGAGGCCTTTGCCGGCCTTGAATTTCGGCTGGTTGGAAGCCTTGATCGGCATGGGTTCGCCGGTCCGCGGATTGCGGCCCATCGAAGCCTTGCGCTTTGCAACTGCAAAAGTGCCGAAGCCGACAAGACGGACTTCGTCGCCCTTGGAAAGTGCTGTGACGATCGAATCGAAAACCCCTTCAACCGCACTTGCCGCGTCGCTTTTGGAAAGGCCGCTGGCGTCGGCTACTGCGCTGATCAGATCGTTTTTGTTCATTCTTGAACCCCCACTGGATTATGCTTTTAGCGGGACATCGGAATCGCCGCCGCGAAGCGCGAGATTGAAGGGATTTTTGCAGCACCTGTCAAAGGCAAATCCGGTCAAAGACGGCCCAAACCAAGCATAATCAAAGATTTTGCGATGAATCGAAACGGCCCGGGCAAATAAAGCGGGCGCCGCACTGAAAGTCGGCGCCCCGCTTTTTTCCGAGTCGCTGCAATGCAGCATTGCCATGGATGACCTAATGCGCGGTCGGCGAAGGCGCTCCGCCTGCTCCCGCTCCGCCGGGCTGGCTCGCGAGATCGTCAGCTTCTGTCCATTCGATTGCCGCCGGCATCGACGTCAGCGCCACTTCGAGCACCTGATCGACATGCGCCACCGGAATAATCTCCAGCCCGGTTTTCACATTGTCCGGAATCTCGGCTAGATCCTTCACATTGTCTTCCGGGATCAGGACGGTCTTGATGCCGCCGCGCAAGGCAGCGAGCAGTTTTTCCTTCAGCCCCCCGATCGCGAGCACACGGCCACGCAGAGTAACCTCGCCGGTCATCGCGACATCGGGCCGAACAGCGACACCGCTGAGCGTCGAGACGATGGACGTAACCATACCGACACCTGCACTCGGCCCGTCCTTCGGAACCGCACCTTCGGGAAGGTGGATGTGGATGTTCTTGCGCTGGAAGATACTCGGCTTGATCCCGTAAGCGGGCGCCCTCGCCTTCACAAAGCTGAAGGCAGCGGCGACGCTTTCATTCATCACTTCGCCCAGCTTGCCGGTGGTCTTGATCTCACCCTTGCCAGGTGTCGTAACGCTTTCGATGGTCAGCAGCTCTCCGCCGACTTCGGTCCAGGCAAGCCCGGTCACCGCGCCGACTTGCGCCTCGTCATCCGACATGCCGTGCTTGAACTTGCGCACCCCTGCGAATTCGCCGAGGTTTTCCGGCGTGATAACCACACCGGTGACCTCTTTTTCGAGGATCTTGCGCAGTGTCTTGCGCGCCAGGCGGGCAATTTCACGTTCCAGCGTACGCACACCGGCTTCACGCGTGTAATAGCGGATCAGATCGCGCAGACCGTCTTCGGTCAGCTCGAATTCGCCTTCCGTCAGGCCGTGCTGTTCAATCTGCTTGGCGATCAGGTGACGCTGAGCGATCTCGACCTTCTCGTCTTCGGTGTAACCTTCGAGCCGGATGATCTCCATCCGGTCGAGCAGCGGCTGCGGCAGGTTCAGACTGTTCGCGGTGGTCACGAACATGATGTCCGACAGGTCGATATCCAGCTCCAGATAGTGATCCTGGAACTTGCTGTTCTGTTCGGGGTCGAGAACCTCGAGCAAGGCCGACGCCGGATCGCCGCGGAAATCCTGACCCAGCTTGTCGATCTCATCCAGCAGGAACAACGGGTTACTGGTCCCGGCCTTTTTCAAATTGGTCACGATCTTGCCCGGCAGCGAACCGATATAGGTCCGGCGGTGACCGCGGATTTCCGCTTCGTCGCGCACGCCGCCCAGCGACTGGCGCACGAATTCGCGGCCCGTCGCCTTGGCGATGCTCTTGCCGAGCGAGGTCTTACCCACACCGGGAGGGCCGACGAGGCACAGGATCGGCCCCTTCAGCTTGTTCGTGCGCGCCTGCACCGCGAGATATTCGATGATCCGGTCCTTGACCTTCTCCAGCGCATAGTGATCCGCATCGAGGACTTCCTGAGCCTTCGAAATGTCTTTCTTGATCTTGCTCTTCTTGCCCCATGGCAGCCCGAGCAGCACGTCGAGATAATTGCGGATGACAGTCGCCTCCGCGCTCATCGGCTGCATGCCTTTGAGCTTCTTCAGTTCCGACTGCGCCTTGGCCTTGGCTTCCTTCGACAGTTTGAGCTTTTCGATCTTTTCAGTGAGCTCGGCAATTTCATCGCCATCCTCACCGTCGCCGCCCAGCTCGCTCTGGATCGCCTTCATCTGTTCGTTGAGGTAATATTCGCGCTGGGTCTTTTCCATCTGACGTTTCACCCGCCCGCGAATCTTGCGCTCCACCTGCAGCACCGACAGTTCGCCTTCCATGAAGGACATGACCATTTCCAGCCGTTTAAGCGGGTCGGCTTCGGTCAGCAGCGCCTGCTTATCGGCAACCTTGGTGTTGATTGCAGCGGCAATCGCATCGGCCAGCGCACCGGCATCGTCGATATCGCCCAGATCGTCGCTGGCATCTTCGCCAAGCTTCTTGTTCAGCTTGGCATATTCGCCGAACTGTTCGGTCACAGACCGCATCATCGCGGTGACTTCGGTGCCCGCCGCAGTTTCCGGTTCCAGCAATTCGACTTCGGCCTGAATATGCTCGCCCTCGGCGCGCAGCTCCGCCAGTTTGGCGCGGCCCGTCCCTTCGACCAGCACGCGAACGGTGCCATCGGGCAGTTTCAGCAATTGCAGCACCTGCGCCACCACGCCGATATCGTAAAGATCGTCGGTTTGCGGATCATCACAGCCGGGGTCCAGCTGGGCGAGCAGGAAAATGTCCTTGTTGCCTTCCATCGCCACTTCGAGCGCGGCAACAGATTTGTCGCGTCCAACGAAAAGCGGGACAACCATGCCAGGAAACACGACGATGTCGCGCAGGGGGAGAAGGGGAAATGTCTGTGTCATGCAAAGCATATGGGAACCCCTGCGCGCGGCTGCAACGGTGATGTTGGGCCAGCCATGGCAATTCTCGCCAAATCACCTGCGGCCCTCGGCAAATCCTACAGCTTGGAACACATGGAACACGGTTCTGGACGGGAAAAGATCTGGGCCACACGGGCCAGGTTAAAATGCCGGGTGCCGGGTGACCAAGCTGAGCCATCTGGCGCTGAGGCTATGTTAGCGGCGGCGGCGTTTGTAGGAAATCAGGTATGTCACGTTGTCGCGCGAAAGCGACGGAGCGCTAAGAAGTTTTGCGAATGCCGCTAGAAAATCGCTGGGCGATGCAATTTTACGGTCAAATGATGGGGAGACGCAAAGTCGATCTCGACATCGCTCATACTGTCGATCTTGATCCGAACACGTTGGCTATAAGAATTGATATAAACCGGTGTTTTTTCGCTAAGCCTTGAGCGTAGGGCCTCAAGATCTGAACACGCGTCAAGGAACAGCTCCTCCTCAGCAACGCAACGGTAAGGAGTGGTTTCCTCACCGTTCAAGAAGGCGTGATAACGATCAAGCCCCCAAGCCACTCGCTCAGAATCAGCGCCCGCCTGATCCGATATTTGTATGTAGCCTTCGGTGGGGCATTCACCTGAGGGGTCCGTCAAGGCGATCTGGCTTTGGCTATGCACTCCCTTCTTCCTGTCGACCCACCAAACCTTCGTCTCGTTTGTATTTCCAGTCGGTGTTAGCCTGACCAGCCATTGTGTGCGGCGGCATGAAGCTCCTTGGCGTACCGCCTGCTCGTTAAGGACGATCGCGGTGAGAGGCCGGAAGATTTGGGAATGCCGAAGCTCCTGGCTAACAATTGGCTGGGAAGCCCGCTCTTCGAGTATTAATTCTCCGAGTTCTTCGGTCGGAACCGCAGAAGGCTCTGGAATTGCAATGAGAATGGCAGAGAGAATAGCGGAAGAAATAACAGCGTCCATGAAGGACACTTT
Source organism: Pontixanthobacter luteolus (assembly GCF_947494915.1). NCBI lineage: Bacteria > Pseudomonadati > Pseudomonadota > Alphaproteobacteria > Sphingomonadales > Erythrobacteraceae > Pontixanthobacter > Pontixanthobacter luteolus. The sequence goes on from NZ_CANLWR010000001.1 coordinate 1,322,201, forward strand.
TGATCAGTAGCAATGTTCTGTCAACGACGTTGCCGACTTGTCAGTCATCGCCCGCTTCCCATCCAAAAACCCCCGCCCCCGGTCTCCGCTAGTCGCGGAAACTCGGGTCGATACGGTCCAGCTTGCGCAGCAATGCCGGCCAAGCCAGTCCGTTGGCGACCATGCCGATACCCGCAGGCGACGTTTGCGTTTGCACTTTTTCCGGTGTGCCCTGCGGCGGATTGTTGAGGTTTTCGCGGCCCGCAGACAGCATTTTCACCTGCGCATCGCAGGCGCGCTCGATGAAATAGAGCCGCAGGAAACACTCGCCCACCGTCCGTCCGATCGCCAGCGTGCCGTGATTGCGCAGGATCATGGCGTGCTTGTCGCCCATATCCTCAACCAGTCGCTCGCGTTCCTCAAGGTCGGTCGCGATGCCTTCATACTCGTGATAGGCAATGTCGTGGCGTGCGATCATGCCGGTTTGCGTGTGCGGCATCAGCCCGTCAGCCATCGCGCTGACAGCCTGACCGGCCGGTGTGTGCAAGTGCATGACCGAATGCGCGTCTTCACAATTCATGTGCAGCGCGGAATGAATGGTGAAACCGGCCGGATTTACCGGGTGCGAAGTCGGGATAACCGGCTGACCTTCGACGTCAATTTTCACCAGCGATGACGCGGTGATTTCCTCGAACATCATGTCGTAAGGATTGATCAGGAAATGATGCTCCGGACCCGGCACGCGCGCGGACAGATGCGTGAAGATCAGATCATCCCAGCCGTAGAGCGCAACAAGGCGGTAGGCAGCGGCAAGATCGACGCGAACGGCCCATTCTTCTTCCGAAACCTGGCCGCGTACATCTGCGTCTGACCCGGTGCCATTGTCGTTCATTACGGTTGCCATTGCGCTCTCTCCTTCAGTCTCTTTCCGCCACTGATAGCACGGAAATAGCTTATCCCATACCGGGAAGATTGAAGCCCGGGGGAAGGCCCATACCGCCCTGAATTTTCTTCATTTCCTCTTCCGAAACCCGGTCGGCCTTGCCGCGTGCATCGTTGAACGCCGCCGCGACCAGGTCTTCGACCATCTGTTTCTCTTCGGGCTTCATCAGGCTTTCATCGATGGTCACGCCCATGATACGGCCCTTGGCGCTGGCGCGGACTTTCACAAGACCGCCGCCTGCCTCGCCCTGAACCTCGATCGCATCGAGCTTGGCCTGCACATCGTTCATTTGCGTCTGGATCGTTTCGGCGGCCTTTTGCGCGGCCTGAATCATTTCTTCCATCGATTTCATCGGGTGTTCCTCAAACGGTTAGCGGCCCCAGGCCTTGCGGCTCTGCGGCGCGGAATTGTCTTCTTCGACCATCTCCGCATCGGGGAAGACGGCCATCGTGGCTTCTACAAGGGGATGTTTCTTCAATCGTTCAAGGGCAGATCGCTGAGCCGCTTCGTCCTGTTCGACGAGCGACATTTCACCGCCCTCATCGCATTCCTCGACGGTCCAGCGGTCGCCCGTCGCGCCCATCAACGCGTCGCGCAGTTGCGCGCTGATATCATCCTTGAACTGTTCGGGACGCGAAAAGCGAAGTGTCTGACTTTCCAGCGAGACGACGCGGACCTGCAAACGCATGATGCTCGACGCCAGGTGGTTGCCGTTCTGCTCCACCTGATTGACCAGTTCTTTCCAGTTCGCACTGGCGGCAGGTGCGGCAGGTGCCCCGCCTTCGCCGCCCGCCGGCGCAGAAGCGATCCCGGTTGTGGCCAGATGCTCCAGCTTTTTCGCCAGCTTGCCCGGATCGGGCAGATCGGCGGCGTGCAGCGCGCGCAGCAGCGCCATCTGCGCGGAAATCAGCGGATCGGGTGCCTGGCGCACTTCCTCGTGCCCCTTCAGCAGCAATTGCCACAGGCGGTGCAGCTGGCCGGGAGACAATTTGCCGGCCCACTCCTTCAGCGCCGCGCGTTCCTCGCTGGTCGGCGCATCGGGTTCGCCGCCGCCAACCTGCGCCACCGTGATCCGGTGGACCAGATCCATCAGGCCGCGCAGCAAAGCCAGCGGTTCGACACCCAGCGCATATTGATCCGCCATTGCCGCCAGCAGCCCCTTGCCGTCGCCAGCCAGAAGCAGGCCGAGCATCCGGCGCTGAGCGGTCTTGTCGGACAGGCCCAGCATATCGCGCACCCGTTCGGCGGTAACCTTGCCCTCGCCGCCAAGGTCGGCATGGGCGATTGCCTGATCCAGGATCGACAGGCCGTCGCGCACAGACCCTTCTGCGGCGGCGGCAATCATGTGCAGCGCCTCGTCCTCGGCCTCGACATTTTCCAGGCCGCAAATCTTGCCGAAATGCTCCTGCAGCATTTCCGAGGGGATGCGCCGCAGGTCGAAACGCTGCGTCCGGCTGAGCACCGTTACCGGCAGCTTGTCGACCTCGGTGGTGGCGAACAGAAACTTCACATGCGCAGGCGGTTCTTCAAGTGTCTTGAGCAAGGCATTGAAAGCATTGCGCGAAAGCATGTGAACTTCGTCGATGATGTAAATCTTGTAGCGCGCCGAAACCGCTGCATAGCGCACTGCCTCGATAATCTCGCGTACGTCATCCACCCCGGTATGCGATGCGGCGTCCATTTCGATCACGTCGATATGGCGGCCCTCGGCAATGGCCGTACAGGGTTCGCACACACCGCACGGGTCGATCGTCGGCCCGCCCTGCCCGTCCGGCCCGATGCAGTTGAGAGCTTTCGCAATCAGGCGCGCGGTGGAGGTCTTACCGACCCCGCGAACACCGGTCATCAGGAATGCGTGCGCCAGCCGGTCCCGCTCAATCGCGTTAGCCAGCGTGCGAACCATCGGTTCCTGCCCGATCAGTTCACTGAATGTCTGCGGACGATATTTGCGCGCGAGAACCCGGTAAGGCTGGTTGGCCTGTGCGGGAGCAGCAGCCGGGGCCGGAGCTGGTTTCGGCTCTACCGCTTGCGGTGCGGGCTCAGCCGGTTTTTCCGGTTCAGCGGGCGCATCGCCAAACATCGAATTCTGTCCCGCCGCCTCAAGCTCTGCGGCAGACGGCGTGTTATCCTGTTCGCCCATATCCCAAGGCGGAGAATCTGTGTTGTCCGGTGAATCACCCATGCATGACTTGGTAGGCGCAGCAGCCGCGCTTGTCATGTTCCTGCATGCAGTAATTGTGTGTGAAAAAGGAGCCGAGCGACCCGTCGCAACACGCCTGGGCTGCTTCCTTCCGGACCTGACCCGGTGAGCGAACGCAAACGTCCACCCGACTCCCGGGCGGCCATATGGTGATGTTGCAGGGGTTTGTCCAGTAGCGTTGCGCCGCCGGAACCGATTTACCGGTAAGGTTTAGCGGAAATTATCCGCATATGCCTGAAGCTTGAGCGATTTGGGCGGAGTGGCATGAACCCGCGCGGCGACGCCATGCTTCTCGGCATACGCCTTGGCCGCTTCCTTGCTCTCGAACTTGAGCTGCACCTGCGCCTGCGTGTCGCCGCTGCCGGTCCAGCCCATCAGGGGGTCGGCAGTGCGCGCCTCGGATTGCTCGAATTCGAGCACCCAGGTGTCAATTTTCGCCTTGCCCGATTGCATCGCGCTCTTCGGAATCTGGTAAATACGTGCAGCCATGGCCGCCCCCTTAAATCAGCTTTCGCCGCGTGAAAAGGCGTTCTTGGTTTTCAGGCTCGGCTTTTCTGTCCACGGCTGGTCGGGCCAGCGGTGCCTGGGATAGCGGCCCTTCATGTCCTTCGCCACATCTTGCCAGCTTCCGCGCCAGAATCCGGGAAGGTCGCGGGTCGTCTGGATCGGACGCCCCGCCGGGCTGGTCAAGCTGAACTGAAGCGGCGTTTTGCCGATCATCGGGTGGCTATCCAGCCCGAACAGGGCCTGCACACGCAGTTCGACCGACGGTGCCCCCTCGCCTGAATAGTCGATCGGGTGGCTTGATCCAGCGGGGCTGGTAAACTGCCGCGGGGCGACTTTATCGAGCGACTGGCGCGCATTCCAATCCAGCTGACCGAGGATAGCCTCGGTAACCTGCCCCTTCGCCACATCGAGATTGCGCTTGCCGGTCAGCAGCGGGGCCAGCCACAATTCTGCATTGTCGGAAAGCCGCTGGAGTGACAGATCATCGACGCCGGCGAAGCGCGCTCTGGCGAGAAGTTCTGGCGGGACTAAATCGCCGAGGTTTTCGCGCGCTTTCTCCAGCAGCAATGTCAGGACCGCGTCCATGTCCGGGGCCGGATCCGGCCCGCTGGCCATGGTGATCGCGCCCAGCGCACGTTCAAGGCGCGCCTCTACCCTGCCGGCCTGTTCATTCCACGCAAGCGTAGATCGCTGCTCGATCATGTCAGCGAGATACTGATCGACTTCTTCGGGCAGCAAGGGCGCAGCAGCGGTGATCCGCGCGCCTTTTGCCTGACCCTGCGCATCGCCGACAACCAGCCATTCCTCCCGCGACAGAGGCGAAGCAGGGTCGAGGAAATAGCCGCGCCCACCGGCTGAGATCCAGTTTTCGCCCGACGCGCCGCGCCGTTTGGCGATATTGTCGCGCATCGCAAATGCCAGCGCGGCGGACGGGCTTGGCGCTTCGGTACCGTCGGCACTGACAAGCCCCTTCGCCGTTTTCGCCCAGCGATGTGCGAGCTTGCGAGACGCCTCTGCCCGGCCCGATCTGTCGGCATTCCAGCGCGAAAGACGCTGCAACAGGTCTTCGCTGCGCCCGCCTAATCCGCGTTCCTGCAGCAGAAGCGCGATTTTCGCCGCATCTTCAGCGCACCCGAATCGCGCCCCGAACAAGACCGCCGCACCTTGTGCCGGCGACATTGGCAGGGCGGCAATCTTTGCGCCCCAGTCAGTAATCGCGCCGCGTTCGTCCAGCGCACCCAGCTTTTGCAGCCGGTCACGGGCAGACGCGATCGACGCGGCTGGCGGAGTATCGAGCCAGGGCAGCGACAATGGATCAGATGTGCCCCACCGGGCCAGCGACAGCAGCAACGGAGCAAGGTCAGCAGTCTCGATTTCCGGCGGATCGAACCGCGGGCGGCCCGCATGGCCGCCTTCCAGCCACATCCTGTAGGCAGTGCCCGGCCCCTGACGCGCTGCACGGCCCGCGCGCTGATCCGCAGCCGCCTGGCTCGCCCGCACGGTAACCAGATGCGAGGTTCCCGCAGCCCGGTCGAATTCGGCACGCCGCGACAGGCCGCTGTCTACAACCACGGATACACCGTCGAGCGTCAGCGATGTTTCCGCAATCGCGGTGGCCAGCACGATCCGGCGGCGGCCATCACGGTCGCGCTTGATTGCGGCCCTTTGGCTGGCCGGGTCGACTTGCCCGTGCAGCGGCAGGATCGGTGTGCCCGGCAGTTTTTCCGCCATCCGTTCGCGAACCCGCTCGATCTCGCGCACTCCGGGGAGGAACACGAGCACATCGCCCTCCTCTGCCTTCCAAGCGGTCATCACAGCCGCTGTCACGGCATCTTCGATGCGCAGTTCCGCGCGCGAGCCGAGCCATTTGATCGCGAGCGGATAGGCCTTGCCCTGGCTTTCGATAACCGCTGCATCATCGCCCAGCAGGCGGGCGAACCGTTCGCCGTCAATCGTGGCGGACATAACGCAGATGCGCAGATCATCGCGCAGCACGGCGCGGCTTTCCAGCGCGAGTGCCAGCCCCAGATCGCTGTCGAGGTGGCGTTCGTGTGCTTCGTCGAACAGCACCGCGCTGACCCTGGAAAGTTCGGCATCCTCGACGATGCGGTTCACGAAAATCGCTTCCGTCATCACCAGAATTCGTGTGCGCGGTGACTGCTTGCTGTCGAGGCGGGTCAGATAGCCAACCGTTTCACCTGCCCTTTCGCCCAGCAGTTCCGCCATTCTTTCGGCAGCAGCGCGGGCGGCAACGCGGCGCGGACTGAGCAGGATTACTTGCCCGGTGCACCAATCCTGATCGAGCAGCGCGGGCGCAACGGCAGTGGTCTTACCCGCACCCGGCGGGGCAATCAGAACAGCGGCGCCGTCACTCCCCAGCGCGCCAAGGAGTTCCGGCAATACCGAATGGATTGGCAGTTGTTCGCTCAATATCCCCGGGCGACCGCGAAATGCGCGGCTTCTGCCATCGCTGCGCGCGCCTTGCTATCGGGGAAGATGGATATCGCATCCACCGCACGGCTGGCAAAATGGCGGGCGCGTTCGCGTGTGTCTTCCACTGCGTTGTATTTGTCGATCAGCGAAATCGCTTCCTGCAACGCGGCATCGTCTGCCTTGATGCCGGAAATCGCATTCTTCCAAAACTTGCGCTCGCTTTCGGTGCCGCGTGAATAGGCGAGGATGACTGGCAACGTCATTTTCCCTTCACGGAAATCGTCGCCCTGATCCTTGCCCATTTCGGCTGCATCGGAATCGTAATCGATCGCATCATCGACCAGCTGGAACGCGACGCCAAGATTGCGTCCGTAATCATCCAGCGCGCGTTCCTGCGCATCGTCACATTCCCCGACGACTGCTGCGATGCGACTGGCGGCGGCAAACAGGGCCGCAGTTTTTGCACCAATAATCCCGAGATAGCGTTCTTCGCTGGTTTCGATCTGGCGCTGGGCGGTCAACTGATCGACTTCGCCCTCTGCAATGATCGCGCTGGCACCGGACAGAATTTTGAGCACTTTCAGGCTGCCGTCTTCGGTCATCAATTCGAACGAGCGGCTGAACAGGAAGTCGCCGACCAGCACTGTCGCCGGGTTGCCGTAGATGATGTTGGCCGCCGCCTTGCCCCGGCGAAGGTCGCTGCCGTCCACCACATCGTCGTGCAGCAGGGTCGCGGTGTGGATGAATTCCACCGCCGCTGCGAGCTTGTAGTGCCGGTCGCCGGTGTATCCCACCAGTTCAGCCCCGGCGAGCGTCAGCATCGGGCGCAGCCGCTTGCCGCCGCCTGAAATCAGGTGGCCAGCCAGGGCCGGGATCAATGGGATCTCACTCTGCATCCGGTCGAGAATCACGGAATTCACCGCGTTCATGCCGTTGGCTGTGAGTGCCAGCATCGGATCGAGCGTGGGCTTTTTGCGCGGGATCGGAACGACTTCAGCGGTCATAGTGCGAAGTCACATGGCGGCGCGGCGAAGTTATGGCAAGTACGAACGGGCGTAGAATCGTTGCAAATTGCGTGATAGGCCGTTGCGTAATGAGCAACCTGACCGACACGCCCGAACCCGATCCGCAGCTTGCAGCCTTCCGCCGCAGCATCGACAATATCGATGCCGCGCTGATCCATATGCTGGCAGAACGGTTCCGTATCACACAGGCGGTTGGTGAATATAAGGCGCGGGTTACCCTGCCCCCGGCAGACCCGCAGCGCGAAGCGCGCCAGATCGCCCGGCTGCGCAACCTTGCCGAAGAGGCGCATCTGGACCCCGAATTTTCGGAGAAATTCCTGCGTTTCATCATCGACGAGGTGATCCGCCACCATGAACAGGCGCGCGAAGAACGCTAGACCGGCCTAAATCGCGCGCGGCAGGGTCAGCTTGACCAGCAGGCCGCCCAGATCTTCGCTCTCGCCAAGTTCAACCGTACCGCCGTAAATCTCCGCCACGTCGCGAACGATGGCCAGACCCAGCCCGGTGCCCGGTTTTCCGGTGTCCAGACGCGCGCCTCGGTCGAATATTCGGGTGCGTTCCTGCTCGGGTATCCCCATCCCGTCATCTTCAACCCAGATCACGCAATCCTTCGCATCGGGTTCTGCATCCACCGTCACGAACACGCTGCCGCCGCCATATTTGGCTGCGTTCTCGATCAGATTGCCGAGTATTTCGTCCAGGTCCTGTCGCTCGATCGCGACCTCAACCTTGTTGCCCGCAAGGTCGAACCGGGTGGTTTCATACAGTCTGGTAACGGCGCGCAACACCGATTCCGCGCTCGGCCATACAGCCGCGCGGCTTAGGCCGGCAGCGCGGCGGCCAATCGCCCTCGCGCGGGCAAGGTGGTGTTCGACCTGACGCTGCATAGTCCGCGTTTCGCGGTGGACCAGCTTTGACAGGTCGGGGTCCTTCGCTGTCGCCGCGTTGATCAGAACTGTCAGCGGCGTCTTCAGCGCATGGGCGAGATTGCCGGCATGCATCCGCGCCTCGTCGGCCTGTTTTTCGGAATGGTCGAGCAGCATGTTCAGTTCTTCAACCAGCGGCTGAACCTCCAAGGGCAGCGGGTCGGTCACGCGGTTGGTGCCGGTTGTTCTGATCCGCTGGATCGCCATCCGTATCCGGCGCAGCGGACGCAGCCCGTAATAGCTTTGCAAGGCGGCCATGATGAACAGGCCCAGGCCAAGTACCGCAAATGACCAGATCAGGATCGAACGGATGCGGGCAAGCTGATTGTCCAGTTCACCGCGCGCAGATGCAACGGCGAAAGTCCACCGGGTGTCGCTGTCGGGCAGGATGACCGTACGCTCGACAACACGGAGCGGCTCTGCACCGAATTGATCGCTGTCATAGAAATGCACATCGTTGTCGATGTGGTCGGCGCGCAGGTCCAGTGTCCGGTCCCATAGACTGCGCGAAGGCCACGGTTCGTGCCCTTCTCCGCTGATTTGCCAGTACAGGCCGCTATTGGGTTCGAGGAAGCGCTGATCGCCCAGCGCGCGGTAAAACAGCACTTCGCCGTCCGGGCCGATCTCGCCGGAGGCGACCATTGCAGTCAGCATATATTCCAGCTGTTCGTCGAAATTGTCCTCGACAAGATCGGTAAGCGCGCGGTCGAGCGCAAATCCGCCCGCCAGCAAAAGCACGAGAATCCAGCCCGCCGCGATCACCATCATGCGCCGAGCCAGGCTGCCGGTGTGCGCGGCCTTTTCCGCTTCGTCGCTGGATGCGGGAACGCGCCCTTCGGCGACCAGATCGGCCTCGGGCGCGTTCATTTTAGGAAGCTCGCGGTGCTTCGTCAGGATCATCCAGGCTATAGCCAAGCCCGCGAATGGTGGTGATCACTTCCGCGCCCAGTTTTTTCCGGATACGGGTGACGAACACTTCGATCGTATTGGAATCGCGGTCGAAATCCTGATCGTAAATGTGTTCGATCAATTCCGTGCGGCTAACCACCTTACCCTTGTGGTGCATGAGATAGCTGAGGAGTTTGTATTCCTGAGCCGTCAATTTCACCGGTTCACCGCCGCGCGTTACCCGGCCCGACCGGGTGTCGAGGCGAATTTGGCCAGCGGTCAATTCCGATGAGGTGTTGCCCGAAGCACGGCGGATCAGCGCCCGCAAGCGCGCGATCAGTTCTTCTGTCTGGAACGGTTTTGCCAGGTAATCATCGGCACCGGCATCGAGCCCGGCGACCTTGTCAGACCAGCTGTCGCGCGCAGTAAGGACCAGCACGGGGAAGCCCCGGCCTTCCTTGCGCCACATACCGAGAACAGTAAGCCCGTCGATTTCCGGCAGGCCAAGGTCGAGAATTACGGCATCGTAATCCTCTGTACTACCGAGAAAATGTCCGTCTTCACCATCGGTCGAAAGATCGACCGCATAGCCGTTCTGTTCCAGCGTTGATTTAAGCTGCTGGCCGAGTGTTGGTTCATCCTCGACAATCAGAATGCGCATGCTGCCTCTTTCCCCTGATAATGCCCGTCACCGGGTTCGATAGCTAAGTGGTCTTTTGTCGCAAACGCGTCAACACGTCAGCGGTTTCGTTCCGGCTATCAATTGTGGACCTTTCGCCCTTCGCTCAGCGAGTGCGGCTAAGGACGCGGCCGGTGCGGGCATCGACGTCGACGAACATCACCTTGCCGTTGCGAATGAACTTCAGGCGGTATGCCATGGCCGTGGAATCGTATGCCGGACCGAGATATTCTGCGCCGCGCATCGTCGGCAGCACACGCCGCTCGATCTCTCTCAGCGACAAAACGTTGCCCGCCCTCATCTCCTTGCGCGCTTCCCCCTGATCGGAACGCGATTGTGCCGCCAAAGGCGCAAAGCCCATGCCGGACGCAATCAGGGAAGCTGCAAGGATCGGGGTCAGGATCTTTTTCATCGTGCCTATGTGCCTAGCCGTATTCCATTGAACAAGGTCTGAATGTGAACGTTGCCGTGTGTTCAGCGAAGCCGGTACCGCCCGCCCGGGTTTATTGCACCATCTCGTATTTAACGGTGACGGTGACACCCGAACTGACCATGCCCGGCTGGACCGGCGTGGATGCCGCCGATTCCTGCACCGCTTCCATCGTACGCATCATCGGCTGCGGCGCGTTATACTGGATCGCCTCGCTGACCTCCAGCAAGCGGATATCGGAATACCCGGCCCACCCGGCATATTCCATCGCCTGATCGCGGGCGGTTTCCATGGCAGCCTTGCGGGCCTGCGCTTTCGCGGCGGTATCATCATCGATTGAGAAACTTGGCCCGTTAATGTCGGTCGCCCCCGCGGCAACAAGAGCATCGAGTACCCGGCCCGTCGCATCGATATCGCGCAGCGTCACGCGCACCTGGTTGGATGCAACATACCCGCGAAAAACCTGTTTCTGGTTGGTCCGATCATAATCATATCGCGCGTTGAGGTTGATGCCGGTCGTCTGGATATCATCTTCATCGACACCAAGCGCCTTGATCTTCGCGATGACGCCCGACATCGCATCGGCATTGGTCCGCATTGCCTGCACGGCGGTTGCCGCCTCGCTCGAAACCCCTGCCCCGATTGTCGCAATGTCGGGCGCCTGCCTGACCGATTCAGAAATCGTCAATTCGACGACCGGACCAGAGGACTGGATCTGAACTTCTGCAGCGGAGAGCGGCGCGGATACAGCAGCAATGGCGGCGAGCGGGATGGCTTTGCGGATCATAAAGAAAACTCCTTTGTTGGCGCCTTCCTGCATGGCCGACGCTTGCCCGGCGCTGAACCGCAATCGCTTCACAGCGTGCCTGCCAACGTCTAGGCCTTGTGCACAATCAATGGGGGCTACCTGACAATGTTCCGACATCTCATGATATTTGCAGCCGGCTTGCTCGCTGTCAGCGCCTCTGCCCAATCGCGGATGGAACCGGTACCCGAACGGCAATCCAGCGAAGGTGCCGGACCGTTCCAGACGCTGATTATCAAGGGCGCCACCATGATCGACGGAACCGGCGCCCCGCCAGAGGGTCCGGTGGACATCGTGGTTCGCGGCAACACCATCGCGTCGATCAATCGCGGCGGATCACCGCAAAGCGTTTACGCCGGCGCCGATCAGATTGTTGACGCCGGCGGAATGTACGTCCTGCCGGGCTTCGTCGATGTGCACGGCCATAATGGCGACCCGACAAAGGCTCCGCAGCCGTCCTACGGTTTCAAATTGTGGCTTGCGCATGGCGTTACCTCGGTCCGCGGTGTCGGATTCGGCGGCGGACAGCAGGATCCCTCGCTCGACCAGAAACGCCGCAGCGCCGCCAACACGATCGTTGCCCCCCGCCTTTTCGCATATGCCGTTCCCGGCGATGTCTGGGCCAGCGGCGCGGCCGACAGCCCGGCAAAGGGCCGCGAATGGACGCGCTGGATCGCCGCTCGCGGGTATGACGGGATCAAGTTTTTCAACAGCGAAGACCCGGCGGTTCTTGAGGCGATACTGGACGAAGCGCAGAAGCAGGGTCTCGGCTCCGTCGCGCATCTGGGGCAGCGCGGGGTTGCTCAGGTCAACGCGCGAAAGGCGACCGAACTGGGCCTTGACGGAGTGACCCATTATTACGGCCATTTCGAGAGCCTGCTGGGTGACAGCTCGGCCCCGCAATACCCGGCAGATTACAACTACCTTGATGAACAGGCGCGTTTTGCGTGGGTTGCGCGGCTCGCCGATCAGGCAGTCGAACCGGGCAGTGAAAAATGGGACGAGTATATCGACCATCTGATCGACAATGATGTCACGCTGAGCCCGACCTTCAACATCTATTCCGCCAGCCGCGACGTGATGCGCGCCCGCAACCTGGAATGGCACGCCAAATACACGCTGCCTTCGCTGATGGATTTCTATTCCCCCAGCCTGACCAATCACGGCAGTTATTATCACGACTGGACCAGCGAAGACGAGACCGCGTGGCGTAATTTCTACCGCAAATGGTTCGATCTGACCCGCGATTTCAAGAACCGCGGCGGGCGTGTGACGGCCGGTTCCGATCCCGGTTACATCTATCAGACATGGGGTTTCGCCTACATCGCTGAACTGGAAATGCTGCGCGAGGCCGGACTGACCCCGCTGGAGGTAATCCAGGCCGCGACAATCAACGGCGCGCAAGAGATATACAAATCGAAGGGGACACAGCCGCCATTCGGATCGATCAAGGTCGGCAAACTGGCCGATCTGGTAATCGTGCCGGAAAACCCGCTGGCGAACCTCAAAGTGCTTTATGGCACCGGACACACCCGCCTCAACCGCACGACCAACCGGCTGGAAACAATTGGCGGCGTGCGGTGGACGGTGAAGGACGGCATTGTCTACGACGCACACAAGCTCCTCGCCGATGTTGCCGCCATGGTCGAAGCACAGAAAGCCGCTGACAGCAGCGAGGCGATTTCGCAGCAATAGCCGCAGGTTGCCGCTTGCCGCATGCGTAAGGAGCGCCTACCTGCCGCCACCTATGGCGCAACCACCTATCCTCAGCCTAGAAGGCATCGGCCTGCAACAGGGCGGCCGCTGGCTGTTCGGCGGTCCGGAATCCGACGGGCTGGACCTGCATATCGGCCCGCGAGACCGGCTGGCCCTGATCGGCCGAAACGGCGCAGGCAAGACCACGCTTTTCCGCCTGATTAACGACCAGATCGAGGCTGATCGCGGTAATCGGAAGGTGAAGCCCGGCACCCGGATCGTGGTGCTGGAGCAGGAGCCGGATTACACGCCATACGAAACACTCATGGACTTCGCGCTCGACGGTGAGCACCCACCTGCCGAGCATGAGGTCGAGGCGATTGCTGGCCAGCTCGGTATCGACATGGCCACCCCGACCAAGGGTGCCAGTGGCGGTGAAAAGCGGCGGGCCGCAATTGCCCGCGCGCTGGCGCAGGACCCGGACCTGTTGCTGATGGACGAGCCGACCAACCATCTCGATCTCGCCGCGATCGACTGGCTGGAGGCTTGGCTGGACCGTTACAAAGGCGCGTTTGTGGTTATCAGCCACGACCGGACCTTCCTCAAACGGCTGACCCGTGCGACCATCTGGCTCGACCGCGGTATCCTGCGTCGTAAGGATGTCGGCTTCGGCGGATACGATGCGTGGGAAGAACAGGTCTATGCCGAGGAAGCGCGCGCCGCCGAGAGGCTGGATGCGAAGCTCAAGCTGGAGGCGCATTGGCTGGAGCGCGGCGTAACCGCGCGGCGCAAGCGCAATCAGGGTCGTCTCGAAAAACTGTGGCAAATGCGTGCCCAGCGCGCGGCGATGATCAATCCGACTGGATCGGCCAAGCTGGGCCTTTCCGTCGATGAGGAGAACAAATCCAAGTCCGTCATCGTGGCGGACAAGGTTTATAAAAGCTTCGGCACCGGCGAAAACGAGCGCAAGATCATCCGTGATTTCTCGCTCCGCATCCAGCGGGGCGACCGGATCGGTATCGTCGGCTCTAACGGGGCTGGCAAGACGACCCTTCTCAAACTGCTGACCGGCGAAATGGAGCCGGATGAAGGCAGCGTCACTGTCGCAAAATCGCTGACCGGGGTGATGATCGATCAGCAGCGCGCTTTGCTCACCCCTGACAAGACGGTGCGCGATGTGCTGGCCGAAGGCGGCGACTGGATCGACGTGCGCGGCATTCGCAAGCACGTGCAGGGTTACCTCAAGGAATTCCTGTTCGATCCCGGCCTGGTGGATACGAAAGTCGGCACGATGTCGGGCGGGGAACGCTCGCGGTTGCTGCTGGCGCGCGAATTCGCCCGCAAATCAAACCTGCTGGTGCTCGACGAGCCGACCAACGACCTTGATCTGGAAACGCTCGACCTGCTGCAGGAAGTGATTGCCGACTACGAAGGCACCGTCCTGATCGTCAGCCATGACCGCGATTTTCTAGACAAGACAGTCACCTTGACGCTCGGCCTCGACGGGAGCGGCTTTGTCGACATCGTCGCGGGCGGCTACGAAGACTGGGAAAAGAAGCGCACCGAAAGAAACAAGGCCGCCAAGAGCAAACCGGCCAAGGAATCCGGTACACCGCCCCCGCCACCTGCGCCCCAATCCGCGTCCAAGAGCACCAAGCTGAGCTACAAGGATCAACGCGACTACGAATTGCTCCCCGAACGGATCGAGAAGCTGGAGGCTGCGATCCAGCGCGGCGAGGAAATCCTATCGGATCCAGCGCTTTACACATCCGATCCACAAAGGTTTGCGGACATTACCAAGGGTCTTGAAAACGCCCGTGCGGAAAAGGATGCAGCCGAGGAACGCTGGCTGGAAATTGCCGAAATGGTCGAGGGATGAAAAGCAAAACGGCCTGACTATATTGCCCGCTTGCACAGGGTTAGGAGTCAGGCCGCTTGTCCATCGAATTTCGCAAGCTCAGGCATGATATGCGGCCGAGCCTCATGGTCGGCCCACCGCGAGATTCAGCCGCAGAAATCCGCGCCGATCTCGACTATGCGGAGCTGCGACGAACGCGCAATTCGCACCAGGGTTTGGCGCAGCATCAACATCTGAGGGAACTCGCCGTCGCCGGTTGCAACCAGGCGGTGATGGAAGAAATTGGCGAACTGACCCAGCTAGAAAAGCTGGAGCTGCGCTGGCCAATGCGCGGCACAGAAAGTCTGGAGCCGCTGAAGAACCTGAAAGATTTGACCTATCTCAAGATCGACAGCCCCGGCGCCAAGGTCACCGATTTCACCCCGATCCTGGACCTGCCAAAGCTGGAAGTCCTGATGATCACCAATGCCAAACACCTGTTCGATATTGAATGGATGAAACCGATGAAAAACCGGCTGAGGATTCTGGGGCTTGAAGGGGCGATAGATACCGACCAGCGGATTGCCTCGCTCGAACCGCTCCGGGAATTTGCGATTGAGACGTTTCTTTGCATTTCGATGACCCTGAAGAGCCGCGATATCACGCCGCTGGAAACCTGCCCCAATCTCAAATTCATCGACGGCGCGGTGATCGCGCCCTGGGCCCAATATCACGCGCTTGAACAAGCCCGCCCAATTATCGTGTGCGGCTGGTTCGACCCGAAAAACTGGATGCCCAGTGGCGCGGCGGCCCGCCCAAGGAATTGCTCGGCTAACCAGCCTCAGCCAATCCGGTAAAAATGTGCGACCCGGTCCAGTGCCAGCTTCAACACCAGTTTTCCGCTCCGTGCGGGCCAGCCCAGCGCTTTTTCCGTTTCAGGCAGCGCGTCACCGCCGCATACGACCCGCCACAATATGTCGGACAACCCGCTGCCCGCCTCCGCCAGTGCCGCGACGAACCGGGCCTTTGCGGCGATTTGCCGTTCCGTGGGGGAAAGTCCGTCGCCGCTGCCCTGCCCGCTGATCCGCACCGGATCCCAGCGCATGGTTACGCTGGCCGACAATTGGGCGCGCTCGTAATCGGCCCTCAGCCGCTCGCCCGCATCAAACAGGCGGTCGTCAAGATGCCCGCGCGAATGCAGCCACTACAGCGGCGTTTCGGCGAGATTCACCGTCTCGCTTCTGCTTCTCGCCCTCACCCGCCTTGCAGCGTTGCCCTTTCCCTGCTTCGGCCCTTCGCTGGTCAATTCCCGTTCGACAAGTTCACGCTGCATCAGACACTCCATTGATCCATTTCGAATCGCGGCTTGCCAAATTTGAACATCTGTAGGAAAGAAGAAACCAAATTGGTTCGCGCAGGAGTTTCACAATGATCAATCGAATTCGCGACTTGCGCAAGGCAAAGGGCTGGACACTGGCCGATCTGGCAGAAGCCTGCGATCCGCCGACCACTGCGCAAACGGTTGGCCGCCTGGAAACGGGAATGCGCAACCTTTCGATCAAGTGGATGGACCGCATTGGCCGCGCGCTCGACATTGACCCGCAATCGCTGGTTCGGTCGGAAGACAAGCCCGCCCCCAGCGTCGTCGCAATACTGGGCGAACATGGCCCCGAACCGCTCGCGAAGGCTGCAGATGCAGTTCTGCCGACAGAGCTGCTTGGCGATGCGCCGCTGATGGCGCTTTCGATCAGCGCAAGCACCGGGGAATACCGTTCCGGCGACCAGCTATGGATGCGGCAATTGGCGCCAGAAGATGCGGGCAAGGCAATCAACCGCGATGTGCTGGTGCCGCGCAAAGGCGGGCGGTTTTATTTCGGCCGGCTGATCGACCGGCAGGGGACGCTTGTAGGCATCCTGCCGCCGGGTCTCGGGCAGAAACAGCAAGTGGTCGATGATCCGCCTTGGATTGCCGTCGCGGAAATGCTGGTGCGGCCACTATGACTGGCGATAAGCCTCTGAAACGCCGTCTCCTTTCCCTGTCGACGTTGTACCCCAATGCCCACACCCCGCGCTTCGGCACGTTCGTCGCCCGGTCGCTGGAGGCGCTGGCTGATCGCGGCGATTGGGATGTAACGGTGATCAATCCGATTGGCGTACCGCCCATCGCATTCGGCAAGTACAAGGCGCTGGCTGCAGCGGCGACGGACGGGATTGAGCATGGCGTGTCAGTCTACAGACCGACATTCACCCTGATTCCCAGCGTTGGTGCGCGCATCAATGCCAGCGTGATCGCAAAGAAGGTTTTGCCTCTGGCGCGACGTCTGCACGAGGAAAATCCCTTCGATCTGGTCGACGCGCAATTCTTTTATCCCGATGGCCCTGCGGCAGTCTGGATTGCCAACGAATTGGGCCTGCCAAGTTCGATAAAGGCACGCGGTTCCGATATCACGTATTGGGGCGGGAAATCTTTTGCGCTGGAACAGATGCTTGATGCGGCAGAGCGCGCGACCGGGCTGCTCGCTGTTTCGGAAAAACTGGCCAACGACATGGCATCCATCGGGATGGCCCGCGACAAGATCGCAATAAACTATACCGGCCTCGACCGGGATCGTTTTCGCCCGCTAGAATATAGCGGCCTTCGTGCCCACCTGGGCAAAACACTCGGGATCGATCTGCCTGAGAACAAGCCGCTATTGGTGTCCGTCGGCGCGCTGATCGAACGCAAGGGCCAAGACCTGGCGATCGGCGCGCTGGCGAGCCTGCCAGAGGCGCAGTTGTTGCTGGTCGGCACCGGGTCAGACGAGAAACACCTGCGCGGCCTCGCTGCCGATATGCGGGTCGAAGACCGGGTGCATTTTCTCGGTTCGGTCGATCACGACCTGTTGCCGGTTATCCTGTCAGCAGCCGATGCCATGGTTCTGCCATCCGCCAGAGAGGGCCTCGCCAATGCGTGGGTCGAAGCGCTTGCCTGCGGAACACCCATAATCATCGCAGACGCAGGCGGCGCGCGTGAACTGGTGACGTCTGCCGACGCAGGACTGATCGTGGAACGCACGCTGGAGGCGGTGAGCGCAGGCATTGCCCACGTTCTTGCCAATCCCCGCCCGAAGGAAGTCGTGGCAGCAACGGCCAGCCGGTTCAGTTGGGCCAGCAACGCCGCCTCGCTTGCGCAGTATTACGAGGGGCTGATTGCCCCCCGCAAAGACTGATCACCCCTCGCCGCGGGCGAGTTTGTCCTGTTTGTCTGCCACCGTCTCTTCCGGAACAAAGCTGTCGGAATTGACACCGAGCCAGATCAGGATCGGCGCGGCCATGTAAACAGAGCTGTACGTACCAACGAACAGACCCAGGGTGATTGCCGCAATCATGCCGAACAGACTTGCCGGGCCATAGATCAGCAACGGAACAAGCGCGACGAGCAGCGTCAACGATGTCATCACTGTACGTGCCAGCGTTTCGTTCACCGACAGGTCGAGCAATTCAGGCACCGGCATCTTGCGGAATTTCTTCAGGTTTTCCCTAATCCGGTCATACACGACGATGGTATCATTCAGCGAGTAACCGATGATGGCCAGAATTGCGGCGATGATCTGCAAGCTGAATTCGAGCTGGAACAGAGCGAACATGCCCAGTGTCAGCGAAACGTCGTGGAACAGTGCAAACAGCGCGCCCACGCCGAACTGCCATTCGAAACGTATCCAGATGTACATCGCGACGGCGATCATGGCGGCAACCAGCGCCAGAACCGCATCATTGCGGAATTCGCCGGACACTTTGCCCGATACGGAGTCGACACCGTCGATCCGCACATCGGGGTGCTTTTCCTTCATCGCATTGGTGATCGAAACGGTCATGGCGTCGGCAAAGCCCGGATCGCCTTCTGCCTCGGCAGGCAGTTTCACGCGGATGGACACCTGGTTCGGTTCGCCAAAACGCTGGATTACCGGGTCTTCAACCGTGGGAAGCGCGCTGACGGTGTCGCGTAGTTCGGCCACCGGTGCGGTCTCCTCACCCACAAAAGTAGCGCGAATTTCCTGACCGCCTGCAAAGTCGACGCCGTAGTTCAGTCCATTGGTGAACACCAGAAACCAGCTCGCAATAACCAGCAGGACGCTGATCACATAGAACGGGACCCTCAGCTTGAGGAATTTGACGTTAGTGTTGTCAGGGACAATCTTGAGAAGTCGCATGATCCTAAAGCCCCTTAAATCGTGATGTCTTTGGGCCGCGATTTACGCAGCCAGCCGGCGACCCACAGACGGGTCAGAGTTACGGCGGTGAAGACACTGGTGAACAAGCCGACGATAAGCACGACCGCGAAGCCGCGGATCGGGCCGGAGCCGAACAGGAAGAGCAGCACGCCAGCAATGAAGTTGGTGACGTTCGCGTCGTAAATCGCGCGGCTTGCTTCCTTGTAACCGTTTTCAACCGCAGCGATGACCCGCCGCCCGCGTTTGCGTTCTTCGCGTATGCGTTCGTTGATCAGCACGTTTGCGTCGACAGCGGCACCGATCGTCAGCACGAAGCCCGCGATACCCGGCAATGTCAGCGTGGAATTGGCGATAGCCATGATCCCAAGCAGCATCATCACGTTGAATACCAACGCGATGGTCGCATAAACACCGAAGCGGCCATAGCTTGCCACCATCAGAGCGATAACCGCGATGGAGCCGATCAGCATGGCGATCATGCCGCGCTTGATCGAGTCCGCACCCAGGTCCGGCCCGACAGTGCGTTCCTCGACTACTGCGAGATCAACAGGCAGCGCGCCCGATTTCAGCGAAATTGCAAGCTGTGCGGTTTCGTCGGCGGTGAAATTGCCTGAAATCTGCGCCCGTCCGCCCAGAATCGGTTCGTTGATGTTGGGTGCCGAGAGCACTTTGCCATCGAGAATAATCGCGAATGGCTTGTTGACGTTCTGCTGGGTCAACGTGGCAAACTTCGCGCCGCCTTCGGGGTTGAACGTGATGTCCACCACCGGGGCATTGGTGTTCGGGTCGCGCGATGCATTGGCATCGGTCAGATTGTCGCCCTTGATCCCGCCCAGACGGCGAACGGCAAGGCCAGTGCCTTCTTGCGGTGTGCCTTCGGCAAATGGGAAAATCTGGCTTCCCGGAGGGGCAATGCCTTGCGCCACGTCGGATGGCAGCGCGTTCTGGTCGACCAGTTTGAATTCAAGCCGAGCAGTCTTGCCCAGCTGTTCTTTCAGTTCGTCCGGATCTTGCAAACCGGGAACCTGCACCACGATGCGTGTGTCACCCTGACGGATGATGGTCGGTTCGCGCGTGCCGAGGCCGTCGATACGCTTGCGGATAACTTCGATTGCGCCGTCCATCGCTTGGGACACGGCATTTTCCACGCCGTCTTCGGTCTGGGTCAGGACGAAGCGGGTTTCATCGACAACGTCGAGATTCCATTCCGTGATGATGCCCGAACCGTTTATCAGCGGCAGGATTTCCTCTCGCGCGCGATCAACATCGGCATCGCTGTCGAGGATGAAGCTGAGCTGGTCGTTCTGCGTCGACATATCCCCGAAACGGATGCGGGGTTCGGCACTGCGCAGTGCATCGCGAACACCCTCTTCCATGTTTTCAAGACGCTGCTCGGTCACCTGCTCCGGATTGGCTTCCAGCATGATGTGACTGCCACCGGCAAGGTCGAGGCCGAGATTGACTGTCGGGCTTGGCAGCACGTCAGGCCATTTCAGGCTGGTCGAACCGAGCATGGATGGAAGGGCCGCAGCTGCAAGGAGCAAAGTGAAGCCCCACAGCATGACCTTCTTCCACTGAGGATATTCGAGCATTTGGTAGTCCCGTTCTCTTGAGGATCAACGCAGCAGGTTTAGTCGTTTGCGGCCTGACCTGCGGGCGGGATGATATCCCCGATCGTGCTTTTCACCGCTTTTACGCGAACGCCCTGGGCAAGTTCCAGCTCGGCATAATCGTCGTCGACCTTGATGACCTTGGCGACCAGTCCGCCTGCGGTGACGACCTTGTCGCCTTTCTTCATCGCGGCGACTTTCTGCTGGTGTTCTTTCTGACGGCGCATTTGCGGCCGGATAATCAGGAACCAGAAGATCAGGCCCATTGCCACGAGTGGCATGAATTGGAGCCATGCGGGAGGTGCATCTGCACCGGCGGCTGCAGTAAGTAGTTCGAGCATCGATTGAGCCTGTACCTTTAGAAATTTATAGACACCGGGCTGCGTGCGATATGATGGTTGACCATACCCCCGCCTCTCCTCGGCAACAGGTGGGCGCGACTAGCAGCAATGCAAGGACAGGGCAACGCAATGCGATCAAGTGTGTTCTTGCTGCATCAGATATTGCGTTACCGTATCTGCGGCCTTATAGGCGCGCCTCCACTGATCGGGACGTGGCGCAGTCTGGTAGCGCACTATACTGGGGGTGTAGGGGTCGCTGGTTCGAATCCAGTCGTCCCGACCAGTGGAAAATCTCCTTCATCGCCGAAATGCCGCCGCGCAGGTCCAACGATCTTGCGTGCCGCCAGCGTGCGCCCTACCCAGCGCGCAATGGAGTTTTGCCGATGACCGATACACCCAAACTGAAGATGCGATCCTGGCTGTTTGCCCCGGGCGACAGCGAGCGAAAGATGCAGAAGGCCAGCGATAGCGAGGCAGATATCGTGCTGCTGGACCTTGAAGATTCGGTCATGCCGGAAAACAAGCCGGAGGCGCGCAGGCTCGTCAGCGCATTCATCGCGGCGCGCAGCGACCGCCACCGGATCTGGGTCAGGATCAACCCGATCACCAGCGAATTTGCCGAGGATGATCTGGCCGCGATCATGCCATCCGCGCCGGGCGGCATTCTGCTGCCGAAATCGCAGGGGAGCTGCGATCCCGAGCGGCTCGATGAATTGCTGACGCAGCACGAGGAAACTCACGGTATCGAGCCGGCATCTACCCGCGTGGCCGCACTGGTCACTGAAACCCCGCACGCCATGTTCCACACCGGCGACTACGAAAACGTGCCGCGGCTTGTCGCGATGAGCTGGGGCGCGGAAGATTTGTCCTCCGCAATCGGGGCTTCTGTCCAGTTTCAGCCTAACGGGCAGTATATGCCGGTGTTCGAACTGGCCCGCAGCCTGTGCCTGCTGGGCGCAGTTGCCGCAGGTGCAGCACCGATCGAGACAATACAGGCCGACTTCCGCGATCTCGACGGACTGCGCGAGCGCGCATTGATGGTCCGCAGCCAGGGATACCGGGGGATGCTGGCCATTCATCCGGCGCAGGTGCCCGTTATCAATCAGGCATTTACGCCAAGCGAGGCAGAGCTGGATAAAGCACGCGCGGTCATCGCGGCCTTTGCCGCCAATCCGGGCGCAGGCACGGTTGGCGTGGACGGGGCCATGCTCGACCGGCCGCATCTCGCGCTTGCCCATGCATTGCTCGCCAGCGCAGAGGACTAAGGCCCAAGAACCAAACTCGTCACATTAATTTTCCTACAGGAACCTATTTGGTTAGGAATCGTGCGAATCACTCAGCAAGGATTTCGCCAATGCCGCTTCTGGAAACACTCATCGGGCCTATCTCCTCGATCATCGACAAGATCATTCCTGACAAGGAAGCCCGGGCGAAAGCAAAGCTGGAATTGCTCAGGCTGGAGGGAAGCCATGAGCTGAAAGCGATCGAGGCGCGCCTCGCCGCCATCGTGGCAGAGGCCAATTCGCACGACCCGTGGACCAGCCGCGCCCGGCCCAGCTTCCTTTATGTCATGTATATTCTGCTGCTGACCGCCCTCCCCATGGGCATTCTCGCGGCCTTCAGCCCGGCCACAGCGAAAGACATCGCCGCGGGCATGAACGCATATTTGGGCGGACTGCCCGAACCGCTCTACGCTTTGTTCGGCACAGGCTATCTCGGATACACAGCGGCGCGGCAGTGGGGCAAGGCGCGCGGGACTGACAGATAAACATTATGTCTCTAATTTTTATACTCTGTCCAGAATTGCGCTGTGCCCTGTTTAGGTAAAGGGGGCGCAACGACCTCTCCTGCGATGTCAGCTTTTGAGAAACGGCGCAGAAATGGCTAATGTCCGATTATGGGTGGCAAGCGGAGGTTGCATCAGAAACAATGTTTTGACCTCTCAGATGCGACGCCTAGAAATAAAGCAATGCAACTCTTCCGTCCCAAGCCACCAATTGATCGCGATGAATTTGAGTGGCTCATAGCGTGCTTCGCTTGGCTCCGAAGCGTCCTCGAAGATGCTCACATTCGCCCAGAATTTATAATGCCCGATTATCCTAGCTTACGCCAAGCTCAGACCGCGCCCGAGCTTTTCGAAGCTGTTCGCAGCCTCGCCGGAATGGAAAACTGGCCCTGCAGGCTGGAGAAGGTGGAGGCCCGTGAGGATGTGCCTGACCTAGGGCTAATCGAAGGTGCAGGCGCTTGTGGAACTTTTTCAGTCGAGAACGGACAAGCGGTCATTCGCTATTCGGCCGACATGCTGAAGCAACCCGACAATCTCGCAGGCACATTTGCTCACGAACTATGCCACTATCTGCTCATGAATGCTGGCGATCCTCCCGGCGGTCCGGATCTAATGGAACATTCAACCGATTGTGCCGCAATTTATCTCGGTTTTGGTGTGCTCCTCTCAAATTCAGCGAAGCGTGTTGACCACACGGTTGATATCGGTGGGCTTGGCTGGCGGATTTGGAATGCAGGATATTTGTCAGAGGCGGCTCGTGTAACGGCGACGGCAATGTTTGCGGCACTTCATCAATATGAACTCGATGATGCATACAGCGCCCTAAAGCCGCATTTGCGGAAAGACTTGAAAAAGGCCGCCAAGGTCATCGCACATGAGCACAACGAATTTGCAGCTTCACTCGAAAGAGTTGATTTGTTCGACTGGAGATACGGTTAAGCGCAAGTCTCAGACAGTAACATGAAACGTCCACAATTGGGTCATTCGCTGACATTCCGCTTTTAGCACACTGCTAGCTTGGATTAGGCTCTCCACAACGGTGCAGACAACTTGGGCAAGGCGCACGAGACTGACAGGTAGTACAGTTCATCTTGTCATCGGAGCAAGTTAGACCTGCTTTCGGCCCGGTTTTTGAAGAAACGACAGGTGGGATTTACCTATGTTTGCCGAAGCGTCAGCCTTTCGTACCGCGCAATTATCAGATGGATGGTGCAGGTTGGGTGCAAGCGGTCACTTCAGCTATGCTGTGGCGTCACTTTAAGTTCCATCCCATCGCCTGTAGCTGCCCACTCGGCATTCGCATTTAGCGAGTTCGCAAGCGCATGAATCACCCTAGTGCCCAATCCGGATTTCGACATGGCCCGCTCTGCATCCAATTTAGTCGCTTTTCCGTTGTCGCGGCATACAATCGACCACGAACGAGCATCGCCTTTTATACGCACGGTGATAGCCCCTATCCCATCCATCGAGCCGTGCTTCACACTATTAGAAACAAATTCATTCACAATCAGGAGCAGAGCATTCGCAAACTGAGGTGTCGCCTCGATAGCTTCAACTTCAATCGACAAGGTTGCAGCTTCCGGGATGAGGTATCGCAGGTCTGTCTGCACTCGCTCAAACAAAGATTTCAGGTCCACATGGCCACCAGCTTCCAACTCGTGCAATTCAGCATGGAGCGACGCTAGAGATCGAATGCGCGTGCTTGCGTCATCGAGTTCCAGCCTCAACACCTCATGAGATGTTCTACGGGCCTTCATGGACAGCATTGCACCGATGGAGGCCAACGAGTTCTTTACGCGATGATCTACTTCTCTTCGCAGCACTCGTTCTTCTTCGAGGGCAATCCGGAGATTGAGCTCGCGCATTACGTGTTTCGATAACACCCTAAGAACTTTACGCTGGCGATCAGTGAGAGTTCGCGGTTTGTTATCGAGCACACACAGCGTCCCCAAAGGGAGGCCGTTCGCTCCCTTGAGAACCGCTCCCGCATAAAAACGAAATCCCGGCTCTGATGTGCACAGGGGATTGTCTGCCATCCGCTCATCTTGAAGCGTATCGGGAATCTCGACGAAGTCGCCCTGAAGTATGACGTGGCCACACAAGCTCGTTTCTATGGGAGTGGATCTCACACCGAGGCCGACTTCGGCCTTGAACCACTGACGTCCCTCGTCGATGAAGTTCACGACCGAAACAGGTGTCTCGCATATATCCGAGGCAATCTCGACCAGCTCGTCAAAATCCTTCTCCCGTTCGGTGTCGAGAATGCCGTATCGATGAAGCTCCCTGAGGCGCTCCTCTTCCTGAGGGTGAAGGCTTGGTTTCATCCGGCCGGTTTAGCAGGAACATTAATATTGTGAAACTGCCTAGAATGTCCGAAGCCGGGTCGCTAGCGGAACGGCAGATTTACTAGTCGAAAGCTGCCTTCAGGCAAGCTCCGCGCCCCTGCACTACATCCCAAACCCCTTCCGATGCTTTCCATCCGCCGCTAAGGCGGGCGAATGAGCATTCCGATCACCAATACCGTCTATGTCCTTAACGGGCCAAATTTGAACCTGCTCGGCACCCGCGAGCCGGAGATCTATGGCTCTGATACGCTGGATGACATTGCCGGAATGCTGGAGGATCGCGGCCGCGAACTCGGGCTGGAAATTGACATGCGCCAGACCAATCATGAGGGGATGCTGGTCGACTGGCTGCATGAGGCGCAGGCTGAAAGTGCGATGGCCGTTCTGCTGAATGCAGCGGCCTATACCCACACCTCCATCTCGCTGCTGGATGCGGTCCGCGCGATCCGCACGCCGGTTATCGAAGTGCATTTGTCCGACCCGTCAACGCGGGAAGATTTCCGGCATATTTCCTATGTCGGAATGGCTGCGCACGAGACGGTTCAGGGTCTCGGGGCGCGAAGCTATGTCGTGGCGCTCGACGTAGCGGCAAGGCTCCAAAACGGCACCTGATTCCCCGCCAAAATCGGTCACACCCCCTTGCCCTGACGCGCGATGCCGCGCATAGGCCCAAGCCTGAAACAACTATGAGGCAAACATGGCCACCACCAAGGGCGCTGCCGGAAAGAACCACGGCATGAACGTTGATACCAAGCTTGTACGTGAACTTGCTGAGATGCTGGGCGAAACCGGCCTCACTGAAATCGAAGTCGAAGATGGCGACCGCAAAGTGCGCGTATCGCGCGGCGGCGGCGTTGCAATGGCGGCCCCTGCACCGATGCACGCCCCGGCACCGGCTGCGCTTGCACCGGCAGCGGCGGCCCCGGCTGGCGACGCGCCGGCAGCACCGGCCGACAATGCGAATTCACTGAAGTCACCAATGGTCGGCACCGTCTATCTCGCCGCAGAACCGGGCGCCGCCCCGTTTGTGAGCGTGGGTGACAGCGTGAAGGAAGGCGACACCATTCTGATCGTCGAGGCGATGAAGGTGATGAACCCGATCACCGCCGACAAATCCGGCACGATCAAGGAAATCCTGGTCGAGAACGCCCAGCCCGTCGAATACGACCAGCCACTTGCAGTAATCGGCTAAGCGCGACATGGGCATTTCCCGAATTCTCATCGCCAATCGCGGCGAAATTGCACTGCGTATCCACCGTGCTGCGCACGAAATGGGCATTGAGACGGTTGCGGTCCATTCGACCGCCGACGCCGACGCGATGCATGTTCGCCTGGCCGATCACGCGGTCTGCATCGGCCCGCCGCCGGCAACCGACAGCTATCTGAACACCGCCGCGATCATTTCTGCGGCAGAAGTCGCACAGTGCGATGCAATCCATCCGGGTTATGGCTTCCTTTCGGAGAACGAGAAGTTCGCCGAAATCGTTGAAGCGCATGACATCGCGTGGATCGGTCCGAAGCCTGAACATATCCGCACGATGGGCGACAAGGTCATGGCCAAGAAGACCGCGGGGGCGCTAGGCCTTCCGCTGGTCCCCGGGTCTGACGGTGCGATCGACAATGTCGAAGAAGCCGCGAAGATCGCGGAAGAAATCGGTTACCCGGTCATCATCAAGGCAGCATCGGGCGGCGGCGGCCGCGGCATGAAAGTGTGCGAAAGCCCCGAAACTCTGGGCACCCTGATGCAGCAGGCCGGCAATGAAGCCAAATCTGCGTTTGGCGATGCCACGGTCTATCTCGAGAAGTATCTCGGCGATCCTCGCCATATCGAATTCCAGGTGTTCGGCGACGGCAATGGCAATGCGATCCATCTTGGTGAACGCGACTGTTCGCTGCAGCGCCGCCACCAGAAGGTTTTCGAGGAAGCACCCTCGCCGGTACTTTCTACCGAAGAACGTAACCGTATGGGTGAAATTTGCGCCAAGGCCATGGCCGATATGGGCTATCGCGGTGCCGGAACAATCGAATTCCTGTGGGAAAACGGTGAATTCTATTTCATCGAAATGAACACCCGGCTTCAGGTCGAACATCCCGTGACTGAAATGATCACCGGCGTCGACCTGGTGCGCGAACAGATCCGTATTGCCGATGGCAAGGCGCTGTCGGTCAAGCAGGACGAGATCGAGTTCAAAGGCCACGCGATCGAATGCCGCATCAATGCGGAAGATCCGTTCACCTTCGCCCCTTCACCAGGCAAGGTCACATCGTATCACGCCGCGGGCGGCATGCACGTTCGGGTCGATAGCGGCCTGTATGCGGGATATTCGATCCCGCCATACTACGATTCCATGATCGCCAAATTGATCGTGTATGGCCGCAACCGCGAAGGATGCATCATGCGTCTGCGGCGCGCGCTGGAAGAAATGGTGATCGAAGGCGTCAACACCTCCATCCCTCTTCACCGCGAACTGCTGACGCAGGATGATATCCTGAGCGGCGATTATTCGATCAAGTGGCTCGAGGAATGGCTCAAGGAACGCAGCGAGTAATCGCCCGCCGTCCAATCCGCTCTGACGCGGCGATCATAACCCTGATTTGAAAATTGATATCGCGGTACCCGGTTACTGGCCGGGTGCCGCATATCCTTCCTCGCGCAAGGTGATGATGTAGTCGGTCAGCAATTGGGCGTCTTCGTCCGACACTTCGACATTCATTTCCTGCGGGAAACTGTGCGAATCGAGCAGGAACGCCTTGAGCGTGGTATTGGTGAGGCCCGGCATATTCGCCACCATCATGAAGCTGGGCGCGGACGGATTAGGAGAGATCTGGCCCGGCGCAACGGCGTGGCAGCCAGCACAAAGCGCCTCCGACATTTCAAAACCGGCCAGCGGCTCCATATCGGCGCCGGATGGGGCGGTTACCGGCGCAGGCCAAGCTGCGTTTGCGCTTTCCACCTGTGTATCGGTGCTTGTGCACGATGCCAGCAGCAGAGCCGGGATAGCGAGAAATGCATTCTTGATCATCGGAACAGTCCCGTCAGGTAGTTATTCCAGCGGTACGCCCGGCTCATGCTTGGCCGTGCGGATGGTGAGCGAGGTTTTTACGCTTTCCACATTGGGCGCAGGGGTGAGTTTGCTGGTCAGAAATTCCTGAAAACTCTGCAAATCCTTGCTCACGACCTTGAGGATAAAATCGATCTCACCGTTGAGCATATGCACTTCGCGCACTTCGGGCAGAGCATGCATATGATCTTCGAATTCGCGCAGCGCGCTTTCCGCCTGGCTCTTTAGGCTGACCATTGCAAAGACGGTGATTGCGAATCCCAATTGCGAAGCGTCGAGCTCCGCATGGTAGCCGCGGATTACCCCTTCTTCCTCAAGCGCGCGCACGCGCCTCAGGCATGGCGGTGCGGTTAATCCGACGCGCTGTGCAAGTTCTACGTTGGTTACGCGCCCTTCGCTCTGCAATTCTGCGAGCAAACGCCGGTCAATATCGTCGAGATTGGCCACCTCTTACGCCCCTGTCAGTCCCTGAGCGCCATTAACTGCGCTGCCGTGCAATGAAAGATACGTATATGAATACGCATTGCTAATATTATTGTTCTTGCCAGCAATTGTCCCGCTTTGCAACGATCCACAGGGGCGGCGTTCCAAGGGGGTGCGAAACTGGTAGGGCTCGCTAGTCCGAAATTGAAGGGGATTATGAGCCCCGTTGGAGATTCGCGAAACCGTAATGCAGTTTGATGACCGCCTTGCCACCGTACTGCGCCACCGCGCATCGGGTGATCGTGCGGCGCGGACACAGTTCCGCCAGTTGCTCGACCTGCTTGGCAGTCGCCGGAACATCAAGGACCGCAAATTGCTTGCATCCGCGTGGCTCAGGCTAGGCGCATTGGGGGAAATTATCCCTGCGGCAGATCGCGCGGCAATGGTTGCAGACGCGGGCCTGCGGATTCGGAACCCGGAGCTGGCGGTACATCTGGCGGAAGACGAACCTGCGGTCGCCGCTGCTGCCCTGTCTCGCGCTGAAATCAGCTCTGACGATTGGGAGGCACTCATCCCGCGTCTGCCGGTGCGTGCACGCGGCTTTCTGCGCCTGCGCCGCGACCTTCCGCCGCAGACGACCGACCTGCTCGAACGGCTGGGTATCCAGGATCGCGGACTTCCCAATCCGGCATCAGCCGAAAAGCAGGTGCAGCAGCCGGACAGTCCAGATGGTCTTGCCCGAGGGGGAAGCAATGTAACCCCTATTCGCAGCACCCCTTTGCCGGCCAACGATATCCCGCTGGAACTCAGCGAAGAAGAGGTGCTTGAAGAAGACACCGAAATCGGTGCGTTGGTCAAACGGATTGAGGCGTTCCGCAAGGCGCGCGTATCGGCCCCTGACAAGACCGACGCGCCCCGCTTGCCGCTGGGCGAACAAATCGCCGACACAGATCAGCAGGTCAGCGCCTTCGCCTTTACCGCCGATGCCCGCGGACGGATCGATTGGGCAGACCAGCCGATCGCTCCGATGGTGATCGGGACGGTCCTGGACCGCGACAAGCTTGGTCCTGCGATCAAGTTTCGCCAGCCAATCCGTGACGAGGTACTCGAACTGGCCGGTGCGCCGAAAATATCTGGCAAATGGGTTGTCGATGCGGCCCCCCAATTCACGCAGCCGGAAGGCCGGTTTTTCGGCTATGCCGGCATGTTCCGCCGTGCGCCTGACGATATTTCGAACATCACCGATCCGCCCGCCTCGAGCGAGGCCGATCGCCTGCGCCAGCTGCTTCACGAACTGAAGACACCGGTCAACGCGATTCAGGGCTTTTCCGAGGTGATCCAGCAGCAGCTGTTTGGCCCGACACCGCATGAATACCGCGCGCTTGCTGCAAATATTGCAGGCGACAGCGCAAGGATGCTCGCAGGCTTCGATGAATTGGACCGGCTGGCGAAACTGGAAACCGGTGCGCTGGACCTTGAAATGGGCGAAGCGGATTTCGCCGCCATCGTGGCCGCCCAGATCGAACAATTGGGCCGCGTGCTCGCCCCGCGTACCGCTGCGTTCGAATTCGCATGGACAGGTGCCGGGCCGAGTGCCGGCTATGTACCGCTGGACCAGAAGGAAGCCGAAACGCTCGCGTGGCGGCTGCTCGCAACGCTTGCAGGTGCCATCGGCGCAGGAGAAAGCATCCCGGTCGGGTTTGCGCCGCAAGACAGGATGCTGGGCCTGCACATCGACCTGCCCGCATCTCTCGCCGCCACCGATGATATTTTCGCGGCAACCGCAAAACCCGGCAAGGCTGCGGTTAGCGCGGGAATGTTCGGCGCGGGCTTTTCCTTGCGGCTCGCCCGGGCAGAGGCCCGATCGGCAGGCGGCGACTTGATGCGTGTGGACGATTCGATCGTGCTCACCCTGCCGCTCTTGACCGCAGCCGGGAGCGAATCTAGCCAGACAGCAGACGGCGCGGCAAACTGATCGCGCCCATTTTGGCAGGGAGTACCGGCACGTGGACCGGTCGATAATCGAACCGCCCGTCAAGGGATCAGCCACGCGCTTCAAAGCCGGTTTCGGCCAGCGTTCGCTGCTTACTGTCGATACTGAGGAAGAATTCGACTGGGAGGGCCCGTTCAGCCCCAGCGGACACGGCCTCGACCATGTACCCCGCCTCGCCAAATTCCAGCAGTTTTGCGAAGGCATCGGCGTCTGCCCCGTCTATCTGGTCGACTGGCCCGTGGCGACATCCGAAGTGGCGATGGACATCCTTCGCGCACCTTTGCAAGCAGGCAAGGCCGAAATCGGCATCCAGCTCCACCCGTGGGTCAAT
The DNA here is from genome assembly GCF_947494915.1 of Pontixanthobacter luteolus. NCBI lineage: Bacteria > Pseudomonadati > Pseudomonadota > Alphaproteobacteria > Sphingomonadales > Erythrobacteraceae > Pontixanthobacter > Pontixanthobacter luteolus. The sequence goes on from NZ_CANLWR010000001.1 coordinate 1,352,650, forward strand.
CCGCCCTTCGAAGAAGAGGTGAACACATTCAATTCGTTCGCCGGAAATCTGCCGCCGGACCTGGAAGAGCGGAAGTTCTTCAAGCTGCGCGACGAGATCCAGAAGAATTTCGGCTGCGCACCCCAGATCTACCGCGCTGGCCGTTACGGACTTGGCCCGTCGAGCGCGAAAATCCTGAAAAAGGCCGGTGTCGCGATCGACAGCTCGGTGCGCGCCAATTTCGATTACAGCGCGGGCGGCGGCCCCAATTACCGCGACCATCCGCTGGAACCCTATTGGGTCGATAGCGAACACCAGCTGCTCGAATTGCCGCTGACGACCGTGTTCTGGGGAATGCTTCGCAAGCAGGGCCGCGCACTCTACCCGGCACTTTCGCGATTGGGGAAAGTGAACGGCATCGCGTCGCGTCTGGGAATGCTGGAACGAATCGCGCTGACCCCAGAGGGTGTCTCCGCTGACGAGGCACTGCGCGGGATCGACATCGCGATCGACGATCAATTGCCTGTTCTGGTGCTATCGTTCCACAGCCCTTCACTGGTGCCTGGCCATACACCATACGTGCGGACCGAGGATGATCTGGACGAGCTTTACGAATGGTGGAGGCGAATTTACGCGTACCTCGATCAGCGCGGGGTGAAGTCGACAACGGTGGCTGAAATCATGCAATCAGCGGAAGTTTAAGCCTACCAAGCAAGCTAATTTGTGAAATCGCAAAAACGATGCTTGCTACTCGCGCTTCCCCCCGCTAGGCGCGCTCTGCTATCCGGCGATTGACGGACAGCATTCGCTTTAGGCATCCTGGGGGCCTGTAGCTCAGTTGGTTAGAGCTGGCCGCTCATAACGGCTAGGTCGCGGGTTCGAGTCCTGCCGGGCCCACCGGAAGCCAGCGGAGTTATCGCCTTTGTGATGAAGCGATAAATGAAAAGTAAGTGTCGGGGAGTGGCGCAGCCTGGTAGCGCACCTGTTTTGGGTACAGGGGGTCGCAAGTTCGAATCTTGTCTCCCCGACCACACTTTTCAATTTACTCCTGAGCGATCTGCTTGAGGAGTAACCATCATCACCGCCTCCACCCTTTCCAGACTTGATACGCGCGCGATTTGGGCGATTGCCCTGCCTGCGATGGTGACCAACGTCGCCACCGCGCTGATCGGGATTGGCGACATGTGGATCGTGGGCCGTTTGGGCGATCCGGCAGCACAGGGCGCTGTTGATGTCGGCGCGCGGCTGTTTGCCGTGTTGTTCACCGTGATGAACTTCCTCAAGACCGGCACGACTGGATTGGTCGCGCAGGAAGGTACGCGTGCAGGCCGCGAGGCGCAGGTTTCCGTGTTGATGCGCGGGATTACTGTAGGTTTTGCCATTGCCGTCATGCTGCTGATCGCGAAACCTGTGATCCAGCCCCTATTTCTGTCGCTGCTGGGCGCGGAAGACGCCGTGCTTGGCGCCGCCCGCACCTATGCAGACATCCGGTACTGGAGCGCGCCCGGCGTCATGCTGAATCTCGCGTTGATCGGCTTTCTCGTCGGACGCAGACAGATGGCCGCAGTGCTGGTTTTCGAGGTTGCCTATAATGCGCTGAATGTCGGGCTCGGCCTGTGGCTCGTGCTGGAAATGGATATGGGGATCGCCGGGATCGGCTGGTCCAGCTTCATCGCAGAGTACGTCAAACTCGCTGCCGTAATGCTGTTCGTTTTTCGCGGCGACGTGACGGGCCATTTGCTGAAAGTCCTCGCCAAAGGGTCATTCTTGCGTTGGCAGTCGCTGCAGCCGTTTCTGTCGGTCAACCGTGACCTGTTCCTGCGCACATTGGTGCTGATGATCGCGCTAGCCGCCCTCACCCGGTTAAGCGCAGAACGCGGTGCGGTGGTGCTCGCGGCCAACGGTATCATCTATCAATTGTTCGTCTTCACAGCGCTGCTGCTGGACGGGTTCGAGAATGCCGCGCAGGTTCTCAATGGCGAACGATACGGCGCGCGCGACCGGCACGGTTTCGTTCAATATATTCGTGCGTTGCTGGTTCGCGGGATTGCAGTCGCAGCAGTGGTGGCGGCCGCATTCTACGCCCTCGCGGGTCCTATACTGACCAGCTTTGCCGCGACGCCGGGCGTCGCCAGAGCCGCGCAGGAAAGCGCGGTTTGGCTGGTGCTGATCCCGTTCGCGGGGGTCGCCGGTTTCGTATTCGACGGAGTGTTTGTCGGCGCGAGCTGGACCCGCGCGCTTCTTGGCACAATGCTGGGCGCGGCGCTGATCTACGCGGCCATGCTGTGGCTGACCTGGCCGATGGGCAATCAGGGCCTGTGGCTGAGCTTCACCGCGTTCCTGATCGCCAGAGCCGTGCTGCAAGCGTTGTGGCTGCCGCGCCTGATCCGCACGTCAATGGCCTGACGCGCGCTGCAATCATTCTGAAATCGCGGCAAGTTGTTCCCCAAACCTTCCGCGCAAAGATTTATAATCGAATGTAAAATTCCTTGGTGTTTCGACTAAATTTGCAATCACTATTTAAAAATGCATTATAGATGAAATAGAAAATTCGAGTCGCGCAATTGGTTATTCCTATGGGAGAGCGACTGTGGTTCGAATTCGCCGTGATATTGCCAGCTTCGGGGAAGCATGGCCAGAAACCCTCATCTGGTACGCAAAAGCTGTCAGGCAGCTGAGGTCGCTCGACCCCAATGACCGAAATAGCTGGGCCTATCTTGGCGCAATCCACGGAATTGACCGGCAAGGCTGGATCAATGACGGGGTGATTACCCCGCAAAGCCCCATGCCGCCTCAATCTGAGCAGGACCGGATGTGGAACCAGTGCCAGCATGGAACCTGGTATTTCCTGCCGTGGCATCGCGGATATTGCTGGTCTTTCGAGCAAATTATCGGAGCCACTGTGGAGGCGCTCGGCGGCCCTTCCGACTGGGGCCTGCCTTACTGGAACTACCTCGACGCGACCAATCCCAATGCGCGCGATATTCCCGATGCGTTCATGTCTGCAACCATGCCCGACGGGAGCGATAATCCGCTACATGACGCAGAGCGCAATGGACTTACGCGCTTGGGCCCCAGTTCCTGGTATCCGCGCGACATCGATCTGAGCTGCATGAATCAACATTATTACACCTCCGCAGTCGGCTCTCTCGGTTTCGGTGGCGGGGTAACTGCTTTCAATCATTTCAGCGGTCCAACAGGTGCCTGTGAAGGCAATCCGCATAACCCGGTTCACGTGATGGTTGGCGGCATTTCACCGATGGGATGGATGGCCGATCCGAACTTTGCCGCTCTTGATCCGATTTTCTGGACACATCACTGCAATATCGACCGCCTTTGGGCGGCGTGGCTGACTGTCCCTGGCAATGTGCAGGAAACCGGCGCAAACTGGTCTGACGGGCCATCGCCCAGACAGTTTGAAATGCCGACAAGCTCCGGGCAGACGACCGTGTTCGTTCCCGGACAGACCTTGCCCGGCAAGACGTATGCGCCGACTTATGACGATCTGACTCGCGGCACAGGTATCGGGGTCGGACCGTTGATCGCCAAGACCGTGCTGATGGAAGGTATCGAAATGGGTGCAGATAAAGGAACCGAAGGTCCGCCTGCGTCAACGCTTATCGGCTCGAGCACGGAGAGCCTGAGCACGCATGCCAATGCTGCAACGACCGCTGTGGAGATGGCGCAGGGGCCGGAAATGCTGGCCAAATCATTCGAGCCTTCTCGCCTGTTCCTAAATCTGGAACACGTGCGCGGCGAGACTGCCAGTAGCGTCCTGAATGTCTATATCGGCCTGCCGGACGGACACCGTGAGCTTGCCGACACGCTGGCCCTTTTCGGCCTTCAGAAAGCTTCTCAGGAAGACGGCGATCATGCGGGCAACGGATTGACCTATACAATCGACATCACCGGTCCGGCGAACAAGCTGATCGCCAGTCATGACGCCACTCTCGACATGATCGAAGTGACTATCGAACAACCCGATGAAGCGAAGGCGGCACCCGTTACGGTCGAAAGGATCAGCATCTACAGTCAGCCGGCACGCTAAGGCCGGGGCAGGACCATGATCGCTTTCCTCAACAGGCTGTTTCGGCAGAATGTGTACCGGTTTCTGATCCTGAGTTCGGCCGCCATGTTCCTTGCGGTCAATTGGCTGCCAGCACCGGTCAAGATTGCATCGCTGTGCGGGGATAGCACGATCATGCTGGGTGTTCGCAGCGGGATTTCGAACCTGCAGCTGTTCCCGCTCAGCAATTTTGCCGAGGGTTGGTTCTTCATGATGGTGCCGATGATGCTGGTGCTGCTTGCATCCCCGCTGCAGCACGTATGGCAATCTGCCGTGAAAGCATGGCGGCTCCGCGCTGCGGTGGTTTTCCTCGGTGCATATCTTGGCGCCTGGATGGCGGCGGGTGCTGTGGTAATTCCCCTGTCCGTGCTTACCCGGTCCGTATTCGGTGAAGGGGCGGCGCTAGCGGCGGTGCTGGCCTTTGCCTTTCTATGGAGCGCCTCCCCGATCAGCCAGCGGGCACGCAACCGGTGCCATAAGATACGGCGTATCAGCGCATGCGGCGCAGCAATGGCACGTGATTGCGTATCTTACGGCCTCCGTCACGCGGCGGCGTGTATCGCCAGTTGCTGGCCCTGGATGCTGGTTCCGATGGCAGCCGAAGACCTGCACCTCGCGGCGATGACTGCGGTGACCGTCTATCTTTTCTTCGAAAGAATAGCACCCACGCGCAGCCCCAGGTGGCGGTTGCCACCCGGCCTGACACTGCCAGCCGAACTGGTCAGAATGGATTTGATGCGGCTGACGCGTCAGCCGAGCCCAGCCTGATTATTCGCCTTTGATCGAGCCTTCATAATTGGCGAGAATTCCGGCGACCTGCGTCCATACCGCGACATTCTGACGAAGCTGTGCCGGATCAATTTTGTCCAGCGTATCGTCGGGCGTGTGGTGCAGATCGAAATAGCGGGTGCCATCCTGCTGCAGATCGATGATCGCGGTGCCTTGATCGCGCGCGATGTTGATATCCGCACCGCCGCTGGCCTCGATAGTCGAATTGGCGACACCAAAGCGCGCAACAGAGGATGCGAGCTTTGCGTGGAGCTCAGGATTTGTCTCGCGGAAATTGCTTTCGAAGCGCCAGATGCGGTCCGCCCCGAAATCGCTTTCAAATGCGACTCCGATCGGCTCATCGATATGCGCTTTTGAATAAGCGACACTGCCATGCAAACCGACTTCCTCCGCACCGGCCATCAGGACACGGATGGTGCGCAGCGGCTGGCCGGTGTGCGAAACATGGAGCGCCGCCGCAGCAGCGATGCCGCAGCCGGCACCATCATCGAATGCGCCCGTCCCGTTCCACCAGCTGTCCAGATGACAGGCCAGCAGGACTGGCGGTAGCGATGGATCACGGCCAACGATCTCGCCGACAACATTGCCGCTGCGGGTCATGCCCAGTTTCTCAGGTGTCAGCACCAGCTTCATGGTAATCGGCCGTCCGTCGGCGCGCTCAAACATGCGCTCAAGATTCAGAGCATCCGGGATCGACAGCGCGCCTGCGGGTATCATCCCGTCGACCACGCGTGTGCCGCCGGTGTGCGGGTTGCGGTGCTTGTCAGTGCCGATCGACTTGATGACCGTGCCGACCGCGCCTTTGCTCTTCGCGATGCTGGCACCGACCCAGCGGGCCGGACCGGCGAAACCGTATTGCGAGCCATCCTGCGTCGGGGTCATCGAATGGCTGATATAGGCGATCTTGCCGTCCAGACTGCCGGCAGGCGCAGCCATCAGGTCGGCAGTGGTTGCGAACATCACGACCTCGGCCTCGATACCGTCGGCACCGGTCGATGCGCTGCCGCCCAGCGGTGTGACCTGGAAAGGCTGCGGGAATGGTGAAGTGATCGCGGCGCTGGCAAGCTCACCCGGCACCCACGTATCCATCATGAACGGTTCGTCCGCCACGTTCTGGAAACCTTGAGAGGTCAGCCAGTTGACCGCCCAGTCGCGTCCGCGCTGCTCGGCCTCTGTCCCGGCCTGCCGGGGCCCGACTTCGGTCGTCAGCCCCTCGACGAAGTTCCAGGCGATTGTATCTTGGGTTAGCGCGCCGTCCGCCATGTCAGGCAGGCTGACAGAACCAGCCTCTTGAGCGCTAATTGCAACCGGGAGCGAAAGCGCAGCGAGCGCGAGTGCGTATTTCTTCATGGCGGCGAGTGCTAATCACACCCGCCGCACAAGTCCAGAAGATCAGAATTTGATCCCGGCCGACACACCCCAGACACGGGGCTCGTTGACCATGGCAGTCAGGTTGTTGAAATCGATACCGCTGACGGGCGACGTGTCGTTGGTGATGTTGCGCACGAAGGCCGCGAGTTCGAACGTATCCGTATCGTATCCGACACGCACCCCGCCCTCGAGCTGGCTGGCATCCTGGAATTCCACCGATTCATAGAGGAAGAAATTGATCCGCGAACGATAAGACCAGTCGGTGAAGACATAGAATTCTCCCTCACCGGCAGGGATAGCGTATTTGGCGGTCCAGTTGGCGATCCAGCGCGGCGACTGCGGCAGACGGTTGCCATCGATATTCACGATCGCGGCCGAAAACGGTGCAGCTGGGGTGACGATCGGGTCGAGGATCGTGCACAGCGATACATCAGGGAAGGTATCGACACGGGTCCCGCCGCACGCCGCGGTGGTCAGGCCGGTATCCTGAATTTCGGTGTGGTTGTAGCTGAGGCCGGCCGTCAGGTAGAGATTGTCTACCGGCACCAGTTCGGCATCAAGTTCGAAGCCGTACCCGCGCACGTTATCGGCGTTGATCAGGCGGTTCGCGTTCACATTGCCGCCCACTGCGGTCAGCTGCGCATCGTTCAGATCATAGAGAAAACCGGACAAATTAATCCGCGCGCGGCCATCCAGAAGCGTCGACTTGATGCCGGCTTCGTAGGACGTGATCGTTTCCGAACCGGCAACCGAGACGCCGTCTTCCAGCGGAGTGGCAGTTGCTGGCGGGAACAGGATACGCCCCTGGATGCTGGGCGCGCGGTAACCGCGTGCCACGCGGGCATACAGGTTGATATCGTCGCTCGCTTCGTAGGCAACGCTGGCATCCCATGTGATCGTATCGTCGCTGACCGAACGAGTGACCGTGCCGAGCGGGTTCTGCAGGAAGGTCGGGAACTGGCTGTCCTGGCTGCGAACCACGGTGAAATCACGCTCATCGTCATTATAGCGGATGCCGCCGGTGACGCTGAGCTGATCGGACAGATCGACGGTTACGGAACCGAATACGCCCAGAGCCTTGCTCTGCTGGTCCTGCGAAACGACGATATTCACCCCGCCCGGCGCGTTAAGCGGATCACCGAGGGTAGAATAGTTCTCGCTCAGAATGCTGAGCGATTCGTCAAAGTAGAAGATGCCTGCCTGATAGCTGACCGGGCCGTTGCCGTTGCTGGCAATCCGCAGTTCCTGGGTGAACTGTTCAAGTTCAGGCACAGAGTCGCGGGTTTCTGCAGTGAACGGAATATCGCCCGGACCATACAGCGCCGGGGGAAGGAAGTTCGCGCCAAAACCGCCATCGACATCACCGACCGAAGTCGATGTGCCATGCCAATAGCTGGTGACCGAAATAAGCGATACCGGACCGACATCCCAGGTCATGCGAGCAGACGCGTTCTGGGTTTTGACCGACTGTTCATTTTGTCCGTCAACAGAAACACTGTCGCGGTCAAAATTGGCGTTCAGACCTTCCTGTCCGCGGGTGAAGTTATTCGCACGGAACAGGCGTGCTGTACCGTCGAGATCACGCAGCTGGCCGGTCAGGAGGATTTCGAAATCGTCGGAGGGACGCACGGCAGCCTGCAAGCGGAACGCCATGTCATTATAACCGCCGAATGCGTCCTTGGTCGTGCCGCTCGGCAGGACATTGTCTACGTAGTCGTCCTGGCGCTGGTAGAGAGCCGACAGGCGCACGCTGACATTATCGCCCAGCGGGCCGCCAACTGCGCCTTCGGCGTTGATGTTGTTGAACCGTCCGAATGACACACGCGCATAGCCACCTGCTTCATCACCCGGCTTTACGGAATCGAACTTTACGATCCCGGCCGGGGTGTTGCGGCCAAACAGCGTGCCTTGCGGGCCGCGAAGGACCTCGACCTGCTGCATGTCGAAAATGGGGAAGCCCTTGAGGATCGGGTTTTCCAGGACAACGTCGTCATACACCAGGCTGACCGGCTGCGCGGCGTTGAAATCGAAGTCGGTGTTGCCGAGGCCTCGAATGTAGAAACGCGGGAAAGTACGGCCGAACGAGCTTTCGACCAACAGGCTGGGGACGCGGCCCGAAAGCGCACGAATATCCTGCCCCGAACTACTGAGCGCTTCGAGCTGGTCGTCGCTGATCGCGGTAACCGAAACCGGAACATCCTGCAGGTTTTCTTCGCGGCGCTGTGCCGTCACGATGATTTCCGTGAGGCCACCTTCTGATGCACCGGTGCTTTCGGTGTCCTGCGCCGCAGCAGGCGCTGCAAATACAAGAGTGCCGGCAAGCGCAGAAACCGCTGCCGAGGAAAGATATTTTGCGCTGAGTGTCATGGAATTGTCTCCACTGAAACGAAGTGATCGTCGCGGGATGCTGCGCCGTTCACCAGAATCGCCAGAATGAATGTCGAGTGAAACCGGGGCGCAATTCGCAGGAGGTCCTGCGCCGGTCAATCAGCCGGTCCAAGCAGGACCAATTTCGGAAAACTTCGTTGCAGTTTTGCTACGGCCCGACGCGCTCACGGCTTGCCCCGGGGGCATTCGCACCCTATCTGCCGACTAAATCCAAGCTCAGTTTACGATTACCCGAAGGACCGACCCAATGGCCGCGCAATACGCATATGTCATGAAGAACATGACCAAGACTTTCCCCGGTGCGAAAAAGCCGGTGCTGGCGAACATCAACCTGCAATTCTATCAGGGCGCAAAAATCGGCATTGTCGGGCCAAACGGCGCAGGCAAATCCACCCTGATCAAGATCATGGCTGGTATCGACACCGATTTCTCCGGTGAAGCCTGGCCGGGTGAGAACATCACCGTCGGCTATTTGGCGCAGGAACCGGAGCTGGACGAAAGCAAGACGGTTCTTGAAAACGTCAAGGACGGTGCCCGCGAAGTTGCTGACATGGTCGACCGTTTCAACGCGATTTCGGCCGAAATGGGCGATCCGCAGGACGACACCGATTTCGACGCACTGATGGAAGAAATGGGCGTGTTGCAGGAAAAGATCGACGCGGTTGACGGCTGGACGCTCGACAACCAGCTCGAGATCGCAATGGAGGCACTGCGCTGCCCGCCATCCGATGCTTCGGTCTCGAACCTTTCAGGCGGTGAAAAACGCCGCGTCGCCCTCACCCGTCTGCTGATCCAGAAACCGTCGATCCTGCTGCTCGACGAACCAACCAACCACCTCGACGCGGAATCGGTCGAGTGGCTAGAGAACCACCTCAAGGAATATGCCGGCGCTGTTCTGATGATCACCCACGATCGTTACTTCCTCGACAACGTGGTGGAATGGATTCTGGAGCTCGATCGCGGCTCGTATTATCCATACGAAGGCAATTACTCGACCTATCTGGAGAAGAAAGCCAAGCGTCTCGCGCAGGAAGACCGCGAAGACCAGGGCCGCCAGAAAGCGCTTAACGAGGAACTCGACTGGATCCGTCAGGGCACCAAGGGCCGCCAGACCAAATCCAAGGCTCGTATCCGCAAGTTCGAAGAGCTTCAGGACGCGCAGCAGGACCGCAAGCCGGGCAAGGCGCAGATTGTTATTCAGGTGCCGGAACGCCTTGGCAGCAAGGTTATCGAAGCCAAGAACATTTCAAAGGCTTACGGCGACAAGCTGCTGTTCGAAAACCTGTCCTTCATGCTGCCCCCGGGCGGCATTGTCGGCGTGATCGGCCCCAACGGTGCCGGCAAGTCCACCCTGTTCAAGATCATCACCGGTCAGGAACAGCCCGATAGCGGCACGATCGAAATCGGCGAGACGGTCCATCTGGGGTATGTTGACCAGAGCCGTGATCACCTCGATCCGAAGAAGAACGTCTGGCAGGAAGTGTCGGATGAACTCGACTATATGAAGGTCAACGGCCACGACATGAGCACGCGTGCCTATGTCGGCGCATTCAACTTCAAGGGTGCGGATCAGCAGAAGGTCGTCGGGAAACTTTCCGGCGGTGAACGCAACCGTGTTCACATGGCCAAGATGCTGAAAGAAGGCGGCAATGTGCTGCTGCTGGACGAGCCGACCAACGATCTCGACGTGGAAACGCTGCGTGCGCTGGAAGATGCGATTGAAAACTTCGCAGGTTGCGCCGTGGTCATCTCGCATGACCGCTTCTTCCTCGATCGGCTGGCCACGCACATTCTTGCATTTGAAGGCGACAGCCATGTCGAATGGTTCGAAGGCAACTTCGAAGCATATGAAGAAGACAAGCGCCGCCGCATGGGCGACGCAGCAGATCGCCCAACCCGGTTGGCTTATAAAAAGCTGACCAGGTAAGCGCGCACCCTAGTCAGGGTGCGAATGTGCTTGGATTGTTAGCGAGCGGAACGGACCGGTGATTGGATCCGGACCGTCTTTTGAGCGACGGGAAGCGCTTTCTCAGAAAGCCGCTTCATCGGTTCCCCTTGACGGCCGCCCGCAACAATTTGTGCAAACGACAAATCGAGCTGCGCTAGGTCGCCAATGACGATCACCAGTATTTCGGAGCGGTTGTCTGCGCTCACGACCTGGTGGAACTGCGCACTGAACGTTTCAGCCGGTAGTTCGTAACCTGCATCGGCAATCATTTGCTGAACGCGCTGCGCCTCGGACCCTTCCGGCGGTACATCTTCTGCTCTCCCGAACCGGGCCCGGTAAAACAGCCCCATATCGCCCAGGCTCGCCAATGGCATGCCATCATCCATGAAGTCGTAAGCGGCATTGGGATATTCGGGAAGATAAGATTCGAACTGGATCCAGTACGCTCGCTCGACCACTTGCTCCTCATTCGCCTCGACAAACAGGTGTATTTCAGCATCGACCACGTCTTTCAGATCGAACCTGGTCGAACCGAGATATCGCGCACCTTCTGGCAGGTGCACGCGTGCATCGGGCAATTGCTGCGAATAGACAGAGTTCGCTTCCACCAATCGCGTTCTGGGCTTCTCGCCCCAGTGGGGTGCACTGGTTGTTGATGGAGAGAGCTCCATCGGACCGGTTGAACAAGACATCAACGCAAATGCGGCGAGCATCGGTAGGCTAATCCTCATGCCGGGTGAGTTGGCGTATTAGCTCACTAAGTCAATGCTCAGCGGATGTGTACGGACGTGCGGCAATCCGGCATCCACTGGTTATCGGCACCTCATCGCCGCTCACTGCCGTGACGACGGACACATCAGTGCAGACAAACCCGCCATAGCTATACCGAGAACCACGAATGCCGCAGCCGCCCCGGTCGGACCGAAGATTTCGACGGCGCCGTTGATGATACCGCCAGCGCCGCGAACCGCCTTGCCGGAAATGGGAGTTTCCGGGGCCGGTGCATCCAGCGCAAAGCCTGCGCAAACTGCACCAAAGGCGAGAGAGGCCAGGACAGCGGTTCTACGGTTGCACTGCATGGTAGTGATCAATCGCGTTAAATTGCTAAGATTTGATTTTGACCCGCGTATTTGACTCGCACACTCTGACTTGCGAGACTTAATCCCAAGGCGCTCGGCAAGCGAGTGCGTTCCAGGCGGCATTTCTCTGCCGCGAACACAAAATCCAAAGGACTTGCATGACTACTCCCAGCAACGGTGACACCGTAACAATCGACTACGTCCTCAAGCGGACTGACGGTGAGGAAATTGGCAATACGGCTCAGGTCGGACCGCAAGATATTCAGCTCGGCAACGGGCAGATCTTTCCGCAGATCGAAGAAGCATTGACCGGTATGAAGGTCGGCGACCAGCAGACGATTGCAATCCCCTGCGACATGGCATTCGGCCCTCGCCGCGAAGAACTGATCATCGAAATTCCCCGCGCAAACCTGCCGCCGGAACCAGCGCCGCAGCCGGGCATGGCGATGCAGGCGCAATCACCCGATGGCCAGCCGATGACGCTGCACATCATCGAAGTCGGCGAACAGTCTGTCAAAGCTGACGGCAATCATCCGCTGGCCGGTGAGGATCTGACATTCGATCTGACCCTGCGCGAAATCAAGCAGGCAGCGTGACCTGCTGAACGCAGAATTTGCGCATTGACCCAAACGATCAGGGGCGGACCATTTGGCCCGCCCCTTTTTGCATCAAACTTCCGAACCTGCGGATCAGTAAGCTTTTTGCCAGCCGACGGTTACTGACCAGTCTCCGGCCATTTGTGGTCCGTTGAGGTCCTGATAGACCGGTTTACCCAGTTCGATCCCCAAGCGGTGACCAGCCAGCGAGCCATGAGTGGCGACAAAGTTCACGCCGGCTATCAAGTCCACACGCTCAGCCCCGTAATAGTCGGGATTTGCACCTTGTGCGGGGCCCATGAGTACCGGATCAATCCCGTCGATAGGCCCCATCGTCCGCGCTTTGACTCGGCCCGACAGGCTGACCCACTGCGCAGGGCGGTAGCTGAGCCATGCGGTGCTTTCATAGCTGTCCCCGAAGCTATAGCCCTGGTCATTATCACCCAGCTTGATCGATGCGCTGGCCTGAAGACCCAGGCCGAACTTGCCGCGCCGCATCTTGTAAGTCAGTGTCGGTTCGAAATCCCAGGTTCCGGTGCCCAGTTGCATCCCATAGGGCATACGCATCACAGGCGTGGTGTTCATCGGAGTCAGCATTTGCGCGGTTTTGGTTGTCGAACCGACCGGAATATTCACACCCGCTTTCAGATACAGTTCGTCGCGGTTGTCCGCTTCCTTGTCGGGATGGCCGAGCAGCGGCATGATCGCCACGGTCTTCACATCGCCGAAACCCTTGGAACTGGTGGCATTATCCCCCAGTTGGGCCGTGCCCATGCCGCCTTGATAAACGGTCATTTCCATCTCTTTTTCGATGTATTTGCCCATCACGGCCAGCGTGACTGCATCTGACGGGGCATACATCATGCCGAACATGTACATGTCGGCACGCATGGTCTGCGGCACCACGCGCAGCGTGGGCGGCTGCATCCCGATGCCGGCAAATCGATTGGGGATGGTGGTCACGATCGTATCTGGCGAGACATCGTCGGTGCCGATCTGGTTCCCGTCCATTTCCATATGCATCGCGCGCAGCGAGAACATGATTTCCCCTTTCTTATGCGCGTGGTCGGCCATTACGCCAATCGGCGCATGGTCGTCTGCATAAACGGAGTGCGCAGTTGCGGCAGTGAAAGGAGTGATAGCAGTCGCAAGCGCGATCGCGCCCGCAATTCGGGTAGTATTAGACATAGATAATTCCTGAAAAATCGTGTGCGCGGGCGAAAACCCGGATGGTTCGAATTTTCAGGTGGCAGGTGGTCCGGTGGATGGAGGAAGCGCAGCCGGGAAAATCCCTGTCAGAACCTTGCGGCCCAGCCCTTGGACCGGCGCATCGCCAATCAAAGCGGCGGGGAGGATCAACGCGGAATCCAGCTTGCCCAATGGTGACGGACCCATATCGCATGGCTCATCCACGGGATCCGCATCCGTTTCCGGAACTTCGCCATACAGTAGCAGATAGGTTTCGTAATCGGGGTCGACGCGGGACACCTGCCGCTGGCTCGTGTCACCGGTATTGCACATCCGCACAGTCAACGAGCCATCTTTGGCAGATGCGACCATGTACCCGCCAGGTATCAAGGAAGCCATCAGGACTGAAAGCAGGGCAACGAGGCGAATTAACCGGTTCACGCGAGGGCATTTACCTCGAAGAACCGGCAACGCAAGAGGCAATCCTGGCCACAAAATACGGATTGCAGCTGATCAATTCGACCTCCTTAGCAATCCATCAACCAAATCAGGCTACTTGAACCAGACCGAGAGTTGGGGACGCGCCAAAGTGATTGATGTCGAGATCCAGAATGAGAGCACGCAAACGCACGAGAAAGTGAAGTTTGCCGTGGTTCCGCGCATCGGAGAAGGTGTGCGCCTGCAGGATCAGAACGGCTTCTGGGCCAGCTATGACATTCTGGACCTGTGGTACCAGAAAGCCGAATATGGCGATGTCTGGGTGCCTTACCTGCATGTGCGCAAAACAGCAGGCGAAGAAGACGCTGTGTCTCCGTTGGCAAAACGCGAAGCCCGCGATCAAGGGGAGGTAGTCCCATTCACAATCTGATCAAACGACGCAGCACGCCGGACCAGGACAACCAGCCGGAATCGCCGAAGACGGATACGCCGGCACCGCGCGAAGAAGACGTGGCTCTGCCGGATCAGCCTGCCGCGTCGGTTCAGGAACCAGCCGCTCCGCAGCCGGCTACAGCGCCCGCCCAACCGACATCCTACGGCCGCCGCGTGGCTCCGGCTACGCCGACTCCGGTCGATTCAGCGACGGAAACGGCCCGGCATTGCCTGCTGGTCGACGATTCGCGCATGATCCGGAAAATTGCCCGCCAAATTATCGAAGCACGCGGTTATGCCGTGGCAGAAGCTGAAAATGGTGAGGAAGCACTGGCCAAGTGCGGAGCTTCAATGCCCGACCTGATCATGCTCGACTGGGACATGCCAATCATGACCGGTATCGAATTCCTCGCCAAATTGCGCGCGGTTGAAAGCGCGAAGCAACCGAAAGTCGTGTTCTGCACAACGCATTCGAGTGCCATGGACATCCACAAGGCAATCGATGTCGGTGCGGACGAATTCGTGACCAAGCCTTTCACTGAAGAAAGCCTGCTGGCCAAACTGCGCAACATCGGCGCTGCCTGACGTCAAATGCCCGGGTTTGCGTTTTGCTTGCCCCAATTGGCTGACTTACGGAACCAACCATGTTCGATCCGGCTCGGCCCCATCCTCGCCCGGAGTGATTCGCGCTCGCCGGTGCCCCTCATTCGCCAGATACAGCCAGTCAAACTGCGCAATCTCGATCAGCAGCACCGCAAAATTGTCGCGCGCTGGCGCAACTTCTTCGTCGGCGGGGTTCGTCCCCTCCGCCCATTGCGGCAGGCCTGAAGTCGGTTCTGGCACTGCAGAACTGGGCGCTTGCTGCGCGAGATAGCATCGCTTGGCAAAGTTCGTTGCCTCGGCCCATGCGGCATCGGCAACGGGCCCGTCCTGTTCGACGCGTGCCGTCCCCCGCATCCGGATTTGAACCTTTCCCTGTTGGTCATAGGCCAGCACCGCCACTGAAGGATTGCCAGCGATTGCGGTTACCTTCGGTGTGCGAGAATCGGTGTGAAAACGCAGGCGATTGGTCTCACTGCAATATTCGCGCAGCACCATCACTCGCAGATCGCAATCGGCTGTTGCCACCACACAGGTATGCATTGCAGATTTGCGGCTCGTCGCCCCTTGCTGCAGGCGGGTCTTGATATCTTTCTCTACGTCGGCAAGGGTCATGTCCATGGGCGCTCTTAGCCACGACACGGACCGCCGAGTCAATCGGATCGGCAGTTCATCGAAAGCCCGCCTTATATTAACAGATGCCTAACTGCTCCGTTCAGATTACTGTCATCAAAGCTGAACTAGAAGAGCGTTATCAAGTGAGCCGCAGGGTGGGCGCGGCATTGAATTTACGGAGAGCCGCATGACTATTAAACATCTTTTATCCGCAGGAAGCGCATCGGCCCTCGCCTTGGCGATGGCGTTGAGTGCCCTGCCCGCGCAAGCTGCCGAAGCAGCCAGCGCAGATACCCAGCGAGCGGACCGCAGCGATCGTGATCGCAGCCAGGCACGCCAGAACCGCAACAATCGCGGCCAAGCCCGGGCAAACCGGTCGGAACGCCGCGAAGCACGCCAAGATCGGCGCGCCAATCGCGACACCAACCGCCAACGGACGCGCAATGCAACAAAGCCAGCGGTGCGTGCTGAAAATCGGAATGCCCGCGCCCAAGCCACTATTGATCGCCGTGATCGGGCTTGGACAGCGGGCAATCGCGACCAACGCCGTGCCCGTGGCCCTGCAATTGCTCCAGTCGAGGCACGCCAGCGTGCTGAACGCAGGACCGAGCGCCGCGCCGATCGTCAGGCAGACCGCCGTGTCGAGCGTCGAGCAGACCGTAGGGCTGACCGCCGTGCTGAACGCAGAGTAGACCGCCGCACCGAACGCCGGGTAGAGCGCAACCGCACCTACACCGACCGTGACCGCAGCCGCACATATCGTGATGGTCGGCGCGCCGGATACCGCGATGGCCGCCGTGCTGAACGCAGGGCAGACGTCCGCCGGGATCAGCGCCGCTACAACCGTCAATATCGCAAGTGGAACCGCAACGCTTGGCGCACAAACAACCGGTACAACTGGCACAATTACCGCCGGTATAACCGCAGCCTGTTCAACCTCGGTCGTTACTATTCACCGTACCGTGACTATCGTTACAGCCGGATCAGCATCGGGTTCTATCTCGACAGCCTGTTCTACAGCAACCGGTACTGGATCAGTGACCCTTGGCAGTATCGTCTGCCCGAAGTGTACGGACCATACCGCTGGGTTCGCTATTACGACGACGTGATGCTGGTGAACGTTTATAGCGGCGAAGTGGTCGATGTGATCTACGACTTCTTCTGGTAACAGCGGATCGTCACTCTGCCGGACAGATTGACCGGTAGACAAAAAAGGCCCCCGCCAGTGTTCTGGCGGGGGCCTTTCTTTTACCGGTTAACCCAGTCTCTTTCAGACTTTGCCGAACGGCAGCATCCGGAAGATACCGCCATTCTTGTCTATGAACGTATGCTTCAGCGCGCCAAGGATATGCAGTGCAATCAGATAGATGAATATCTCGCCGCCCAAACCGTGCAGATCGAAGATCGACTTGCCAAGCGCTTCGTTCATGCCCACCGGCAAAGGAGGAATAGTGAACAGGCCGAACATATCGACGCTGCGCCCGGTAAGGGAGTTGGCCAGCCACCCGCCAATCGGCAGGCCGATCAGCAATACATAGAAAATCACATGAACCGTGCGGGCAAGCGCTGCTTCCCACTTTGCCAATGTGGACGGCAGCGGCGGAACGGGATGCGCCCACCGCCACAGCAGGCGGCCAATGGTCAGAACCAGGATCGTGATCCCCAGCGCCTTGTGGTAACCGAAAATCTCGGCCTTTGCTGGCATCTCGGCATGTTCAGCGGCTTCTGCAATGCGCCAGTTCGCGATTACCGCGATCGCAATCACCCAGTGGAACAGCATCGCCCCCTTGGAATAACGTGCCTGTGTCGATGTATTCATGCCGGGGCCTTCCTGATTGTTTCTGGGCTGATTCTATCATCCCTGACGCTGCCGACAAGACAGCCTGTTGAAGGGCGGCATTTCGGTGCTAGACAGCGGCCGATGACAAAGACTGCAAATACACCCGACAAGGATGCGCTCAAACGTGTAGGCGCGAATGTTCGCAAGCGTTTGGAAGCCGACCCGAAAGCTTACAAGGTCAAGACTGACAAGGCGGAAATCTTCGCAATTGGCGGGTTTTTGACCGGTGCTGAATGCCAGCGTCTGTGCATGATGATCGATCTGGTCGCGCAGCCCAGCGAACTGTTCAATGTCGATTATTCAACCGGATTTCGAACGTCGTATTCCGGAAATCTCGACCCACGCGACCCGTTTGTAACCGGTATATCGCGCCGGATCGACGACCTGCTGGGCATCAAGGCGGAATGCGGCGAGGCGATTCAGGGCCAGCGTTATATGCCTGGCCAGCAGTTCAAGCCGCACAATGACTGGTTCTATACCGATCAGGATTACTGGAAGGCAGAACGCAAACGCGGCGGTCAGCGCAGCTGGACAGCGATGGCGTTTCTCAACCCGGTTGAAAAAGGCGGAGCGACGCACTTCACCGAAGTGGGCGTGAAGATCGACCCGAAGCCGGGTGTGCTGCTCGTGTGGAATAACGCGCTGCCAGACGGCACGCCGAACGAAAACACGATGCACGCAGGAACCCCAGTCGAGGCAGGCACGAAATACGTGATCACCAAGTGGTACCGCACGCGCCGCTGGGGCTGATCCCGCAGCTTAGCGTGCGAGCGCTTCCGCAATCAGGCTGCGCGTGTTTTCGATTCCATAAAGCGCGATGAAGCTGCCCATGCGCGGCCCTGCGGATGATCCAAGCAGCGTTTCATAGAGCGCCTTGAACCAGTCACGCAGACTCTCGAACGCAAACTCTTCCTGCTTGCCGATCTCGTAAACCTTGGTCTGCAGGTCTTCCGCAGACATCGATCCCGCCAATCCTGCCAGTTCGGCATCCAGCGCGCGCAGCGCCGCGGCTTCGTTTTCGCTCGGCGCGCGCTTGTTCAAGGTCGGCGCGATGAAGTCGCGGTTATAGGCAAGCGCTGCCCGAACCATTTCGTCCACCGCCGGATGCTTGTCCGGGTCTGCATCGGCAACATAGTTGGCGAGGTAGGACCAAACCTGATCCCTGCTCGCCTCTGCGCCAAGCACGCCAACCAGATTGAGCAGCAGACCGAATGTTACCGGCACCGTATCCCCGGCACCAGGGGCGTCCGGCCCGTCGAACTTCTGGTTCGCCCGCAGCAAGTGCCACACAGGGTTGCCCAGTTGCTTGTCGAGCGGCTGTTCGGCCAGACGTTCGCGGAACTGCCAGTAATCATCGACCGCACGCGGGATCACGCCGACATGCAATTGCTTGGCGCTTTTCGGGTTCGGGAAAATGTAGAAACCCAGGCTTTCTTCCGTACCGTATTCGAGCCATTGCTCGATTGTCAGGCCGTTGCCCTTTGACTTGGAAATCTTCTCGCCGTTTTCATCCAGGAACAGCTCATAAATCAGGCCTTCGGGCTTGCGGCCGCCCAGCACCTTGGCAATCTTGCCTGACTGGACACCAGTGTCGGTCAGATCCTTGCCATACATTTCATAATCGACGTCCTGCGCGACCCAGCGCATGGCGAAATCGACCTTCCATTGCAGCTTTGACTGGCCGCCCAGAGCGCTTTGCTCGACCACGCTGCCATCTTCGTCGGTGAAGCGGATCAAACCGGCATCAGCATCAACCACTTCGACCGGGACCTGCAACACGGCACCCGTGGTCGGGCTGATCGGCATGATCGGCGAATATGTCGCCGCGCGCTCTGCACGCAGCGTCGGCAGCATTATGTCGAGAATGGCCTGATTGTGGCGCAGGACGTTCCTCAGCGCATCGTCGAATGCGCCCGAATTATACCGTTCCGATCCGGCAACGAATTCATATTCGAACCCGAACCGGTCAAGGAATTCGCGAAGCTTCGCATTATTGTGGTGCGCAAAGCTTTCATATTTTTCGAAAGGATCGGGAATTCGGCTTAGCGGCTTGCCGAGGTTTTCGGTCAGCATCGCCTGGTTCGGCACATTGTCGGGCACCTTGCGCAGGCCGTCCATATCATCGCTAAACGCGACCAGCCGCGTCGGTGCGCCGCCCGTCAGCGCCTCGTATGCCCGGCGAACAAAGGTCGTCCGCAAGACTTCCTGAAATGTACCTATGTGCGGCAGGCCCGATGGGCCATATCCGGTTTCGAACAGCACCGGCTCTCCGTTCGGCTTGGTGCCGTCCGGATACCGTTTGAGCAGCCGCTGCGCCTCCTGAAAAGGCCATGCCTTGGAGTTTCGTGCGGCTTCGATCAAAGTGCTGTCAGTCATGGGAGCGCTTTTGCGCGCTTCGTCCCATGTTGCAAGTGCGAAGCGCAGGACGAAGCAGAAATAGCTGTACCGTTAAGTTCGGACACAGCTATCTCAAAACGGCTCAGGCGGTGCGGGCAACCAACATTGTGATCTTGCCGTTTTCAACCGTGTATTCGGAATATCCGCAGCACAGTTCCGAGCCGTCCTGGAATACGTAGCCAGATTCGAACCACACCACGCCGTCTGCTTGTCCGCTGGAAATCATCTTCAATTTCGGAGCGCCGGGCGCGAAATTTAGCGAATACAGCTCACGGATCTGCGCGTGTCCCTGCACCGCCACTCCGTCAATCACCACCACCGCATCGCTTGCGAAGCTACGCATGAAGGCGTTGAGATTCCTGGCCCGGTACGCATCGATGTGGCTCTGCACCACCGCAACCGGACTCTCCTGCGCGGCAGCTGGCGCATAAGCGGCAGGCACGGCGATGGCCGAAGCAGCAATGAAAGTACAGAAAGACCGCATTCGTCGGCTCCTTTGCAATTCTGGAAGCGCGGATTTCTGGAAAGCTAAGGCGCAAACGTTTACTTTTCGTTCCTCCCAAATCATAGCTGCGGAAATGCCTGCCCCTCTACCCCTCCCCGCGCTGCATTCGAGCCATGCCGGAACCTGGCTGCGGGATGCGAATGGCAGCACGAGAGGGCTATCCAAGGGCGAGGCGATCATGGCTGCCGCCGATACGCCGGCGTTGATCCTAAACGCACCGCTGGTTGCAACGCGGCTTGGCTATCCGGATCTGTCTGGTCTGGACCTGCTGGAGCTCTATGCCTTCGTTTTTCCGGCCAAATTCTGTGTACCCACGCCCAAGGGTCTTGCCCATGCGCTGGGGCTGGAAGAGCCTGCCAGCGATGATGCGGTTCCTGCGTTGCTGCAGACTGCCGCCGGTGCGATATTGGAGGTTTGCGAGAGCGAGAACTGGGAACAGCGCGATGGTGCCTGGTCGGCACTGCAATCGCTGACCAAAGCACGCTGGCCGTGGGCACAGGTTCTGGCACCGCATATCCGCAAGCCGGAACGGGCCGAAAGATGGCTGTTTTCCAAATTGCCGGAGTGGGATGAAAGTCCTGAACGTCCGCAACCCGCCCAGATCATGATGGATGACAGCGAGGTCGAGGCCCAATTAGAGCGGCTGACCGGCGAAGGTGCCGAACGCCGTGATGGCCAGCGCGCCTATGCCAAAGCCGTCGGCAAGGTTTTCGCCCCGCGCAGTTCGCAAAAGCTGCCCCACGTCCTGCTCGCCCAAGCAGGGACCGGTATTGGCAAGACGCTTGGCTATCTCGCGCCGTCATCGCTTTGGGCCGAAAGCGCAAAGGGGACCGTGTGGGTGTCCACTTTTACCAAGAACCTGCAGCGCCAACTGCGCAGCGAAAGCCGCCGCGCATGGCCGGAAAAACGCGCGGACGGGACGCAGCCAGTGGTGGTTCGCAAGGGGCGCGAGAACTACCTCTGCCTGCTCAATCTGGAGGACGCCCTGCAAGGCGGCTTCGGCGGCCGCGCCGCAATCCTGGCGCAGCTGGTCGCCCGCTGGGCCAGCTTTTCGCGCGACGGCGACATGATCGGCGGCGACCTGCCGGGCTGGCTTGGCACGCTCTATCCGAAAAGGGGTATTGCCGCACTGACCGACCAGCGCGGCGAATGTGTCTATGCCGGCTGTCCGCACTACCGGAAATGTTTCATCGAACGGGCTGCCCGCGCCTCTGCCCAGGCCGACCTCGTGATCGCCAATCACGCTCTGGTGATGATCAATGCGGCGCGCGGCCGTGATCATGCACAGCGCCCGAGCCGCATCATCTTCGACGAAGGGCATCATGTCTTTCAGGCCGCCGATTCGACATTCGCGGCGGCTCTCACCGGGGCAGAGGCGATCGAATTGCGCCGCTGGATCATCGGCCCGGAACGCAAAACCAAAGGCCGCAGGCGAGGACTGGCCGCAAGGCTGGCCGACGTCGCCAGTTACGACGATGCCGGCGGCGAAGCGGTCGAGGCTGCGATAGAGGCGGCGCAGGCCCTGCCCTCCGATGGCTGGTTGCAGCGCCTCAATGACGGCGAGGCTTACGGACCGCTGGAAAAGCTGCTCGGCGCGGTCCGCGCGCTCACTTATGCGCGCGATGAAAGCGGCGGGCAGGAAGCCGGCTACGGCATCGAGACGGAAGCCGCGCAGCTGCCGGGTAATTTCGTCCAGCTGGCCGGAGAGGCGGAGGAGGCTCTCGCCCGAATTCGGCACCCTCTGGTCAAGCTCGGCGTCCGGCTGGAGGCGATTGTAGAGGATGCACCCGACTGGCTCGACGGACAGGGCCGTGCGCGGATCGAAGGAGCCCGTCACTCGCTCGCCTGGCGGGTTGATCTGATTGGTGCATGGGAATCGCTGCTCAACCGGCTTGGCGGGCCAAGCGATCCGCAGTTCGTCGACTGGCTGGCGGTGGATCGCAGCGATGCGCGCGAATTCGATATTGGGATACACCGGCGCTGGCTCGACCCAATGAAACCCTTTGCCAAAGTCGTCCTCGAACCATCGCACGGGGTGATGCTGACATCTGCCACGCTGACCGACCGCGGGCCGGACGGCAAAGACTGGGAAAGCGCGGTAGCCGCCAGCGGCACTCCCTACATCGAGGTCAAACCGCAGATGTCGTCGGCGGAAAGCCCGTTCGATTACGCCAACCGGGCAGAGGTACTGATCGTTACCGACATCAAGCGCGGCGATCTGCCGGCACTGGCCGGCGCCTATGCCCGTATCATCGAGGCCGCCGGCGGCGGTGTGTTGGGGTTGTTCACCGCGATTCGCCGGTTGCGGGTCGTGCACGGGCGCATTGCTGACCGGCTTGCCCGGGCGGGGTTGCCGCTGTTCGCGCAGCATGTCGATCCGATCGACACCGGTACGCTGGTGGATATCTTTCGCGACGATCCTCGCGCATCCCTTCTCGGCACAGATGCCTTGCGGGACGGTGTCGACGTGCCTGGCGAAAGCCTGCGGTGCGTGGCGATGGAAGGCGTGCCATGGCCGAAACCCAGCATCCTCCACCGCGCAAGGCGCGCGGCGGGCGGCGGCAGCGCATATGACGACAGGCTTATTCGCGCCCGCCTCGCGCAAGCATTCGGGCGCCTGATCCGCAGCAAGGATGACAAGGGCCACTTCATCGTCCTGTCCGCTGCGTTCCCCAGTCGGCTGCTCAGCGCCTTTCCCGAACGCACCCCTGTCATACGCCTTACACTGGAGGAGGCTTTACAACGCGTCGCAGAAGGTGTTTCGGGAGAACGCAGATCTGCGGAGGTTCCCGCGCTGGACATCGATGAGGACGAAATCCCCTTTTGAAAACTCTTGCCCTTCTCCGCCATGCGAAGTCCGACTGGGATGATCTGGGGACGCGCGATTTCGACCGCGGTCTCAATGATCGGGGGCAGAAGGGTGCGCGTCTGATCGGCAGGCATATCGCCGATTACGGGACCAAGTTCGACGTCGTCATTGCCAGCCCGGCCCAGCGTGTAAAATTGACCGCGCAGTCTGCCCTGCCCGATGCAGAGCCGGTTTGGGACAAACGGCTTTATCTGGCCAGTACCGATACGATCATCGAGGCGATTCAGGACCATGCAGGCGATGCAGATGCGCTGCTAGTAGTAGGGCACAATCCTGGTCTTCAGGAAATGCTTTTTACGCTGGTCGCACCGTCAGCCGAAAATGCCCTGTTCGATGAGGCAGCGACAAAATATCCAACCGCGACCTTTGCGGTATTCGAACTGGATATCGACGACTGGGCTGATTTACAGGAAGATTGCGGAAAGCTCGTGCATTTCAAACGTCCGCGCGACCTTGATCCCGATTTGGGCCCAGAGTTTTAACCGAGCGCATTGCGCGGCCCCGGCCCTTCGGCAGCAAGCCGGTCATCCTTGTTGTAAATCCGGCATTTCTTCAGGCTCAGGCAGCCGCAACCTATGCACCCGTCAAGCGTTGAACGCACGCGCTGCAGTTCGTCGATTCTCCGGTCAATCTCGGACCGTATCGACGTGCTTATTCGCGCCCAGTCCCGCGCGTTCGGGGTCCGGCCATGGGGCAAACGGGCCAATTCGGCCTCGATCTGGTCAAGCGCCAGCCCCAGCCGCTGGGCGATCATGACAAAGCTGAGCCGGCGAATGTCGGAACGCAGGAAACGGCGCTGGTTTCCGCTGGTCCGCATCGCTTCGACAAGGCCGCGTTCCTCGTAGAAGCGGATTGCCGAAACGCTCAGTCCGGTGCGCCGGGCAAGGTCACCAATCGTCAGGGTATCGTTCGCTTTCATCGATTACAGTCATAGGGATTTACACACTTGACCTCAAGTTAGCTTGAGGTTGTATCTGATTCTGCATCGCAAGAACGAGGCTGATTTCGGGCCTCCCGAACAGGAGAATAGCGATGCCGAATGGACAACTCGAACACGCCAATATTTCCGTCACCGATCCGGAAAGGAGCGCCGCATTGCTGATCGATATGCTCGGCTGGAAAGAACGGTGGCGCGGCCCGTCGATGAAATACGGCAGATCGGTGCATGTGGGGGACAGCAAAACCTATCTTGCCCTGTACACCGGCAGCCATGTCTCCGGGGGATATGAGAAAGGCAATCCGCTCAACCACATCGCCTTGGTTGTGGATGATCTGGATGCAGCCGAGAAAGTCGTCGCAGACCACGGACTGACACCATTTGGCCATGATGATTACGAACCCGGCCGCCGGTTTTACTTCTTCGACTGGGACCGCATCGAATTCGAGGTGGTCAGCTATGAATGAGCCGATCCTGAGACGCCCGCTCTTCAACCCGGCTGGTTCCAAGCCACACCGGCCCGGCGGCGCAAAGCCCGTTCACAACACCGCTCTTGCCTGTATGAGAGGAAGGGGAAAATTACAGGGGACTTGATTATGAAGCATCTTTCAATCGGCATCGGCGTGGCGGCAGCAGCTTTGCTGGCAAGTCCGGCATTGGCCGAAACCACGTATGTCACCGCTGACCGGATGCTGGATGTGGAAAGCGGCCGCTATGTCGCTGCCCCCCTGATCACGATCGAGGACGGAAAAATCGTTGCAGTCAGCAGCGGCGCTTCGCCAGAAGGCGCCAATGTGATCGACCTGTCCGGCCATACGCTGATGCCGGGGTTGATCGACATGCATGTCCACCTCGACGGTCGGCCGGAATATGGCGGCTATAGCGGGCTGCAATTCAGCGACCGTTTCTGGACCGTCATCGGCGCTGCCAACGCCCGCAACATGTTGCATGCCGGTTTTACAACTGTCCGCAATCTGGGCGCGTCCGATTACAATGTGGTCGGGCTGGATCAGGCGATCGAGGCTGGCTGGGTGGAAGGACCGCGGATTGTTGGCGCGGCCCACGCGCTCGGCGCAACCGGGGGACACTGCGACCAGACGTTCCTGCCGCCGAGTTTTGACGCGAAGAGTCCAGCGGTGGGCGACAGCCCCGATGAACTGCGCAAACGTGTGCGCGAACAGCGAAAATACGGCGCAGAAGTCATCAAGGCGTGCGCAACCGGCGGCGTATTCTCTCGCAATACCGCGCCCGGCATTCAGCAGCTTACACTTGAAGAACTCACCGCTATCGCAGACGAGGCGCATTTCTGGGGCCTGAAAGCGGCAGCCCACGCTCACGGAGCAGCGGGTATCAAGGCGGCGATCCGCGCAGGGTTCGATACCATCGAACACGCCAGCTATGCCGACGCTGAAGCGATCAAGCTTGCCAAGGAACGCGGCACGTTCTTTTCCATGGATATCTTCAACACCGAATACACCCTGTCACAAGGCGCGGCGAACGGTGTGCTGGAAGAAAACCTCAACAAGGAACGCGAGCTGAGCCAGGCACAGCGCGACAATTTCCGCCGTGCTCACAAGGCCGGTGTCCGCATGGTATTTGCCAGCGATGCCGGGGTGATGCCGCACGAGGATGTGGGCGGCCAGTTCCGCGTTATGGTCGAATACGGGATGACCCCTGCAGAGGCTTACCGGGCGGCGACGGTCAATGCAGCAGAAGCTCTGGGGCAGGCAGGCAAGGTCGGCGTGATCAAGCCGGGTGCATGGGCAGACATGATCGCAGTCGACGGCGATCCGCTGAATGATGTCAGCCAAATGACCGACGTAGATGCCGTGATCAAAGGCGGTGTTCGGGTAAAATAACCGGCGGCTTTTTAAAGCAGCGATGCCTGGCTGCTGCGCGACCACGGTTCATCCGTCCGGTCGATCAGCAGCCGGTCATTCCACGGCCTGCACAGCCGCAATGCCGCCTCGGGTTCGCCTGTAAGCCAGGTTTCGTAAGTTTCCGGCGCAAGCAGCACCGGCATACGCGAATGGACCTCGGCAGCGGTGCCGGCGGCCTCGGTCATGATCATCGAATAGACGTCGCCCCATTCGTCACTGGTTCGCCAGATACCCGCTGCGGCGAACAGGTCGGTGCCGGGCATTCCCATCCATGTCCGGGTCATCGCACCCTTTGGGCCTTCCGCCTCCGCCCAGCCGGTCAAGGGGATCAGACAGCGCCGTTTCTGGAAACTCGATTTCCAGAAAAACCCGTCGAGCTTGTCCGTCCGGGCATTGTTCACCGGCTTGGGCTTCAACGGCTGGCCCGACGCGCCCTTGCGCTGCAGCGGGAAACCCCATCCCATTTGCGTGACCGCGCCGCCTGCGACGACCAGTCCGGGGTAACCGGGATAAACCTCTCCGCCGACATTCGACCCTGCCGCTTCGTTCACAGCATCGAACCAGCCTGCCACCTCATCCGGAGTTTTCGTCATACGGTAGAGATTGCACATCGGCGTTCAGGCTCCTGCATTTCCTATCACGAAACAGGCGGCGGCCATTAGCGCCCCTGCCCAGCGATTCGACCGGAACCGGTCCAGCGGATTGGATGGGTCGTCCGGGTCGAGAGTGACAACCTGCCAGATCAAATGCACCGCAACCGGCACCAAAGCCAGCAGCGCCACCCAGTCTGCCCTGAGTAGCCAGAAGCCCAGCGCCCAAAGTCCGACCGCGCAGCCGTAGAACAACGTCACCCCGCCCTTCACGCTGGCGCCCAGTCGCAGCGCAGAGGATTT
Organism: Pontixanthobacter luteolus; assembly: GCF_947494915.1. Lineage (NCBI taxonomy): Bacteria > Pseudomonadati > Pseudomonadota > Alphaproteobacteria > Sphingomonadales > Erythrobacteraceae > Pontixanthobacter > Pontixanthobacter luteolus. The sequence continues at coordinate 1,379,460 of NZ_CANLWR010000001.1, forward strand.
GATCCCGACTATCGCGTCGTCCTCGCGGTCTTGCAGCGCATAGATCGTGTCGAAACCGATCACCCACAGGGCAGCTCCCGCATAGATGGCCGCGATTGCATCCAGATTGTCAGTGCGGAGCGCAAACCAGCCCACCGGAAGGCCCCACGTAAAGACCATGCCCAGCCATGCCTGCGGCCACCAGGTAATGCGTTTCATGAACGGATAGGCTGCCACGAGGGCCAAACTGCCCAGCGCGACAATCTGCGCCTCGATCCGCAACTGCAGAAGGACGGTTAGGCCAATCAGACACAGGAACAGCAGCCATGCCCAAGCCGCTTTCTTGCTGATCCGGCCACTGGCGACGGGCCGCGATGCGGTCCGTTCCACCTGCCGGTCCAGTTTCGCATCAACGATGTCGTTATAGACGCAGCCGGCACCGCGCATGGCAATGCTTCCCAGCAGCAACCAGCCCAGCAAATCCAGCTGCGGACCTGCCCCTGCGAGCCAGACGCCCCATGCGCAGGGCCAGAACAGCAGCCACCAGCCAATCGGGCGGTCAAACCGTGCTAACTGAGCGAGATCGCGCGGCACCTGCGGCAGGCGCGCGACAAGGCCGCGATGCTCTGTATCCGGCACGATATCTTCAGCATGCGCCGGATTGGGGACGGTCTGATCACTCATACTTGCCTACTACCGCCTGCCGGGCTTAGTGCAAAGCCATGCCCGCTACTCCCGCATGGCCTCCGCGCAGCGCACCTCGCCTATTTGTCGAAACACAGCTGAATCCGGGCGCCTCGATAGAGCTCGACGGGACCAGGGCCCACTACCTGTCGCGGGTAATGCGGGTGCGCGAAGGCGACGCGATTGTCCTGTGCGATGACCAGACCGGCGAATGGGCGGCAACCGTGACGGATGCGGGCAAACGGTCGGTCAGCGTGGCGGTCGATCAGATGATGCGGGAACGCGAACAAGTACCTGATTTCTGGCTTTGTCCGGCTCTGCTAAAAAAGGACCGCTTCGATCTGGTTCTGGAAAAGGCGACGGAACTGGGTGTTCGCCGGATCGCCCCGATCGTCACGCGGCGCTGCGTTGCGGACAAGCTTAATATGCAGCGTGCGCAAACCATTCTGACCGAGGCGGCAGAACAGTGCGCGCGGACCGCCCTGCCCGAATTGTCGCCGGTCATCCGGTTTGCGGACATGATCGGAAACTGGCCTGAAGACCGCACACTGTTTTTTGCCGACGAACAGGGCGGTGAAGATGCAGCGGCGGCGTTCGCCTACATTCGCGGTCCTTGCGCATTGATCACCGGGCCAGAGGGCGGCTTCGATGACAGCGAACGCGAAATTCTCCGATCGCACGAGCGCGTGAAACCAATTTCACTCGGCCCGCGAATACTACGAGGAGAGACCGCGACCATCGCGGCGGTGGCGCTATGGATGGGCATCGCGGGTGACTGGACGCAAGAGAGGGGTTGAGATGCGGAACTTTACATCTGGTCAGGCGCGCGCCGGTTGCCTATCGAAACTGATATGAGCACGCGCGATACCTCAGTGGTCGATGACCCGATAATCGAAAGCCGCGACCAATTGGTCGCACCAATGCAGGCAGGTGAAAAACCGCGCGATGCATGGCGGATTGGAACAGAGCACGAGAAGCTCGTCTATAAACGAGAAGATTTCCACGCCCCGTCTTACGATGAAGACGGAGGAATCCGGGATATCCTGCTGAGTTTGCAGGACTTTGGCTGGACCCCGGTCGAAGAAGGCGGCAAAATCATCGCGCTGAAGGGTGAAGACGGCGCCATCAGTCTTGAACCGGCAGGTCAGCTTGAACTTTCCGGTGCACCGCTGGAGAACCTGCATCAGACATGCGCTGAAACCGGACGCCATCTGGAACAGGTCAAGAAAATTGGCGAACGCTGCGGGGTCGGTTTCCTAGGGCTTGGCATGTGGCCCGACAAATCGCGTGACGAATTGCCGATCATGCCCAAGGGCCGCTACGACATTATGCTGAAGCATATGCCAACGGTCGGCGATCTTGGCCTCGACATGATGCTCCGCACGTGCACCATCCAGGTTAATCTGGACTATTCGTCCGAACCCGACATGGTGAAGAAATTCAAGGTCGGCCTGGCGCTCCAGCCTTTGGCGACCGCGCTGTTTGCAAACTCGCCGTTCACCGAAGGCAAGCCCAACGGATATCTTTCCTATCGCAGCCATATCTGGTCGGACACCGATCCGCACCGTACCGGCATGCTGCCGTTCGTGTTCGAAGACGGTTTCGGTTACGAGCGGTGGACCGATTATATGCTGGATGTGCCGATGTATTTCGTCTTTCGCGACGGGAAATATATCGATGCAGCCGGGCTTAGCTTCCGCGACTTCCTTAACGGTGAACTTTCTGTTCTGCCGGGGGAAAAGCCGCGCGAAGGGGACTGGTGGGATCACCTTTCCACCGCTTTCCCCGAGGTGCGCCTTAAAAGTTTCCTCGAAATGCGCGGCGCCGATGGTGGCCCGTGGAGCCGCATTTGCGCCTTACCCGCATTCTGGGTCGGACTGCTCTATGATCAGACTGCGCTCGATGCAGCGTGGGATCTGGTCAAGGATTGGTCGATGGAAGAGCGGGAAGCACTTCGCAATTCGGTCCCCAAGCTAGCTCTTGACGCGCCGATCCCCGGTGGGCGCAAACTTCGCGAACTGGCCAAGGAAGTGCTCGCCATTTCACGCGCCGGACTTGCTGCACGTGCGCGGCTGAACAGCGGCGGCGACAATGAAACCGGGTTTCTTGAAACGCTGGATGAAATCGTCGCCAGCGGGAAAGTGCCGGCACAGCGCCTGCTGGACCGATACCACGGCGAATGGGGCGGCGATATCAAGCGCATCTACAAATACAGTTTCTGACAGGAAATCAGCATGATCCAGATAAATGGCCGCATCACATTGCCCGAAGGTACGCTGGAAAAAGCACGAGCAGCAATCGTCACAATGGCCAAGGCGTCACAGGCGGAAGACGGCTGTCTCGATTATACATTCGCAGAAGATCTGACTGCGCCGGGCACGCTAATCCTGTTCGAACGCTGGCGTGATGAAGCCGCGGTGGATGCGCATGGCAAATCGGATCACATGGCGGTTTTTCAGGAGGAACTGGCCAAATATGACGGCATTAGCCGCGATATCCGGATGTACATTACGGATGACGGCCAAGCACTTTAACGCGCGCTGGGCTTCGCCTCATTCGGCAGGCTGGGCGATAACAGGGCCGCGTGGACGCAGCCTTTTGCGGATCACAGACAGCGGGCGCGTAATTATCCCGTTCTGTTCCATCCACGCGTGATATTCGCGGTATTTAGGGTCTTCCTGAAGCAAATGCGCTTCCTCCGTCCGGGCGCGCCAGTAATAGATCGCACTGACACATCCGAGGAAGAACGTGTTGCGGACCAGGTCTGTCAGCGAGTCGCTGGTCACCAGAAACGGCAGGGTCGAACACCACCAGAACAGGTTTTTCGACAGATAGGCCGGGTGCCGCGTGAACCGATACGGCCCGTTGGTCAGCACCCCGCGATAGGTCAGGTTTGAGAACCGGATGCCGAACGCAATCGTCGCCCAGGCGTACACACCTGTCAGGAACACCAACAGGGCCGCCCATATCCATAGCAACGTCGTGCTATCGGCAAACCAGAATGACCAGCCAGCCGTATTCACTTCGTAGGCCAGCATCCCGTCAGCACCCATGAATGCGAAAACGAGCGGCGGATAACAGATCAGCGCAGCGAGCCAGCCGCTGAGGAACGGATTTCCGCTGCGGATATGTGCATCGAGCGGGCGCATGGTGACCAGATAACCTACGGTGCCTATCTGCACATCTATCACGAACAACAGTTCGATCAGGCTGCGGGCCAGACGGACAGGGTCACTCGTAATTCCGGCTAGGTCAGCCGATACGATATAGGCAAAACCACCCGGCAGGATCGAGATCATGAAGGCACCAAAGAAACCCTTGATGATCCATGCCCGCCAATGCTTTTTCACTTCATCAGGATCATATGCTTCCCGCCCCAGCAGCATCGCGCCGAAATGCCATGCATGGTCGCGCGGATTAACCATCACCCGGTCAAGCCAGATGACATAGGGGATGGAGAGAATGAACATCGGTATCGCCGCACCTGCTATGACTTCCATCGCGAACAGATACTGGCCGGACCAATACCATCGCGCGACGCAGTAGAGAAAACCGATCATGGCCCATGTGGCCCAAAGGCCCGCTATCTTGACGATGGATATTTCGAGCACCGTGCTGGCCGGACGGGGATTATCCCAATCGATTCCGGTCGACGGATTGCGGTGAACCTTGTCCACAAGCACCGACCACAGCACCATCGGAATGCTCGAAAAGGCGAGCGCTGCCAGCGCCGCATACGGACCGGTCAGCGGCGCGCGCGGCCCGCCTATTCCGAAAAAGCCTGCAAAAGCCGGATAGTTACGGCAAAAAATGATCCATGCCAGCAGGCCCAGTAGGCCCACGAAACCAGTCGCCGCCGAGACATCGCTCTTGGGCGGCCGGCTGGCGTCAGGAGTGGCAGTATCCGTGCCGGGTGAAGAAGATGTCGCGCTCATCGCACGCACGGCTAGCTGAAAAGGGTTAAAGCGAGTGTAACGACTGCACAGGCCGGACCGAAACGGCCCGCCTGGTCAGCGCACCCTCACGGTCAGCGAAACGCGTGGATCGTGCCGTCATCATCCATGATGTAGAGCGTGTTGTTCGCTACAACCGGTGCCAGCGAGATCGGAGATTTCAAATCCTGATAAAGCGCCGCCGAACCTTCTGTCGTGCTGATCTTGTACACTTCGCCTTCGGTGCTTGCGACCCAAAGGGAACCGCCTGCCAGAACTGGCCCGGTCCAGAAGATCGGGCCTTTCTTGTCCTTTTCATCGCGGAAACGCTCAAGCTGGGTCATCCAGCGGATCTTGCCGGTCGAACGTGCAATTGCGAGCAGCCGAGCATCGTCTGTCAGAGCAAAAATCCATTCGCCAGCGATCGCGGGGGTGGAAATGCCTGCAACGCGGATTTCCCAGATGCGCTGGCCGGTGACCAGTTCATAAGCCGCCATGCGGCCGCCCTGCCCCAGAGCATAGACGCGGCCATTATCAACAATCGGATCAGCATCGATATCGGTCAGAGCGCCGACTTCAGTTGAAATCGATGTGCGCGCCAAGGCATCCGACCACAGGACGCGGCCATTTTCATAACGGTACGCAATCAGTTCGCCCGAGCTGTAGCCAGCGATAACCGTGCCTTGCCCGGCTGCTGGCGCCGCAACGCCGAATACGCCCGCCTGGGCGCTGGAACCGGATTCCTGCCAGAGGTTCGCGCCGTCAGCAGAATTGAGCGCAATGATCTGGTTGTCCTGCGTCATCACGAACACGGCATTGAACGCCACGGTCGGTGATCCGCGCAGAGGCCCGGCAGGTTTTACCCGCCACAATTCATTCCCGGTCGCAGCGTCGATTGCAGCAACCTCGCCAACACCGTTCGTCGCGTAAACGCGCCCGCTGTCATAGCTGGCACCACCGCCGAAAGCAGAGGATTCAAGATCGCCGTCGACCTTCATCTGATAGGCCCAGCGCCGCGAACCGGTTTGCGCGTCCAGTGCATGGACGACACCATCGGTGCCCACGGCAAACAGCATACCGCCACCGATCACAGGTGACGCGGCCAGACGGCGGCGATTGGTCGAGCCAGTGATATTGGCCGACCACGCCTTAACCGGATTATTCGCAAGCTGAAGGTGGCCGTTGGACTTGCTGGCATTGCCGCCCGCCTGCGCCCATTCGGTGTTAGCCTGTGCCGGCGGCAGTACGATCGAAACACCGGAAAGCGCCGGATCGACCACCGCACCGCTTTCGATCCGTGACAGGATCGGCGTGCGTTCACCCACAGTCGGCGTCGTTTTGGGATCCTTGCCGCCAAACAGGCCGCCGCTGCATGCTGCAAGACTACCTAGCAGAGCCAAACCCGCTGCCGTCTTGGCGATTGTCGAGATGTTTTTACCGATCATGGGTCTGGGTAATCCTAAATTTTACTGGGCGGGCTGCTGCGGGGCTTCGCCCGAGGCGGCAGCAACTTCGTCAAGAACTTCATCAACGTCTTCGATTGCATCAACCCCGAGCAGGCCGGCAAGCTGGCGGGTGCGCGACCGCATGGAATCGGGCACTTGGTCATTCTTCGAAATTTCCGCAAACAGAGCTCCGGCTTCCTTGCGTTTGCCTTGCTCGAGATAAGCCATCGCGACCATTTCACCGGCGCTGCCGAACCACGCATTGCCGGGTTCTACCATCGGCTTGAGCCGGGTGATCACATCTTCGGGTTTCATGGTATCGAATTTGGCGGAAACTTCACGGATCGTGGCCAATTCGCGGAGCAGTTGCGGTGCATCGGTGTCGGCAGCGATCTGGGCGAACAGACGCGCGCCCTCCTCGGTCTTGCCCTGTTCCATCGCGATCCCGGCCTGCAGCATCATGGCGTTCGCCTTGACCCCTGCATCGCCGCCATCCACCAGAGTGCTGAGCGTAGTAGTGGCAGTGTCGAGGTTGCCAGCTTCCAACTGATCCAGCGCGCTGGTCATTGTTTCCGACTGCTGTTCCAAAGCAGATTCCTGCTGCCCATCCCAGTAGAGGTAACCCGCGAACGCCGCGAGGCCGATCAAAACGACCGCAAGAAGCGGCTTGCCATAGCGAGCGACAAGGTCGGAAAATTCATCCTGCCGGACAGCTTCGTCGACTTCGCGCATCAGGACATCTTCCTGTGCGGCGGCGCGATCCTTGCGCTGGTCAGAGGGATTGGCGGGTGTCGTTGGTGTCAGGGCCAAGGGTGGCTCATCCGATTTGCTGCAAAATAAGGGTTTCGCGTCTTTAGACGATGGGCGCAGTGATGCAATTCATGTTTGCAACCCTGTCCCCCACCGCGTGAACCGGCAATTAAGGTAATCTGTCCGCTGAAGCCGATAATTTGATGCCCATCGCGGAGCTGTAGAGCCGCCGATACGCGTCGATCATCACCTTCTGGTCATACTCTGCCGCAGCCTTCACCCGGTTGGCCTCGCCAATCTCGCGTCGCAATTTCCGGTCCGCTGCAAGTTCGCGGAGCGCCGCCGCCAATGGCTGCGTATCGGCATCTTTGCCCTTGCATGATCTTATGAACGGGCGGTTCTGGTCGCTGACCATTTCCGCAATATCGCCAACATCGGTCGCTGCAACCGGCACCGATGCCGCCATCGCCTCGATCACGGAGATCGGGAATTGTTCGCTGTCGGACGACAAAGCGAAGATATCGAACAGGCCCATGATCCTGGCCGGTTCGCTTGCAAACCCGGGCAGGTGAACCCGGTGCCCCACATCCAGCCGGAATGCCTCATCGCGAATCGCGTCTTCTTCCGGCCCTTCACCTACGATGACCAATTGCCATTCTTCGGGCAGGTTTGCGAATGCGCGCACCAGCCGCTTCAGGTTCTTGACCGGCCTCAAGCCTGCAAGCGTGCCGACCCAATATTCATCGCTTCGTTTTACGACACCGCGCAGCGCGTCGGGTTTGGGCACCTTGGCAAATGCTTTGGTGTCGATGCCGTTCGATATCCGTTTAACCCGGCCCATTGGCTGCTGCCATGTGTCGAGCGCGATTTCCTCCAGCACTTCGGACGGGACAACCAGGCCCGACGCCTTGCCCAGCGCGATCCGGCGATACCAGTTGCGGGTCGGTTTCAGCCGCTCGCGCTCATCCTCGTTGAACCCGTCTTCATGATGGATCAGCGGGGGAAGCCCCATCGCATTGCTGAACAGCGTATGCGCCATCACCGCGTCCATCGCGCCCCAATTATACGTCAGCACCAGATCATAACCCTGCATGGCGCTGGCGATCTTGTGCAGCCGGCCCGGGGTGGGACGCCCCTTCAGCGGCGGGAAATTGCGGGGGTACGTGACCGGAATGCCCTTCGATATCAGCTGGGAGGCGCCCATTCTATCCGGTTCAGCCGAAACTATTGTGTGCGAAACACCCGGTCCGAAGGCATTGATGAGCTGCGCACAGCGGACTTCTTTTCCGCCAGCCGAAAAGGTCGAGTGCAGATGCAGGATCCGTGGCGGATCAGACCGGTCAACGCTCATCAGATTCTGGCAAGCAGATCGTCGATCGCCTTGACCGCGACCGGTTCTTCCAACAGCGGTGCGTGTCCCACATCGGGCACGGTAACCGCTGATGCATCGGGCAGCCGCCGCTGCATTTCCGCCAGCGTTTCTTTTGAAAACAGGTCTGACAACGCGCCGCGTACGATCAAGACCGGGCGCCCTGCCAGCGCGTCCAGTGCGGGCCACAAATCTGGCGGGGCGGCGCTGTCCGGCTCCTGAAATGGTTCGGCGATGCTCATGTCATAGTCGAAGCCGATCCGGCCATTCTGTTGAACCACCATGCCGCGTTTCGCCATCGTCAGCCAATCCTCGATCGCGAAGGTAGGATACGAGGGCGAATGAACCTCCTGAAGCGCGCGCGCAGCATGCATCCACGATGGATAGCTGCGGCCCTGCCCAACATATTCGCGAATCCGGTCTATCCCGCCAGTGTCCACAACAGGTCCGATGTCGTTCAGAACCGCCCCGGCAATCCGGTCCGCGTTCATGCCTGCCATGATCATTGTCATCAGACCGCCAAGCGAAGTTCCAATCGCGACGAACCGCTCAATTCCTTCCTGTGCAAGCAATGCCTCCACATCGATAACGTAGTTCAGCGGATTGTAAGTGGCCGAATCTTTTGCGTATTCGCTGTCGCCGCGGCCGCGCATTTCCGGGACCAGCACACGCCGCTTTTCCGACAGGCGTTCCGCCAACACCTCGAAATCGCGTGAATTGCGGGTCAGGCCATGCAGGCACAGAACAGGCGGGTATTCCTCGCGATCGCTGCTGCTGCGCGCAGGGTAATCGCGAAAATGAAGTTTGAGGCCGTCAGGGCTTACCCAGAAACGGTCGGTGTAGGCTTTATCCATTGCGGCGAGCTGTTTCCCATGGTCAGACACACGCGCTCCTTGCGAATTGCAGCGCGTTTCCCCACTATCGCCTGATGAAGGCCGAACCGCAAGCCGCCAACTATCGGCCAGACCCCGCAATCTCAGAACTTGCCGGATGGCTGGGTGATGCCGTGGATGCGGCTGATTTTCCGCAAACCATTGTCAGGTTTCGCAACGACCGGGCCGCCGCCACCGTCGGCCTTTCCGGACTAGACGATACGGAGTGGCAACGCCATTTCGGGCGGTTCGAGCCTTTAGAAGGCAATCTGCCCCGCCCTCTGGCGCTGAAATATCACGGGCATCAGTTTCGCACCTACAATCCGGAGATCGGCGACGGCCGGGGATTTCTGTTCGCGCAGATACGTAGCGCGGATGGCCGTCTGCTGGACCTTGGCACCAAGGGATCGGGAACGACGCCCTACAGCCGCACTGCCGATGGCCGGTTGACGCTGAAAGGCGGGGTCCGCGAAATCCTGGCGACTGAAATGCTGGAGGCCCTGGGGGGCTACACCTCGAAAACGTTCTCCATCGTCGAAACGGGCGAGGAACTGTGGCGCGGCGACGAGCCATCTCCCACCCGTTCGGCGGTGATGACACGTCTGAGCCACGGGCATATCCGCATCGGCACCTTCCAGCGGCTCGCAGCCTTGGAAGAGAGCGATCACATGGCGCAGCTGGTCGATTACTGCCTGAAACAATATCCCGGCCCGCCGCCGCCCGCAGACGCGCCAGGCCGCGATGAGCCTGCGGTGCAGTTGATGCATCTGGTCGTGGAAAGAATGGCCGATCTTGCCGCTGCATGGATGGTTGCAGGTTTCGTCCACGGCGTTCTCAACACCGACAACATGAACATTACCGGCGAAAGTTTCGATTACGGGCCGTGGCGCTGGCTGCCCAAATGGGACCCGGCCTTTACCGCCGCATATTTCGATCAGACCGGCCTTTACGCCTTCGGCCGTCAGCCAGAGGCGCTGCACTGGAATTGCGGGCAGTTCGCGGTTGCGCTGCGATCGCTGGCCGATGCGCCCCCCTTGCTTGCCGCGATGGAGCGGTTTGGACCGCTTTATATGGACGCAGTCGCACGCCGCTGGTGCTGGCGTCTGGGCGTTGTGCAGGCCAGCCCGGAAACCGATGCAGCACTGGTTGCCGCCTGCGAGAAGGAAATGCGCGAAACCGGCGAAAGCGTGGACGATTTCTTCTATCGCAACCGCGCCGGCAAAGGTTCGACTGGCGGGGTAGCAAGCGTAATTGCCGAATACGATCCCGCAGGCCCCGATCATCCATACTGGGGTGAAGGCGCACCGCAATCGATGCTGATCGACGAGGTTGAAACCCTGTGGTCAGCAATCGCTGAACGTGACGATTGGGCTCCGCTACAGGCAAAAGTCGATGCGGTCAGGCGTATGGGCGATGCGCACGGTGTGCCGCCGCGACCTGCCGGGCATTCCGGCTGACGCTTCTCCATAGATAATCATGCGAGCGCCAATCTGTCGGGTGCCTAAAATGATAGTTATGCGCAGTCAGGCGGCCCCAGCCTGTTGGCAGTCTGCCGAGTAAATTTGACCCGCTGGAAACTCTAGCTAGAAGCGAAGTGCTTCGGGCTGGAATTACCGCCTGTAAAGCCAATATAATGAATGCTTGTATGCGAGTGAGGACGACACGCGTGGCTGATAACGAGATCATTTCCTTCGAACCGGCGACGGGGGAAGAGCTTTGGCGGCGCAAGGTCGACGATGTCGATGCAGCGGTCGACCGTGCGCGCCGTGCATGGCCCGCCTGGGCCGCGCAGCCACTTGCCACACGAATCGAACTGGTACGCCGGTTTGCCAATGAAGTGCGCAAGGCATCGGACGAGATGGCCCAGCTAATCTCGAAAGAAACCGGCAAACCGCTGTGGGAAGCGCGTACCGAAGTCGAGGCCGTCATAAACAAGGTCGAGATTTCCGTGAACGCCTATGCAGAGCGGACCGGACAGAAAAGGCTCGACGGGGCGCTGCAGGGTTCATCCGCGGTACGGCACAAGCCGCACGGCGTGATGGTCGTGCTCGGCCCTTACAACTTCCCTGCCCACCTGCCCAACGGACACATCGTGCCAGCTCTGATCGCGGGCAATGTGGTGATTTTCAAGCCAAGCGAGAAGACACCGGCCGTTGGCGAATTGCTGATGACCTGCTTCAACCGCGCCGGAATTTCTGCCGCTGTCGCACAATTCGTCGTGGGCGGCCCGGAAGAAGGCAAGGCGCTGGTCGCGCATCGCGGGGTCAATGGCGTGCTGTTCACCGGGTCTGCACAGGCAGGCATTGCGATCAACAAGCGGCTAGCCAACAATCCGGGCAAGATCGTCGCGCTGGAAATGGGCGGCAACAATCCGATCGTCGTGATAGACACGCCGAAGATCACCGATGCGGCGACTTTGATCGTCCAGTCGGCGTTCACCAGTGCAGGGCAGCGCTGCACCGCCGCGCGCCGCCTGATCATCAAGGAAAGCATGTACGAACCGGTCATCACCGAGCTGAAATCGCTTGTTAGCCGGATAATCGTGGATGAGCCCTTTGCCGATCCCGCCCCTTTCATGGGTCCGGTTATCGACAACATGGCGGCAGAGCAACTTGTAGAAAGCTTTCTCTATTTCCTGTCGAATGGCGGAAAGGCAATTCGCCACATGACCCGTCCGAAAGACGACCTGCCGTTCCTCTCGCCCGCGATAATCGATACAACGGAAATGTCGGACCGGCCCGATGTCGAACTGTTTGGCCCGCTGCTTCAGGTGATCAAGGTCAAGGATTTCGACGCGGCAATCAAGGAAGCGAACCGGACGCGATTTGGCCTTTCAGCCTCGCTGATCGGAGGCAGCCCGCAGGATTACAACCGCTTCTGGGCGAATGTACGCGCCGGGATCATCAACTGGAACCGGCCGACAAACGGTGCGTCATCAAGCGCGCCATTCGGCGGATTGGGATTGTCAGGCAACCACCGACCGGCAGCATTCTATGCCGCTGACTATTGTGCCTATCCCGTTGCCAGCACCGAGATGGAACAACCGCGTGCCAATATCGGAGTCGGCCTGGGCGACAGCTGAGCGGCTGATCAACTGCCGCTGGTCACCAGGTCAACTTCGGTCAGACCGTTGGAGAGCTTGCGCGCATAGATCACATACGACGCATCGCCTTTGGTACCGGACACTATATTGTCGCCGCCGCGCAGCACATGTTCTGCGGAATATCCGCCAGTGACCGCACGGCTGTAATAGAACGCCAGCACTTCTTCCATCGGCACCGGCGTGAGGTAATTCACCACGCGAAGCGCGCAATCACCCATGTCGGTGCCCGCAGCTTCCTTAGTAGTACCGCGTGGATAGACCGGGAAAATCGCTGGCAACTTTGCTGCCCAGGACGCTGAATACTTTACACTTTCAGAACAATTTGCCCCGCCCGGCGAGACCGCGGCGCGGGCCGCTGCTGTCAGTGCAGCACTGTCGGGCAGCGCGCCTTCCATTTTCTTCGCAGCCGGAAGCTCTTTCAGTCCGTCACTGCCACCAACCAGCGCAAAGGCTGCATCGCGTGCTGCCTGGAGCGCTTCGGGTGTCATGTTTTCCTTGGGTATCGACTGGTCGGTTCCGCCAGTCAGGGCAGCATTGCCCTCGTTCTGGCCCGCCAGGTCGGGATCGACCATGATTTGATCGTTAAGCGCTTGCTCCGATGCCGGGTCCATCGTCCCATCGGCGGCGCCCTCCGGTGTGTCGTCACAGGCCGCCAGCAACAGCATGGGCGCGAGAGCGGCAGACAACATAAGGCGTTTCGATACGGGCTTTGACATGAGCGGGACTCCATCCAGGAAAATCAATTTCCACTCGCCTCGCCTGCCAAGGTTAATCAAACGCTACCAGACATGGTTAAGATTTGCGCTGTCCCTATTAGGGATGGTTTTGCCCGCAATTCCTACACTTCCTGAAGTTCCCGCAATCGTACGCAAAGAAGCGCCCGGCCGCCTGAATGACGACCGGACGCTTCACACGGATCGGTGGGAACCGCGCTGCGGCTGCTGGTGGGTGCAACCGTAGTTGAGAAATTTTAGCGGCAGCGCGAATTGCTGCGGTCGATTGCCCTGCCCAGGATTGCACCGCCTGCTGCGCCAAGGATCGCGCCGAGCGTCTTGTCCCCGCGGCCGGCAACTTCATTGCCGATCAGGCCGCCGACAGCACCGCCGATAAGCAGGCCTGTGGTGCCATCTTCCTTGCGGCAATAATAGCGGTTGTCGCGTCCGCGCCAGATGCGCGTATCGCGGTAAACCGGCTGGCCATAATCGCGGTAGTCACTGCGATAGTTGCGATAGCCACGGTCGTCGTAGCCTCGCCCGCGATTGTAAGCGCGGCGATGCTTCTTGCGCTTGTGCTCGAACACTTGGTGATTGTCGCTCTGCGCGGAGTGATAGATTTCGACGCCGTACTGGCCGTGGGAGGCAGGTGCCGCGGCTGCCGGAGTAGCCAAAATGGCGCAGGGTACTGCGGCTGCCAGGGCGAACATTCTGAATTTTGTTAGCTGCATGATTCTTTCCTTAACTGTCATCAAAGTCGGGCGAGACAGTGTGTTTTCGTCCGGCATGTTCAGGAATAGGCCGCGCTTCCTGAACAGAGTGCAACCGCACAGTCAGGAATCGAAAGCTGCGGCGAGATGAGTGAAAAACACGGTTGGACCGTTTCATTCCGGCGGACTTGCGGGAGGAATCATGCACGACTAAGGGCTGGCGATGAGCACACAGCCTGAAAACTCACCCCCATCGGGACTGCCAGCCGCGCTGGGTGCCTACGTAATCTGGGGCTTGTTGCCACTCTATCTCGTGCTGGTGAAGACGGTGCCGCCCTTCGAATTCGTCGGCTGGCGAATTATCTGGACGCTGCCCTTCTGCCTTTTGATCGTCGCCTTTCGCAAACAATTTGCTGAAGTAATCGCCGCGCTGGGCGACCGGCGGGTGGTGATGACACTGTGCGCCAGTGCGACGCTGATCGCGATCAACTGGCTGGTTTACGTCTGGGCCATCCAGAACGGGCATATTTATGCAGCCAGTCTTGGATATTACATCAATCCGCTGATCAACGTGCTGCTCGGCACGTTTGTGCTGGGTGAGAGGCTGAGCAAGCGGCAATGGCTTGCCGTGGGTCTGGCTGCATCCGGCGTCGCAATCCTGGCCGCTGGCGCGCTGACCACCCTATGGATCAGCCTGACCCTGGCCTTCAGCTTTGGCACTTACGGGCTGCTGCGCAAACAGGTTGCGGTCGGCTCTCTCCCCGGACTGACCATCGAGTCGGCGATCCTGCTGCTACCCGCAGCCGGAGTTGCACTTTTCTATGCGCAGGAACCGGCCGGGTCTTCTTTCACCGTGGATCTTTGGCTTAGCCTCGCGATCATGCTGGGCGGCGTATTAACCGCTGTACCGCTGCTGATGTTTGCGGTGGCCGCGCGCCGGATGAATTATTCGACGCTGGGTTTCATCCAGTTCCTCGCCCCGACCATCGTGTTCCTGCTCGGCCTGTTCGTGTTCAGGGAAGATCTGAAGCCTGTTCAACTGGCCTGCTTCGTAATGATCTGGACCGCCTTGGCGATATTCGTCTGGGATATGTGGGCCCGCCGGGCCAGAGCGGTAAAAACCGCGGCCTGATCAGGCGTATTTCCACCCTATCGTTTCGCCTGCATGGAACGGCACAATGGACGTCCCGTTGGCGTCGACAGTCTGCGGGACTTCATTCGCCGTTTTGGTCAGCGTGATCGTCTGCTCGTTTACCGGCAGGCCGTAGAATGCGGGGCCGTTTAGCGATGCGAACGCTTCGAACCGGTCCAGCGCGCCCTCTTCCTCGAAGACGGTCAGGTAACTTTCCAGCGCGAACGGCGCATTGAAAATACCGGCACAGCCGCAGGCATTCTCTTTCGCATCCTTTGCATGAGGCGCGCTGTCGGTGCCGAGGAAATATTTCGCAGAACCCGAAGTCGCCGCTTTGCGCAGCGCAAGCCTGTGATGTTCGCGCTTGGCAACCGGCAGGCAATAGGCGTGCGGCCTGATCCCGCCGACCAACATCGCGTTGCGGTTGATGTGCAGGTGCTGCGGCGTGATCGTCGCGCCGACATTCGCACCGCACGATTCGACGAAATCAACCGCATCAGAGGTGGTGATGTGTTCAAACACCACTTTCAAATCAGGAAAGTCGCCCACCACGCGCTTCATGTTGCGCTCGATGAAGACTTTCTCCCGGTCGAAAATGTCGATGTCGGCATCGGTCACTTCGCCGTGGATCAACAGCGGCATCCCGATCTGTTCCATCACGGCCAACACATCACGCAAATTGGCGATGTCGCTGACACCGTGCGCGGAATTCGTTGTCGCGTTCGCCGGATACAATTTTGCGGCGGTGAAAACGCCCTGGGCAAACCCGCGCTCAATTTCTGCCGGATCAGTCTCGTCAGTCAGATAGCAGGTCATCAGCGGGGTGAAGTCCATATCCGCTGGCACCGCAGCCATGATCCGGTCGCGATAGGCGGATGCGGACGCCGCATCGGTCACAGGCGGTGACAGGTTCGGCATAACAATCGCACGAGCGAACTGGCGCGCAGTGTAGCGGGCCACACCTTCCAGAATCGCGCCATCGCGCAGGTGTACGTGCCAATCGTCGGGCCGGCGGATGGTAATGCTGTCCATACTACTCATACTTGCAAATTACGCGGTTCAGGGTTGGCCGTATCCATAGGGACGAATTGCCGCAGAGTCCCGACTTAAGCGCATCATCAGGCGTCGCAGCCGCCGCCGAGCCAGCTGCGCGCATCGCGCTGCCCCTGCTCCCAAGTTCGGGTTACCTTGGTTTCGTCGGTGAAATCGATCTTGTCTGCCGCCACTTCCTTGCTTGGCTGGACATAGATATGCCGGTCACTCACGGGCAGATTGCGATAACGCCGGGTCAGCAAAACGAGAGTTCTTCCCTCGTCCGGCTGCGGCAGAGGGGCCTTGTCGAGCATTCCCCCATCGAGCACGTCGCGCCCTTCCCATTTGGGCACATCAAACACGGGCGGTATCGTCGCTGCGACGCAGATCAGATCGACCAGCCGGCCTTGTTGTGCCGCCTGCCTGGCATCGACTCGCAGCGATCGCATGCCCATCGCGCGCGGCAAGGCAAGGTGCGGGGTCGAACGGACCTGCTGGTCCAGCTGATAGGCAATTCCGGCAAAAACCGCCACAAGACGCGGGTACAGCCATTGCGGAGGCAGACCCAGTATCACCTCGAATTGCGGTCCGTCGGCAATCCGTTCGATCGCCCGATCATCGAGCGTAGTGGACACAACCGCACGGTACATTTCCTGATGCGGGGTGAAATTGGAGCGACCGGATTTCAGGTTGGCGTCGTTTTACTGAAACGCTTGCCGCATCAAATCGTAGAGGTCTTCCTCGACCTCCCCGATCCACGCGGCACCAGACAGAGCGCCGCCGGAAACGCCGCTGATCCGGTCGGGCCGCAGGTCGGCATAGCTTCCCACCTCAGACAGAAAGCCGCCATGCCAGAAACAGCGGATCCCTCCGCCCGAGAAGGCAACCTGATCAAATCCGGTGTCTCTGCTGCTCATCTGCTTGTCCTTGCCCCTTCCCTTAGGAAACCCGCGCCCTATGTGTAGCGTATGTCAGCACACAGATTGTTCCAACGCGCGGTTATCCGTTTGGCTCCTCAGGACGACACGGAAAACGTGGCCGATTTCCTGCAAGGCCTCGTCACCAACGATGTGAAGGGACAGCTACCTGTCTGGGCCGGATTGCTCAGCGCGCAAGGCAAGACGATGTTCGACTTTCTAATATGGCCTGCCGGCGATGGGCAATTGCTGATCGATTGCGAAGCTGACGCCGCAGACGATCTGGTCAAGCGCCTTTCTCTGTACCGGCTCCGCCGCAAGATCGACATCAGCCGGGACGATACAATCGGCGTCTACTGGCAGGCAGAACAGGGCGACGGGGGTGCTCGCGATCCGCGTCTCGCCGATCTTGGCCAGCGCTGGCTGTCACCCGTATCCGAAGATGACGCCGCGGCAGACCATGCCTGGCTGGAACACAGGCTGCGTCTTGGCGTGCCGGAGGGGCGCGGCGAGCTTGGCGATATTCTCTGGCTGGAAACCAATGCAGCCGAACTGCACGGCGTCAGCTTCGAAAAGGGCTGCTATATTGGTCAGGAGAACACCGCGCGCATGAACTGGCGGCAAAAGGTCAATCGCCGCCTGCTGGTGGTTCCGGCAAGCGACTCTGATCCGAAGCGGCAAAAGATAGCCTATCCCGAGCTTGGCTTTGCCATCGATCACCTGCGCGTTGCAGATATCGATCCGGCCAGCACTCCGGAATGGATGAAATTAACGGCAGGCGAGGCTGGCTGACGGTCCGAAGGCCGGCTGAAGTCAGCCCTGCCCGACCAGATCGAGCGAATCGGTCAGCAAACGCTCCGCCCGGTCTCGCGCCGCGCTTTCCGGCAGGTTGAGCGACCGGGCCAGCGCCTTGCCCATCAAAGCATCACCCAGCGCCAGCAGAACCAGCGTAAGCGTGTTTTCATGCATCGCCATCACGCCCTGATGATCGCTGGCTTCTTCCGGTGCCAGTTCATCAACCAGTTCGTGGATCGTTTCGATAATCGGATCGAGCGCATCTTCGTTACCTGTAAGCAGCATCCAGCTGGCGAGCCCGCCCGCGCCTTCCTTGTCAAAAGCGTCGAAAGCCAGATCGACCACTTCGCGCGGGCTGCCGAGTCCCGCACGGCTGGCGCGAACCGCGTCCTTGATCGTCTCGCAGACGGTTTTTGCCAAATGTTCGGCCAGCGCCTTCTGCAATCCAGAAGCTGACCCGAAATGGTGCAGCAGGTTAGCATGTGTGCGCCCAACCCTTGCAGAAACAGCCTTAAGAGTGACTGATTGCGGACCCGTTTCGATAAGTAACGCGCGCGCCGCTTCTAGCGCAGAATTGCGGGACTCTTCGGGGGTTAAACGTTTGCGAGTTGCCATTAACACTTATGCCTAGTAGATTCTTAACATGAACAAGCAGACCTCGATCGACGTAAAGCGGACCGCGGCTCTCGACAAGCCAGCGACGCAGGCCTTCACCGCGATTGATAGCGCAACGCCCGCAGAACACGAACTCATTGTTCGCGACCAGCGTTTCGACCGCAATCACAGAACGCCGCGCTGGTGGCATTCGGGTGATCCGGTGGCAACCGCATGGTACAATTCGGTGTCCGCCAGCCTGCCGCGCGGTGAAGCGTTCTTCATCGATACGATGCGGATGTTTCGCGATTCGGTGCCTGCCGAAATCGCTGCTGAGATGAAGGCGTTCACCACACAGGAAATCAATCACACCCGCGAACATGTCGCGTTCAACCGGCTCGTGTCCGATCACGGATACAATGTCGAAAGCATCGACCAGGGCATCCAGGCAATGCTGGAACTGACCGAAGGCCGGCCGAAAGAATTCAACCTCGCCATCACCATCGCACTGGAACATTTCGCCGCGATCATCAGCCATCATCTGCTGTCCGATCCGCGCTATCTGGAAGGTGCCGATCCGGTTGCCGCGGATATCTGGCGCTGGCACGCGACGGAAGAGATCGAGCACAAGGGTATCACCTATGATGTGTGGCTCCACGCGACGAAAGACTGGAGCCGGTGGAAGCGATACCGCGTCAAGACCTTGATCGCGATGCTGATCACCCGCAAATATTTCGGAAACCGCATCCGCGATGCGATCGGCTTGCTGGAACAGGATGGCTACAGCCGCCGGAAAGCCAAATGGAAGCTTTATGCGTTTCTGTGGTGGAAACCGGGCATGATGCGCCGCATGTTCTTCGAATGGGCAAAGATCCTGATGCCGGGCTTCCACCCTTGGAAGCTGGATGACCGGGCATTGATCGGCAAGCTCGACAGCCCCTATGCAGACGCGGTGATGCCCGCCGAATAACGCCGTCTCAAGCGCAACCAATCCTTATTGACATTGATGTAAGTAAGGGCTACTTACATCAATGTCAGTTATCAATGGAGTTTGCCTTGAACGCCCCTGCCAAGATCAATCTGGATGCGACAAAACGCAGCCCGACACCTAACGACCTCGACATCGTGGTCCGGGACGAACGCTTCAATCGTGAAACGACGCCAAACCGTTGGTGGGCCGGCGATGCGTTCGGAACCGCTTGGCACAACGCTCTTTCGGCGACTTTCCCTCGCGGAGAGGCTTTCTTCATCGAAGCCGTAAAGGCACACCGCGAAGGCGCCGAGCCGAAACTGGCCGAAGAAATCCGCGCTTTCGTAAAGCAGGAAATCAACCACACCCGCGAACACATTGCCTTCAACAAACTAGCTGAAAATGCGGGTTACGACATCAAGGCAATCGATCAGCGCGTGAAAGAAATGCTCGACCTGACAAAGGACCGTCCGGCGATCGCCAATCTGGCTGTGACGATGGCGCTGGAGCATTACACCGCGATGATGGCGCACGAATTCCTCGCCAACCCCAAGCATTTTGAAAATGCCGATCCGGAAGTGCGCGACATGTGGCGCTGGCACTCGGTCGAGGAAGTCGAGCATAAAGGCGTGGCGTATGACACCTGGAACCATGCGACCAAGGATTGGTCCGACTGGCAGCGCTGGAAAGTTCGCAGTCTGGTGATGGTTTCGGTGACTGGCCGGTTCTTCAAGAACCGCTGGAAAGACTCGCTGAACCTGCTTGCGCAGGACGGTATCACTGGATGGAAGGCGCGCTGGGGTCTGTTCAAATACCTGACAGTCACTCCCGGTGTCGTTCGCCGGATTTTCCCGGCATGGCTCGCCTATTTCAAACCGGGCTTCCACCCATGGGATCATGACGACCGCGAACTGATCCAGAAATATGAAGGCGAATTTGCAGACGCACTGATGCCTGCTGAGTAACAATCCCCTTTAGGACTTACGAAAAAGCCCCCGGCCTCACGGTCGGGGGCTTTGTCATTTGTGAAACATCAGGCGGCCTGTTTCATGTCTTGCGGACCGATATCATCGTCTCCGTCAAGCTTCGCCTCAAAACAGGCCACCGGATCGCGCCGACCGCGGGCAAGGCTATATGCGGGCCGGATTCGGCCAGTCGGTGTGAAACCCGCTTTCCGCAGAACCTTGCCCGAGGCAGGGTTATCGATGAAATGTGATGCCGTGATACGCTTGTGTCCAAGCGTGCCTGCGATCTGCAGCAGGGAACGGGCCGCCTCTGTCGCGAAACCCTTGCCCCACCATTCGCGTGCGATCCAATAGCCGAGCTGGACATTGCCGGTATCGTCACCAATGCCGATTCCCGCCCCACCGATGAGACCTGCTTCGGGCAAAGTGACCACGAAACTGGGCAGAAAACCATCCTGCTTGCGCGCGGCGAAATTGCGGGCGTCCTCTGCCGTATAGGGCCACGGCGCGGTGGCGAGGTTCATCACGACCTGTTGATCAGCCATGCCGCGATAGATCTCTTCCCAATCCTCGGGCCAGGCTGGCCGTAGAAACAGCCGTTCAGTGCGATGGAACATGGCGTCTTCTCCTCAAGGCCCCGCACCAGCCCCCTAAGCATGATGCGTGACATTCACATTGCGGCGAAAGCAATTTTCGCCGGTTCGTGAGGGAGATACGACAAGAGGGAGACCGGATGATCCGATCTCCCTCTGGAGTTGCCGAGTGTTCGGCGGACCATCCTGTCGGATAGCCCTGTCAGTGAACTATCCAGTTATTCGGCGGCTTCGGCCATCATGTCCACGGACACGTATTTGCGGCCTTGTTTACCTGAGTGGAATCGCACGCGACCGCCTTCGAGGGCGAAGAGCGTGTGGTCCTTGCCCATTCCGACATTGGTGCCCGGATAGAACTTGGTGCCACGCTGGCGCACGATAATGTTGCCCGGAATCACTTCCTGGCTACCGAATTTCTTCACACCAAGGCGGCGACCTGCTGAGTCGCGACCGTTGCGGGATGAACCACCTGCTTTTTTATGTGCCATTGTCTCTTACTCTTTCGAAACTTGTCTTAGTCCGCTTTCTTAGCGGGCGCCTTCTTGGCAGCAGGCTTCTTTGCAGGAGCCTTCTTCTCAGCGGCTTCCTTCTTGGGAGCAGCCTTCTTAGCCGGAGCCTTGGTCTCTTCAGAAGCTTCCTTCTTTGGAGCGGCCTTCTTCGTCGCAGCCTTCTTCGAACCTTCACCAACGTCGGTGATGCGAAGCAGGGTCATCTGCTGACGGTGACCAGCCTTGCGGCGGTAGTTATGGCGGCGGCGCTTCTTGAAAACGACGACCTTTTCGCTCTTGGCCTGCGCAATGATTTCAGCCGAAACCGAAACCTTGGAAGCATCAGCGATCGAATCGCCTTCACCGGCAAGCAGCACGTCACCCAGGGTAACGGTATCGCCAGCTTCACCAGCCAGCTTTTCAACTGCGATCTTGTCTCCTGCGGCAACCCGGTACTGTTTGCCGCCAGTGCGCACTACTGCGAACATGGTTTTGTCACTTTCAATTTATCTGCAGTGCCGCACCCATCATGAGTACGGCGCACCCGAAAAGCCGCCGAAATGGCGGGCCTGCCGGAAAGAAAGGTGCCGTTAAGGGATAGCCCCGCTCAAGTCAACGTTTTCAGGCCTGCTTTTTTCACGATCTGCTGCAACCAGCGGCACTCTCTGGATGGAAAGCCGGGGATTGCGTGCTAAGGCAAGGCCGATGTCTAGTCGAACAGCAGCGATCACACTTTTGCCTCTGGCGCTCTGCGCCGCTGGATGCGCGTCTTCAGGCAAGACCTACCCCTCGCTCGCTATCCGCGATGCCGAGCGGGTATCGGGGACTCTGCCGGTAGGCGGAGTGGATGCAGTCCAAATGGCCCCGTCCCCATTACCTGGCGATCTTATAGGCCGCATTGCCGCGCTTGAAAGCTCCGCCCGTGAATCCCATCAGCGTTTCCTCGCCGCAGCCCCCGACGCGCGCGGTGCGGTTAGGTCTGGCAGGAATGCAGCAGTCGCAAGCAATTCATGGGCGAGCGCGCAAGTTGCTCTGGCAGACCTCGATTCGATCAGGAGCCTCACCGCAATTGCCTTGGGCGACCTCGACCTCATCTTTACCGACGCGACTCTCGATTTTGTCGAACGGGGCCAGATTGCACAGGCACGGGACAAGGTATTAGCCATGGTCCGCGAAGAGGATGCAGTTCTCGCGGAACTTCGCGGCGGCGCGCAATGAGCCTTGCCTGCGCGACCTGCCCAGTACGCGACCGTGCTGCCTGCTCAGTATTGTCCGAGGCTGACCGCGACACGCTTTCCAAATCAGGCCGGCATGTCGATCTGAAGCGCGGCGATACGCTGTTTCATGCAGGTGACGAAGGCAATGCATGCGCTACCCTTCTGACCGGCGCGCTGAAAGTTACCCGGATCGACAGTGAAGGAAACGAGCGGATACTTGCGCTGATCCACCCTGCCGGTTTCATCGGCGAGTTGTTCCGCCCGTTTTCCGATTATGACGTTGTTGCGCTGGGCGAAAGCAGGCTGTGCCTGTTTGGCCGCGGAGATATGGAAAACGCGCTTGATCAGCACCCCGCCCTGGCCCGGGCGCTGCTCCGCCGTGCGCAGGAGGATTTGCACGCATCACGGGAATTGCTGGCGATGGCAGGCAAGAACAGCGCTGAAGAGAAAATCGCCACGCTTATTATGGCTCTGGCTCAGGCAGCGAGCGATTCGCCCTGTCATCCGGCCCAGCGATTCGAATTGCCGCTGACCCGCGGCGAGATTGCTAACCTTCTCGGGGTCACTATCGAAACGGTCAGCCGGCAATTATCCAAATTGGAAAAAACCGGCGTGATCGTCAAAAACGGCTCGCGCGGGATCGAGATTGTCGACCCCGCGCGGCTGCGCTTCATGAGTGATCTTTCCTCTTAATCACACCAGCGCAGCTATGGTCACGACTGTCAGACCCCACATGACAATCAGGACCGGAAGAATCAGCATCTGGATCGCCACATCCTTCATCGACAGTCTGCCAGTGTGGGTCATCACACCGCGGCTGCGCAGCTGGCCTAAGCGCATGATCTTCGCACGGGCTGCGGGGTCGGTCCGCACAAAGATGGTCGCGATGCCAAAAAACGCCGTCAGCAAGACAACCATGATCCCGATTGGCAGGATCAGGCCGGGTGTGGAAAACCCGACCGACATGATGCCGAGAAATGCGAAATAGGATCCAGCGGTCGCGACATATAGGCCGGTTGGAAGATTGAAACTGCGGTCCGCCTCGGGAACAGCCGAGGCAGAGATGGCGATCTCTTCACGGACAATGGCCTTGTCGGCAACGAGTTCGCGAGTGCTGTATTTGGACATGATAGGCTCCTTTGCGTCGGAGACCTTTGTGAACCGTGCGCCGGGATCACGCTTTGATCTGAATCAAAGGATCGAATCAGCTTGGCTAATTGTGCGCATTATTTCCAGCGGGCGAGGCTTGCATGATCGCTGGGTCGCGGCTCGATCCAGTGCCAGCCGTCGGAGCGTTTTTCGCGTTTCCAGAACCATGCTGCGCTTTTCAGATGGTCCATGCAAAAATCGGCCGCATCAATCGCATCGCGGCGATGCATCGCTGCGGCAGACACGCACACGATATCGTCCCCCGGCACCATCTGCCCGATCCGGTGAACCATCAGCAGGCCCAGCAAATCGAATCGCGTAATGGCAGCATCCGCCAGATCATGCATCCCCGGCAGGGTGAGCGGTTCATAATGCGTCAGCTCAAGTGCCTCGACACCGCCGCTGCGCCGAACCATGCCGGTAAAAGTGCAAACACCGCCAGTGTCGGGGACTTCGCTGAATGCGCGCTCCACAAGTTCGGCCGAATCGAATGGCTCGGCCACCAGCCTGACGTCGCGCAATGCCATGCAGCTATCCGCCGCTGACCGGCGGCAAAAGCGCGACTTCATCGCCGTCCTGCGCTGCGAGAGTGCGCTTGTCCGATAGAACTCTCCCGCCGCAGGCGACGTTCACACGGTCTTCGGCGATCTGATCGGCAACTTCTGCACCGACCAGCGCGAGCAGTCCGGCCCAGTCGAGCGGCGCAGGTGCAGCCAGCTCCTGCCTGCCGGCAATATCAGCCAATGGGCCAAGGAAGAGAATCCGAACCGCCATTCTACCCGCCCGTCATCGACATATGGCGGGCAAGTGCCGGCTCAGTCTCAGCATCGCCTATGCGGAAATTATGCCGCTCAGGTTTGATGTGCATCGCTGTATCAAGCGCCCGTGATAGCTCTTCTGCAGGGTTCTGCGACCGTAGCGCCGCACGCAGATCCACTTGTTCGCGCCCGCCGAGGCATGGGAAAAGCTGACCGGTCGCCGTTACCCTGACGCGGTTGCAACCGGCGCAGAAATTCTCCGTCAGCGGAGTAATCACTCCCAGTCTGCCGCCGGTCGCGTTGATGTCGTAATACCGGGCAGGTCCGCCAGTCTTGTACTGAGACGGAGCCAGTGCCCAGCGATCTTCGAGCTGGCGCACCACTCCGGGTAACGGAAGATAATGATCGGTCCTGTCTTCATCGACCACACCAAGCGGCATAGTTTCGATCAGGGTGATGTCGCACCCACGAGAATGCGCCCACTCGATCAGCGCAGGGATTTCATGCTCATTGATCCCCTTCAGCGCCACGGTATTGATTTTCACACTCAGCCCAGCGGACAGAGCGGCGTCGATCCCGGCCACTACATCATGCAAACGGCAGCGCCGGGTGAGCCGCTCAAAAATCGCTCCATCCAGCGTATCGAGCGAAACATTCACGCGCCTCACGCCGGCATTCGCCAGATCGGCGGCAAATTCGCTCAGCCGGGTGCCATTTGTGGTGAGAGTGACCTCGCGCAGCCCCTTGCCGATCTGCCCGCACATAGACCCGACCAGAGACATGATCCCGCGCCTGACCAAAGGTTCGCCGCCGGTCAGGCGGATGCGATCAACCCCGCGCTCCACAAATCCCATCGCAAGGGTGTGAAGCTCCTCCAGCGAAAGCACTTCGGCCTTTGGCAGGAAGGTCATTTTTTGCGGCATACAATAGGTGCAGCGCAGGTCGCACCGGTCAGTGACCGAAAGCCTCAGATAGCTGATCCGGCGGTTGAAACTGTCCAGCAGCGGCGCTTCATTCATCGCGCGACAGTTCCAGATACTGACCTGTCACGCCCGGAGCCTTGGCGAGATAGTCCGCCGTGGCCGAAATGCGCAAGTCATCGGACCCGGCAATGATATTGATCCGCGCCGGGGCGTGCGCCCGGGCCAGATCGCGGGCCAGGGCCCGGCGCCAGTCGCGGTGATCATACGGCGCTCCCGGCAAGACAATCGTGAGATCAGCCCCGCCCGCCAAAGTCTCCCGCGCGCTGGTCAGATATTCGCGGGTGAAAGCAGCCGCGGCATCGAGTGCCTCATTAGGCAGTGTTTCTATCCGCAGCAGTTCGTGCACTGCGATCAGCGCCTCTCGCGCGTCATGGTGATGCCGATTTTCTCGTTCGCTTCTGCAATTGCGAGTTTCACGATCTTGACCGTGATTGCCTCCACCCGGTCATCCTGCACGAACAGGGTTTCGCAGATATGATCAGCCACCGCCTCGATCAGTTTGAAATGCACCCCTTCGGGCAGCGCATCGGTCGCTGCAAACTTCAGGTCCATGTAATTCTTGCTCGCTTCCAGCGGCGTGTCCGGATCATAGCGATCGGCGATCTTCATCTTCGCCTGAATGGTAATGCGGAGCGGCTGGGGCTTGCCAGTTTCTTCGGAGTAGATGCCAGTCAGAACATCATGCTCCAGATCGGCAACTTCCAAGATTAGCGAATCGGCCATAAGGTTCCTTAGCCTTTATTCGACCAGCGCGCGAAGATCGCGGTTGGCAGCATCCTGCCGCCCTCGCCCTCTTCCCGGACCGCCAGATCGCCGTGTTCGATCGTGCCGGGCAGGTCGGCGAATTTTTCCGCGAGCAATCCGGCAAGGGCCAGGCTGGACATTCGCACGGCATAAACGGTCAGGAACAGGAACCTGCTGTCAGCATCGAGCAACTGGCGGCAATCGGACACCAGATCGGGCAGCCCTTCCTCCAGACGCCAGGTTTCGCTTTTCGGCCCCCGCCCGAACTTGGGCGGATCGAGGATGATCCCGTCATACCTGCGTTCGCGCCTTACCTCGCGCGCGGTGAACTTTGCTGCATCATCAACCAGCCAGCGAACCGGCCTGTCAGCCATTCCGGCAAGCTCAGCATTCTCACGTGCCTGAGCGACCGATTTCTTCGACGCATCGACGTGTGTCACCTTGCCGCACTGCGACAAGGCCAGCGAACCAACCCCGGTATATCCGAACAGGTTGAGCGTTTCGGCATCGGGTTTCCCATCTAGCTGCCCGCGCATCCAGTCCCACACAGGCGCCATGTCGGGGAAGAAACCCAGATGGCGAAACGGGGTGCACTGCGCGGTGAAGGACACATCGCGCCATATCATCGGCCACCCAGCCTCTGGAACCTGTTTGCTGTAATGCCAGCGTCCGCCGCCATCTTCGTCCGATCCCGGGATGAATTCGCCATGCGCATCCCAGTCTTCGAAGCGCGGTTGCCACATTGCCTGCGGTTCCGGGCGGATGAAGCGATATGGACCGTATCGCTCGATCTTGCGGCCGTGACCGCTATCGACCAGACCGTAATCGTCCCACGATTCGCCGGTGAGGAGGCTTGGCTGCTCAATCAGCTGGGCCATCAGCGGGACTCGGTCGCACGCTGCGCCACATAATCGGCAACGGCATCATAATCGCCGGGCAGCTCGTCAAACCGCTCCTCGCGCGCGAACAGGTCGCCAACGCGGGATGGCAAGGCAGGCCGCATTCCCGTTGCGCGTTCCACAGCATCGCTGAACTTCGCCGGATGCGCTGTTGCAAGCGTGACTACCGGGATATTCTTGGCCAGTTCGGTGCTGCGCGCAGCATAAAGGCCAATGGCGGTGTGCGGATCGATGATCTCGCCGCAATGGTCGCTGGCCCAGCGCATTGCCGATGCCATGTCATCTGCCCCTGCGCGGGTACTTGTAAACAGGCCGGAGGCTCCCTCACGCTGCGAATTGGTGAGCTGCATGGCCTTGCTTTGCTCAAACGCGCGCATCTGTTCGCCCAACGCGGTTCCGTCGCGGCCGCCGCAATCGAAAAGCAGCCGTTCAAAGTTCGAACTGACTTGAATATCCATCGACGGTGCGGCGGTTGGGGTTACGCTGCCAGCGGAATAGTCACCATCCGACAGCGCGCGGTGGAGAATGTCGTTCACATTGGTCGCCACAATCAAACGTTCGATCGGCAGGCCCATCTTCGCCGCGACATAGCCCGCGAAAACATCGCCAAAATTGCCGGTCGGGACGGAGAAAGCGACCTTGCGCTGCGGCGCACCCAATTGCAGGGCGGCGGCAAAGTAATATACCACCTGCGCCATCAACCGGGCCCAGTTGATCGAATTGACTGCGGTGATGCGGAAACGGCCGTTCATTTCGCTGTCGCCGAACATCCGCTTCACCATGGCCTGCGCATCGTCGAAGCTGCCATCGATGGCAATGTTGTGAACATTGGGCGCGAGCACCGTGGTCATCTGGCGGCGCTGCACGTCGCTGACCCGCCAACTGGGATGCAGCATGAAAATGTCGATCCGCTCACGCCCGGCAACCGCGTCAATCGCGGCAGAGCCGGTATCACCGCTGGTCGCGCCGACAATCGTCAGGTGATCATTGCTGCGCGACAGGAAAGTCTCGAACAGCAGCCCCAGCATCTGCAGGGCGACATCCTTGAAGGCCAGCGTCGGGCCGTGGAACAGTTCAAGCAACCATTGCTGTTCGTCGAACTGCTTGAGAGGGGTCACAGCGGCGTGGGAAAAACGGCCATAGGCCGCGGCGCATAACTCGCGCAGCTTGTCCTGCGACAGGCTGTCTCCAATGAACGGTGTCATAATGCGCGCAGCAAGCTCGGCGTAAGGCAGGCCCGCCATCGCAGCGATCTCGCTTTCAGAAAAGCGTGGCCATTCAGCCGGGATATACAGCCCGCCATCATTGGCCAGACCTGCAAGGGTTACCCCTTCGAAATCGAGCGCCGGCGCGCTTCCTCGTGTCGAAATATACTGCATCGTTCTGCGCGGTTAGCGGCAGCGGCCAGACTGGGCAAGCGAGGCACGCTTTACCCGGCCATAGCTTGCCTCTGGACCGTGTATTAGCCAGCCTTCTTGCGCACTGCCAATATGAAGATAACCAGCGCGGTCAGCGCGAACAGGAACCACTGCACAGCGTAGGACAAGTGATTGTTCGGCAAGTCGGCCGGATCGGGCTTTGCCAGCGGGCCAAGTCCCGCAAGGGGCGGATCGGCAACAATCTTGCCGCCGGGCGCCAGAATGCCGGTTACTTCGCCGCCCGCCCAATCGGGGCCTTGCGGTGTCCGCGACCAACCAAGGGCGATTTCTGCTTCGTCAGCGCCTTCGCCTGCACTGGCAAGTCGGCAGGTCGCGAGGTGCGCCCAGCCTTTGACCCCCACACTGTTGGTGCCGACGATGTCGCGTTTTGAAACCACCTCTCCGCACTGGACTGTCGTTGCCCGGTAGAGGTTCTGCTCGATCCCCTCGTCCGTCAGAGGATATTCGACCGGAGCGGCATCCTGCGGAACATTGCGGTAACTGGCCAGCAGCGCTTCTTTCTCGTCCGCCCTGCCCAATTGCCAGAAACCCAGCGCAATCATGGCGGCAACTGCAGCCGCCACGATCAGGCTCGGCAAAACCGGGAGGGACCGCAAGTTCATTCTCCGCGCCCCGCTTCGCCGGCGTTCCGATCATATTCTGCGTAGAGAAGCGCAGCCTTGGCAGCGCGCAGACCAAGAATCACTGCTGCAAAGGTGATCGGCGTCCAGATCATCGCGTGAACCCAAAATGGAGGCGCCAGGGAAACTTCCAGCCACAGGGCGAGGCCAACGATAATTGCGCCAATTATCAGGGTCAGGAAACCTGCCGGACCATCGCCGACATTGAAGCGGGTAAAATCAAGCTGGCAGGAACTGCATTTCGGCGAGAACTGAGCAACGCCTTCAAACAGCGTTTTCGAACCGCATTGCGGGCACAAACCGAAAAGGGCAGCCTGTCCAATGGACGGCTGCCCCTTCGTTTTCTCCGGAACTTCCGAAGACATTAGTGAATTTCGGCGCCCCAGCCACCCCAGACGTAGACGGCGATGAACAGGAACAGCCATACGACGTCAACGAAGTGCCAGTACCATGCCGCAGCTTCGAAACCGAAGTGCTGACGCGGGGTAAAGTGACCCTTGTAGGTACGGACCAGGCAGACGATCAGGAAGATCGTGCCGATCAGAACGTGAAAACCGTGGAAGCCGGTCGCCATGTAGAAAGCCGAGCTGTAGTTGCTCTGACCGAAGCCAAAAGCACCCAGAGCGTGCGAATATTCGTATGCCTGAATTGCAGTGAACAACGCGCCAAGTGCGATGGTCGCCCACAGACCTTTCTTGAGGCCATCGCGATCACCGTGGATCAGCGAGTGGTGCGCCCAGGTTACGGTGGTGCCCGAGCAGAGCAGGATCAGCGTGTTAAGCAGCGGGAGATCGAAGGCATTGAGAACTTCGAGACCCTTTGGCGGCCACTGTGCGATCGCCGCAGCGCCATCTTCGCCGAAGCGCGAAATTACCGCTCCATCGACATATTCGATCGGGAACGGAAACAGCGAGAAGTCGAACCAGCTCCAGAACCAACCGACGAAGAACATGACTTCCGACGCGATGAACAGGATCATGCCGTAACGCATGTGAAGCTGGACAACTGGCGTATGATCGCCGCCTTGCGCTTCACGAACGATGTTGCTGAACCAGCTGAAGAACGTGGCGATGAGGCCTGCGATACCAAGGCCGAGCACCAGATAGGCGTTAGCCATCTCGTGCATGTAGAAAACCATGCCGGTGGTGAAAGTCAGTGCCGAAACCGAGCCAATCAGGGGCCAGATGTCGGGAGCCAGAATGTGATAATCGTGGTTTTTCGTACCAGCCATGGAAATTCTCGTCCTGTCAGAGCGCCTTTGCCATACGGTGCGCCGAGATTGATGGGATGCCCTTAATCATCTGCGGGCCGCAGGTCCAGCCTCAGGATTCAGGTTTTTGGGCAGCTTTTTCGCCTTGAACCGCCGCGCCCTGGGCCGCCTTGTGGAATGTGTAACTCAAAGTGATCTGTTCGACGTCCTTGGCATTTTCATCCTGCAGGATTGCCGGGTCGACATAATACAGGACCGGCATACGGATTTCTTCGCCCGGTTGCAGGGTCTGCTCGGTGAAACAGAAACACTGGATTTTGTTGAAATAGGCACCGGTCTGTTCGGGTTCGACATTGAATGTCGCGGTACCGGTGATCGGCACATTGCTGTTGTTTTTTGCAGTGTAGAACGCAAGGTCGCGCTGCCCGATCTGGACCTTGTCGGTGACCTGAGCCGGTTTGAATGTCCACGGCATGTCGGCAGCGGTCGTCGCATCGAACCGGATCGAAATTTCGCGCGCGCCCGCACTTTGCGCCAATCGCGCGGCAATGTCGGCATCAGCCTCTGTCGCTTGCTGCGTAGTCCCGCCAAAACCAGTTACGCGGCAGAACAAATCATATAGCGGTACCGCGGCATATCCCAGTCCGAGCATCGCGAGCGCGCCGGCAAAAGCATAGATCGCGACCTTCAGGTTCTTCTGTTCGAGCGCGACAGTCGACATCGTCAGTCTCCCATTCTCACAATTGTAATGGCGTAAAACAGAACCACGAAAAACAGCAGCACAGCACCAACTGCGATGTTGCGGCCTTTGCGGCGCTTGGTGATTTCTTCCTGTTCTTCGGGTGTCATGCGATGAATCCCTGATAAAATGCTAGCCTGTCCGCCACCAGCGCGGTGAACAGGGCGAAAAGATAGATGATACTGAAGGCAAACAGGCGCTTTTCCGGTTTCATCGTGTCGCCCTCAACAGAACGGCGAAAGCTGACCGGGACGGCGAGCGCCAAGAACATGAGCGACAAGGCCAGCGCAGTTATACCATAAACAGCGGTCGTGCCGCCGATAAACCACGGGGTGGCTGCGAGGGGAACCAACAGAACGCTGTAAACGAAAATCTGCTTGCGGGTCGAAGCCTCCCCTTTGACAACCGGCATCATGGGAATGCCGACCTTGGCGTAATCGCTCTGCACGAACAGCGCGAGCGCCCAGAAATGCGGCGGGGTCCACATGAAGATGATTGCGAATAGCAGCACCGGCATCAGTGTGATGTCGCCTGTTACCGCGATCCAGCCAATCATGGGTGGAAATGCGCCGGCTCCGCCGCCTATGACGATGTTCTGCGGGGTCCGCGGCTTCAGCCAGATGGTGTAGACAACCGCGTAATAGACGATCGATACGGCTAGTATGCCCGCCGCCAGCCAGCCAACGGCCAGCCCCATCACCCCGACCGAAGCAGCCGAAAGCAAGATGCCGAAATCGCGCGCATCGGTGCGTTGCATCCGGCCTGCCGGAAGCGGCCGGGCAGATGTGCGCTTCATTCCCGCGTCGAGATCCGCTTCCCACCACTGGTTCAATGCAGCAGCACCGCCAGCGCCGATGGCAATGCAGAAAATTGCGGTAAACCCGATGACGGGATGGATGGATCCTGGCGCAGCCAGCAGTCCGCACAGACCGGTGAAAATCACCAAAGTCATCACGCGCGGCTTCGTCAGCGCGAAAAAATCGCGCCAGTCGGCGGGCAGCGCCTGTGTGGATGTTGGGTTCGCCTGTTGCATCAAATGTTCAAGCTGCCTGCTCGGCTTGCTCCTATAAAGGGGGGCGCGCCGTATCCGACGCGCCCCTCCCCGTTTTCAAATTCACGCTTCCTTCGGGGAAGCTCCGACTGGCTTATGCCGTTGCCGGACGGTGATCGTGGTAATCGTGGTGATCCTCGATAACCGGAAGAGTTTCGAACTGGTGGAACGGCGGCGGTGAGGACAGTGTCCATTCCAGCGTCGTTGCACCTTCGCCCCATGGATTGTCGCCCGCCTTGCGGCCTGCAAGGAATGCATAGGCAAGGTTGACGAAGAAGATCACCATCGAACCGGCCATGATGATGTAGCCGATCGAGGAAACCTCGTTCCAGTAGGCGTAAGCTTCCGTGTAATCCGGATAACGGCGCGGCATACCCTGGATACCCAGGAAGTGCTGCGGGAAGAAGATTACGTTCACGCCGATGAAGAACGTCCAGAAGTGCAGGTGCGAGAGAAACTCGCTGTGCATCTTGCCGCTCATTTTCGGGAACCAGTAGTAGAAGCCCGCGAAGAGCGAGAACACCGCACCCATCGACAGCACGTAGTGGAAGTGAGCCACAACGTAATACGTGTCATGAAGTGCGTCATCAACGCCGCCGTTTGCGAGGACCACACCGGTCACACCGCCAACGGTGAACAGGAAGATGAAGCCCAGCGACCAGACCATCGGCGATTTGAATTCAAGCGAACCGCCCCACATGGTTGCGATCCAGCTGAAGATTTTCACGCCGGTCGGAACCGCGATAACCATCGTCGCTGCGGTGAAGTACATCTTCGTGTTCACGTCGAGACCGACGGTGTACATGTGGTGAGCCCACACGATGAAGCCGACGACACCGATTGCGACCATGGCATAGGCCATGCCGAGATAGCCGAACACCGGCTTGCGGCTGAAGGTGGCCACGATCTGGCTGACCATGCCGAAGCCCGGCAGGATCATGATGTAAACTTCAGGGTGACCGAAGAACCAGAACAGGTGCTGGTAGAGAACGGGATCGCCGCCGCCAGCCGGATCGAAGAAGGTGGTTCCGAAATTACGGTCGGTCAGCAGCATGGTGATCGCAGCAGCAAGCACGGGAAGCGCGAGCAGCAGCAGGAATGCAGTGACCAGCACCGACCAAACGAACAGCGGCATTTTATGCAGGGTCATGCCCGGCGCGCGCATATTGAAGATGGTGGTGATGAAGTTGGTCGCACCAAGGATCGAACCTGCGCCCGCCAGGTGGAGCGAGAAAATCGCAAAGTCGACTGCCGGCCCCGCAGAGCCGCTGGTCGATAGCGGCGCATAGACGGTCCAGCCAGTGCCCGCACCATTACCCGTACCGCCCGGCACGAACATGGAGAAAAGCAGGCTGCAGAAACCGGCAACGGTGAGCCAGAACGAGATGTTGTTCATGCGAGGGAACGCCATGTCAGGCGCACCGATCATGATCGGAACGAACCAGTTACCGAAGCCGCCGATCATCGCCGGCATGACCATGAAGAAGACCATGATCAGGCCGTGGGCAGTGATCAGCACGTTCCACATGTGCAGGTTCTGGTCGAAGGCCGCTTCGCCGCCAAGCATGGTGACAACACCGCCAAGAACCTGAATGCCAGGCTCTGCCAGTTCGGCACGCATGATACCGGAAATGGCACCACCGATGATACCCGCGAAGATCGCGAAGATCAGGTAGAGCGTACCGATATCCTTGTGGTTGGTTGACATGAACCAGCGCGCGAAGAAACCGGGCTTGTGATCTGCATCATGCCCGTGATCTTCACTGTGGACCGGGAAATTTTCGGCTGTGGTTGCCATGGCTTTTCTCTAGACCTTCTTTGAAATTCGTTCGGGCTTATTCAGCAGCTGCGGCGGCGTTCGCTGCAGCAACACCTTCAGCAT
Organism: Pontixanthobacter luteolus; assembly: GCF_947494915.1. Lineage (NCBI taxonomy): Bacteria > Pseudomonadati > Pseudomonadota > Alphaproteobacteria > Sphingomonadales > Erythrobacteraceae > Pontixanthobacter > Pontixanthobacter luteolus. Next base: position 1,413,194 of record NZ_CANLWR010000001.1, read on the forward strand.
CGCCAGCTTCGGCAGCATCTTCAGCCGATTGCGCGTCTTCTACCGCAATTTCAGCTTCTTCGCCAATCGTGCCGCCTTTCGACAGCACCCAGGCTTCCCACTGATCGCGCGGGAGCGCTTCAACAGCGATCGGCATGTAACCATGACGCGCACCGCAAAGCTCGGAACACTGACCGTAATAGATGCCCGGCTCCTTGATCGTCAGAAGACGTTCGTTGAGGCGGCCAGGCACAGCGTCGATCTTGAACCAGAGCGACGGGACAGCGAATGAGTGGATCACATCTGCACCGGTTGTCTGAATGCGCAGCGGTGTATTTGCCGGAACAACCATGCGGTTATCGACTGCCAGCTGCGCAGGAAGACCAGCAGCAATCGCGTCTTCTTCAGGCATCATGTTCGAGATAACTTCGAAACCGCCATTGTCGGGATATGCATAACCCCAATACCACTGATAACCGATTGCCTTGATGGTGACGGCGTCTTCCGGCGGGGTTTCATACTGCCGCGCCAGCAGAGTGATAGACGGGATGGCAATGGCGACCAGCACCAGAACCGGGACCAGCGTCCACACGACTTCAATCAGCGTGTTGTGCGTCGTTTTCGAAGGTACAGGGTTCTTGGCACGGCGATAGCGAACCACAACCCACAGCAACAGACCAAGGACGAACAGGCTGATCACGGTGATGACCGGAACCAGCAGATAGGTGTGCATCTTGTATGCGAACTCACCATCGTCGGTGTATTGCGGCTGGAAATCGATCGCACCCGGCTCCGGCTGCCCCTTGATCATGTCGGGGCCGAGCGGCGTGTAGCCAGCACCGGCGTCGGCAGCTTCGGTCGTCGCAGCAACATCGGCAGAGGCATCAGCCACTTCGACAGTGTCAGCTGCGGCCACATCCTGTGCTGCGGCAGCCTGAGGTGCCAGCGCAAGCATTGCTGCCATCCAGAGTGTGGTTATCGTTCGCATTGCCCCTTTGGGCAGATCACCGAAATTCATGCGTTGACGCTTTCCGTTTTCATTTGTGGACTGCGGCAAGCAGCCCAAACCATCCCGTTCAGGGACTTTTCAGCCGCGCCTATACGCATGGTTGCCCCCTGCCTCAAGCGCTTCTAGGAGAAAAATCCGCAACCAATGTTGTCTTTGGGGCAATGAGCAATGGGATCACCGGTAAATCACCATGACTGAAGAAGAAGTTTTGTCCGAGTTTCGCGCCAGTGAAGCGCTGCTGGAAGGGCATTTCAAATTGTCCTCCGGTCGTCACAGCGCACATTATCTTCAATGCGCGCGCGTGTTAATGGACCCGATGCGGGCCAGCCGACTCGCAGCCGCCCTTGCCGCCAAACTGCCGCGCGAACTGCGCGCTGAGATCGACACGGTCGTCTCGCCTGCGATGGGCGGCATCATTATCGGCCACGAAATGGGCCGCGCACTGGGCAAGGAAGCGATGTTCCTCGAACGCCCCGATGGCACGTTCGGATTTCGCCGGGGATTCGGCCTGAAGCCGGGCGAGAAGGTGATCGTGGTCGAAGACGTGGTCACCACCGGTCTTTCATCGAAAGAGGCAATGAAAGCGGTGGAAGATGCCGGCGGCGAAGTGCTGGCGCTGGCCTCCATCGTCAACCGGTCGGTCGGCGATGTCGAATTCGACGTTCCCTATCATGCGTTGATCGAGATCAACTTCCCCACCTATGCGGAAGGTGAGATCCCCGCCGAACTGGCCGCCGTGCCGGTGACCAAGCCGGGGAGCCGCAAGTAAAGTGTCAGGCAGATTGCGTCTCGGTGTGAACATCGATCACGTCGCCACCATCCGCAATGCGCGCGGCGGTGACCATCCCGATCCGGTTCGCGCAGCACAGATTGTCGCGGCCGTCGGCGGCGACGGGATCACCGCGCACCTTCGGGAAGATCGCCGCCATATCCGTGACGACGATCTGAAGCGCATTCAGGACGCAACCGATCTGCCGCTCAATCTGGAAATGGCGGCGACTGACGAAATGCTGGAAATCGCGCTGCGACATAATCCGCACGCGGCCTGCATCGTGCCAGAGAAACGCGAAGAACGTACGACCGAGGGCGGTCTGGATGCTGCGGGCCAGCACAACCGCCTGGCACCGATCGTCTCGCGGCTTCGCGATGCGGGCATCCGGGTGAGCCTGTTTATCGAGGCGCAGGAACGCCAACTGGACGCGGCCCTGCAGCTTGGCGTTCCGGTGGTTGAGTTCCACACCGGCGAATACGCCCACGCCCACCTCGACAACGACCGCGAGCTGGTCGCTGCGGAACTCAAGCGTATATCCGACATGTCGGCCCTAGCAGCGAAGAATGGAATCGAGCCACACGCCGGCCACGGACTGACATACGAAAATGTTCAGCCGGTGGCCGCGATACCGCAGCTCGCCGAACTCAATATCGGCCACTATCTGATCGGTGAGGCTGTGTTCACCGGCCTCGAGCCCGCCGTGCGCAAAATGCGCGAACTGATGGATGAAGCGCGGTGAGTGGCGAGCGTTTCACCTTCTTTTGGAGCGGACCGTTCTCGCAGTGGTATCACAGCCCCTTCACGCTAGAGGGCGATTATTACAACACCGCCGAGCAGTACATGATGGCAGAGAAGGCGCGCCTCTTTAACGATCCGGAAATGCGCGCTCGGATTTTGGACGCTCAGGAACCGGGCGTTCAAAAAGCACTGGGCCGAAAAGTGAAGAATTTTGATCAAGGTACATGGGAAGCCGAAGCACGCAACGTAGTCTATCGAGGGAATCGGGCAAAATTCACGACCCATCGCGACTTGCTTCAAATGCTGCTCGACACGGCTGGCACATCTCTCGCGGAGGCGAGTCCAATTGACACGATTTGGGGCATCGGCCTAGCCGCTGACGCCGAATATGCGACGGATCGCTCTAAGTGGCTCGGCAAAAATTGGCTTGGCGAGACATTGCAGAAGCTTCGGGACGATTTTCTGCGCGAGAAACAAGAAGGTGGGATTCCAGAAATAGTCGAACGCACCAAAAGGAAAGCCAAGCGGTGATCATCGGCCTCGGATCAGACCTGTGCAATATTGAGCGTATCCAGGGCGTTCTCGACCGCCACGGAGAGCGCTTCGAGAAACGCAGCTTTACCGATATCGAGCGCGCCAAGGCTGCCAAGCGGCCCTTCACTCGCGCCGGAACCTACGCCAAGCGGTTTGCCGCCAAGGAGGCATTTTCCAAGGCGGTCGGCACTGGATTCTATCGCGGCGTTTACATGAAGGATATCGGCGTGGTGAACGCCAGGTCCGGCGCGCCCACCCTCGCCCTCACCAATGGCGCGGCAAAGCGGCTTGCGGAATTGACGCCCGATGGCCATGAGGCAGTTATTCATCTCACCCTCACCGATGATCATCCATGGGCGCAGGCCTTCGTAATAATCGAAGCCATTCCCATCCTCCGGTAAAGATACGAGTTTCGGCAGCAAACGTGACAAAACAGACCACCAGCGCAAACGGCGAATCGTCTGAAAAGATCAACTGGATCGCGGAAATCCGCGGGCTGGCGCTGATGCTGCTCGCGGTGCTGGCATTTCACAGCCTGGTCGCGAAACCGTTTTACATTCCCAGCACCTCGATGCTGCCCAATCTGATGGTTGGTGACCGTCTGGTGGTGAGCAAATACCCGTACGGCTGGTCGTGGGTTTCGGCATCGTTCCACGTTCTGCCGCGCGGTGATTGGCGCGTTTGGCCCGGCACGCCTGAATATGGCGATATCGTGATCGCTGTGCCGCCGGTCCGCGATGAAGATTACATCAAGCGCGTTGTCGGCCTGCCGGGAGACAGGATCGCCGTGGTCAACGGCCAGATCATCCTCAACGGAAACCCTGTTCCCCAGGCCGTCGAACCGGCCATCAGGCTGCCTATCGATCCGCAGCAAACCTGCGATGGCGGGCCATGTCTGGCCTATTTTGAGCAATACCGCACCACTTTGGATGATGGCCGCGAAGTATACGAAGTGCCGACCTACCGCGAGACGCTGCCCAACGGCGCGAGTTACCTGATTATTGACCACATGAACCAGTCGCTCGACAATTTTGACGAGATCACCATCCCCGCCGGGCACATCTTCATGATGGGCGACAACCGCGACCATTCGGCCGATAGCAGGGCAGCAACGTTCGAGCTTGGTCTTGGCGGGCCGGTTCCAATGGAAAACGTGGGCGGGCGTGCAGAATTCCTGACCTTCTCGCTGGATGGAAGCACGACCTGGAACCCGGCCAGCTGGTGGTCTTCCTTGCGCAGCGGGCGTTCCTGGACCACGCTGCGTCCGGCAATCTCGGAAACGCCGGAGAACGAATGAGCCAGGAACCAGACGAGCAGGCCTTTGACGAGGGGATTGGCGGCAGCCCTTCCCGCATCTCAAGCCCCGAACTGAGGTTCGAAGCGCAGCGTGCATTTGTCTGGACCAGCGTCATCGGCCTGGTGATCCTCGCCGTTTACATCTCACAATCGCTGTTGGTCATTTTCGGCGCGATGGTTGCCGCGACGATTATCGATGGCGGCGCGCGCCTGCTTGGCCGGGTTGTTCCCCTGCCCCGCACATGGCTGGTCGCAATCGTCCTGTTCATCGGCGGCGGATTTTTCTATTGGCTGGCCGGGTATGCCGGGTCGCAGATTTCGCGCGAGGCAGCGCAGCTTCCTGAAATTATCGAAGCGCAAGCGACGGTGGCGTTTGGCTGGCTACGCGCGCAGGGTTTCGCAGTGGCCGTCGATGATCTGCAGGGCATGGCCGGGCAGCTGATCAGCGGTGTTGGCACCGTCACTCGCGCCATTGGCGGTATACTGGGCGGGCTGACCACATTGCTGCTGATCAGCATCATCGGAGTGTATCTTGCGATGGAACCGCAGCTGTATGAACGCGGCGTCGCATGGATGCTGCCGCGCCACCGCCGCGCAGAGTTTTTCGAAACTGCATCGAAGATGGCTTATACCATGCGCCGCCTGATGGCGGGCCGTCTGGTGGGCATGATTTTCGAAGGGATTTTCACCTGGATATTGCTGGCATGGTACGGTGTGCCAATGGCGGCGTTGCTGGGCATTCTGACGGGCCTGCTGGCCTTCATCCCAAATCTCGGCGCACTGGTCGCAGGGTCGCTGATGGTGCTGGTCGGCTTTTCAGGCGGAACGGACATGGGCGTCTACACCATATTCGTCTATTTCCTTGTTCAGACATTCGACGGCTATGTAGTTATCCCGATGATCGCCAAGAAGACCGTCGATCTTGCCCCTGCACTCGTTCTCGCAGCCCAGCTGATAATGGGTATTCTGTTTGGGATCATCGGCCTGTTTCTGGCCGATCCGATGCTGGCCATGCTGAAGGTTGCCCTGGAACAGCGTGCCCAGCGTTACGACAACCGCGAAAAAGTGGAGCCTGCCAAAAATGGCGCGTAAATTCCTTTATTCCATTGCCATCATCATTGTGTTGGTGATCGCGGGCGGGTTCGTTCTGAATATCTGGTCGAAAGAACTGACCCGGCTCGCCATGGTGCCCAGCAGCGGCTTCGTGGAACAGTCCCCGCTCGAAGAGAACGCCTATCAGGATCCAGCGATGTGGTTTTCCCGGCCCGGTATCGGCCTGGACGATCCGGCTCGCTGGCAACCGGCGACGCGCGGGGAAGAACGCGCCTTGCCCCGCACAGCGAAGCCCGATCCGGAATTTGCGGTTTTCTTCGTACATCCGACAAGCTACCTCGACCGCAGCAACTGGAATGCGCCGCTGGAAGAGGGAGAATCGCAGCGCATTGCGAAACTGTATGTCCGCGGCATGGCCAGCCCGTTCAACCGCGCCAGCGAAATCTGGGCACCGCGATACCGGCAGGCAACATTCGGCGCGTTCCTGACCGACAGCGCGGATGCGCAAAAATCCATCGAAGCGGCGTATTCGGATGTGAAGCAGGCGTATGATTTCTTCATGGCGACGGTCGACGCTGACACGCCCGTTGTACTGGTCGGGCACAGCCAAGGCTCTCTGCACCTTCTCCGCCTGCTGCGCGAAGAAGTCGCCGGTAAGCCCGCGGCAGACCGGATCGCGGCGGTCTATGCCGCCGGCTGGCCCATTTCCATCGCGCACGATCTGCCCGCTCTCGGTCTGCCGGCCTGCGCCACGGCCCAGCAGGCTGGCTGTATATTGAGCTGGTCCAGCTATGCAGAACCGGCCGATCCCGGTCCCGTTCTGGAGGCATATGCTACCTCGCCCGGTTTCGACGGTCAGCTTCGCGGCGAAAGCGAAATTCTTTGCACAAACCCACTGACCGGCTCTGTCGGCGGGTCTGCACCTGCCAGCAGCAATGCCGGCACGCTGGTGCCGCAGGATGATCTATCCAATGGCGAGCTTGTCGAAAGCTATGTTCCCGCTCGCTGCGCGGATAACGGCCTGCTGTTGATCGGCCCGCCACCGGAAATGGGCAATGCGGTGCTGCCGGGCAACAATTACCATGTTTATGATATTCCGCTGTTCTGGAAGAACCTGCAGTCCGACGTTGTAAGCCGCGTCGGCAGCTGGAGTTCGGGCCGCTGATTACCGACATCGCAAACGAGTTTCGTGACGCGCTCCCCGATGGCGGTGCGTTGCTCGCGCTCGACCTCGGAACAAAGACAATCGGCCTCGCAACCTGCGATGCAGGCTGGCAATTCGCGACCGCCGGAAAAACGCTGGAACGGGGCAAGTTCGGACGCGACCGTGACCGCCTGGCCGAGCTTGTCAAAGAACGCACGATCAGGGGTATGGTAATCGGCCTGCCCCGCAACATGGACGGCAGCGAGGGACCAAGGGCACAGGCCAGCCGCGCTTACGCTCGGAACCTGTCGGCTGCGTTCGAATTGCCGGTGCTTTTGTGGGACGAACGCTGGTCCACATCATCGGCAGAACGCGACATGATCGGTCAGGATATGAGCCGCCGCAAACGTGCGGAACGGATCGACAGCCACGCGGCGGCGGTTTTCCTGCAGGGCGCAATCGACGCGCTTGCCGGCGGCGTCCTTTAATCGTTCACCCACGCTTTTGCGAAAACTACCATTGAATTGAACGGCCCACAGGATAACAGCGTCACCATGTCCGAGCCCCACAAATTCGATCCAAGCCAGGCCGCGCAATTCATGCTCCGCCATGGGCACTCTTCTGCGCTGGGTCTCGAATATCATGATCACGGGGATGACTGGGTCGAACTGGAGCTGCCTTGGCGCGAAGATCTGGTGGGCGAAGCCGACCAGGAAATTCTCGCATCGGGCCCGATCATCAGCCTGCTCGACATGGCGTCCGGCCTCTCGATCTGGACTGCGAACGGCAAATTCGTAGGCATTGCAACGATGGACCTGAGGGTGGATTATCAGCGCCCTGCCCGTGCTCGCAGCGCAGTGATTGCGCATGTGGAATGCTACCGCCTCACCAAATCAGCGGCCTTCGTTCGCGGTTACGCGCATGATGGCGATCCGGAAGATACGGTTGCAACCATGTCTGCGGTGTTCATGTCGATCAGTGGGGAGACGCGCAATGTCTGATGCAAGCACAGACCTAACCCCCTATGCGAAATCCATCGGCATCCGGATCGAGGGTGAAGAAGACGGCGCCCCCGTCCTCGCATTTGAGTTTACCGGTGATGTAGAGGGACGCCCGGAACATCTTCATGGCGGCGCGACCAGCGGCCTGCTGGAAACCGCAGGATATGCGCTGCTACGCAAGGAATTGCAGCAGCGCGGCCGGACCCACCGGCTTAAACCGATCAACATCACGGTCCAGTTTCTGTCTGCGGGGAAGCGCCACACGACCTATGCCAAGGGCCGGATCACCAAGCTAGGCCGGCGAAACGCCAATATCTCTGTAGAAGCATGGCAGGATGACCGCGACAGGCCAATTGCCACCGCCATCATGAATATCCTGATGGCAGGAGAATAACTCAGCGCTAGTTTCGCGGTGCCCGATCGTCTTCCGACCTGCCCGGATTGACCACCAGCCCGTTATCATCGAGCCGGATTTCCAGCGGCACGCCTTCGACCTGAGTTGAAATGGTCACCCCCTCGCCTTCATCGATGCGCAGACGCGATCCATTGTCATCGAGAGGGATATCTTCGAGGTTGGGCACGTCCAGCGGCTGGACCGGGCCTTCGGGATTGGTGGGTGTTGGCACAGCCTCCACAACCGTTGCACCGATAGCCTGGCGCATGAAATCGCGCCAGATACGCGCAGGAAGCCCGCCGCCACTGACCCCCGCGAGCGGCGAATTATCGTCATTCCCGATCCACACGCCGACCACCAGATCGCCCGCATAGCCGACGAACAGCGCATCACGGTTGTTCTGGCTGGTCCCGGTTTTGCCGAAATTGGGCACGCTCAAGACAGCAGCCCTGCCAGTGCCCCGGTTCACCGCAGTCCGAAGCATCTGTTCCATGTCGGCATGCGAGGACGAGGACATGCTGCCCGGCATGTTCCACAACCAGTCGAACCATCCCTGCTCTTCGCGCGGGAAAGCGTGCGGTTCGATTGGATAACTGTTTGCCGCGACTCCGGCATACGCTGCGGTGAGTTCAAGCAAGGTTACTGTCGACGTGCCCAGCGCCACGCTTGGGTCGCCAGCCGGCATCGGGGATGATATGCCGTATTCACGGGCTTTCTCGCGCACCGCTTCATCGCCCAACTGGTTGAACAACCGTACTGCTGCGACATTGCTCGACCGGGCAAAAGCATCTTCCAGCGTGATATTGGCCGAATATCGCTCACCCGCATTTTTTGGCCTGTAGGAGCCGGCTTCTATTGCAGAATTGTCGATCAGGTCATCGGGTTCCATCCCCGCATCAAGCGCTGCCAGCCAGACGAACAATTTGAAGGTCGAGCCGGGCTGCCGCTTTGCCTGAGTAGCGCGGTTGAAGGTCGATTTGCTGTAATCCTTGCCGCCGATCATGGCGACGACCTCACCATTCTTCCGCATCGCCACCAGCGCGATTTGCGCATCGCCCAGCCGGGCATTTTTGACGACCCTGCCCGCGATATTCTGCAGCCGCGAATCGAGCGTGGTCGTAACCTGCTGGCTGGAATATCCGCCGCCGGCCAGATCGCGCGCCTCGGGTAGCGCCCAATCGGCGAAATATGTGCCCGTCGGCAAATCCCTGATGGTCCGGCTGTCGACCTTGGGAAATGGCATCGCTCTGGCTTCGTTCTCTGTCAGATAGCCTGCCGCGACCATGGCATTCTTGACCATGACCATGCGGTTCTTGGCCCGGTCGTAATGGCGTGTCGGTGCGAAGCGCGATGGGGCTTGCACAAGGCCCGCCAGCATGGCTGCCTGTTCCGGTTTCAGGTTCTCGGGATGGCGATAGAAATAGTGCAGCGATGCGGCGCGAAGACCGTAGACATTATCTCCGAAATACGCGTTGGAGAGGTAGCGTTCGAGGATCTCCTCCTTCGTAAGCCAGGCCTCCAGCCAGAACGCGATCAGCATTTCGCGAGCCTTGCGCGACAATGTCTGATCCGGCGTAAGGAACGTGAATTTAGCCAACTGCTGTGTGATGGTGCTGCCGCCTTGCATCGGTCCGCCCGACACGCGCGCCCATACTGCCCGGCCCAAGCCGCGCGGATCAACACCCCAATGATCAAAGAAACGCCGGTCCTCAATTGCGAGAAATGCCTCGGTCACGTGATCAGGCAGTTTTTGCAGGTCCACCGGTTCGCCCATGATCGCGCCATTGCGCGCGATCGGGGTCCCATCCGCCGCCAGCAGGGTGATCTGCGGCGGGGCGATCGGTTCAAGCGACTTCGACAGCGGAGCAGTGACCGCCAGCCACGCAACGATCAGGAAAAATGATAGAAGAAGCGCTGCAACAATACGCGCGATCCACCAGCGCTTGCGGCGCTGGCGCCAATAACGCGGCTGCCACCACCGGTGACGCGTTCGATCGGGCGCCACGACCTGACCGTCGATCTGATCCAGCCGTTCGTCCCAGGCATCGAAATCAGGCCTGGTCGCGCGCGGTGTAGCACGCGGCGCTTCGTGCAGATCGAAATCGTCGTCATCATCTGCCCATGCGCTACCGTAGGGCTCCTGCACGGAATAATAGTCGTTGCCGCGCGGCTCCGTTTCCGGAGACGCACGCCGGCCATTTTTCAGAAAGCTCAGAAAGCGCGCAACCATTACAACTGTATTAGCAGACTAATACGCTGAATGCGAGACGCAATTTCAGCCTTTCGAGACAACACTCTCGGGCAGTTCGGTGCCGAACACGCGCTGATAATATTCAGCCACCAACATACGTTCTGCCTCGTCACATTTATTCAGGAAACTGAGACGGAACGCGAAGCCGACATCCTTGAAGATGGCCGTGTTCTGCGCCCAGGTGATGACCGTACGCGGGCTCATCACGGTGGAGATATCGCCATTCATAAAACCCTGACGGGTTAGGTCGGCAACCTTGATCATGTCGGCGATCTGCTTGCGGTCGGTGTCCGGGTTCTTCGCAGATACGATGTCCAACTCGGTCTCGGCGGGCAGATAATTCAGGCCGACAACGATGTTCCAACGGTCCATCTGGCCCTGGTTGATCTGCTGGGTTCCATGATAAAGCCCGCTGGTATCGCCCAGTCCCACCGTGTTGGCGGTGGCGAACAGGCGGAAATTCGGATCCGGGCGGATCACGCGGTTCTGGTCGAGCAGCGTCAGCTTGCCCTCTGTTTCAAGGACACGCTGAATCACGAACATCACGTCGGGGCGGCCAGCGTCGTATTCGTCGAACACGAGTGCCACCGGATGCTGGAGAGCCCACGGCAGCAGACCTTCGCGGAATTCAGTGACCTGCAATCCGTCACGCAGGACAATGGCATCCCGTCCGACAAGATCGATACGGCTGATATGCGCATCGAGGTTAATGCGGATACATGGCCAATTGAGGCGCGCTGCGACCTGTTCGATGTGGGTCGACTTACCCGTGCCGTGATAGCCCTGCACCATCACCCGGCGATTGTGCGCAAAACCGGCGAGGATCGCGAGTGTCGTGTCCGGATCGAACACATAGCTTGCGTCGAAATCGGGAACGCGTTCATCCGCTTCGCTGAAGGCCGGAACCTGCCAGTCGATATCGATGCCGAATGTGTCGCGCACATCAACAGTGGTATCGGGCGCGGCCAGCGATGTCTTGGAGGTCGGGTCGAAAGTCTTGTCTGTCATATCGCCGCAACGCCTAGCGGCGCGATAGGGTCCCTGCAAGCGCTGACACAATAACATTCCCTTGACCGCAGATTAGCCTATATTCGCCAAGATGCCTCTGCCGCTTCCATCCGATTATATTCGCACGAAATTGGTGGTCCGTGTGCGCGCGGTTTTTAACGACACCGCTTCAGGTGAAAAGCCTGTTCCGCCGTCCGATGATGCGTTGTTCGCAAAGGATTCCCCGATCCGGCTGGTTCATGCCGATGCTGTCTCGATGATGATCGGCGGTATTCGGAGCCTGCTGCTGCAGATGCTGCACCCCCACGCGCTGCAAGGGGTGCTGGATCATTCGAACTTTCGTGAAGACATGCATGGCCGGCTGCGGCGGACCGCAAAATTCATTGCGGTAACGACCTTTGGCCACAAGGATGAAGCGGAAAAGGTGATCGACAGGGTGAACCGGATCCATGCCGCAGTCGCGGGTACACTTTCCGACGGGACGCCCTATTCAGCGCAAAACCCCCGCACGCTGGCATGGGTTCACGTGGCAGAGGCAACCAGCTTTCTCGACGCCTACCTGCAATATGTCCGCCCTAGGATGAGCCTGGCCGATCAGGACGAGTATTTCCGCCAGTTCGCCGTGATAGCGAGAAAGCTAGGGGCAGAACCTGTCCCGGAAAGCAAGCGGGCAGCGGACGCCTTGATGCGGGAATTTCGCACCGAACTTCGCCCTTCTGCAGAGGCCAGACAGGTCGCTGATCTGGTCCTGACACAGCGGCCTGAGGGGACACCGCCCGGCGTGCAGCAGATGCTCGGAACCGCCGCAGTCGACATGCTGCCCGCCTATGCCCGCTCGATGCTCGGCCTGAGCAGCCCGGGGATCACCGCGATCCCGGCAAAATTGGCCGCACGCACTGCCGGACGAACACTGCGCTGGGCATTTCGGCAGGGCTGACCGGGCCAAGCAAAAGTATCGCGATGGCCGAACATATTTCAGGCTCTTAAATCAGGCGAAAGCGGCGCTTTTCCTCAGCAACTGGTACGCATCGACGACTTTCCCCAAACGCGCCTCGTGGCTTCGGTCGCCGCCATTGCGGTCCGGGTGATAGCGCCGGACAAGTTCCGAATACCGCCGGCGCAGCTTCTGCCGGTCAATATCGACTTTGAGCCCCATGACATTCAGCGCCTCCCGCTCGTGCGGGGTGAAACGCCCATATTCGGCCGTGTTTCCCGCGGCGCGCGCCCTGATATCTGCGGCCCGTCCGCCAATCGCATCGAGCGGGTCGCTGAAATCAGCCCAGCGCGGCATCCCGTCGATCCCGGCATCGGGGCGAAAGGCCCTGCTCTCGCTCGCCCAGCCTGCGGCAGGTGACTGGGCTGCCAGAATTTCTTCGGCATTCATGCCTTCGAACCAGTCGTACCCGGAGTTGAATTCGCGCACGTGCTCCAGGCAGAACCAGCGCCATTCACCCGGCCCATCAAAACTGTTTCCGCGCGATCCCGGGGCGCGGAATTCCCCCGCCTCCCTGCATCCGGGCGCCTGGCATTCTTGCCCTACATCTTCAAACCGACCATGGAACCTGTCACCGCGCATAGGGCTTTAGGATGGGGAGCCCTGCTGAAATTGCAAATCTGGAGTTTGACCTGATGACCGTTGCCCAAGAAATGGAAACCTTGCTGAAGGGCGCGTTCGCCCCGTCAAAGCTGGAAATTATCAACGACAGCGCCAAACATTCCGGCCACTCCGGCGATGATGGCAGCGGGGAATCGCATTTCACCATCGTTATCGAGAGTGAACATTTTTCCGGCGTGTCACGGCTGAACCGGCAGCGCATGATCATTGGCGCGTTGGGTGATATACCGGGGCAGCGGGTACACGCGCTCGCGATCAAGGCCAGTGCCCCTGATGAATAATATCGTCGAACAGACCATCACACCGGCCACGCACGACCTTGGTGCGTTCGAAGTGCGCCGCGCGATACCTTCCAGAGATCGCACCATGGTTGGTCCGTTCATCTTCGTCGACCAATTCGGTCCCGGCTCGCTCGATATCGGAACCGGAATGGATGTTCGCCCGCATCCGCACATCAATCTTTCCACCGTTACATGGCTGTTCCAGGGCGCAATCGATCACCGCGATTCCATTGGCAGCTATTCGACCATTCGACCGGGTCAGGTGAACCTGATGACAGCGGGCAGCGGCATCGTTCATTCAGAACGCAGCCCGCAGGCCGAACGTGACGCAGGGCCGCAGCTTTATGGAATGCAAACCTGGCTCGCGCTGCCTGATGGCCGTGAGGAGATCGACCCCGCTTTCGAGGCTGTTTCGGACCTGCCGGTGATCGAGGGAGGCGGTGCCAAGGCGATCGTCATCATGGGTGACCTGTGGGGTCAGCGGGCGGCAACCACCACGCACGCAGAAACGATTTACGCTGAGATTGCCCTTTCAACGTCAGGATCGATCCCGATCGATGACAGCGCAGACGAACGCGCGTTGATGCTGGTCGGTGGCGAGGCAGAGATCAATGGGCAAGCCTTGGGCCTTTATCAGCTGACAGTGCTCAAACCCGGAACAACGATGACTCTTGCCTCCAAATCAGGCGGGCGCGTCATGTATCTTGGCGGCGAAGCATTTGCCAGCAAGCGCCATGTGTGGTGGAACTTCGTCAGTTCCAGCCGCGAGCGAATCCAGCAGGCAAGGGAAGACTGGGACCAAGGCAGGTTTGCAGAGGTACCCGGTGACAGAGACGAATATATTCCCATCCCCGACACCCCAAAGACAGTGAGTTACCCATGAGCTTCAAAGACAAGACCATCTGGATCACCGGCGCATCGTCGGGAATCGGAGAGGCGCTGGCCAGAGAATGGGCCTCGCGCGGCGCCCGCATTATCCTCTCGGGACGCGACGAGAGCCGGCTTTCCGCAGTGGCTGAGAACCTCGGCACGGATAGCCTGATCCTCCCCTTCGACGTGCGTGACGATGCCGCGATGCACGACGCCGTCACCAAGGCGACCGCATGGACGGGCAATGTCGATGTCTTTGTCGCCAATGCGGGTATTTCCCAGCGCAGCCAAGCGCTGAAAACCGACATGCAGGTGTACCGCGACATCATCGAAATCGATCTGACGGCCCAGATTGCAGCGACGCAGGCCCTACTGCCGCATATGGCGGAGCGCGGATTCGGCAATCTGGTCTTTATCAGTTCTATCGCGGGCAAGGTCGGCGTGCCGATGCGCACTGCCTATTGCGCCGCGAAATTCGGCCTCATCGGTTATGCTGATGCGCTGAGGGCCGAATTGTCCGTAAAAGGCGTGGAAGTGCACGTGATTGCGCCCGGCTCTGTCGCAACCAATGTCTCCCGCAATGCGCTGGCGGCAGACGGATCAAAGCGCGGTAAGAGCGATGATGTAATCGACAACGGTATCCCGCCCGCTGAAGCGGCCAAGACTATGGTCGACGCGATCGAAGCCGGACAGCGCGAAATCATCGTGGCACGCGGGATGGAAGAGGCGATGGGCGAGATGCGCCGCACCCCTGACCAATTGCTCGATCAGGTCGCCGGGATGGTCGCTGCCGGATATATGGAAAAAATGGAAGCGGATGGCTGACATGGCTCTCACCCAGAAACGCGTTACGCTGGCCAACGGCATCGAACTGGATGTGGTCGATGAGGGGCCGCGCGGCGGTGAAACGCTGATTTTCCTGCATGGTTTTCCGGAATCGCACCGCACCTGGCGGCACCAGATTCCGCATCTTTCGGACCGTTATCGCTGCATCGCGCCCGATCAGCGCGGATATCGCGGTTCGTCGCGTCCAGCCGGGATCGATGCCTATACCCCTGACAAGCTGATCGGGGATGTGTTCCTGCTCGCAGATGCTCTGGGCGTCGATAAATTTACGGTGGTTGGACATGATTGGGGCGGCGCGATTGCCTGGGGTGTGGCAATCGGCGGTCAGGGCGCACGAGTAGAACGGGCGATTATCGCCAATGCGCCGCATCCGGTGATCTTTCAGAAGCTGTTATACACCAACCAGGTGCAGCGACAGGCGAGCCAGTACATGCGCGCTTTTCGCGATGCTGGTCATGATCCCTTTATCCTAGAACACGGCTTGGCCGAATTCCTCAGGCGCGAAGCCGAATGGGAAAGTGCGTCGGCAATGGAGCCGGAAGAACGCGCGGCGCAGCTGCGTGACTGGTCCGATCCGGAAACGAGCATTGCGATGCTGAACTGGTACCGCGCCAGCCAGATCGACGTACCGCCAATGGACGCCCCGTTCGATGTGCCCGAAGGGTTTGCTCCGCCGATGTTACCCAATCTGGATATTCCGACGCTTGTCATATGGGCGCTCGACGACATGGCGCTGCCGCCGGAAAATCTGGATGGTCTGGATCGGGTGATCAAAGACCTGACATTGGTAAAAGTGCCCGATTGCGGACATTTCGTCCCGTGGGAGGCACCGGAAAAGGTCAACGCGGCTATCGACGATTTTCTTGGCCGGACAGGCGGCTGATCAGCCGTCCCATTCAACCCAGGCACCATGCGGATGGCCGCAGCCCAGCGTCGCCGTATCCTCCCCGTCAGGCCAGTAACGTACGCTAAGCTCATGCCGGAAAGTTTCGCGGTTGGTTTCGAGAGCAACCCACGCAAGCGGGCGTTCCGCAGTGGCCTTCGCGCCGGCCTGTTCCATAATGTGCATGATTGTCTGCTGCGTCGCTTCCGGGATATATTGCCAGACTATCGAATGGCTGAGGACCCGCGTGACACCCGACGGCTGTTCCCGTTGAAGCATCTCGGCCACGAAATCCCCGGCATCCTGTTTGACCAGATCGGGCGGGCATTTCCCTGCTAGCTCGATCGCCGCCTCGATCCGTGCCATGCGCTGCGCCGCCTCGGGCCAGACGTAACTCTTCAGCCTTAACGCAGAATCCGGGTCGGACAGATCAACCGGAGCTTGATCGCATCCACGGATAGACACAATCTCCACCGGAAAATCAGGAGGCGGCGGCCCTTCCCAATCCGGCTCAATCCTCATCGGTGACGCACTCGGCCCGGCCGTCACGCCGCCAAGATTGAAATGATAGCGGTCCATCATTGTGTTGACGCCTGCGCTCGCGCCCAGCTCGTTTATCTCGAATTTTGGCCCAAGCTTTTCCGACAGCCATTTCAGCGCAGCCATAAACGCCCAGGACCGTCCGGCTTCGTTGGTCTGCGGCGGCCCATCCAGCCATGGCAGCAGGCGCGCATCGAATTTCTCAACCAGATCTACCACGATTGCATCGACAGCATCCTGTCCCGCGACCAGCCCTGCGTAAACCGGTTCCAGACGCCGATCCTCGCCGGTCAAAAGCAGATTGTGCAACCCGCCGGTAATCCTCAGCGGCATGGCGTCTTTCACACTCAGCCCTTCCCAATTCGCAATCCGGCGACCCACCGCCGTATCGCCTTGGAGGATCGCAAGAAGCGCCCGGACGACTTTTGCCGTATTGGGCGCGCCTGCTTCTTCCGCATGGACAGCCTGCCATTCAATCGCTTCGGCCACATTACCGATGTCCATGATCGCATTCGCAGCCATTTGGCTTCCTTTCCATTGCCCTTTGCCCCGGCTCTGCCTATTTGCCGCCCGTTATGACAGCGCAGCTTACATTTGCCGTGCCCAAGGGGCGTATCCTTGACGAAGCTCTGCCAGTGATGGCCGATGCCGGAGTAATTCCGGAGGATGGCTTTCACGACAAGAGCAATCGTGCGCTCAGCTTTGCAACGACGCGCGACGATATGCGGCTGATCCGCGTGCGCGCATTCGACGTTGCAACGTTCGTAGCACACGGCGCGGCACAATTGGGAATTGTCGGTTCCGACGTGATCGAGGAATTCGACTATTCGGATCTTTACGCTCCGGTCGATCTGGAGATTGGCAAATGCCACTTGTCAGTGGCCGAGCCGGTTGAGGGTGCAGAAGGCATCGACGGCGCGAGCCACGTCCGCGTAGCCACGAAATACCCGAACCTGACGCGCCGCCACTTCGAGGCGCAGGGTATCCAGGCGGAATGCGTCAAACTGAACGGCGCGATGGAGCTTGCCCCCAGCCTCGGCCTGTCAGGCCGTATCGTCGACCTTGTATCCACCGGGCGCACGCTGAAGGAAAACGGCCTTGTCGAGACATCCAAAATTATCGACATTTCCGCGCGTTTGATCGTCAATCGTGCAGCGCTTAAGACGGACGGGCGCGTTGCCGCGCTGGTCGAAGCCTTCCGCGCAAACGCGGCACAGGCAGCGGCCTGATGCAGCGCCTGTCTATCAGTCAGCCGGACTTCGCGAAGGCATTCCGCAGGATAGTAAATTCACGCCGCGAAAGCGACGAAGGTGTCGCCGATCAGGTGAAGACGATCCTTTCGAAGGTCCGGGCGTCCGGAGATGAAACACTGGTCGAATTGACCGCCCGTTTCGATCAGCACAACCTGTCCAGCGATGCCGACTGGTCTATTTCAAAAGCCGACTGCGAAGCGGCTTTTCACGCACTGGAGCCAAGCCTGCGGCAGGCGCTCGAACTGGCTGCGGACCGCATCCGCACATATCACGAAGCACAATTGCCTGCTGACCGGGATTACACCGACGACGCAGGCGTCAGGCTGGGCGCTCGCTGGTTGCCGGTCGACGCCGCCGGTCTTTACGTGCCGGGCGGACGCGCAGCCTATCCCTCCAGCCTGCTGATGAATGCGATCCCCGCAAAGGTGGCCGGTGTCGCACGGCTTGCCGTGGTGACACCCACGCCGCGCGGGCAAATCAATCCTCTGGTTTTGGCCGCTGCGCACCTTGCTGGCGTAGATGAGATATGGCGCGTCGGCGGCGCGCAAGCAGTCGGCGCTCTCGCCTACGGCACAGAGCGGATTTCCCGCGTCGACGTCATCACCGGCCCCGGCAATGCCTGGGTGGCCGAGGCAAAACGCCAGCTATACGGCGTGGTCGGCATCGACATGGTCGCCGGGCCAAGTGAAATTCTGGTGATTGCCGATGGGCAGAACAATCCGGACTGGATCGCCGCCGACCTGCTCAGCCAAGCCGAGCACGACCCCGTCGCGCAGTCTATCCTGATCACTGACGATGCGAACTTCGCCAGTCAGGTCGAAGACCGGATTGACGTACAATGCGCTATGCTTTCCACGCAGAAGACCGCAAAGGCCAGTTGGGATAATCACGGCGTTGTTATCGTGGTCGATGACCTGGACCAGTCAATCGCGCTCGCCAATGCTCTGGCCGCCGAACACGTCGAACTGGCCGTTGCCGATCCAGCGCCGCTGTTCGAGGGCATCCGCCATGCAGGCAGCGTGTTCATCGGCCGTTTTGCACCGGAAGCGGTGGGGGATTACGTGGCCGGGCCCAACCATGTTCTGCCGACCGGGCGGCGCGCCCGCTTCGCCAGCGGACTTTCCGTGCTCGACTTCATGAAACGATCCAGCTTCATTGAACTGGACGAAGCTGCACTAAACGCTATTGGCCCGGCAGCCATCGCGCTGGCCGAAGCCGAAGGGCTGCCAGCGCACGCACAATCTATCGAGAAACGTTTGAAATGAGCACATCCAGATCACAGGCCCGCGCAGCTGCGCGGCTCGCCGCCGTCCAGGCGCTTTACCAGCAGCATATGGAAAAAACCCGGCTGGCCAAATTGCTGGACGAATTTCACCAGCACCGCCTTGGCCGCGAGATTGAAGACGATCAGTATGCCGATGCCGATACCGACCTGTTCGACGATATCGTCGCGGGCGTCGACGCGCGCCGCGATGATATCGATGCGAAGCTGACCGAAAAACTGGCCGATGGCTGGACTGTCGCCCGTCTGGACAAAACCATGCTCCAAATCCTGCGCGCCGGAGCATATGAATTGATGGCCCGCGCAGACATCACGGTTGCGACCGTGATCAGCGAATATGTCGATGTCGCGAAAGCTTTCTTCGACGACCGCGAGGCGAAATTCGTGAACGGGGTTCTCGACGCGGTTGCCAAGGCGGTCCGCTGACCAGCGAAAGCGCCTTCATCCAGCAATTGCGGGCCATCGCCACGCATCCCGCCGCACGCGGACTCGCCGATGATACGGCGGTGCTGGAAATCGGCGGGGAAACGCTGATCCTGACACATGACGCGATGGTCGAAAACGTCCATTTTTTGCCCCAACAGGATATGGCCGACGTCGCATGGAAGCTGGCAGCGGCCAATTTGTCCGACCTTGCCGCCAAAGGCGCGCAGCCGGTGGGCGTATTGCTCGGCTATATGCTGGGCGAACAGGATGATCGCTTCCTTGCCGGGTTGGCAGAAGTACTCGATGAATATCAGGTGCCGCTGCTTGGAGGAGACACCGTTTCCGGCGATGGCCCGCGCAATTTTGGCATGACCGCAATTGGCACAGCGACAAGCGTGCCGGTCCCATCCCGTAGCGGCGCAAAGGCCGGTGACGCGATTTTCGTCACAGGTCCTGTCGGCGGGGCAATGGTTGGTTTCGAAGCCATGCGGAACGCAAAGAGCGGATCTTTAAGTGCAGAAGAAACAGCGGCCTACAGGCGCCCGCTGCCCTTGCTCGGTGCCGGTCAGGCCCTGGCGCCGCACGTAACCGCGATGATGGATGTGTCGGACGGTCTGCTTCTGGATGCAAGCCGGATGGCTTCTGCTTCAAACGTGACTATCAACATCGAGACCAGCCAGGTTCCTATTGCTGCGCCCGAACCACGCCGATCCGACGCGCTTCGCTGGGGCGATGACTACCAGCTGCTTTTCACGGCAAATCAAGAGGTTGCCCTTCCGGTTGCAGCGCACCGTATCGGCTCGGTTCTTGACCCTGCCCGAAGCCCTTTGCTGATTAACGGCAGCGAACCAGATCCCGGCGACACGCTCGGTTATCAGCACTAAACACGTGAAAACGCGGTGAGCCGTGCATTTCTGCCGCTTTGGGGTTGCGCGCCGTAACTCCGCCCCTAAAGTCCAACCACCTTTTTGGACCCGTATAAGCGGGCCAAATCATCTGCGTGAGGGGATTAATGTGCAAATTGTCTATATAGCAATCGGACTGGGATTGCTGGCCGTGGTTTACGGCTTCATTACCAGCCGCCAGGTGCTCGGCGCTGCAGCCGGCAATGAAAGAATGCAGGAAATTGCCGGCGCTGTTCAGGAAGGCGCGCAAGCCTATCTGAAACGCCAATACACGACGATCGGCATGGTCGGCGTTGTGGTCGCAATCATCGTATTCGTGTTTCTCGGCCCAATTTCGGCATCCGGTTTTGTCGTCGGCGCGATCCTGTCGGGTGTGGCTGGCTTTATCGGGATGAACATCTCGGTTCGTGCCAACGTCCGTACGGCCGCAGCGGCCCAGACAGGCCTTCAGGAAGGGCTGACCGTGGCTTTCCGCGCTGGCGCTGTCACCGGGATGCTCGTGGCGGGCCTCGCACTGTTGGCGATCGCCGGTTTCTTCTGGCTGCTGACCGGGCAAATGGGGCTCGACCTCACCGTCCTTGCTGAGAAACGCGAAGTCATCGACGCACTTGTGGGTCTGGCCTTCGGCGCATCGCTTATTTCAATCTTTGCCCGTCTTGGCGGCGGTATCTTCACCAAAGCTGCCGACGTCGGCGCCGATCTGGTCGGTAAAGTCGAAGCCGGTATCCCGGAAGATGATCCACGCAACCCGGCAACCATCGCCGATAACGTGGGCGACAATGTCGGCGACTGTGCTGGCATGGCCGCCGACTTGTTCGAAACCTATGTCGTCACCGTTGGTGCAACGATGGTTCTGACAGCACTGCTGCTGACAAGCCTTGCTGCAGCCGATCTGTTCGCATTGATGAGCCTTCCGCTGCTGGTTGGCGGCGTGTGCATCGTGACTTCGATCATCGGGACGTACATGGTGCGCCTCGGCAAATCGAACAACATCATGGGCGCGCTCTACAAGGGCTTCATCACCACTGCCGTTCTGTCGATTCCGGCGATCTGGTGGGCCACCGATTACGCGATTGGTATGGGCGCTGAATACACCGTTGGCGAACAAACGTTCACCGGCATGGACCTGTTCTGGTCGATGATGGTGGGTCTGGCTGTTACCGGCCTGATCATCTGGATCACGGAATATTACACCGGGACCGAATACCGTCCGGTTCGCTCGATTGCGAAATCGTCCGAAACCGGCCACGGCACCAACGTAATCCAGGGTCTGGCAATCAGCCTTGAATCCACCGCCTTGCCAACACTCGTGATCGTTGTCGGCATCGTCGTCACTTACCAGCTCGCTGGTTTGATGGGCATCGCATTCGCGGCAACTTCGATGCTGGCGCTCGCCGGGATGGTCGTGGCGCTTGATGCGTATGGTCCTGTCACCGATAACGCTGGCGGCATCGCTGAAATGGCTGAGATGGAAGAAAGCGTCCGTGAGAAGACCGACGCACTCGACGCTGTGGGCAACACCACCAAGGCCGTGACCAAGGGTTACGCAATCGGTTCGGCAGGACTTGCCGCGCTGGTTCTTTTCTCGGCTTATACCGCTGACCTCAAGGAGTTCTTCCCGGATCTCGCGGTCAGCTTCAGTCTTGAAAACCCGTATGTCATTGTCGGCCTGCTGCTTGGCGCCCTGCTCCCGTACCTGTTCGGTGCGATGGGCATGACCGCTGTTGGCCGCGCCGCTGGTGACGTGGTTGTCGACGTTCGTGACCAGTTCGCCAAGGACCCCGGCATCATGGCCGGCACAAGCCGTCCGAACTACGCACGGACAGTCGATCTTGTGACGAAGGCTGCAATCAAGGAAATGATCATTCCTTCGATGCTGCCGGTTCTCGCACCGATCGTGGTCTATTTCGTGATCACCGCTGTTGCGGGCCAGGCAAACGGTTTTGCCGCTCTTGGCGCGTTGCTGCTGGGTGTGATCGTCTCGGGTATTTTCGTGGCGCTTTCCATGACCGCCGGCGGCGGCGCATGGGATAACGCCAAGAAGTATATCGAAGACGGCAACCACGGCGGCAAAGGTTCGGAAGCTCACAAGGCTGCCGTTACCGGTGACACCGTTGGCGATCCTTACAAGGATACTGCCGGTCCGGCCGTGAACCCGATGATCAAGATCACCAACATCGTGGCTCTGCTGCTTCTCGCAGCACTTGCCGCAGGCTGATCCAGACTTCAGCCCAGGCTGAGCCAGAGCCCCGTCCGGAGCGATCCGGGCGGGGTTCTGTCATTTGGGGCGGGAGATCAGACGTTAAACCTTCTTCAGCATTGCTTCGCTAAGCCCCCCATGCGGCGCGCAATGCCGCACTGTATGAGGGTTAACGCTTGGCCACGCAGCCAACCGATATTGGTGCAAACGGCTCACTGCCCCACGCGGCGGCCCCGGCGCCGTGCGCCGATGGGATTGCGGTTTCGTCTCTCAATGCCTGCACCGGGCCAGATATGATCGCGCAGTGGGCCGCGCTGGAAGCAATCTCCAGCGAACCCAATCCATTCTACTCATCATGGGGGCTGCCGCCTGCCATGAAGGCGTTCGACCCCGACGGCCGGCTTGAAATCCTTCAGTTCTGGGCAGCAGGCGAACTATGCGGGCTTTTGCCCCTACAAAGATCGGGCAGCTATTACGGATATCCGATCCCGCATCTCCGCGGATGGATGCACGACAATGCCTTTTGCGGAGCTCCCTTGGTCACAGCCGGGCATGAGGGAGAATTCTGGTCAGCATTGCTGGACCACCTCGATGCGCATCCGTCACACAGCTTGTTCTTCCACCTTGAAGGCATTGCCGAGGATGGCGCGCTGTTCCGCTCGCTTGCAGATATAGTTACCGCCCGCCGCGCGACTTGTGCAATTGTCCACCGCGGGGAACGCGCTATGCTCGCATCGCCCGCTTCGGCGGAAGAATATTTCGCAGCATCCATGAGCGGCAAGAAACGCAAGGAATTGCGACGCCAGTACAATCGCCTGTCCGAATTGGGCGAACTGCGGTTCGAACGCCGCCGCGATGCGCACGACCTGGCAGATTGGGCCAACGACTTTCTGGAACTGGAGGCAGCAGGCTGGAAAGGCGCAGCCGGATCAGCGCTGGCATCAGATCCGCGCACGGCGGCCTTGTTCGCGGACATGCTGAACGGTGCAGCCGGAATAGGTAAACTTGAGCGTCTGGCCCTGTATCTCGATGACAGGCCGATCGCGATGCTCGCCAACTTTCTCTGCCCGCCCGGCGCGTTCTCTTTCAAGACCGCCTTCGACGAACGCTATTCGCGGTTTTCGCCAGGCGTTCTCCTGCAGCGGGAAAACCTCGACATTCTGCAAGAACCGTCGATCGAATGGACAGATAGCTGCGCTGCCGCAGATCACCCGATGATCGAACGGATTTGGCGCGAAAAACGGTCGATGGTCCGCCTTAGCGTGGGGATCGGCGGAAAATTGAGACAAGCCGCATTCCGTCAATTGCTGAAGGCGGAAAGCGGCAGCGAAATTATGGGAACCGAATGATGGAACACAGTCACGATTTTTCCCGGTCCGGCGAAATTTCGGATTCCGGACAGGCTTGCGCACCGCACCCGTCGATTAGCGACAAACTGCCGGTATTCGGCCCATCGGCGCGGGCCTTGTTTGCAAGAAATTACCCCGAGACGCCGCATACCCTGCCGCACAATTTGACTGAACATTCACTGCTCACGCTGGATGCGCTGGCTGAACTGGGTGCGGCGCTGCCAGAAAGCTCTACCGAGTATAACCGGGGCGACCTTCCCATCGGCGTCGACGGCAAGCCCGGCGGAACAGGTCTGTCGATTCAGGACACGATCCGCAAGATCGCCACAAGCAACAGCTGGGCTGTCCTGAAGAATATCGAGCAAGTGCCTGCCTACCGTGATCTTCTGATGTCGCTCCTTGCTGAAATCCAAGCCGAAATCGAAACGAAGACGGGCGCCATGCTACGCCCGCAAGGGTTTGTATTCATATCCTCGCCCAATGCCGTCACTCCCTATCATTTCGACCCGGAACACAACATCTTGCTGCAGCTGAAAGGGTCGAAAGTGATGACCCAGTTTCCAGCCGGGAATGCACGCTTTGCACCGGATACCGTCCATGAAAGCTACCATTCGGGCGGCGCGCGGGAACTCGAATGGCGCGATGACTTCGCCGCCGAAGGTACCGAACTTGCCATCAAAGCGGGTGAGGCATTGTTCGTTCCGGTCATGGCACCGCATTTCGTGCGCAATGGACCAGACAGTTCAATCTCGCTGTCGATCACATGGCGCAGCGACTGGAGCTTTGAAGAAGCGGACGCGCGCGGTTTGAACCGAATATTGCGTAACAGGGGTCTCGCACCGGCCAGCACATCGCGCTGGCCCGGCTCCAACAAGGCCAAGGCCTACACATTCCGGGCGCTCAGAAAGCTGCGTCTGACCGGTCAAGCGCGTTGACGTTGCCGCAGCTGCAAAGCAAAGCAGCGGGATGAGTGACAACAAGACTTCGCAAGAACTGGTCGATGGGCTCGTTAGCCTGCTGACAGTCGAACAGAACGACGAAAACAGCTTCACCGGGCAGCCACAAAAGGACGGCGTTGGCCGCGTCTTTGGCGGACAGGTGATCGCGCAGGCTTTGATGGCCGCGCAGCGATCAGTCCCGGATGACAAGATCGCTCACTCATTGCACGCGTATTTCCTGCGCGGCGGGAAAGAAGGGCCGGAAATCGATTACCGGATCGAACGCGATTTCGATGGCCGCAGCTTCGCAAATCGCAGGGTCGTGGCCAGTCAGGCAGAGGAAGATGGCAATCTTCGTCCGATCCTAAACCTCACCGCCAGCTTCCAGACGGCGGAAGACGGACTGGAGCATCAGGACTGCGCAATGCCCGATGTCGCCCCGCCAGAAGACCTGAAATCGGACATGGAACTGCGCCGCCAATATGTCGACGCGCAGCCGAACATTCCCGAGGCCGCCCGCAAGCTGATGCTGCGCCCCCGGCCCATAGAAATGCGCACGATAGATCGCCTGCACTGGATGAACAGCGAGCCAAAAGAACCTTGCGCCCATACCTGGTTCAAAACGGCTGGACCGCTGCCGGACGATCCCGCGCTGCACCGCGCGGTCATCGCCTATGCCAGCGATTACACGTTGCTGGGCACCGCCGCCTTGCCGCATGGACTTAGCTGGATGCGGGGCGAACTGACCGGGGCCAGCCTTGACCATGCGGTTTGGTTCCACCGCCCTGCCCGCGCCGATGACTGGCTGCTCTATGCGACAGACAGTCCGTGGAGCGGCAGCGGCAGAGGGTTCAACCGTGGCCGGATTTTCAACCGGGCTGGCGAACTGGTCGCAAGTGTGGCGCAGGAAGGCATGATGCGCCGCCGGCGGTCCAAGGACCAAGACAAAGCGTGACGCTGGCAATCGGCCTGTTAAGCGCCGACTGCCAGCAATCTTCGCGCGGTCAGTGAGCCAGCACCAGCGGGATCTTCGGATCCTTCAGAATGCGCCGCGTAACGCCGCCGAACACCAATTCGAACATCCGCGCATGGCCGTATGCGCCCAGCACGATATAGCCTGCATCCCTGACAGTCGCAGCTTCCAGCAGGATTTCCGCAGGATGACGGCCAAGCGCCGGAACCTCGACAATCTCGCATGAAATACCGTGGCGCGAGAGATATTCCGCACCTTCAGAGGGCGGCAGATCGTATTTCTTCGCATCTTCTTCGCCGGTCACGGTGACCAGCGTCACGCTGTCTGCCTTGCGCAGCATCTCCAGCGAAGCGCGCAGGGCATGCGCAGCTTGCGGCGAGCCATTCCACGCAACGACCGCCGGTTTTGTGGCATCGAACCCCTTGGCATCCTTGGGCGTGACCATGACGGGAGTGCGGCCATGGATCGCCAAGGCCCCGGCAAGACGCGATGGCTGCGTTTCAGAACCCATTGGTGCGACCGAGCCGACCAGCACAAGATCGTTCAGGCCCGCATGGCTCATCAGCCGACTGTCTGGCATGCCGACTTCCTGCACCCAGTCCCAGCGGACATCCTCGTCAGCCAGACGTTTTTCAACCGCGCGGCGCAGCTCGTCGGCCTGTTCCTGCACTACTGGCATCATCTGCGCCGTCAGCGTGCCGGTATAATCACCGGGGATCAGCACCTGGTGCGTGACCGCTTGCAAGAAAGTAACGTGCGCATCGAACGAACGCGCCAGATCAAGCGCAATTTGCAGGCGCGCTTCCAATCCCGGGTCATTGTAGACATGAACAAGTATCGATCGCATGGCGTGTCTCCTAGTTTTCAGGAGCGCTGCGCATCTCGCAGAAACGATCACTCCTTATGCTTTCATCATGGGCACTTGCACACACCTGCGCATTGATCTGAATCAAATATATACGGCAATATACGGAAGGCGGACTGGCCCTGCCTGACTACCCGCTCTGGCCAGCTGCCATCGCTGCCTGCCTCATCCGGCGGCGTGGTAGAAATCGTAGATCGTCTGGGCCACCGCTGCGCTGACCCCGGGCGCTCTTTGCAGATCCTTCAGCGATGCCGCCCTGACCTTGCCTGCGGTCCCGAAATGCAGCAGCAAGGCCCGCTTTCTGGTTGGGCCGATGCCTGGTATCTCGTCCAGCGGCGATGCGGTGATCGCGCGGCTGCGCTTCGCGCGGTGCGCGCCGATTGCAAAGCGGTGTACTTCGTCACGCAAGGTCTGGAGGTAGAACAGCACCGGCGAGTTGACCGGCAGCGTCTTCTCTCGACCATCGGGAAAGTGGAACACTTCGCGACCCTCGCGGCCGTGATGCGGCCCCTTGGCGATGGCGATTAGCGGCACGTCCTCGATACCCAGTTCTTCCAGCGTATCGCGCACCGCGCTCATCTGTCCCTTGCCGCCGTCAATCAGGACCAGATCGGGCCAGACGGTTTTCTCCCCGCTCGTCTCGCGGTCCGGGTCTTCCTTCATCGCGCGACTGAACCGGCGGTGCATGACTTCGCGCATCATTCCGAAATCGTCATTGCCCTGCGCGGTCTTGATGTTGAACTTTCGGTACTGGTTTTTCAGATAGCCTTCCGGCCCGGCAACCACCATTCCCCCAACCGCCTTGGTCCCTTGAATGTGGGAGTTGTCATAAATTTCGATGCGCTGCGGCACATCGGGCAGCTCCAGAAATTCGGCCATTTCACGCAGCGTCTTCGCCTTGGTCCCGCTTTCCGCAAGCCGGCGGTCCAATGCCTCAACCGCATTGCGCTGGGCCTGCTGCATCAATTTGCGCCGGTCGCCGCGCTGCGGGATCGAGATTTCCACGCGGTGTTCTGCGCTGGCGGCAAAGGCTTCCTCGATCAGCGGCTGTTCGGGCAGTTCGCGGTCCACCAAAATGGTGCGCGGCGGCGGCACCTCTTCGTAAAACTGTGCCAGCACGTCAGCGAGGATTTCGTCATCTTCGACATCTTTGGTGTGGGTCGGAAAGAATGCGCGGTGGCCCCAGTTTTGCCCCCCTCGGATGAAGAACGCCTGCACTGCGATCTGGCCGCCCTTGCTCGCCAGCGCGAAGACATCGGCATCGCCGACACCGCTGGCATTGATCGCCTGACTGCCCTGAATGAAGGTCGCGGCGCGCAAACGGTCGCGCAGGATCGCTGCCGTTTCGAAGTCGAGATCCTGAGCCGCCTTGGCCATCTGACGCTCAAGATCCTGCTGCACGGCGGATGATTTTCCGCCGAGGAAATCCTGCGCCTGCTTCACCAGGCCCGCATAACCATCTTCGTCGATCCGCCCCACACATGGCGCGCTGCAACGCTTGATTTGATACAGCAGGCAGGGCCGTTCACGGCGGCTGAAAAAGCTGTCTGTACAAGACCTTAGAAGGAACAGTTTCTGCAGCGCGTTAATTGTCGTGTTGACACTGCCGGCGCTGGCGAAGGGGCCGTAATAATTGCCCTTTGCGCGCCTTGCCCCGCGGTGTTTCATAATCCGCGGGAAACCGTGGTCAGTCCGCAGCAGGATGAACGGGAAACTCTTGTCATCGCGCAAAAGGACGTTGAACGGTGGGCGGAAGCGCTTGATAAACTGCGCCTCCAGCAGCAATGCTTCCGCTTCGCTGTTGGTGGTGACAATTTCCATCCGGCGCGTCTGGCTGACCATCCGCAAGAGCCGCTGCGTCAGATTGTTCGCCTGGGTATAGTTCGCAACGCGGTTCTTCAGCGCGCGCGCTTTCCCGACATACAGGACATCGCCGCGCGTATCGAGCATCCGGTAAACGCCGGGAACAGGCTTCAGGGTTTTCACCGTATCGCGGATCGCCTTCAGCCCCGCCTCCAGATCGGGCTTGGCCGAAGCAACCGTATAGGCAGCGCGCTCTTCATTGAAGCGTTCTGCACCTCTCGGGTCATGCGGGGTTCCGGCGGGGGTCTTGGCCATGCTTGTTACATAGGGGACAGCGCAACGAATGGAAGAATTCCGGCGAGTTTCGCACAGCCTAATGGCATGGACGCGCATCGGACGCGGAACCAGCAGAACGCTTTGAGCCCCAGCCGAAGCGGCGGATACCGCATTTCCCGGCCATTGACGCGGCGTTTTACCATGTTACGCCTGTGTTACGCATCCGGCGAAGAACGGAGCGAAACAGGAGGAGTGCCGACTATTGCGCCAGTTACAGGGTATGGATGCGTCGTTCGTTGCGTTGGAAACGCGCAATTCCCCGATGCACATCGGATCGCTGCTGATCTACAACCCTGAGACCGCGCCTGGCGGATTTGTCCGCTTCAAGGACATTCTGAATTTCTTCGAGAGCCGGATGCAGCTGTCTCGCACTATCCGCCAGCGGATGGTCAAGGTGCCTTTCGATCTGGATTATCCTTATTGGATCGAAGACCCGGATTTCGATCTCGAATACCATGTCCGCCATGTTGCCCTGCCCAAACCTGGTGACTGGCGCCAGCTGTGCATTCAGGCCGCGCGCATCTTTGCCCGCCCGCTCGACCTGACGCGGCCGCCGTGGGAATTCACAATCGTCGAAGGGCTCGACAATATCGAAGGTGTCACCAAGGGCAGTTACGCCATGGTCACGAAGGTGCACCATGCGGCCATCGACGGAATGAGCGGCGTCGATCTGCTGGAAGCGATGCACACGCTGGAACCCGATGCACCGCCGCCGGAAACACCCGATACCTGGCAGGCGGAAAAAATACCCAGCGCAGTCGAGCTGCTGGGCCGGTCATATGTCAGCGCGCTTGCCAACCCGATGAAGCAGCTCGAAGTCGCGGCAAAGGCTGCGCCGGGAATTGCGAACGCGATCAAGGGTCTGGCGGTCAAGGATTTCAAGGTCGGCGCAGACATGGTTGCGCCGCGATGCCGGTTCAATCGCGTCATTTCCCCCAACCGGGTGGTCGAAGGCCGAAGCGTGCCACTGGCCGACATAAAGGCAATCCGCGCTTTGGCGCCGGGCTGCAAGGTCAACGATGTGTTCCTCGCGATTGTCGGCGGGGCAATGCGCAAATACTTGCTCAGCAAGGACGATTTACCCGGGCGCACGCTCACGGCGATGGCACCGATTTCAGTCCGGTCCAAGGATGAAAAGGGGGATATGGGCAATCAGGTCGCGGCCATGATCGCACCGCTGGGTACCCATATCGAAGATCCCGCTGAACGGCTTGCTTTCGTGCATGACAAGACGACCAACAGCAAGGCGATGACCGAGGCGATGGGCGCGCGCAACATGACTGAAATGAGCAAGGTCAGCCCGGCACTGTTCATGGCTTTGGGGGCGCAGCTGTACACACGGCTCGGCCTCGCGAACCGCGTCAGCGCGCCGTATTCGACGGTTGTGACGAATGTGCCCGGCCCGCCCGTTTCGATTTATTCGAGCGGGGCGCGGCTGGAAAGCCAGATGGGCCTTTTGTGCCTGACCGACGGGCTTGGCCTCGGCCATGTCGTGCAAAGTTACGTTGACGAGGCGACAATCGCCTTCACCGCTTGTCGCAGCCTAATGCCTGATCCCGATTTCTATGCACAGTGCATCGAAGAAAGCTTCGAGGAACTAAGGGACCTCGCCAAGCGTAACGAGACACCTGCTGAAGCAAAAAAGGCTGCGCCGCGCAAAGGGCCGGTCAAAAAACCAGCTGCTAAGAAACAATCTGCTGCCCGAAAGGCACCGGCGAAGAAAACCGCTGCCACCAAGGCCGCACCGAAAAAGGCCGCTGCTAAAAAGACAGCGGCGAAGAATTCCACGGCAAGCAAGGCGCCGCAAAGAGCGCGCAAGGTCGCAACCAAAGGAAAATCAACCAAATGACAGCACTGACCATCGAAGCGGCAGCAAAGCCCGCGCGTCCTCCGCACCGTTTGCTCACGCTGGCGGAACCGGGCCGGGCAATGGCAGAATTTGCCAGCTTCCTGGCCTTGCGGCCGGCAATGAGCACTTTGCCGAAAGGTGACGGTCACGGCGTGCTGGTACTACCCGGCTTCATGGCGACCGACAGTTCAACCCGGCCGATGCGGTCGCTGCTCGACAGCCTGGGATACCAGACTGCAGGCTGGCAGCTGGGCCGCAACGTGAAAGTCGATAACGACCGCGTCGAAGCCATGGCCGCATGTGTTGAGCAATTGCACGGGGATACCGACGGGAAAATCTCCATCGTTGGCTGGAGCCTTGGCGGTGTATTCGCCCGCGAACTCGCGAAAATGTTGCCAGAGAAAGTCCGCTGCGTCATTTCGCTTGGCAGCCCGATCAGCGACGACCGTGATCACACCAGCGCGCGCCTGTTGTTCGAATATCTCAATGGCAAGGAACCTGAGCCGATCAAGGCAGGTCGTTTCACCGGGCTGGATGCTGCCCCGCCCGTCCCGACCACTTCGATCCTGACCAAGACCGACGGTGTGGTTCACTGGCGCGGTTCCGTCCAGCAACCCGGCGAAGGATTACCCGGTCAGACGGAAAACATCGAAGTTCACGCCAGCCACTGCGGCCTTGGCGTGAACCCGACAGTGATGCTGGCCATCGCGGACAGGCTTGCCCAGCGTGAAGGCGAATGGAAACCTTTCGCACCATCTGGACTTGCCAGTCTGCTATTCCCCAGAACGCGCCTGCACTAGAACAGTTTGCGAAGGTCGATGCCGACGTAGCGGCCGACCGGATCGATCAGTAATGGCTGGAAACCGATAGGTGTCTGGCCATTGCTGTCTGTCACCCGCTGCCGGCCATCGAATACATTGTCGATCCGGAAGCTTGCGCGCATCCCCTTCAGCAGGCCTTCATCCTGTTTGAAAACGGTGCCGAGGTCTGCAAACAGACGCAGATCGAGCGTCGCCAGATCATCCAGGAACAGATTTGTGCTGCTGGCACCGTCCGTCCCATCGATGCGGGACGATCCGGTATAGCGCGCCGAAAGCCGCATTCCGTATCCGTTGGAAAAAATTCCACCCTCAAGCTGAGCCGAATGGCGCGGGTTGCCGGAAGACGTCAGGCTGTCTCCGTCCAGAAGGTCCAGCAGCGGGCCGTTCTCGGCAATCAGGATTTCACGCTCCAGTTCGATACTGTGCGACAGATTGAGGAAATACCGCGTACCTTGCGGCCGGCCCGGCAGTCCGCGCGGCATACCGCCCCGCGGACTCCGTTGCTGGCCTTGGGCGCGCTCCTGTCCGTTACGATCCCCGGTTGCGTCCGCGCGCGGGAAGGCGTCGCTGTCGCAGATGCGTGTGCGGAAGGCAGCCAGCCGTTCTTCGTCAATGCTTCCGTCTTCGCTGCGGAACCGGTCGATCATCTGGCGCAATCGTTCAGGATCGAAACCGGGGATATCCGCCGGTGCCTCACCCGCCGCTAGAGCCTGGGCGACGCGCTTCAGGAATTCATCGCCATCATCGGCACAAAGCCGCTCGCGGAATTGCATGAAGCGTTCGCGCTGTTCGTCGGTGACCGGCCCTCTGGGGCCTTCAGCCGCCCTGTCCGGACGCACCGCCCCATCCCGCGCACTCGCGCGCGGCGGGCCGCCACTGCCCGGTCGTCCACCGCGATCACCGGACCCGATAGAACCGCGCAAGGTCAGCCCGAATGTCAGCCGCTTTGTCCGTGTTTCAAAGAAATCCACGGGCCGCTGATCAACCGCGATCAATTGGCCTGTATTGTCCCGCGTAACCCGGTCCGGAAACGCCGCTTCGACGTCAGGGGTAAGATACGGGAATGATGAAGAGACGTCGCTCGATCGATTGTTGACATATTCGGCCCTGAGCCGTGCACCATCGATAAAGGGCAGTTCCCAGTTGGCAGAGAAATTCCAGTCAGACTGTGTTTCTGCTTTCAGATTCTGATTGCCGCCGCTGGTGACAGTGACGAGCGAAGTGTCGCCGGTTGCAAAGTCGAAAGTGGGCACGTTCAGCGTCTCCACTTGCGGACTGCCCAGCTGTGACAAAGAAGGCGGCACTTCGCGCCAGACATATGTCGCTTGCAGGTCGAGCGTGTCCGTAGGTGCCCAGGTGACGCCCCCCGTCAGCCGGTAAAGCGTGCCGAAATCGGAATAGTGATTGAACCCGGCCTGCCCGTTCAAGGTGACGCTGCCGACAGCGGCGAGCACGTCATCGCGAACGCTGGTGACCGGTACAGCCACGTTGATCCCGCCATTGACGTTGCCGCGGGTAAGCTGGATTGCTGACCCGGCGCGCGAATCTTCGCTTTCAATCCGGTCCCAGTCGTAACCCAGATCGAAAGTTGTCGACAATTCGCCTGCGGGCAGCAGGACAGGCGTGCCCCGCAAGGTCAGCTTGCTCGTCGCCGAATAGGTGTCGGTATCTGCGATATCGAAACCCGGATCGGCTAACGCCGGCAGGGCGGCATCAATCGCAAGCGTGCCAGCCGCCGCGGCAGCGACAAGGTCCGACGTATCCGCACGTCGGTCGATCTTCGCCGTTGAAGACACGTAGCTCGCATCTGCAGTTGCGGTGAGCTGGAAATCACCCACAGGCCGCGAATAGGATGCTGCGGAGGAGAAAGTATCCGACTGGCTGCGCCGCACCAATGGATTATCCGCGCCCAGCGTCCGGACCGCGCTTTCGCCGCTTGGCGCGGTCAGTATGACTGTGTTGAGGCCCGACAGGCTGCGGCTTGATGATCGCTCATAGGTTCCGTTTGCGCTCAGCGAAGCACCGCTGTCTGTGAATGCCTTGGCCCAGTTTGCTGTCGCTTCGATATTCGCACTATCCGCGATCAGGCTACGGTATTGCGCAGGGTCGGGATCGCCAGGGACGCCAGGGATGCTACCCGGTGTCTGGATGATACCGCGCTCCGCTTCGGTCAGTAGCGACCTGTCACTGAATTCCAGATTCAGGTTCAGCCGTCCGCCGCCAGTGATTTTCAGAAGCGTAAGTTCCTGTTCGTTATACGAATATCCGCCATCGAACGGCTGTTCGTATTCCACTTCTGCGGTGAGCGCGGAAAAGTCGTCCTTGAGCAGGAAATTGATGACCCGGCGGTCAGGCGGAAAGCCAAATTTCTGAGCAGTTTCTTCCGGGAGCACCTCAACCTTGCGGATCGCCTCTGGCGGGTAGGAGCGAAACTCACGGAAACTGCCGACCCTGATCCCGTTGACCAGAAAAACCGGACGTCCGCCGCCGCGACCGCGCGAGGATCCGGTCTGCGGCTCGATAGCGGCGAGCAAATCTTCAATCGAGGATACGCCGTAAGCCGCGATATCAGCTTCATCCAGTTCCAGGATCGGTGCCTGAGAGCTTTCAATCTGTCCGCGCAACCGGTCAGCAATGACAAGAATTTCATCGCCTGAAGAGGCATCTGGCAGCGGTTCTCCCTCGGCGCTTTCCTGCGCCGAAAGGGGCGCGCAGATGGCGAGAGCGATGATCGAGGCTGAGGTGGTAAAACGCATCAGAGCATTGGCTTTCCATAAAACGGTCAGTTCCCACCCTTGCCCGCCAATTGCCGCCGACCTCCGGTCCGGTCAACCGGCGGTCGTGTATCGGATTGTCTCACGGCCTGAATGATGCGGCCCTGACGAATAAGGATTTAAGAACTTCGAACACGCTCAATACGCAGGAGGCTTCCCTTTTATCCCGCCGGGGGCTATGGGCGCGCAACATTATTCGACCAACTGCAGATCACATACGGGAAAACGAACACACATGGCGAAAGAAGAACTCCTCGAAATGCGCGGCAAAGTGGTGGAGCTACTGCCCAACGCGATGTTCCGGGTAGAGCTTGAAAACGGCCACGAAGTGCTCGGCCACACCGCAGGCAAGATGCGCAAGAACCGCATTCGCGTGCTGGTTGGCGACGAAGTGCTGTGCGAACTGACCCCGTATGACCTGACCAAGGCGCGTATCACCTACCGCTTCATGCCGGGCCGTGGCGGCCCCGGTCAGGGCCCTGGCCCACAATAAGCGGCGGCGGATTTGTCCGCTCTCTCCCTGATACTGGCATCGGCCAGCCCCAGACGGCGCGAATTGCTTGGCCGCTTGGGGATCGAACCTGCGCGCATCGCGCCCGCCGACATTGACGAAACCCCGCAGCCGACTGAACTGCCGCGCGACTATGCAAAACGCATGGGCCGCGAGAAAGCGCTGGCCGCTACATCTTCAGACGGGTTTGTTCTGGCGGGCGATACAGTGGTTGCAGCCGGCCGCAGAATCCTGCCCAAGGCTGAAGATGAAGAAACCGCACGCGACTGTCTGACGCTGCTGTCAGGGCGGCGGCACCGGGTCTTGTCGTCTGTTGCCCTGCTATCGCCGGATGGCACGCTGCGTGAAAAGCTCAACGAGACAATCGTCAAGTTCAAGCGCCTCTCTGCAGAAGAGCTCGACGCCTATATCACCAGTGGTGATTGGGAGGGAAAAGCAGGCGGCTACGCAATCCAGGGGCAGGCAGAAGGCCTGATTGAATGGATCCGCGGCAGCCATTCCGCAGTGATGGGCTTGCCGCTGTATGAAACGCGTGCGCTTCTGAAATCCGCAGGTTTTCCAATTGGCTGAATGGCTGGTCGAACACGGTATCGGCGAAGACCGTGCCGTTTTGTGCGATCATGGCAGGATCCTTGAAAGCCGTGTTTACCGGCGCGGAATGCTGGGCCCGGGCCATGTGTCCGATGCCCGGCTGGTGTCGCGCGCGAAAGGCAGCAAGCGGGGGACGGTGCAATTTGCCAGCGGCGAAGAGGCATTGGTCAGCGGGCTTGCGGTGTCGGCCAGCGAAGGCAGCACCATTCGCTGCAAGGTTGTACGCTCGCAGGTTCCTGAAAGGGACCGCCGCAAACTCGCCCATGCCGTGCCGACCAATGAAGCCCCCACCGCCGCAGACACGCTTTTCGATCAGCTGACGGCGCAGGGGTGTAAGCCAAAGCTCGTCCGGCGCTTCCCCGATTGCGATTGGAACGAATTGTGGCTGGAGGCATGGAACGGCGCCGTACCGTTTGATGGCGGCGAGCTGATTTTCGCAGATACGCCGGCGATGATGCTGATCGATATCGACGGCGGCGGTAATGATGCAGCCGATGCGCGTTTGCTGGCCCTGTCAGCTGTAAACCCGATTGCGGAATCGATCGGCAGGTTCAATCTTTCCGGATCGATCGGGATTGATTTCCCTACCCTGCAGGCAAAAGCCGACAGAAAGGCCGTAGATCAGGCCATAGAGGCTGCGCTGGATCACTGGCCGCACGAACGCACTGCAATGAACGGGTTCGGCTTCATTCAGATTGTGGCGCGCTTTGAGCGCCCTTCCCTGATCCAGCATATCCATTACGCTCGCGCCGCTTCTGCTGCATGCCTGCTGCTTCGCAAGGCAGAGCACGTGACAGAGCCCGGCGCATTGCAGCTCAATTGCCATCCGGCTGTCGCGGGCAAGTTTCAGGATGCCTGGTTGGCCGAACTTTCGCGCCGGACAGGCCGCGAAGTGCGGACGGCAATGGACCCGTACCTTGCGCTTGAAGCCGGATTCGCGCAGGCGGTGCCGCTATGACCAAGACCAAAGCCTGCCCCATCTGCAAGAAATCGCGCTCGGAGGAATTCGCACCGTTCTGCTCGAGTCGCTGCCGGGACCGCGATTTGAACCAGTGGTTCAGCGACGGATACGCCGTGCCTGGCCGGCCTGCTGCACCTGAAGAGCTGGCGCCGGAGGACTGGGAACTCCAGGAATAGGCCTAGTTGGTCGTTTTTCCTGCGCTTAGCTCTATTACCCCCTTGCCAATCATCGGCGCCTTCGCCATAGCGCCGCTTCCAACAAGCGCTGGGGATTAATTGGCCCCGGTGGAGATGCCCGGATAGCTCAGTTGGTAGAGCACACGATTGAAAATCGTGGTGTCGGCAGTTCGAATCTGCCTCTGGGCACCATCTCCCCCCTCTTCCAGAACCGCTGTAAGTTCTTGGCAATGCCTGCCGCGATGCTAGGCTTTGCAAATGAATTGGCGTGGCGAGAATTTCGGCGTTGCAGCGAAAGCGATTGCACAGTGTGTTGAACGCGGCAGGCCTTCGCTGGTGCATGACACTCGCACGGTTAGCTGGCAGGAACTCGATGCGATAACGGATTCGATTGCCTGCGGACTGATCAATGCAGGAATGAGGCCGGGTGACGTTGCCGGCCAGATGCAGCGCAATTCGCCTGAATACATCCTCGCCTATATCGGCTGCGCAAAAGCCGGCGTGATCCCGGTGAATGTCAATTACCACTATCAGGAAGGCGAGCTGCGCGACATATTCACCCGTTTCGGGCTGAAAGTTCTGTTCGCCGAAGATGAATTCACGGATATCGCCTTGTCCGCCAGGTCTTCTGTTCTGGAACACGTTATCTCCAGCAATCCGGCATCTGACCAATGGCGCGCCTTATCAGCTCATCCGGTTGCAGAAGGTTTCAACCCGCACAGTGACCCGCAAGCGCTGTTTTTCACAGCTACAGGCGGGACGACCGGAATGCCAAAGGCGGTGATGTGGCCGTTCGAAGATGCCTGGGAAGCTTTCCAGATCTCGCATTGGCCGCAGGGCATTGGGGAACCGCCCAAGATTGCGGCTTCGCTTGCAGAACATTCGGCATTCGCTGCCGCCCTTCCTCCTTCGGCAGAAAGCTCCATTGCGCCTCTGCTGCTGCTCAGCCCGTTGATGCACGGCGCTGGTCA
Organism: Pontixanthobacter luteolus; assembly: GCF_947494915.1. NCBI lineage: Bacteria > Pseudomonadati > Pseudomonadota > Alphaproteobacteria > Sphingomonadales > Erythrobacteraceae > Pontixanthobacter > Pontixanthobacter luteolus. Next base: position 1,450,392 of record NZ_CANLWR010000001.1, read on the forward strand.
ATTCGCTGCGATGATCCATCTGATGCGCGGCGGAACCTTGGCGACTGTGCCTGCGACGCGGTTCGACCCCGATCAGGCAATCGACGCGGTCCGCCAGTATCAGGCGCGTTCGCTTACATTCGTCGGGGATGCGTTCGCGATGCCGCTTGCCGATGCCCTGGAAGCGCGCAGCGACGCGGCAGAGGCTATAGCAAGCCTTCGCATGATCACTTCGTCGGGCGCGGTGTTCAGCCAGTCGGTCAAACAGCGCCTCATCGCCGTAAACCCTGCATTGATTATCGTGAATGCGCTGGGTTCCAGTGAGAGCGCCGGAACGGCAGTCACGATCACCACTGCCGCTGGTACATCCGGCGGCGGCAATTTTGCCGCCATTCCCGGACGCGACACAAAGGTCTTGGGCGACGACCTGCGCGAGATCGAACCGGGCTCGGACCAGTTCGGCATCCTCGCTCGCTCAGGCCCGTTGCCCCTGGGCTATCTGGGGGAAGACGAAAAGAACGCGCAAACCTTCCCCACAATAGACGGCAAACGCTGGCTGATGACCGGCGACCGGGCCCGCTATCGCAGCGACGGCAGCATCGAATTCCAGGGCCGCGACAATATGTGCATCAACACCGGCGGCGAGAAAGTCTTCCCGGAAGAAGTCGAAGCCGTTCTGCAGGAAGTCAGCGGAGTGGCCGATGTTCGGGTCGTCGGCGTTCCTGATCCGCGTTTCGGCCGCAAGATCGCCGCCGTCATCTGCGGGGACGCAGCGCTTCAAAACGCGCTGGACTCGCACGTGCGCTCCCGGCTGGCAGGATACAAGGCGCCGCGCCTCTACGTGTTTACCGGCAGGTCGCTAAGGCTCAACAATGGCAAGCCGGACTACAGGACCGCTCAGACGCTGGCGGAAGACGCTGCCGCCTAGGTCGCCCGGTCTGCCTTGTCCTTGGCATTTGTGCCCTTGATCATTGCGCGCATCTGGTCCCACTCTTCATCGCCGAGGGGGCTCAGCATCTGATAGAAATTGCCCCCGGTTGCCTGATATCCTGCGCCATCGATCGCGATTGTCTGTCCGTTTACCCACTCTGCGCCAGGCCCCATGAGAAACACGGCCAGATTGGCGAGTTCATGCATTTTGCCGTGACGGCCCATCGGGTTCATCCGGTCGTTCGAGTTATCACCGCGCCCGCCGGGCGATAACCGCGCGCTCATGCCATCGGTCGGGAACAGGCCCGGTGCGATGGCATTGAAACGCAGGCCATAGCGGCCCCATTCCACCGCAAGGCTCTGCGTCATGGTGTTGATTGCGGATTTGCTCATCGCAGATGGAACGACGAACGGCCCGCCATTCCAGACCCAGGTTGTGAGGATCGACAGGAAGCTGGCTTTCTTCTCTTCCGCGATCAGCCGTTTCCCGATTTCGTGCGTGACATAAAAGGTCCCGCGGAAAACGATGTCGGAAATCGCGTTAAACCCGTTCACCGACAAATCTTCCGTGCGGCTGATGAAGTTTCCGGCTGCATTGTTAACGACGCCGGTCAGCGCGCCGCCCTCGGCCCAGATCGCATCGACCATGCCCTTGATCGCATCAGCATCGCGGATGTCGCACGCGTGCCCGGTTACTTTCCCGCCATGAGCCGCCATCAATTCCTCGGCAGCTTCATCCAGCTTGTTCTGCCGCCGCCCGCAAATATGAACATCAGCGCCAAGCTTGAGGAACGCCTCGGTCATTTCCCGCCCCAGTCCGGTCCCGCCGCCGGTGACAAGAATGCGTTCGCCATCCATCAGGCCGTCCCGGTACATCAGCTTGGAAATATCCATCACTTCGCTCCATTTGGTGTGTGGTTCTTTTTACGAGAAATCGGGCGCTCTCTTTTCGATAAAGGCTTGCGCGCCTTCCAGAAAATCCGCCGACCGGAAACCATCTGCAAACAGGGCTTGCGTCTTTGCATCCTCTGCCACCTGCCCATCGAGAATGCGGCGCATCAACGCCTTCATCACCCGATTGGATGATCCGGAAGCCTTGCTGATGGCCCGCTCAAGCGCATCGGGGCTGCTGGCGATAATCTCGATCAGGCCAATGTCGCGCGCTTCAGCAACGTCGATCAGATCGCCGGTGTAAAGCAGTCGTTTCGCCTGCCCCGGCCCGACCAGTTCGATCAGCAGTTTGATGTCGTGGAACGGGTAGACGATCCCCAGCTTGGCAGGTGTGATCCCGAACCGGGCGCGCGGGGTAGCCACGCGAATGTCGCACGCCAGCGCAAGCCCGCATCCGCCGCCAATGCAGTCACCGTCAATAAATGCCACAGTCGGCAACGGGCATCTCTCAAGGCGGTGCTGCGTTTCCGAGATCGCGGCATGGTTGGCAGCTCGCCAATCATCATCGTCCTTGTTTGCCAGCAATTCGCGAATATCCGCACCCGCACTGAAATATCCATCGTCGGCGGATTTCACGACCAGCACTGAAAGGCCTTCTTCCGCCTCCACTTCATCGAGCAGACTGGGGATCGCCTGCCACATTTCAAGCGTGATTGCGTTGCGGCGGTCAGCCCGGTCGATCAGAAGGTACCCCGTCGTGCCCTCCCTCTGGTATCGAATAGTCATGCCCGTCTACTCGGCCAGATCGCGCACGGCTGCAATGTCTGAAAGCATTTTATCGACCTGCAAACACACATTCGGCAGCAATTTGAAATCCCTCGGCCTGCCTATCCGGTAGATCGGGACATTGCTGGCGATCCGCGCACAATGGACGATCTGTTCAGCAAGCGTGCCCATCAATTCCAGGTATTCCTTTCTGTACATCGATGCCTCGGCCAGCCCGCGCACGGCCTCCGCCCCGCGTAGCCTTTCGCCAGTCAGGCGATCATCCCATCCCAGAATGAAAATCGCGGCCAAGGGCTGAGGCTGCGCCGCCAATTGGCCGGGATCAACGGCAAGGTGATATTTATCGTCGCGGAAGAAATCGCGCTCCAGCCCCTCGCTATTCAATCCCAGATGATGAAGCGCGCTGTCCCACAATTTGAGCCGGGCAGATGACGGGTGGATCACCGGTGTATGCCCTGCCCCGCCCGGCTCGATCCGGCTCAAATCGTCACCGACCAGCTTCCAGCCGCGTTCAGTCATCGCCGCCGCCAGCGTCGATTTGCCCTGGCCCGCATCCCCGCAAAACAGAACCGCGGTGTCATTCCTCGCCACAGCGCTGCCGTGCAACATGGCCCAGCCGCGCTGATAACCCAGCGCGCCCCACGCGCTGCCGAGTGTGAAAAGCCGCAGCTCCCTCGCCCCAATGCCCGGATGGGGATGTACGGCAATCTCTCGCCCGCCACTAACCGTCCATGATCCGATGCTATCGACCGCGAAGCAAAGCGTCCCATCGTCGTAAGTTCCATGCCCCGGTGGCGGCTCTGCTGACCCCGCATCGGGCGCAAGAATTATGCGAATATCCACGCCGCTCGCGCCCTGCTCGTCATCTGCGAACGCCGACCACTCGGGCAAACGAATGTCCGAACAAATGCGCACGCCTGAGTGGCGATAATGAAAGCGTTCGCTTTCCAGAGAAGACATTGCGGCCATAAGGCGGTTCTGGCTGACCGCACGCTGCGCGGCAAGTATCTGAACGATTGCGCATTTGATTGGAATCGCCCGGCACGCGGGGTATGCGCTGTGAATGCACGAAACATCGACCACGCTTTCGCCTTTCGATATTGCCGCGATCCTCGTGGTTGCCTCTGCTTTCCTCGGCTGGCTGAACCATCATTTCATCAAATTGCCCCATGTCATCGGCCTGACCGTAATGGGCGCGCTGGGCGCAATCGGCCTGATGGTGGCGGACGCTTTCATTCCGGGGATTATCCTGGATGACTGGGTCGCCGGCCTCCTCGAACAGATGGATTTCACCGACACGCTGCTGCAGGGCATGCTCAGTTTTCTATTGTTCGCCGGTGCATTGCATGTCGATCTGGACCGGTTGAGGGTCGCCTGGCTGCCGGTGCTGTTGCTGTCTACGGTCGGTGTCGTAATTTCGACATTGCTGATCGGTGCGGCAAGCTGGGGGCTCGGCTTGCTGCTCGGCCTGCCGATCACCCCGATCTGGTACTTTGTGTTCGGCGCGCTGATTTCCCCGACTGACCCGGTTTCGGTACTGGGCGTTCTCAAGGAAGAAAATGTCCCGGCATCGCTTCAGTCTGCGGTCGCCGGCGAAAGCCTGTTCAATGACGGCGTGGGCATCGTGGTGTTCGTGATCCTGCTCGGCGCAGCAGTTACCGGCAACGATTTCTCGCTTGCCGAAGGGGCCCGCCTGTTCGCGATCGAGGCGGGCGGCGGCGTGCTGGTCGGCCTGGTATTCGGCTTCATCGGCTACCGTGCGCTTGCCAGCATGGATGAATACACGCTGGAAGTGCTGATCACACTCGCAATCGTGATGGGCGGCTATGCGCTGTGCACCCAGCTGCACATTTCCGGACCGCTCGCGATGGCTGTTGCAGGTCTGCTGATCGGCAATCACGGGGTTACTTATGCGATGAGCGATGTGACCCGCGATTATCTTATCAAGTTCTGGGAGCTGGTCGACGAATTGCTGAATTCCGTGCTGTTCTTGTTGATCGGTCTCGAATTGATTGCCCTCGCGCCCGGAACCGATGCGGCAATCTTCGGATTGGCAGCGATTGTCATCACCCTGGCAGCGCGGGCAATCGCGGTCGGCAGCGCAACCAAGATCATTCCCGCCGCGCGGCTGGACAATAAAGGCGCCGGACGCGTGCTGTGGTGGGGCGGCCTGCGCGGGGGCATTTCGATTGCTCTCGCGCTGTCGCTGCCCGCCGGGCCCACGCGCGACCTGCTGCTTGCTGCAACCTTTGCTGCGGTCCTGTTCTCTGTCCTTGTTCAGCGTGCCACCCTGGGCAAGCTGATCGAGAGCCTGAAGGCCGAACACGCACCAGCGGTGGAAGAAGAAAGTTCGCCTTCCGCTCACTGATTGCACTTTCGCCTCACTGACGGTAAAAGCCGTGCACGCCCCGGCGTTCGAAGCGGACCGTTTCGTCAGCCGGGGCGCTGCATTTTTCGCGCCTGTAAGCGCACCGAAGGAAACGCCCATGTCCCGTCGTCGCCAGATTTATGAAGGCAAGGCCAAGATTCTCTACGAAGGTCCTGAGCCAGGCACGATCATCCAGTATTTCAAGGATGATGCCACCGCATTCAACGCGCAGAAAAAAGGCACGATCAACGGCAAGGGTGTGATCAACAATCGCATTAGCGAATATGTGTTCACGCGGCTAAGCCATATCGGCATCCCGACGCACTTCATTCGCCGCCTGAACATGCGTGAGCAGCTGGTCCGGCAGGTGGAAATTGTTCCGATCGAAGTGATCGTGCGTAATGTTGCGGCAGGCTCGATCTGCACACGGCTTGGCCTCGAAGAAGGTGAACCGCTCCCGCACACGCTGATCGAATATTGCTACAAGGACGATGCACTGGGCGATCCACTGGTCGGCGAAGAACACATCGCCTGCTTCAACTGGGCCAGCCAGGACGAAATGCAGGACATTTCCAGCATGGCGATCCGGATCAACGATTTCCTTTGCGGGATGTTCGCTGCAATCGACATCCGCCTGATCGACTTCAAACTGGAATTCGGCCGCATGTATGACGGCGACTTCAGCCGCATTATTCTAGCCGATGAAATCAGCCCCGACGGCTGCCGCCTGTGGGACATGAAAACCAACGAGAAGCTCGACAAGGACCGGTTCCGCCGTGATCTTGGCGGCGAGGAAGAGGCCTATCAGGAAGTGGCGCGCCGCTTGGGAATTCTCGGTAATGAGGACAACGGCCCGGGCGAAGTGTTCGACCTCAGCGCGCACCGCGGCAAATTGCGCGAAACCAAGCCGAAGAAGTAAGTCAGCTGCGGGCCGTTAATCGTCTCGACAGCGCCTTTGGATTAGGCCGCTGACCTGAGATGAGATTCGCCCTCGCTGCTGCATTATCGCTTGTATTCGCCGCTCCGGTTCTCGGGCAGGAAACTGCGCCGCCTGCGCAGCCAGTATGGGCATTCGAGGAAAGCGATGTTCCGGTAGACCCGGCGTTTCGTTTTGGCGCGCTCGAAAACGGGCTCCGCTACATCATTCGCGAAAACAATCGGCCAGAAGGTACCGCGCTGGTGCGGATGCAGATCGGTTCCGGCTCTCTGTCGGAACGCGATGAGGAACGCGGGCTGGCGCACTTTCTTGAGCACATGGCGTTCAATGGATCACGGCGCATTCCGGAAGGCGAGATGATCAAATTGCTGGAACGCGAAGGTCTGGCATTCGGTGCCGACACCAACGCCAGCACCGGTTTCGAGAACACCAGTTACCGGCTTGACCTGCCACGAAATGATCCGGCTCTGCTGGACACTGCGCTGATGCTGATGCGCGAGACCGCTAGCGAACTCAATCTGAACCCGGACGCTATCGACCGGGAACGCGGCGTTATTCTGGCAGAGCGCCGCGACCGCCGGAATTATTCGCAGCGAGAGACGGAAGACCGCTTCGCATTCCTCACCCCCGGCGCGCGTTATATCGATCGTTTTCCGATCGGCATTCCCGAGGTGCTTGAGCAAGCAACTGCCGATCAGTTCCGCGAATTTTACGCGCGTGAATACGTACCAGCCAACACGGTGCTGATGATCGTCGGCGATTTCGAAACTGACAGCGTAGAAACAGCGATCCGTGACCATTTTTCAGACTGGGCGGCAGCACCATTGCCGGTTGAACCACCGGTAGGGCCGATCGCGCTGGAGCGTGCCGGTGAAACGGACATTTACCTCGATCCGGCATTGTCCGAACGGGTTGCGATATCCCGCAACACAGCCGCGCTGGACGAGATCGACACCGTGGCTAGCCGCCAGCAGAACCTGCTTCGGCAAATTGGATACAGGGTGATCAACCGCCGGCTACAGCGCCTTGCCCAAGGGGAGGATGCGCCCTTTCGTTCGGCAGGTTTCGGCACCGGCACGATTTTCGAAGATGGGCGGACCACCAACCTGATCGTAGATACCGCCGATGGCGGATGGGCAAAGGGTCTGGAAGCTGCCGCGTTGACCCTCCGAACCGCTCTCGCGTTCGGCTTCTCCGATGCTGAGGTAAGCGAACAGGTCGCGCGAACACGCGCCGGGCAGGAAAACGCAGTTTCAGCAGCATCCACCCGGCGCAATAGCAGCCTGATCAGAGCTGCGTCTGCTCTGATCGACGACGGGATTGTTCCCTCCACTCCGCAAAGTTCGCTCGAACGATTTGAACGTTTTGCACCCTACATAACTCCTGCTGCTGTGCTGGCTGCGGTAAGGAACGATGCTGCACGGCTCGACAATCCGATGATCCGGTTCCGTGGCAGAATCGCGCCGGATGGCGGGGCAGCGGCGCTTCGTTCAAGCTGGAACGAGCTCGCCTCGCGCAAGATCAGCAGACCTGAAACAATTGCCGCCAGCCAATTCGCCTATACCGATTTTGGGCCAGCCGGACAGGTCGTGTCGGATGAGAAAGATGCCGATCTCGGTATCCGAAAAGTCCGGTTTGCAAATGGCGTAATGCTTAACCTGAAACAGACTGACCTGTCGCAGGATCGGATCAGTTTCAGGATGAATGTCGATGGCGGCGATTTGCTCAACACCAGACAGAACCCGCTTGTGACGTCACTTGTCGCAGCGATTCCTGCTGGCGGCCTGGGCAAACACTCGGTCGATGAACTCCAGACCATACTTGCCGGGCGCAACGCCCGCATCACGATCAGCAGCGGCAGCGATACTTTTGTCAGCAGCGGCACCACCACGGGGCGTGATCTGGAATTGCAGCTGCAACTGCTTGCAGCGACGCTGACCGATCCGGGTTATCGCAAAGAGGCACAGACCCGGTATCGCCGCAATGTAACCAATTATTTCAAGACCCTGGACGCGACGCCCGGCAATGCTCTGTCAGCCTCTCTCGGCAGCATCCTGTCTGACGCTGACCCGCGTTTTTCGTTGCAAAGCGAGAAGGCGTTGAAGGAGAGGACCTTTAGCCAGTTGCGCGCCGACATCGCCGGGCGATTGACGGGCGGGGCGCTGGAAATTGCGCTGGTCGGTGATTTCGACCCTGAACAGGCCATCGGCCTTGTAGCGCGAACGCTCGGTGCCCTTCCCCAAAGAGAGACAGAATTCCAGCCCTATACGGAGGCTCGCAACCGCCAATTCACCGCCGACCGCTCTCAAAGGATTGTCACCCATCAGGGCGAACCTGATCAGGCCTTGCTGCGTTATACGTGGCCCACCCGCGACGATGAAGACTTGCGCGAAGCGCAGACGCTCGAGCTACTGGAACGGGTGACCCGGCTGTGGCTTCAGGAAGAGCTGCGCGAGAAATTGGGCAAGGCGTATTCGCCAACCTCCAGCAATGCACTGTCGGGGATTTTCCCGGGTTATGGGACCTTCTCTATAACAGCATCAGTGGACGTGTCCGACATCGAGGAAACCCGCGCGGCGATATCCAGAGCGGTCAATGCGCTCAAAGAACATGCGGTTGATGCCGACACCCTTGCCCGAGCGCGTCAGCCCTTGCTGGAGGCGTATTCCAATGCCCTGAAAAGCAATGGAAGCTGGCTCGGCCTCGTTGATAGGGGCCAATCCCATCCAGAAGACATCGCCCGCTTTCTGAAATCGGAAGACGTCATCAAAGGCATTTCCGCAGAGGACGTCCGCATGATGGCGGAAAGGTATTTGAGCGAAGATGCCGCTGTCGAAGTGCTGGTCCTGCACGAGAGCAAGGCAAAGCACGAAACCGTCAGCGGCGGATAATGGCCAGCTTCGCCTTGCAGCGAAGCGAGTCGCACGTCATAGGCTGCGGGCAAGTTCGAACCCGGCGCCGCTGCGCCATATGCGGGAGCACTCGCCCATGAAAGTCCACATTCACGTTTCGCTGAAACCCGGCGTGCTCGACCCGCAGGGCCGCGCAATCCATCACGAACTCGAAGCGCTTGGCTTCGCAGGCGTGAATGATGTTCGCGCAGGCAAACTGATCGAACTCGACGTGGCAGATGATACGAGCGATGATGATCTCGATCAGATGTGCCGCAAATTGCTCGCCAATATGGTCATCGAAAACTACCGGATCGAAAAACTGGAAACAGCCTAATGTCGTTTCGTTCTGCCGTAATCACTTTCCCGGGTTCCAACTGCGACCGGGATATGGCCGAGGCACTGGCCAAGGTCTCTGGCTCAGCGCCTTTGCGCGTGTGGCACGGTGATGCCGAACTTCCCGAAAAACTGGATTTCATCGCCCTGCCCGGCGGCTTCTCCTACGGTGACTACCTCCGTTCAGGCGCAATGGCCGCGCGCAGTCCGATCATGAAGGCAGTCATTGCTGCCGCTGAACGCGGCGTGCCGGTTCTCGGTGTATGCAACGGTTTTCAGGTGTTGACGGAAAGCGGCCTGCTGCCCGGCGCCCTGATGCGCAATGCGAGCCAGAATTTCATCTGCCGCACGGTCGCTCTCAAGGTTGAAAACAACCAGAGCCTGTTTACCGGCGGCTATGAAGCGGGTGAAACGATCCATATTCCGGTTGCCCATCACGATGGCAATTTCTTTGCCGATGAGGACACTCTCGACCGGCTTGAAGGCGAAGGCCGCGTGGCATTCCGCTATCTTGAGAGCTGCAACGGTTCCCGCCGTGATATTGCCGGTATCCTGAACCAGGCCGGCAACGTGCTGGGCATGATGCCGCACCCTGAGCGGGCGATTGAACCGGAACATGGCGGCACCGACGGGCGCACTCTATTTGAAAACGCTGTGCACGGGCTTGTTCACGCCTGACCGGCGCTCGCTCCATGCGATCAGGCGATCAGGCGATCAGGCGATCAAACGTCCGCCGTCTTCAAACAGTGACAACGCTTCGACCGCCGGCATCGGTCGACCGAAGTAATAACCCTGGATCTTTGTGCAGCCGAGTTTGCGGATCAATTCAGCTTCCTCCGCATTCTCAACTCCTTCGGCGGTCGTGGTCATTTCAAGGCTGTCGGCCATGGCCACAACTGCGCGGATAATCGCCAGGCTTTCGGCACTGTTTTGCGCCGCACCCTGAACGAAGCTGCGGTCAACCTTAATGGTCGAGAAGCTCAGCTTGCGGAGATACCCCAGTGAAGAATAGCCGGTGCCGAAATCGTCCAGCGCGACGGTGCAGCCCAGTGCGATCACCTGTTCGAGAGCGGCCCTGGCGATATTCGCATCGCGCAGGAAGATACTTTCCGTAACTTCGATTTCGAGCCGGCTCGCCTCCAGTCCGCTTTGCGACAGCGCACGAATGACAGAGGCGGCAAATTCCGGTTCGATCAATTGTTCGCCCGATACGTTTACCGCGATCCGCACATGGCGCGGCCACCGCGTCGCCTCTTGGCAGGCCTGTTCCAGCACCCAAGTTCCTATCGGCACGATCAGGCGCGTATCCTCTGCCAGCGGGATGAATTTGTCAGGCGGCACAAAGCCATGTTCCTGGCTGTTCCAGCGCAGCAGGGCTTCGAAGCTGACAATTGTTTCCTCATGCGCATCGACCACAGGCTGAAAGTTGAGCGACATCTCGTTGCGTTCAAGCGCACGCCGGAGCGAAAATTCGAGTTTGCGCCGCTCCTCCGCTGATGCGTGTAGCGACGGTTCATAGGCGAAGTGCTCGCCCCCGCCTTCATCCTTCGCGCGGTACAATGCGAGGTCCGAATTGCGCATAATCTCTTCAACGGAATTGCCGTCTCGCGGGCCGACAGCCGAACCGACACTGGCCCCGACATACAAAGTATGGTTATCGATGTCGTAAGGCTGGGAAAGCCGTGCGATCACCTTGCGCGCCAGATTTTCGATCGTGCCCTTTTCGGATGCGTCCCTGATCACGATTGCGAACTCATCCCCGCCCAGACGGCCGCACATCGTGTTATCGTCCATCAATTCCTTGAGCCGTTTCGACACCTTCGCCAGCAATTGGTCGCCGACCAGATGGCCGAGCGAATCGTTCACGGCCTTGAACCGGTCCAGGTCCAGCATCAGGAACGCACAGCGCGTGCGCCATTGTTCCGCATAGCGGATCGCATCACGCAGCGCCTCGTTCAGCATCAGCCGGTTCGGTAGGCCGGTAAGCGTATCGTACCGCGCAAGATAGGCAATCTTCTCGCTCGATTCGCGCTGTTCGGTCACGTCCGACCCCACGCCCCGGAACCCCATATAGGTCCCCTGTTCGTCGAGGATCGGTGTGCCGGACAGCTCCCACCAGCGATGCTCTGCATTGATGGTGACCTTGACGATCAGGTTGGAGAAGTTCTCGCGCCGCTTGAGCCTCTCGGCCAGATCGTGAAGACTTGGCACGAAATGGCCCGTCTCCCACGCATCGCCGGCGATCAGCTGGATGAAAGGCTTGCCTTCGATCTCTTCCGGCGGTTTGCCCAGCGCGAATGCGAAACGCGGCGAGATACTGCGCACCTTGCGGTTGGTATCGACCTGCCACAGCCAATCGGCCTGGTTTTCCTCAAATTCGCGAAGAAGCAGCGACACGACTTCGCTTTTCTCAGCAACACCTGCTTCGGCAATTCGTGCGGTGAGGTAGGTTCGTGCGCTTTCTATCGTTCCCACGCAGAGCAGGCCAGCGAAGAACATGGAGATCGCGGAAGTGGCATAATCGCCGAGGATCAAGCCAGTAATTGCCGCCGCCAGCGCCGTGATGGTCACAAATATAATGGTCCCCAGCGGAGCAGCCGCCACGACCAGCACGGATCCAACTGAAAGAGTGCAGGCTATTGCCCATATGGCGAGCAATTCCCGCGGGCCCGCCAGTAATGAAAAGCCGACTATCGGTATGCACCAAACCAAGCTGATCAGCACCACCGCGACCCAGTGTTTTCGAAATTCGTCGCGGGTCAGCCGCCGGCTTTCGGCATCAGCCAAACCCTGATCGCAGCGGTTTCCGTAATAAAGCACGCCTGCCAGCGCCGCAGTCCAGGCGGCAATTGCAATCGGCCCCACGCTTGCCCAGAAAATCCAGAACACCAGCGCTGCGGCCACGCCGTGCGCGATCATGCGTGGCAAAACCCCCTTGGCCAACTTGGCGTATTGCAGGCCGCGCAAGCGCGCCCAGTCATCCTGTCCGGGACTGGTGATCCCGACGACAGCCAGCGCAGGAAGGCGCGCCGGCAGCGCGGGAAGGTCAGATGGGTTTTTGTTCACCCGTTGCCGGTAACCGAGAAAGGTTAGCGGGCAGTAAAACAAGCCCCGCGCAAAGATGCCCCGACCCGGCATTCAGAGCGGGGCAAATTTACTTCAGATCAGAAACTTAAAGGAAAATTCCTGCTCACACCATCACTCGACCGTCACCGATTTGGCGAGGTTTCGCGGCTGGTCGACATCGGTGCCTTTAACGCAAGCCGTATGATAAGCGAGCAGTTGGACAGGCACAGCGTAAACCAGCGGAGCGATAAGCGGGTGAACACGCGGCATCTCGATCGTCGCGATGCAACCTTCGCCCGCCGCGTCCAGACCTTCACGGTCGGAGATCAGTACAATTTGGCCACCGCGCGCACGGACCTCCTCCATGTTGGAGACGGTTTTTTCAAACAGCGGACCAGATGGCGCAATAACGATGACTGGAACCTGATCATCGATCAGCGCAATCGGGCCATGTTTCATTTCACCCGAAGCATACCCTTCGGCGTGGATGTAGCTGATTTCCTTGAGTTTAAGCGCACCCTCGAGTGCCAGCGGGAAGTCAGGCCCGCGGCCCAGATACAGTACGTCGCGCGCCGGAGCGATCAGATGAGCCATGCTGGCGATATCATCATCGTGATCAAGCGCCGCGTTCAGACACGCAGGTGCCTCAAGAAGGTGTCCAACCACCTCGCGTTCTTCATCCCGGCTCATGTGGCCTTTCTTCACCGCCAGATGCGCAGCGAGAGCGGCAAGCACTGCCAGCTGGCAGGTAAACGCCTTGGTCGAAGCAACGCCGATCTCTGGACCGGCATGGGTCGGAAGTAGAAGATCGGCCTCGCGTGCCATCGAGCTGGTCGGCACGTTGACGACCACGCCGATGGTTTGCCCTGCCTGTTTGCAGTGACGCAGGGCTGCGAGCGTGTCTGCGGTTTCACCCGACTGCGAAATGAACAGGGCCAGCCCGCCATCTTCCAGCACCGGCTCGCGGTAGCGGAATTCGCTCGCGACATCGATATCGACCGGCACTCGGGCAAACTGTTCGAACCAGTATTTCGCGACCATCCCAGCGTAAAACGAGGTTCCGCAGGCGACGATGGTGACGCGTTTGATCGTGGAAAGGTCGAAATCGATCTGCGGCAGTGCCACGGTTTCCTGAGCCCGGTGAACATAGCTCTGCAATGTCTGCGCGACCACGGTCGGCTGCTCGAAAATCTCTTTCTGCATGTAGTGGCGGTAATTGCCCTTCTCTACTGCAGCTGCCGACGCTCCCGAAGTCGTAATTTCGCGCTCTACTGGATTGTTTTCACTGTCGAATATCCGCGCCTCACCCTTGGTGATCACGACCCAATCACCTTCTTCCAGATAGGCGATTTTCTGGGTCAGTGGGGCCAGTGCGAGTGCATCGGAACCAAGGAACATTTCGCCTTCGCCGTAACCCACGACCAGCGGCGAGCCGAGGCGTGCGCCGATGAGCAGGTCCGGATTCTGACGGAATGCAATCGCCAGAGCGAAAGCTCCGCGAAGTTTCGGCAGCACTGCCTTCACCGCATCTTCGGGGCTGGCGCCGCCTTCAATCTCTTCCGACACCAGATGCGCAACCGCCTCTGTATCGGTGTCGCTTTCCAGCGACCGGCCCTTTGCGATCAGATCATCGCGCAGCTGCTTGAAATTCTCGATAATTCCGTTGTGGACCAGAGCAACCTCGCCAGTCGCGTGCGGGTGCGCGTTGTGTGTGGTTGGCGCGCCATGCGTGGCCCAGCGGGTATGGGCTATGCCGATCGTTCCGGGTGCCGGATTGCCAGCCAGCTCTTCGACCAGATTGTTCAGCTTGCCCTGCGCCCTGCGGCGCACCAGCTGCCCGTTATCGATCGTGCACACGCCTGCACTGTCATAGCCGCGATATTCCATCCGCCTCAGGCCATCGACTAGCCGATCCGCAACCTGGTTTTCGCTGACAATCCCGATAATACCGCACATGGAATGAAGCCTTACTTTCAAGTTCTTGCAAATGTTCGGGCAGCTTTACCCGAAACAGCTTTCCGCTTCGTGTAGCGACTGCTGCAGTCGTTTCAATCGCTGATTGGCAGTGTTCGCGGTCTGCCCGCGTACCACAGCATCAAACCGGCAGCGATGATGATGCCCGCACCGGCAAATGTGGCAATGTCAGGCACATCGCCGAACCACAGCCAGCCAAGCGATGCTGCGACCAGTATCTGCACGTAAGTCATGGGCGCGATGGTGGCCGCGCCCGCTTTCGTCGTGCCGATGAACACCAGCCAGTGCGCTGTGCTGGCAGTTACCGCGACAAGCGCGCAGCGGGCGATCACCGTCCAGTCAGGCACGCCGATCGACAAGATTGGTTCACCGCTGAAATGACCCGCGGCAGCAGCAAGGATCAGAGTGGGCGCAGCAACCCCAGCCATGAAAACCTGCATCGAAAGGGCACTTCCGTCACGCGCAACCGCCCTGTTGGCCAAGACCAGAAGGCTCATGAACAGCGCAGAACCCAGCGGCAGACACGCCGCCCAGCCCAGTTCCAGAAAATTCGGGCGCAAGATGAGCATCACGCCGCCAAACGCAGCAAGCGATGCCAGCCACGTTATCCGCGGGACACGCTCTTTCAAGATCGGACCACTGAGGATGGCCGTGATAATGGGAGCAACGAAAATCAGCGATGTCGCCTCTGCAAGCGGCATCAGGAAAACTGCCGAAAAGAAGCCAATCGTTGCCATTGCAAGGCACAGGCCCCGGCCAAATTGCAGCCATGGCCTGCGCGGGCGAAAAGCCGGTGGGCCTTGCTGGACCAGCAACAGCGCAGACAATCCGATTGCCCCGAATACAAACCTCAGTGCAGCTACCGCGATTGGCGACCACTGGCCGGCCATCGTTTTGATCACAGCATCGCCAACCGACAATAACGCAAAGCCTGCCAGCGCGTACAGCAATCCGGTTCTGGTATCGTGTTCTGCCATCAGTGCCCCTGCGAAAGAGGCGCCCTATGGCGGAGATTGACAAATTGCCAGCACAGACTTTCGCAGCGGGCCTGCCTAGGGTGCGTGCTGGCTGGAGGCGGCGGCTTTACGCTCGAGTGCTTCCCTGTTTTGCAGGTAGATCCAAGGCACGTGCGCGGCATCGAAACGAGACCGGATTGCACGCGGGAAGAACGGAGGCATATGATCACCCACGATCAGAATGTCGGATTCAGGGAAATCGTCCGACATGATCTCTTTAAAGATCGAATCCGCCACCAGTTCGTGAACGCGGTAGCTGCGACATAGCATCGGGTAACTGTCACGCCAGTCCGCATCGCCCAGCGTACAATTTTCCGTCCCGAGAACCTCGTCCGAAGCAACCGGAAGGTGCGCGTTAAGGGTTAGCCAGTAAACGAAATTTCTCTCGGATTTGGAGTTTTTCAGATCCTTGCCGAAGACTGCCGGCACATCGACGTCACACGCACCAGCAAAGACGCCGTCACAGAAATGCGCACCATCTGCGCGGAGACTTTCTTCAAAGTGACTGCTCTCGAAGCCGAGCTTGGGATACCATTCCCAGCGGCTGAAAAATTCGCTGTTGAACGAATGATATGCGGTTGCCGAAAAACCGGCTTCCCTGAAGCGTTCTGGAAGGCAGTGGGAGTTGTCGAAGTCGAACGAGTTATGATCCGCCCAGACGCCGCACAGTTCACGCACTTCGGCGTTGGTTGTGGAGCCATAATATTCGCTGATCCCGCGCGAGGCCGTGTAGCGTTGCTGCAGCTGGGATGTATCCCACACAGCGCGATCGATACCTTGGTCAAAATCGTTATTCGGAACACCCCAGCTTTCAACAACAATGACAATCAGGTTCTTCGCCGCAATCGATTGAGGATTGATACCATTTTGCAGGATCGCGGAATCAATCGGAGTCCCGGCCGGCGCGACGGCTTTGTAACTGCCCCTTGTCCCTTCCGTTGCCAGCGTATCGACATTCACCAGCAGTGCGACCGCAGCAAAGGCCATCACATATTGTTGCCGTGAGACGAACTTGTGCGTGCGAGACCCGAAATGAAGAGCCAGGCCCATGGAAATCAGCAGGATCACGCCAGCGGCCACATATTCAGGCGACTGCGCCGGCGACAGCTCGCCAACGTATTGATCGACATGGATGATGTTCTTCAAACCAATGTTGAAGGATTTGGTCACGTAAACCGCCAGAACCGTCAGAAAGATGCCTAGCATCGCGCCCATGCGGATCACTCGGTGTGGCTGCTGCGCTGCAATCATCGCAAAAATGCCGCACAGGAACATAGGGGTAGCCATCGAAGGTCCACCGACCGGCCACATCGCCACAATTGCGAGGTTTGGTAGCAGCACCCACCAAAGCGCCCACTTCCAAGGCATTTCCTTGAATAGCTCGAATTTGAAAAGCCCGCTCATGATACCCCCTGCGATCGGTACTCGACTGATAAAGAACGATATCCAAAGGTGGTTAACAAAGCGTTCGTGCCGCACCGGCCCGCAGATTTGCGCGTTTAGGAAAAAATAAGGTTTCCAACCTATTCACCATTTCTGATCACAACTGCTTGGGCATAACGCGTCAGCAGAGATTTAGGATTTACCGGGCTTTGGCCCACATGAGGGGACTCTCGATGAGCGCTTTTGGACGTAAGAATGGACCTGGCGGGATGAATTCCGGTGGCCGTCCGTCTTTCGGTGTCGCGCGCCCCATGAAGGGCGGCGATAGTAAACCAGCGCCAAAAGACGACGCACCTCTGCCAGGGGGCGAGCAATTCCCGCCCCTGCCGGGCGAAGGCGAGGCCTCAGCCGAAAGCGGCGGCGGCCAGCCGAACAAAAGCGATGCAATGACCCGCCTGACCGACCGAGCCAATGCGGTCATGGCGGACCAGACTGAAGTTGGCGGTTTCGAAGCCAGTGTTCACAAGATCAAGGAGCAGGTGCTGCCGCGCTTGCTCGAACGCGTCGATCCGGAAGCGGCCGCAACGCTCAGCAAGGAAGAATTGAGCGAAGAATTCCGCCCGATCATCATGGAAGTGCTGGCGGAACTCAAGGTCACGCTGAACCGCCGCGAACAGTTCGCGCTGGAAAAGGTGCTGATCGACGAACTCCTCGGGTTCGGCCCGTTGGAAGAGTTGCTGGGCGACCCGGATGTATCCGATATCATGGTCAATGGCCCGCAGCAGACCTACATTGAAAAAGGCGGTAAACTGATCATCGCCCCGATCCAGTTCCGCGACGAACAGCATCTGTTCCAGATCGCGCAGCGGATCGTGAACCAGGTCGGCCGCCGCGTCGACCAGACCACACCACTCGCCGATGCCCGTCTCAAGGACGGTAGCCGTGTTAACGTGATCGTCCCGCCTCTGTCTCTCAAAGGCACCGCGATCTCGATTCGTAAATTCTCTGAAAAACCGATCACGCTCGACATGCTCAAGGGTTTCGGTTCGATGGATGACAAGATGTGTACCGCGCTGAAAATCGCGGGCGCTTGCCGGATGAACATCGTGATCTCCGGCGGTACGGGTTCTGGTAAAACCACTATGCTCAACGCTCTGTCGAAAATGATCGATCCGGGCGAACGCGTTCTGACGATCGAGGATGCCGCGGAACTCCGTTTGCAACAGCCGCACTGGTTGCCGCTGGAAACGCGCCCGCCAAACCTTGAAGGGCAAGGCGCGATTACCATTGGTGACCTGGTGAAGAACGCTCTGCGTATGCGTCCTGACCGGATCATCCTGGGTGAGATTCGTGGTGCAGAATGTTTCGACCTTCTCGCCGCCATGAACACGGGCCACGACGGTTCGATGTGTACGCTTCACGCCAACAGCCCGCGCGAATGCCTTGGCCGTATGGAAAACATGATCCTTATGGGCGACATCAAGATTCCGAAGGAAGCCATTTCGCGCCAGATCGCGGAATCGGTCGACCTGATCGTACAGGTCAAACGTCTTCGCGACGGTTCGCGCCGCACCACCAACATCACCGAAGTGATCGGGATGGAAGGTGATGTGATCGTGACGCAGGAGCTGTTCAAGTTCGAATACCTGGACGAAAGCGAAGACGGCAAGATCATCGGTGAATTCCGTGCATCGGGCCTGCGCCCGTACACACTGGAAAAATCGCGCCAGTTCGGTTTCGATCAGGCCTATCTGGAAGCCTGCCTCTAAGTCAGGCTTCTACTGCCGCGTACCGCATTAACCTGCGGCAAAGCTCTTTATCGCCAGCAACATCATTGCTGATCCGATCATCGTGCAGAAAACGAAAATGCTGGTCCACGGCACCCAGCCGACATTGTCGAAGCGCGCGGTGCGTGCCCGGCGGCGCTCTGCCCACAGGGCGATCACGGCCATCACCAACACAGCCGCCCCGCCCAGTCCGACCAGCTCGGCCTCGCTGGCAAATAACAGATGATTGGCGATAGCGTTCACCCGGCGCATATGGGCAGGAGTTATGCGGCTTGCAATATGGCCTGCACGTTGCACAACGCGCAACTTGCCCTATTGCTGCGCCGTGAGCAGCGAAGAGACCACCGAACCCGTTCAGCGGCCGCTTTACGCGCTGTTGATCCGCCTGGGCGCTGCGTTTGTACTCTCGGTGATGTTGGTGCTGGTCAAACTGTCTAGTGAAAGCGGTATCCATCTCGCCGAAATCCTGTTCTGGCGGCAGTTGCCAACAATCCCGATCCTTCTTCTGTGGTTTGCATCCACCGGCGCACTTTCGGCGCTGAAAACGCAGCGACTTGGCAAACACGCGCAGCGCGCACTGTATGGCATCACCGGAATGTTCCTGAACTTTGGCGCGGTTACCCTGCTCCCGCTGGCTGAAGCGACCACGTTCGGCTTCACCTCGGCAATCTGGGCAGTGATTCTGTCCGCCTTGCTGTTGAAGGAACAAGTGGGCCTTTACCGGTGGGGAGCAGTCTTTCTCGGTTTCGCAGGGGTTCTTATTATCGCCCAGCCAGGTGACGGACACATACCGCTATTCGGCGCGATGGTCGCGCTTGCCGCGCCGTTCATGATCGCGCTCATATCGATCCAGATCCGCGATCTGACCCGGACTGAAAGCCCGATGACGATCGTGTTCTATTTCTCGCTATTCACGGCCCCGCTGCTCGCCCTGGCATTGCCCTTCACCTATGAGCCCCATTCACCCTATCAATGGGCATTGCTCGGCGGGTTGGCACTATCGGGATTGATGGGACAATTCCTGCTGACTGCCGCGCTGAAATACGGCGCAGTCGCCAGTGTCATCGTGATGGATTACAGTTCGCTCCTGTGGGCCACTGTGTTCGGTTTCTGGTTTTTTGACCGCCTGCCAACCGCAGCCCTGTGGATCGGCGCCCCGCTGATCATCGGTGCAGGACTGATTATCGCATACCGTGAACACCGTGTCGCAGCAGCGGTTCGATCCGTCCCCCGTATACCCTGAGGCCGGAACCTATTACCTTGTCACGTAGTTTATTTTCCACACGGGCCATTCCGGCCTTTTGGAGCACGATATGATCAAGAAGATCCTTATTTCGACGGGCCTCGCCGCAATGCTGCTTGGCACCGCCGCCTGCAACACCGTGCGCGGTGTTGGCGATGACCTTCAGTCTGCTGCCGACGCTGTCGACGAAGAAACATAAGTCAGTTCTTCATCCGGCCCAGTTTGCGCGCACGTCCCTCGCGGATGATGAGCCACAGGAATAATCCGACTGGGCCGACAAAGAAGGTTGCGAGCAGGATCGGCGCCTGAAGCCAGCGCGAAAACTCTTTCGCATCTGCATCCTTTGCAATCCACAGGCCAACGAACAGGTCAAACGCCAGATAGTGAATCCAGCCGATTGTGACCCCGCCTTGCGAGGAAAAAATCGCGCGCACGCCTTCGATGGTTGAAAAGCTGGTCTTTGCATCGGCGGGGCCGACCGGGTCCGCCCAGCCGGCGAGAATGCTGACGATGCCCGCCGTGTAGACAAGACATAACAGCCCCACCCCCAGATACATGATCGCGCTCATCACCAGTGGCTTTCGCGGCAGCAGGATAAGCATGGCCCATGCGATCATCGCCAGCATATTTCCCGAACTGAATATTGCTTCCCACATGGCAGGCTCCGATTGATTTAGTCTTGCAGGACCGGAAGGCTGTTGGCCGCCCTTCTGATCCCGTCAGTGTCGTGTACGAATTTACCGGCGGCCTTGCGCATCGAAAGGGCCAGCGCGGCTCTTCCTACCGTTTCTGCGGGTACAGACCGGTATTTTCGGTATTTGCCCTGCATCATCGCATCGATCAGCGGACTGCCGATCATGGCGAGCTTTTCCCCGACACGCATGTCATCTTCGCGTTTCCCGCGCAGCAATCCCGGGCGGAAAATATCCACCCGGTCGAAACCTACCTTCAAAAGGTCGCGATCGGTTTCGCCCTTCACCCTGAGGTAAAAATTTTTGGACGCCGCATCTGCTCCGGCGGAGCTGATGGAAATGATATGCTTCACCCCGGCCTTTTGCGCCGCCTGCGCTGTTTCGAGCACAAGGTCGTGATCGACTGCGCGAAACGTATCCTCGTCTTTTCCTGCTTTCTTCCAAGTCGTGCCCAGCGCGGATATGATCACGTCGGGCTTTACCCGCTCCAGCACCGCACCCCATTCGCCCGGTTGCGCAACAACCATCTCCATACACGCATGGGTCGGCATTCTCGCCTCGCGGCGGGCGATACCAAGCACACGCAGGTCCGCGCGGTGGGCGCTTTCTTCCATGATCGTGCGGCCAATCAGGCCGGTCGCGCCGACCAGAGCAATTCGAACGGGGTCACTCATGAATAAACTCAGACATTTGAGAGGCCTTCCGGCATCGTCCCGTAAATTTTTGCGCACTGATCGATTGCAAACCGATCGGTCATTCCGGCGATAAAATCGGCAATGTGCCTGCTTCGATCAGGCTCGTGATCGGGCAAGGTATCCTTCCAGCCAGAAGGCAGCAGGTTGCTGTCCTGTTCGAAAGCCGCATACAGGCGCGCCACCACGTTCCGCGCGTTTTCAGCCGTGGCGATCTGTTCCGGGTGGTAATAGAGCTTGTCATACATGAAGTTCTTCAACTGGCGCTCTGCCCCAGCCATCGCAGGGGAGAACCCGCCCAGCGCAGCGCCCGCTTCACGCACCTGATCGATCGTTTCGACATCGGCGGTCGTTTTTTCCGTATGTTCGATCACATCGTTGACCATCAGTCCGATTTGTCCCCGCACCAATTCACGCAACTGGCGGTCGCGGTCGGCACTTGGGAAGCGTTTTTCGACCGTGCGCCACTGATCCGCGACGAAGTCTATCGTCAGCAACTCTTCAAGCTCAAGGAAGCCTGCCCTCAGCCCGTCATCGATATCATGATTGTCATAGGCGATATCGTCGGCGACCGCTGCGATCTGCGCCTCCAGAGAAGGATATTTGGCAAGTTCCAACGAGAAATCGGCATCCAGTTCAGCAAGCGCCCATCCGGGCGATAGAACCGGCCCGTTATGTTTTGCCAACCCCTCCAGCAGTTCCCATGTCAGGTTCAGCCCTTCGTGTTCGCAATAGGGGCTTTCCAATCGCATCAGCGTGCGCAGTGACTGCGCGTTGTGATCGAAACCGCCGTGCTTTTCCATCGCCTGCGACAGCGCCTTTTCCCCGGCATGGCCAAAGGGTGGATGACCAATATCGTGGGCCAGACAAAGCGCCTCGGTCAGGTCTTCGTCCAGGCCAAGGGTTCGCGCGATCACTCGGCCAATCTGGGCAACTTCGAGTGAATGGGTCAGCCGGGTGCGGTAATGGTCCCCGTCGGGGGCGATAAAGACCTGCGTCTTGCTACGCAGCCGGCGGAAGGCGATGGAATGGATTATCCGGTCCCGGTCGCGCTGAAATTCGCTGCGCGGCCCCCGCGTCCCATCGCGGTTCTCATCGAATTCACGGCCACGCGACGCGGCAGGATCGGCAGCAAGGTGTGCGCGTTTCATTCTGCTGCGCGGCTTAGGCGGTCAGACCGGCGCGAACAACGGGAACAATCGGGCAACATCACGAAAGCCGGACCCGCAGGCCCTTTTACTCTTCGCCCATGATCCAGTCGGCTGCCGCATGGCAATGGATTCTGGCGGAATCGAAAATCGGCAGCACGTTGGCGTCGATATCCACCACCAGTTCCAGTTCGGTGCAGGCGAGAATGATCGCACTTGCCCCGGCCTGCTCTTTTTGGGTGATGATTGTTTTTAGCGCGCGTTCCGCATCACGGCTTACCTTGCCGGCCATCAACTCCTCGTCGATTATCCTGTCGATCTGTTCGACATTGTTCATATCAGGAGGCAGCAGATCGACACCGTGCGCGACAATCCGCTCGCGAAAGAATGCCTCCGTCATGACATTGCGGCGCCCGATCAGCGAGACCTTGGTCTTCCCAGCTTCGGCAACGCGTTTCCCAATGTAGTCTGCCGCGTGGAGGATTGGAATGTCGACCGCCTCGGAAATGCGGTCGAAATTCTTGTGCATGGAGTTGGCACAGATCACCAATGCCTCTGCCCCGGCCTGTTCCAGCTTGGTAGCCGATTCAATCAGTCTCTCTCCGGCGTTGTCCCATCCGGCACCATCGCGGGTACCATGCAGTTCTGCGAAGTTAAGACATTCAACCAGAAGTGGTGCCGTTGTTCGGGGGGTTGTGCGGCGCTGTATCAGCCGGTTGATCTGTTCAAGGTAAACCCGGGTGGAGATCCAGCTCATCCCCCCGATCAGTCCCAAATTACGCACGCATTACTCCTGCTCGCAGGTCCGATGACTGATTTCGATCAATCCCGGCCAATCTGATTTCATCGGATATTAGGCATAAGACGAGATCAAAGTGAATTAGTTTTGATCGCTAGTGGTTAATTGGACCTGCGCCAGCCACGTCCGGACTGCTTCGGCCGTTTGGTCCGGCGCTTCTTCCATTGGCAGGTGCCCAATCCCGTCCAGAACCAGCAGCTCGCTGCGCGGCAGATTGGCACCGAGCCATTCGCCTGCGGATAAGGGGATGAGAGCGTCTTCCGCCCCCCAGATCACAAGCGCCGGCATATCCAGCCCGGCAACTTGCTCAGCTGTCAGCGGCACACGCTTCTGACCGAACCGGAAAATCGTCGCTTCGCGGTTGCCGGGATACCGCAGCAATTCCCAATACCGATCAACCGCTTCGGGTGTGACCACTTCCTGCCTGCTCACGCTTTGCGACAGGCTCTGTTCGACGAGACTGCGCGGAGTGATATGTTTCATCAGCTGGTTCAGCACGGGCGTGCGGGCGATAGTAAAGCCGATATTGCCGGCGCTATCGTCGTCATCGCTTTGCATTTGCGGCGGACCTGATGCGTCGACCAGTATCATCCCATCGACCCTGTCCGGATGCGCGAGCGCATATTGCAGCGTATGGCCGCCGCCCATCGAATTGCCGCCGAGGATGAAACTGTCGATCCCCAGCTTGTCCGCTACCTGGTCTATCGTCTTCACGTACGTGCCGATCCCGTAATCGCCATCAGGGGTTGCCCCGGTCAATCCATGGCCAGGCTGATCGAACCGTATGATGCGGTAGTCGGATTTAAGCCGGTCAACCCATGGCTGCCAGGTGTGCAAATCGGCATTGGACCCATGCAACAGCATGATGACCGGTGCTTCTCTCGGCCCCTCGTCACGCAAGTGGACAGTGAGGCCGCTTTCGATCTGAACGAACTGCGAAGGCGGCGTCCCGTACTTGGCGCGCATTTCGGTCGGGTCTGTGTCAGGCGTTCTGAAGATCAGAAATACTGCGACAAGCAGCACAGCAATTATCACGACACCCTTGGCCAAACGCGTCATTGGTCCATCTCCGCAATCCATTGATCTATCACTGCCAGACCGGCTTCATCGACGGTCGATTTTCCCAGTTCCGGCATGGCGACGCCGGGCGCGGTGCTGCCCATGCGGTACGACAGGATAGAGCGCTCAGGATGACCAGGATCAATGTCGAATTCATGCCCGCCAGACCCGCGCCCGGCAGCAACGGGCCGCTTGCGCACACCGAAGGCAAAGGGTTCGTTCTGCTCCCAGCGGAGGTCCAACCCCGAATTCGATGCAGTCGCCCCCGGCCTGTGGCAATGGGCGCAATTGACGTCGAGGTAAGCCCGGGCAGCTGCGTTTAGGTCGCTGCCTTTACGATCTTCCCAAACTGGTAGCGCATCGTGCTTATCCGGCAGTTTATCCAGCCGCGAACGACTGGCCATATCGGACAGCCACTTATGCGACAGATTGCGCGCCTTAGGGCCAATAGGAACCACTGCGCCTTGCAAGCCGTGGCATTCCTTGCACTGGTTCTTGTTCGGTATCCGGTAACTGATCTGGCCGCTGTCGCCGGCATCGACATCCACCCGCGCGCCCGCCAATGCCAAGGCTGCATCGCTCTGTTCATCGTTCCAGCGATAAGGCAGCGCAAGCCATCCGCTTTCCCGGTGCAGCAACACCCGCGTTTCGATTAACCGCCGCGCATTCCCATCGCCGAACGCAAAAGTCTTGATCAGTGCCGCACCTACCGGAAATTCCAGCAGCCCGGCCCCGTTTGCGCGCATTTTCGTACCGGCAGGCAAATATACAAAGCGAAGCTTCTCCGCCCCGTCAGAATACAGCGGAGTGTTCAGCCGGTAGGGCGTCACACCAGCGCTGGGGATTTGTCTGCTGCTATCAACAAAGAACGCAAAATCGCTCAGGCTGCGCGGCAGGTTTTCTCCGACAATCACAGCATGATTGACGGCCTGCGGCGCACTCGAATTCGCTGAATAAGACGCGCTCAAAGCCAGCGTGATAGCGGCTGCAAGAAATACGCCGGCGCGGGCGATCATCCCAGCCTGTCCTCCAGCTCCGATGGGGCGCCGACGCCTTCTGCCTGGAACGTCTTACCGGGCGCATCAACCACCAGCGGGCCCGGATTTGCATCGCCAAGGCCCTTCCCCTGCTCGGTAAGGCTTAGCGACCAGCCTGCAGTGCCATCCACCGCATAGAGCGCAGTGGTGCCGTCTTCCGACAGGCCGTCCCACAATACGGATGGAAGCGAACCACCGAATGCCGTCATCAGCATTTCCGCTCCGTCGAGCTGCGGGTTTCGTCCGCTGCGTGCATAGACGTTCGGACCAACTGTTACTTCTCGCGGATAGGGGTTGTAACGATCATCATCGAATGGCTGCGTATAGGCGATGACCATGATGTCTGCCGTATCATTGTCGGTAAGCACATTGTTTTCGACCAGCACATTGTCGTTCGCCATCACCATGATGCCTGTGCCGCGCCGCACCCCTGCCACGATATTTCCGGGGGGCGCGAAATTATCCGTGTCATTGTCGACCACCAGATTGCTGCGCACAATCACGTTTCCGCCGCCCATCACCGGCAGCCCAGGAAGGTCGAAGATCAGAATCCCGCCAGTGTTGCGGGTGGCGATATTGTTTTCGACCAGCGCGTTGCGGCTGTTTTCAATCTCGATGCCAGCAACATTTGCCTCTGCAATCGAATTGCGGACTGTAATATCGAAGCTTTGCCCCACATAAATGCCTGCATCGGATGCACCGGACACTTTGGTCCCATCGATCAGCACGCCGGTGCTCTCGACCGGATAAATACCATAGGCGCCGTTGTTTTGATCAGGCCCGTTGGTCCAGGTTACGCGAATGCGGTGATAGACGATCGCATCTGCCCCCTTCGACTTGATGCCATCACCCTTGGGATTTTCCAGCGCGAAGTCCCGCAGCGTAACGAAGTCGGAAGTGACCAGCAGCCCCTCGCCCGCGCCCTGCTGTCCGGTGAAATCGAGCACGGTCTGGTCCATGCCCGCACCGCGAAGTGTGACACTGTCGACATCCAGACTAAGCCCGTCGGTAAGCTCGAAGCGGCCTCCCTGCAGAACAATCTCATCACCGGGCTCTGCAAGGATCAGCGCTTCCTGCAGTCGTTCCTGAGCACCCTCGCCAGCCGCTACATTGATGGTTTCAGCCCATGTCGGTGCAGCAATAAATGCCGTCATCGACAGCGCCAGACACGCCGCATTCAGTTTCGCCATTGCATCTCTCCCTCTTGGCATCACTATGCGCGATTAATTGATCGAAACCAAGCCGCTGCTTGAAGCGTATATGAGCGACAGATATCTTTCGGGGACCCGGCGATGAAATTACCCAAAACCGCAATTCTTGCAGCAAGCGCTGCGATGGCCGCTCTGACGCTTGGCTCTCCTGCCAGCGCAGCGCCAGCGCCGATCACAGGCGCCTGGAAAACGGACGACGGGAAATCCGTGATCCAGTTCTACAAATGCGGTCAATCCATGTGCGGGAAGATTTCGCAATTCCTGGTGCCGGAACCGGCGGGCGGCGCGCGCGACACCGAAAACCCGGACAAGGCGAAGCGCGACCGCAAATTGCTGGGCATGCGCATTTTCTGGAATCTCTCCGCTGACGGATCGCGTTTCGAGGGTAAGGGATACAGCCCCGAAGACGGACGCTATTTCGACGCAGAAGTCTGGCGCGACGGTAGCGAGCTGAAGGTGAAAGGCTGTGTGCTGGTATTCTGCCGCACCGCCAAATTCACCAAGGCCTGATCTGAACTAGCCGATCCCTATAGCGCACAGGGCTGCGCTGCTGCCCGTCACCGCGACGACTTCAGCATCACCGATCCGGTCAACCCGGCGAAGGAAGTCGCGGATGCCGGTGGGGCTTTCCGGCTCGCCATCCTGCGCTTCCATGTTCCGCAGTTTCAGCAATTGAGGAACGCTGAGGCGGTCGGTCATGCGCGCGGCCATGCATTCCGCGCGTTTTTCGCCGATACCGTTCTCAACCAGTGCAGAACGCACCCGCCATTCGACCACGCTGTCCGCAAGACCGGTTGCGATTGCAAAGCCGATCAACCCGGCGATCAAGGCCAGGGTCAGGATTAGTTTCTTCATCGATCAGTCCAGATTCTTGACGATTTCTTCGACCATCTTCTTCGCATCGGACAGCAGCATCATCGTCTGGTCCATGTAGAAGACATCGTTATCGACGCCCGCATATCCCACGCCGCCCATCGAACGCTTGATGAAGAACACCTGCTTGGCCTTGTCCACGTCGAATACCGGCATCCCGTAGATTGGCGATGACTTGTCGGTCTTTGCCGCCGGGTTCACAACGTCGTTCGCACCGATGATGAAGGCGACATCGGCCTGGGCAAATTCGCTGTTGATGTCTTCCAGTTCGAACACCTTGTCGTAATCGACCGAAGCCTCTGCCAGCAGCACGTTCATATGCCCCGGCATACGGCCCGCGACGGGATGGATGGCGAATTTCACCTCCACGCCCTTTTCCTCCAGCAGATCAGCCATTTCGCGCAAGGCGTGCTGTGCCTGCGCCACCGCCATACCGTAACCCGGGATGATGATGACCTTCTCCGCCTGTTCGAGCATGAAGGCCGCATCGGCCGCGCTGCCCTGCTTGTAGGGGCGCTGCTCCTTCGCCTCGCCGCCGCCCGCGCTGGCGTCCGCACCGAAGCCGCCCGCGATCACGGAAATGAAGCTGCGGTTCATCGCGCGGCACATGATGTAGCTCAGGATCGCGCCCGAAGAACCGACCAGCGCGCCGGTGATGATCATCGCCGTATTACCGAGCGTGAAGCCCATCGCCGCCGCCGCCCAGCCCGAATAGCTGTTTAGCATCGACACCACGACCGGCATGTCCGCCCCGCCGATGGGGATGATCAGCAGGAAGCCGATGAGGAAGGCGAGCACCGTCATGGCGACGATGAGCGGCATGGTCTCGGAAGGCCCGGCCATTGCAAAGAGCGCGGTCAGCACGATGATTGCGGCCAACACGCCGAGATTGATGACATGGCGCGCAGGGAGCAGGATCGGCGAACCGCTCATCCGGCCCGACAACTTGAGGAAGGCGATGACCGAACCGGAGAATGTGATCGCGCCGATGGCGATGCCGAGGCCCATTTCGATCTTCGAGACCGCGCCGATCTGCATGGGCAAACTATAGTCCGTGCCGATCGTGTCCATCGGAACGAGCAGCCCAAACGCGCCCGGATTGAGATAGGCCGCCCAGCCCACCAGCACGGCGGCAAGGCCGACGAGCGAGTGAAAGGCTGCGACCAGTTCCGGCATGGCGGTCATGGCGATGCGGCGGGCAATGGTGATGCCGATGATTGCGCCGATGGCGATGGCGATGAGGATTTCGCCCATCGAAAAGAGATCAAACCTTTGAACACAATCATGCACGCAGGCGACGTCGATCCCGACGGGCGTCTCGCCAACTGGTGCGCTCATCGGGAAATGCGTCACCAGCGTCGTCACGACAGCGATCAGCATGCCGATCATGCCGAAGCGGTTGCCCGTCCGGCTCGTCGCGGGCGAGGACAGGCCGCGCAGCGCGAGGATGAAGAACACGCCTGACACGAGATAAGCGAGCGCGACCCACGGGTTCACCGCTTCGCCGGTCGCAGCATGGGCAGGAGCGGCCAGCACGGCAAAAGGCGCGGCTAGGAGAAGGCGACGCATCACTTCTTCTCCTTCTTCTTGTACATCGCGAGCATTCGCGCCGTCACCGCAAACCCGCCGAAGATATTGACGCTGGCGAGCACGATCCCGAGCAGACCCAGCCACTTCGCCCCCGGCACATCCGCCGCCGCCGCCGCAATCAGCGCGCCGACGATGATCACACTGGAAATCGCGTTGGTCACCGCCATCAGCGGCGTGTGCAGCGCGGGCGTGACCGACCAGACCACGTAATAGCCGACGAAACACGCCAGCACGAAAATCGACAGAATCGAAATGAAGTCCATCAGATTTCTCCCTCCGCCGCCACTTCGACCTCGTCCAAGTGCTCTCCCACCAGGAAGCCCATATTCGCGCCAACCACAAACAGCAGGACGAGCAGGATACCGATCAAAATCAACCACCCGGCCCGCGTCACGATAGCAACCTTTCATTCACAACTTTGTCGCCCTGCGTCAGCCGCACGGCATCGCCGATTTCCTCGTCGAGCACGGGTTTGCCCGCTTCCTTGTCCCAAAAGGCAGCAAGGAAATTGTAGAGGTTGCGCGCGAACAGAGCCGAGGCATCAGCAGGCAAATGCGCCGGCGTGTTGGAATATCCCATGATCGTAACGCCGTGTTTTTCAACCAGCGTATCGGGCGCCGAACCCTCGACATTGCCGCCTTGCGCCACCGCAAGGTCGAAGATCACGCTGCCGGGCTTCATGCTCGCGATCTGCGCGTCCGAAATCAGTCGCGGTGCCGCCCGCCCCGGTATCAGAGCGGTGGTGATCACGATATCCTGCTTGGCGATGTGCAAACTTACCAGTTCGGCCTGCGCCTTCTGGTATTCCTCCGACATCTCAGTGGCATAACCGCCACTTCCCTCGCCTTCGATCCCGGCCACGTCTTCCACGAAGACAGGCTTTGCGCCGAGCGATTGTATCTGCTCCCTGGTGGCCGAGCGCACATCGGTTGCCGAAACCTGCGCGCCCAAGCGTTTGGCAGTTGCAATCGCTTGCAGACCAGCAACGCCAACCCCCATCACGAAAACCTTTGCCGCCTGAATTGTACCGGCAGCGGTCATCATCATGGGGAATGCGCGGCCATACGTATCGGCAGAGGCGATTACCGCCTTGTACCCGGCAAGGTTGGACTGGCTCGAAAGCACGTCCATGCTTTGTGCGCGGGTGATGCGCGGCATGAATTCCATCGACAACGCTTCCAGCCCGGCTTTCGCGTAGGCTTCTACCCTGTCCTTGCGGCCGAATGGATCGAAAGTGGCGGCGACCCATGCACCATTTGACGCACCTTTCAGCGTATCCACATCGGGCGCCTGCACGCCCAGGATGATGCTGGCCCCTGCGACCGTTTTGTCTGCAGGGCCGACTTTCGCACCCGCTGCCTTATAGTCGGCATCTGAAATCGACGCAGCCTCCCCCGCGCCGGTTTCAACCGCAACACTCGCACCCAAAGCGATGAATTTCCTCACCGTTTCAGGAGTGACCGACACGCGCTTTTCCCCCGCCGCGCGTTCTTTCAGGGCTGCTATGTGCAAAGCGATACTGGCTTAGTTCGCAATAAGCATGACAATGATCGCCGTGATTACCGCGATCAGCGGGACCGACCATTTGAGATTGGAAATGAAGCTGCTGTAGGTCTTTTCTGCTGCTTTCATGTCGTTTGCCGAAGCCATCGTTAGTCTTCCTCGAGATAAAGTATTTGAATTGCTGGGTGCGGGTTTATCGCGGTGCCCGCTGCGCTTCAAGCCCGCCGACGCTGTTCTTAGCCTTAATCGGAACTTTACCCATCGTCCCTAAATGGGTCGCCTGTACCGCTACGGGACGGTTTGGGAAATTATGTCAGACAGCGAATCACGCCTTTTAATGCTGATCGACGATGAGCCGGCACAGAGCCGGCTGATCACCGCACTCGCCGCGCGCGATGGATGGCGCACGCTGGTGGCCAAGGATTCCGAGACGGCGATTGCCATGCTCGGCACGCGCCAGGGGATGCAGTGTTCTGCGATCATACTCGATCAATGGGTGCCCGGCGATGATGCCTGCTCGCTGATTGAGGAATTGAAGGCACGGCGGCCCGCAATGCCGATCCTGATGCTGACCACCAGTGCGAGCCCGCTGCTTGCGGTGGAGGCTATGCGGGCCGGTGCCACTGATTATCTTATCAAACCCGTTTCACCCGACCGCCTGATGCAGGCATTGCGCAGCTCCACGCGGATCGAGGCACCCAAAGACGAATTGCAGCCGCTGACAGAGAAGCTGAACGCTTCGCTGGATTTCGACGCCATGATCGGAAACGCACCCGATTTCCGTGCCGCCCTTGCCAAGGCAGCCAAGACAGCGCGAGGGCACGGTCCGGTGCTGATCGAAGGGGAACGCGGCACGGGCAAGGAAATGCTGCTGCGCGCGATGCACGCGGCCAGCCCGCGCTCCAAGAGCGTAATCCGTCTGATTAACGCCCGCAGCGTTCCGGCCAACTCGATAGAATCGGTGCTGTTCGGACATGAACAAAACGCCTTTCCCGGCGCTTTCGACCGGCAAGTGGGTGCTCTGCAGCATTGCGATGGCGGCACACTTATCCTCGACGAAATCGACCGTTTGAGCGAAGATTTGCAGGCAAAGCTCGCGGAAACCTTGTCCACCGGTATTGTGCGCCCGGTCGGTGCAAAGCACGGCTTCCGCGTCGATGTCAGGATCCTCAGCGCCAGCAATCTGCCCTTGGCGGACCTGAATGATGCTGGCCATTTTCATCCCGATCTCCTGAAAGAGATTTCGCAGACGAAGATTACCCTTCCGCCGCTGCGCAAGCGGCCCGGGGACATTCCGGCCCTGACCCGCCATTTCCTCGCGCGGATCGGGGAACAGCCCGGCCTCAGGCATATGTCCATCAGCGAAAGCGCACTTTCGCTGCTGCAAGCGTTCGACTGGCCAGGCAACGTTCGCCAGTTGCAGGCTGTCCTGTTTCGGGCGGCGGTGTTCTGCGACCGCGAGACGCTGACGGTGGAAAGCTTCCCGCAGCTGGTCGAAGTGGTTGGCGACTTTGCCGATGAGGCCGCAAGCCCCCTGCAGGAAGGCGTTGGCATCATGCTCTACACGGCGGACGGCAATCTGAGGCCGCTGGAAGAAATCGAGGCCGATGTAATCCGGCTGGCCATAGGTCAT
This sequence comes from Pontixanthobacter luteolus, assembly GCF_947494915.1. NCBI lineage: Bacteria > Pseudomonadati > Pseudomonadota > Alphaproteobacteria > Sphingomonadales > Erythrobacteraceae > Pontixanthobacter > Pontixanthobacter luteolus. The sequence goes on from NZ_CANLWR010000001.1 coordinate 1,482,216, forward strand.
TACCGCGGCAGGATGACAGAGGTCGCCCGGCGCCTCGGAATCGGCCGGTCGACGCTCTACCGCAAGCTCGGAGATCTCGGCATGGGTGACGCTGCCTGAACGGCGGACGTCGCCCCCTATCCGAACAAATCCTGCGCCCGCTCGTGCACCAGCTTGCCGACGCTGCGGCCCATTTTCAGACCTTCAATATTATCCGACTGGATGTGATAGCCGCCATAGATGCGCGAAATTCCCGCCATTTCCGCCGTCTCGGTAAATGTCGGTAGATAGAGGCGCACATCTTCGCCCAGCGCATCGGGTTCCGTGATTTCGCCAGGGTGGCGGATCAGTTCCGCCCCGAATGCATCATCCCCCGTGAACAAGCGCAGTCCTTCCGCGCACGCGGCGCTGACAGTGCTGTGCCCCGAAACGTAACTGGGAAATGGCGGGCTGACGAACACGTATGGCGAGTAGGGATACCATTCGGAACCCTTCAGCTCGATGGTGCCCTTGCCAGGTCCGCCCCACCCCTTGATCATCCGCTCGCCGTAGTAATGCCGCACGAGAGTCCATGGACGCGAGGTGTCCCAATATCGCTTCGAATCCCATGAAGCGATAAACGCATCGTGCGCTGTCTGACCGATCTGGAAGAACATCTTCACGTCGGCATCGAGGTCATTTCCGTCACGGCGCGAAATATCCTGAGCAAAACGCAGCCAATGCCCAGATTGGCCGGTGGAAGACGGCCCGTCGCGCATGAACTCGACCAACCCCTTCTGCTCGTCGGAGAGGCCCGCATTGAATGCGATAATTTCGTCCACCTCGGCGCGGAGTTTTTCAGACCCAACTCTTGGCGGCTCCGGCGCGCGGAACTGATCGCACGAACTCAGGGCAAACGCTTTAACCCGGTACCAGTGCGGGGTGAGAAAGCCCGGCGCAAAGGTGCTCCCGTCGTCACGACGAAACGTGATCGGTTGCCAGCGATCCGGGTGGTATACCCGGTCAGGCGGATTGGCCGGCGAATATTGGGTGTAGTCCGAATAGGGGGTGCCAGCCGATCCCGCTTCGTCGCCCAGCTGGTTCGCGCCGTCACGGTGGCATTCGCTGGCCATTGTTTCAGCTACCAACGTGCCAATTCCGGCCGCGTTGCTGCGTCCGGGAACCGCCAGTTCAGGCCGGTAGCCGAAGCCGCGAAGCGCCGCGTGAACAGTGGCGACATTTTCCGGGTAAAGATCGATCAAAGCGCCGGCTGCGGCATAGCTGATCGCTTCGCGTTTGTTCGCATCGGTCCGGTTTGCCTGTGGCTGACGCAATGAGGCCCCAAACAGGACACCGCGTGCCTTGCCGTCATACGCCGCCCACGCTTCGTACATTGCACCCGTGACGATGGCCATTGCCCGCGCAAGTACGGTTGGCCGCGCTTCGTTGCGCCTGACGTCCTCTGCCGCGATGTTCTGGAGGATATCGACCCAGTGATACGCCAGAGACTGGGCCTGCCCGCCCACCGATTTGCCGGTGTGCTGGATCCGCACTTCTCCTGCGCGAAGCGGCGCCGAGAAGCTAGCACCGCCCAACAGGCCGAGTACCGAACCGGATTTCAAAAAGTTTCGTCTCTGCATGGTTCCCCCTTGCTGCTGGCGTAAATGCAGAAGCCGTTTTTGCAAAGCCCCACAACCTCGATGGCGGTGATTTTTGCCGACCCCACATAGTGCGAATTGTTAGGATGTTTCGCTGTATGGAAACTGTGACGAAGCCAATTTTTGCCCGGGATGCGACATGACAGACAGCAAGTTTCAACAGGTATGCGACAGCCTTTCCAAGGTTGTCGATGGGGACCAGTTCGAAAGGTATCGCTGGGGCCGTGATGAAGCACCCAAACTGAAGCGACTTGCCGAGTTGACCCGCGAAGCATTTTCAGGCCGCGAGGACTTCGAATTGACCGAAGAAGGTGCGACCAGCGAGCTGAAACGTTACGTCATCAAGGTGCACGGCAAGCGCACCATCGCGGTCGCTTTGACCTATGAAGCAGGCAAGGCGGTTATCCGGACTGAATCCGTAAACCGCAGTGCCTATGCCGCTGCTCCCGGCGATCCGATCGCCATCGACTATGAAAACGTCGACGAGGAATGGATCGCAAAGGCGATGCAGGCCGCGTTCAGCCGCATCCGCCAGGCCGGCGGCGCGCATTCTAGCCCGCAGGAAGCTCAGCAAAGTCAGTAAGCGCCGCATCGCGCAAACCGCGCCACACATTGCGCGCCTGAACGACCGGCGCGGCGTCATGGACACGGTGCAACTGCACGCCTGCATTCATCCCTGCAATCGATAGCGCGATGCTGCCGCCCAGCCGGTCCTCGGCAGGTGCCTCGTTCGACAACGCGCCAATCATCCGTTTGCGGCTTGCACCTAGCAGCAATGGCTGACCCAGTGCATGAAACAGCGGCAGCGCGTTGATCAGAGAAAGGTTCTCCGACAGCGTCTTGCCGAAACCGATGCCCGGATCGAGGATTATGTTGCCCCGTTCCAGCCCGGCTTCCAACGCGCGGTCACGTGCAGCCTTCAGCCAATCGAACACATCGAACACCACGTTTGAATAATCGCCATTGGCGTGCAGGTCTTCGCCTTCACCGGGTGCATGCATCAGCACCACCGGACATTGCCGTGCCGCACACAGTTCAAGGCTGCGCGGATCGTGCCGCAATGCCGATACGTCGTTGATGATGTGCGCACCCGCATCCAGCGCCGCCTCCATCACTGCCGGTCGCCGCGTATCGACACTGATTGCGGCGCCCATTCCGGCACAATATTCGACTGCGGGAAGCACCCGTTTCAGTTCGTCGCCTTCCCATGTGGCGGGTGCGCCAGGACGCGTGCTTTCCCCGCCGATATCGACCAGCGCCGCACCAGCTTCCAGCATGGCAGAGGCGTGCGCCCTGCCTGCTGCGGGATCATCGAGGAATTCGCCGCCATCGCTGAAACTGTCAGGCGTGACGTTGAGGATGCCCATGATCTGCGGCTGGTCCAGCGGCACGGTTCGCTCGCCCAGTTTCAGCGGGGCGTGTGCTGTTGTCAGCCCGGCCCATTGCTCGCCCGCATCCGCAGCAACGCCATCTGGCAGGTCGCCAAGAATTTCCTCCACCGTTTCGGGCGATCCGAGCGAGCGCTCGATCACCTGACCGCTGCGCGTCACGATCACGGCAAAGCGGTGCGCGTAGACCATCCCGCCTGCCAGACGGATCGCATCGCCATGCTCCGCCTGCGGGCTGAGCGTGAGGCCAATCGGGCGAATGTATACCTTGTCTGTCATGCCGCGACCCTAAGCTGAAATCCTACAGGATGGAACACATGGAACACAGTCCTGAAACTGGAATCATCGGAGCAATTTGCACGGCACAAAGTCATGAAGCGAGGCTAGCGTGGCACCGGACCTGTAGGACAGGATCAATGCTCTCCACTGCCGCGTCAAACCGCCGACAACTCAGCCGATATCAATCCTCAACCGCGAGCAGATAGGTCTGCCGGACGGCGTCGATCGGTTCGACCTTGTCACCGATTTCCATGTGCCAGAATGTCCAGCCGTTACAGCTTGGAGCGCCCTGCAATTCCTTGCCGAGCCCATGAATCGATCCGGTCTGCTTTTCGTAAACCAGCGATCCGTCAGCGCGGACTTTCGCGACCCAGCGGCGTTTCTTGTCGAACACCTCGGTGCCCGGTTTGATATAGCCGTTCTCGACCAGGGCGCCGAACGCCACCTTGGGCGCATTGCGCTTGCTCTGCATGGTTTGCAGCGCGCTTTCGTCCAGCGGCAATTCCTTCTCGATCCGTTTCAGCGCGGCCTGCGTATAATTGCTTTCCCGCTCGCAGCCGATCCATTCGCGGCCTAGCCTTTTCGCGACTGCACCGGTCGTACCGGTACCGAAAAACGGGTCGAGAACCACGTCGCCCTTTTCCGTTGTTGCAAGCATCACGCGGTAAAGCAGCGCCTCAGGCTTTTGTGTCGGGTGCACTTTCGTGCCGCCTTCCTTCAGCCGTTCCTGGCCGCCGCAAATGGGCAGCACCCAGTCGCTGCGCATCTGCAGTTCGTCATTCAGTGTTTTCATGGCGCGGTAATTGAAGTGGTATTTCGCTTTCTCACCCTGCGAACACCACAGCAGCGTTTCATGCGCATTGGTGAAACGCGTGCCTTTGAAATTGGGCATCGGGTTGCTTTTGCGCCAGACGATGTCGTTGAGAATCCAGAAGCCCAAATCCTGCAGGATCGCGCCGACGCGGTAGATGTTATGGTAACTGCCGATAACCCACAGCGCGCCATCGGGTTTCAGGATACGCTTTGCCTCGGTCAGCCATTCACGAGTAAAATCATCATAAATCTTGAAGCTATCGAACTGGTCCCAATGATCGGTGACCGCGTCGACCTGGCTGCCATCGGGGCGGTTCAGATCGCCGCCCAGCTGAAGGTTATATGGCGGATCAGCAAAGACGAGATCGATGCTGGCATCGGGGATGGAGCGCATGGCCTCCACACAGTCGCCCGACAGGATTTGCCCCAGCGGCAAATCCGGTTTCGATACTTCTGCTTTGGCGCGTTTCGTTTTGGCCGCGCGCATCCGTGTGGTCTCGATGACCCCCATCTTGTCTTTTCCCTTCCTGAGTTATCCACAGGGTGAGTCCAAGCAGACTCCACGTCAAGGAAAGAGTTTTGGGGGCCTATGGTTAACAGCCCGCTAACCAAGAAAGAACGAAAAGAGTCCCCCACAAGATGTTGAGACTCATGGCATTTGGCAGACTCGACATGATGGGGTGTTGCGCGAAAGACTCGGCTGGCCGAATTTATGCAAGGATCAGGACAATGTTGGCGATGAATGCGGCAAGCAAGACCGCGCCGAGCACGCGGCCGATCCGGTCGGCAAACCAGCACAACAGCAAAACCATCAGCGCAGTCGCAGCCACCATCGGCAGTTCGATATCCACCAGCTCGGCCGGAATGGCGACTGGGGAGATGGCCATCGTCGCCCCGCCAATCAGCAGGATATTGTAGATGTTCGATCCGACCACATTGCCCAGTGCCAGGCCCGATTTCCCGCGCAGCGCGGCAGCGACAGAGGCGGCCAGTTCCGGCAGCGAAGTGCCGATCGCGACCACGGTCAGACCGATAACCGTTTCGCTGAGGCCGGCAAAGCGCGCCACGTCCACAGCGCCGTCGACCAGATATTTACCCCCGGCTATCAGCGCGGCAACGCCGATCGCGAACAGCACGACTGATTTCCACAAGGCGGGAATTTCATCCTCGTCTTCATGCTCGTCTTCGTCGGCCGGACGCGGGTGGCGGTATCTCCACACGATATAGATCGTCAGCAGCGCGAGCAGCGCGGCGCCCAGCCATGGTGATGCGAAACCGCCCAATGCGAGCAGCCACAACATAACCGATGCGCTGAACGCGACGACGGCGTCGCGTCTGCCGGTACCGGTCAGGATGATCGGCGCGACCAGCGCGGCCGCGCCCAAAATCAGCAGGGTATTGGCCAGGTTCGACCCGGCAATATTGCCCCAGGCGATTTCGGGCGAGCCGATCAGGGCCGCCTGAACACTGGCGACCATTTCCGGCATGGAAGTCGCCGCACCGACAATTACCAGTCCCGTGACAAGGTTTGAAATCCCCATCCGCCGGGCAAGGCCAACGGCCCCGCGAACCAGCAGCTCGCCGCCCAGCCCCAGTCCGACCAGGCCAGCAAGGATCAGCAATATTGCAGTTGTCATGTAGTCGCCTTGGATGCGGAGCGCAGGATTGCGATGCCGGCCACTGCAGAAACAAGCGATCCCGACAACACACCAAGTTTGACCGCGGCGATTTGTTCCGGCGATGCAAAGGCAAGGTTCCCGATAAACAGGCTCATGGTGAAGCCGATACCTGCTATCAGCGACAGCCCCCAGATCTGCGCCCAGCTAATGCCCTGCGGCAGGTTGGCGATGCCCAGCCTGGTGGCGATCCACGCAAAGCCGACGATGCCCAGTTGCTTACCGACGATCAGGCCCAGCGCGATGCCCAGCGGCAGCGGCGCGATCAGGGCGGCCATTTCCACATCGAGCAAGCCGACACCGGCGTTGGCGAAAGCGAAGATCGGCACGACCAGGAATGCAACCCACGGGTGCAGACCATGCTCCATATGCTCAAGCATCTTTTCACCGCCCCGGCTGGTTACCGGGATCGTCATCGCCAGCGCCACACCCGCCAGCGTTGCATGGACGCCGGATTTCAGCACGAAATACCATAGGGCGACGCCCAGCAGAATGTAAGGCAGGCGTGATCCGACACGTGCGCGCCCGATCAGCAGCAGCAGCGCGAATACAATCGCGGCGGCAATCAGCATCCCGGTTTCAACGCCGGGGGTATAAAACAGCGCGATAATCACGATCGCCCCGATGTCATCGATGACAGCAATCGCCAGCAACAGCGCTTTGAGCGCGACCGGCACACGCTTGCCCAGCAGCGCAAGGATGCCCAAGGCAAAGGCGATGTCAGTGGCAGCAGGGATCGCCCAGCCCGCCATGTTCTCGCTCTGACCCCAGTTGATCGATGTGAACACCAGCGCTGGCAGGACCATTCCGCCCAGCGCAGCGAACAGCGGCAGGGAAGACTGTTTCCAGCTTGATAACTGTCCGGTCAGAACCTCGCGCTTCACCTCGAGCCCGACGAGCAGGAAAAACAGCGCCATAAGACCATCGTTGATCCATAAGAGGGCAGATTTCTCGACTCCCCCACCGCCTATCGTGACTGCAACCGGCGTCTGGAGAAGGCCCGCATACCATCCGGCAAGGCCGCTATTGGCCACGATCAGTGCAGCAGCAGCCGCAATCATCAGCACGATCCCGCCCGCGCTTTCTTCCTTCATGAAGTCGCGCAGATATTTTGCGGATGCCTCGACGGCGGTGGTTATGGCCACGATGTTTGCCCTTAAAAAAGCGGCGCCGCGGGGAAATGCCGCGGACGCCGCTGTGGTTCATTCTGTTTAGGTGACGGCGCCGGGGTCACAGGAGGGGGGTTGGTTCCCCGGCGCCGCCGATGCGAGGTCACTGGACCGCGGGTTCTCCACGTGCCTGGACCTGTGCAATACGGTCTTTCAATTGCAGACGAATACGCTTGAGTATCTTCACTTCCTCTTGCTTGCCTGCCGCCTTGCTGGTGTCGATCAAACGATCGATCCGGCGGTGCCGCAAACGCAATTTCTTGAGGTAGCCATTCATCTCACTCTCCTGAATTTGCCCTGTTGGCCACTATATCGCATCGCCGGTTTGATAATTCCAATTGTTAGTTATCGCTCTTTTTGATAGAAAATATCTATCATGCCTTCACTCCGCCAACTGGAATATCTGATCGCTATCGAAGACGCGGCCCATTTCGGGCGGGCTGCGGCAGAGATGAATGTCACCCAGCCGACGCTCAGCCAGCAGGTGAAGGAAATGGAACTGCGCCTCGGATCGAAACTGATCGATCGAGGCCGCCCGGTTCGCCTGACCCCGATCGGGCGCGAAATTGCCAGCCGCGCCCGCCGTGTGCTGCGCGATATCGGTGAAATCCGCGCGATTGCGCAGCGCGGGAAAGACGGCATGGCCGGTACTATCCGGCTGGGCGTTTCACCGACAATCGGCCCCTATCTGATGCCGCGCGCAGTGGTCCGGCTGCACCGCGATTTCCCCAGCCTCAGGCTCTATATCCGCGAAGGGATCCCGGCAGACCATTTTGCCGATCTGCGCAATGGCCGCCTCGACATGATGCTCGCCCCCTTGCCGGTAATCGGCAGAGATATGCACGTGCAGCCATTGTTTGACGAACCCCTGCAAATGGTCGGCGCGCCCGATCATCGCTTGTTCGCCAAACGCAATTTGCAGCCCGGCGATTTTGCCGGCGAGCCTGTCCTCAGCCTCGACCGGCGGCACCCTTCGCATGGTCAAACCGAACAGATTTGCGAGGAAATGGGCGCCGACCTTCTGCGCGATTACGAAGGGACCAGCCTGGACAGTCTGCGCCAGATGGCCGGGTCAGGTTTGGGCCTGGCGCTGCTGCCGGAACTGTATCTGCGCGCAGAAACCGGCGGTGAAGACATGGTCCGCCGCTTCGAAATCGATGACTGGGCGCCCAAACGCTCGATCGCGGCCGTCTGGCGCGAAGGCGCAGCGTTCGCCAGCAGCTTCGCCGTGATCGCTGAAATCGCCGCCTCAGAAGCTCGCGAGATTCTCGCCTGAGCCGCTGCAGGCAGCCTATATCAGGCTGAGCTGCGCAACCGGCGCGAAGCTTCTGCGATGATGCGGCGTCGGGCCGTGTTCGCGCAGCGCGGCCATGTGGTCTTTCGTTCCGTAGCCCTTGTTCCGTTCCCAGCCATATTGCGGATACTCAGCCGCCGCATGCAGCATCATCCGGTCACGCCATTCCTTGGCGACGATCGAGGCTGCGGATATCGCAGGTTCTAGCGCGTCACCGCCGACAATCGGCCGCCCTTTGCCCCATGCGGCCTCGTCCCATTCGCCGCAGCGCCCGCACGGCGACATATTTCCGTCGATCAGCACAGCCGCAGGGGCGCCGTCGAGAACCGAGCATAGCCGGTTCACCGCCAGCGTCATGGCGAGCATTGTCGCGCCGAGGATATTAAGCTCGTCGATCTGCTTCACATCCACGATGCCGACCGCCCATGCGCATGTGCCCCGGATCGTTTCATCCAGCACCGCGCGCCGTTTCGCAGTCAGCTTCTTGGAATCGTCGAGCCCGGCAGGGCAAGGGTTGCGCAGAACCACGGCACCGGCCACAACCGGCCCCGCCAAGGGGCCGCGTCCGGCCTCGTCCACCCCGATGGTGAAGCCTTCGGCACCAAATTGCCGGTCAGGAGTTGCAGCTAACATGACTATCTCGAAAAACGCCCTTCTCGCCCTCGCCCTATCACCCGCTGCCATCGCGCTATCAAGCTGCGAGGCCAATGGATCGGTGGAAACCGCCACTGAGACACAGGCTGTCGCCGGGGCCAAGGAAGCAGGCACCTTCGGACCGTTCAGCGTGACGGAACACGGTACTTTCAATGAGCCTTGGGCCGCTGCGTTCGAACCGACAACCGGCAATCTGTTCATCACTGAAAAGTCGGGCCAGATTAAGTTCTTCCAACCTGAAAACGGCAAGGTCGGCACGGTGTCGGGCGTACCGGCGGTCGATTACGGAGGACAGGGCGGATTGGGCGACATCGCCTTTGCGCCCGATTACGATCAGAGCGGGATGATCTATCTGAGCTGGGCAGAGGCTGGCGACGGCGATACACGCGGCGCCGTGGTTGGCCGCGGCAAGCTTGCCTGCGGCGGCGCGAGCGCCTGCTCGATCAACGATCTCGAAATAATCTGGCGCCAGGCACCCAAAGTCACCGGACGCGGACATTATTCGCACCGGATCGCGTTTTCGCCTGACGGGCAGCATCTGTATATCGCCTCGGGCGACAGGCAGAAAATGCAGCCCGCGCAGGATACCTCCAACACGCTGGGCACTATCGTCAGGCTCAACCTCGACGGGACGCCGGCCGCGGGAAATCCGATGGCTGACAAGGGCGGAAAGACCAGCGAGATATGGTCCTATGGTCACCGCAACATCCTGGGCATGGACTTCGATGCGCAGGGCCGCCTTTGGGAAACCGAGCACGGCCCGGCTGGCGGCGATGAATTCAATCTTGTGAAAGCGGGTTCCAATTACGGTTGGCCGGTGGTGTCAGACGGTAACCATTATGACGGCGAAAAAATCCCGAACAATTCGACCCGCCCGGACCTAGCCGGATCGGCAATCACCTGGACGCCAGTTATCGCGCCGGGGGATATGGTGTTCTATAAAGGCAACCTGTTCAGCGATTGGCAGGGCGATGCCCTGATCGCGGGTCTTAAAACCAACGCCATCATCCACGTCAAAGTGGATGGTGATACGGCACGGGAAGCTGCGCGATACGAATTCGAAAACCGCCTTCGCACCATTGATACCGGATCTGACGGCGCGCTGTGGGTGCTTGAAGACGGCGAAGGCGGACGATTGCTGCGTCTCACCCCGCAAAACTGATGGGCGAGAGCTGAACCTTACCCGCTGCTAGCTGAAATTGATCGACAGGGCGCGAAGTGCGTCCTATCGGCGCGCGCATCGTGGCAACCATAGTCCCCCTTTCCAATGTCGATGCCGACCTGATCGAGCAACTGCTCGACCGCGCTTTTGGCGAAGGGCGGCAGGCGCGCACAGCCTATCGTATCCGCGAAGGTACCGATTGGCTGGAGGCGCTGAGCTTTGCCGCGCTGGATGAAGACGATTACCTCGCCGGTACGATCCAGCTTTGGCCCGTCGCGCTGACGGACCCCGAAGGGCGCAACCATCCGCTGATCATGGTCGGCCCGGTGGCCGTACTGCCGGAAAAGCAGCAAGAAGGTTACGGCAAGGCCTTGATGCTGGCGGCTCTGGGCGCGCTGGCCCCGCAGTCACCGCTTCCGCAGGTGATGATCGGCGATCCTGAATATTACGGGCGTTTCTTCGGCTTCTCTGCTGCACCGACCGGCAAATGGCATTGCCCCGGCCCGTTCGAGCAATCGCGCCTGCTGGTCCGGTGCGAGAACCCGGCGATCCTTCCGGCGGAAGGTATGCTGGGGCCCTGGCCTTCCGATTTCAATCCAGAGGCCGGCACAGACTAACCCTGCCCGATGGCCTGATCTGGCCCCTTGGCGTTATGCTGCAAGTCTGGCATCGCAATCAGACCAATGCCTTACGAACCACCCCCCGAACTCGCCGGACTGACCCTGTCCGAAATTGCCCAACAGGTTGCCGCGCGCAAACTGCCGCCGGTCGAAAGCTGGAATCCTGCGCAGGAAACCGACAGCCTGATGCGGATCGCGGCCGATGGTCAATGGTATCACGATGGCGGATTGATCCGGCGCCACGCGATGGTGCGGGCCTTTTCCGGTTTACTGGTGCGCGATGAAGACGGCCAGCACTGGCTGGTTACGCCGTTCGAGAAAGCGCGGATCGAGGTCGAGGACGCGGCGCTGATCGCAGTCGACGTCAGTCAGCGCGGCGACGGGCTGGCATTCCGCCTGAACACCGATGATCTGGTGGTTGCCGGACCGGAAAACCGCCTGGTGGCACGCGGCGACGAAGAAACCCCGTCGATATATTTGCAGGTGCGCCGCGGGCTGGAGGCAAAGCTGAACCGCAGCACGTATCAGCAACTGGCCGAAATCGCGCTGGCGGCAGGCGATGACTGGACCGTATCCAGCCTTGGTGAAACTTTCACGCTTCTGCCTGCATGAGCGCGCTGTTCGACCGGCTTTCAGCCCTGTTCGAACTGGGCCACCGCGAGCCGATCCCCGATCTGCTGAGCGATGAACGCTTCGCCGTGGCAGAACGAACCGCGAAAGCGGCGGTGCTGATCGCGGTGACCGACCGGGCAGAACCGGGAGTAATCCTGACCCAGCGGCCAACCACCATGCGTGACCATCCCGGGCAGGTCGCTTTCCCCGGCGGGAAGCTGGACAGCGGCGAAGGTCCGGTTGAAGCCGCCTTGAGAGAGGCGCATGAGGAATTGGCCCTGCACCCCCAGCACGTGCAGCTGATCGGCACCAGCGACCGGTACCAGACGGGAACCGGGTTCGACATTACCCCGGTGCTTGGCGTGGTCCCGCCCGACCTTCCGCTGACCGCGCACCCGCGCGAGGTGGAGGCATGGTTCGAAGTCCCGCTGCGCGTGGTATTCGAACGCAGCAACTGGACGGAGAACGAGGTGTTCTGGCGCGGCCGGACACGGCGCTATCTGGAAATGGACTGGCAAGGCTTCCGCATCTGGGGCGTGACAGCCGCTATCATCGCCAATTTGTCGCGGCGGATTGAAATAGAGGCACTTCTCGGTGAATAGGGGCGCGATGGCCGAAACCAAACTCGAAGCAGACTGGCTGCACCGTGAAGACCTGGCGATGCTGGTCGATGCCCTTGGGGCAGAGGATATGCGCTGGGTCGGCGGATCGGTACGCGACACGCTGCTGGGTATCGAAGTGGCCGATATCGATGCCGCTACCATGCATGAACCGCAGGAAGTCATTCGGCGCCTGAAAGAGGCTGGCATACGGAGCGTGCCCACAGGCCTTGATCATGGCACCATTACCGCGCTGATGCCCGGTGGGCCGGTAGAGATTACCACCTTGCGAAAGGATGTCTCGACTGACGGCCGCCGTGCGACCGTCGCCTTCGCTAGCAATTGGCGCGACGATGCCGCCAGACGAGACTTCACAATCAATGCGCTGTACGCGCATCCCGTGACCGGGCTAGTCACGGATTATTTCGGCGGGCTGGAAGACCTGGCAGCGCGCCGCGTTCGCTTTATCGGCAACGCTCATGAAAGAATTCGCGAGGATCACCTGCGTATTCTCCGCTATTTCCGGTTTCAGGCGCGGTTTGGCTCTCAGCTAGATGAAATTGCCGAGCAGGCGTGCAGCGAACTTGCCGAAACCCTCAAAGGGCTGAGCCGGGAACGGGTGGCGAAGGAATTGCTGCTACTGCTGGGTCTGCCTGATCCGCACTCGACCGTTGCCAGAATGCGCAAACTCGGTGTGATGCAGGTGGTCATGCCTGAGAGCGGGGCACACGAACTCGACGTTCTTGAGCGGCTGATCGCACGTGAGAAGGCAGAGCGAGTGAAGCCTGACGGACTGCGCCGGCTGGCCGCAATGGTGCCTACGGTTCCGCCAGTCGCGGAAACCATCGCCTCGCGGCTGAGATTGTCCCGCGCACAGCGGGAACGGCTGGTTTCTGTTTCAAAACGCATGGCAGACGATGCCGAAAACGCCCGCGCCCTCGCTTATCGCAAAGGTATGGAGATTGCGGTCGACCGCGTCTTGCTTGTCGGCGGATCGATCGAAAAATTGCGCGGCTGGGAGGTCCCAACCTTCCCCCTCAAAGGCGGGGAGATCGTTCAGCGAGGGGTCAGTGCCGGGCCTGAGGTCGCGCGCATTTTGCAGGGCATTCAGAACATATGGGTGGCAGAAGGCTTCCCCGACCGGGTGCGCGTACTCTCCCTTCTGGACGAAGAGCTTGAGCGGCGCGAACAGGCCAGTTGACGTAATTTGATTGCTTATTGCAGCGCCCCACCCTACATGGCGCTCAACGTCCGGCGCGGGATTTGTCCTGCGAAATCGGCTGCGAGCGTGAACTTCCCCTTACAAACAAGGGTTTAGTCCCGCATCCGGTGCACGGAATTTGCGTTGATCGCATTGCTTCCCTTTTCACGCTTGGGTCGCCGTAAGGACCCCTTGGCGCCCGGAATCCCTCTTTTGTTGGGCTTCCGACCGGCGCCCAATGAAAGTATTTTATGTCTTATTTTGAAAAACTCGGCCTCGCCGAACCCATTCTTCGCGCCCTCAATACCAAAGGCTATACAGAGCCGACACCAATTCAGCGCGAATCCATTCCGGCGCTGCTCGACGGCCGCGATCTGCTGGGCATCGCCCAGACCGGCACCGGCAAGACCGCCGCATTCTCGCTGCCTTCGCTTCACCGCTTGGCCGCAAATCCGAAAGGCCGCATTCCAGCTGGCTGCCGGATGCTGATCCTGTCGCCTACCCGCGAACTGGCCGCGCAGATTGCCGAGAACATGCGCGAGTATGCGCGCTTTCTCGACCTGTCGGTTCAGTGCATTTTCGGCGGCGTCCCTGCCCGTCAACAAGCCCGCAAGTTGGTCCCCGGCTGCGACGTACTGGTCGCCACTCCGGGCCGCCTGCTCGACCTGATCGAACAGCGCGCGCTAAGCCTGCAGCATGTCGAAATCTTCGTCCTCGACGAAGCCGACCAGATGATGGATCTGGGCTTTATCAAGCCGTTGACCCGCATCGCCAACATGCTGCCGCAGGAACGCCAGAGCCTGTTCTTCTCCGCCACCATGCCGCAAACGATCGCCGATCTGGGCAAGCGCTTCATCCGCAACCCAGTGCGCGTGGAGGTTGCCCCGCAATCGACCACCGCTGAACGTGTCGACCAGTTCGTGACGTTTATCGACCAGCGCGAAAAGCAGGCCTTGCTCACGCTGACCCTGCGCAAGGGCCTGGCCAATGGCGAGATCGAAAGCGCGCTTGTCTTCACGCGTACGAAACACGGCGCCGACCGCGTCGTCCGCCATCTCGTGGCAGCTGGCATCAACGCTGCTGCCATTCACGGTAACAAGTCGCAAGCGCAGCGCACCCGCGCGCTGGACGGTTTCCGCCGTGGCAGCATTCCCGTGCTGGTTGCGACCGACATTGCCGCACGCGGCATCGATGTTCCGGGCGTCAGCGCGGTGTTCAATTTCGAGATTCCGAACGTGTCAGAACAATATGTTCATCGCATCGGCCGCACCGCGCGTGCCGGACGCAGCGGCATCGCGATCGCCTATGTCGCACCGGATGAAAAACCGTACATTCGCGATATCGAGAAACTGACCGGTCAGCGTCTTACACCGGCCAATCTGCCCGACGATTTCGTCGATCAGGCAAAAGGCCTGCCTGCCCCAGCCCGCAAGGGCACCGGTGCAGAGCGTAGCGATGACGACCGCAGCGCACGTTTCCGCAAGGGCGGTAACGCCGGAAGAGGCGGCGCTGGCGGAAATCGCCGTGATCGCCCGGCCAAGGCCAATGGTGCCGGTGGCCGCGACCGCAAATGGCGCGATGCAGAGGGCCGCTCCCCCGATCAGGGCGAGTACCGGAGCCGCGAAGACCGGGATCGCCGCAACCGCGGCGGCGGACACGATTCGACCGGCAACGGATCGGGCGAAAACTTCGCCCGCCCCAAAAATGTCAGTCACAAGAAAGGCCCGGTCACCAAACCCGTGATCGAGGCAAAACGTACAAATGACAGCAAACCGGCGGCGAAAAAACCGCACCGCAAGGGTGGCAGGCCGCAGGGCGCAGCCAGCGGGAACCGTCCGGTACGCCGCCACCAATCATGATCCAAACGCGCTGAGATCAGTGCTTGAGGCCAGCTTCAGGCCAGCTTCAGGCCAGCTTCAGGATTGTTTCGATATAAACCGGGTGTTGCGTTCTTCTCCATGATTTGGAAAAGAGCGCGACGTCCAGAAATCTGCGGGCTGAAATCTGCGGGGACGAACATAAGCCCATGCTGGCCGCTCCGCTATATTGTGCGGAGCAGGTTTCAGCGCACGGGCATTTCCTGAGCGATCGCTTGTTGCGCCGGTTTCCGGCTGTGCTGTGGCGACTGGTCGCCTGAACGACGAACTTGGAGCGTATTGATGAAATTCATGAAACTGGCCACCCTCTCCGCAATCGCGGCAGCCAGCCTTTCCACCTCTGCCTTCGCCGCACCTGCGGTTGGCGATACAATCACCGGCCCAGAAGGCGGCACCGTTGGCACGGTTGAAGCTGTGGCTGACGGCATGGTCACCTTCAACACCGGCAAGCACAACGTGACGTTGCCGACTGAATCCTTCGGTGAAGGCGATACCGGCCCGACGATCACTGTCACCAAAACCTATCTTGATGACGCGATGGACGCAGAAATCGTCAAGGCAGCAGCAGCACGCGATGCTCTGCTCGTCGAAGGCGCAGCCGTTCTGAGCGCGAACCAGCAGCCGCTGGGCGTGGTCGAAAGCGTTGACGGTGACACTGTAGTCGTCGCCCATGCCGATGGCCCGGTCAGCCTTCTGCGCGAGCACTTCGTTGCACGCGAAGCCAATCTGATGGCGCTTTTCACCAATGAACAGATCAAGACGACGATCGCTGCCAACTCGGCAAGCTAAGTCGCAGCCCTTGAAGGGTCGCAAAGAAGGGCCGGTGCGTATCAGCGCACCGGCCCTTTTCTTTATACCGCGTATCAGGTGAAACGATTGTCGCGCGGGAAACCTTGCGGCGGCATGCGGCCAGCTGCCCCGCGGGCCACCTTCCACTGCCATATTTCATTCTCGGTGCGGGTCCGGTCGCCCTTGCCGCCCATCGCCCAGCTAAGCCCCTCCTCCAGCTTGAAGGTCGTGGCATCGGACAGGCCGCCATCGCGGTAACGCTGCAGCATTACGCCCTGCCCGCGGCCCAGGACCGGCAATTCCTCGAGGCTGAACACCACGAGCTTGCGGTTGTCGCCGACCACCGCAATGTGATCGTGATCCTTGTCTATCTCGCGCAGGACCTGGAATTTGGCATCGCCCTTCAGATTGACGACCTGCCTGCCCTTCTTTGTTTCGGCCAGCATTTCGTCCATCTCTGCCGCGAAACCCTTGCCGTTCGACGCAGCGAGCAACAACTGCCCCTTGGGCCGGTACACAATCACCCCGATAATCTGCGATGCGGAATCGATATCCAGCGTGTTGCGGATCGGTTCGCCGAACCCGCGAGCACCGGGCAGCTTGTCGCCGCCAAGCGTGAAGAAACGGCCATTATCGGCAGCAATCAGCAGTTTGTCGGTGGTTTGCGCGTGCAGCGCGAAGGCCGGGCCGTCGCCTTCCTTGTATTTGAAATCGCCCATGCCGTCTTCCGAGGCAGCCAGATCGACATGCCCCTTGGCCCCGCGGATCCAGCCCTTCTGCGACAGAACAACCGTGATCGGTTCCTTCTCGATCATCGCATCCATGCTGAATTCGACGGTCGGCGCAGCTTCCGCAATGGTTGTCCGGCGGCGGCCAATCGCCGTGTCTTCGGCATATTCCTTGCGCAGTGATTTCAGATCGCGTTTGAGGCGGGTGCGTTGCCGTGCGGGTGAGCCGAGCAACGTTTCCAGTTCCTCCCGCTCTTTCAGCAAGTCATCGCGTTCACCGCGCAGTTGCATTTCTTCCAGCTTGCGCAGCGAACGGAGACGCATGTTCAGAATTGCCTCGGCCTGTCTGTCGGTGAGGCTGAATTCCTTGATCATCACCGCTTTCGGCTCGTCCTCGTAGCGGATAATCTCGATCACCCGGTCGAGGTTGAGGAACGCCACCAGATAACCTTCGACCAGTTCCAGCCGGGCGGCGATCTTTTCCAGCCGGTGGCGGCTGCGGCGCTGCAGGATGTCGATCTGGCTGGTGACCCAATTGCCCAGCAATTCCTTCAGCCCCATCACCATCGGCGTGCGCGAAGCGTCGAGCACGTTGAGGTTCAGGCCAAACCGGGTTTCAAGATCGGTCAGCTTGTACAACGATTCCTTGAGCAGTTCCGGATCGACATTGCGGTTCTTCGGCACCAGCACGAGACGGATCTTCTCGTCACTTTCATCGCGGATATCCTCCAAGATGGGCAGCTTCTTGTCGGCAATCAGCTGCGCGATCTGCTCGATCAGCTTGCCCTTTTGTACCTGATAAGGAATTTCGCTGATGACCAGCTGATATTGGCCCCCGCCCAATCGCTCGATCCCTGCCTCGCGGTCTTCGGCCTTCTCCGCCTCTACCGCGTGGAACCGGCCGCGAATACGGAACGACCCGCGCCCGGTTTCATATGCCTTGGAAATAATTTCCGGACTGTCGACGATCAATCCGCCGGTCGGCAGGTCGGGCCCGTGGAACAGCTCCATCAGGCGCGGGTGTTCGACGTGGGGGTTGTCGATCAGTTCCAGCGTCGCATCGATGATTTCTGCCACATTGTGGCTGGGAATGTTTGTCGCCATGCCCACCGCAATACCGCTGGCACCATTTGCCAGCAGATTGGGGAACAGGCCGGGCATAAGCTCCGGCTCTTCCTCTTCACCATTATAGGTCGGGATGAAATCGACCGTGCCTTCGTCCAGCCCCTGCATCAGCAGCATGGCGGTGCGCGTCAGCCGCGCTTCGGTGTAACGATAGGCAGCTGCGTTATCGCCGTCGATATTCCCGAAATTGCCCTGCCCTTCGACCAGCGGATAGCGGAGCGAAAAATCCTGGGCCAGGCGGACCATCGCATCATACGCCGCAGTATCGCCGTGCGGGTGGTATTTGCCGATCACTTCGCCGACGACTCGGGCGGATTTCTTGAACGTGTTTGACGGGTCCAGCTTGAGCTGGCGCATGGTCCACAAAAGGCGCCGGTGAACAGGCTTCAGCCCGTCACGCAAATCAGGCAGCGAACGCGCCGTAATCGTGGACAGGGCATAGACCAGATACCGTTCCGACAGCGCGGAATCGAAAGGTGCATCGACGATCGCGTCGAACGGATCCGGTTCGGTATTTTCAATGTCGGTAGTCGCCATACGTTTCGCCTTATCACCGGCACGGCTCGCAGGACAATCCGGAACGATTCACTGTCCCCGCCCGTTGATCAGGCAAAAGCAATTCAAGGAGTTATTTTATGACAAACGTACTGATCATGGCCACCAATGGGTTCGAACAAAGCGAACTGATGGGCCCGATGAAGCGTCTGAACGATGCCGGCATCGACACCACGGTCGCAAGCATCGAAACGGGTGAGATCAAAGGCTGGAAAGACGGCAATTGGGGAGAAAGCGTCAAAGTCGATACGACTCTAGGAGACGTATCGGTCGACGATTTTGACGCGCTACTGCTGCCCGGCGGACAGATCAACCCGGATATTCTGCGGATGGAAGGCGATGCGATTGATATCGTGCGCAGCTTCAACATGCGCGGCAAACCAATTGCTGCAATCTGCCATGCGCCGTGGCTTCTGGTCGAGGCCGATATTGTGAAGGGCAAGACCGTCACGAGCTGGCCGTCGCTGCGGACCGATCTGACCAATGCAGGCGGCAAGGTCGTGGATCAGGAAGTGGCAGAAGATGGCAATCTGATCACGAGTCGCAACCCGGATGACATCCCTGCCTTCTCGGATGCCTTAATTGCCCAATTGAAAAATGCGATGGCCGAAGCAGCCTAAAAACGCAGATAATCAACAGCTTGAAAGGCCCTGCCGCGTGATCGCGGTGGGGCTTTTTGCATTTTGGCCTTGACCGATCGGCCTCGCGAGCCTCAATTGTGGCTAAATTATGGCGAGAAGGAGGCTGAAATGAGGCAGAATATGAAACGTGCGATGTTGGCTGGTTTTGCGATCCCGCTGCTAGGGCTGGCGGCCTGCGCTGAGGACCGGGGCGAAAGCACCGAAGCAGCTGCGGATATCGCGCAAAGCTATGAGGCGGACTCCGCAGCTGACGAGGTGGCGACTGAGGCCGGCTACTCAGCCGGGAGCGGGCCATCCGCATCCTCAGCCATTCCGGATCTCGGCAGTGTTGCGATCAATTTGCCCGAGCTGGCTTATACTTATGACTTCGCGTGGCGGATGCCGGGTGAGGACATCGGCAAGCTTCAGCGGCGCCACGCCGATCTCTGCGATCAACAGGGGCCGGCAAGCTGCCAGATTTTGGGCATGCGCAAGAACGGCGAGGTCGGAGATGAGGTGACCGGCGAATTGCAACTGGCTGTAGCCACCCGCCATGCGCGGGCGTTCGGCGCGTTGCTTCAAAAGGAAGCTGGCGAAAGCGGCGCAGAACAGATCTCCGCGAATATCGCGGCCGAAGAACTTTCCAAGGCCATCGTCGACACCGAAGCTCGGCTGGAGGCGCGAACCGCCTTGCGTGACCGGCTCCAGAACGTCCTGCGCACACGCAAAGGGACGGTCCGCGAACTGGTGGAGGCAGAGCGCGGCGTCGCGCAGGTTAATGAGGAAATCGATCAGGCACGCAGCTGGCTGAAGGAGATGCGCGGGCGGGTTGCCTATAGCCGGGTCAATATCCGCTATGAAACCGGAGCTGTCGCCCGCAACGACTTCCTCTCCCCGATCCAGGCTGCGCTCGGATCGCTCGGATCGATCTTCGGGTTCCTGATTGCGGCGCTGATCATGCTCGCCGCAGTGCTGGTTCCAGTCGGCGGCCTGGTGCTTGGCGGCAGGGCAATCAAGCGCAGGTTCGGCATCCGCCAGACTGCTGACGCCTAAGAAAGACAAGACTAACCGATAAGCTTGATGGGGCGGCTGCTTTCACTGCGAGAGCAGCCGCCCCTTCTGTTTCTCTCGCCTCCGCCCGAACACCACCTGCATGTATGATATGTTGTCACATCACGTAAACTGGGGTATGCCGTTACAGGAGAAACAGGGAGAGTGAGATGAATTACAAGGTGTTGGCAGCCAGCGGCGTCGCAGCAATCGGCCTGTTGGCGATTGTCGTGACCATGACCGAAAACTCGCAAAACGGAGATGGGGAGATCATCGAACGTCTGACGATTATGGACCCCCCTTCACCTTCGACGAGCTACGACTACGGCGAACCAGCCCAGTCGATTTCTGCGCCTGCTGCCATGATGATACCACCCTCAGAAGCGGCGATGCCCGAGATTCCGGCTCTCGAAAACGAAGGCACAGCGATCGCCGGACAGCCGCGGATTGCATACCGCTTTGGATATGGCTTCCGCCTGCCGGGAGATGCCGTGAAGCCACTACAGGACCGGCATGCGGATATGTGCGAAACACGCGGCCCAAATGTTTGCCGGATCATTTCGATGCAGCAAAGCGGAGAGGACGATGCCCCGCATCAAGGCAGCCTTCATCTTGCCGTTGCGGCCCCCATTGCTCGCTGTTTCGGCAAGGCAATAACCGGCGTGGCGCAAAATGCCGAAGGAGAGCTGGTATCTTCGTCAATCGATGGCGAAGATCTATCAAAGCAAATCGTCGACACCGAGGCACGCCTGCGCACCCGGATCGTACTGAGGGACAGGCTGATGGAAGTGCTGCGAAGCAGGCGCGGAACCGTCGCTGAACTGGTCGAGGCAGAACGCGGTGTGGCCAAGGTCAATGAAGAGATCGATCAGGCGCGAAGCTGGCTTGCCGAAATGACTGGCCGTGTCGATTTCAGCCAGATGCATATTACATATTCGTCAGGCGCGGTGATTGCGCGCGAATCCAGCTTCACCGATCCCGTAACCGATGCCTTGAGCGCGGCGGGACCGACTTTCGGCGGTATGATCGGCGCGCTGATCCGGCTGCTGACATTCCTGCTGCCGCTCTTGCTGCTGGGCTGGCTGGCCGTCAAAGGCTGGCGCGCGGCGGGCCGTCCTGGTTCCGGATTGCTGAAAGGCCCGGAATACAACGAAATGCCAGTTGGCTAAAGCCCGCTCATATCGCGGCTTTCGCTGGGAATTTTGACAGTCATCCCGTCCAGCTCGTCAGTCAGTGCAATCTGGCAGGAAAGGCGGCTGGTTCGGGTGACACCGTAAGCGAGGTCTAGCATGTCTTCCTCTTCCTCGCTTGCCTCGGGCAATTTCCCAAACCAATCGGGATCGACAATCACATGGCATGTTGAACAGGCCATTTGACCTTCGCAGGTGCCCTCTAGCGGCATTCCCGCCGCCTGCCCCGCTGTCAGCAGGGATGTACCCGCTTCGGCGCGGGCTTCGGTGATCGCGCCATCGGGCGCCTGAAAGCGAACACAAACCATCAGATACCTTGCGCCTCTGCTGCTTCGAGGATTGATCTGGCTCCTGCCTCAAGATCCTCCATGCTGGTATAACGGCCGAAACCCAGCCTGATAGAGCTTTTGGCCTGTTTGTCGCTCAGCCCGATCGCCTTGAGAACATGGCTGGGCCGTCCGGACCCGCTGGCGCAGGCAGACCCGGCGGAAAAACACACATTGCGTGCATCGGACATCAGCCGCGCAACATCGAGACCGTCTTTGCGGATGTTAAGATTGCCCTTCCACCGCGCATCGGCGCTGCCATTCAATTCCCAGCCTGCGAACATTTCCCGCGCCCGGTCCCATAGCGCCGCAATATGTTCCGCGTCCTGCGCCATGCGCTCGTTCGCCTCTTTCGCAGCGGCACCGAAACCGGCGCACAAAGCCGGACTGAGCGTGCCGGACCTGAGCCCGCCTTCCTGTCCGCCGCCGGTCTGCACTTCAGTCAGGTCAAGACCATCGCGGATCCACAGCGCACCAACGCCCTTGGGTCCGTGAAATTTGTGCGCGCTGATCGCGATCATGTCCGCGCCGGTGACCTCGATCTTGCCATAGGCTTGCACCGCGTCGCACAGGAACAGCGCGTTCGCCTCCTTCGCACGGCGGTGCCATTCGACAGTGGGCTGGATTACGCCGATCTCGTTATTGACCTGCATCACCGCGACCAGCCGGGTGTCCGCCGGCATATCCTGCTTGATACTGCACTGGCCGTCTTGCGCGACGTTCAGCTCGTGAAATTTGCCCAGCGACCGTGCGGTATCGCCCACTGCGGAATGCTCGATTGCGGAGAAGGAAACGCTGTCTTTTCCCTTTCCGCCTTTCGTGCCGCGAATGGCCAGATTGATCGCTTCGGTCGCGCCGCTGGTAAAAATGACCTTGCCGCCGGCCGGGAACAGCGCCGCAACCCTGTCCCGCGCCAGTTCGACAGCGGCGGCGGCAGCGCGCCCCATCCTGTGCGCCGAATGCGGATTGCCGAAGCCCTGCCCGTCAGGCCCGTCGAGCCAGCGCAGCATGGCATCGCGTGCTTCGGGGGCAAGCGGAGTGGTTGCCTGATAGTCGAGATAGATCACGTCAGACCTACCCATGCCTGTGCAAAGCGTTCCAGATCTTCTGCCGCTGTGTTCCAGCCAATGCTGACGCGGATCGTGCGCGATGCGGTTTCATCGTCCACTCCGAATGCGTCGAGAACCCGGCTTTTCTTGAGCGTGCCGGATGAACAGGCGCTGCCCGCCGACACGGCAAACCCCATCGCATCCAGGCGGATCAACTGCGCCTGCGCGCTCAGGCTCGGGTGGGCGATCGACTTGATGAACATTGTTGTCATGCCATCTGCATCAACGATCACACCGCCATGGTCGGTCACAATTTCAGTCAATTCTATGAACTTGTCGCCAACATCAATGAACGGTTCCGGGTCGTCTGGCGCCCATTGTTCGAGCGCCGCCGCCATACCCAATGCACCGGGCAGGTTTTCCGTCCCCTGACGGTATCCGCGCTCATGCCCGCCAATCGGATCGAGAAGCGCATAATCACGCACCAGCAATGCCCCGATCCCGATCGGCCCGCCGAATTTGTGAGCCGATATCACCGCCATGTCGCAATCAGGGAGCGCGTGCTTGCCCGCGCTTTGCGAACAATCGCACAGCAGCATGCCGCCGTGAGAGCGCACCTGCTGTGCCAATCCGGATATCGGCTGCATCACACCCGTTTCCGAATTCACGTGTTGAACGGCCACTATCGCGGAGCCATCCGCTTGCAGCAATCGATCCAACGCATTGCTGTCTACCAGTGGACCTTCCAGACCCAAGACTTCCGCACCGGGTGCCGCACGGAAAACCGCATCATGTTCCGCCGCGCTCACGATCTGGCGGTCAGCTTCCGCGCGCTGCAATCCGATAGAAAGCGCCTCGCTCGCACCGCTGGTGAAGATCACTTCGCCGTTCCAGCCGAGAGCATTCTTGACCCGTGCGCGGGCATCCTCCAGCGCCTGTTTCGCCTTGCGGCCCTCTGCGTGCGGGCTGCTGGGATTGGCCCATTTCCGGAACCCGTCCTGCATCGCGGCCAGTGCTTCGGGCCGGATCGGTGAAGTCGCCGCATGGTCGAGATAGATACGGTCGGAAATAGCGCCCTCTGGATATGGTTATCACAATTGCGAAAATCGCATGTGACACTATATAGACAGGGAAATACGCCGCGCTACCCGCGCGTCCGCTACATCTGACAGGTTGAACTCATGCCATCCGTAATTTTTCCCGGTCCCGAAGGCCGTCTTGAAGGCCGCTACACACCCGCCCCGCGCCCGCGCGCGCCGGTCGCCATGATCCTGCACCCGCACCCGCAAGGCGGAGGCACGATGAACGAGCGGATTACGCAAAAACTTTTCAAGACTTTCACCGACCGCGGATTTGCAACGCTGCGCTTCAATTTCCGCGGTGTCGGCCGCAGTCAGGGCAGCTTCGACAATGGCATTGGCGAATTGAGCGATGCGGCATCGGCACTCGACTGGGTGCAGTCTATTCATCCCGAAGCGCAAACGACGTGGGTTGCCGGCGTTTCGTTCGGCGCGCTGATCGGCATGCAATTGCTGATGCGCCGACCGGAAGTACGCGGCTTCATCTCGATCGCTCCGCCCGCAAACATGTACGACTTCAGCTTCCTTGCGCCCTGCCCCGCATCGGGCATCTTCATTCAGGGAACCGCAGACACCGTTGTGCAGCCGAGCGCGGTGCAGAAACTGGTCGACAAGCTGCGCACGCAGAAACACATCACCATCCATCACGAAGAGATCCCGCGGGCGAACCACTTCTTCGAGAACGAGCAGGATGAGTTGATGGCCTCGGTCGACAATTACCTCGATTTCCGCCTGGACCCGGCCTGCCCGATCAAGTGATTGTGGGCTAACGCCCCGCACAGCCTGAATTCCTACACACCTGAAATCAGTGGCAAATTGCCACGCGATATACCTTGCTCTTCAAATGTTATGTTGTAACATTGCCCTATCGGAGGCCGCTAAGAGGTCGCAACAGGAGAGCAAGCCATGTCCTATATCGATCAAGGCACGCGGACGAACAAGCCCGCCGCCATTGCCGCAGTTATCGCTATCCATGCCGGCCTCGGCTATGTGCTGGTCAGCGGACTGTCGACGGTAATCGACATCCTCGATCCGCCACCTCCGCTCACAGGCACAACGGTCATCGACCTTCCGCCGTCGCCCCCGCCGAAAGTGGTGGAAGAAGCGGTCAAGCCAAAGGCACCGGTGAGGAACGAGAACGTGACCGCTCCAGACCTTCCGATAACGATTGTCGTGAATGAGGCCGATTTCATCGTCGAACCGACTTTCGATGATTTCGCGGACGAATTGATCCTGAAGCCCGGTACGGGTGCTGGTCTTGGCGGCGGGACGAAGCCAGCCGATCCTCCTGCGTTCGATCCAGTTGCAGCTGCGCCGAAGAACAATCCGGGAGACTGGGTGAGCCAATCCGATTACCGGTCCAGTTGGGTCCGCAAGGAATTTGACGGTCTGGCCCGCTTCAAACTGACGGTCAGCGCCAGCGGCAAAGTCGAAAACTGCCAGATTACCGGATCGACTGGCCATAACGTTCTCGACCAGGCGACTTGCAAACTGGTCCAGCGCCGCGCGCGTTTCGAACCGGCCCGCAACAGCAGCGGCAAAAAGGTCAGCGGTACCTATACCAATGCAGTGCGCTGGCAGCTGCCCGAATAGACCTTACGAAATCACGAGCCTGCAACTGGCCCCTCGATCTGGTCCAACCGGTCGAGGGGCGCTTTTCCTTCGTCGTCGGGAAGTGTCCAGATCGCGATATTGACTGCCGCAATTATGGCCAGAACGACCATCAGCAGAACCTGCTTGATCGGACCGCCTTTTCGCCACAGCAAAAATGCCCCGAATAGAAGTGCGACAACCGCGAGTGCCAAGATCGAAAGAACTGTATTCATATCGTTCGGATAGCGCTTTTTACCAGTATGTGTCACCCTGAAAGAGTGGAACTAAAGCGACTCTGGACCGTTACATGTCTGAGTCGCAAATCTGCGGTAAAACTCACATTTCGAAATAGACGGGAGAATTAGGTAATGGGTATTTTCAGCTCGATCAAAAACGCGATCTTCGGCAAAAAAGAAGAGAAAGCAGCACCGACGGCACCGGTCACGCCAGCTGCCAGCACCCAGCCAGCTGCGATCAGCGAAGTTGATGTTGCTGCCCGTCTTGATGCGATGGACGGTTCCGACAAACTGAACTGGCGCACCTCGATCGTCGACTTGATGAAGCTGATTGGCGTGGATTCTTCCTTCGCCAATCGCAAGGAATTGGCCGGCGAGCTTGGCGACACGAATTATTCCGGATCGGCTGAAGAGAATATCTGGCTGCACAAGAAAACGATGCAGGAACTTGCCAAGAATGGCGGCAAGGTTCCAGCCGAATTCCTCGACTGATCTGTCAGACATTGAACTGGAAGGGGCGGGCGTTTGCTCGCCCCTTTTTTGTGGGCGCATGACGGTTTGACACGGTGCCTGCGCCGCGCCACACACTCAGCCATGACCACACCACAATTTCAGATAACTCGCCGTCAAGCCATCGCTGGCCTTGGCGCCACAACCGCTGTCACACTTGGCGGCTGCACGACCATCGCCGCTGGCGAAGGCACAATTTCAGCGTCTGCCCAGACGCGCAGCACCCAGCTCATGCTGGAAAAAGTCGCATACAATTTGCTTCAGCATGAGCCTGAGAGAGCCACCGGGCTCGGCGTCGACACCGGCGATCATTCCGGTCTGCGAGGCAGGCTGGAAGATCAGTCGCCAGAGGGGCAGGCAGCCTATGCGGTTCAGCTCAAAACCGATTTGCAGATTATCCGCAGCTGGCCGCGTGAAGGCCTCGATGCGGAAAACATCACCAACCTTGAGGTCGTGCAAAGCGGATACGAGACGGCGCTGGCCGGTTTCGCCTTGCCATACGGCGATGTCCCGGTCGGCAGCTGGCGCACCGCGCCCTATGTCGTAATCCAGAATGTCGGTAGTTATCTCGACCTGCCCCGTTTCATGGGCTCCACTCACCCACTCGCCGATGTTGAAGATGCCGAAGCATATCTTGCGCGGCTTGAAGCCGTCCCCGGCGTTTTCGCGGGCGAGCTGGAACGGATGAAGCAGGCCCGGGCAATGGGCGTGGTTCCGCCTGATTTTCTGCTTGCGAAGGCAGTCAGCCAGATGAAGGCGACGCTGGGTGACCTGATGCAGGGCGGCGGATCTTTGGTCGATCCATTGCGCACAGCCGGTGCCACCCTGCCCGGCACCCGCAAATGGGCGACCGAAGGAGAGAAGATCACTCTCGAGAAGGTTGCCCCGGCACTGGAAGCGCAGCTAGCCGAACTGTTCAAGGAACAGACTGTAGCCACGGGCAATCCCGGAATGCGCGAGCGGCCTTTTGGTGAGGAATGGTATTCCTGGGCGCTGCGTTCCAGCACCACGACCAGCAAGACGCCTGATGAAATTCACCGGCAGGGCCTCGCCGAACTGGAGGAACTGCACGGCAAGATGGACCCGATCCTGCGCGAAATCGGCTATACCACGGGCAGTGTCGGTGAACGCATGCAGGCACTGAGCCAAGACCCGCGCTACAAATTTGCCGTAGGTGATCCCGGCCGCGCGGAGATCATGGAATTCATCAATGAACGGGTCGACTGGATCAAGGCGCAAATGCCGCGCGCGTTCAACACTCTGGTCGATCCCAATATGGAAATCCGCCGCCTCCCGCCCGCCGAAGAGCCCGGCGCACCCGGCGCATATGGCGGAGCAGGCAGCAAGGACGGATCAATCCCGGGCCGCATGTGGATCAATCTGCACACCACCGACTTGCACCGGAAGTACGATCTTGCCGATCTGACATATCATGAGACTATACCCGGCCACGTCTGGGAGGGTGAGTATTCCAATCGTCTGCCACTGATCCGGTCGATCCTGGCGTTCAATCCGTTCAGCGAAGGCTGGGGACTGTATGCCGAGCAGTTGGCCGACGAGCTTGGCGCGTATGACGATTTCAAGGTCGGCCGCCTCGGTTACCTGCAATCACTCGCCTTCCGTGCCTGCCGGATGGTGGTCGACACGGGCCTTCATTCGAAAGGCTGGAGCCGCGAGCGCGCGGTCAACTTCTTCGTCGAACGCAACGGATCGAAAAAGCAGGAAGTCGCCAGCGAAGTCGACCGTTATTGCAGCTGGCCAGGTCAGGCCACGGGCTACAAGCTGGGCCACAGCGAAATCGTCAGCCAGCGCAGCCGCGCACAGACCGAGCTGGGCGGCAAATATGATTTCAAGGCTTTCAACGATGCGGTCATTCTTGGCGGCAACGTTCCGATGGATGTGCTTGCCAAGAACGTCGACCGCTATATCGGATCCGCAACCGGCGCCTGAGGGAACAATGCCGCAGCTGGTTCGCTCCCTTAACAAGAGCGAACGCAGCTGCGGGCGCGTTTCCAAGGGGCCAGCATGTTTTTTCCATCCGATCCTGTCATCGATGCCATCGCCCGGGGGCTTTTGCTTTCGATCATTGCGATGGTCTGGGTAGTGCTGCTGATCCGCACAAACGGGCTTCGCTCACTTTCGAAAATGACCAATTTCGACTTCGTCATGACAGTCGCGCTGGGCTCGTTGGTCGCCGGTGCCTCTCAAGCGAGCGATTGGCCGACGCTGGCTCAGGTCGGCGCAGCAATGCTGGCGCTGTTTGTGTTCCAGAACATTTCGTCCCGGCTGCGCAAAAGCTCGGACAAGATAGAAAGTGCGATGCAAAATGATCCCGTCCTGCTTATGAAGGATGGGAAGATTTGCCACGAGGCGCTGAAGGCAGAACGGGTCGCACAATCGGATCTCATCGCGAAGCTGCGCGAAGCAAACGCCCTTGAATTCTCCAAGATCAGGGCCGTCGTGTTAGAGACAACAGGTGACGTTTCGGTTCTGCATGGCGACACTGAAGTCGATACGCGACTGACAGAGAATGTGAGAGACTTAAGCCAGAAATAAAACCGGCCCAAACAACACTCTGTAACTTCGTAGTTCTTCCGCTATCATCGGTGCGAACGAACAGACTACGGGTTGGGATTTATGATTGATCGCTTGCTGGCACTCGTCGCCGCATCTTTCCTCGTTTTGCCGAATAGTGCCCAAGCAAAGTGGCGGGTCGCGGAAAGCGACTATTTTGTCGTCTATGCAGATGATAGCGAGAAAGATATTCGCCAGTTTGCGCAGATGCTGGAAAGCTATCATGCCGCGATGGAGTATGTGAGCGGCCGCACCGTGCCCAAACCCAGCCCGTCCAACAGAGTTACGATCTTTGCGGTCGGCAGCCGTCGCAGCTTGCAGAAACTCTATGGTGAGAACAGCCGATACATCGGCGGCTTTTATGTTCCCCGTGCTGGCGGATCGCGCGCATTCGTCCCCGACATCCGGATGAGCAACCGGGAACCGACCGCTTCCATGCGAACGCTGCTCCACGAATACGCGCATCACTTCATGATCTCGGGCTCGCGGTTCGCAATGCCGCGCTGGATCAACGAGGGCGCAGCCGAATTCTTCGCTTCGGCAAAGTTCCCCGCTAACGGAAACGTTGTGGTGGGCCGCCCGGCCAATCACCGTGCAAACGAGCTGTTTTATGCTGACAAGGTTTCGGTCCGCGAATTGTTCGACCGCGAACTTTACGCTGAAAATCGCGGGAAGCGGTATGACGCATTCTATGGCCGCAGCTGGCTGCTGTATCATTACCTGACCTTCAATCAGGAACGTCAGGGACAAATGAGGGCGTATCTGGCCGCGCTGGCCGGTGGCCAGGATGCGCTTGACGCTGCACAATCAGCCTTTGGCGATCTGGACCAGCTTGAAGATGAGTTGGACAAATATCAGCGCGCCAAGCGGATGTATAACTTCACGATCAGTCCCGACAAACTGGAGACAGGGGCGATTACAGTCCGCGAAGTAAGCGAAGGGCATAACAAGGTTTTGCCGCTGCAAATCGTCTCACAGCGCGGCGTCAACCGCGAAGAGGCGATAGAGTTGCTCGAAGAGGTCCGCGAGATTGCGGAAGAATACCCGGCTGACGCGGCGGTTCAGGCAGTCTTGGCCGAAGCCGAGCATGACGCCGGCAACTACGCAGAAGCCATCGCCGCAGCTGACAGGGCCATCGCGGCCAATTCTGGCACCAAGAACGCTTATATCCAGAAAGGTTATTCGCTGTTCAGGCTGGCAACTGACGCTGAAGATCGCGGCAAGGCCTATGGCGAAGCGATGGTGCCATTCTCAAAACTCAACAAACTGGAAAACGATCACCCTCTGCCGCTGATCTATTACTACCGCAGCTACGCAGAGCGCGGGCTGGAACCACCGGAACAGGCCAAGCACGCCCTTGAGCGGGCAGCACAGCTGGCACCTTTCGATCAGGGGCTGTGGATGAGGGTCGGCAGGATGCAGGCACAGGAAGGCAAGATCGGCCTGGCATCGCACAGCGTTCGTCCGCTGATGTCCAACCCGCATGGCGGGCGGCTTGCAGCTGAAGCACGTCGGTTCGTAGCCGCTTTGGAAAAGGCACCCGAGGGCGAGCCTTTCGACGTCTCTATGCTGTCATCCATGCCGGTGGTCGAAATCGTGCCGACTGATGGTGATGACGAGGGCGCCTCCGAGCCGGACGGCGCAGACGAATCAGGAAACAGCGGCGGGGCCTGATAACGGCCCCGCCGCCGCCTGGTTACCTGGTCATCATGCCGGTAACGATGGAGCCGAGAATGCCGCCCAGCGCTCCTCCGCCCTGTTGCTGCGCCCCGCCACCTGCGGCGTTCTTGGCCATATAACCAGCCGCCGCCATCGCCAGAATCGGCAACATTTTCTTCAGGATCGCTTCATCGATCCCGGTCAGTGCGGCAACTTCGCCAGCGACGCCGCGGCTCACATCCTTGCTGCCAAAGATTGTACCGAGGATATCGTTCCCCTGTTGGGTTGGCGTTGGTGACTGGCCGAGAACTGCGTCGAGCATGTTACCGCCCCCGCCGCCAAGAATGGCACCTGCCAGACCGCCAAGACCGCCTAGCGGATCGCTGGTGGCCGCACCGCCAGTCGCACTGCGGCCCATGCCTGCCACGATTGCGGGCAACAGCGCACCGGCGCCCACCTTTGCTGTCTGCGGGTCGATACCCAGTTCGCCGGCCATGCTTTCGATGACGCCGCTTTGCTGTAACATTTGTGCAAGGCTCATACTGCCCTCCTGATTGTAATAGGGTTCAGTTCATTTCTTGCCGAAAAGCTTGCCGGCAAACCCGGCAATCTCGTCCAGCGGATTACCGTCGCCATCCTGATCGATCATCGCAGCGAACTTGCTCAGCGATCCTTCGCCGCCAACATGCTGCACGATCTGGTTGAGCACGCCGGTGTCCAGCCCGGTCTTGGCAGATGCGAGTTCGACCGTGTCGCCTTGCATCTGATGGGTCTGGCCAAGTGCCGCGATCGCCTTTTCCGCCATCGCGGGATCGATGCCGATCTTGTCGGCAAGGTTCGCAACATCATCCGGCGCGCCGCCGATGTTTTTAAGAATTTCGTCGAAAAGACCCAATGTTATTCTCCTGCTATTTCAGTCAGGAGTATCATGTCCGAATACGGACCAATGTAAAGGGGCTGAACGTTCGCCCGATCATTCGGCAGAAGCCTGCCCCTCAGACCCATTTATCCATAATATCAATATCTTGGACCGCGAAATGACCGGCGGCCACGAAAAAGGCCCCCTTCCCCCTCAGGGGAAAGAGGCCTTTCCTCTCCAACTGGAAATCAGTCTGGTCAGGCAGCCGTCGGCGCAGCCTTGCGCACGCCTTCGTCGACATGCTCTTCAAATTCCGAGAAATTGTCGACGAACAGCTGCACCAGCTTTTGAGCGGTGCGGTCGTATTCCTCACCATCAGCCCAGGTCGAGCGGGGTTCGAGGATGCTGCTGTCGACGCCCGGAACAGCCACTGGCACTTCGAAACCGAAATTCGGGTCCTTGCGGAATTCAGCGTTGTTGAGCGATCCGTCGAGTGCCGCATTGAGTAGGGCGCGCGTTGCCTTGATCGGCATGCGGTTGCCAACACCGTACTTGCCGCCGGTCCAGCCGGTGTTGACCAGCCAGCAGGCAACCCCGCCCTTGGCGATGCGCTCTTTCAAAAGATTGCCGTAAACACTTGGATGGCGCGGCATGAAAGGTGCACCGAAACAGGTGCTGAAAGTGGCCTCTGGCTCGGTCACGCCGATTTCAGTGCCGGCAACCTTCGCGGTGTATCCCGACAGGAAGTGATACATTGCCTGATCGGGCGTCAGCCGCGAAATCGGAGGCAATACGCCGAAGGCATCTGCGGTAAGCATGATGACATTGCTCGGCACCGGGCCAAGATTGTCTTCCGATGTGTTGGGGATCGATTCGATCGGATAGGCACCGCGGGTATTCTCCGCGAGCGAGTTGTCGTCGAAGTCCAGTTCGCGGGTTTCGGGGTCCATCACGACGTTTTCAAGAACCGTCCCGAACTTGCGCGTGGTGGCGTAGATTTCCGGCTCGGCTTCTTCCGAGAGGCGGATCATCTTTGCGTAGCAACCGCCCTCGAAATTGAAGACCGCGGTGTCCGACCAGCCATGTTCGTCGTCGCCGATCAGTGTACGGCTGGCATCAGCCGAAAGCGTGGTCTTACCGGTGCCCGACAGGCCGAAGAATACGGCGGTCTTTCCGTCAGAACCAATATTCGCCGAACAGTGCATTGGCATCACGCCCTTGGCCGGCAGCAGATAATTCAGGATGCCGAACACGCTCTTCTTCATCTCGCCAGCATATTTCGTGCCGCCGATCAGGATCAGCTTCTCTGCCAGATTGACCGCAATCACGGTTTCGCTGCGCGTCCCATGGCGTTCCGGATCAGCGCGGAAGCTGGGCAGATCGATGATCGTATATTCAGGGGTGAAATCGGCGAGTTCATCCGCAGTCGGGCGAACCAGCAGAGTGCGAATGAACAGGTTGTGCCATGCCAGTTCGTTGATCACGCGAACATTCACGCGGTATTCCGGCTGCGATCCGCCAAACAGGTCAGCCACGTAGAGCGTGTCCTTCTGTCCAACAGCGGCGAGGAAATCCTGTTTCAGATTCGCGAAGTGTTCAGCGGTCATCGACTTGTTGACCTTGCCCCACCAGACCGTGTCTTCGGTCGTATCGTCGCGAACGATGAATTTGTCGTTCGCAGAACGGCCGGTGTGCTGCCCGGTTTCAACAACCAGCGGCCCGTGCTTCGCCAGGCGGCCTTCGCCGTTGGCAAGTGCCTGTTCAACCAATTGTGCCGTACCCAGATTGGGATGGATCGTGGCCGAAGTTTCGATGTTCTGGCTGGCAAGCGGGAATGAAAGCGGGGTTGTCACAAATGTCTCCTGACCCGGCCAACAAGCGCGGGATTTTAGGTCGCTACGGTGGTAACCGATTCGCCTGCATACGAATGCACCGGCGTTCGCTAGCCGCATAATCATCCCGCGCCGCTACGTCAAACCGGCGGGCGCTCACGCGGCCTGAAATCAGGTTGGGCGCAGGATTTCGCCGCTCTCGCGTTGTCTAGCGCGGTAGAAATCGCTACTTCACCAGCAATCGAAATATTCAGTGTGCTTGGAGAGGGAATGTCGCAACCGCAGCAGCGGTCCGTGATCGGACATGGCGAGGAACCTGCCGACGGGCAGCAGGTGATCGCGCTTGTCGATGATGACCGTAATATCCTGACGACAGTTTCGATTGCGCTGCAGGCGGAAGGGTATGCGACGCGCCTGTATTCCGACGGCCAAGCAGCCCTGAAAGCCTTGCTGGAAAATCCGCCAGACCTCGCCGTTTTCGACATCAAGATGCCGCGCATGGACGGGATGGAACTGCTTCGCCGATTGCGCCAGAATTCCGCCCTTCCCGTCATTTTCCTGACCAGCAAGGATGATGAACAGGACGAGGAGGCCGGGCTTGCTCAGGGCGCGGATGATTACATCGCCAAACCTTTCAGCCTGCGCCTGCTGCTCGCCCGCATCCGCGCAATCCTGCGCCGCAGCGATGCGCGGGCTGCGATCATTACCGGGCCAGAGGGTGATGAAGGCAGCAATCCCGCTGGGACGATTGAACGCGGCCGGTTGTCGATGGACCCTGCCCGCCATCATGTGACCTGGAATGACAAACCCGTATCACTCACGGTAACCGAATTCCTCATCCTGGAAGCCCTTGCTGCGCGTCCCGGGGTGATCAAGTCACGCAACCAGTTGATGGACGCGGCCTATCCCGACGATATCTTCGTGGATGACCGTACGGTGGATAGCCACATCAAGCGGATGCGGCGCAAATTCCGCAGCGTGGATTCCGATTTCAATGCGATAGATACGCTTTACGGCGCGGGATACAGCTTCACCGATGGCTGACAGCACGATTGGAGAAAAGCTGGAAGCTGGCTTGGACAAGCTCAGCTGGTCCAGCTGGATTTCGCTCACTTCCCGTATTCTTGCAGTGAACATACTGCCGCTTGCCTTGCTTGGCGGCGGTATCTTCTACCTCGACGGTTACCGCAAACAGCTGCTCGACGAACGCTACAAACTTGCCCGGATCGAGGCGCAGATTACCGCAGAGGCGCTGGCGGGGGCGACCCGCGAACGACAGGAAGCGCTGCTCATCCAGATCGGCAAGGAACAGCGGATGCGCCTGCGCATGTTCGATGCGGAAGGAAATTTGTGGGCCGACAGCTTTGCGCTGGACGAACCTGCCTTTGCATTCGACGATGTGGGGCAGGATACCTGGCGGGAAGATTTCGCCCAGATGCTGGACCGCGCGGTGGACACGATCGTCGGCGCCGAACCGATCCCGGATTACATCGAGCCGGCAGAGGCGCAGGCCGATTCCTGGCCCGAACTTGCAAGAGCGCGCGAACAAGGTCTGTCGCAGATCCAGCTGCGTGATGCGCCTGACGGGACCCCTGTAATCAATGCGGCGGCGCCTGTGGGACTGAAGGGGTCGACCCTGCTTACCACCCGCAATGCCGTGGACATCACCGAAACCGTTCGCAGCGCCCGCACAACGCTGGTCGGCGCGGTGTTCCTTGCGCTGTTTATCTCCATCGCGCTGTCGCTTTATCTGGCGCGGACCATTGTCCTGCCGCTTCGTTCACTGGCCAAGGCTGCCATCCGGGTGCGGCTCGGGCGGGAACGCGAAGTCGAAGTCCCTCGCCTGCCTGAAAGAGCAGATGAAATCGGCCTGCTCGCACGCGCTGTCTCGGATATGACCGACGCCCTGCGCCTGCGCATCGATGCCGTCGAACATTTCGCCGCCGATGTCGCCCACGAGATCAAGAACCCGTTGGCCAGTCTGCGCAGCGCAATCGAGTCGCTCGCTCGGGTCGATGATCCGGAACTCCGCAAACAATTGACCGACATTGCATCACATGACGTTCGCCGGATCGACCGGCTGGTAACGGAAATCTCCGATGCGAGCAGGATCGATGCCGAAATGTCGCGCGCAAAGTTCGAACCGATCGATCTGGCCGCTCTTGCCGAAGCGATTATCGAGCGGCGCGAATACCGCGATGAAAACCGCAACCTTACAGTTGAAGTAGCAAAACCACTTGGCGCCGCGAACGTGATGGGCGTTCCCGTCAGGCTAGAGCGTGTGATCGAAAACCTGCTCGACAATGCGGTCTCGTTTTCCCCGCAGAACGGCCGCATCGACATGCAAATCGATATCGAAGACCAGACCGTGCGCCTGACGGTGTGCGACCAAGGTCCGGGCATTCCGGAGGATGCGCGCGAGAAAGTCTTCCAGCGCTTCCATTCGCTGCGGCCCGATGCCGAAGCATTCGGTAATCATAGCGGCCTGGGCCTCGCCATCGCCAGAACAATTGCAGAGGCGCATGGAGGGTCGCTGTTCGCACAAAGCCGCGCCGATGGCACAAACGGTGCGTGCCTCGTCCTGTCGCTGCCGCACGTTGTCGAAAACGCGTTATGACCGACCCGACGCTGCGCCAGGCGACAGCGGTGTCGATCGAAGGCCGCGGAATGTTGATCGAAGGTTCGCCGGGCGCGGGAAAGACTTCTCTTGCCCTGGAGCTGATTGATCGCGGTGCGATGCTGATCGGGGATGATGGCGTGACGCTCGATGTGCAGAACGGCCGTCTGCATGCTTCCCCTCCGCCAAACACCGAAGGCCTGATTGAGATACGGAATGTCGGGATCGCGGCGCTGCCCGTCACAGATGCGCCGGTTTGCCTTGTCCTTGCGCTAACCGGTGATGCGCCGCGCTATGTCGAGCAGGCTGAAATTATAGATATTGAAGGTCACGCAATACCGCGGCTGCAATTCGACCCACGCCTGTCGCCTGCGGCGACACGGGTGCATTGGGCAATGCGGATCCATGGATTGCCATGATCGCTGCCTTTCCTGTGAAAGACCTTTGCAGGCGGCAGTTTTAGGCCCAGACCACGAAGCCCGATGACCAACGATTCGCCAACCACAACAACCGATCGACGCCAGCACATTCTGCTGGTCACGGGCCTTTCCGGCGCTGGAAAAACAACCGCGCTGCGGGTTCTCGAAGATCTCGGATGGGAAGCGATCGATAATTTCCCCATTCGCCTTCTTGGCCGTTTGATCGGACGCAGCGGCAGCGACGAACAGCGAACCCCGCTGGCCATCGGATTCGATTCCCGCACGCGCGGTTTCGTCCCGCAAGACATTATCGCCAAGGTGAAAGAACTGTCAGAGCGCGACGATCTGTTGGTCACAACGGTATTCCTCGATTGCGCGAGCGGGGAACTCGAACGCCGGTACAATGAAACGCGCCGCCGCCACCCTATGGCGCAAGGGCGGCCGGTACGGGTGGGCATCCAGGCGGAACGCGAATTGCTGGAGCCGCTGCGTCGCTGGGCTGATGTGGTGATCGATACGTCGGAGTTTTCCAGCAACCAGTTGCAGCAAAACGTTCGCGAACAGTTTGGCGGCAGTGCTCCGCAAAGCATGTCGATCATTATTTCCAGCTTCGGATTTGCCCGCGGCACGCCGCCTCTGGCCGACTTGGTGTTCGACATGCGGTTTCTCGATAATCCGCACTGGATAGAAGATCTGCGTGAGCAGACCGGGTTGGACAAACCCGTGGGTGATCATATCCGCAGCGATCCGGCATTTGATACCGCATTCGCCCAAATCCGCGCATTGCTGGGCACTCTGCTCCCCCGATATGCCGCGCAGGGCAAAAGCTACGTCAACATCGCGTTCGGCTGCACCGGCGGCCGTCACCGCTCTGTATTTACCGCGGCGCGGATGGCCGATGCCTTGCAAGAAGACGGCTTTTCGCCCACGGTCATTCATCGCAATCTGGCCTCGCGCGCCGCGGATGAAATTGAAGGACCCAAGGCATGATCGCCACCTTGCGCAGCATTGCCCTTGCGCCTTTACGAAAATCGTCACACATGCGCCGACCATGATTGGAGTCATTCTGGTTACGCACGGCGATCTCGCCAACGAATTCGTCAATGCGATGGAGCATGTCGTCGGCAAGCAGGATGCGATCGCCACGATCTGCATCGGCCCAAACGACGATATGGAGGCCCGCCGCGCGGAAATCGCCTCTGCAATCGAAGATGTCGATAGCGGTGCCGGTGTCATCATTTTGACAGACCTGTTCGGAGGCACACCATCCAACCTGGCGATTTCGCTGCTGGACAAGGGCCGGGTCGAAGTCATCGCCGGGATCAATCTGCCCATGCTGATCAGGCTGGCCGGCGCACGCAAGAAGAACGATTTGCTGACGACCGCGATGGCCGCACGCGATGCGGGCCGCAACTATATCACCATCGCATCCGAATTCCTTGGCCAGGAGAATGCCGAGGCAAAGGCATCATGAGCGAAGTTCGCCGCACAATCACCATTGTCAATCAGCGCGGCCTGCACGCGCGGGCCAGCGCAAAATTCGTCGGCGCAGTGGCCGCCTTGCCAACTGGCGTCAACGTAAAGGTCGCCAAGGATGGTAACGAGGCCGCAGGCGGTTCGATCCTGGGCCTGATGATGCTGGGCGCGGCGAAGGGCGATACGATCGATTTGATCGTCACCGGCGAAAACAGCAACGCGATCCTGCACGAACTTGGCGCGCTGGTCGAAGACGGCTTCGGCGAAGAATAATGTCCTTTGCAGGTCGGCGCGAAATCACCGGATTCTCCAATCCGACGGTCAAATACCTGCGCAGTCTGCGCGACAAGAAACACCGCAAGCGCGAAGGCAAATTCCTGGCCGAAGGGCTGCGAT
Source organism: Pontixanthobacter luteolus (assembly GCF_947494915.1). Classification (NCBI taxonomy): domain Bacteria; kingdom Pseudomonadati; phylum Pseudomonadota; class Alphaproteobacteria; order Sphingomonadales; family Erythrobacteraceae; genus Pontixanthobacter; species Pontixanthobacter luteolus. The sequence continues at coordinate 1,519,858 of NZ_CANLWR010000001.1, forward strand.
TGCTGACCGATGCCCGTGAATGCGGGCGCCTGCCGGAAACGCTGGTCATGGCCAAGGGACGCGATCCGCACGCTTTGCTGACCGAGCTGGAAGGCGCAGTCGAGGCACATGGCGGTGAGATTATCGAAACCACCGCCGATATCCTTACCAAGATTACAGGCAAGGATAACCCGCAGGCCGTAGCCGGGGTGTTCAGTGAATTCGACACGTCTCTGGGCGCACTGGACCGGAGCTCGGCTGGCATCTGGATGGTCGCTCAGGCTCTGCGTGATCCGGGCAATCTGGGCACCATGCTGCGCACCTGCGATGCGATCGGGGCCGGCGGCCTGATCCTGATTGACGACTGCGCCGATCCCTTTTCCGTGGAGGCCGTTCGCGCCAGCATGGGGGCGATTTTCACTCAGCAGGTGGCGCAGGCAGACTGGGCGGATTTCGTCACATGGCTGCGCGCAGGCGATGGCCAGCTGGTCGCAGCAAGCCTGCGTGATGCAGTGCCCTATCGCGGCGCCCCTTATGCCGGACCCTGTTTCATTCTGGTCGGCAACGAATCGCGCGGTCTGCCGGAGGAATATGAGGCCGAGTGCGACCTGCGCGTCACGATGCCGATGAGAGGCCGCGCCGACAGCCTGAACGCTGCGGTTGCAGGCGCAGTACTCGCTTACGAAGTGCTGGCGTCGCTGGACTGATCCGGCAGGGAAGCCTGCTCGTCAGATTGCACGTCGGCAGCGGTATAGCGCGGGGCCGATTCCACCAGAGGAACCTCTTCGATCTCGCGCTTGCCTATTTCGATGCCCTTCTCAGCCAGACGCTTGCCCGAAGACAGGACATTGCGTTCAAAGCTGCCGACGAACTTGTTGTAATTGCCGACCGCCGTTTCGAGGCCGGAACCGACCCGCTTCAAATGCTGTGATGCAACAGCGAGGCGTTCGTAAAGCTCTGCCCCGGCCTTTCCGATTTCACGTGCTTCATCGGCCAGCTGATCCTGCCGCCAAACCTGCGCAATGGTGCGTGCAATGGCGACCAGATTGGTCGGCGTGGCCAGCAAGACACCGTTCTGGAAGGCGAAATCCCACAGGTCTGGATCAGCTTCCAGCGCGGCGGCGACGAAGTGTTCGCCGGGCACAAACATCACCACGTAATCAGGCGCGTCATCGAACTGGCTCTGATAACTTTTCGCGCCCAATTGCTGAACGTGGCCGCGCATTGATTTGGCGTGCGCGGCAAGTGCGGCCTTGCGCACATTGTCGTCATCAGTTTCAAACGCTTCCTGATAGGCGTTGAGCGAAACCTTTGCATCGATAACCAGTTTCTTCTGGCCGGGCACGTTGACGATGGCATCCGGCCGCAAGCGCCCTTCTTCCGTATCAATCGATTGTTCCAGATTGAAATCGGTGTGCTGCGAGAGACCGCATTGTTCGAGCACGTTCTGCAGCGCCCGTTCCCCCCAACGGCCGCGAGCCTTTGGCCCTGCCGTCAGTGAATTGCTCAGCTTTTGCGCCTCGCGCCGGACTTCTTCCTGGCCAAGGCGCATCTGTTCGATCTGCGTGTTGAGCGAGGTGAAAGCATTGGTGCGCTTCTCCTCCAGCGCGGTAACCTGATCCTCGTATTTCTTCAGCCGGTCGCCCACAGGCTGGAGCAGCGCCTTGATCTTTTCTTCCGATGTCTTTTCCGAATGACCCAGCCGCTCGTTCGCTCGCTCAAGGAATTTCTCCTGCGCAGCGCCAAGCACCTTCGCGCCGGTATTCTCGAATTCCTTCAGCAGTTTTTCGCGCGATTCTTCAAGCAATCGCTTTTGTTCCGCGAACCCGGCTGCCTGCGCCTTGAGCGCAGTGAGTTCCTCGCTGGTGCGATCGAGCCTTTCCGCCAGCGCATCCGCACGCGAGGCGCGGTCGCTCATGGTTGCCAGTTCAGGCGCCATGCGGCCGACCTTGTCCGATGCTTCCTTGGCCTCAGCGTCGCGTTGCTCATAGCGCGTTTTCCAATCGGCTACGGGCCGCGAGCCAACAAAAAATCCGAGCGCGCCGCCAACCACCAAAGCAACTAGCGCGGCTATCAATCCAATCATGTCCATTTACGGAACATAGCTGGAACGTTTGGCCAATCCAAGCTCCATCTGGAACCAATCCCCTGCCTCGTTCGCTGATCCATGGAAAAGGAGATTATTCATGTCGATCAAGGAAATGATCCAGGATCACCCCCAAGTCGGGGCCGATTACAACGAACATCTGGGCGAGGCGGTCAAGCACGCGATGTATTGCGCGGCGATAGCCAACAGCTGCGCCGATGCGTGCAGCGCCGAAGAAGGCGATATGCGCGAATGCATCCGCCTGTGCATGGATTGCTCGGACATTTGCACCGCGACCTACCGCGTCGCCACCCGCCGCACCGCCGGAAATGTCGGCGTGATCGAGGCTATGCTGCGTACCTGCGTTGCAGCTTGCGAGGCATGTTTCGACGAGTGTTCCAAGCACGATAACGACCATTGCCGCCGGTGCGCGCAGATGTGCCGTGAATGTGCCGACGATTGTCTGAAAGCGCTAAGCCAGATGCGTCAGGCCGCCTGATCGGCATAAGCACCGCCGACAAACAAAAAGCCCCCGAAAATCGGGGGCTTTTCTGTTTCTGGTCTGCTGCTGGGTGTTTGACGATCAGGCCGCGCGGCGCAGCTTGTTCAGCTTCTTGATCGCCATCTGTTTTTTCAACCGGCTAAGGTGGTCGATGAACAGAATACCTTCGAGGTGATCCATTTCGTGCTGGATGCAGGTCGCCATCAGACCATCTAGGTCTTCTTCGTGCGTTTTGCCGTCCAGATCCTGATAGCGGACGCGGCAGGTCGCCGGACGGTCGACATCGGCATAGATTTCCGGAACCGAAAGGCAGCCTTCCTGATAAGTCGCGAGTTCTTCCGCCGGATCAAGAATCTCCGGATTGATGAATACGCGCGGCTCTTTCTTCACCGGATAGTGCTTGTGCGATCCCTGACCGTCACCGTGATCATGGCCGCATTCCTCCGGCTCCGCATCCATGTCCGGTTCTTGAAGATCGATCACCAGAACGCGCTTGGGAACGCCGACCTGGATCGCCGCAAGGCCGATACCGGGCGCGTCGTACATGGTTTCGAACATGTCTTCGACGAGCGTCTTCAGTTCGTCATCGAACACATCGACAGGGGTCGAGACGGTTTTGAGCCGGGGGTCCGGCACTTCAAGAATTTCACGGATAGCCATGCGCCCTATTTAGGGTGGGTTTCGCCCTATCGCAAGCCGCAGCAGACGCTCAATCGACCGGTCTGCGCGCACGCAGCGCCTGCGCCAACGTTCCTTCGTCGAGATAATCGAGTTCACCGCCAACCGGCAGGCCGTGCGCCAGCTGAGTGATACGTACCGGAAATTCCTCCAGCCGTTCAGCAATGTAATGCGCGGTCGTTTGCCCTTCCAGCGTGGCATTCATCGCCAGAACGATCTCGTCGATCCCGCCAACCGATACACGGTCGAGGAGCGAGCCGATATTCAGGTCTTCGGGCCGGATTCCGTCCATCGCTGACAGTTTCCCGCCCAGCACATGGTAACGCCCGGTGAACAGCTTTGCCCGGTCGAGCGCCCACAGATCGGACACATCCTCCACCACGCAGATCGAACGCTGGTCGCGGCGCGGGTCGGCGCAGATGCCGCATGGTTGCTGCGTATCGACATTGCTGCAAATCTCGCATTCGACCAGCCTGTCCTGCACCGCGAGAAGCGCGTCCAGCAGAGGCGCCAGCGCAGTTTCGCGGCGTTTGACCAGCCACAACACCGCACGCCGCGCGGAACGCGGGCCAAGCCCGGGCAGCCGCGCCAATGCAGAACTGAGTGTTTCGATCTCTTGCGATGCCATGCCGGCGAAGATAGGGCTTGCCGCGCTTAATAGGAAGGCCGAGAGACCCCGCCATGCGCATCATTTTCATGGGAACACCCGACTTTGCGGTGCCGACGCTCAACGCCCTGCACAAAGCCGGCCACACGATCGTTGCGGTTTATACCCAGCCGCCCCGCCCCGCAGGTCGCGGCAAGAAACTGCAACCATCGCCCGTGCAGAAAGAGGCCGAGATACTCAGTATCGAGGTTCGCTGCCCGACATCGCTGAAAACTGCCGAAGCGCAGGAAGCATTTGCCGCGCTGGAACCCGACATCGCGATTGTCGCAGCGTACGGGATGATCTTGCCGCAGGCGATTCTCGATATTCCGGTGCATGGCTGCCTCAACGTCCACGCCTCGATCCTGCCGCGCTGGCGCGGTGCGGCACCGATTCACCGCGCAATCATGGCTGGAGACCCGGTGACCGGCGTCACCATCATGCAGATGGAGGCCGGGCTCGACACAGGCCCGATGCTGGCCACCGTTCGCACACCGATTGATGACAAGACGACGGGCGAATTGACCGAGGAACTGGCCGAACTGGGCGCGCAATTGATGGTCGGCACCGTCCGTAGTCTGAGCTTCCACCACCCGGTCGAACAGGACGATGAGGATGCGACCCATGCGCCCAAGATCGACAAGGCAGAGGCGAAGATCGATTGGTCGGAGGATGCAGAGGTTATCGAGCGGAAGATACGCGCGCTTGCCCCCTTCCCTGGCGCATGGTTTGAGATGAACGGTGAACGCGTAAAAGTCTTGAAGGCGGAACTGGCTGCGGGCCAGGGAACGCCAGGTGCCACCCTGGACGACATGCTGACCATCGCCTGCGGAACCGGTGCATTGCGGCTGGTCCGCATCCAGCGAGCCGGAAAGCCGAAAATGGACGCAGACGAATTTCTGCGCGGCGTACCGGTGCCGGAAGGGACGCAGTTCGCTTGACCCGTTACGCGCTCACTCTGGAATTTGACGGCACCCCGTTCATGGGGCTGCAACGCCAAACGCATGGTCCCAGCGTCCAGCAGGCCGTGGAAGAAGCCGTAGAGGCGTTCTGCGGCGAACAGGTGCGGATGCAATCGGCAGGGCGCACCGACACCGGTGTCCACGCCTATGCGATGCGTGCGCATATCGATCTTGAGCGCGAATGGCCCACTTTCAAGGTTTCCGAGGCGCTGAACGCTCATTTGCGCCCCCACCCAATTGCCGTGACGCATTGCGAATTCGTGCCCGATGACTGGCACGCACGCTTTTCATGCGAGGGGCGCAGTTACATTTACCGCATCTGCAACCGCCGTGCGCCGCTGACGATCGAGAAAAACCGTGCCTGGCAGGTGCCGCAGCATCTGGACGAGGCGGCGATGCACGACGCAGCGCAGGTGCTGGTCGGCCAGCATGATTTCACCACCTTCCGGTCCGTCAACTGCCAGGCGCAAAGCCCGGTAAAAACGCTCGACCGGCTCGATGTCTATCGCCGCGATGAATGGGTGTTTATCGAGGCAGAGGCGCGCAGTTTCCTGCATCATCAGGTCCGCTCAATGGTCGGCTGCCTCGCCTATGTGGGCATGGGCCGGTGGGACAAGCAGAGAGTCGCTGCTGCACTTGAAACAAAAGATAGGCAGGCGCTGGGGTTGAATGCCCCGCCCTACGGCCTCTATTTCGAATCAGCCAAATATCCCGACAAAACATAACATCCAGGAGAACGAGAGATGACCACCACAGGCAAACAGCTTTTCACAACGCTCGAAAGCGACGGCACACTGACCGTCGCCATTGAAGAGGTTTCGTTCCCCGAACCGACAGGCAATCAGGTGCTCGTCAAGATGGAAGCGGCCCCGATCAACCCGTCGGACCTCGCGATCCTGACCAGTGCCGCCGATCTGGAAAATGCCGAATACAGCAACGGCAAATTCGTCGCGAAAATGCCGGAACCCTTCAACACCGGTTCCAAGGCCCGCCACGGCCAGAAACTGCCCGCCGGTAACGAAGGTGCCGGCACGGTTGTCGCAGCGGGCGACAGCGACATGGCGAAGGCTCTGGTCGGTCAGCGCGTCGCCTGCGTCCCCGGCAGCGCCTACAGCCAGTATTGCATTGCCGATGCCGCAATGTGCCTGCCGCTTGGCGATCATTCGGCGGAAGACGGCGCATCGGCATTCGTCAATCCGATGACTGCGCTCGGCTTTGTCGAGAATGCCAAGATGGATGGCCAAAACGCGATCGTGCACACAGCGGCCGCGTCAAACCTTGGCCAGATGCTGATCAAAATCTGTCAGGAAGACGGCCTCGATCTCGTCAACATCGTGCGCAAGGCGGACCATGTCGATCTGCTCAAGGGACTCGGCGCGAAGCATGTCGTCAATTCATCCGACGATGATTTCATGAAGCAGCTGCGCGAAGCGATCGATGCGACTGACGCCTTTTACGGTTTCGATCCGATTGGCGGCGGTCAGGCGACCGACAACGTGTTCAAGGCGATGGAACAGGTCGCTGTGTCGAAAATGACCGAATACAGCCGCTATGGTTCAAACCAGCAGAAGCGCATGTTCATCTATGGCCGCCTGGATATGGGCCCGACCATTCTGACTCCGAGCTATGGTTTTGGCTGGACGCTTTCGGGCTGGCTGCTGACGCCGTTTCTCGCCAATGCCGGAATGGAAACCGTCACCCGCATGCGCCAGCGCGTGCTCGACAACCTGACCACCACCTTCGCCAGCAGCTACAAGACCAAGGTCAACCTTGAAGAGATGCTGACCAAGGAAGCCGTGCTGGATTACCGGACAATGAAAACCGGCGAGAAATACCTCGTCACGCCGCACAGCTGATAATTTAGTACGTCAGCGTCGGCTGAATTCCTGTTGTATGCGAGCGGGGTCGGTGATCCCGTTCGCAAGCAGCAACTGCAGCAAAATTCGCGCCCGTGCAGGGCCAAGCGCCCGCGCTGCCACGAAACCGGCGGTATCATCCTCCGGCTCACGGTCGACCAGCCCTTCGTCCACACGCGATGCGCGAACCACCGGAACGCCCTGCCGAACCGCTTCGGCCAGCGCATCACGAATTCCGCGCGGCGCGTTTCCGTGACCAAACCCCGCCAGCACGATGCCCTTCGCCCCGCCTTCCAGCGCCTGAGCCACATTGTCGGGTGACATTCCGGCATAGGCGTAAAGAATCGAGACCTTGGGCATATCTTCGTAAAATTCATATCGCGCCGGTTCGCCCGTCCGCCACGGCGGGCCGAACCATTCCAGCGATGTCGGCGTAACGTGCCCCACCGGGCCGCGTGGGAACGCCTTGAACGCATCCGTCATCTCTGTGTGCGCCTTGCGCGCATCGCGGGCAGCAAACACGCGGTCACTCATGACCAGCAGAACGCCGCGGCCGGCCGCATCGGGATCGCCCGCCACGCGCACGGCATTGGCGAAATTGCGCAATCCGTCACTGCCCACTGCATCGGCAGCGCGCATAGCGCCCACAACGACAACCGGCTTCGTCGTCGGTAGCGTCTGGTCCAGCAGGAACGCAGTTTCTTCTGCTGTGTCAGTCCCGTGGGTAATGATGATACCGCGGCAATCCTCGTCCGCCATCGCGCGCGTCGCCGCATCGTGCAGGCGGTGCCACAGCTGCGGCCCGATATCTTCCGAACCGATATTGGCAAATTGTTCGCCAACCAGGTTGGCAGACAGGCCGATCCGATCCATCTCCGACAGGAAATCGGCAATGCCGATCTGGCCCGGCCGGTAGTCGCGCCGCGTCGCCGAACCGGCCACTCCGGCGATAGTTCCGCCCGTGGCGAACACCTTGATATGCTTGTCGCTCATGCCGCGGCCTTAGCCGTGTGCAAAAAAAGGTTCAAAGAAATCCACTTTGGCGATTGATTTTGCACCTTTGGGCGTTATTAGGGCGCTTCCGATGGATATCGGGCGATTAGCTCAGTTGGTAGAGCATCTCGTTTACACCGAGAGGGTCGGCAGTTCGAGCCTGTCATCGCCCACCATTCCCCTACAGTGCAAACACGGCCCAACCGGGCCTAAACGGCGGAACTGAAACGCCGCTGCGATTCTGCGCGGTAAGGGTCAAACAGCGCGGCGATCGTACGCGTATATGGCAATCCATCTGGCAGGATGGTCAGGTAATCCCCCTCCATTGCAGCCAGGCCGCGAACGGTAAACGGACACAGCCTGCCAGCGATCTCGCTGCGAATCGCGTCAGGTATCCGTGCGTGTCCCTGACACAGCAGCGATTCGATGATCGCACCGCGTTTCTGGTCGTCATCCGACCGAACGATGCCGTGGCTGGCCGTCAGCCGGCCCTGCGAAGCTTGCATCCTGTAGCGCCCGCTGTTCTTCTCGTTCTGGACGAGCAGGCCGGGGAAGCTGCTGATTGCCGAACTGCCCAGTCCGATCAGCGTTTTTGCGCGGTCATCAGTGTACCCTTGGAAATTGCGCCTCAGCCCGCCGCATAGTGCCGCGTGGGCCAGCGGATCGCCGCCCGGTTTCGCAAAATGATCAAAGCCCACCGGCACGTAGCCGTGCGTGCAGAGATAGGAATATCCGAGCTTGGCCATTGCAAAACGCTCGTCCTGTCCGGCCATGTTGCTGGCATCGATAGCCCGCTGACGCGGCACGATGTGCGGCACATGGGCATATCCGAACAACGCGATCCGATCAGCGCCAAGCACGCGTGTACGATGCAATGTGTCGAGCAAATCGCCCTCAGTCTGCTCGGGCAAGCCATACATGAGATCGAAATTGAGCGAGGTGACACCGGCATCACGAAGCCAGTTGACCGTTTGCACGATCATTTCCTCTGACTGAACCCTGCCTATCGCCTTCTGACAATGCGCCGCGAATGTCTGCACGCCCAGGCTTGCCCGGTCTATTCCGGTGCGGGCGATTGTTGCGGCCCATTCTTCAGTCATCGTTCGCGGATCGAGTTCGATCGAAAACATAGGATCAGGGCATTCGAAATTGTCCTGCAATGCAGCAGTCAGTCGTTCAAAATCCTCTGGCGTGATCGCATTCGGGCTGCCGCCGCCGAACGCAATGCGCCCGATATGGGCGCTATCGGGCAGCAGGGCGGCAATCGTTTCGATTTCGCTGTGCAAGGCATCGAGATAGGAAACCACCCGCTGCCTGCGCCCGGCCGCACCGGTGTTGCATCCGCAGTAAAAGCAAATTTGCTCGCAGAAAGGGATATGGACATAGAGCGATATCTCGCCCTCTGCCTGCATCAACGCATTGCGATAGGCACCGGGGTCCACGGCTGCGAAGTCGGCGGCGGTGGGAAAGCTTGTATAGCGGGGGACCGGGGTCGCCAGCAGGTCTGGATGATAAGGCCACATGCCAGCCTGTGTGGCCGCATTACCGGCAGGCGTCTTTGCGTCAGATCAAATTTTCTTGCGGCAAGCGCCCGCATGGCACGCCTTCGCCGGGCATGGCTGACTAGGCGGCGTTTCCCGTTCACCAATCGGGATCGAGATCGCACCGCCCGAACACAGCTGCACCTGCAAAACCTGCACCCCATCGTCCGCAGGCAGCGGACCGATCATAACCGGCAGTAGAACCCCGATCGCGGCGAGAGAAAGGTTCACAGCGCGTCCTCTTCATCATCGATCAGGACGCGGTTCGCAGCGCCATCCAGATCGTCGAACTGGCCGTTTTTCATAGCCCAGAAGAACACCGCGAGGCCGAGGCCGCCCATGCCAAGCGCAATCGGGATCAGAATGGCAAGGCCGCTCACTTTGCAGCCCTCGCCAGTCGCAGCGAATTGGCAACGACCACTACAGAACTGAGCGACATCGCAATCGCTGCGATCAGCGGCGTGACCAGCCCGGCCAAGGCCAACGGCACGGCCAGCACATTGTATCCGATAGCAAATCCGAAGTTCTGCCGCACGATCACCATTGTCCGGCGGGCAACACGGATCGCATCGACCACCGGCATCAGTTTTTCGCCCAGAAACACGGCATCGGCGGCCTGCTGGCTGGCGTCGCTGGCGGTGCCCGGGGCGACGGAGGCATGCGCCGCAGCCAGCGCGGGTCCATCGTTGAGGCCATCGCCGACCATGAGGGGAAGTCTGCCTGCGGCTTTCATCGCATAAAGCCTTTCCAGCTTTTCAGCCGGCAACATATTGCCCTGGCCTTCGATTTCGAGCGCCCGGCCCATTTCGTCCACTGCATCCTGCCGGTCGCCCGACATGATCGCAGATGTAATGCCCAATGTGCCCAGACGGGAAACTGTGTCCCCTGCATCGGCGCGCATCTGATCGGTGAAACGGATCAGCTTCGTTTCATCTCCGACACGCAGAGAAACGGCCATCGCCGACTCCCCGCCCGCCGGTTTTTCCAACGCCACATCGACACCGCCGCATCGCGCATAGACACCGGCACCGCCCACTTCGCTCACATCGCTCAGCACTGCCGGGGCAGTCTTTGCCAAGCCGAGCGATCTTGCCAGACCCTTGCTCAACGGATGCCGGCTCTGCTGCGCAAGCGCCAGACCGATTGCTCGCTCGGTTTCACTCAGATCCTCGACATCCGCACGCGCTTCGCCAAGCGTCAAGGTGCCTGTCTTGTCGAACAGAGCGGTATCAACCTCCGCAAGCCTTTCCAGCGCGCTGCCATCCTTCACCAGAACGCCGCGCTTGATCAGGGCGTTGCTGGCAACAACCTGCGCTGCCGGAACGGCCAGTCCCATCGCACACGGACAGGTGATAATCAGTACAGCAATGGCAACCACCAGCGATTGATGCCACCCGGCCCCGGCGATCATCCATCCCGCAAATGCCAGCGCTGACAGTGAATGAACGGCAGGCGCGTAAAGCCGCGCTGCACGGTCAGCAATCCGGACATATCGGCTGCGCGATTGCCCGGCCTCGTCCATCAGGCGCGCGATCTCTGCAATCGCAGTGTCTGATGCGGCGGCGGTGATCCTGACTTGCAAGGGGTCCAGCAAGTTGATCGCACCAGCGTGAACTGCGCTGTCCCTGGCGACAGTCTGCGGCGCGCTTTCGCCAGTCAGCATGGCGTTGTCTATCGCGCCGCTGCCTTGTTCGATTACTCCGTCTGCGGCCAATGCCTCGCCCGACGCGACCAGCATCAGCATCCCCGGCTCCAGATCGTCAGCGGGTATTCTCGAGAGGGATCCGTCGCCTTGAAAAACGCTCGCGCTGCGCCCCATCCGGCCGAGCAATGATCCAATGCCCGCGCGCATCTTGTTGCGCATCATGGAATCGAGCGCGCGCCCCGCCAGCAGGAAGAACAGCAGCATGACCGCGCTTTCGAAATAGGCATGACCGCCGCCGTAGAGTGTTTCGTAAATGCTCAGACCGGTGGCCAGCAGAACGCCGATCGAAATCGGCACGTCCATGTTGGTTCTACGATACCGCAGCGCCATCAATGCGGAGGAGAAGAACGGCCTGCCTGCATAGGCAATAACCGGTAGTGCGATCAGGCCGGATAGCCAGTGGAACATCTCGCGCGTGGCGCCGCCTGCCCCCGCCCAGATACTGACCGACAACAGCATGATGTTCATCATTCCGAACCCGGCAACCGCCAGCGCCCGCAGCAGTGCCTTGGATTCGCGGTCATCTTCAGCAAGCGGATTGGCCGCGGCAGCCTGCGCTTCGAACCCAAGTTCGAACAGCGCCTGCGTCAGGTGATCTTCGCTCAGCGATTTCGTATGGCGCACCGCGACACGCTTGGCAGAAAAATTGACCCGTGCGCTCTCGACCCCGTCAACCTCCGCCAGCCCGCGTTCGATTTTTGCAATACAGCCCGCACAGCGCATCCCCGGAACGGTAAAGCGTGTATCCACCAGCTCTTGCGCCGCATCGGCTGCGATGGTGGCCGGAGCAGTCATGAAACGTGCAATTCTTCAATCCAGCGGGACACGCCATCGGTGATGACCAGACGAACGATCCAGCGCCCATCTGCGAGCGGGCGTGTCGAAACGTAATTGCCGGGTGCGAAATGCGTGAATTCGACGTCGACAGTTTCCGGCTGACCAAGCGGCCTGCGTGCGGTGGCAGAGACCATCGCCCCTTCCGGCACACCTTTGGTCGCGACAGAGAAATGCCCCGCCTGTGCCTTGGTGACGTCAGCACTCCAGCCCAGCTGCGCCTGCTTTTCCGCCTGTTCCAGCCATCCATTGAATTCCTGACTGGCGACGTAGGAGTTTTTGACCACGACCCCGCTGAAGCCGCCGACCGCCAGCGATGCCATGTAGAAATTCACGGCAAAAACGATGCCGAACCCGGCAACGAAAATGCCCAAAATCGTGCGGCCTGTCAGCGGCTTGCCCATCAGTTATCTCCTGGCGCGGAAAAGCGCGTTTCGCTGGTGTCGGTCTCACGCTGTTCGTCCAATGATGTGACGGTGAAGCGGAAGTCTGTGACGGGCGTATCTGCAGGCGCCATGACGTAGGCCCGGATGGTCTTGGTCTGATCAGCCTGCGCCTTGATAACTTGCGTTACAGCTGCATCGCCGCGGGCAATTTCGCCAGTCCACATGACCGCACCCGGCAGACCTTCCAGTCCAATCTGCATTTCGCGCGGGCGGCTTTCCATGTTGCGGACCTTCAGCGTGAATGCGTTGCGGATCGACCCGTCGCTCATCAGCATGAACGGCGGGTTGCGATCTGGCGATGCGGAAATCTCCGTATGGTTGCGCACACCCAGGGCGAACAGGATGGCCAGCCCGATGCTGCCCCAGATCATCGTGTAAGCAATTGTCCGCGGCCTCAGCAAAGCCTTCCAAACCGGACGGGGTTCTTCGCCGGCAGCTTCTTTCTCGCAATCTTCCAGCGTCGCGTAGTCTATCAATCCGCGCGGTTTGCCGATGTCAGCCATGACCCGGTCGCACGCATCGATGCACAGCGCGCAAGTGATGCAGCCGATCTGCGGCCCCTCGCGGATATCGATACCTGTCGGGCACACTGCGATACATTGCTTGCAGTCGATACAGTCGCCAAACTTTTCCGGCTCCTTGCGCGCTTTCTTCAGGCTGCCGCGCGGTTCACCGCGCCAATCCTTGTAGGTGACGATCAACGATTTTTCGTCGAGCATCGCAGTCTGGATACGCGGCCACGGACACATGTAGATGCAAACCTGTTCGCGCATGAACCCGCCAAGCACGAAAGTCGTCAGCGTCAGAATGGCAACCGTGGTGTATGCGACAGGTGCGGCCTGACCGGTCCAGAAGTCCACGGTAAGCGTCGGCGCGTCGGCGAAGTACATGATCCACGCGCCGCCGGTCCAGAAACTGATCACCAGATAGATGGTCCATTTCAGCGCGCGCCTGGCGATCTTGCTTGGTCCCCACGGTGCGGCATCCAGACGGATACGCGCATTACGGTCACCATCGACCAGCCGGTCGATATGCTGGAACAGATCGGTCCACACGGTTTGCGGGCAGGCATAGCCGCACCAGGCCCTGCCGACCGCGCTGGTTACCAAGAACAGGCCGATCCCCGCCATGATGAGCAGGCCGGCCACGAAATAGAATTCATGCGGCCATATCTCTATGCCGAACATGTAGAAACGCCGCCCGGCCAGATCGACCAGAACCGCCTGGTCCGGCGCATATGGGCCGCGGTCCCACCGGATCCACGGGGTGATGTAGTACACCGCCAGCGTCAGGATCATCACCAGCCATTTGAACCGCCGGAAAGGGCCGTCAATGCGCTGGTTATGGACAGTTTTCTGCTTCTCATAAAGATGAGCAGGCGGCGGTTCTTCCGGCGCGTGGCGGCGAGTTGCAGCTTCCGGTTTTGCGGTTGCGGCAGAAACCGAATGGGCGGCAGGATCGACCATTTTGACGACCCCGCCCGCTATCTCGATCGGTTTGTCAGGGTTGCTCATCAGCATTGACCACCGGGTCTTCAGCGACCTCCATCACATCTTCACCCCCGCCGAGCGAATGCACATAGGCTGCCAGCATCTTGATGGTGACCGGGTCCAGCCGCCCTTCCCATTTGGGCATCATACCCATGCGTGGTGCCAGTATCTGGCTCTGGATCTGCGCGCGGCTGTTGCCATACAGCCAGATCGCATCGGACAGGTTTGGTGCGCCCTGTGCGCGGTCGCCCATCCCGTTTGCACCGTGGCAGGATGCGCAATTGTTGGCATAGATTTCCGCACCGAGCGGGTTGCTGTTCGCCATTTTGCTGAACGACATCACGTGATCGGTAATCGCGTTCAGCTCTTCATCGCTGAAGACGCCGGCAAATGGCGGCATGATGCTCGACCGCGTCTGATCATCGCCCTGTTGGCGGATGCCGTGAATCAGCGTGTATTCGATCGCCTGCAAATCACCTCCCCACAGCCAGTCATCATCGGCGAGGTTGGGATAGCCCAGCCCCTGGCTGCCCGCTGCGCCGGAACCGTGGCACTGGACGCAGTTGACCTTGAAAGCGGCAGCCCCGCCAGCAACCGCCTGCTGCATCAGCTGCGGGTTATCCTGCAATTTCACCACATCGATCGCAGCGAGCTGTTCGCGGAAGGATTGCTGCGCCAGATCGGCGGCGCTCATATCCTTGGCCAGATCGCCGCGGCTGCTCCAGCCGAGAATGCCCTCGGTACCCTTTTCCAGCATTGGCAATGCCGGATAGAGCACAACATACACCGCCGCCCACACGATGGTGAGATAAAATGTCCACACCCACCAGCGCGGCATCGGGGTGTCCAGTTCCTCGATCCCGTCCCATTCATGCCCGACGAATTCGGTGCCAGTAGGCTCGTCGACGCGCTGCCCTTCGGTTGGCTTATTGGCCATCGCTGTCTTCCTTAAAAATCGAATTGGCTGCAGTCTGGTTGTGGCGGTCCGATCCCGGCCGGAACGGCCACAGGCACAGCATCAGGAAAAGCACGAACATCAGCGCCAGCCCGTAGCTGTCGGCAAAATGCCGCAAGGTTTCGTAGAAGCTCACCGGCCTTTCTCCTCAGCCAGTTCTTCCTGCGCCGCAGCCTTGTTCACATCCACCAGCGTACCCAGCATCTGCAGGTAAGCGATCAATGCGTCGAGCTCGGTCAGACGCGCGGGGTTGCCGTCAAAATCGCGGGTCTGCGATTTCGGATACCGGGCTTCGATACCCTTGGCATCGCCAGCCTCGTCCGCCTGGCCGCGAAGATCCTCTTCGGCCATTTCAATCTGCTCATCAGTGTATGGCACGCCGACCATCTGCAATGCGCGCATATTCGCAGCCGGATCGGCAACCTTCAGATCGGTTTCGGCAAGGAAGGAATATTGCGGCATGATGCTTTGCGGAACCACGCTTTGCGGGTTCTTCAGATGCTGCACATGCCAGTCATCCGAATACCGCCCGCCAACGCGCGCCAGATCCGGTCCGGTACGTTTCGAACCCCATTGGAAAGGGTGATCGTACATACTCTCCGCTGCCAGACTGTAGTGACCGTAACGTTCCACTTCGTCGCGAAATGGACGGATCATCTGGCTGTGGCAGGTATAACACCCTTCGCGGATGTAGATGTCGCGGCCCGCCTGCTCCAGCGGAGTGTAAGGCCGCATCCCGTCCACCTTCTCGATCGTGTTATCGATCCAGAACAGCGGCGCGATTTCCACCAGTCCGCCGATCGCAACGACCGCCAGTGTCCCAGCCGCCAGGAGCGTGATGTTCTTTTCGAGCTTCTTGTGGCGCCCGAGAATGCTGTTTTGCTTGCTCATCGGTCGGATTCCTATTCGGCCGGAACTGTGGTGATTGGACGGTCTGCAGCATCGCTATGCGGCGTCTCTGTCATGGGCGCTTCTTCGCGAATGCGGCCAGCCAGAGTCATCCAGATGTTGTAGGTCATGATCAGCGCGCCGCTGAGGTAGAGCAGCCCGCCAAATGCCCGCATCAGGTACATCGGGTGGAGAGCTGCGACACTGTCGACAAAGCTGTTCACCAGGTATCCGTCGACGCCGTATTCACGCCACATCAGGCCTTGGGTAATCCCGGCGACCCACATGCTGGCGGCATAGAAAACGATGCCGAGTGTCGCGAGCCAGAAGTGCCAGTTGATCATCCGCAGCGAATACAGCCGTTCGCGCTTCCAAAGGCGCGGAACGAGGTAGTAAAGCGCGGCGAAGGTGATCATGCCGTTCCAGCCCAGCGCGCCGGAATGGACGTGTCCGATGGTCCAGTCGGTGTAATGCGACAGGCCGTTGACTGCCTTGATCGACAGCATTGGCCCTTCGAACGTGCTCATGCCGTAGAACGCCAGCGCCATCACCATCATGCGGATGATCGGGTCTGTGCGGACCTTGTCCCATGCGCCGTTCAGCGTCATCAGGCCGTTGATCATCCCGCCCCAGCTGGGCATCCACAGCATGATCGAAAACACCATGCCCAGTGTCTGCGCCCAGTCAGGCAGCGCGGTGTAGTGCAGATGGTGCGGACCTGCCCAGATATAGAGGAAGATCAGCGACCAGAAGTGGATGATCGACAGCCGGTAGGAATAGACCGGCCGCTCTGCCTGCTTCGGCACGAAGTAATACATCATCGCGAGGAAGCCTGCGGTCAGGAAGAACCCGACCGCGTTATGGCCATACCACCACTGGGTCAGGGCATCCTGAACGCCTGCGAACGCGCTATAGCTTTTCGCGCCTAGGAAGCTGACCGGGATCGCCAGGTTGTTGACGACGTGCAGCATCGCGATCGTCACGATGAACGCGAGGTAGAACCAGTTGGCCACATAGATATGCGGTTCATGCCGGCGAACGATGGTCCCTACGAACACCGCCAGATAGGCAAGCCAGACAATGGTCAGCCACAGATCGACATACCATTCCGGCTCTGCATATTCCTTCGACTGGGTGATACCGAGCAGATAGCCGCTGGCCGCCAGCACGATGAACAGCTGGTAGCCCCAGAACACGAACCGGGCGAGCGAAGGAAATGCCAATTGGGTCCGGCAGGTGCGCTGCACAACATAAAAACTGGTCGCGATCAGCGCGTTTCCGCCGAACGCAAAAATCACCGCCGATGTGTGCAGCGGACGGACCCGGCCAAATGTCAGATAGGGTTCGAAATTCAGGACTGGGAAGGCGAGCTGCAAGGCAATGAACAATCCTGCCAGCAAACCCGCCAGACCCCAGAACGTAGTCGCGAGCACGCCCCAGCGGACCGGATCATCATCATATGTTTCCGGCCCGGTTGGCATCTTGAACAGGCTTTGCGCCTTCGCCATCGGGTCGTACCGCCCAGCGGTGACCCAGATCAAAACGAACGCGACAATTGCGATGATCGTCGCATGCGCGGCAAAACCGCTATCCTGCGCACCGATTATCGCACCGATGGCGAGCAAGAGGATCAGGAACCACAGTCCGACCCTGCCAAGTACAGCTTCCATTAGAAATTCACCCCTCTAGAACACGCTCTCATTAGAAAGCCTGCCCCGGACCCGCATTGATCCAGATCAAATTTGAAAAAAATGCCGTGCTCTGCCGGACAAGGTCGCGGATCAGGCATGACCCGCCCGTTTCGCCAATTCCGCCAAATCGCACAATTCCACCCGGCATCGGCCCACGGTCTGCACCAGGCCGGACTTCCGCAATTCACCGAATTGGCGGCTGATGGTTTCAATCGTCAGCCCCAGACTGTCGCCAATATCCCGCCGCGACATTGGCAGGTCTAGGATAGTCGTGCCGTCTTCACGTGTACCAATCCGTTCGGCCATTCCGACCAGGAAGCTGGCGAGCCGTTCCTGTGCATTCTTGCGGCCCAGCCCCACGGCCTTGTCCCGGCACCGGTGCAGCGCGGTCAGCGATCGTTCCAGCAGGATGTCTTCGAACGCCGGGTCGGTGCGGGTCAGGTCAATGAATTCACGCGCCGGAAAAAGCAGTATCTGCGTGTCGACCAGCGCGCACAGATCATAAGAATGCCACGCATTGCCAGGAACGGACACCAGATCACCGCGAAAATGGAACGCAACAATCTGCTCCCTGCCGCCGGATGCGCTGGCGATGAGTTTCGTCGCCCCGCTGGCGACGTAGGCCAGCGAATTTTCGGTGGGGTCCAGCGGTACCATGGACCCGCGGCAAATCGGCAGCAAATGGGCTAGCTTCTGCAGCCCGCACGCTGTGCTGGCGTGCGGCGTGGAACGCGGAATGTCGCGCAGGAATGAACCGAATGCATCGTTTGCGACCATGATGGGCACCGAAATGTGGCAATTGAATACGTGCCACCGAATTGGTGCAAAAAAGCCGGTCAGTCTTTGACCCAGATCAATGAACGCAGGTCTTTTCGCGAATAATCCAGCCTCGTTGCCGCAAGAACCCTTGGCTGCATCGGGCAGCCACTGCGGCACCGGGAATAAGGATTATGAAACGCACAACTGCCGTATGCCTAATGGCCTTCGCATCAATCGCTGCCGTGTCTGCGCCAGCTATGGCCGCTGAACGGGCAGGCACGGTTCAGGCAAAACTGTTTGCCACCGGTGTGCTGCCCGATGGCAAGATCACGAGCATCGACACCGATATTGTCGGACTGCCAGCCAATACCCAGACCGAAGCGAACGACAATTTCGTGCCGACGCTGGCGGTGGAGTATTTCTTCACCGAGAATTTCTCTGTCGAAACCATCTGCTGCATGACACAGCACGATGTCGACGGGACAACCGGTCTGCCCGGCGCAGAACTGGTTTCTGATGCCAAGCTGATCCCGGCCACCGTGACCGCGAAATACCATTTCGATCTCGGCGGTGTGAAACCCTATGTCGGTGCCGGCCCCGCTTACTTCCTGTTCTTCGACGAAGAACCGGGCGCTGCCACAATCCCGCTGGGCGTCACCGATTTCGATATGTCGAATGAACTCGGCCTGGCGTTGCAAGCCGGCGTCGATGTGCCGATCAATGACAAGGGCATTTCCTTCAGCGTCGATGCCAAACGGTACTTCATCGACACGACCGCGCGCTGGTTCGCAGGCAACACCCTTGCCATCCAGACAGAGCACAAGTTGGACCCGTGGGTCCTCAGCGCTGGTGTAGCTTACCAGTTCTGACGCGTAATTTGCGCGATTATTCGGCGAGTATGGCCTCGCGCGCTTCGGCGCTGGACCAGTCATACTCGCCGACTACGCGCCACACTTCCTGACCGCTGGCATTATACAGCACGGTCACAGGCATGATCTCGCTACCTACGGAAAAACCCAGTTCGTTTTGCGGGTCCATCCACGGCTCCAGATTTTGAAATTCCATTTGTTCGAAGAACGGGACGACTTTTTCTGCGCCTTGAAAATCCTGGCTCACCGTGACCAACCGGACCTGACCGTCCAGATCGCCCGCCAGATCATCCAGCATCGGCATCTCCACCACGCAGGGCGCGCACCATGTCGCCCACAGGTTCAGCAAGATCGGCTGCCCCTGTGCCGCGCCCAGATTCAGCGTTTCGCCGTCCGGCCCGGTCACATTGACCGCTGGCAGCAGTTCCCCGGCGCGGCTGCGATCGATCTCTCCGACCAAGCTGGACTTCTCCGCGCCCAATTCGCCCTGTTCTTGCGCCGGGTTGGTAGCTTCCCTATCGCAAGCTGCAAGGCCGGCAGTCAGGCCAATCAGGATCAAGGCGTTACGCGTGAGCGAAAATCGTAAGGACAAGGCAGGCTCCAACCAGATGTGGGGCGGAAGGTTCGCTGAAGGACCTAGCGCGATCATGCGCGAAATCAACGCCTCTATCCCGTTCGACAAGGCATTGTGGCGTCAGGATATCGCCGCCAGCAAGGCGCATGTCGCAATGCTCGGCGCGCAGGGTATCGTCAGCGCAGGCGATGCAGCGACGATCGCAGACGGGCTGGATGCGGTCGCAGCCGAATATGAACGCGATGGGGTGCCGGAAAACTGGGACCTCGAAGACATTCACATGACCACCGAAAGCCGTCTGGCGGAACTGATCGGCCCTGCCGCCGGCCGGCTTCACACCGCACGCAGCCGCAACGATCAGGTCGCCACCGATTTCAAGCTGTGGGTTCGCGAAGCGATCGAGCAGACCGATGCCGGTCTTGCCGCGCTGCAACAGGCGCTGGTGACGCAGGCGGGCCGTCATGCAGACAGCATCATGCCCGGCTTCACTCACTTGCAAACCGCGCAACCGGTGACGCTGGGCCATCATCTGCTGGCCTATTATGAAATGCTACGGCGTGACCGGTCGAGATTGGCAGATGCGCGTGCACGGATGAATGAATGCCCGCTTGGTTCTGCGGCGCTGGCCGGCACCGGATTTCCGATCGACCGCGATGCCACCAGCGAGGCGCTGGGGTTCGCCCGGCCAACCGCAAACAGCCTGGATGCCGTGTCCGACCGCGATTTCGCGCTCGATTACCTGATGGCCGCCAGCCAGATCGCGCTGCATCTTTCGCGGCTGGCAGAAGAATTCATCATCTGGGCGAGCCAGCCATTCGGGTTCGTGCGGATGGCAGACAGCCTGTCGACCGGCAGTTCGATCATGCCGCAAAAGAAAAACCCCGACGCGGCCGAACTGGTGCGCGGCCACGCAGGCCGGGTGATTGGTTCAGCGACCGCGCTGATGATCACCATGAAAGGCCTGCCGCTCGCATATTCCAAGGATATGCAGGACGACAAACCGCCGGTATTCGAAGCGGCCAGCCTGCTCGCGCTTTCGATTGCGGCGATGACCGGAATGGTGGCCGACAGCACCTTCAAAACCGACCGGATGCGGCAGGCGGCAGAGCTTGGCTATGCCACCGCAACCGATCTTGCCGACTGGCTGGTGCGAGAGGCGGACATTCCGTTTCGCGAAGCGCACCATATCACCGGCGCAGCGGTTAAGCTGGCTGAACAAAAAGGCGCGGCGCTGGACGAACTTTCGCTGGAGGAACTCAAAGCCATCGACGAACGTATCGATGAGCGGGTGTATACCGCGCTGTCCGTCGAAGCATCGGTTGCCGCACGGTCATCTTATGGCGGAACTGCGCCTGAACAGGTAATGCGCCAGGTCGAAACAGCGCGCAAAGCTCTGGGTATTGCTGAAGGAAACGACACATGATCCGCAAATCCCCGATCGCCGTTTGCGTGATGCCGGCATTGCTTGCGGGATTGGGTGCGTGTGCCCAGCGCGCACCGCTGGAGCCGCTGGAGGGCCAGAGCCTGCCGGTCGCCCCAACGGGTAGCGAGGCACGGCCTACCGCCGACGAATTGTTGGAACTGGACCCGCAGGCCGCCCCGGAACGCAGCGTCGAACTACGCCGCCGCAGTGAAGAACGCGAAGACGATCCGTTCGATCTTCCGCCTGAAAATTGAGCTTAGAACAAGACGATGGATCATTTTGAACTTCGCGGCGGCGTGCTTCATGCCGAAGACGTGCCCCTGACCAAGATCGCCGAAGAAGTCGGCACGCCGGTCTATGTCTATTCCCGCGCGACCCTGATCCGCCACGCCCGCGTTTTCCGCGATGCGTTGTCGGGGGTGAACAAACCGCACATCGCCTTTGCAGTGAAATCAAACCCCAACCTGGCAGTGCTGAAAGTCTTGCAGCAAGAAGGCTACGGCGCAGATGTCGTGTCCGGGGGCGAACTGGTGCGCGCATTGGCTGCCGACATGGCGTCGCAGGACATAGTGTTTTCCGGCGTTGGCAAGACGCATGATGAACTGCTGCAGGGTCTTCGCGCCAATATCGGTCAGTTCAATATCGAATCCGAAGAAGAAGGCTATGAACTGGCCTCGATCGCGGCCCGCCACGGGATGACGGCGCGCTGCGCATTGCGGGTAAACCCGGACGTCGATGCGCGCACTCACGAGAAAATCTCGACCGGCAAGGCGGAAAACAAGTTTGGTGTTCCGATCGACCGGGCAGCTGAAATCTACGCCAATTTGGCCGATCAGGACGGCATGGATATGCGCGGGATCGCCGTCCATATCGGCAGCCAGCTTTCCACCCTCGAACCGCTGGAAACTGCTTTCCTGAAAGTAGGCAAGCTGGTGCAGGAACTGCGCGATGCCGGGCAAAAGGTAACGCATGTCGACCTGGGCGGCGGACTTGGCGTGCCGTACAAGGCCGGTGAAATCATGCCCAGCCCCGCCGAATACGGGGCGATGGTTGCGCGCGTCACCAAAGACTGGGATGTGGCGCTGTCTTTCGAACCGGGCCGCGTCATTGCGGGCAACGCCGGTATTCTGCTGACCAGGGTGATCCGGGTGAAACGCAGTTCGAATGCCAGCCCGTTTATCGTCGTCGATGCAGCGATGAACGATCTGGCCCGGCCTGCAATGTACGGCGCATGGCATGATATCGAAGCTGTGGCCCCCAACGGCGGCAAAATGAATGCCCACGTGGTCGGCCCCATCTGCGAGACCGGCGATACCTTTGCCATGAACCGCGATCTCGACGTTCTGGAAAGCGGCGACTTGGCGATCTTCCGCACCGCTGGTGCATATGGTGCGACTATGGCGTCCAGCTACAACAGCCGCGGTTTCGTGGCCGAAGTGCTGGTCGATGGCGACAAATTCGCGGTCGTTGCAGACCGTTTGCCGGCAGCAGACATCATGGCGGCAGAACGGGTGCCGGACTGGCTGTGATCGGTTCGCTTCCCCTGCTCCACCGCATTGCGGGACAACGCGTGGTCGTGCTCGGCGAAGGGGAGATGGGCGAAGCGAAGAAGCGCTTGGTCGAGCGTGCGGGCGGGATCCCCTGCGGCGAGGCCGAGGCGCATCATGCCAAGCTGGCTTTTATCGCGCTGGAGGATGAGCGCGCTGCGAAGGCGGCAGCCATGCGGCTGAGCCGCAAGGGTCTGCTGGTCAATGTCGCCGACCGTCCGGATTTGTGCGAATTCACTACCCCCAGCATTCTCGACCGTGACCCGGTCTTGATCGCGATCGGGACATCCGGTGCCTCAGCCGGCCTTTCCAAACAGATCAGGCTGCGGCTGGAGAAACTCTTGCCTCAGACCCTAGGCGATCTTGCCGCGAAACTGGCCGCCAGCCGCGATGCCATGCGTGCGCGGTTCCCCGACGGTGCACAGCGCCGCAATGCTCTGGATGCAGCACTTGCCGAAGGCGGCACGCTTGATCCGCTCGATCCTGGGTCTGCAGAGCGGGTGGACGATTGGCTTGCCGCGGCCGACGATCCCGTAGCGTCACAGACAGTGGAAATTCAGCTTACGAGCGATGACCCTGAAGACCTGACGCTGAAACAGGCCCGTTTGCTCGGCACGGTTGACCTGCTGCTCCACGATCCGGCGGTGCCGGCAGAAATCCTCGACCGGGCAAGAGCTGACGCGCTGCGCCGCGAATTGCCTTACAGCGGGGAGCCTGTCTGCGGCCTCACAATCACCCTGCGCGCAGCCAGCTAAAATCACACCAGCGCGGCAGCGTCTTTCTTCAATTCGATGAAATAGCGGGCCATTGCGTCTGCCGCCCGGTCGCTGAGCGCGATGAAGGCGCGGCGTTTGTCGGCCTCATCCTCAACCCGCTCCAACAGACCAGCATCGACCATCTGGCTGATCCAGCGCAGCGCGGTTGTCGGCGGAACCCCGCTTGCAATGCACAGGGAGGTGACCGACACACGCGTGTGCTCTGCGCGGGCTGCCGTCAGGTCCAGCAGGATATCCCATGCCGGATCAGCGAAAAGATCACCGTCGAAAAACCGCGCGCGCAATTGGCGCTGGCGTACGATGCGGCGCACCAGACGCGGATCGGGCAGCGAGGGACGCACTTTGCGCACCAGCCGGCCCGAACCGTCCTCACTTTCCTGCGCGCTGAAATCGTCAGTCGGAGATTCGAAGCGGAAGGCGCCCCCATCGGCGGACTTTCCATCCGCGCCCAAGCGTTCCAGCCGCTCGGCAATCTGTCCGACCTGCTCGGTCAGGCGCAGGAGTGTGATCCGATCATCATCCGAAAGATCGCGTAGGCGCATGTTAGGCATTTTCGCCAGAACGCGGCCAAGCGCAATTACGCGTTCCGACCTAGCGGGATCGACAAGAATTTGCGGAGCCGACTGGTCAAGACATCCGAACACGTCATCGAGCGCATCGACCGACGTTGAAATCACCAATTGCGCGCCCGAATTGGCGATGCGCATATCCAGCCGGGCCAGCGCAGCCAGTGTCCTGCCGTCCACAACCGGACAATCGAGAAGCACCACCTCGCCAAGCGAGCAGGCTTCACCGCCCAAAAGTTCATTCACGCTGCCGACCTGCCCCTGACGCAGCCCGGCAGCCAGCGCATCATCGAGGATACCGGCGCGCACGTGGCTGCGGTCGGCAAACACCGATACCGTCAGCGGCAGCCCGGCGGGATCGTTTGCAACGCCGCGCGCAACCCCTGTCGGGTGGTAATCGAAATCGGCTTGCGCCCTGTGACCTGACATCTTCCCAGCTCCTGATAACAAGAACAGGGTAAGAACAAATGTAGATCAAGTAAAGATCATATCGTCACAATTCTAGTCGACGAAGGGATCTCGCATCAGGATAGTATCGTCGCGTTCCGGACTTGTGGACACAAGCGCAACCGGCGTTTCGATCAATTCCTGCACACGCTGGATGTATTTGATCGCATTGGCGGGCAGGTCGGCATAGCTGCGGGCGCCGGCGGTGCTTTCGCTCCACCCTTCCATTTCTTCATAGATCGGTTCGACCTCGGCCTGATCGGCAGCGTGGCTGGGGAAATAATCCATGATCTTTCCGCGCAGACGGTAGCCGGTGCAGATTTTCACCGTATCGAACCCGTCCAGCACGTCGACCTTCGTCAGCGCGACACCGGTGACGCCGCTGATGGCGCAGCTCTGGCGGACCAGCACCGCATCGAACCAGCCGCAGCGCCGCTGGCGTCCGGTGACGGTGCCGAATTCATGGCCTCGCTCGCCCAGCCGCTGGCCGTCTGCATCGTCCAGTTCGGTCGGGAACGGACCGCTGCCGACGCGGGTCGTGTAGGCCTTCACAATGCCGAGCACGAAGCCGGTCGAGTTGGGGCCCAGGCCCGACCCGCTGGCCGCTGTTCCGCTGACCGTGTTGGAACTGGTGACGAACGGATAGGTGCCGTGATCGACATCCAGAAGCACGCCCTGCGCGCCTTCGAACAGGATCTTGGCGCCAGCCTTGCGCACTTTCTTGAGCCGTTTCCAAACCGGCTGGGCAAACCGCAGCACGAAGGGGGCGATTTCCTTCAGTTCGGCAAGCAAAGCCTCCCGGTCGACCGGCGGCTGGTCGAAACCGGCGCGCAGCGCATCGTGATGCGCGCACAGGCGGTCTAGCTGCGGCTCCAGCGTATCGAGATGTGCGAGGTCGCACACCCGGATCGCGCGGCGGCCGACCTTGTCTTCATAGGCCGGGCCGATGCCGCGTCCGGTGGTCCCGATTTTGCCGCTGCCGGCGGCGGTTTCGCGCAGACCGTCAAGATCGCGGTGGATTGGCAGGATCAGCGGGCAGTTGTCGGCAATCGCGAAATTGTCGTCAGTGATCGTCACACCCTGCGATTCGAGTTTCTCGATCTCTCCTTTGAGAGCCCACGGGTCCAGCACCACGCCATTGCCGATAATCGACAGCGTGCCTGACACGATGCCGCTGGGCAGCAGGCTAAGCTTGAACACATTGCCATCGATGACCAGCGTGTGGCCGGCATTGTGGCCGCCCTGAAAACGCACCACGGCATCTGCGCGGCTGGCGAGCCAGTCGACGATCTTGCCCTTGCCCTCATCGCCCCACTGGGCACCGATCACAGTTACGTTAGCCATAGGTATTCCTTCACCCCTGCCCGGGGATCCTCAAACGTCCTTCGACAGGACTCGACGTCAGGGATGAAATGGACGGACCGGAGCCCGAAATGCGTGTGCGGGGTAGAGGTGCAAGGCAGTGCAAG
The DNA here is from genome assembly GCF_947494915.1 of Pontixanthobacter luteolus. Lineage (NCBI taxonomy): Bacteria > Pseudomonadati > Pseudomonadota > Alphaproteobacteria > Sphingomonadales > Erythrobacteraceae > Pontixanthobacter > Pontixanthobacter luteolus. Next base: position 1,545,540 of record NZ_CANLWR010000001.1, read on the forward strand.
TCAAGCGGTCTGGTGGATGCAAATTCACCGGAACCGCTCGCACCGGCGTTCGTAGAAATGATATGAACAAAACAAACAACTATCCCACCCTCACCCTGAACGATGATCGCCAGATTCCGCAGCTTGGCTTTGGAACCTGGGAAATCGATGAAGACGATGCCGCTGCCGCTGTCCGAACCGCGCTGGAAGCCGGTTACTGGCTGATCGATACAGCGGCTATTTATCAGAACGAACGCGGCGTCGGCGAAGGGATCGGCGACTGGAGCGATATTTTCCTTCAGACCAAGATCTGGAACGAAAGCCAGGGCTATGACCGCACATTGAAGGCGGCAGACAAATGCCTGCAGCGCCTGGGCCGCGATCATGTCGATATGTTGCTGATCCATTGGCCGTGCCCGGAGAAAGATCTGTTTGTCGACACCTGGAAGGCGCTGATCGAACTGCGCGACCAAGGCAAGGCGAAGTCAATCGGCGTGTCCAATTTCCGCGAGCAAGACCTGAAACGGATTGCCGATGAGACAGGCGTTGTGCCCGCACTCAACCAGATTGAACTGCACCCGACTTTCCAGCAGCGTGATATGCGCAAGCTGCACGATGAAATGGGCATCGTCACGCAAAGCTGGTCACCGCTGGGCCAAGGCAACGCTATGGGCAGCGATGCAGTTAGCAAGATTGCGGAGGAGATCGGCCAGTCGAAAGCTGCGGTGGTCATCCGCTGGCATATCCAGTGCGGATTGAGCACCCTGCCCCGGTCCACCAATCCTGACCATATCCGGGACAATTTCTCTGCGCTGTCATTCGAACTGACCGCCGATCAGATGAAGATGATCGATGATCTTGACGATGCAGAAGGCCGGATCGGTCCGGAGCCGGGCAAGTTCAACTCATAACCGGTTAGCCGGCGGGGTATGCCAAACGCGCAGACCCCGCTGGCAAACGGGCAATGGCTTCAGAGCGGTTTCGGCTGCTCGCCTGAAAGGACGTGCGTACAGCGAAGAGCCCCTGCGTCGTCTTGCTCAGACAAGGCAGCAACTGTTCGCCACCCATTGGCACGAAGTGCTGCCGCCGCTGCGCGGTCATGACCGACCGGCAAGAACAGCGTGTCGCGCTGGCTATCGCTGTCGAGCGCATCAACCAGCCGGTCCACATAGAGAGAGAAACCGGTCGCAGCCTCGTCGCTGCCGCCAATTGTGTATGTGCCGCCGCGGCCCAATGCGCCGCGCACACCCTGTGCGTAAATCGTAAAGCCGAACCAGCTCTGATATTCAAAACCGTGCCGTTCGGTCGGGTCGAGAGTGACGCGCGCGCTGCCGCCAACCCGGCTGGCGATGGTTTTCAGCCCTTCGATCCGTGATGCCAGCGCACCGCCGGCATCCAGTTCGGCAAGACGAGCGATGGAATCGGCAAAGTCGCCGGTTGCGTAAAGCAGCGGCAAATAGGCGTCGCCGCCGGCAGCCTTCAGCCCGCCGGCATCCTTGGTATCAAGTTCGCGGCGAACAGCCTCAATCTGGGTTTCGTCCAGCGGCATGGTTTGCGCGGAGAGCGTATCGACAAGATCGGGCAACGTGAAATCGACCGAGATTCCGGTTGCTCCCGCTGCCTTGAGCGATTCAATCGCCAATTCAACCATTTCGGCTGCCGCTGCTGCGCTGTCGGCACCGATCAATTCAGCGCCGATCTGCAATCGCTGGCGCGACGGGTCCAACTGGTCTGCGGTGATCGTAGCAACTTCGCCTGCATAGCACAGCCGCAACGGACGCGGGGCGCCAGCGAGCGAGGTCGCGGCAATCCGCCCGACCTGCACCGTCATGTCGGAACGCAGCGCCAGCGTGCGCAGACTGCCGGGATCCACAAAGCGGAACATCCGGCGCGGCGACACGCCGTCCATCCGTTCGGCCATCGATTTTTCGAATTCAATCAGCGGCGGACGCACGCGGTCATAGCCGTGTGCGTCCATCGCCTGCAATGCGGCCCGCATTACACGGGTCGCAATTGCCGCTTCTTCGGGCAAGCGGTCGGAAAGTCCGACTGGCAGCAAGTCGTCGGTCGAATTACTCATAGCTGTTCACTCATATCGAGCGGGCGCTTGCCCCAAACGTGATCAAAAGGCCAGCGGAGTTACGACTTTGACGCCTTCCAGCGCGCAGGCCTTTTGCACAATGTCCTGCGGGATCGGCTGATCGACCGAAAGTAGTACCACGGCCTCCCCTCCGCCATCGCGGCGGCCAAGGTTGAAGTTGCCGATATTGATACCGTTTTCGCCCAGAAGCGAACCGATGCGGCCGATGAAACCCGGCGCATCTTCGTTGACGATATAAAGCATATCGCCCTGCAAATCCGCCTCGATACCGATGCCGAAGATTTCAACCAGTCGTGGCGCTTCGCTGCCGAACAGCGTGCCCGCCACAGACCGTGCACCCTGGCTGGTTTCAACCGTCACGCGCAGTAGCGTGTGATATACGCCTTCGCGGTCGTGGCGGATTTCGCGAACGTCCAGCCCGCGTTCCTTTGCAAGGTATGGCGCGTTGACCATGTTCACCGTGTCCGAATACTGTTTCATCAGACCGGCCATCACCGCACCGGTGATCGGTTTGCCGTTCAGATCGGCGGCGGCGCCTTCGCGCTCGATGCTGATCTTGTCGAGATTGCCGTGGGCCAATTGCCCGACGAGCGAGCCGAGCTTTTCAGCCAGCGACATGTAAGGCTTGAGCTTGGGCGCTTCTTCCGCGCTCAGGCTTGGCATGTTGAGCGCATTGGTGACGCCGCCATTGACCAGGTAATCGGCCATCTGTTCGGCAACCTGCAGCGCAACATTGACCTGTGCCTCTGTGGTCGAGGCGCCGAGGTGCGGCGTGCAGATGAAATTCTTGGTGCCGAACAGCGGGTTTTCCTTGGCCGGTTCCTGCGCGAACACGTCGAGAGCAGCGCCAGCGATATGGTCGCTTTCGAGCAGGTCCTTCAGAGCCGCCTCGTCGATCAGGCCACCGCGGGCGCAATTGACGATACGCACGCCTTGCTTGGTCTTTTCAAGGTTTTCCCGGCTAAGGATATTGCGGGTCTGGTCGGTCAGCGGCGTGTGCAGCGTGATGAAATCCGCACGGGCCAGAAGCGTGTCGAGGTCAACCTTCTCCACGCCCATTTCCACGGCGCGGTCCTCTGTCAGGAACGGGTCGAAAGCGACAACCTTCATCTTCAAACCGAGCGCGCGGCTGGCAACGATCGAGCCGATATTGCCGGCACCGATCAGGCCCAGCGTCTTGCCGGTGACTTCAACACCCATGAACGCGCTTTTCGGCCATTCGCCCTGCTGCGTGCGGGCATCGGCCGCCGGGATTTGGCGGGCAAGCGCCATGATCATCGCAATCGCATGTTCCGCGGTGGTGATCGAATTGCCGAATGGGGTGTTCATCACGACCACGCCCTTGCCGCTAGCATAGGGGATATCGACATTGTCGACCCCGATACCGGCGCGGCCGATGACCTTCAGATTGGTCGCCGCGTCGAGGATTTCAGGGGTGACCGTGGTGGACGAACGGATCGCCAACCCGTCATATTCGCCAATCCGCGCTGCCAATTCTTCCGGTGTTTCGCCGGTGATTACATCGACATCGCAGCCGCGTTCCTGAAAAATGCGGGCGGCGTTCGGGTCCATCTTGTCAGAGATGAGTACTTTGGGTTTCGTCATAGAAAATTCCTTCGCAAAATCCGGCGCAGACCGCACAGCGGCCGCGTCAGCGGAAAACGGGGCCCCGGGCAGTGCCGGGGCCGCCGATCATTTCTGGATTTCGGCGTATGCCCATTCAATCCATGGCAGAAGACGCTCGAGGTCTTCCTTCTCCACGGTTCCGCCGCACCAGATGCGCAGGCTTGGCGGTGCATCGCGGTAGCCGTTGAAATCGTAACCTACGTCACGTTCATCCAGCATCTTGGCGATGGTCTTGGGCACGGCTGCCTGGTCTTCTGGCGACAGGCTGTCGTAATAGTCGCCCTGAAACACAAAACACACACCGGTATTGGTACGTTTTGCCGGGTCGGAAACCATGTTGCGCAGCCACGGTGTCGCTTCGATCCAGTCGGTCACGACTTTTGCGTTGGCGCTGGCCCGTTCGAACATTGCCTGACGGCCGCCGAGCGATTTGGCCCATTCCAGCGCGAGAATGTAATCCTCGGTCGCCAGCAGGCTGGGTGTGTTGATGGTCGCGCCTTCGAAGATGGCGCGATTGATCTTGTCACCCTTTTTCATGCGGAACAGTTTCGGCAGCGGCCATTCCGGATCGTAGCTTTCGATACGCGCGACTGCCTTGGGGCTGAGGATCAGCATACCGTGCTGTGCCTCGCTGCCCATCACCTTCTGCCAGCTGAACGTGGTCGCATCGAGTTTCGACCAGTCCATTTCCTGCGCGAAGATCGCGCTGGTGGCGTCGTTGATGGTGATACCCTCGCGGCCTTCGGCCAGCCAATCGGTATCAGGAATGCGTGCGCCCGAAGTTGTTCCGTTCCAGGTGAAGACAACATCGTTGTCCTGCGGAATGCTCGCCAGATCGGGGATTTCGCCGTAATCGGCATCAAGGACAGTCAGGTCCTTCAGCTTGAGCTGTTTGACCGCGTCCTGAATCCAGACATTGCCGAAGCTTTCCCATGCTGCGACAGTCGCGGGGCGCGCGCCAAGCATGGTCCACATCGCGCATTCCAGCGCGCCGGTATCCGAACCGGGCATAATGCCGACAAGGTAGTCGTCGGGCACGCCCAACAGTTCACGGGTCAGGTCGATCGCGTATTTCAGGCGCGCCTTGCCGGTTGCCGAACGGTGCGAACGGCCGAGTGCTTCGGTTTTGAGATTGCTCGCCGACCAGCCTTTGAACTTGGCAGTTGGTCCGGACGAAAAGAAAGGACGCTCAGGTTTGAGCGCAGGTACGTCAGTCATGTATTCTCTCCTCACAGAGAGCACGCGCGGCGTTGGGACCGCGTGGCCCGTCGGCGGCAATAATGTTGCGCCGCAGCATGTCAAGCAGCATCAGCATTTCCCGGCAAATGATCGGTGGAATGCTTTGTGTGCGCGACGAACTCCGCACTCGCCAAACGCGGTGCGGCAATCTAAAGCGCTGGCATATGCAGACGTCCGACCTTCGCATTGCGCTCTTCAGCGGCAATTACAATTACGTTCGCGATGGTGCGAATCAGGCGCTCAACCGTCTGGTTGAATATCTGCTGCGCCAAGGTGCCAGCGTTCGCGTTTACGCGCCGACCGTGGACGAACCCGCGTTCGAGCCGCAGGGCGACCTCGTCAGCGTACCTTCAGTGCCAATCCCCGGGCGCAGCGAATTCCGTTTCCCGCTTGGTCTGCCAAAAAGCGTGCGCGACGACATTGCGAATTTCGATCCCAACATCATTCATGTGGCCTCGCCCGATGTGTCATCGCACCGTGCAGTCAGCTGGGCACGCGATCACGACATCCCGATCCTTGCTTCGGTGCACACGCGGTTCGAAACCTATCCGCGCTATTACGGGCTTGGTTTCACTGAGCCGTGGCTCGAGGCCATTCTGCGCCGGTTCTATCATCGCTGCGACGGACTTGTTGCACCATCCGAAAGCCAGATCGAGACTTTGCGCGAACAGGGAATGCATGATGACATTTCCATCTGGTCGCGCGGGGTGGACCGGACTGTTTTCGCTTCCCAGAAGCGCGATCTGGAATGGCGCCGCAAACTGGGCATCGAGGACGACGATGTAGCCATCGTTTTTCTTGGCCGTCTGGTGATGGAGAAGGGTCTCGACGTTTTTGCCGAAACGATTGTGCAGCTGCGCAAGAAACAGGTGCCGCACAAGGTGATGGTCATCGGCGAAGGCCCTGCCCGCAAATGGTTCGAGAAGAACCTGCCGGGCGGCATCTTTGTCGGCTTTCAGACCGGACCTGATCTTGGGCGCGCGCTGGCCAGCGGGGATATCTTCTTCAACCCGTCGGTTACCGAGACCTTCGGCAATGTCACGCTGGAAGCAATGGCGTGCGGTCTGCCGGTTGTCGCAGCCGGTGCGACCGGCTCATCCAGCCTGGTAAATGACGGGGCTACAGGCCGGCTTGTCCCGCATGGATCGCCGGAGAATTTTGCCGAGGCAATCGCGCCTTATTGTCAGGGCAACGCGCTGCGCAAGGAGCACGGCGATGCCGGTGAAAAACGCAGCCTGGATTTCAGCTGGGATGCAATCAATCAGGCGGTTGCAGATACCTACGTCCGCCTGATCGAAGCACGCAAAAACTGAGGCAAATGGCCTCAACGCCCGTTAGCGCAAAACCCCTGCGCTGCGCATTTTGACAGCATACCAGAGCATCAGTGCCGTGATCACCCATATCGATACGGCAAGAACGGGATTTTGGAGGCTTTCCGGTGTCTGGGTGAGGACATGCTGATACAGCGAAGTCCCCACCAGCCCGGCAATCGCCACGATTAGCGATGTCACGGCCCATCTCGACCTGAGCAGAAGCAGGATCGACCCTGCAAATGCCCCCCATACGCCGAGCGCCCAGAACGCATTCGCCCACAGGGGGTAGCTGTCGAAATACGCGATCTGGTCAGCCGTCATTCCAAGCGATTCCAGCTTGTCCATCCGCGTTGCCAGATAGGACATGATCCCTATCGAGTTCCAAAGCAGTGTCAGAACACCGATCACCCACAGGTGCCACGGTGCTTTACCGGTCGTGCCGTTCATAATTTCCTCCCTCCGCGCAGAATTTTAGCGCGGCTCAATAGGAGGAAGCTAACTCACGGCATCCAGACCGGCAAATGCGTTAACCCCCGTGGGTCAGAGGCGCTCGATACGCTTTGCTGCCTCGTCGATGATGTCGACGATTTCTTCGATGTCGCCATCCTTGAATCCGCCTGCGCGGTACTTGTTCTTGAGCACGCCCGCCAGATTGCCCATCGCACGGAAAAGCTCAGGCGCACGGTGCCGTTCCTCGTCGCCGGACATGGCGGTCAACTTGTGAACGATTGCGGCGATTTCCGCTTCCCGTTCAGCCAGTTCGTCTGTGCCGGCCTGAGTGATCTCAAAGGCCTTTTTGGCTTCATCGCCCTTTTTCGGCTTGGCTTCCCTGATCGAACCCTCGTCTGCCAACAATTGCAGAGTAGGATAAACGGCGCCGGGGCTTGGCTCGTAATTGCCGCCGGTAATCTCGCCGATCGCCTTGATCAGTTCATAGCCGTGACGCGGTTCGTCACCGATCAGCATGAGCAAGGTCAGCCGGAGCTCGCCCGATCCAAATATCCTGCGCCTGCTACGCGGACCGCGGCCACCCTGACCGCCTCGCCCGCCCCATGGACCGTCACCATCCCAACTGAAACGGCCATCCCAACCGCGTCCTGCGGCCATCATTGCTGCCATGGGAAAGGCTGCTTTCCACGCTTTCCGATTTTTGTGCAGTCTCATATTCTCGATCCTTCTGATATAACTAAGATAGCTCTAAGATATATCTTAAGGCTGTTTGGTCAAGCGATTGGTGCAATCCTTCGGCAAAGTCACTATCTGGATCGACGAATGACTGATTTGTTTGCCGACGACCTCCCGCCGCCCCCTCCCGCCGATACGCCGCGCGAGGACGCGCCGCTCGCCGATCGCCTTCGCCCGGGCGAGTTGAGCGAAGTGGTCGGGCAGGATCATTTGACTGGCGAAGAGGGCGCAATCGGGCGCATGGTCGCGGCGGGGCGGCTGTCTTCCATGATACTCTGGGGTCCGCCGGGCACAGGCAAGACGACAACCGCACGGTTGCTTGCTGATGCTGTCGGCATGCGGTTCGAGGCGATAAGCGCGGTTTTTTCTGGGGTGGCAGACCTGAAGAAGGCATTCGCCGCCGCAGACAAGGCAGCCGATGCAGGCCAGCGCACATTGTTGTTCGTTGACGAAATCCACCGCTTCAACCGGTCCCAGCAGGACGGTTTTCTGCCCTTTGTCGAACGTGGCACGGTAACGCTGGTCGGCGCGACCACCGAGAATCCCAGTTTCGCACTGAACGCCGCGCTGCTCAGCCGCGCGCAGGTGCTGATCCTGAGGCGGCTCGACAATTCCGCACTGTCGATCCTTCTGGAACGGGCAGAGGGCCTGGAGGGCCCCCTCCCCTTGAACCCCGACGCACGCGAGGCGCTGGTGGCATCCGCCGATGGAGACGGGCGCTTCCTGCTCAACCAGGCCGAGACACTTTACGCGGCGAAGATCGAAACACCGCTCGATCCGGCGGGGCTAGGTAAATTCCTGCAGCGGCGTGTTGCCGTTTACGACAAGGATCGTGACGGTCACTACAATCTGATTTCCGCGCTGCATAAAAGCCTGCGCGGGTCAGATCCGCAGGCCGCGCTCTATTACATGGCCCGTATGCTGACCGCCGGGGAGGAGCCGCGCTATGTCCTTAGGCGTCTGGTCCGTTTCGCCAGCGAGGATATCGGGCTGGCCGATCCACAGGCCCTGACCCAGTGCCTCGCGGCTAAGGATGCCTATGAATTCCTCGGCAGTCCGGAAGGCGAATTGGCCATCGTGCAAGCGTGCCTGTATCTGGCGACCGCGCCGAAATCGAACGCCGCCTATGCCGCGCAAAAGGCCGCTTTCAAAAGCGCCCGCGAAACGGGCAGCCTCATGCCGCCGCAGAACATCCTGAACGCACCAACCAAGCTGATGAAAGATATCGGCTACGGCGAAGGCTATTCCTACGATCACAATGCCGAAGGCGGTTTTTCCGGCGACAATTACTGGCCTGACGAGATGGAGCCGCAGGAATATTACCAACCGGTTGAGCGCGGGTTTGAACGTAAGGTGCGCGAACGCATGGAATGGTGGGACCGGAAACGGACCGAACTGCGCAGCCGATGAAACCGGGCCGCTTTGCCGAATTCATTGCCGTCGACTGGTCTGGCGCGAAGGGTGAGCGCCACAAGGGTATCGCGGTTGCAGCCGCCAAAGGACAGGACGCCCCGCGCCTTGTGTCTCCGCCGGGAAAATACTGGTCGAGGCAAGAAGTCCGTTCGCTGATCGAAGGGTTGGCCAGCAATGACATCCTGATCGGAATGGATCTGGGGATTTCGCTGCCGTTCGCCGATTCGGACGCGTTCTTTCCCGGTTGGGACCGCACGCCGCAGGATGCGAAATCGCTGTGGGCCATGGTGGAGAGCATCTGCGAGAACGATCCCAATCTTGAAGCGGGCAGTTTCGTCGCGCATCCCGAGGCATCTCGCTATTTCAGGCATTCCAGGGAACACGTTGGCGATAGGTTCCATCACCCCGCCGCCGAAACGCGCGAGGGGCGCTTTCGTATCGCCGAACAGGCGCAGCGCGCCTTGGGGGTCAGACCGGTGAGCAATTTCAACCTCGTCGGCGCTGCGCAGGTGGGGAAATCCAGCCTCACCGGGATGCGAATGCTGCATTCGCTGCAAGGCGTGGTTTCGGTTTGGCCGGTCGATCCGGTGCCCCCTTCGGGTCCGGTGCTGGTGGAAATGTACACCTCTATCGCTGCGCGCGGCGGCGGTGCACGCAAGGGGAAGACAAAGCTGCGAAGTTACGAGGCGCTCAACGCAGCCTTGGGCAAGTTGGGTTCTCCCCCCGTAGGCGGCGCAGGAGACATTGACGACCATTCTTCCGACGCGCTGGTTACAGCTGCGTGGCTCAGGAAAATCGCTCATGACCCCGCCTATTGGAACCCGGCGGAGCTGACACCAAAAATTGCCCGAACCGAGGGCTGGACATTCGGTGCAGTTTGACGCAAAGGGCGCGCCGCAGCTTCGATAGCTGCACGGCGATGGGCCGGCTTAGCTCAGTTGGTAGAGCAGTTGATTTGTAATCATCAGGCCGCGGGTTCGACTCCTGCAGCCGGCACCATCCCCCCCCTTCCGCATTTTTCCGGTTCGACAGGCGGGCCCTCCCGCAACCCAAGCCTTGAGCCTCGGATTGTGGTAAATTTCAGCTTACCAAAGGCGTTAGGAGATTGCCGAAATCTGGCAATTAAGCTGTGGCGCCATGTTCAAACCGTTCTTCTTTTTCTGCGCGGCTGCCTTGGGCGGGCTGTTCATCATGGGCTATGATCTTGCCGATATTAAACGCGAGATGCTCAATCTGTCGGGTGAAAACGCACGCGTCCTGACAGGCAACGATTCGTCCGGCGACTGGGGCGACTAGACCGATCTGTCGAAACGCTGCGTTGCAGCGTTGCTGAAACGTGGCTCTTCGCCCAGAGTCGCGCGATGGCAATTGCGCGAGGCGGGGCATCATGAGCAATTTCAAGGTAAGCTTTGGCTTTGGAGAGCCTGCGCCTGTTCAGGAGAACAGCAGCAAATCGAGCCCGACTGAGATAGAGTTTCTGTGCGAACTGTCGCTGTGGAACACGATCCCGCAACCGGACAAGGCGATCCGGTTCGCACCCGAATGGTTTAAACGCTTACCCCGCGAGATGGGAATGCCCGATGCAAATGGGCTGCCCGGCCTGACCATCAAGGCGTGCCTGCCGGTTACCGATGTCATGTCGCTTGGTTTTATGCTGCCGCTGCCGTTCGATGTGCAGTTGATGGTGCCGGAAGACCGCGTCTCTATCCAGATGGGCTGGGCCCCGGACGTGCCGTTTCAACCGATAGAACAACATCACCCGGGCCAGATCGGCGCGCCCGAGGATCCCTTCCAAACGGCGATGCCGCTCAAATTCATCAATCCCTGGCGGATCAAGGTTCCAGACGGGTACTCGGTGCTATTCAGCCAGCCATTCAGCCGGCCGGATTTGCCCTTCACATGCTTTTCCGGATTGGTCGATTGCGACCGGTTCGACACCGCAGTGAACATCCCGTTTGTCTGGACCGGTCCGGTTGGCGAAACCCTGCTGCGCGCTGGAACGCCTATCGCCCAGGTTGTGCCGATCAGGCGTGACACGCTGATCAAGGACGCGAGGAGCCGCGTCTCCACCGATCAGGAACTGTCGGAACAGGAAAACGCGAAGAACCGCAAATATAACGAGGAATCGACCTATTCGCGAGAATGGCGCGTCAAGAAATAGCCACGCGCCTCAGCCGCGACCGCGATAGCCCTGCACACCCTGATCCGGCACCCACAGACCTTCCGGCGGCGCGCCGGTTTGCCAGAATACGTCGATCGGAATTCCGCCGCGCGGATACCAGTAACCACCGATCCGCAGCCAGCGCGGCTTCATCTCGTCTGCCAGCCGCTGGCCGATGCCAACCGTCACATCTTCATGAAAGCCGTTGTGATTGCGGAAACTACCCAGAAAAAGCTTGAGGCTTTTCGATTCAACAATCGTGTCCCCCGGGGCGTAATCGATCACAAGGTGCGCGAAATCGGGCTGGCCGGTTACAGGGCATAGCGAGGTGAATTCGGGCGCAGCGAACCGCGTCAGATACAGCGATCCGGGCCGCGGATTGGGTACATAGTCGAGAACCGCCTCTTCAGGAGAGGATGGCAGCGGGCTCTGCTGGCCAAGAAACTGGACGTTGGGCTGGTTTGATTCAGGTGTGTCGCTCATGCCGCGCTGATGCCGTGATCGGACAATTCGCACAAGTCATCTGTGGTATTTGCCAGGTTCAGTGACTATTCAGCGCGCCCTCTGCTGGTCGCACAGAAACCAATCCAAAGAAACATGACACACCGCATCATCCCATCCATCCTCGCCATTGCGCTAACCGCGCCGGCTGCAGCGTCGCCCGGAAGTGTTCGGGATTTCCAGCTGCCCACCCCAACCCCGACAGCGACACCGCAGGTCCAGGGTCCAGTGGATGTCGAAGGCGCGCTGCCGTCACGTCCGCGGGTTCTCCCGACTGCGAGCCCGACACCCCAGCCGTCACCCGCACCTACGGCCAGCGCAACGGATGACTCGGCATCCCCAGCAGCGACGCAGCCCCGCCGCAGCCCGGCCGCCGCACCAGCCCAAACGGTTACTGCGCCGCAGCCGCGGCCTGAGCCGGTTGGCATCGCTCCCGCGCCAGCACAGACCGCTCTGCCGCCAGCGAGTGAGCCGCTAATGGCAGATGGCACTGCCACTGAAGCCCCCGCTACAGAAGATGACGGTGCGTCAGCGGCAAGTTCCCTCCCAACTGAAATCGCCCCCGTGGAAGCCCAATCGGAAGTGATCGGGGACAATACCGCAAGGTTGGGATTGGCCGCATGGCTGGCGGCCTTGGCAGCCGTTCTGGCAATTGTGGTGGGAGCGTTCCTCTTCTGGCGCAGGCAGCGCAGCGAATTTGCCGCAGCACCGCAGATCGAGCCGCCGCTTGCCCGCACACCTGCAGCCGGTTCTGCAACTGCAGAAACCAATCGGCGTGAGCCAGTCAAACCGCCCAAACGTACGCCCTCGCCCGCGCCCCCGTTCGCTCCAGCAGCAGGCAGCGCAGCAGCGGCCACACCCGCGACTGGCGCGGGCAAAGGCAAGCTTCACGTAAAGGCCGAGGCGCTGTCGCTAAGCCGCAGTCTGATGAATGCCACGCTCGCCTACCGGTTTGAATTGCTCAATCAGGGCGACCGGGATCTGACAGACATAACCGTGAAGGCAGATGTCGTCACTGCCCACGGGCAGGCGCCCATCGGCGATCAAATCGCGGACGCAGCGACAGAATTGCAACCGATGAGCGTCGTCGAAACGATACCAGTTGGCGATGGTCATGAAGTGCGCGGGGAATTTCGCTTGCCGATCAATGCAATCCGCACAATTTCACAGGGACAAGCCAGACTGTATGTCCCGCTGCTGAGGCTGCGGATCGAGGCTGAAGGGCTCGATCCGATCATCAGCACGCTGGTGGTCGGCATCAAACCCGCCGAGACCGGTGCCAAACTGCAGCCATTCCGGCTGGACGAAATGGCACAGACTTACCGCAATATCGGCTTGCGCGCGCTGAACTGACAAAGCTGGTCTATCTCGACGAGGGTTCTTGACCCGGCTAGGTTCAGGCCATGGAAATACTCGTATCAACCGACTGGCTTGCCCAGAACCTCAATGCAGATGACCTCGTAATTCTGGACGCATCAGCGCATTTGCCGTCTGCAAATCGCGATCCAGCGGCAGAATTCCTTGCTCAACATATATTGGGTGCTCGGTATCTGGATTTGCCGTTGCTAAAGGATGGCACGTCGCCAGTCCCGTCAGCTCTGCCCCGGCTGGATCAGTTCGAGCAGCGGCTTCGCCAACTCGGCGTGCGCAACACTGATCGAGTCGTCTTGTACGATAACAGCGCGCTCCACAGCTCTGCTCGGGCGTATTTCATCTTCCGCATGTTCGGTTTCGACAATGTTGCGATACTTGATGGAGGCCTGGACAAATGGGTCGCTGAAAACCGTCCTGTCGAACCGGGCACACCGCAAGTGGAACCGTCCGATTTCACCGCACAGTGCGATGATCGCAGCAGGGTCCGGAGTAAAGCGCACATGCTCGGCAATTGCACCAGCTGTGAAGATCAGGTGGTCGATGCACGCGACGCTGACCGTTTCACCGGCGAGGTATCCGATACCGTACACGGCCTCGCCGGCGGCCACATACCGGGCGCGCGAAATTTGCACTTTGCCAGCCTGTTCAACGAAGATGGCACCTTCAGGGATTTAACGGAGCTGCGCGAAATATTCGCCGAGTCCGGCCTTGACCTGGAAAAGCCGATCATCGGCAGCTGCGGGAGCGGGATGACCGCATCTGTGCTGTTGTTCGCGCTGGAACTGCTGGGCAATGACAATGCCGCACTCTACGATGGCAGCTGGAGCGAATGGGGCGCAGATCCCCTTACCCCGAAAGAAGAAGGACCCGCGCGCTAGGCATGGCCAATTTCGATGACAAGCAAGGCCGCGATACGCGCCTGGTAGCGGCTGGACGGCGCGAAGAATGGACCGGTGCAGTGGTCAATCCGCCAGTTTGGCGGGGCAGCACCCATCTGTACCGCGATACAGCGGCGCTCAGACAGGGAACCAAGACCAACGAGGACGGCCGCTTTTTCTATGGCCGGCGCGGTTCGCCAACCCAGTGGGCACTGTGCGATGCTCTGACCAAACTCGAACCCGACGCGTACGGCACGGTGCTTTACCCGAGCGGCGTCGCCGCGTTATCCGGCTCGCTCATGGCCGTGCTGAAACCAGGTGACGTCTTGCTGGTAACAGACAACGCGTATGAGCCGACGCGCCTGATGGCGACCGGCCTGTTCCGCAAACTTGGCATCGAAGCGCGCTTTTTCGACCCGCTGGATGTTGATGGGTTTCGCGATCAGTTCTGCGAACGGACCAAGGCCGTCATGCTGGAAAGCCCCGGTAGCCTGACTATGGAAGTGTGCGATGTGCCTGCCCTCGCAGCGATTGCGCGCGAGATGGGCGCGACCAGCCTGATCGACAACACCTATGCGACGTCGCTTGGCTTTCCAGCGCTCAAGCATGGCTGCGATATATCGATCATGTCGCTGACCAAGCATGTCGGCGGACATTCCGACCTGATGATGGGCAGCGCAAGTGCCGCCAATCGCCATTACCGTCTGCTGCGCCAGACAGCGCAGACGCTGGGCCACGTAGTATCGCCCGACGATGCAGCACTGGCGCTGCGCGGTTTACGCACCATGGGCTTGCGGCTCGACCGGACAACGCAGACCGCTCGTGAGGTTGCAAGCTGGCTGGCCGCGCGCCCGGAAGTGGCACATGTCCTTTGCCCGCTGCTCGAAGGCTGCGCAGGTCACGAATTGTGGAGCCGGGATTTCACCGGCGGGTGCGGCCTATTCAGCTTCGTCCTGAAAGGGGCAGGCGAGGAAAGCAGGGCCCGTCTGATCGACGCCCTGCAACTGTTCGGCATTGGCTACAGCTGGGGCGGTTTCGAAAGCCTGGCTTTGCCATTTGACCCTGCTCCGATCCGCACCGCGACCCCTTGGCCGCCCGGAAACTGGCAGGCAGAGGACCGACATGGCGTTCGCCTCGCCATCGGGCTAGAGGATGCACAGGATCTGATACGCGACCTTGAGCAAGGGTTCGCGGCGATGGAGCAAACATGACCACTGCAACCGCGCCACTGGCGATGGAAACTTCCGACGGCGAGACATTGCAAGCGGGCGATACCGTCACGCTGCAACCGGTCGAGAATGCCAACGGTCAAGACGTCACCTCTCCCGATGTATCAGCTACGCCTGAGCCAACCCCGACGCCAACCGAAGCCGTCAGCGCAGCCGAGGACCTGAAAGAAGCCGTTTCGGACAAGAGCGAGACCGTTGGCGGGATGGTCGACACACTTGATGCGATGGCATTCAGCATCGGCGACATGCGTATCTCGATGTGGGATGTGCTGATTGTCGTTGGAGTTATCTTCCTCGTCATAGCAATGGCATGGGCTGCATCGCGTCTGGTCTCGATGCTGCTCAAGCGGATGACCAAGCTCGACAATACGCAGCGGCTGCTGTCGGAGAAAATCTCCACGATCGTCATCTGGGGTGCGGCATTCTTCCTAGGTATCGATCTGCTTGGCATTGATCTGACTGCACTGGCTGTATTTTCCGGTGCATTCGGTTTGGCGATCGGTTTCGGTTTGCAGAAAACCTTCGGTAATCTGATCGCAGGGATCATCCTGTTGATGGACAAATCGATCAAGCCTGGCGACGTTATTGCGGTCGCCGACCAAGCTGGCAATTCGACGTTTGGCCAGATCCGCAAGATCGGTATCCGCGCCGTTTCGATCACCACCCGGGACCAGAAAGAATACCTGATCCCGAACGAGAACCTGATGGTCAACCAGGTTGAAAACTGGTCCTATTCAAGCCGCAATGTCCGCATGCAGATCCCCGTCGGGGTCAGTTACAATTGCGACATCAAGAAGGCCGAACAATTGATGCTAGAGGCGGCAAAAAACACCTCGCGCGTGCTGAAGTCACCCCCACCGACCTGCTGGCTGGACGGGTATGGTGACAGCTCGGTCGACTTCATAATCCATTGCTGGATCAAGGACCCGGAAGCGGGCATCGGGAATATCAAAAGCGAAGTTCTGAAGACCCTGTGGGACCTGTTTCAGGAAAACGGCATCGAAATTCCATTCCCGCAGCGCGACCTTAATCTGCGCAGCAATGCCCAGATGGATCAGCTTGTCGCGGCTATCTCGCAGCGGGTAACAGGCGACAAAAGCTAAGCTTCTCGGCCTGCTACAACCGCTTTCAAAAACTTTGCTTCCACGCTGGACACCCATTCTCGCTGGAAGGGTAGCGTGCCGTCGCGCATCTGGGCGGCATGACAAAAACAGGCACAGTCTTTCTCGTCGGCGCAGGTCCGGGTGATCCCGATCTGCTGACCATGCGCGCTGCACGTTTGCTGCAGAATGCGACGCTTATTGTCCACGATGGGCTGGTTGATCCCGCTATTCTGGCGCTTGCCAGCAGCGGGGCGACACTGATTTCCGTGGCCAAGAAGCGTTCCAAACACACCCTGCCGCAAGATCAGATCAACGCCCTACTCGTCCGTGAAGCGCACGCAGGGCGCGATGTCGTCCGTCTGAAAGGCGGCGACCCGTTCATCTTCGGACGCGGCGGCGAGGAAATGGAAGACTGCCACGCCGCCGGCGTTCCGGTGGAAGTCGTGCCGGGCATCAGTGCGGCAAATGGCGCGGCTGCGGCAGCTGGCATCGCCCTCACCCACCGTGACAGCGCGAGCATCGTCAGCTTTGTGGCGGGCCAGTGCAAAGGACTGAAAGACCAGAACTGGGCCGGTCTGGCCGGCCAGCACCGCACTCTGGTAATTTACATGGGCGTCAAGACCGCGCCGCAAATTGCCGAAAAACTGATGGAAGACGGCCTTTCGCCTGCGATGCCTGTCGCAGTGATCGAGAACGCCGCACGGCCTGAGATGCGCGTCTTGCGCGGCCCGCTCGCGGCGCTTCCCGAAATCGTTGAAAACCACTCGGTTGTCAGCCCAGCGCTGATCGTGATCGGCGAAGTCACAGCGCGCGGCGATCACGCGATCGCCCGGATCGCAGAGGAGGCAGCGGCATGATCATCCTGACCGGCAATGATCTGAAGACCGGAGCTGTCGTCTGGTGGGATGGCTCCGACTGGGTTCTCCACATAGAAAACGCCATTGACGTGGGCGGCAATGCCGAAGCGGTCATGGCGCGTGAGGAAAGCGCGCGCCGCGTCAATGTACCTTACGCAGTCGAAGCCACCCTGACCGACGGCGTGGCCCGCCCCAATCACATCAAGGACCGCATCCGGGCATTGGGCCCGACAGTGCGGCCCGATCTCACTCTCAAACCGGCCGACCCCGAGATCGGCAACTGGGTAATCTGACATGTATGCATATGACAAATACGACCAGGCGATGGTCGATGCCCGGGTGGAAGAATTCCGCGACCAGGCCCAACGACGTCTCGATGGGAAGCTGAGCGAAGACCAGTTCAAGCCGCTGCGGCTGATGAACGGCCTCTACCTGCAATTGCACGCCTATATGCTGCGCGTGGCGGTTCCCTATGGCACGCTCAATTCGCGTCAGATGCACGCGCTGTCGGATATTGCCGACAAGTATGACCGCGGATACGGGCATTTCACCACCCGGCAGAACATCCAGTACAACTGGATAAAGCTGGAAGATGCAGGCGACATTCTGGCGGACCTCGCCGCGGTTGAAATGCACGCCATCCAGACCAGCGGAAACTGCATCCGCAATATCAGTTCGGACCATTTCGCAGGCGCCGCGCAGGATGAACTGGTCGATCCGCGCCCCTATGCCGAATTGCTGCGCCAATGGTCCAGTTTCCATCCGGAATTCATGTATTTGCCGCGCAAGTTCAAGATTGCGGTGATTGCCAGCGATACAGACCGCGCTGCCATGCGGCTGCACGATATCGGTATCCAGATCGTAAAGAACGATGCGGGTGAACTGGGCGCAAGCTTCTATGTTGGCGGGGGCATGGGACGCACCCCGATGATCGCCCCCAACATCCGCGAATTCGTGCCGCTGGATCAGCTGATCACCTATTCCGAAGCCTGCCTGCGCGTCTACAACCGCTATGGCCGGCGCGACAACAAGTACAAGGCGCGGATCAAGATCCTGGTCCACGAATTGGGGGCAGAGGAATATACGCGGCAGGTAGAGGAAGAATTTGCCCACCTGCTCGGCCAAGGCATCGAACCGCCGATCGCTGAACTGGGCCGGATCAAGACGTTCTTCACCGATCCCGAATTTGCCGACGGCGCGAAAACTGTCGATCGCAGCGATCCTGATTTCGCGCTGTGGGTTGATCGCAACACCCACCGGCACAAGCATGACAGCTATGTCAGCGCGGTTATCAGCCTAAAGCCGGTTGGCGGCATCCCGGGCGATGCGACTGCCGAACAGATGCATCTGATGGCGCAGCTCGCCAGGGATTATAGCTTCGACGAACTGCGCGTGATGCACACGCAGAACATCGTCCTGCCGCACGTCAGGATCGAAGACCTTCATGCCTTGTGGACCGCTCTGGACGAGGCGGGCCTTGGCACGCCGAACCTTGACCGGATCGGCGACATTATTGCCTGCCCCGGCCTCGATTACTGCAGTCTGGCCAACGCCCGCTCGATCCCGCTGGCACAGAAAATTTCCCAGCGCTTCACCGCGAATGGCAAGGAAGACACGCTGGGCGAACTCAAACTGAAAATCTCCGGTTGCATCAATGCCTGCGGGCACCATCACGCCGGGCATATCGGCATCCTCGGCGTCGATAAGAAAGGCGTCGAAAATTACCAGTTGCTGCTGGGCGGAAGCGAGGCAGAGGACACGTCGCTAGCCAAGATTACCGGCCCCGGTTTTTCGGAAGACGGGATCGTCGATGCTATCGAAACAGCCGCTGACGTTTACCTGAGCCAGAGGGAGGATGGGGAACGCTTCCTCGACACCTATCGCCGCATCGGAATGGCTCCGTTCAAGGAGGCGCTGTATGGTTGATATCCTTCGTTTCCGCGATGACGAGGCGGTTGATCATGCCGCTGTCACGGTCGATTCCTTTGTCGAACAGACCAACGCCAACGCCGTTCGGATCGAACCGAGCGACGATGCGCGCGACCTGATCCCGCATCTGGCCCAGATCCATCTGGTGGAAGTCAACTTTCCGGTGTTCGGCGACGGGCGCGGTTATTCCGCCGCGCGTATGCTGCGCGAAGCAGGCTATACCGGCGAAATTCGCGCGGTCGGCGATGTGCTGGTCGATCAGATTGGCAATATGAAGCGCTGCGGTTTCGACGCATTCGAACCCGACGCGCCGCTCGATCCCAGCGATGTCGAAGCTGCGCTGAACCGCTGGCCCGAAGTCTATCAGGAAAGCGCGGACAGCCGCACACCTATCTGGAACCTGCGCCATGAATGATTTGCGTGCGATAGACCGCCTCGACACCGCCCCGCGTTTTACCGACGATGATGCGATCCGCCTAAACCGGATGTTCAGGGGTCAGGATACGCGAGAAATGCTGCGCAATCTGATCGAAGATGATCTGGTCGGCGAACTTGCCACGGTTTCCAGCTTCGGCGCAGAAAGCGCTGTTTTGCTGCACCTTATCAGTGAGGTCGCACCTGATCTGCCGGTCCTGTTTCTGGAAACAGGCAAGCATTTTGACGAAACACTGACTTATCGCGACACCCTGATTACCCAGCTTGGACTGAACAACCTGCGCAACATTTTGCCCGAACCCGGTCTGATCGCGCAGAAAGACGAAAGCGGCCTGCGCTGGTCCTACGACCCCGATGGGTGCTGCGAGATTCGCAAGGTTATCCCGCTCGCCAATGCGCTGGCCGGGTATGACGCAACGCTGACCGGCAGGAAGGCTTTCCAGTCCGCCACGCGCGCCAATCTGCCACGGTTCGAAGTGGACAGTTCCGACGCGCAGGGCCGGCTCAAGATCAACCCGCTGATCGACTGGACGGCTGATGATATTCAGGCCTATTTTGAAGAACACAGCCTGCCGCGTCACCCGCTGGTTGAACAAGGCTACCCCTCGATCGGATGTTCGCCCTGCACCAACAAAGTTGCGCCGGGTGAAGACCCGCGTTCGGGCCGTTGGAAGGGTTGGGACAAGACCGAATGCGGCATTCACACGCCGCTGGGGGATGATGGCGAATTGCCGCCCGGTTTCGATCCGGCTTTCTAGGCCCGGCTGGCCTAGAGCCAGTTCTCGCGCCGATACCATTCGGCCGTTTGCCGCAGCCCCTGCTCCGATTTGATCGCAGGGCTCCAGACACTGTCAGGCACCGACTTGTCCGAACGGGCGACCCAGTTCGGATGGCACATGTAACCGACACGGTCAGCGGTCAGTTTTGCGCCGTCCCCGCGAACCAGCTTGTCGATTTTCGCTGCGCCCAGCAGCACACCGCGCGGCAGGTGCGGGGCCAGAACCGGGCGGCCCACGGCGCGCCCGATTTCCTTCGCCAGTTCCTTGTGCGACCAGCCGCCCACGCGGCCATCATCCGGCTCGAACAGCTTGCACCGCACAATCGGCGACGATGGGACGAGATCCAGAAGCAAAGCGGCCAGATCATCCACATGGATCAGCGAAGTCGCCCCGCCCGGCGGCAGAGGGACAATCCCCAGCCGCGCGCTCTTGAACAGCTCGAACATATCGCTGTCGCGCGGGCCATAGACTGCTGGCGGGCGCACGATCGTCCAGTCGAGACCACTGGCCTCCACCAGCTTCTCTGCTTCCAGCTTGGATGCCCCATACGCGGAAAGATCAGGCTTCCTGGCAGATAGCGAGGACACGAAAACAAACCGCTTCGCACCCGCGCCCTTGGCTGCATCTATCATTGCCTGCGTTCCGGCGACGTTCGCCCGGGCAAATTCCGCAATATCCGGCGTGTTGGTCAACCCGGCAATGTGGACCACGGCATCTGCGCCGCCTGCCAGTGAGCGCAATGCAGGTTCGTCGTGCAGACTGCCGTGAACCCATTCGACCGCAGGCCGGTCATCAGGCACACGCCGTGCCAGCGCGCGCACCGCCAGATCGCGGCGCTTTGCCGCGTCAAGCACTGCCTGCCCCACAAAACCGGTACCGCCAGTTATCGCAATTTTACCCGCACTGCTCACAGCATCACCATCTGGTCTCTATGCACGACCGCGGACCTTGGCGCATGTCCAAGAATGCCGGCTTGTTCGGCCTGCTTCTTGCCTGCAATCGCGCGGCACGCCTCCGCGCCATATTCGGCCAGACCCTGCGCGACGACGCATCCGTCGCCGTCGAGCACGATGACCAGTTCGCCGCGCTCAAACGCGCCCTTCACCTCGACGATACCGGCTGCAAGCAGGCTGGCACCGTTGGCAAGGGCGGAAATGCAGCCCTCGTCGACCACCAGCGATCCGCCCGGCGCGATTCGCCCGCCTAGCCAGGCCTGCCGTGCATTGTCCTGCCGCTGGGCGACGAAGACCGTGCCGCGGTCTTTGCCGAGAGCGGTAGAAATGGGCTTGTCGACCGTGCCGTTTATGATCGCGAGAGCGATTCCGGCGCGCTCGGCAATTTCCGCCGCCTGAATTTTCGATGTCATCCCACCCGAACCCATGCCCGAGGCTGATCCGCCATCCGCCATCGCACGGACTTCGCTCGTCACGCCGTTAACCTGCGGAACGAGCCTTGCCCCAGGTTCGGCGGGGTTGCGGTCCATCAGGCCGTCAACATCGGAGAGAAGGATTACCGCGTCGGCAGAGGCAGCCTGAGCCACGCGGGATGCCAGGCGGTCATTGTCGCCAAAACGGATTTCTTCCGTCGCCACGCTGTCGTTTTCGTTCACGACCGGCACTATGCCAGCTTCCAGCAGGCGTGAAAGCGTGGTCGATGCGTTGAGATATCGGCGGCGCTCTTCCATATCGCCCAGCGTTACCAGCATTTGCGCCGCGGTCAGACCGTGCTGCTCCAACAGCCCCGACCACAACCCGGCCAGCGCAATCTGCCCGACCGACGCCGCGGCCTGCGCATCGGCAAGACTGCCGCGCCCGCCTTTTGGCAGACCCAGCCGCGCAGCGCCCAGAGCGATCGCGCCCGAACTGACCACCACCACGTTCTGGCCACCGGCCCGCAATTCCGAGATTTCGTTGACCAGCCCTGCCAGCCACGCCGATTTTGGTTTGCCGTCACCATCGACGAGCAGCGCAGAACCGATCTTGAGCACCAGAGTGCTACAAATATCCTTGTCGGTCAGATGTTCCAGCCGTTCGATCGCCATAGCGTGGCATTTACCCGCAGGACCCGCGGATGAGAAGCTGCCTTACCGACCAGCGGGCGAAGAAATCAGATGGGTGACCATGGTTCGGCTTCATCAATGCTTTCTTCTTCGGCCGCATTGGTTTCCGTGGACGTCCGATCGGGCAGGTACGAGAGCACCGCATCGAGCAATTGTTCAATCCCCTGCCCAGTTGCGCCGGAAACAGCGAAAACCTCGTCCGCGCCAGCATCCATCAGTTCCTTGGCAAAACCTTCTGCCAGTTCGGCGTCGGCCAGATCGAGCTTGTTCAGCGCGATCAATTGCGGCTTGTTCTCAAGACCTGCACCGTATGCAGCCAGTTCTTCCTGAACTGTCTGCATCGCAGCCGCCGGATCGTCGCCTGAAATATCGACCAGGTGGATCAGCACGCGGCAGCGTTCGATGTGCCCAAGAAAACGGTCACCGATACCGGCCCCGTCAGCAGCCCCTTCGATCAGGCCGGGAATATCCGCGATCACGAACTCGCGCCCTTTGTGATGCACCACGCCCAGTTTCGGCACGAGAGTGGTAAAGGCATAGGCGCCGACTTTCGCCTTCGCATTGGAAACTGCGTTGATGAAAGTGGATTTGCCAGCGTTCGGCAATCCGAGCAGGCCAACATCGGCAAGCAGTTTCAGCCGCAGCCAGACCCACATTTCTTCACCCGCTTCACCAGGCTGATGCTGGCGCGGCGCGCGGTTTGTGGAGCTTTTGTAGCTCGCATTGCCGCGTCCGCCCATTCCGCCTTCGAGGAATACGACGCGCTGCCCGACTTCGGTGAAATCGGCGAGTATTTCTTCCTTGTCTTCGGACAGGATCTGCGTGCCGACCGGTACCTTGATTACAAGGTCGTCGGCACCGGCACCGTAGCGGTCACGGCCCATACCGTGTCCGCCGCGTTTCGCCTTGAAATGCTGTGCATAGCGGAAGTCGATAAGGGTGTTCAGGCCCTGCACGGCTTCGAACACGATGTCCCCGCCCCGGCCGCCATTGCCGCCGTCGGGTCCGCCGTATTCGACGTATTTTTCACGCCGAAAACTAACCGCTCCGGGGCCACCGGCACCGGATTTCAAAAATATCTTCGCTTGGTCGAGGAAATGCATGACGCGCCTTTAGGGCCAATCTCTCTTATTGGCCAGCTATGACGGCCCTCATGTCCATGGCAGACACCGGGGGCACTGCCTCCAGCCGATTAACCGTCTTCGTCAGGCAGCGGCTCAACGACCGGCTCGCTGATGAAAACGGGCTCCTGCGATGGTTCGGGCAAGGGTTGCTCCGTGATTGTAAATCCAGGAATTGCGCCGCTTTCAGGTGCAGCCGCTTCCAGCGTAGCACCGACCAGCGGCCCTTGTACGTTTGCAGCGGCTCCGGTTCCACCGGCACCGACCGCAGGTGCCGCCTGCGCACCGGGCAAGGCATCAACAACGACTGGCTGCGCTTGCGCCGGGTAAGGCGCTGCGGTGTAAACCCGCTCTTCACCGGTGTCCGACGGAGCAACTTCGACGCTGCGAATGACCGGCGCGAATCCGGCTGAACTCGCAGCAGGGGTCGCCGTATTGGTCTGTGTTCCGTCACCCGCAACGAAAGTCGGAGCAGGTGCGAAAACAGCAGACGGAGCGAACGTCGATGCCGGCGCGTATTGCGAATCCCATGCCGCGACATTCACGCGGTACTGTTCAAGCTCAGTGTAGAAATTGTCGAACACGCTCTCGATCAACGGCAGGTTGGCCAACGCAAACGGTTCCAGCCCGCCTTCTTCCACCATCAGTGAAGCGCTGGCGATCTGCATCGCGGTATCGCAAAATGGCCTCTGCGCAGGCGGCAGAGCGAAATAATTGTAAACCTGCGTCATGTAGCCGTCGAATGCGTCACGATATTCGGCCCGGCCGTATTCGGCCCGATATTCCTGCGTGATCTGGTCATTCACCCGCGCAAGTTGACGCTTGTGAGTTGTCAGCAGCGACGAATACGCATCGACAAGCCCGTCATAACGCGGATCAAGACAATTCAGCGCCGCAACATTCAATGCAGAACGCAAATTCCAAACCGATTGCGGCGTCGTGATGCCGTAGTTCACTGTCCGGCGAATTCCGTCGAGCCCGCGAGGAGGCACATACATCGTCGGGGTCGCACCACCCGGCGGCAATGGCCGCGGCGGAATGACTTTGACCGGAGGGGGCGGAGGCGGAGGTGGAGGCGGCGGAGGTGGCGGCGTCACACACCCGGCAAGCAACGCCAGGCCCATCATGGCCCCGGCAAGACGAATTTTTGCGGCGTTCGTTTCGAACATGCTCCTGCGGCCCTCCTTAGCGCGCTTGATACTATGGAACAGCGAATATTACGCTGACCTGAAGCAACCGTAACGCCTTAAGCAGACAAAGAAAATGCCCGGAATGCACATTGCACTCCGGGCACGTTCAAGTGAGTCTTATTTGCGACTATTCCTGGCTGCCGAGGAAGCTCAGCAGGAACTGGAACATGTTGATGAAGTCCAGATACAGGGTCAGCGCGCCGAGGATCACGAGCTTGCCCATTGGGTAAGCTGCCGCGACCGCAGGGTTGGTCATACCGGCTTGGCGGATCGCCAGATATTCCGACTTCAGACGCTGCGTGTCATACGCGGTCAGACCAGCAAAGATCAGCACACCGATGAAGCTGATGGCGTACATCAGGCCCGGCGACTGCAGCCACATATTCAGCAGCATAGCCACGATCAGTCCGACGACACCCATAATCAGGAAGCTGCCCATACCGGACATGTCTTTCTTCGTGGTGTATCCGAATAGGCTAAGCCCTGCGAAGGCCGCCGACGTCGCGAAGAAAGTCACCGCGATGGAGCTTGCTGTGTACATCAGGAATATCGTCGACATCGACAGACCCATCAGCGCAGCAAAGCCCCAGAACATCGCCTGAAGCGTGGCCGTGCTGAACTTGTTACGTCCGAAGCTCATCGCGAAAACGATCGCCAGCGGCGACAGAATGATGATCCATGCCAGCGGGCCGCCGCCGAGCATGATGTCGGCTGCCATGCCCGAGCGGGCGAACAGCAGTGAAATAACGCCGGTCAGGAGAATGCCCGATGTCATGTAATTGTAAATCGAGAGCATATGCTTGCGCAGACCCTCGTCGAATGTGACGCCGCTCGCGACTTCGCCATTGATGCCGGGTGCTGCGCCGAAACCCGTCCGTTCGTTCCGGGTGTCGTTCCAATCAGCCATTACGATTCAACTCCTCTTCCGGATCCCCAATAGGCCCCGGCTCTGGTGACAATATCAGTGTTTAAGCACCATTTTTCAAGTGAAACCGGACGCAAAGCATTTCCCGGCATTAACCTTTTGCGGCAGGTCCCTTCGCCATTTCGGCTCCCCGGTCACGCGCGGCCCTCAAACAGTCGGTCAAAAGGTTCACCAGCGCGCCGCCATCGTCGAGCACGTCGAGCCCCTTTTGTGTCATTCCGCCCGGGCTCGCCACACGTTTCGCCAGCTGCGCCGGTGAATGTTCCGACCTGGCCGCAAGCGCACTCGCACCCTCCACCATAGCCAGCGCAAGCCGCTGCGCCTGCTGCTCGGGCAGGCCAAGATTGGTCGCCCCTGCCGCCAGCGCATCGATGAAACGGTAGACAAAGCCCGGTCCGGACCCTGCAAGGGCGGTGACCAGATCGAACTGGTCTTCGGATTCGAGCCATTCAGCGGTCCCGATTTCCTCGGCCAGCTGCGTAACCGCGTGACGGGTTTCAGCGTCCAGTCCTGCCCCGAACAGGGCGTTGGGCGATTTGCCTATCGAACAGGCAAGGTTCGGCATGAACCGGACCCAGCCCGCCGCCCTTGGGAACCGCGTCTTGCAGGTGTCGATCGTTACTCCGCCGAGAACCGAGAGGAGCACAGTACCGGGTCCGATCAGCGGCTCCAGCCCGGCGGCGACATCGTCCAGCATTTGCGGCTTTACCCCCAGCAGGACTGCGTCATACGTGTCCGCAGGCCAGGCGTTGTGGACCGTAAGCCCGTGCGCGACTTCGGTTTTTGAAGGGTGATAAACCTCGAACCGCGATGCATCACTGCCAGCGGCAAGCCAGCCATCGACCATTGCGCCGGTCATCGTGCCGAAACCGACTATTAGGATTCTCCGAAACGCCATCGCATCGCTCCTGACATACACACAGCCGCCAACTGAAAATCCGCGCACGCCTCAGCTGACAGGCCTAAGCCTCCCCGGCGGCATCGATCAATGCGCTTTCCAGAGCTTCGGTTGGCGACTTGTCGCCCCACAAGACGAATTGGAAAGCCGGATAGAAGCGGTCGCATTCCTCAACCGCCGTTTCCACCAGCGCCTGAGCCTGATCAAGACTAAGAAGCCCGTCATCACCCAGCATCGCGCCATTGCGGTAAACCAGCACACCGCCATTGGACCACATATCGAAATGGCCCATCCATATCTGCTCATTAACCTTGGCGAGCAGCTCGTAAGCGGCGCTCCGTTTTTCCTTGGAAACCCGGACATCGGGCAGGCACAGCAATTGCAGCACCTTGTCTTCCCGCCGCCAGATCGCACGCAGCTGGAATTTCGCCCAGCTTCCCTGAATTTCTCCGGAAAGCTCTTCCTTGGAAGTGGCAGAAAAAGGCCAGCCTCGCGCCTCGAACAGTGCCGCCAGCATATCGACCGGTGCAGCATCGTCTGACGCGGTGAAGCTTTGCTCGCTCGCTCTCATCGGGTGGATCCGTAAACCATGATTGACGGGATGCAGATCACGCGCGCAGCTTGCAATGCGATGCCGAACAAGCGCTGGGGAGAAGTCACTTAGACTGTTCAAAGCTTGTGCAAAAGCGGCGCCGGAACCACCAGAAATTCACTTCAATTGATCAATTTCCTGCCCCTCGGGGCTGGTGAAGGTAAAGCTGTCGACACCATTTTCCTTGAGTGAATTCATGGTGTTGCGAGCCTCTTTCAGGCTGACATATGGCCCTGCAAGCAGGCGATTTGATTGGCCCCAAGGTGTTACGTGCGGGTTTTTGCCGTCCAGAACACCTTGAGCCGACCGGCTGATCCGCCGCCAGTCGAACTTCAATGCAGACACATTCTTTCCGGTCGCGACCTGGACCCAGAACCGTTCAGGATGTTTTGGCGGATCCGGCGTTTTCGGCTCGGGTGGCTTTGCCACCTCGCGCGGGGGTTTGATCGTGGTGATGTCGACCGCACCTGCACCCAGCGATGCCGTTGTAGACGGCCCGAGGCTGAAATTCGCAAACGCCTCGGCAACGGTGGCCGGGTCGTCCGGCGGTGTTTCCGCAGGCGTATTGCTGGCTGCGATCGTGCTGACCACCACGGGTGACGCGCCCGATTGCGAGGCCCCCGCCTGAGCGAGATCGAAACTGGGGGCGGCCGCCTGCATATTTGCCGGTGGTACCGATGCCGGTGCGGCGGCTACCTGCGCTGCAATTGTGCTGTTCGCTGCAGGCAGTTCATTCCGCACCTGCACGTTATCAGCACTGTTCCGCACTGCGATTTGGGGCAATTCCGCAGAAGCAGTGACGGGCTTGGAGCCACTATTGGCGGCGAGGTCTGCAGACTGCGTCGCCTGTGTGTCTGGCTGTGCCGTAACCGGAGCAGGCTCAGGCGGAACTGCACTTCTGCCGCGATCGGGACGGCGCCGTGGGCTCTTTGTGTCTGTCGCTGCACTGGCAACCCGCCGGCCAAGCGGCTCGCCCTGCGGCGCAAGGCGCGCATCGGCATTGCTCGCTGCAGAAGATCGCCCGGCATATTCGGCGATTCGGGGATCGTCGCGGCCGATCTGCGCTGCACGCGGAAAAATACCCAGATTGGCAGCTGCAGCCTGCTGAGCCTTCGTCAGGCGCGGCATGTAGCGCAGATAAGGCGCAATCCGGGCCGACAGGTCGCGCGGCATCACTGCTTCTGCGATGGCAACCGCTTCCGTATCTTCGCCCAGAATTGCCATGCCGAACGCACGGGTCCGGTAAGCGGCAAAGTCCTGTTTTTCGAGGAGTGGATAAAGCACCTTCTCGAATTCGCTGCGGTTTCCGGCGATCGCGTGGCTCAGAGCTAGGCGGCGGCGTGTTTCGTCGTCATCTTTGCGGGCCATTGCCTGCTGATAGAAACTTTGTGCCGCAGCATTGTCGCCGACCAGATCGTAGGCCAGCCCGCGGTCACCGGCCAAGGCACCTGTTGCAGCGCCGGCCTGCTCTGCTTCGTCGAACAGCCGCAGGGCTTCCAAGGGGCGCTCGCGGCGGACAAATGCGCCTGCCAGCCCGACCTTGATACGCGCATTGACTGGCGAAAGCTCGTCCGCACGTCCGAAAAAGCCAATGGCAGCATCCACATCGCCAACCGCCAATGAGGCATTGCCTGCATCAATCAGCGCATCGACATCGCGTGAATTCCTGGCCAGCCTTTGCAGCGCCTCGCTCAGGTCAGTCGCACTTTTGGGGGGCAATGGCTGCACGACGGCTTGCGATACCGCATCCTGCGCCGGCTGCGCGGACAGAGGCGCAGCAGACGCCATCAAACATCCGAACAATGCCGCGCGAAGCGGTTTCCGTGCCGTCAAACCTTGCTGCATGGTTCCAGTTTCGGCCAACGCCAAAATCCAATCTACCTTTCGCATATTCCGCATCGGGTCACCGGCAATAGCATAGCCGCATGAACCCGAGCGGAACGTTGCTTCGTAGATTACTGGTTGTTCTGACGCCCGAGGAAACGGGGAATGTTGAGCGACGAACCGCCTTCATCCTCGCCGTCCTCATCCTCGTCTTCTGCATTGCTGTCAGAACCCGAGCCGCGCGACAGATTGGCCATACGCTCGAACAGAGTGCTGCCCGCACCCGATCCGCCGCCACTGCCGCCCTCGCCCGATCCAGAAACCAGACCGCGCCTGCGACCGGTCTTGACCTCCAGCGGTTGATCTTCTTCAGCCAGCTTGTCGGCGTTGAGAAGGAGTTCGTCCTGCTGCGAACCGGCGTCGGTGCTCTCGTCAGTTTCAACCTCGGCGGTCAGGTCCAGCGCATCGTCATCGCTGCCTGCTTCGGAGATTTCATCCCAATCGTCGTCACTGGCAGAAGCATAGCCCTCTTGCTCACCAGGTGAGGTCAGAGCGGTATCATCCGCAGGTTCCGGCAGGGAAGACTCTTCATCCGCATCGAACGGATCAGCAATCTCGTTCCGCATCCCGGCAAGCGGGTCAACGATGCCGTCGACATCGCCGTCATCCTCGCCCTCTTCCTCGAAATCGTCGTCGTCGAAAGACATTCCGGCAAGACCAGCGGGAACAGCGGAGGGTTCCTCTGCGAACTCTTCTTCGAATTCATCTTCGGCGGGCAGTTCAAGTGCCGGACGCTTTGGCGCACGCGATCCACCCAGGGAGAGCGAATGGGTATCCCCGCCACCGTCAACCTGACCGGCGCCGGGCTCGATACCCGTCGCAACGACCGAAACACGGATCTTCCCGTCAAGATCGGGATTGAAGGCCGAACCCCAGATGATGTTCGCGTCTTCGTCCACCAGCTCACGAATGTGGTTCGCCGCTTCGTCGACTTCCAGCAGCTTCATGTCTTCACCGCCGATGATCGAGATGATCACACCCTTCGCGCCCTGCATAGACACACCGTCGAGCAGCGGGTTCGCGATCGCACGTTCAGCAGCTTCGAGAGCGCGATTTTCGCCCTCGCCCTCGCCGGTGCCCATCATTGCCTTGCCCATTTCTTCCATAACCGACTTAACATCGGCAAAGTCGAGGTTGATCAGGCCCGGCATGACCATCAGGTCGGTAATCGAACGCACACCCTGCTGAAGCACTTCGTCGGCTAGCTGGAACGCTTCCTTGAAAGTGGTTTCAGCCTTGGCGATCAGGAACAGGTTCTGGTTCGGAATAACGATCAGCGTGTCGACATGGCGCTGCAGTTCGGCAATGCCTGCTTCGGCTGCACGCATCCGGCGCGTACCTTCGAACAGGAATGGTTTGGTGACCACGCCAACTGTCAGAACACCCTTGCGCCGCGCCGCTTCTGCGATGACCGCAGCAGCACCCGTGCCTGTACCGCCGCCCATACCGGCTGCGATGAAGCACATGTTCACACCGTCGAGCGCGTCTTCGATTTCCGCGACCGTTTCTTCTGCGGCTGCCTTGCCCACTTCGGGACGGGCGCCAGCACCAAGGCCGCCGGTGATTTCAGGGCCAAGCTGGATGCGGGTGTCCGCAACTGCTGTATTGAGCGCCTGCGCGTCGGTGTTGGCGACGATAAATTCGACGCCTTCGATTTCAGCCGCAATCATGTTGGCGATCGCGTTGCCGCCCGCTCCGCCGACACCGATAACGGTAATCTTCGGGCGAAGTTCGTCGGATGCCGGTGGGCCGATATTAATGCTCATTTTATACCCCTCCAAGGGATTGGTCGCATAATTTGATAGTCACATTCGTTTTGCCACAAAGCGAATCAACCCTGCAAAGGGTAAATCCTCTTATCCACAGTGGTTAACGCACGGAGTTCCACTCAGAAATACTCTTTAACCGCGCGAAATATCCTTCCGAACATCGCTGCGCCCGAAGCTTTCACGGTTTCCTGGTAGCCAGGCTCGATCGAGCGGATGTCCACCGGATCGTCTGCCGCATAGAGGCAAAGCCCCGACAGGGTTGCAAATCCCGGTGTCGCATGGGCCTCGGGCAGGCCGCGCAGCGATGGGGCCTTACCCACCCTGACAGGGCGGCCAAGCGCGCCTTGTGCAAATTCTGCGATGCCTGCAAGTTCAGCGCCACCGCCGGTCAGAACAACCTGATTGCCGCGCGCGCCGGAGAAACCCATCTCCTTCAAAGCCTTGCCGATTTCGTCGGTCAGGCGCGAGAGCTGCTCTGTCACGACGGAAACGAGTTCGGCGCGCGGAATGCGGTTCTTGTCATCAGCGCCACGAGCGGTTGTGCCTGCGGAACTGTCGCCCGGCCCATCAACGGGGATCATTTCGCGGTGGTCGCTAGGGCTGGCGATTGCAGAGCCGGAAACGCATTTCAGCCGCTCGGCCTGGAAACGGCGGATGCCAAAGGCTGATGCAACGGCATCGGTGATATCAGCCGAGCCAAGCGGAATGGCTTTCAATCCCAGCAGCATCCCGCCAGCATAGACAGACACATTGGTCACATCACCGCCGATTTCGACCAGCGCCGTGCCCAACTCCCGTTCCTCGGGGCTAAGACAGGCATGGCCAGCCGCGATTGGCGCCGCAACCACCGCTTCGACGTCCAGGTGCGCGTTCTGCACCGCTTCGATCAGGTTGCGGACTGGCGCGCCGTCGGCAAGCATCACGTGAATATCCACGCCAAGGCGTTCGGCATGAAGGTTCTTTGGATTGGCAACCCCGTGTGCGCCGTCGAGTGTGTAATGCGCCGGCTGCGCGTGTAGCACCATGCGGCCGTCAGGCTCGATGGAATCGCGTGCGGTTACGAGCAATTGCTCGATATCCTCTTCTTCGATCCGGCGGCCGCCAATATCGATTTCCACCTTGGCAATCTGGCTGGCGAGTCCCGCGCCTGCACAGCCGATCCAGACGCTGGACACGCTGGTCCCGGCGTTCTTTTCTGCCCGCTCTACAGCATCACGGATGGCATAGGTTGCGGCGGCCATATCGGTGATATAGCCGCGCTTTATGCCTTGGCTGGCACGGTGGCCCGAGCCCAGCACGATCATCTCTCCGGTCTCCGAAATGCCCATGATCATGGCAGAGATGCGGAAACTGCCGACATTTACTGCGCCGTAGACTTTGGAAATGCGGGGTAGAGCCATCAGCTGCCGCTTCCGGTTTCAAGGCTTTCCTGCGCGCGGCCCGGAATACGCATGTAAATTCGCTCAGGCGCGCGCATGTCGAATGTCGCAACCTTTCCGCCGAGGAGGCGGTTCACCCCGTCGAGCCTTGCGAAGGAAATCAACGCGGTGGCCGCTTCCTTCTCGCCCTGCGGCAAGGCCAGCACCTGATCGGTGCTGAAGGTGAGATTCCAGCGGCGATTGCCGATCCATTCGGCTTGCGCAACCTGCGGCTTCAGCGCCGGTGCGGCATCAAGCAAATCCGTTAGCTGAGCGACCTGCTGCCTGGCACCGGGCCCGGCGATAACCAGCATCCCGCGTGCATTTGCCTGAGTGATCGGTTCGAGTTCCGCCCCGGTTGGATCGATAAGCACCATCCTGCCCGGTTTCCTGAGAACCGCATGGGGTGTGCGTTCAACGATGTTTACGACGAGCGTGTCGGGCAGTTGGCGCGAAACGCGCGCGTCCTGGACCCAGCTCAGTTCGAGCAATTCGTCGCGCAGCGTATCGAGTTCGACCAGCGGCATCGGCCTGTCGCGTTCGCCCAAGACTTTCTCGTAGACCTTCAGTTCGTTCATCCGGTCGACGCCGCTCACGCGAACATGGCGCACTTCGAAACCGGCGTCGGATGCCAGCCCGGCAATCTGTTGCTGTGCCATGGCCGGCACGCCGGCCAGACTAGCCACGAACCATGCCAGCGCCGCTGCTGCACCGAGGATCATCGCCAGGAAGAAACGCGTCAGCTGTTCTTCGGTGAATGGCAGCACAGCCATTGCCGAATCCATGAACGAGCCGGTTTTCGCCTTTGCCCGCCGAGCGGTGTTGGCGCGGCTCTTGGCTGCGGCGGAGCGGCGCACGCCCTGCCCTTTGCGTTTAACCGTTGCCATCTGCCCCTCCTTGCTGATCCGCACCACTTGCCGCGCTGCGAAGCGCTTCCTTGACGATTGTTTCGACGAGATCCGCGTACTCCATACCGCAATATTTTGCCTGTTCAGGCACGAGGCTGAGCGGAGTCATCCCCGGCTGTGTATTCGTTTCCAGCACGAACAGGCCGTCTTCGCCCAGTTCGTCATCCCAGCGGAAGTCAGTTCGGCTCGTACCTTTGCAGCCCAAGACCTTGTGCGCCCTGACCGCATATTCGCAGCACAATTGCGCGATGTTGTCGGGAATTTCAGCGGGGCAGATATGATCGGTCATGCCGTCAGTGTATTTCGCGTCGAAATCGTAAAAGCCGGATTTCGGAACCAGTTCTGTCACCGTCAGGGCGCGTGGGCCACCTTCGCCGTCGATAACGGCTGTGGTAAGCTCGCGCCCCTTTATGAAAGGCTCTGCCAAAAGGTGGTCAAACTGTTGCCACGGCCCTTTGGCATCTCTTTGAATCGGATTGCCGTAATTGCTTTCATCGGTGACGATCGCCACCCCGACCGACGATCCCTCGTTCACGGGTTTGAGCACGTATGGACGCGGCAACGGGTCCTTCTCGTAAAGCTCCGCAGTTTGCACGATCCGCCCACCCGGCATCGGAATACCCGCCGGGACAAGCGCTTGCTTAGTCAGTTCCTTGTCGATTGCGATGACAGAGGTGGCGAGGCCAGAGTGAGTGTATGGCACGCCCATCAGATCGAGCATGCCCTGCACCGTTCCGTCTTCGCCCGGCACCCCGTGCAGAGCGTTGAAAACGATGTCGGGCGCAGCTTGGGCAATTCGGGCGGCAACCTGCCGGTCCATATCGATCCGGGTCACTTTGTGTCCGCGGCTTTCCAGCGCGTCAGCCACGCCTTTGCCGCTCATCAGGGAGACGGGCCGTTCGTTAGCCCATCCGCCCATCAGAACCGCGATATGCAGTTTGCGCTTCGCATTCATGGCCGGCCAACCCTTTGAATTTCCCATTCCAGCTGGACGCCGGAGTTTTCATAGACGCGGCGCTTCACTTCTTCCCCCAGCCCTTCGATATCTGCGCTTGTCGCATCGCCGGTGTTGATCAGGAAATTGGTGTGTTTCTCGCTCACTTGCGCGCCGCCCATTTTGAGCCCCCGACAACCGGCATCATCGACCAGCTGCCAGGCCTTTCGGCCTTCCGGGTTCTTGAAAGTGGAACCGCCGGTCTTGGTCCGTAGCGGCTGCGAGTTTTCGCGCGCTTCGGCAATCCGGTCCATCTCCGCACCGATTTCTTCCGGAACGCCCGGCGTACCCTGAAACCGGGCCTGAACGACCACCGCCCCATCGGGTATCGCGGAATGGCGATATGTGTATTCGAGATCGGCTGCCGGCAAGACGATGCAGTCCCCGCTCGGCAAGATCACTTCACAATCGATCAGCACGTCTGAAACCTCGCGGCCATATGCGCCGCCGTTCATTCGTACGAAGCCGCCAACCGTCCCTGGAATCCCGCGAAGAAATTCAAGGCCGGCAATGCCAGCATCGCGCGCGGTGGAGGAGACGAGAATTCCGTGAGCACCGCCGCCACATGTGACAACACAATTTTCATCCGTTTCGACCTGTGCGAACGGCTTGCCCAGTTTCACGACCACGCCCGGCACGCCGCCATCGCGGATGATCATGTTGGACCCAAGGCCGAGCGCCATCACCGGAAGTTGTCCGCCCAGCCGTTCAAGGAAATCGACCAGATCCGCCCGGTCCGCTGGTTCGAACAACCAGTCCGCATTGCCCCCGGCCTTGAACCAGACCAGCTTGGCGAGCGGCGCATCGGCGGTCAGCTTGCCGCGGATGTTCTCGATTGGAACAGGCGTCGAAACCGCACCATCAACCTCGGATGCGGGTGCCGATCCTGTGTCGTTCATAAACCAGTCGTTTGGTTGATGGCCGCTCACGCCGCAGTCCGTTCTTCAGCAATCGCATCGGCCAGCCCGGCTGCCCATTTCGTGATGTCACCTGCGCCAAGGCACACGACCAGATCGCCTTCAACGATTTGGTCGGCAAGGGTTTTTGCCAGCGCTTGCTGGTCGCTGATTGTCGCTGCTGAACGGTGGCCGCGCGACTTCAGCCCTTCTACCAATGCGTCCGAACTGACACCTTCGATCGGGTCTTCGCCCGCCTCGTATACCGGAGTCACATACACCTGGTCCGCATCGTTGAAGCAGGTCTGGAAATCATCCATCAGATCATTGAGGCGCGAATAACGGTGCGGTTGCATGACCGCGAATACACGCCCGTTCCCGACAGCCGATACGCTTTCCTGCGCAGCCGAAAGTACAGCACGGATTTCAACCGGATGGTGAGCATAATCGTCGATGATGCTTGCCCCGCCGACGGTACCGACCTTGGTAAAGCGCCGACGCACGCCGCCAAATTGACCAAAGCCATTGCAGATCACTTCGTCAGAACAACCCATCTCGATCGCAACAGCAATCGCGGCGAGAGCGTTCTGAACGTTGTGGCGGCCTGGCATCGGCAGCTTGACGCCTTCGATACGGCGATCTTCTTCGCCGCGCTGGCGGACGACCACGTCGAATTTGTTGCCGCCTTCCACAGGCTGGACATTCACACCGCAAATGTCTGCCTGCAGCGAGAACCCATAGGTCACTACACGGCGGTCGCGTACCTTGCCGATCACCGCCTGCACTTCAGGATGATCGATGCACAGAATGGCAGCGCCGTAGAACGGGACGTTGTGAATGAATTCCACAAAGGCATCTTTCACCCCGTCGAAATCGCCGTAGTGATCGAGGTGTTCAGGATCGATGTTGGTTACAACCGCAATCGTACCGTCAAGGCGCAAGAAGCTGCCGTCGCTTTCATCGGCCTCAACCACCATCCAGTCGCTGTCGCCCATGCGCGCGTTGGAGCCGTATTGCTCGATAATGCCGCCATTGATGACGGTGGGATCAACCCCGCCCGCATCCAGAAGTGCAGCGATCATGCTGGTCGTCGTAGTTTTGCCATGCGTGCCGGCAACCGCGACCGTGCTTTTCAGCCGCATCAGTTCAGCGAGCATTTCAGCGCGGCGAACCACGGGGATACGGTTTTCCAGAGCGTGCGCGACTTCGGGGTTGGTCCGCTTCACGGCGGTAGAGATCACGACGACGGCTGCACCTTCAACGTTTTCCTTCTCGTGTCCGATCTTGACCGAAATTCCGCGCTCCCGCAGGCGCAGGACGCTCGGGCTTTCAGACAGGTCACTGCCCTGCACAGTATAGCCGAGATTGTGCATCACTTCCGCAATGCCGGACATCCCGATCCCGCCGATGCCGACGAAATGGATCACCCCGATATCAGTGCCTACGCCCTTCATGATGCATCATCCCTTGCCGCGCCATGCGCCGGCCTTGCTTCCTGCGATGCGCCGCGGGCGTTGTTCGCGCCAACCCGGATAACGTCCATCAGTTCGCTGCCGCCAAAACTCTCGACCAGATCGGCAAGGTCCCGCACCGCGTTGGGACGCCCGCAATTCCAAGCCGCATGCGCCGCCGTTGAAAGTGTATCGGGACGCTGCGCCAAAGCCTGTATCTGGCGCGCGAGTTCCTTGCCGGTAAAATTATGCTGACGGATCGAACGCGCACCGCCGCTTTGGGTCAACTCGCGCGTATTTGCTGCCTGATGGTCATCGGTTGCAATCGGCAGCGGGATCAGGATGGCCGGACGGCCAACCGCAGTCAGTTCCGCGATGGTAGATGCGCCAGCACGGCCAATAAATAGATGCGCGTCGGCCAGCCGCGATGCCATGTCCTCGAAATATGTGCCGAGTTCTGCCGGAATGTCGTGGCTGCGATACCGCTCACGCACGGCATCAATATCTTCCGGGCGGCATTGCTGCGTCACCTGCAGGCGCGCACGCAGAGCAGGCTGCAACATGGCGAGCCCGTCCGGCACCACTTCTGAAAGCACGCTGGCACCCTGACTGCCGCCAGTGACAAGCACGCGCAGCAGCCCTTCATCCGTAAACGGAGGAAACGGATCATCGCGCAATTGCATGACTTCGGCCCGTACCGGGTTGCCAACCAGATGCGTTTTCTCGGCGTGTTTTGGCTTAAGCCGTTTGATTTCCGGATAGGCAGTGGCGATTGCTTCAACCCGGCTGGCCAACAACCGGTTTACCCTGCCAAGCACGGCGTTCTGTTCGTGCACCAGGCTGGGTATTTCAGCCGAAGTCGCCGCCAGCAGCGCAGGCAGTGCCGGGTATCCGCCGAAACCGATTACGGCGCTGGGCTCGAAAGTTTCGAACAGGCGCAGTGACATCTTGCGCCCTTCCAGCACAGCCTTGATGCCCTTGAACCATTTGAGCGGGTTCTTTCCAAACCGGCCGGCAGGCAGGACATGCGCTGGCAAAAATTCAGGCTTGCCCGGGATCGCCGCGCCGCGCTCATCAGTGATCAGCGCAACATGGTGGCCGCGCCGGTCAAGCTCAATCGCCAGCGCAAAGGCCGGGATCAGATGCCCGCCGGTACCACCGGCAGCCAGGACAAAATGGCGGTTCGCGCCGCTCATGAGCGTTTTCCTTCGTTCGTTTTTCGCATCGCCCCGAATTTCTTGAACGGGGGCACCTTGCGCAATCCGGGTGTCTCACGCGTGAGAAACGGATTTCGCCGCGTGATGGCCAGCAATAGCCCGGCGGCAAGACATACAGCGATGGTCGAAGAACCGCCATAGGATACAAGCGGCAAGGTCATGCCTTTCGATGGAAAAAGCTGCAGATTGACGAGGATGTTGATGAACGCCTGACCGCCAATCTGTGTCACCAGACCGGCACCGGCCAGCAGTGTGAACAGATTGTCTTCATCAGCCAGACGAACCAACACGCGGGCGATGATCGCCAGATACATCACGACGATGACAGCGCACATAAGCAGACCGAATTCCTCGCCGATGACGGAGAAAATGTAGTCTGTATGCGCCTCGGGCAGGTTCAGCTTGCGAATGCCCAGCCATAGCCCGCTTCCGGTCCAGCCGCCTGCCAGCAAGGTGCGTTGGGCAAGGTCGACCTGATCGAATGCCGTACCCCCGCCAAGGAATGCGTCGATCCGGTTGCGGCCGTTTTCATACAGGAAATACACCGCGACCAGGCCCGCGATACCGCCGCCGATCAGCATCCCGATACGTTGGACCGAGACGCCCGACAGCAACACCAGAACGAACCACACACCGCCAAACAGCAGCGTCGCACCCAGATTAGGCTGCAACATCAGCAGGAGCCCAACAACACCCATGATTGCGGTGACGATTGCCAGCACCGGCAAATGCGGATCACGCAGCCGCCACGACAGGATCCACGCCAGCGCAATCGCAAAGCCAGGCTTGAGAAATTCCGATGGCTGGAACCTCATACCCAGATTGATCCAGCGCTTCGCTCCGTTCACTTCATGGCCGATCATCGGCACCAGTACGAGGAAACCCAGCATTGCCGCTGCCAGAACGATCCCGACCCTGCGTGCGTTGTCGCGCGACAACATGGATGCGCCGATCAACGTGATCACGCCGAGGAACTGCCAGCGCAGATGCGCCCAGTAAAAATAGAGATCCGGCAACTGCACTGATGCCGTGGACAGCCGGCGCGCACTGGCCGGCGATGCTGCAGCAACAGCGGCTGTGCCGATTGCCATCAGCAGCAGAATCAGAAACAGCAGGACCCGGTCGACTTCGCGCCACCAGATCTTCAACTCCGCGCTTCGTGATCCGCGAAACTTCTCGGTCGCAGGTGCACGTTCGCCGGCACGCGGGATATAGGGCTGGCTGGCGCTCATGCTTCAGGCCTGCGGTCACTATCTGCGGCACCGTCCGGGTCTTGTTCGGTCAGTGTCCTAACGATCTGGCGGAAGTGTTCGCCGCGCTTTTCGTAATCACGAAACTGGTCGAAGCTGGCACAGGCCGGGGATAGCAGGATGACATCGCCGGGCACCGCATTCACGACGGCGCGCCCGACTGCTTCGCACAGCAATTCGCAGCGTTGGACGGGTACCGTCCCTTCCAGAAGCTCTGCGAAACGGGGGCCGGCCTCGCCGATTGTGTAGGCTGTCTTGACGTTGCCCAGATGCTGTTCGCACGCGCCCAATCCATCTTCCTTGGGCAACCCGCCGACAATCCAGTGGAGCCTTGGCGCGGGATTGGGCGGATAGGCAGCGAGAGCGGGTGCAGCGGAATCGGCATTGGTTGCCTTGCTGTCGTTGATGAACAGCACCCCGTCATGCTCCGTCACGAATTCCATCCGGTGCGGCAGGCCCCTAAAGGACTGCAAACCGCGTTCGATCTCATCCGGAGTGAGATCGAGTTCCATGCAAACCTGGATTGCAGCAGATGCATTTTCCGCATTGTGCGGCCCTTGCAGCGACGGCCACCGCACCTGTCTTTCACCATCGATCGCCGGGATCGGATTGGTCGGGGACGCAACGCGCAACTCGGGCGGGATGTGGGAACCAAGGAACGAAATATGCCCGCCGGACTGCATCGCGAACAGACGTGCCTTGCTCGCCGCATAGGCCGCAAATCCGTCATACCGGTCGAGATGGTCGGGGGTTATGTTAAGCAGCACCGCAATTTCGCAATCTAGACTGACTGT
Organism: Pontixanthobacter luteolus; assembly: GCF_947494915.1. NCBI lineage: Bacteria > Pseudomonadati > Pseudomonadota > Alphaproteobacteria > Sphingomonadales > Erythrobacteraceae > Pontixanthobacter > Pontixanthobacter luteolus. The sequence continues at coordinate 1,585,008 of NZ_CANLWR010000001.1, forward strand.
CAGGTCGATCTGATAGCTGGACAGTTCCAGCACATAGACACCGCCTTCGGGCAGCGGCTCCTGTTCCATGATCGGAATGCCGATATTGCCGCCCATCAGGGTGGGCACGCCGGCAGATTTGAGAATGTGATGCACCAGCGCGGTGGTGGTCGATTTGCCGTTGGTGCCGGTAATGCCCACCACCTTGTGCGGCGGCAGCGCAGAACGGGCCTGCGCGAACAATTCGATATCGCCGATCACCGGAACGCCGAAACGCGCAGCATACCCTACGATCGGATGGGTGTTGAGCGGAACACCGGGCGACACGATCACGGCGGCAAATCCGCTCAGGTCAATCTCCAACGGGTCAGCCAGACGCGCGCGCCCTTCCAGCTTTTCTCGGGCCACATCCTGCCGGTCCCAAGCGACGACGTCCGCCCCGCTGGCAAGCAATGCTTCCGCCGCGGCGAGACCTGATCTGGCGAGACCGAGGATGGCATAGCGTTTGCCGGAAAAGGCGGGGCTGGTGATCATCTGAGCTTGAGCGTTGCCAGCCCCATCAGTGCGAGCACGATCGACACAATCCAGAACCGGATCACCACCGTCGATTCAGCCCAGCCTTTTTGTTCGAAATGATGGTGGATCGGCGCCATGCGGAAGATCCGTTTGCCGGTGCGCTTGAACCAGAAAACCTGGATGATGACCGACAGTGCCTCCATCACGAACAGGCCGCCGACAATCGCCAGCACAATCTCGTGATGCGATGCCACGGCAATCGCGCCCAGCGCCCCGCCCAGAGCAAGACTGCCGGTATCGCCCATGAACACAGCGGCAGGGGGCGCGTTGAACCACAGGAAAGCGAGGCCGGCACCCATGATCGCAGCACACAGGATCGCAAGCTCGCCTGCCCCCGGAACATGGGGAATGCCGAGATAGGCGGAATAATCCACGCGGCCCACAAGATAGGCGATGATCGCGAAGGTGCCTGAGGCGATGATTACCGGCATGGTCGCAAGACCATCCAGCCCGTCGGTGAGGTTCACCGCGTTACCCGCCCCGACAATTACGACGGCGGCAAAAACATAATAGAATGGGCCAAGCGGGATCGATACGTCCGACACGAACGGGACGTAGAGGTTGGTGTTTATCTGACTGACGATCAGGTAGGATGCGACACCGGCCACGGCGAATTCCATCAGCAGGCGAACCTTGCCTGACACACCCTTGTGACTTGCCTTGGTGACTTTGTCGTAATCGTCAAGGAAACCGATCAGGCCAAATCCCACCGTCACGGCCAGACAGGCCCAGACAAACGGGTTTCGCAAATCCATCCACATGATCATCGAAAATGTCAGCGAGATCAGGATCATCAGGCCGCCCATCGTTGGCGTGCCAACCTTTGCCAGATGGGTTTGCGGCCCATCTTCGCGGATTGGTTGCCCTTTGCCCTGGCGGACACGCAGCATGTTGATGAAACGGGGGCCGATGATCAGGCCGATCACCAGCGCGGTCATCAGCGTCGCCCCGGACCGGAAGGTCTGGTAACGGATGAGGTTGAAAATTCCCTCGAAATTCAGCCACTCGGCGATCAAATAGAGCATTAAGGCTTCCCGCCCCCCACGTTCTAGTTCCTGGCCGTGAAATGCGCGACCACCCTGCCCAGACCAACTGAGTTGGAGCCTTTGACCAGGATCGCGTCCCCCGACGTGATTCCGAATTCTTCAAGCGCCGAAATGGCCTCTGCAGGACCTTCGCAATGCGCGAAGCTGAGTCCCCCTGCAAGCGCATCCGCAGCGCCTTTCCCCAAGTCCCTGACGAGGGCTTTCATCTCTTCACCAACCAATATGGCAAAATCGACATTCGCCTCGGCCAACGGTTCGGCCAGCTGGGCATGAAAACGGGGAGCAAAATCACCCAGTTCCTTCATAGAACCAAGCACCGCAACGCGGCGCGTTGCTGGCGTCTGGCCCAATTGGCGCAAGGTTGCGCGCATTGATGCCGGATTGGCGTTGTAACTTTCGTCGATCAGCAATGCCTTGCCGCTGATTGCGGTGATCTGGTGGCGTGCGCCCCGCCCTTTCAGGCCGCCCATCTCCGCCAGCGCCAGTCCGGCGGACCCCAGATCGCCGCCAGCGGCGCGCACAGCGGCCATGACCGCCAGCGCATTGCTGATCCAGTGGTCGCCCGGCTCCGCGACCGAAAAACACAGCCGCGTCGCGCCGAGGTCCGCCGTGACCAGCGAACCGCCATTGGCAGATGGAATCGCATCGAGCAGACGCACATCGGCATGGCGCGCGCGGCCGAACGACACGATGTTTACGCCGTGTTTCGCCGCGGCCGCTTTCAATTGTTCGAATTGCGGGCTGTCAGCCGGGATCACTGCGGTTCCACCAGGCACAATACCTTCGAAAATCTCTGCCTTGGAATCTGCGATGGCTTCGATACTGCCGAGGTTTTCGATGTGGGCCGGCGCAATCGTGGTGATCACCGCCACGTGCGGCTTCACCTGATTGGTCAGGCCTGAAATTTCGCCAGCGTGGTTCATGCCCATTTCAAACACGCCGAACTTGCTCCGCGCAGGCATTCTGACGAGGCTGAGCGGCACGCCGACATGGTTGTTGTAACTGCGGACGGAACGATGCGTTGCGCCGTGGCTTGCGCGGTCCAGACCGGCAAAGATTGCCTCTTTCACACCCGTTTTGCCGACTGATCCGGTTACCCCGATACGAACCGCCGTGCTGCGTTCGCGGGCCGCGGCTGCCAGCAATTCCAGCGCTTCGTTGGTGTCGGGCACGAGGATGTGCGGCTGTTCAATCGGATGATCGACAACGGCTGCGGTTGCACCGTTCGCAAATGCTTTGTCGAGAAATTTGTGCCCATCGGTCGCTTCGCCTTTGAGCGCGAAGAAAAGGTCCCCGGAACGCACATCGCGGGAATCGATTTCGACGCCGGAAATCTGGAAATCGCAGCTGGCTGTACCGCCGGTCGCCGCAGCAATGCTGGCCGCATCCCACAATGCCAGACCGATGGCATCGCGTTTGCGAACAGGCCATGCGCGCAGCGCAGGGTGGCGGTTGCTCAATGCACTCATTCTTCGGTTCCCCATGCTTCCTTGCCCAGCTTCACGCCGCATTCGCGTGCCACCTCGACATCGTCGAATGGCAACACGCGTGTATTCTCTCCCGAGCCGATGATCTGGCCCTTCTCATGACCCTTGCCGGCGATCAGGATGATGTCGTTTTTGCCCGACATTTCCATTGCGCATTCAATCGCTTCTCGGCGGTCGCCGATCTCGCGCCCCTTGCCATTGGCACCGGCAAGCACTGCTGCACGGATGGCGGCCGGATCTTCACCGCGCGGATTGTCGTCGGTCACGATAATTTCGTCGGACAGGCGCGCGGCAACTTCGCCCATTGGCCCGCGTTTGCCCTGGTCACGGTCGCCGCCCGCACCGAAAACAGTAATCAGGCGTCCGGTCACATGGGGGCGAAGCGCGACAATCGCAGATTCAACCGCATCAGATGTGTGGGCATAATCGACATAAACGGGCGCCCCCGACGGGCTAATCAAAGCTCGTTCCAGCCTGCCGCGCACCGGTTGCAAGCGGCCCACCGCATCGAACACCATTCCTGCATCGCCGCCCGTTGCAAGCGCAAGTCCTGCGGCGACCAGCGCATTCGCAGACTGGTAGGCGCCGATCAGCGGAAGTTTGATAGTACGTTTCTGACCCGCATGCTCGATCTCGAGTTCCTGACCCAGCTGGGTCGGCGTATGGGAGAGCAGGCGGATCCCGTTTTGATCGTTAGCCCCCTGCTCACCCACAGTGAACACACGCAGGTTACGCCGCTGTGCGTGTTCGATAGCCCGTTCGGTCCACTCGCCAGTACCCGTCCAGACTACGATCGTTGCATCGTCATTCACGACTTCATCGAAAAGCCGCATCTTGGCCGCGAAGTAATCCTCCATATCGGCATGATAATCGAGGTGATCGCGGCTGAAATTTGTAAAACCGGCCGCCACAACCGGGAGGCCTTCGTTGCGGTACTGGGACAGCCCGTGGCTCGAAGCTTCGAATGCAACATGGGTAACGCCCTCACGCGCCAGTCCGCTCATGTTCGAATGGAAAGTGACGATATCGGGAGTAGTCAGTCCGGTCGAAACCGAACCATCCGGGGTTGTTACGCCCAAAGTACCGATTGATGCCGCGCGGTGGCCGCACATGCGCCAGATCTGGCGGGTCATTTCGGCGGTCGAAGTCTTGCCGTTGGTGCCGGTGACCGCAACGATTGTTTCAGGCACCGGCTGGAAGAATTGTGCCGCCAGCCGTGCGAATACCCGCCGGGGTTCAGGGTCAGCAATGTGGACCGCGCCCTCCACGCGTGCTTCGGGCCTGGCGACAACGGCAACTGCGCCTGCCTCGACCGCGGCGGGAATGAAATCTTCGCCGTTGACCTGCGAACCCTGGAACGCGCCAAACACAGTGCCCGGCGCGACCTTGCGGTTATCGATGGCGAAGCCGGTGACGTTGATTTCAGCGCCCTCTGGGCACTCGATTCCGGCGGCTTGGGCGATCTTTGTCAGGCGCATCAGTCAGCCTTCGCGATCAGGGGTTTGAGGTCGCTGATATCGATATCGCGCGTGGTGTCGGGCCGCACGCCGAGGATCGGCCCGATACGCGGGACCAGCTTGCCGACGATCGGCGCGGCGTTCCATGCGGCGGTGCGCTGGAACGAACTTGCGGCGGTGCCTTTTGGTTCATCCAGCATCGCGATCACGACATAGCGCGGCTTGTCCATCGGGAAGGCGGCGGCGAAGGTCGAAACCAGAGAGCTGCGGCGATACCCGCCCGCACCCGGCTTTTCCGCGCTGCCGGTCTTGCCGCCGACCCGGAACCCGGGTGCGTCTGCGTTGCGGCCGGTGCCGTACACTGCGATCATGCGGAGCAACTGGCGCATCCGTGAAGAAGTCGATGCCTTGAACACACGGCGGCCCTTGGGTGCCTTGCCCGGCGCGAGCTTGTGCATTGTCGCAGGGCGCCAGACACCGCCATTTACCATCGCAGCATAGGCGCTGGCGAGGTGCAGCGGTGTCACCGCAATGCCGTGGCCATAGCTGACAGTCATGTTGCGCAGGCGCGGCCAGTCATCGCCCGGCCAGATCGGGAAACCCTTTGCCGGCAATTCGATATAGGGCCGCTCGTTCATGCCAAGGTCGATCATCGTGCGGCGCAGGCGCTCTGCCCCCAACTCGTCGGCGATCCGTGCAGTTGTCGTATTGGAAGAATGGATCAGCGTCTCGGCCACGTTGAGGTGGTTGCCGATGAAGTGGCTGTCCTTGATGCTGAAACGGCCAACTTTCACCGGCGAGGCATCATAGCGGCGACCAAAATCTCGCACCGTGCCTGCATCGATCGCCGCTGCTACTGTGAGCGGCTTGAAGGTGGAGCCGAGTTCGTAGACCTGATTGGTCACCCGGTTGAACATATGGTCGACGCCCTTGGCATCAATCTTGTTCGGATCAAATTCGGGCAAGGATGCAAGCGCCATGACCTCGCCGGTATCGACGTCCAGCACGATCCCTGCGGCGCCCATCGCATTGGTCGCCAGCATGCCGCGGCGCAGCTCGTCTTCCAGCGCACCTTGGGCGCGCATGTCGATCGAGAGAGCGACGGGAGTTCCGCGAACTGCCGGGTCCATAAGGCGCGCGTCGAGCACCTGTTCCATGCCGACCTTGCCTTTACCTTCGGCATCGACATAGCCGAGCACATGGGCTGCCATCGATCCTTGCGGATAGTGGCGGTCGGTTTCGCGGGGCATTTCCAGCGCCAGTTCGCCCAGCGCCATGACTTCGTTTGCCTGTTCTGGCAGAACGCGGCGGCGCAGATATCCCGGCCGGCCAGCCGCGAGTTTTTCCGCAGTGACATCAATGTCCATCTCAGGAAAAATGCGGTTGAGTTCCTGCGCGATTTCACGCGGGTTCTTCACCAGCGGATTATCAGCATCGCCCAAAGCCTTGGGGTTATACCACAGCGCATAGGCCGGGAATGCGCGCGCCAGGGGCACACCGTTGCGATCAGTTAATTCCCCGCGCGGCGGCAGCAGCGCATCTTCCAGCGAAGTCGCACGGTAAGTCTGATCGGTGAAACCAAGATAGCCAATCCGGGCCACGGCCGCGCTCGCCACCAGAGCAAAGATGATGGCAACCCACAGCACCCGCAGACGCGCCGTGCCTACAGCCAGTTCGCGGACGGATGTAAGCTGGAAACGGCTGGTCGAAATTGCAGTGCTGACTGCCATCCCGTTCATTCCGGCAGCTCCGCAATCGACCGCTCCAGCGGATTATCGAGCGACAGGCGTTCTGCCAGCGAGGATGGGGCGGACATGGGCGAGCGGCGCCGCTCGCCGGTATTCCCGCCGTCCGAGCGTTCAGGCTGCAAAGTCTCGCCGGTCAGCGGCGAAACCATCAATGCAAAGCTCGACTCTTCACCTTCAACCGGAGCGCGGGCAACACGGATCGGTTCGGGCGCGGTGGCACCGCGGGGAACGCCCAGGCTCGCAAGCTGACGCTCATTCTCGAGGTACTGGTCCGCATTCGGTGCAGAAAGACCGAATTCGATCCGGTTCCAGTCGGCCAGCTGCTGCTGATTGGCGCGGGTCTGAAATTCTGTTTCCAGCAGCAATGTCTCACGCTCCAGCGCGATGAGCTGGCGTTCGGCAAGCCGGACTTCGCTCTTCACGGCATTCACACGGAAAGTGAGCGCGACAAAACCGGTGATGCAGACACTCAGCACCACGGCCCAGCCGATCTGGCGAAGACGCGAACCGCGCATCATGCTGCCTCCCTCGCGGGGGCGGCTGTGCGAACGGCATAGCGCAGGGTTGCGGAGCGCGAACGGGGGTTGTCGTTCACTTCACGCTCGCCAGCACGAATTGCCTTGGACACATCGCGATAGATTGCCGGCTCGGATTCTATTTGCGGCAAGTGACGCGAACCGCCGGTGCTGCCGCTGGCATCCTTGAGGTAACGTTTGACGATACGGTCTTCGAGGCTGTGGAAACTGACCACGGCAAGACGGCCGCCCTCGCCCAGCAGTTTCTCTGCCGCGGCCAACCCCTCGTGCAGCTCGTCCAGCTCCCCATTCACATGGATGCGGATCGCCTGAAAACTGCGGGTCGCCGGGTCTTTCTGCGGGCGCTTGGTGTATTCGCCGGGACGGTAACCAAGCGCCTTGCGAACCACGCGTGCGAGGTCTCCGGTCGTCTCCAGCGGGCGCGCCGCAACGATCGCCCGGGCGACCCGGCGCGACTGGCGTTCTTCGCCGTAATTATAAAGGACGTCGGCGATCACGTTTTCGTCGGCGGAATTGAGGAAATCCGCCGCGCTTTCGCCCTCTTGCGACATACGCATATCGAGCGGTCCATCAGCCGAGAAGGCAAAACCGCGCTCCGCCTGATCAAGCTGCATCGACGATACGCCGATATCCATTGTGATGCCGTCGACCGCTTCGATCCCGGCATCATTCATAGCCTCTGCCATTTCCGAGAAACGCCGCGCATGGAGCACAAGCCGGGGCGGATTTTCGCGTGTTTCAGGCCATTTCTCGCCCGCCTCGATCGCGTCGGGGTCGCGGTCGAAAGCGTGGACGGTGGCCCCTGCATCGAGCAGCGCGCGGGTGTATCCGCCAGCACCGAAAGTCGCGTCGATGATGACGTCGCCTTGCTCGGGCGCAAGCGCCGCAACGACCTCTTGCAACAGCACGGGAATGTGCGGTGCGGTGTTCGCAGCTGTGTTGGGATCGCCGGTCATTTGCGCTTCGCCTTCGCCGCAATGTCGGCCAGCAACCCTTGGCAACCGGCTTTCGCAGCACGCCATTCGTCGCCCTGCCGGTCGAGGACTTGCGGGTTCCAGATTGTGAAGAACCGGCCGCCACCGCGAAAGAACAGTGCGTCTTCGATCAGGCCATCGGCCTTTATGAAGTCGGGCATGGTGAAGCGGCCGCTGTCATCAAAGGGAATTTTCTCGAAACCGAACAACTGGCTAGCGCGCAGTTCACGGTCGTATTCGCGGCCAAGGCGCAGGGCGGCATCTTCTTCGCGGTCAAGCTGGGTTTCAAGCTCTGCTTCTCGGGAAAGGCCGAAGCCAACCAGACAATCCCAGCGGTCATGCTTGGCAAGGCAAAGGATGCGATGCCCATCGCTGGATTCCTTGACGGTTTTTCTGAAGTCGGAAGGCACAACGAACCGACCTTTGTCCCCCAGAAGGGTCAAAGCCTGTCCACTGTAACTATGAAGTGCTCCCGCCACTTCGCCCCAATCCTCTGCCGAACAAAACCCCTGAGGCACGCCTTCTCCGCTCCCGCCCGCGCATAAGCTCGGGTGGCTCGCCCCGAAGAATCAGAGCGCAGCAAAAAACGTCTTGCCTGATGGAAGACGGTATTACCCCGCGAGATGCGGGGATGGAAGGGAAAATTAAGGGTTTAGTGGGGATATGCTGATAAGTATATGTTTTACCTAGCTAAATATCCTTAACCCTAAGCCTGATATTCGCATAAAAAGCCTTGAAAACAACACGCCTCCCGCGAAATCCCCGTCGATCCCGGGGCGCGACTCCGCTCCATCCCGTGAAATCCCCGAACGGCGTTCAGTCACGACCGAATGTCCGCTGAAGCATACTGCCGAGCGCCTCTATCCGCGCCTCGTCCGCCAATTCGGTATCGAGAATTGCTGCATCCGCGATGACTGTCGCGCGCCCTTCCCCGACCTGGCATTGCGCCACCAGACCCGCCGCCTGAATTTCGCAATCCGCAAATTCGCTGCCACGCGCAGCAAGCACGCCAGGCGCTTCGACCGGGATGGCAAAGCTGCTCCACAGCGCTTCTCCCGAAGTGTCCGGCCCTACCCCGAGCTCAAGCCCCCACCGAGAGAGGATCGGCCCCAGCATCGCGATATCCTGAGGCCGCCTCTTGTCGCCAAGCCCGAACTGCGAGTGCTGGGTCAGAACCGGATCGGCAAATATCAGCACCTGACCGCCTGCCTTCACCCATTCATCCAAGGCAACGTAGTCGGCTGGCGGTAATGGAGCCGCTTGAGCCAGGATGAGATAATCTACTGCCGATAATGCAGATGAAGGCGTTACCGCGCCCTGTCCGGCTAAAGTGTCGAGCGGCGTCAGTTCATATCGCTCTTCCAGCAATCGCCTGACCCAAGGCGCTTCTGCATCGGGGGAAATCGCAGCTGAGATGTCTGATTGACTGGGCCAGTAGATTGGCAGGGACGTCATCAGGCCCAGCGATGGCCTTTGCGGTGCCTGCACTACCTCTTCCGCCTGATCAGCGCACACAGAGCTGGCAAGCACCAACAACGCAGCGCAGATGCAAGCCGCAACCGATCTTGCGGTGCCCATTTATTCGGTTTCTGAGCTCAGGCCCTGCTCAGGCAGGATCGCCGATTCCTGAGTTGGAGCTGCGGTCGGTTCCGCAGGCAGATCCGGCACCACACCGGCTTCTGCCAGCGGATCGCTCTGGACCGATGCGCTCGGCATTGGTGCGGTGGTCGCGGCAGCTTCCGGCACGCTTTCGGCATCCGCCTGGTCCGCCCGGTCGCGAATGACGTCTGCGAGCGCGACAAGCATGATCATCACGATAATGCCGCTGATCCCGATCTGGAGACGTTGCAGCGCCTGCGACCGGGTTCCGCCCAGCGGCGTTTGCCCGACGGCATCTGCCGGCCCGTGCATGATGCGTTCAAAAAAACGATTTGCCATTTCTGGAATCTAGACCGTCCCGGCATGCGCGCCAAGAGCTAATGGGTCAGTCGCGCAGCCATTCGAAAACCGGCAGGCCTTTTTCTTCCAGCCAGTCGGCATTGTAAATCGTGGACAGATAGCGGAACCCGGTGTCGCATAGGATCGTCGCTACACGCGGCTTTTCCCGCCCTTCTTCGACCAATTGGCGGCCCAGCGCGATTGCCCCGGCAACATTGATGCCGGAAGAAAGGCCGAGGCACAGCCCCTCTTCACGCAGCAACCGCGAAACCCAATCCAGACCTTCCTCGTCGGAAATCCGGAACTGTGTATCGATCGGCGCACCTTCCAGATTGGCGGTGATGCGGCCCTGTCCGATACCCTCCGCTACGGAGCTGCCTTCGGCCTTGAGCTCGCCTTCGGCAAAATAGCTGAAAAGCGCCGCGCCGTGCGGGTCGGTCAGGGCGATCCGGATGTCTTCGTCGAACGCCTTCAGCCCAAGACCGACACCGGCAATCGTTCCGCCGGTTCCGGCAGCACAGGTAAAGCCGTCAATCCGGCCCTCCATCTGCTCCCACAATTCGGCAGCGGTAGTTTCGATGTGGACCTTGCGATTAGCCGTATTGTCGAATTGGTTGGCCCAGATCGCCCCATCGGTTTCTTCAGCCAGCCGGCGCGATGTGTGGACGAAATGATTGCAATCAGAAAACTTGGTCGGCGGAACGGTGACCAGCTGCGCGCCAAGCGCCCGCAGCGTATCCATCTTTTCCTTCGACTGGTTGTCCGGCATCACGATGATGGTTTTGTAGCCCAGCGCATTTGCCACCAGAGCGATACCGATACCGGTGTTTCCGGCTGTCCCTTCAACGATGGTACCGCCGGGCTTCAGATCGCCGCGCGCCTCTGCATCGCGAATTATTCCCAGCGCCGCCCGATCTTTCACCGAAGCGCCAGGGTTCGCAAATTCGCATTTGCCGTATATTTCGCAGCCCGCCGCCTCGCTCGGTCCCTGCAACAGGACGAGCGGCGTGTTGCCGATCAGTTCAAGCGTATCATCGCGCAATTGTGGTGCTGTCATGAGCCTGAACTAGGAAGCTGCGCCGTCAAGAGCAATGCAATTGCTCTTTCAGCGTTAAAATCAATCTTCAGGTGCGATGGTGACTTTGAGACCGTCGAGATCGCTGGTGAAAGGCACCTGGCATGACAGGCGCGAATTCTGCGCGCGGTGGTCAGAGCTTTCCAGCAGGTCGTCTTCGTCTTCCGACATTTCAGGCAGCTTGTCGGAGAATGCCGGGTCGACCAGCACGTGACAGGTCGCGCACGAACAGCAGCCGCCGCACAGCGCCAGCAATTCATCGAAACCGTTGTCCCGGATTGCTTCCATAACGGTCAGGCCGTCTTCGACTTCAACGGTCGATTCTTCACCGGCACGGTTGACGACAATCAGCTTGGGCATGATGAGCAGGCTCCATAAAAGGTCGGCCGGATTGGCCGTTCGGCGTGGCTGCTAAAAGAGCCCTCGCCGATTTGCAAGGCAGGAGGACACACTATGGGCTTGTCGAAAGACCAAATCAGGGAGGGCGTGGATCATGCGGCGGCGGTCGAACCTGCGTTTGCGGCTGCGCTGGACGCCGCAGGTTATCCCGAACCGCGCATCCGCCCGACCGGCTATCGCACCTTGCTGCGCACGATTGTGGGGCAGCAGGTCAGCGTGGCGGCAGCCGCATCTGTGTGGAACAAGCTGGAGGTTGAGCTGGGCGAAGATATCGCCCCGGACGAATTGCTCGCCCGGGATTTCGACACGCTACGGGCCTGCGGATTATCGCGCCAGAAACAGGGCTATGCCCGGTCGCTCTGCGAACTGGTGGTCAGTGAAGAACTCGATCTAAGCGAACTTCCGGCAGACGACGAAGAAGCCATCACGGAACTGACCAGGATCAAGGGCATCGGGCGGTGGTCAGCGGAAATCTACCTCCTTTTCGCGGAGGGCCGCCCCGATATCTGGCCTGCGGGCGACCTTGCCGTGCAAGTGGCCCTGCATAAAATCCTGAGCCTGCCCGCACGCCCGAGCGAGAAGGAGGCACGCGAATTGGCGCAGCCGTACAGCCCGCACCGCGGCGCGCTGGCGATTTTTTCATGGCATTGTTACGATAACCCCGCCCTTTAGGCAGGGGTATTGTGCGTCAGGAAGGCGTGTAAAAGGGGCCAACCTCAGATGGCCGCACATCTGCGCCGCCACGAGTTTTGTTTACGCCGGCGACGGTTTCAACACTCGGTTTGCTCCAACGCTTGGCCTGCGCTGCATCGCTTTTGCTACGATCAAACTTACTCATGAACCATCCCCCAAAACTGCTTAGCGAATCAGAGACCCCAAAAGTGGCTAGATCGCAAGCAGAACATTTGAGTGACATGCTCTCCGGGGATAACGATCATTGAGCCAGCTGTCGGCAGTCAGTCCACCAACGGGCGGGCGACAAGGCACAGACCCGGACTGCCGGGGATCGCCATATTCTTTCCGTAGAACAAAACGCGCCGCACCCAGATCAGCGATCATCAGTGCGGCGCGCTAGCGCATTCTCAATTTATGCTGCTTCGTCTGGAACCGTCATTGCCCCCTTATCAGGGCGCGGCATCAACAAACGCAAATCTTATGAGGCGCAAACCTCATGAGGGATTGTAGAAAGGATCCTCAATCGTGCGGCGAACCGCGCCGCCCATGGTCCGCTTAAGCGGTGTAATCGATTTTACCTGCGGTTTCGACCAGGACTTAGCCTGAACTTGATCGGATTTCGTATCTTTGGACATAAATACCTCTTTAAAACTGCGAATATTTTTTCTTACGATACGACCTTAAAGCCTTGATAGCATTCGAACTACCATAATTGCAAGTGGGCGCGACTATTCCCGCGAACTGGGCAAAGACCGGCAGGGCTGACAGACTTTACGAGAATATAACGCGCCCTGACGGCAAACAGTCCACCAACGGGCGGGCGACAAGGCACAGATCCGGACTGCCGAGGATCGCCATATTCTTTCCGTAAAACAAAACGCGCCGCACCCAGATCAGCGATCATCAGTGCGGCGCGCTAGCGCATTCTCAATTATGCTGCTTCGCCTGGAACCGTCATCGCCCCTGTATCAGGGCGCGGCATCAGCAAACGTAAACCTTATAAGGCGCAAACCTCATGAGGGATTGTAGAAAGTATCCTCAATCGTGCGACCACCAGTTGGACCGCCCATAGTCCGCTTAAGCGGTGTGATCGATTTTACCTGCGGTTTCGACCAAGACTTGGCCTGAACCTGATTCAATTTCGTATCTTTGGACATAAATACCCCGTTAAATTTCAAAGATTTGTTCTTACGATACGACCTTAAGGCCTTGTTAGCATTGCAACTGCCGGGTTTGCAAGGGGGCCAGGCTATACCCACACACCCGGTCACGACCTTTTACGGCGCGCGCACCCTACGCTGACCGATGGTACCCATTCGCGGAATGGACGACCACAGCATGCAAAACGAAGGCAGCCTTACGACGGATTGTAGAAAACAGATTCCGGCCGGGCCGCGTTGGATAGGAAACCCCCACGAGTTTGCCCGACTGAGGCAACTGTCCGCACCGTAGGTTTGGACCATTGTGCCGATGGAATGTTTTTCTGTGGCTCGGTCTTCGTCATTGGATTCCCCCTTATCCGTGAAGCTGAAGATGCCCCATTAACCCAAGCGATATGCAATTCATAACGATATTGACAGCTCGAGCATTTCGCCCGCCCAATTCGTTGGTTTGTCGAATAGTCATAATCCGGCCATGGCCTTTGCCTATCCTCTTCCTATGTTGCCTGAAGGGAGAGTTGTCATGAAATTCAGATCACTATCCAGGAATTTGTTCGCCGGCTGCGCATTCGCGGCATTGGCGATATCCCTGCCCGGCAGTGCTGCGGCAGACCATCATGCGGAGACGACATCAGGAATGAATACACCAGCACAAGCCGCCCCGTTGATCCCGCGCGAGGATTTGTTCGGTAACCCCACGCGCGCATCCGGCCAATTGAGCCCCGATGGCCAATGGCTGAGCTGGCTCGCGCCCAAAGACGGCGTGCTGAATGTGTGGATTGCACCGGCATCCGATCCCGCCGCTGCCAAAGTGATGACCAGCGCCGCCGACAGGCCGATCAGGCAGTATTTCTGGGCCCCGGATTCGCGCAGCCTGCTGTACATTCAGGATAAGGGCGGCGATGAGAACTTCCTGCTTTACGGGATCGACGTGGCGAGCGGCAAGGAACGCACGCTGACCCCCTTTGAAGAAACCCGGGTTCAGGTTTTCGGAACCTCCGAAACAATCCGCGACAAGATGCTGGTCGGCCTGAACAACCGCGATGCGAGGTTCCATGATCCCTATCTGCTGGACCTTAACACCGGCGAATTGACGCTGGTGCTGGAAAATAACGGTTATGCCGGTTTCCTCGCGGATGATAATCTTGACCTGCGGATGGCCGTGCGGCCCAACGCATCGGGGGGTATGGATTTCTTCCCTGTCACAAATGGCGAGATTGCTGCCGAGCCAAGCGAGAGTTCCGGTCTGGCGGATTCGCTGACCACACAGCCCGCCGGCTTCACCACCGATGGCAAGACTATGTACTGGATCGACAGCCGCGGCCGAAACACCGCCGCGCTGATCGCCCAGGATGTGGCAACCGGCGAAAAGACCGTAATTGCAGAGAATGAAAAGGCCGACATTGGCGGCGCCATGCAGGACCCCAAGACTGGCGAGATCGAGGCTTACAGCTTCACCTATCTCACCACCGAATGGACCGCGATCGACCAGGACGTGAAGTCTTCGCTCGATTGGCTGGGCGAGCGGCTGGAGGGCGAATTTGGCGTCCAGTCGCGGACGGAGGACGACACGAAGTGGATCGTCTGGAACGACCCGCTAACCGCACCCAGCAAAACGTTCATTTATGACCGCCCTGCAAAGACGCTGACGGAATTCTACACCACCCGGCCCGAACTGGTCGGGGCGCCGCTGCAGACGATGCACACGCTGGAACTGAAATCGCGCGACGGGTTGACGCTGCCTTCCTACCTCACCCTGCCGCCAGGCAGCGATAGCGATGGCGACGGGGTTCCCGATGCGGCCGTTCCGATGATCCTGCTGGTTCATGGCGGCCCCTGGGCACGCGACGGTTTCGGGTTCAATTCATACCATCAGTGGCTGGCCAATCGCGGTTATGCCGTGATGAGCGTCAACTTCCGCGGCTCCACCGGTTTCGGCAAGGATTTCATATCCGCCGGCGACCTGGAATGGGGCAAGAAAATGCACGATGACCTGATCGACGCGGTCCATTGGGCGATCGATAACGGAGTGACCCGTGCAGATCAGGTAGCGATTATGGGCGGTTCCTATGGCGGCTATGCAACGCTCGCGGGGCTGACGTTCACGCCCGACAAATTCGCCTGCGGTGTCGATATCGTCGGCCCGTCCAACCTCGAAACCCTGCTGGAAACCATCCCGCCTTACTGGGAACCGCTGATTGCTCAGTTCCACGAACGCATGGGCAATCCCAACACGCCGGAAGGGCTCGCAATGTTGAAAGAGCGCAGCCCGCTCTATTCGGCAGACAAGATCGTAAAACCGCTCCTGATCGGTCAGGGTGCCAACGATCCGAGGGTAAAACAGGCGGAAAGCGACCAGATTGTGGGCGCAATGAAGGAACACGGCATCCCCGTGACCTATGTGCTGTATCCCGACGAAGGACACGGTTTCGCGAAGCCAAACAACAACATCGCCTTCAACGCAGTGACAGAGAATTTCCTCGCCACCTGCCTTGGCGGGCGCGCTGAACCGATTGGCGACACGGTGAGCGGATCGACCGCTGAAATCATCGAGGGCGCAGAACATGTGAAGGGCCTTGAAGAAGCCCTCGGCGGGTAAATTTGCCGCCGCTGCTGACAAACGAGCCGCGCGGGGTTAGGTCCCCGGGCGGCTTATTTGTTGGGAGAGCATTTGTGAGCGAGCGGAAAGCTATTTTCATTACAGGCGGCGGGTCGGGCATCGGCCGCGCTATCGCGCAATATTTCGGCGAGCGCGGCTGGTTCATCGGCCTTGCCGATATCGACGCGGAAGGGATGAAGGGTACCGAAGCTTTGCTGCCCGGCGGTTATTCCTACAGCCGTGTGCTTGACGTTCGCGAGCGGGATGCGTGGGATACCGCGTTGGAAGCATTCTCTGTCGCTGCCGGAGGGCGGATTGACGTGGTCGCCAACAATGCCGGGATCCCGATCGGCGGCTCGTTGATCGAAAACAGCACCGATGAAATCGAACGCTGCCTGGATATCAATCTGAAAGGCGTGCTGTTTGGCGCGCAGGCAGCCTATCCGCATCTGAAGAAAACCGCGCCGGGCAGCTGCCTACTGAACACCGCAAGTGCAGCCGGTGTCTACGGCACACCGGGCGCATCGGTTTACAGCGCGACAAAGTTTGGCGTGCGCGGCATTACTGAAAGCCTGGACGGTGAATGGGCGGACGATGGCATTAATGTGCGGTCGCTGTGCCCCAGCTTCATCGACACGCCGTTGCTCGACAAGACCCCCAACCACGGGGCGAACGAGGCCATTCGTGCCCGCGTAACCGATGCCGGTCTTGAAATTACTCCGGTTGAAGAAGTCGCGAAAGCTGCATGGGACGCCGTGCATAGCGACAAATTGCATACGCTGGTTGGCAAGACCGCAAAGCAGATTGGCTTTGCTGCTCGCTGGATCCCGGGCCGGGTGCGCAAACAGACACGTTCATCCTTCCGCCCCCTTGGCAAATAGGCTCCGTATGAAATTTCCAATGATAGCGTGCGCCGCCGCGCTTGCACTGCTGCCGCACAATATTGCCGCCCAGCCTGCTGGCGGTGAACCAGTTTCGATCGGTATGACCTATTCCATTCCGGCGACAGCATTCGAGGGCGAGCGGCGCGTGACCGTGCGTCTGCCAGCCGGATACGTCGAACAGCCCGAAAAACAATTTCCCGTGGTCTATGTGATCGATGGCGGTCCGGAGCAGGATTTCCCGCATATCGCCGGGATTGCACAGAGCCGCGACATGAATTGGAGCTTTGGCCGGTTCATTCTGGTCGGGATCGAGACAGTGAACCGCCGGGCGGAAATTTCGCCCCGGGTCCGGCCAGAGGCGCTGGCAGAATATGAAGAAAGTCTGGGCGCCACGCCGGGCGGGTCGGAGAATTTTCGGCGCTTCATTGCTAAGGATGTAAAACCCTGGGTGGAGGCCAATTTCCGCACCGATGGTCATAACGCCGTCATGGGGGAATCGCTGGCCGGGCTGTTCATCATGGATACCCTGATGAAGCAGCCTGACCTGTTCGATGACTGGATCGCCGTTTCGCCTTCCATGTGGTTCGATGACATGAAATTGGCGCGCGAGGCCGCATCAATGATCCCGGCTGCCGCTGGCGGCAAGGAACGGATTTACCTGACGCTTGCCAATGAAGGCTACCGGCACGAGGAAGGTGTCGAACGACTGGTAGACGCGTTTCGCAGCAGTGCACCGGCCGATTGGAAATGGGCCTATGTCCCGCTGAATGACAGCGAAACCCACGGCACCATCTATCACACCGCAGCGCTCGATGCGTTTCGCCTGCTCTACGGCGAACCGCACCGCGAATACCGCCCTGCTGGTGAGATGGTGGGCGGCACAGCCGATCCCCGCACCGATGCCGAGCAGGCCATTTTTGATACTGAATGCGGTGCCTACAACACCATCAGCACCACCCCAGGGGCCGCAGCCATGGGACGCGACCGGCTGTTTTATCGCTGCCTCAGCCTCGACCTCGGCCCACGCGCGCGCGAAGGGACGCTGATACCCTAGAGCAATTCCTCGATTGCCTTGGCCAGTTTGATATCGCGCTGCGACAATCCGTCCGCATCGTGCGTGGTCAGGGTGATTTCGACGCGCTTATAGACGTTGAACCATTCCGGGTGGTGATCCTGTTTCTCAGCCAGGATCGCTACACTGGTCATGAAACCAAATGCTTCGACGAAGTTCGCGAATTTGAAGGTCCGCTCGATCGCGGCACCATCCCGGCCCAGCGTCCAGCCATCCAGCTGGATCAAAGCATCATCGCGCTCTGCTTCGGTTAGTTTTGCGACACTCATGTAATTCTCCGTGATTGTGCTCTGCGGACTGGCCGCGCGGCGACCCGCCACGCATGGTGGCGCTTGTTACCGGCCAGCCTTTCCCCTATCGGGCAGCGCCATGCAAGCCTGCAGCCTATCCGCATCCGAACTTGCCTGCCGGCGCGGAGATCGTGTGCTTTTCCGCGATCTGGGATTGGCCATGGTCGGCGGGTCTGCTTTGCACATCACCGGCTCCAACGGCATCGGCAAGTCCAGCCTCATGCGGATTCTGGCCGGATTGCTGCGCCCCTATTCGGGATCGGTCCAGCGAACTGGAACGGTGGCCCTCCTCGACGAAAACCCCGCGCTCGATCCGCAATTGCCACTTGGCAAGGCACTGCAATTCTGGGGCCGGGCCGACCGGTGTGATGATGCCGGCGAAATCGCCTCCGTTCTCGACATGGACAGCTTGCTGGATGTGCCCTTCCGCTATCTTTCGACCGGCCAAAGAAAACGTGCCGCATTTGCGAGATTGGTCAACCAAGGCGCACCGATATGGCTGCTCGACGAACCGCTTAACGGATTGGACGCAGAGGCGCGCAAACGCATCACTGCGCTGATCAAATTGCATTGCAGCGATGGCGGTATTTGCGTGATCGCGTCCCATCAGGCGATGGATTTGCCCGATTGCGAAACGCTGCCGCTAGAGGAGTATGCCCTGTGATCTGGCAGCTTCTGCGGCGCGATCTGAGTCTGTTGCTGCCCGGCGGAAAAAGCGGGGGCACGTTGCTGCCGCTGCTGTTTTTCCTGGCCGTTGCGATGCTCTATCCCTTCGCGGTCGGCCCCGATGCACCGCTGTTGGCGCGAACTGGCGGCGGGGTGATCTGGATTGCCGCATTGCTCGCGTCGATACTGCCGCTGGACAGGCTGATCGCCCCTGATCTCGAACTGGGGGTGTTTGATCAATTGGCCCTGCGGGGCATTTCGGATGAGGCGGTTATCGCTGTCCGCATCACCGCCCACTGGCTCAGTTTTGCACCGCTGCTGCTGTTTTCCGCCCTGCCCGCTGCTGCATTGTTGGGGCTGGAGGATGGCAGCGTTCGGCTGGTGATGCTCGGCCTTCTGGCGGGTACGCCGGGGCTTGCAGCAATCGGCGTGATGATCGCTGCCCTAACCGCAAGCCTCCGCGGGGGTGCTGCGTTGTCGGGCCTGATGCTGATACCACTAGCCGTGCCGATCCTGATTTTCGGTGCGGGCAGTCTTGCGCGCGGAGATGCCAGCGGCATCGCGCTATGCGCAGCGATTAGCCTGGTGCTGGTGGCGATTGCCCCGTTCGCTGGCGGCGCGGCGCTCAGGGCCGCGCGCGAAACCTAATCGTAAGGCGGCTGGTGCAGGCCCCTGGGGCTGAGAGTGAAAATCTCGTTGCCCGTTTCAGTGATTGCCAGCGAATGTTCAAACTGCGCCGACAGTGACTTGTCGCGGGTAACTGCGGTCCAGCCATCACTGAGCATTTTGGCCCAAGGCTTGCCGATATTGATCATTGGTTCGATGGTGAAGAACATCCCAGGCTTAAGCTCAGGCCCGGTTCCGGCCTTTGCCGCATGGATCACCTCGGGCGCATCATGAAACAGGCGGCCCAGCCCGTGCCCGCAAAATTCGCGCACCACTCCGTACCGGTGCTTTTGCGCATGCTCTAGAATGGCCGCACCAATATCACCCAACCTGTTGCCGGGTTTCGCCTGATCGATCCCGAGCATCAGGCATTCATAGGTTACATCGACCAGCCGCCGCGCTTTCAGCGGAACATCGCCAACAAAATACATTCGGCTGGTGTCGCCATGCCATCCATCCAGCAAGGGCGTAACATCGATATTGACGATGTCGCCGCTCTTGAGCGTTTTTTCGCTCGGGATACCGTGGCAGATGACATGATTGATCGAGATGCAGCAGCTGTGTGTGTAACCGCGATAGCCAAGCGTCGCCGGCACCGATCCGCCGTCGAACATCAGTTCGCGAACCTTGTCGTCAATTTCCGCAGTGGTCACACCGGGCTGAACCATCGGCGCGATTTCATCGAGGATGCTGGCGGCCAGCTGGCCCGCCTTACGCATACCCTCGAAACCGGCTTGGCCGTGGAGCTTGATAGTGCCGTCGCGCACGACGGTCTCGGTGCCTTCGATTACCTGATATTCGTTCATCTGGCTCACATAGCGATGCCCGCAGCAAATTGCGAGCTTGGAACATGCGCCTCAATCGCTACTTAGTATGGCATGAGCAGAACACATGAATTGATCCAGGCCGACCGCGGCCAAGACGCCATCGCCATCCACCTGGTCAACACAGCCAGCTTCGATGAATTTTCCAAAACGCTCAGTGCGGGGCAGCGATCATCGCTGAAAGCACAGAAATTTAATGGCGGCGGATATCAGGTGGCGATTGTGCCCGATGGCGACAGCTGGTTTGCCGTTGGCGGTGTGGCCGATCCTGCCGACCTGTCCAGTTGGTGCCTCGCCAAACTGGCCGATGTTCTGCCCGAAGGCACTTATCGCCTCAAATCCGGCGATCCCGGTCCGGCCATGCATGGCTGGATTACTGCCCAATACATATTCGATCGCTACACCAAGGATGAGAACGCGACCGGCCCGCGAGTACTGCTCAGCAAGCAAGCAAAGCACATCGATGCGGCGACCGCTGAGGCAAACGCCGTCAATCTCGTCTGCGATATGGTCAACACCCCGGCCGAAGACATGGGGCCAGCTGCAATCGAGGCCGAGGCCGAACGGATAGCAAAGGATTACAAGGCAGAAATCCGCGTAACCAAGGGCGATGCGCTCGAAACCGATTATCCCATGATCCACGCAGTCGGCCGCGCTGCCGCGCGCCATCATGCGCCGCGCCTGATCCAGATGGAATGGGGCGACGAAAAGGCCCCGCGCGTGGCAATCGTGGGCAAGGGCGTGACGTTTGATTCCGGCGGTCTCGACGTGAAATCCGCGGCCGGCATGAAATTGATGAAGAAAGACATGGGCGGTGCCGCGCACGCGCTCGCCCTAGCCGAACTGATTATGAATGCAGGGCTCAATGTGCGGCTGCACGTGTTGGTCCCGGCGGTCGAAAACGCGATTGCGGGCAACGCTTTCAGGCCCGGCGATGTATTGAACAGCCGCAAGGGGCTGACGGTCGAAATCGGCAATACAGACGCCGAAGGTCGGCTTATTCTGGGCGACGCACTGACCCGTGCCAGCGAAGACAATCCGGAATTGCTGATCGATTTTGCCACGCTGACCGGCGCTGCACGCGTGGCGCTGGGCCCTGACCTCCCCGCGCTAATGACCCGCCGCGACGAAACCGCAGCCGAGCTGATCGAAGCAGGCAAGGCGCATGACGATGAGCCGTGGCGCCTTCCGCTGCCCGAAGCCTACGCCGAATGGCTGAGTTCGGAAATCGCGGATGTGAACAACGCGCACGGTAACGCTTATGCCGGTGCCAGCGTCGCGGGCCTGTTCCTGGACAAATTCGTCGGCGAAGGGATCGAGTGGGCGCATTTCGACACATTCGCGTGGCGTCCCTTCGCAAAACCTGGCCGCCCAAAAGGCGGCGCGGCCTATGGCCTGAGGGCTGCGTTTCACATGCTGCGTCAACGTTACGGCTGATCCGGCTGGGCAATCATCGCCCATCATGCGTAAACTTGCCGGGAAGCTTATCTGCGTATAAGCGCGCCAATCCGCCTGCAAGCAGGTTGAAGGCGGTTACGATTAGGGGCAGACAGTCAACGTGAGCAGCAAGGCGCAATACGATTTGCCGAAAGGTGATCTGGGATTGAAGGGCCCCGTTGCGCGCCCGAAACCAGGGACGTTGCCCTTGCGCGGCGATCTGGCGCATATTGCGCTCGCAGACCGGTATCTGGTTCCGCATTATGTCGTGCCTCAAATCGGAAAAATCGCTTCTTCCGGGGCGGACCTGAAACTGACAGCAGATGATGCTTCGGACACCCTGATGCGTCTTGAGGCCGGATCGTATTTCGAAATTCTCGATTTTGCCGGAAATTGGTGCTGGGGCTGCGTTAGTGCAGATGGGCCGAGCGGGTATATCCAGAAGAGCGCGCTCGAAACCGCAGCAGCGTGACCCTGTCTGTCTTCATTGATGGTGCCGCTGGCACCACTGGTCTGGAAATCCGTGACAGGTTGGCAAATCGCGGTGAGTTTTCGCTCATCGTGCTCGGCGACGATCAGCGTAAAGACGCCAATGCGCGCCGCGATGCACTGAATTCTTGCGATATTGCGGTGCTTTGCCTGCCCGATGACGCTGCACGCGAGGCGGTCGGTATGATCGACAACAGCACAACGCGGGTCATCGATGCGTCGACCGCACACCGCGTCGCCAATGGCTGGGCTTATGGATTCCCTGAACTTGTAGGTCAGGCCGCAATCGCCAATGCCCTGCGCGTCGCCAATCCCGGCTGTTATCCCACAGGCTTCCTTGCGTTGCTCGCTCCGCTGGTGCGCTCAGGCTTACTGCCGTCCGACTGGCCATGGTCAGTGAACGCTGTTTCCGGATATTCGGGAGGCGGAAATGCGCTTATCGACCGGTTTGAACAGGACCGTTCGATTGCGTGGCGCGGTTATGGCCTTGCCATGGGCCACAAGCATCTGGGCGAAATGCAGCATTATGCGGGTCTGGCCCATGCGCCGATTTTCGCTCCGGCAGTCATCGATGCACATCGCGGCATGTTCGTGGAAATTCCGGTTCCGCTGGCCTGCCTTGAAACCTCGGCCTCACCTGCAGATCTGCACGGCGCGCTTTCACAGCATTACGCCAGCTCTGCCGTGGTGAATGTCGCCCCGTTTGGCACAGAGATCGGTGAATTGTTGCTGCGCAAGGACGCTGCACCATGGGACGGAATGACGCTGCATGTTTTCGCCGACGCAAACGGCGAACAGGTGCGGCTGATCGCGCAGCTCGACAATCTCGGCAAGGGCGCAAGCGGCGCGGCCGTGCAATCTCTCAACCTGATGGCTGGATTGCCCGAAGAAACCGGCCTTAGCCTGTCTGCCTGAAATTTAGGCACTCCCTGCTTTCGATTCGGGCAGATTCGCCGCACCGAGGCATCTTGCTTTGACTCGCAGCTTTGGCCCTGCTCTAAAAAACCCCGTATTTCCAAGATGTTTTGCGACAAGAAACGCGCATTGCGCCTACGCTCCGCATTTGGCACAGTTCTTGGATAGTCAGGACACGAAGTGTCCGACTAGCCAGTATCGCGCCGCACAGGTCTGCGATGCTGGCAAGTTGCGCAGGGGCAAGGCCCCGGATTTTGAAAGAGGACCGTGTGAAAAAGATCGAAGCGATCATCAAGCCCTTCAAGCTCGACGAAGTGAAGGAGGCGCTGCATGAAATTGGCGTGTCCGGTATTACCGTGACCGAGGCCAAGGGCTTCGGGCGGCAGAAGGGGCACACCGAACTTTACCGCGGCGCTGAATATGTCGTCGACTTTCTGCCCAAGGTGAAGCTGGAAGTCGTGGTGTCCGACACGATTGCCGAACGCGTAATCGAAGCTGTCGCAGCCGCCGCCCAGACCGGACGCATCGGCGACGGCAAAATCTTCGTGACTCCGATCGAAAGCGCGCTGCGCATCCGCACCGGCGAAAAAGACGACGACGCAATCTAGGTTTTTCTGGTTGTGGCCGCACAGGGCGGGCCGCAACCGACAATTCGACCGCCCTTCCCAATCTTTCCGATTAAGAGGAAAATTTATGGCCACCGCAAAAGACATCATCAAGCAGATCAAGGAAAACGACATCGAGTGGGTCGATCTGCGCTTCACCGATCCGAAGGGCAAATGGCAGCACCTTTCGATGGTCGCGAGCGTCATGGGCGAAGACGAGCTCGAAGACGGGCTGATGTTTGATGGTTCCTCAATCGCTGGTTGGAAAGCGATCAACGAATCCGACATGATTCTGAAGCCGGATCTTGATGCGATTTACATGGACCCGTTCAGCGCAACGCCAATGATGATCATCAACTGCGATATCGTCGAACCATCGACCGGCGACCTTTACAGCCGCGATCCCCGTTCGACTGCCAAGCGCGCCGAATCCTATCTGAAATCGACCGGTATCGGCGACACGATCTATGTCGGCCCAGAAGCCGAATTCTTCATGTTCGACGATGTTCGCTTCGAAGACGGCTATGCCGGTTCGGGCTTCATGATCGACGATATCGAGCTCCCGACCAATTCGGGCAGGGAATATGAAGCGGGCAACATGGCCCACCGCCCCCGTGAAAAGGGCGGCTATTTCCCAGTCGCTCCGGTCGACAGCTGCATGGACATTCGCGGCGAAATGGTCGCGACCATGCTCGAAATGGGCCTGCCATGCGACAAGCACCATCACGAAGTTGCCGCCGCGCAGCACGAACTGGGCCTGACCTTTGGCACGCTGGTTGAAACGGCCGACCGTATGCAGGTCTACAAATACGTCGTTCATCAGGTGGCGCATGCCTATGGCAAGACCGCCACGTTCATGCCGAAGCCGATCAAGGAAGATAACGGCAGCGGCATGCACACCCACATGTCGATCTGGGAAAATGGCAAACCGACCTTCGCAGGCAACGGCTATGCGGGCCTGAGCGACAACTGCCTGTATTACATTGGCGGCGTGATCAAACATGCCAAGGCACTGAATGCTTTCACCAACCCGACCACCAACAGCTACAAACGCCTGGTCCCCGGGTTCGAGGCACCGGTTCTGCTGGCATACTCGGCTCGTAACCGTTCGGCATCGTGCCGCATTCCTTACGGCGCTGGCGACAAGGCCAAGCGAGTAGAGTTCCGCTTCCCTGACGCGATGGCCAACCCCTACCTCGCCTATTCGGCGCTGCTGATGGCTGGCCTGGACGGGATCCAGAACAAGATCCACCCGGGCGAGGCGATGGACAAGAATCTCTACGACCTTCCCCCGGCTGAATTGTCAGAAGTGCCAACCGTTTGCGCTTCGCTTCGTGAAGCACTGGAAGCGCTCGAGGCGGATCACGATTTCCTGCTGCAGGGCGATGTATTCAGCACGGATCAGATCCTCGCATACACCGAACTGAAATGGGAAGAGGTCAGCCGCTGGGAAACCACGCCGACTTCTGTCGAATTCGATATGTATTACAGCGTCTAACGCGCAAACGCATACTGCGGCAGAATTGCAACAGGCGGCGGCTGGATTCATCCAGTCGCCGCTTTGTCTTTGGCATCACTGAATCAATCGTTAGTCTCCTTGAGGTTGCAGATTTATCTGTAAGGCTAAGAAATATCTGGCCGATCAACTTAATCAGGGATCACAACACATGAAGAAGTCTTCCGATCGTACCCGCTTCGGGCGTCTGATGGCTGGGGCCGCGCCTTTTGCGCTTGCGCTCGCAGCAGTCAGTTCGCCCGCCAACGCAATTGTCCCGAACGACAATTTCACTCCTGACGACATCGTCGATGAAGATGATGTCTATGCAGGTGTTGGCCAGTTCTTCCGTAACGATGGTTTCGTTTGCACCGGCACGCTGATCAACCCGCGCACCGTGCTTTTCGCCGCGCACTGCGTCAACGATCGCCCTGAAAGCGATTACGACACGAACGGCATCATCCAGTCGGCATTCTCGTTCAACGTAAACGCCCTTCCCGGCTTCATCGACTGGATCAACAACAACTTCACCAGCAATCCCGATCTTGCGGTCTTCAATGTGAACCGCATCTATTACAATCAGGATTCGCTGGCCAACCCCGAAGCGGTCGGTTTCTTGGAAGCAGACATCGCGCTCGCATCGCTCGACACGCCGGCAGCCAACCTGCCGACCTGGAGCCTGCTGTTCTCGCCGCTTCCGACCCCGGAACAGATCACCGATGCCGACGGCACCGGATATCACGTGGCGATCACCGGCTACGGCCGTTCGGGTTCCGGCACAACGGGCGCTACCGTTGGCATCGATTGGCGCCGTAAGGCAGCCGAGAACATGCTCGGTTCGCTGACTTCGTTCGACGAACGCAACACGTTCCTGTTCGGCGCCCCGTTCGGCAACCTGCCGCAGAGCCTGTATCGTCTCGATTTCGACGATCCGAACAAGACCAACCCGTTCGATTTCAACCTGTACAAGGATGAGCCGCGCGAGCTCGAAGGCACGACCGCTGGCGGTGACTCGGGTGGCCCGCTGATCCTCGATGCAGCCAACAACACGCTTTCGGACGAAGATCTGGTAATCGGCGTTCTTTCTGGCGGTTCGCGCTTCTTTGGCCCGCAAGCTTTCTCCAGCTACGGCACGGAAAGCTTCTACCAGCCGCTGTATCTCTTCTGGGATTACATCGTGGCGACCAACCCGTACCGCTATGTCACCAACAAGACTGGCGACGGCCGTTGGGAAGACAGCTCACACTGGGAAACCACGCTTGACCCGATCTACCGTGTCATCGACGCGGACGGCAATGTCGTAAACGGCCTGCCGACCACTCCGGGTGCTGGCATCACCGGCGGTTCGCCAGACTTCGGTGAAGTCTGCTTCGATCCGGAAGGTGACAATCCAGGTGACGGTTGTCAGGATCTGGGCACAGGCGATGACACTCCGCCAGCACGCAGCACCCTTAACGGCGGCGTGGCTTCGGGCATCGGCGTAGTCGATGGTATCGAACTGGCTGGCTTCGACCTCGACGGGGCTGTAACCCGCGATGGGCTGCTTGGTGACGGCCTCGCCCTCGCTGTTGAAGCTCACAACGGTGTCGAACTGGCTGAGGAATCGCCATTCGCTTCGGATGGCGGTTCGCCGGAATTCTCCGACGATCCACTGCCCGCACCGACCATTGACAACGGCCTTCCAGGCGCCACCGGCTTCGTGCCGAACAACGTCGACCCGGTTATCAGCGATGATCCAGTCGTCAACGTCGACCCGCGTTACTATGACGTAACCCTTCAGGCGGCTGGCAACACCACCCTGGGCACCGATGTAACGATCGACCGTCTGACCGTTCGCGGCCCTGCGGAACTGACCATCTACGACCAGGGTTCGCTTACCTCGCTGATCGATGTCAGCCAGTTCGGCGGTACAGTCACCGTGAACGGCGCGCTCAACTCCACCGGAGATTACACTCTCTTCGGCGGTCTGCTGGGCGGTCGCGGCACGGTAACTACGCCGTTCCTGACCAACATCATGGGCGCAATCTCGCCCGGCCTGATGGGTCAGATCGGTACCTTCACGGTTGATGGTAACCTGGTTCTGAGCTCCGGCTCGACCCTGCTGATCGACATCAGCGGCAACGGCGCTTCTGACACCGTGGCTGTAACTGGCGAAGCCAGCGTTGGCGGCGTTGTCGCTCTCGGCACCGGCGTCACGCAAGTGGTCAACGGCAATGGTGTTCAGTACACCATTCTGACTGCTGATGGCGGCGGCATCGTCGACACCGATGGCAATCCGATCAACACCTTCGTCGAAGGCACGGTCTCGGCAATCCTCAGCCAGAGCTTCACTTATGAAGAAAACGCTGTGCTGATGGAAATCGAGGCAGGAAACTACGTCGACGTGGTTGACGCAACTGACCCGGTACAGCTGGCATATGCCCAGCTTCTGGATCAGGAACGTTCGAACCCGCTGGCTGGTGACCTTTACGCCCTGGACTTCGCTTCGACTGGCACCATTCAGTCGACGCTCAACGGTCTTGCACCGGTTGGTGAAACTGCCATCCGCACCCTGACTGCACAGAGCTATACCCAGCTGATGAACTTCAACGCTGGCCGTATGGCTACCTCCAGCCGCGCAAGCACTGGTGGTACGGTTGCAACGCTCGGTAATCCGCTCGGCACCGCCGAAGCCGGCCTTGCCCGGGCTTACGCACCGAACGCGCTGTCAGAAATGGGACTTTCCGACCATGACGACATGGACGTGGAAGTAGGCGCGGTTCCGGACAGCATGGCTGTGTTCTTCGCAGGCGGCTTCATCAACGGTGAAGGCGACTCGATGCCGGGCTTCCAGAACGTTCAGACCGACTTCGACGGATATTTCCTCGCTGGCGGTGTTGAATTCTTCCCGAGCGACAACACCATGATCGGTGCTTCGGTTTACCACTCGAACCTCGATGCGGACGTTACCCTTGGTGGCACCGCTGATAGCGAATTGTGGGCCGGTTCGTTCTACGGAAGTGCAAAGACAGGCGCAGGCCTGGTCTTCGAAGGTCAGTTCAGCTTCTCGAACTACAATACGAAGACAGCACGGACTGTGGACTTCCTTGGCACGCCGCAGACACTTGTCAGCAACGGCACCAATGGCGGTATCACTGCAGGCCTCGGCGTCTCTTATGACATCGACATGGGCGGCCTCACCGTGGCACCGGGCGTTGAGACCCGTTACACCAAGGTTTCTTTCGATCGCATCTCCGAGCAAGGTGGCTTCGCAGCGCTTAGCATCGACCGCGAGAATTTCGAAAGCTTCCAGGGTCGTGCAGGACTTGAGTTGAGCACCAACGAAGACAGCGCCTTCCAGCTTCGCGCAAATGCCGATTATGTGCATGAGTTCGAAGACGGTCCGCAGCTCTTCACGGCCAACTTCGTCAACGGCGTTGGTCCGGGTGTACCGTTTGCTTACGACGTGACCGATGAAGACTGGTTCGAAGTTGGCGCATCGGCCAGCTTTGGCAACGGTCCGATCCGTCTCGGCGTCGGTGTCGACACCACGATTGGCCGCGATAATGCTGAAGCTCAGACCTACAGCGCAAGCGCGACATTCCGCTTCTAATATCGATCACTGCCGTAAGGCAGTGCCGAGAAAGTTCAGGGCGTCCGGAGAGATCCGGGCGCCCTTTTCTTTGAGCACCGCAAGCCTGCTCCATCTGATCGAACTGATGTCGGCCTTGCCCCGCACCGGCCGAAAAACCATTTTCCTACTGCCTACCCAGCTGTCTATTGGCGCTGCCTCATTCATCATCGAGGCGACGCAGGAATGAACCACAAACCGATTTTTGATGCAGTCCGCAGCATCGCTGGCCGCAAATTCAAAAGAAACGAAATCACAAAGCTGGATAGAGCGATCGAATGCGCCGCAGGCCAGATAGCTTCCTGCCACCCTAGTCCGACCAGTGAAATCGGCCCCGAGGGTATCGCGCTGATAAAATCATTCGAAGGGTGCGCACGGCAGCGCACCGACGGACTGGTAGAAGCATATCCCGATCCTGGAACGGGGTCTGCGCCCTGAACGATCGGTTGGGGAGCGACCGGCGCCGGAATTGGGCCGCAGACGGTCTGGACACGGCAAAAATGCGACCAGCGCCTGCAGTCCGATCTCGTCCGGTATGCGCAGGATGTGGCCCGCGAACTCGGCTCATCCCCCACTAGCCAGACCCAATTCGATGCGCTGGTCAGTTTTCATTATAACACCGGTGCCATTGGCCGTGCCACGCTCACCCGGCTACACAAGCAGGGCGATTTCAGTGCAGCGCAGGCAGAATTTGCCCGGTGGAATCGGGCCGGCGGACGTATTCTGAAAGGGCTGGTACGGAGACGAGCGGCAGAGGCGCGCCTGTATGCGCAAGGGATCTAGTAGTCCCGGCTGACTTCCACCCGCACGCTTTCACGGCCAATTGTCGATACGCTCGCCAGCAGCGATAGCCAGCTGGTTACCCGGAATTCAGCCTCTGTCGCGCTGTAACCACGCCCGTCAGTGATGATCTCGACGTAGAATTTGCGCCCGATATTCTTGCCCAGTGCAACGCCCGTACCGCGGTCCAGCGCCGGATCGGCCCCGACAATGCGCAGCCGGTCCAGGCCGATGGCGCTGCGCAGCTGATTGATCGGATCAAGGCCGGCCCCGCCCCTGAGGCTGGCCAGCGCCGTGCCCAGCTGAAGCGCGTCGGTTGCAGACAGGCTGGTGATCGATCCTCCGAACAGAAGGCGCGCGAGGATTTCCTCCTCCGGAAGAAGGGGGTTTGAACTGAATGAAATTTCCGGCTGCTGGGCATTGCCTTGCACGCGGACCGTCACGTCCAGACCGTCACGCTCGGTTTCTGCGATGATATCGATGCGCGGATCAATCGGCACATTCGCATCGAAATCGATCCGTCCGCGGGTCAGCTCGAACCGTGTACCGGCAAAGGTATAATCGCCGCGAACCACCCTCGCCTCGCCTCCGATACGGGGATCGGAAGTGGTGCCGCGAAGCTGAATGTCCGCCTGCCATTCGCTGTCGAGGCCCATACCGTCCACATCGACCCGGCTCGGGGCGCGGGCATTGATCAGATAGCGCCACGGGATACGCGCCGACCGCGCCGGTCCGATATCGGCTGCAAGGTTGATCTCGCGGGTCTTGATATCGGGCAATTCGGCGGTGGCATCCATCGCGGAGCCCAGGCGCCAACTTGCCCGGTCAATTTCGACCTTCCCAGCAATTGTTCCCTGATAACCGTCCGACACGATACGCAGCGGCCCCGTAATCACAGCGCGCAACCCGGCTGCGTCAAGCAAGGCCGCATTTTTGGCCGCCACCTTGATATCCATGCCCGGGCCGCGTTCTGTCAGATTGTCGAGATCGACGGTGCCGCTGCCCGATACCGTGCCGCCATTCTCCGTTGTCCCGGCAAAGCGGCTCAGCGTCAGCCGCGAGCCGGCAAAGGTGCCGCGCGCCTTGATGCTGCGCACATCGGTGCCTGAGAGGGAGCTTCGGACACGAAGATTATCGCTGGCGACCGAGCCGCGAACATTGGGGTTGGCTAGCGTTCCGGTGACATTGGCCGATGCATTGAGAGGCCCGGTCAAATCGAACCCTTCGACCCCCGATAGCCGCCACAGGGCAGCCGCCGGGCCGCTGTAGCGAAGCTGAGCGAATAGATCGCCGCGGTTCAGCCGGTCGACCAGTCCGCCAGCACCGGCCAGACCGGTGATACGTGCCTGCAGGCGGCCCCTGCGCTGGCCATCTTCGTCAATCACAGCACGCGCTTCGAGCCTGCTCGCCGAAAGCTGCGAAACAAGCGCCACGTCGATCGGGCTGGACGTCAGGACAAGGCCGGAGCGGGTCAGATCGTCGATCTTCACCCTGGCACTGCCTGTCGGAACACCTCCGCGATTGGCAGTGAACTCCACCTTGCCCGAGACGGTCCCGCCAAGGCCGATATCCGCGATTGCGATATCGACCAGCGACAACGGCATTTTATCCATCGCCAGATCGATTGCAGTCATCCCGCCGCCAAATTCACCAGAAACGAGGGTCGATCCATCTCCGTAATTGATCTGGGTTTTCTGCAGCTGCCAACCGCCGTCTTGCTGCGCCACGAAAACTGCCCTGCGCGGCATGGAGATTTGCTTGCCTGCGAAACCGCCTTGCGCTGCAATCGTGATGCGTTCGGGGGCGAAACTGGCATTCGCCTGAAGCGCGAAGCGGCTGCCTCGCCGCCCTGTGATAGATGCAGTCGCTGTGCCGCGTCCGTCCGTGATCTCTGCCTTGGCAGCCATGCGGCCAACAAACAGCGAACCGTAGCTGAGACCTTCGGCAATCAGATTGCCATCGACCATGCTCGAACCGTTTTTCAAATATCCCCGGGCCTCGATTTCGGCACGAGCAACCGAGATCGGCGTCGCGCCGCCAAAGCTTGCCCGGTTAGCATCAATATCGACTGCAAACCCCTGCCCACCGTCCCGCGTTGCCAGCCCGATCCTGCCGTCAAGGCCGCCGCCGCTGAGGTCCAGCCTACCATTTGCTCCGCCATCGCCAAGCACCAGGTCACCCCGAACGGAAGTCTTCCAGACATTCAGCTCGTTGACTGCAATCCGCGTCGGGCCATCGGCTGGCGATATCAGTCCAATAAGTCCGTTGAACTCGCCAAGCAGCGACTGGCCTTCTGTCTCGATGTTGAAACCGTCATCGCTAGGTGAAATGGCAACCCGGACATCGCGCAGCCCCGCGGCAGGCAGCGGGCTTGCAAACACCAGTTCTGCGACCGGACCGGCATCGTCGAGCGATGCCTCAACCGTGAAGTCGCCGTAATCGGCCTGTGTCCCTCGCCCGGCGAGGCTGGTCGTTCCATCCGCGACGCGGCCATCGAGCTGCAATGTCAGTTTTTGCGCGTTGACCCTGACATTGTTGAAATTGAGCGGCGCCGCTGCACCGATAGAGACCGCGCCGCTTGCGCGGATATCCGGGCCGGCAAGGTTCGCCAGCGTCGCATTCGACACGTCCGGGATCCGGGCATCGAATTGTGTCATCAGCGTCCACGGACGGTTGGCACCAATCCGGAAATCGATCTTGCCGGATCCGTTGACCGTGCCGACATTCTCCAGCGGCAATCCGCGCAGCTGGACCGGACCGACCAGTGCATAACCGCCCCGCGCAGTGTCGCCGCGCAGCGCGAGCCGCGCATTGGCGTCGCGGAAGACAATCCGCAAATCGTCCGATAGCAATTTCGACCCGGTGTATATTATCGTGCCGTCCACCGCACCGCTGCCAAGCCGCGGATCGATCAGATCGTTTCCGGTCACAACCGACGCCACTCGCGTATCCAGCGGAAGGGTCCAGCGGGTTCCGTCGAAGGTCGCAGTGCCCTGCTGGACAATATCGGATAGTCTGGTTTCGCCAGACACCAATTGCCCGACGGACAATGTATGTTCGATCGACAGATCACGGAACGCACCGTCGAGATTTGCGGCCAGAGACGTATTCCCAAGACTGAAACCATCGCCAAACAAGGCCGGATCAATCAGCTGTGCGTTGATTGAAAAGTCACTGAAACTGTTTCCGGCTAGGTCGACGCTTCCGCGCCCGCTCCCCTGAATCGCACGGGCAGCCATCTGCATCGTTCCGTCAAATTCGCTGTCGACCAGTGTACCCCGCGCGCGCAGCGACACTTTCTGGCCCAGCGCATCCTGCGGCAATCCGCTAAGGATTTGTGCCGGGTAAGCCTGGCCCAGCAGGCCGTATTCGCCGCCTTCGTTGGTTAGCTTGAAGGACGCGAACCGTTCATTGCTGCGCCGGATCACCAGTGCGCCGTCCCAATTGCTCCAAGTGCCATCGCCAAGAATGCGCGCCGTGTAGCCAGCATCTGTACCGAGCAATCCGGCCAGCACACCGCCCTCGGGCGCGCGGTAATCAAGGTCCAGATCGAACCTGTCACCATCGGGCTGTGCATCGATCAATGCAAACAGGCGATCTTTCTCACCAAGGTCGCTCTGCGCCTTCACAAAGACCCGGCCATCGCGAATGTCTGCCTCTGCAAGCAGATCGATTACCGGGCTCTGTTCGCCGACAATGCCCGGTGCAATCGTGAGACTGTCGATTTCGAAACGGTCGATGCGGATATCGAAGTCGGGCATGATCGGCGCGTCCGGATTTCCGGGCAGCAGTTCCGGCATTCGCAGCAAAGTGCCGCGCTTTGCGACCAAATTTCGAACGTCCAGCCCGCTATCGATCCAGCTGAGCGGACGCCAGTCCAGATCGACTTCCGGAATAGTGAGGAATTTGCCCTTGGGATCGTACAGCACCACATCGTGGAGCACGGCCTTGCCAAACAGGTCGCCTTCTATCCTGCCAACTTCGAACCGCATCCCGGAAGCCGGTGCAACCTTCGCGATCTCGTCTGCGATCAGCCGTTTGCCGATCGGGCTGTTGAGCACAGCAGCGAACAACAGCACCGCCGCGATCACGAAGATCACAAATCCTGCAAGCCATTTGCGCCAGCCTTTCGGCTTATCAATATCGGTAGTCTGCGCCAGCTCCGCGCCATCGTTGGTGACAGGTTCGCCCATCAGAAAGCCTGACCCAGCGAGACATAGACTGCGACCGGGCTATCGTCGGGATCGGGATTGAGCGGGACGCCCACATCAACCCGGATCGGCCCGAAGCCGGTTTCGTATCTCACGCCGACGCCAACGCCGTATTTGATGAAGCGGAAATCTGGCACCTGTTCAATCGATACCGAGGCAGCATCGACAAACGGGACCACGCTGAGCGCGCCGTCGAAGAAGCCGGTCTGTACGCGCGCCTCCAGCGAAAGTTCGACCAGCGATGAACCGCCCGTTGGCTCTCCCAGATCGTTTTTAGGCCCAATGGACTGATAGCCATAGCCCCGCACCGATCCGCCTCCGCCCGCATACAGCCTGCGCGAAGGTGCAATATTGAAAAATCTCGTGCCGACATTGCTCGCCAGCCGCGTACGCCCGGCCAGAACGACTTTGTCAGTGAACGATTGATAGATGCTCGCGTCGATCTGGCCGCGCAAATAAAAGCTTTCGATACCGCTGCTTCGCGATATTTCCGGCGAGAACCGGCCTGCTAGCCTGAAACCTTCGGTCGGGTTGAGCAGGCTGTCGGACGTGTCGATCTGAGCGAACAGCGGAATCGCCCCGACCAGATAGGTTTGGCGCGGTCGGGCGATCCCGCCGATAACCCGGTTACGTTCATCGGTCGCCACCGCTTCCAGCCCCACGCTCCAGCTCAGCGGCTTTTGAAACAGCAGGGTCGAGGTTTTTTCGAATGTCCCAACCAGCGCGATGGTCCGCGCATCGAAAGCGTCGCTATCGACAGTGCTGGCATAGGCATCGACCGTCAGAACGCGGTCGCGCCCCCTGAAATTGTTCTTGCGGAAGGTAACCCCGGCCAGTTGTTCCTGTGTGCCGACGATGCCGCGAACTTTCAGTGACCCTTCTGGCGGGAAGAAATTGCGGTGTTCCCAGCTTGCTTCCAACCTGAAGCCTTCTTCCGATCCGTAACCGATCGCCCCTGCAACCGTGCGCAGCGGGGCCTCCGTCAAATCGACCTCAAGATTGACCGTGCCTGGCGTGTCAGCCGTTGGCGGGGTGACCTCTTTGGGTGTGATCGTAATCGATGAAACAAGGCCCGTAGCGGTAATCGCGCGGCGCAGGTCGAGTTCCAGGCTGCGCTTGTAGACATCGCCTTCTTCAAAGCGCGCGATCATGGCGAGATGCTTGCCCGACAGGAAACCGGGTTTGGATGATACCACGCCGCCGAAAACATATTTGCCGTTCGGGCTGACAGGCAGTGTCAGCGAGCCGGTCACGGCGCGGTGATCGATGACCAGTTCGGGTTCATTGATCGCAGCAAAGGGGTAACCCGTCTCGCCCAATGCGATATCAAGGTTGATGCGTTCTTCAACGATCTTGTCGGTAAGAACGAAATCACCGGAGAAGATCTCGAACGCGGCGCGCAGTTCATCCGCATCAGGCGCGGTGGTCAGATCGCCGAGGTCGATTGCGTCATAAACATAGCGCTGCCCCGGGATGATGTTGAAACGCACCGTTGCTTCTTCGCTGGCGGCGCGTTCTTCACCGGGGGAAATGCCGCCAACGGTCCGGATTACCTGACCATCGTAGTAACCATAAGCCCGCAGAATTTCGTCGAGCAGTTCCTGGTCGGAACGCGCGCGGGCGGCCAGCTGGGCGATGTTGTCGTCCGACCCGGATAGCTGTTCGATCGTCGAAAGTGCTTCGAACCGTTCGATGAAATCCTCGCGCACAGGGAATGCCTGATCGGTCGCCGGAAACGCCAGCGCGACTTCGTCGCTCAGCCGTTCTACTGCAAGGTTCTTGTCG
This sequence comes from Pontixanthobacter luteolus, assembly GCF_947494915.1. Lineage (NCBI taxonomy): Bacteria > Pseudomonadati > Pseudomonadota > Alphaproteobacteria > Sphingomonadales > Erythrobacteraceae > Pontixanthobacter > Pontixanthobacter luteolus. Next base: position 1,620,386 of record NZ_CANLWR010000001.1, read on the forward strand.
GTTGCGAGGTCAGGCAGGTCGGGAACGGCGAGCTGGATGCTGTCATCCGGCTCCAGCGGCTCGATCGGCTGCAGGTCCAGATCATCGGGCCAGTCCACCGCCAGATCGGGCAAATCTGCCAACGGGGCGTCGGGCTCTACTGAAACTGCGCTGTCGTCTTCCTCGATAGGAGGACCGTTGTCTTGGGCCCAGTCTTCTGGGTTTTCGACAGCGGAATCGGGTATCAGATCGTCGATACCTGCCTGGGGGCTGCTATCTTGCGCCGCAAGCGGACCGGCGATGGAAGCAGAAGCTGCGGCGAAAAGCAGGGCAGCGCGAAGCGCCGGAAAACTAGTTTTGGGGAATGGCCTGATCGGGGCGATACTGTTTCGGATCGCCATCCTTGGCTGGAACATTACCACCGATTTCAGTGCTGCGCTTTGTCGCGGCTGTGCTGGCGATGAGAGCGTCTTGCTGTTCCCGCGAGATACGCTGCCAGCCTTCGGCGGTAAGTTGTTCGATCGGCCGGTAACGGACTTTGTACCGCATTCGGTCCGACCCATCGACCCAATATCCGAGATAGACATAAGGGAGCCCTTGCTCGGCAGCGCGCCGAATATGGTCGAGAATGATATAATTCCCAAGACCTGATCGTGCCTCATGTTCCGGATCGTAAAAACTGTAAATCATCGACAGCCCATCGGACTGGCGATCTGTAAGGCAGGCTCCAACGAGGCGACCCGGTTCCGGCCCGTCGGATGGCTCCCTGTATTCAATGACATAGCTGGTTACTGGGGTGTGCTCAACCATATCCGCATAATCGACTTCGTCCATAGAAGCCATGCCGCCACCTGGATGGCGAACACCGAGATAACGCTGCAGCAGCTCAAACTGTTCCTCAGTCGCCCATGGGCGGCACTCGGTCGCCACAAGGTCGCTGTTCCGACGCAAATTCTTCCGCTGTGTAGCGCTGGATTCAAACGCCTCGGCAACGACCCGGACTGATACACAGGCATTACAGCCGGCGCAGCTTGGACGATAGGCCACCGTTTGGCTGCGGCGGAACCCAATCCGGCCGAGCGCCTCGTTCAGCTGATCCGAATGGTCACCCTTGAGTTCTGTGAACACCTTTCGCTCTTCACGGCCCGGCAAATACGGGCATGGAGCGGGCGTGGTCACAAAGAAGCGGGGGAAACGAACGGGAGCCGTCACGACGGGATGCTGTTCCTCTTGGGCCAAAACGAAATTGCGTGCGAATTGATTGCACTATGCCCATCTTACCGCGTCGGTAAAAGTCCCTTAACCATGAAACATCGTTAACAATTGATTATTTTGCACAATTTCGAAAAGGTTACCGAGGGCCCACAAGGCCCCGTCAGTTCAATTCCACCTGATTGACCTGATAACCCTTTAACCGCATCGACTCGATCAGAGCGTCGAGCTGCTCACGGTCCCGCGCCTCGCACTCGATATCGGTGATCAACCCCTTCGCAGGCAGGCTGGTAAAGATGCGTTGATGGTAGATTTCGATGATGTTGACGTTGTGGTTGTCGAATTCGCGCATCACCTTGAACAGCGAGCCGGGCCGGTCTTGCAGGGTAATCCGCAGCCGTGCCAATCGGCCGGACCGTGCAAGATCGCGCAGCAGCACATTTGCCAGCAGCCGGGTGTCGATATTGCCGCCGCAAAGCACCAGGCCGATCTTGCGGCCCGCAAATTTTTCCGGATTGGCAAGAACCGCCGCAAGTCCCGCTGCGCCTGCGCCCTCGACCACGGTCTTTTCGATCTGCAGCAGCAGCGAAACCGCTTTCTCGAGGTAGTTTTCACTAACCAGCAAAATATCATCGACCCGCTCGGCGATGATCTGCGACGTGAATTCGCCCGGCTCCTTGACCGAGATGCCTTCTGCCAGGGAGTCGCCCCCGCAATCCAGCTTCTGACCTTTGATCTTTGCGTACATCGAGGGATAGAGTTCGGCCTGGACCCCGATCACTTCCATGTCGGGTTTCAGTGCGCGCGCAACAGTCGCCATTCCCGATAGCAATCCCCCGCCGCCGATCGGAGTTACGATGCAATCAAGATCGGGGGCATCCTCGAACATCTCGAGCGCCACGGTACCCTGCCCGGCCGCGACGTTGGGTTCATCAAACGGGTGCACGAACGTCAGGCCGAGCTCTTTCTCCAGCTTGCAGGCGTGCGCATAAGCATCATCGAAAGTCTCGCCATGCAGCACGACATTGCCGCCGACACTCTCGGTCTGCATGACCTTCACCGTGGGTGTCGGGCGCGGCATCACGATTGTGACCGGAACACCAAGCCGCCGCCCGTGATAACTCAAACCTTGCGAATGGTTGCCGGCAGACGCGGCAATGACGCCGCGCTTTCGCTGTTCGTCGGTGAGGTGCAGCAACGCGTTCAGCGCGCCGCGTTCTTTGTATGCAGCGGTGAATTGCTGGTTCTCGAACTTCAGCCAGATTTCCGCACCGGTAATTTCCGACAGCGTAATGCTGTGCATCGTGGGCGTGCGCACTACAGCGCCTTCGATCCGCTTGGCGGCGGCACGAATTGTATCGATAGTCAGAAGATCTGTCGGTTTCTCGCTCATGACGGTGGGGTAAGCGAAAACCGATAATTGGGGAACACATGATTGGCTTTGGGCGGATATGCATTTGCTTTGACAGCCATCTCGCTTAACCACAGCACATGACTGACAGATACGATATCGCCTTTATCGGGCTTGGCGTGATGGGCGGACCGATGGCGGGCCACCTCGCAAAAGCCGGGCACCGCGTCATAGCGTTCAACCGAACCGGCTCACGCGCGCAGGAATGGCTAGCGCAGCAACGTGATCAGGGGCTCGACTGTGATAGCGCGCCCACCCCGGCGGCAGCCGCCGAAAATGCCGACATTGTCATCAGCTGTGTTGGCAATGACAGCGATTTGGCAGAGGTTCTGCTTGGCGACGATGGGGCACTGCAATCGATGCCGCAGGGCAGCCTGCTGATTGATCATACCACGGTTTCAGCGAAAATGGCCCGCTGGATCGACGAAAAATGCGCCGAGCAACAGGTTGCTGTGATCGACGCCCCTGTTTCCGGCGGGCAAGCGGGCGCTGAGAACGGCGCTCTTGCGATCATGTGCGGCGGAGACAGCGGCGCATTCGAGCGCGCCGAACCCGTGATGCAGGCATATGGCCGCCGGATCGTTCACGTCGGCCCTGCTGGCGCGGGCCAGACAACCAAAATGGCCAATCAGATGTGCATCGCCGGGGTCCTCGGCGGGCTGAGCGAAGCAATTCGACTGGTTCAGGCATCCGGTATAGATTCCGACAAGGTGCTGGAGGCGATATCGGGCGGCGCAGCGCAAAGCTGGCAAATGGAAAACCGCTGGCAAACCATGGTCGCCGGGGAATTCGACTTCGGCTTTGCAGTCGACTGGATGCGCAAGGACCTTGCCTATGCGCTGGATGAAGCGAAAAGGCTTGGTCTCGACAGCCCGGTGACGGCGTTGGTCGACAGTTTTTATCAGGAAATTCAGGAAATGGGCGGGGGCCGTCAGGATACAAGCTCTCTGATACGCCGCCTACCGGAAGGAAATTCTCAATGACAAAGTCCCGCTCGTTCAAAGCGTTGGTCGCCGCGATGTGCACCGCCGCCGCCTTTGTTTCCGTGCCGGCGCACGCAGATCAGCTGATCGACAATGTGCAGGGCATCCGCATCAACGAGGACGGCAAGGCAGAACGGTTCACCGCCTTGCTGGTCGGCGACGATGGCAAGATCGAACAGGTTCTCAAGCGCGGCGATCCCATGCCGGAAGGCGTAGAGTACCGGCTGGACGGCCAGGGCAAGTATCTGATCCCCGGACTGATCGACTCTCACCTGCACGTCATGGGTCTCGGCTTCGGTGCACTCACGCTCGACCTGTCCGGCACCAATTCGCTGGCGGAAGCCCAGGAAGTGATTGCCAAATACGCGGCGGAGAACCCGCAGGTTCGCTGGATCATCGGACGCGGCTGGAATCAGGAAAAATGGGGCCTCGGCCGCTTCCCCACAGCCGCCGAACTGGATGCGGTCGTCGCAGATCGGCCAGTATGGCTCGAGCGGGTGGACGGTCACGCTGGCTGGGCGAATACCATGGCGATGGATCTTGCCGGTGTCAGCGCTGCGACCAAGGCGCCCTCTGGCGGTAACATCGTGCGCGCTTCTGGCAGCCGACAGCCGACCGGAATTTTCGTAGATAACGCCGCCGCACTGGTGCAAAAGGCTGTGCCCACCCCGCGCCCGGAAGACCGTGATCTCGCGCTATCCAAGGCGCAGGAAATCCTCCTTTCTTACGGCATCACCGCCGCAGCCGACATGGGCACAACGATAGAGGATTGGCAATCATTTCGCCGGGCTGGCGATAACGGGTGGCTGCGGATGCGCATCATGTCCTACGCCGCTGGTGTCGGTGCGATGGAGCTGATTGGCGGCCCCGGCCCCTCTCCCTGGCTTTATGAGGACAAGCTTCGGCTGAACGGGGTGAAACTGTATCTGGATGGTGCGCTGGGATCACGCGGGGCGTGGCTGAAAAAGGATTATGCCGATGATCCGGGCAATACCGGACTCCCGCTGCAAACCCCCGACCAGCTGAGAAATCTGATGAGCCGTGCCGCGCTCGACCGGTTCCAGCTTGCGATCCACGCGATCGGCGATGCGGCTAACAGCGAAGTGCTGAATGCGATCGAAGAACTTTCGTTCACCTATGAAGGCGACCGCCGTTGGCGCATCGAACATGCACAAATCGTGGATGCCGCCGAGCTCGCCAAATTCGGAAAGCATGGGACCATCGCTTCGATGCAGCCGGTGCACCAGACATCCGACCGGACAATGGCAGAGGCGCGGCTTGACCCTCCTCGCCTCGAAGGGGCTTATGCTTGGCGCAGTATGCTTGGAAACGATGCCGGGCTGGTTTTCGGATCTGACGCTCCCGTCGAATCGCCCGACCCGTTTGCCGGACTGGCCGCGGCAATCTCGAGAACCGGGCCGGACGGCAAGCCATTCGGCGGCTGGCGCCCTGAAGAGGTCGTGAATCGGGAAGAGGCGCTGGCCGGATTTACCTCATGGGGCGCTTATGCCGGATTCGCGGAAGGCAAATTCGGCCGGCTGGCTCCGGGCGAACGCGCTGATTTCGTATTCATTGACCGCGATCTGTTGTTGGCATCGCCGTCAGAGATTCGTGAAACAAAGGTACTCCAGACCTGGGTTGGCGGAATGCGGGTTTATTCGGCCGACCAATAGCCCCTTTATTGCGTCGTATCATCCTGAATTGGCAACGGTTCGCCGAAATTTCCAAGATATTGCTTGGGCTTAACCATTTTGAAACCTTAACCACCCAAGTGAGGTATCCGGCGCTCGAAAGATTGAATTTTGTTCGGAACCAGCTTGTTTTTGAGCCGTTTAGCAGCTGAACCGGACGCGGTAATTAACTAGGATAAGTGTTACAATTCGGTAACATATCGCGAAAAGCGAGACTGAATTAGGACTTGCCTCACTTCGCAGACTACCGTAGGTGGTCGATGAGATTAAACGAATAGAGAGCTCTAAGGAGACGATTGAATGAAGTTCCGTAACCTGCTTGCCGCTACCGCGGCCGTATCGATGGCAGCCTCGCCTGCAATGGCACAAAGTGCAAATGCTGACCGTGTTGCTGCTCCGGCTGCTGATGAAAGCCAGCTCGGCGGTGACTCCGGCGGCGCCGGCATCATTCTCGCAATTCTTGCAGCTGCTGCAATTATCGCTGGTATCGTTATTGCTGGTGGTAACGAAGACGACGACGCACCTGCTAGCCCATAAGGCTCGGCACCAGTCGAACAAATTGAGCGGGGTCTTCGGGCCCCGTTTTTTTGTGCCTTGCGTCGGCGTGATCGGAAATGACGGCGGGTACAGAGAATGCTGTCTGGCCGTTCGCCATGGTCGAAGTGCCTGAGCACGTGAAACGAGCCCGAAAGGTCCTGCTACTTCGGCAAACGCTACACCGAAATTGAATAGTCTATCCTGGCTGAACGTCCGGGGCTCGTCTTTGCGCGAGATCACATCGAGATGCTGATTGAACCGGAGCCTTGGTTACACTCGCACCCAAGTGCAGTCCTAATCAGTAGCAGCCGCTTCCTCGGATGCCTCGGCCGCCTTGCGCTGCCGTCGTTCGGTCAGCCGCATGATCAGCAGCGACCCCTCGAACAACAATAGAAGCGGTACGGCCAGGATCAGCTGCGAACCAGGGTCCGGCGGGGTCACAATCGCCGCAACCGCCACAACCAGTACGACAACGTAGCGCCGTGCACCTGCAAGCTGCTTGCGGTCTACAATCCCTGCCCTGTTCAGTAGCAACAGCAATACTGGCAGCAGGAAGCTGATGCCGAATGCCAGAATGAATTGCATAACCAGGCCAAGATACTCGTTTGCGCTTGGCAGTGCCTCGATCTCGAGCCCGCCAGTCTGCCCCTGAAATCCCAGAAACCAGCTGAATGCTGTCGGCATCACAACGTAGTATGCCAGCGCCGCGCCAGAGGTAAAAAGGATCGGCGTCGCAATGATAAACGGCAGAAAGGCCTTCTTTTCTTTCGCATAAAGGCCCGGTGCCACGAACGCCCATAGCTGGTTCGCGATGATCGGAAAGCTGAGGCAGAAGCCGGCAAAAATCGCCACCTTCAACTCGACGAAGAAAACCTCGTAAAGCTTGGTGAAGATCAATTGGCCTTCGCCGTCGGGAAACGCGCCCTTGAGCGGCTGGACAAGGAAGCCGAGGATTGGATCTGCAAAGTACAGACATATGCAGAAAGCGACCACGAGTGCCAGAACGCAGCGCACGAGCCGCCCGCGCAGTTCGATCAGATGATCGAGCAGCGGAGCCTGTGTGTCGTCGATATCTTTCATTCCGAGCGCCACGACCAATCAATCCTTTGGCGCAGGGGTATTGAGGGGAAGCGAGCGCTGCTCGGTTTCTGTATCCGCCTCTACCTGCGCGGCTGCTTCAACGTCTGCGCTCTCCGCCCGGCTCTCTGCCGTGGCGGATGCTGCAGGCTCAGCGTGAGTCTGCATTTCCGACCCGCCATTCTCGGCGCTCGGTAGCGGCCTCATCTCGCCCTGCGGAGTTTCGGCCATAATCCGCTCGTTCTGCTCCTTCCACTTGCGCTCCATGTCCTCCATCTCGGCTTCGCGCACCATCGCGTCGAAGCCGCTGCGGAATTGCGCGGAAACCCGCCGGATCTTGCCGACCCACCGGCCTGCCACACGCAAGGCCGCGGGCATATCCTTGGGGCCGATCACGATAATCGCGACGACGACTATGAGCAGGAGTTCAAGAGCGCCGATGTCGAACATTCGATTGGCGGCTTTTCCGGATTAATCTGTGCGGTCTGCGGTCTTGCCGGGCTGCTTCTTTGGCGACGCGTCGACAGCAGGCCCTTCGATCGAACCGGTAGGCTTGGCCTGTGCCGATTCGTCTTCGTTCATGCCTTGCTTGAAGCTTTTGATGCCTTTGCCGAAATCACCCATCATCTCAGAAATGCGCCCGCGCCCGAAAAGGACCAGGATGACGAGCGCGATAATGATAAGTTGCCAGGGGCCGAGCGACATGATGAATTGTCCGTATTGGTGTTTCGCAGTTACCCGGCCAATATAGGGATTAACTCAGCCCAACGCCAGCGATTGCAGTCGCGGGAAGCGATAACCGGGATTACTCGTCCGGCTCTTTGCCATCACCTTCGATGGCAGACTGATCAGTCCGGGGCATGTCGGCTTCGGTTTCCGGCGTATCCGCAAGGCCCTGCGGCTCATCTGTTTCGATCAATGCATCATAGGCCTCGTCGACGGGATCGAGCAGACCGGCGGCACGCAGTTCATCCAGCCCCGGCAAGTCTTTGCGGGTCTGCAAGCCGAAGTGCTGCAGGAATTCAGCCGTGGTTGCATAAATCACCGGACGTCCCGGCACTTCCCGCCGACCGGCAATCTTGATCCAGCCGGCTTCCATCAGGACATCTACGGTGCCCTTGGCCGTTTGCACGCCGCGAATCGATTCGATCTCGGCCCGGCTGACTGGCTCGTGATACGCGACAATCGCAAGGACTTCGGTCGCAGCGCGTGACAGGCGGCGCACCTGCTCCCGCTCTCTCCTCAGCAAGTGTGCAAGGTCCGGCGATGTCTGGAAATGCCATTTCCTGCTTCGTTCAACCAGCTCGATACCGCGCCCTTCGTAATGGTCCGCCAATTGCCGGACCGCCTCACGCACTGCGGGCAGATCGGCATCTCCAAGATGCCCGGCGAGAGCTTCCAGCGTCATCGGCTCTTCTGCGGCAAACAGCGTCGCTTCGACCGCGCGCTGCAAATCATCGGGTTTGGTTCCGCTCATTGTGCGCCCTGCCCCCTGATCCGCCGAAGCCGCATCTCACCGAAAATCTCGTCTTGCGAGATTTCCGCTTTGCCCATCCGGGCGAGTTCCAGCGCGGCGACAAAACTGGATGCCAGCGCCGATTTGCGCAGCCGCGGCTCTGCATGGGGCGGAAGGAATTCCTCCAGCGTCATCCAGTCCAGCGTAACGCCAAGCATGCTGGACACCCGGTCCAGCGCACTTTCAAGCGTCATCACGGGCCGTTCGCGGACCATATGAACCGCCGGGGCCGTGCGGGCCTTCACCTGCCCATAGCCCTGGATGAGCATGTACATATCGCACCGCCACTGGGTCTTGCGATCAATCCGCAAGCCTTCGGGTGCCCCGCGAAGGAAGACATCCCGCCCGATCCGGTCCCGGGCCATCAGGCGTGCAGCGGATTCGCGCATTGCACCCAAGCGTTGCAGGCGAAGCTGCAACTTCAGCGCAAGTTCTTCGGGGCTTGGGTCTTCCTGCTCTTCCTTGGGAAGCAGCATCGAAGATTTGAGATAGGCCAGCCATGCGGCCATCACCAGATAATCGGCCGCCAGCTCCAGTTTGAGCGCCTCTGCACGGTCGATATAGTCGAGATACTGGTCAACCAGCGCGAGGATCGAGATTGCCCGAAGGTCGACTTTCTGTCTGCGCGCAAGGTCGAGCAACAGATCGAGAGGCCCCTCCCATCCATCCAGTTCAAGATAGAGAGAGGTGTCCTCCCCTTCCTTGGTGGCAGGGGCAATCCAGTCCGAATCGCCGGCCTGATCATCCGCCGTGAACATCAGGCCGTTCTCGCTCATGCCGCGTTCTCCGTTATCGCCAGCAAGCTGTCACGCTTGGCGAGCAATTCGCGTTTGTCCCCTTCCGAACCGCTTAGCCGCGTGGGTGCCAATGCACGTCCCAGCCGGGCCAGGGCCTTTTCAGTCATCGCGGGAACGCGCCCAGCGATCTGCTGCATCTCATCCATCTTGGCCCAGCAATTGAGCACGACATCGCAGCCTGCGGCGATGGCCCTTTCCGAACGGTCGGCGACTGAACCCGATAGGGCTTCCATGTCGATGTCATCGGTCAGCAGCAGGCCGTCGAAACCGATCCGTCCGCGAATAATCGTTTCGATTATATAGGGGGACAGAGTGGCCGGCTGGTCTTCATCCCAAGCGGTGAACAGCAGATGCCCGGTCATTCCGATGGGGGCGTCGGCCAAAGTCCTGAAGGGGGCGATGTCCCACTCCAGTTCGGCATCCGAAGCGGTTACGGTGGGCATTTCCTTGTGCGTATCGGTTGTCGTGCGGCCATGCCCGGGCATGTGCTTGATGCATCCGGCAATCCCCGCCTTTGCGAAACCATCCAAAATGGCGCGCCCAAGCGCGGCAACCTGCACCGGCTCAGCACCCAAGGCACGGTCGCCGATCACGTCGTGCGCCCCTTCCTGACGAACATCGAGAGGCGGATGATAATCCACCGTGATGCCCATTTCAGCCAGTTCCAACCCCATGGCCCAGGCGTTCACGCGCGCAGCCTCGATCGCGCTGGCTGGAGCAATCTGGTAAAGTTTGTCGAAGACTTCGCCAGCGGGAAACGGCGACCAGAGCGGCGGGCGAAGTCTCGCCACCCGGCCGCCCTCCTGATCGATGGAAACCAGCAGCCTGTCGCGCCCGTGAAGTTCACGCAGCGAGTCAGTCAGCGCACGCAGTTGCTCTGGATTTTCGCAATTTCGGCCAAACAGGATGTAACCCGCCGGGTCAGCCTCGCGGAAAAAGGACCGCTCATCAGCAGTCAGGGTTGCTCCGGCCAGACCGAAAATCGCGGGTGTCATGGTCTGAAAGTCGCAGTCTCATGCGGCTTGTGCAAGCGTATTTACCGCCAGCAATGTGGACAATTTGCCGCTTGGGAATCGGGCGGCTGCACGAGCCGCCCGGTCCTCATCCAATCAGCGCTTGACCTGGCAGGCCACGCCATCCGATTTCAGCGCCGAACACAGCGCCCGCGCCGATGCCGCATCGCCGGCCATGGCTTGCAGACGGAAGACTGTGCCGATGTCGGCCTTACCTTCTTCGATCCGGTATTTGACGCCTTGCAGCGCTTCGGTCTGCCCGCGCAGCGTGTTCCAGCCGGCCAGCGCGCTTTCGCGGGTTGAAAAAGCACCCACCTGCACCGCGACACCGCTCGCCGCAGCCGTAGCTTCCGAAGACGATGCAGCAGCGTCGATGCTTGGCCGCGGAGTTTCTTCCGCTGCGATCCGGCCTTCGGTCGTCTTGCCTTCACCTACGCCGGGAGCAACATTGCCGGTCCCTTCGAATGTCTTGCCACCGGCATCATCCGGTTTTTCCTTGATCGGTCCCTCAGGCGCCTCGATCGTGCCGCCCTGCTCAACCAGATCGGGATCAGTGCTGCGATTGGAAAACCACCAGATAAGCGCAACGAGAAGGGCAACCGCCAACAGGCCGAGAAGGGCAAAACCGACCAGACGACCGGTGTCGTATCCCTCTTCCTCTTCGTCATAATCCGATTCGAGCCACGGCAGCGGCTCGTCTTCTTCGACCAGACCCAGATCTTCGCTGGTTTCCGCCTCATAGTCCTCACCCTCGAACGGCTCTTCGCCGTCCCGGTCGTTCCCCTCATGGACCATCATTGTTACATCTCCTCGACGGCTTCGACCCCAAGCAGGGCCAGCCCGTTACGGATAACCTGCCCGATCTGCGACGCCAGGAAAAGTCTCGCAGCGCTCAATTCCGGATTCTGTGCCACGATGAAGCGTTTTTCAGGGCGATCGTTGCCCAGATTCCAGTATGAATGAAACGCTGCGGCGAGGTCATACAGGAAGAATGCGATCCGGTGCGGCTCGCGCGCCAGAGCTGCTGCTTCCACTATACGCGGGAATTGCGCCGCCTGTTTTACCAGTGCGAGCTCCTCTGCGCCGAGCAATTCGATCGCGTCGGTAGAAGGTTCGAATCCTTCAGCTGCACCCTTGCGCAAGGTCGAGCTGATCCGCGCATGGGCATATTGGACATAGAAGACAGGGTTGTCTTTCGATGCCTCGACCACCTTGGCAAAGTCGAATTCCATCTGCGCTTCGGGTTTGCGCGTCAGCATCGTGAAGCGGACTACGTCCTTGCCGACTTCCTTGACCACGTCGGCCAGCGTCACAAAAGTGCCTGAGCGCTTGGACATTTTGACTGGTTCGCCGCCGCGCAGCAGCTGGACCATCTGAACCAGCTTAACATCGAAAGGGATCGTCTTGCCCTGCCCTTCGCCCAGCGCGGCCACTGCGGCCTTGATCCGCTTGACCGTGCCAGCGTGGTCAGCACCCCAGATATCGATCAGTGCATCGGCCTTCTCCGCCTTTTGCATGTGATAGGCGAGATCGGCCCCGAAATAGGTCCATTTCCCATTGGACTTCTTGATTGGCCGGTCCTGATCGTCACCGAATTTGGTCGAGCGGAACAGTGGCAATTCCACCGGTTCCCAATCGTCAGGCGTTTTGCCTTTCGGCGCTTCCAGAATGCCGTCGAACACAAGATCATGCTCACGCAGCCATTTTTCCGCTGTTTCCGGCTTGTGCGCCGCTTGCAGTGCGGCTTCCGAAGCAAACTCGTCATGCTCGATACCGAGCAGTTTGAGGTCGGCCTTGATCAGCCCCATCATCTGTTCGACGGCTTCAGCGCGGAAAATCGCGAGCCATTCTTCTTCCGGCTCGTCCTTGAACCGGTCGCCCAGTTCCTGAGCCAGATACTCGCCCACCGGAATCAGGTAATCGCCCGGATAAAGTCCCTCGGGAATAGCGCCGATGTCTTCGCCCAGTGCCTCGCGGTAACGCAGGTGCGCGGACCGCGCGAGCACGTCCACCTGACCGCCCGCGTCGTTGATGTAATATTCGCGAACGACATTGTGCCCGGCATATTCCAGCAGCGATGCCAGCGCGTCACCGACCACCGCACCGCGGCAGTGGCCCATGTGCATCGGACCGGTCGGATTGGCCGACACATATTCGATATTCACGGTCGAACCGCCGCCCAGGTCTGACCGGCCATATGTCGCGCCAAGTGCGGCGATGGCCTGCAATTCGCGCTGCCAGGCAAGATCAGACAGACGCATATTGATGAAGCCGGGGCCAGCGATGTCAGCGGAAACAATGTCGGGATCAGCGGTGAGCTTCTCGACAATTTTGCCGGCAAGCTCGCGCGGATTTGTCTTCGCATGCTTGGCCAGAACCATCGCAGCATTGGTTGCAAGGTCGCCGTGGCTTGCATCGCGCGGCGGCTCCACCGTCACGTTCGAGTGAGGTGTTTCCGGCGGGAGAGCGCCTTCGGCTTCAAGCGCGGCGAGAACTGCACCGACCTTCTCGGCGAAGGCGGCGTGCAATGTGTGCAGCTCCGGAGCTGCTACTGATGTGTTTTCAGACATGCCGCGCGACTAGCCGAACTGGCCAGAATCGCAAGCATTCCGCACCGCAGAAGCGTAGTGTTGGCGAAATTAGTCGGCGCTTTGCGGGTCGCGCTTAGCGGGTCGCGTTGAAAGCCAGTTGAGCCTCGGTCAGCTGGAAGCCGACAAGAAGTTCGAACGTTGCCCGTGTCAGGGCGGCGCGGACTTCCGGATCGGCCAGCGGATCAAGCGCGGCATCGGGATCGCCCGCCTTGCGCTTGCGGGTGATCTTTTCGCGGATATCGGCCGGCAGCGTGGCTGCGGAACGATCGACAAATGCCCCGCCCTTGCCGGTTGCCTGAGCGCGTTCCTGCCCGTCTGCGAATGTGAGCGTTACCGAACCGATACGCTTCGCCTGAACTGCAGATCCGCCCTGCAAGACGGTTGTGAAGTAAGGCAGAGTTACCGTTCGCTGGCCGCGTGTGTCGGTGCGGCGCGCAAGCACGTCGAAGCTCGCTTCGGCATACACCTTCTCACCCGTTTCGTTGCACGTGCTGCGCAGATTGGTGATCGCCGCCACCACATCGATCTGGTCGGCCGTGGTCGCGCCCGGCGTACGGAAGGTCGTGATATCGCCAGTGTAGTCGGGAATACCGACCGCAGGGCAAGCCGTGCGGACTGCTGTGATCCCCACGCCCTGGTTCACGACCAGATCGCCTTCTTTCGCACAACCAGCGAGCGTACCCGCCAAAATAGCGAGAATAAGCGATGGGCGATGGAGTTTCATGCAGCAGAGTCCTTCACAATTTCGTTCCACGATCCTAGCTAGGCAGCGGATGCAGCCCCAGCTTGGCATCAATGATTTTCACGGCCCTAGCGGGCCATCGCGCAAAGCGCTAGAGGCCTGCATATGAACGCCCCCTTGCAATCCACGAAAGCGAGCGCGACCAAACCCGCGCTGACCATCCTGATCGCCGCCCCACGCGGATTTTGCGCAGGTGTCGATCGGGCGATCGAAATCGTCGAGCGTGCGCTCGAACGTTATGGCGCGCCCGTCTATGTCCGCCATGAAATCGTGCACAACAAGTTCGTTGTCGACGGGCTGAGGCAAAAAGGCGCCATCTTCGTCGAGGAACTGGATCAGGTGCCCGATGGCGCGCCGGTCGTATTCAGCGCGCACGGCGTTCCCAAGGCAGTCCCGGCAGAGGCGGATCGCAGGGGCCTCGATTATCTCGACGCGACCTGCCCGCTGGTCAGCAAGGTTCACCGCCAGGCGGAACGCCAGATAGAGGCAAATCGCCATATCGTGTTCGTCGGCCACCGCGGTCATCCCGAAGTCATCGGCACCATGGGACAGGTGCCGGAAGGCACGATGACCCTGGTCGAGACGGTGGAAGATGTTGAGGCTCTTAGCCTCGCGGCAGACCAGCCGCTCGCTTTCCTGACGCAGACCACGCTGTCGGTCGATGACACGCATGAAATCGTGCGAGCGTTGCAGACCAAATTTCCGCACATCGTCGGACCGAAGGCGGAAGACATCTGCTATGCCACGTCCAACCGGCAGGCAGCGGTGAAGAGAATTGCGCCTGGCAGCGATCTGGTGCTGGTGATCGGGGCAGGAAACAGCTCCAATTCGCTCAGGCTGGTCGAGGTTTCCCAGAAGTGCGGCACCGACGCCAAACTGATCCGGCGTGCATCGGAAATCGACCCCGCATGGCTCGAAGGGGTTGGTACACTGGGCCTGACTGCCGGCGCTTCCGCACCGGAAGAACTCGTCCGCGAAGTGGTCGCCAAGCTGTCCGAATGGCGCGAAGTTGAAGAGCACACGCTGGTCACCGCAGAAGAAAAGATGGTCTTCAAGCTGCCGCGCCAGCTGACAGACTAAGGTACTTGGCGCCGTGGCTGTCTATACTCACCTCAGCGCCGACGATATCGATGCGTTCGTCTCGCACTACGGTGTGGGGAAGCTGGTATCTGCCAAAGGTATCGCGGAAGGCGTTTCCAATTCCAACTGGATCATCGAAACCTCTGCGCCTGACGGCGATAGCGAACGCTTCATCCTGACCGTCTATGAAGAACGCACCAATACCGATGATCTGCCTTTCTTCCTCGACCTGCTCGATCACCTTTCTGCCAAGGGTTGCCCCGTACCGCGGACCATTCACGATGCAAGCGGCGCCGCTTACCGCGAAATCGAAGGCAAAGCGGCCGCTCTGATCGAATATCTGCCCGGTGTTTCCATCGACCGGCCCAGCGTTGATCAGGCCAAGGCGGTCGGGTGCGCGCTGGCGGGAATTCATCTTGCGGCAAGCGATTTCAGCGACAGCCGGGTCAATGATCTGGGGCCGGCAGGGTGGCGCGGCCTTTTGCAACAATGCGACGGCGCAGCTCTGGGCGAAATCGATCCGGCCTTGCCCGAACTCGTGGATGCCAAGCTGGGTCAGATCGAGCGTGACTGGCCTGATCACCTGCCAACCTCGATCATTCATTCGGACCTGTTCCCGGACAATGTCCTGATGCTGGCGGACCAGGTGAGCGGCCTGATAGATTTCTATTTCGCCTGCAACGATATGTCTGCCTACGATCTGGCGGTCGCGCATGTTGCATGGAGTTTTTCCGGTGGCGGCGGGGAATTTCATCGCGACATCGGGGATGCGCTGATCGAAGGCTATGAAAGCGTTCGCACGCTGATCGATCAGGAAAAAGCTGCCATGCCTCTGCTCTGCCAAGGTGCAGCCATGCGGTTTATCGCGACCCGTGCCTATGACTGGCTGAACACCCCGGCAGAGGCGCTGGTCACACGCAAGGACCCGATGGATTTCGCCAATCGGCTTCGATTCTACGACGAAGCGGGTGCAAATGCCTTTCCGTTTGTCCAGCAAGCGGGCACAGCAAACAGATGAAACGCGTAGAAATTTTCACTGACGGCGCCTGCAAGGGTAATCCCGGCCCCGGCGGCTGGGGTGCCTTGTTGCGGTTGGGCAAACACGAAAAAGAACTGTCCGGGCGCGACCCGGATACGACCAACAACCGGATGGAACTGACCGCCGCGATCAAGGGGCTGGAAGCGCTGATCGAACCGTGCGAGGTCGACCTGTATTCCGATAGCAAATACGTGCTTGATGGAATGACCAAATGGGTTGCCGGCTGGCAAAAACGCGGCTGGATCAATTCCAGCAAGAAACCTGTCCGCAACGCTGAATTGTGGCACGAACTGATCGAGGCAGCCCGCCCGCACAAAGTTAACTGGCACTGGGTGAAGGGCCACAACGGCCACCCTGAGAACGAACGGGTTGATCAATTGGCCAGCGAACAGGCTGATATCGCCGGTTATTCGTAAATAGCTTTCAGGCACGAAAAAGGGCGCAGCCGGTGATGGCCGCGCCCCTCGCGAAATCTCTTTCGATTAATCGGTGGTGGTATCGACCACTTCGGCTTTCGGACCGTTCTTCAAAACCGACTCAATCGCATTCTTGGCGCTTGCCTTGGAGCTATAGCCTTCTGTCCACCAGATCGATTCCGAGTTGTAGACGAAGTACGAAACGAATTCGCCTTTCTTGTTTTTACGAATTTCGAAACGATGGGCCATTTGGCAATCTCCTCTTGGTTGAATCCGGCGCTACCCTAACCGCAAATACGGGAAAATCTACCCAAACCGCTCAGGGCTATAAATGGACGCGTCGATCCCCCGGGCAAAGTCTTCTCGCGGTGTTTGCAGCAACATTGCAGTGGCTATCGCTGCCGCAGCGGGTGCCGTCTGGATTCCGTACCCGCCCTGCCCCGCAAACCAGAAGAATGCAGGCTTGCGCGGATCTGGCCCGTAAACGGGCAGCCGGTCAGGCGCGAAGCTGCGCAGGCCGGCCCACTTTCGCTCCACGGCTTCGACTTTCCAATCGACCACACTTTCCAGCCGGTCGATTGCCTCGGCCACGGCCAGTTCTTCCGGTGCCGCGTCGCATGGTTCCGACGGTTCCTCGTCGTGCGGGCTTAGCCACAATCGCCCGCTCTCAGGCTTGAAATAGAATCTGCCGGAGATATCGAGCACGAGCGGATTGGTGGCCGCTGGCGCAGGGGACACGCGCAATTGAGCAACCGTCCGGCGTAGCGGGCCAATGCCGACCGGTCTGCACCCGGCAATTTCGGCAATCCGGTCAGCCCACGCGCCTGCTGCGTTCACCAGGGTGCGGGCTCGGTATTCCCGCCCGTCAGAGGTTTGCAGCTGCCATTCGCCGCCATCATACTCAGCCTGATCCAATTCGGCTTTGGTGACGAGATCGGCCCCGCCGCTGCGCAATCCCTTCAGATAATGCTGGTGGAGACCGGCGACATCGATATCGGCGCATGCCGGTTCCCATATAGCATCGCACCAATCATCCCGGATGCCGGGTATCATTGCCCGCAGGCCCGCTGCGTCAAGCCGTTCGAACGTCGCGCCGGTCGATCCGAAACGCTCCTCAAAAGCGTCCAGCCTGGGCTTGTCCTGCTTGCGCCCGACATACAGAGCGCCGCGCCGGTTCAAAAAGCCGCCGTCTCGCAGGAATTCTCCCGAGGCCAGAGTAAGCGGCACGATCTCCGGACCGCCGTAACATTCTTCCCAGAATGCTGCGGATCGGCCTGTCGAATGAAAACCGGGTTGATCCTCAGCCTCCAGCACCACCACGCTGGCCTGGCCGGCAAGCCCGGCGGCAAGGCTGGCCCCCGCCATGCCCGCACCGACAATCGCGAAATCATACACTTCCATGATTATTTCGCCGGCGCGTTCCGTTCGAGGAATTCATCGATCGCGGACAGTGCCTTGCCCCGCACCGCCTCGACTTCGCGCAACACCTCGTGGTGTGCTTCTCTGCCAAATTCCAGCAATTCTGCGTTGGGCAGACGGCTGGCAGCTTCGCGGATGGCTCTGATGTCGACCAATTTGTCGTTTGACGTGCCCACCAGCAGAATCGGCGTCTTTATCGCTTCGAGTCTTCCGGGCGCGAATAGTGACCGCATGGAGGCATAGGACCGCTCGACCCAGCCCCAGCTGCCTGGTCCCATGACCAGTTCGGGGCGTTCTTCCCGCCACCAAAGCTCGTCTTCATAACGGTCTTTGTCATGGGTGAGCAGGTTGATTCGCCCAACTGGAATTTCGCCCGGCTTCTCGCTCCATTTCCACGCAGGCGTTGTCCCGCCGCGCAGGCGCAGGATCAGTTTTGCCAGCCGGTGCATCCAGCTGTTCGGCAGGAAATTGCCAAAGAAGCCAAGCATCGGTGCTGATAGCACCATGGCATCGGGCGCTACCGCCCCGTCTGCCAATGCCCGCAAGACCAGATGTCCGCCCATCGAATGCCCCATCAGGACATGCGGCCCCGGTGTCTCGCCGACCCATTCCTGCCAGAACGCGCCAAGGTCTTGCACCCAGGTGTTGAAATCATCGATATGGCCGGTGACCGGATCATCGCCCAAACGGCCCGATCCCGCCTGCCCGCGCCAGTCGGCGCCGGTTACGCGCCAGCCGGCGTCATGAAGTCCGTGCAGTGTTTCGAGATATTTTTCATACGCATCGCCACGGCCCGGAAAAAACAAAATGGAACCGCGCGGTTTCGCGCCTGCTCCCGGCCAGTCGATCCGGCGTATCTCGTGCCCGTCCCCGGCGACCCAGCGGGATTCGGTTGCCTCTGCCGGTATGGCCCGGCGATCGAATTTAGCGTGGTTCACACCGTCTTCCCGTACTTGGCTAATACGAACCTCCTGCGCTTGGTTACTTTTTGGTAAGTGATGATCTGTAGCAGCAGAACCTCAAAGGGACCTTTGGGGGCAAAAATGCTGGGCGAATATTTCCACTACGGCTTGCTTGTTGCGTTGGCAATCGCACTGATTGTTGCGGCGTTTACAGACATTCGCCGCCGTCAGATCGATAATTGGCTGAATGCAGGCATCGCCCTGGGTGCGCCATTGTTCTGGTGGTCCAGCGGGCTGTCGCTGTGGCCGGATGTGGCCTTGCAGTTCGGTCTTGCGCTGGGCGCGTTCACCGTTTTCGCTGGCCTGTTTGCTCTTCGCATGATGGGCGGCGGTGACGTCAAACTGCTGACCGTGCTGGCGCTGTGGATTGTCCCGAGCCAGTTTTTCAAGCTGCTGATCATCATGGCGCTGGTTGGCGGATTGCTGACCATTGTGATGGGCGCCTGGCACGTCATGCGCCGTCAGCGCGACCGCCTGGCGATCCCGTATGGCGTGGCGATTTCTGCCGCCGGACTTTGGGTCCTTGGAACATATTATTTGCCGGCTGCCACGCATGCAGTCGGCGCGGGGTGAACCTGATTTTAACCATTGGATGCGTAACCAACAATTTAACGAATGCCCGCAATCCCGTCGGGCCGAATAGGGGGCTAGAATAGCCATGGATAGGAAGAAGCTGGTTCTGCTGATCGGAGCATTGGTCATCGCGATCGGTACTGCGCTTGCAGCACGGAGCATGTTTGCCGGAGCGCCAGCTCCGCAAGCGGAAGCGGCCGCACCCGAGCCTAAAGGACCAAAGGTTCTTGTCGCTCAGCGCGGTCTCGCAACAGGCACAATCATTACTGCTGATGCGATCAACTATCAGATGTGGCCGGAAGAGCTCGTCCAGGACGCCTACTTTATCGATGGCGAATCGGATGTCTCGCAGCTTCTGGGCACAGTCGTCCGTCACCCGATCACCGCTGGTGAGCCGGTAACGCAAGGCTCGCTGGTCAAACCTGGCGACCGCGGGTTCCTCGCGGCGGCGCTTGGTCCGGGCATGCGCGCTGTTACCGTACCGGTATCGGCCAAGACCGGCGTTGGCGGCTTTGTATTCCCGGGCGACCGTGTCGACCTGGTCCTGACCCAGACGGTCAAAGGTGAAGGCGAAGCTCTGAAAGCGTCGGAAACCATTCTTAGTAACCTTCGCGTCCTCGCCACCGACCAGTCGACCCGGCAGGAAAAAACCGAAGCCGGCAACACCGTTGTTCGCGCCTTCCGTACTGTCACACTCGAAGTGACCCCGCGCATCGCTGAAAAGGTCGCTGTCGCTCAGACAATCGGCACACTCAGTCTTTCGCTGCGCTCGATCGCCGACAACCAAGGCGAACTGGATAAAGCGATTGCGTCAGGCGACATCAAAGTCCCGGACGATGCCACACCGGAAGAGGAAGAGAAAATCCTCGCAGCCGCCATGTCACGCCCGAGTGATGCGAAGTCCACCTTCGTAACCGGCGGCGATGTCTCGCGCTTCCAGCGCCGTACGATGCCCCCCAGCGGCGCAAAAGGCCCTGCTTCGGCACCGCCAGCGATGGGTGTGTCCGGCACTGGCAAGGTTGCACCAAAAGGTCCGACGGTTCGTGTGACCCGCGGCAAGACAACCACTGAACTGCCAGTATCACGCGGCACCGGCGCAATGGTCGCCCAGGAACAGCAAGGCATCGAAAGTGCCGCAGAAGTTGTCCCGGTCGCCGGCACGATCCTGAGGTGAAGCGAACCATGACAAACCGTAATTCTTCTTCCGATCTGATCGGCATGACTGCCGGCAGCATCAAACCGAGGGGCAAGACCATGAAACGTCGCCTAACTGCAACCCTGCTGATGGCCAGTCTGGCCGCAGCACCATTGATCGGCATTCCCGTCGGCACTGCGAACGCGCAGTCCGTGACCAAGCCATCGCATGACGTCGTCCTGTCGATCGGCCGCGGCGAACTGCTGACCGTACCGGGGAACATGGCGGATGTTTTCATCTCCAACGATTCGGTTGCCGATGTCCAGATCAAGTCGCAGCGTCAGCTGTACCTGTTCGGTAAGGCCGGCGGCCAGACCACTGTCTACGCCAGCGATGCACGCGGTGACATCATCTGGTCGGCTAACGTCCGCGTCGGGTCCAACCTCGACAGCGTGGACCAGATGCTGACCCTCGCCATGCCGGAAGCGAAAATCAACGTTTCGACCATGGGTACCAACACGGTTCTTCTGACCGGGACGGTTGCAGCACCTGAAGATGCCGCTGAAGCTGAACAGCTAGTGCAGGCCTTTGTCGGCGACGGATCGAACGTTATCAGCCGCCTGAAGATGGCAACCCCGCTGCAGGTCAACCTGCAGGTGCGGTTTGCCGAAGTCAGCCGCTCGCTGGTTCGTGCCATCGGCGCCAATCTGACCACGGGTGATCTTACCGATGGTTTCCAATTCGGCATCGGGAATGGCCGCGCCGCGGTTACGCAATACTCTCCTGGCGGACCTCTCGGGGTTAATGTCACCGAAGGTGCAGACGGAACTTCTGTTGTCTCGACAACCTCCACCGGCTCGACGATCGCGGCGTTCGGCAAGCTGTTCGGCCTTGACCTGGCGGGAACACTCGACCTTGCGGAACAAAATGGCCTCGTGACCACGCTGTCGCAGCCCAACCTGACTGCACTTTCGGGCGAAACTGCCGACTTCCTTGCCGGCGGTGAATTCCCGATCCCGATCAGCCAGGGCCTAGGCACGACTGCGGTAGAATATCGCAAATTCGGTGTCAGCCTCGCCTACACTCCGACAGTGCTTGCCAATGGCCGGATCTCGATCCGCGTGCGTCCGGAAGTTTCCGAACTGTCGACGCAGGGGGCCGTGACGCTTAACGGCTTCCAAATCCCGGCGCTGACCATTCGCCGCGCTGAAACAACCGTGGAACTCGGCTCCGGCCAGAGCTTCATGATTGCCGGCCTGATGAGCAACAACGCGCAGAACACGATCGACAAGGCACCGGGCGTCGGTGACGTTCCGATCCTTGGCAACCTGTTCCGTTCGCGGTCTTTCCGCCGCGGCGAGACAGAGCTGGTGATCGTGGTGACCCCGTATCTGGTGAACCCGGTTGACGCGAACGACATCAAGCTGCCGACTGACGGCTTCCGCGCCGCCAACGAACTCCAGTCGTTTCTCGGTTACCGGGACAATGACGGTGTGAACGGTGGCTTGCGTCCGGTGCCGACTGCACAGGACAAGGACGCCCCGCCGCCTGCAGTGTCGACCATCGACCCGGCTGCGATCAATCCTAATGGCGGTCCGGTATCCGGTCGCCGCGCAGATGCAGCCGACAAGAAACGCAAGTCCGAGCGCACCGCCGAAGCGGCTGCACCCGGCTTCAGCCTCAAGTGAGAAAGGTGAATAAGATGCCTATTGCAATCAATCGCAAACTAGCAGGCGCGCTTGCCCTTTCGCTTGGGCTCGCCCTGGGTGCTTGCGGCGGCATGCCGACCAATCGCAGCCTGGAAAGCGTTAAGCAGCCGGTTGTGGAACGCACCAATTACACATTCGATGTTCGTGCCAATCAGGGCGGTCTGGCAATTTCCGAACAGAAGCGTCTCGCTGACTGGTTCGAAGCCATGGACCTTCGCTATGGCGACCGTGTTGCCATTGATGATCCGATGGCCAGCGGCGCAACCCGCGAAGCCATTTCCAAACTGGCAGGTCGCCACGGCATCCTGATCAGCGACGGTGCGCCGGTCACGGCTGGCTATGTCGATCCGGGCAATGTCCGTGTCGTACTGACCCGCTCCACCGCGTCTGTTCCGGGCTGCCCCGACTGGTCGGCCAAATCCGACATGAACTACGCCAACGCGACCAGCCCGGGATATGGCTGCGCCATCAACGGCAATCTGGCCTCCATGGTGGCCAATCCGGAAGATCTGGTCACTGGCCAGAAGGGAACCGGGCAAACCGTTGTCACGACCTCTTCGAAGGCGATTGGCAGTTATCGTGAACAGGCACCGACCGGTGAAGGCGGGCTGAAAGAAAATGGAACCGGAGGCTAAGTCATGAACGCTCCTTGGAAACCAAATGCTGCGGGTAACCGTGACCCCTTCGCCGCCTTCATCTGCGACGATGCCGCGCTGGACGTCCTGCGTCCGGTAGTGATCGAACTCGGCTGGCAGCCGGAAAAATGTGCCAAGGGCGGACTGCGCAATGCAGTGCAATCGCTCTCGGTCGCGGCCAGCCCCAACATCCTGATGGTCGACCTGTCGGAAAGCGGCGATCCGCTGAACGACATCAACGCCCTCGCCGAGGTTTGCGAACCCGGTACGGTCGTGATCGCTATCGGCCAGGTGAACGATGTTCGCCTGTACCGCGATCTGCTGGCCAGCGGCATTCACGATTATCTGCTGAAACCGCTTTCCGCCGGGCAGCTACGCGACTCGCTGAACAACGCTCAGGCAGTGTTCTCCGCTCCGCGTGCAAGCGATCCGGAAGCTGCGAAGCGCCATGTATCCACGGCTGTTGTCGGGACCCGCGGCGGTGTCGGTGCTTCCATGCTGGCGACCTCGCTCTCGTGGCTCTTCAGTGAAGATCACAAGCTGCCGACGGCACTGCTCGATCTCGACGTGCACTTCGGGACCGGCGCTTTGGCGCTGGATCTGGAACCTGGACGCGGCCTGACCGACGCGATCGATAACCCCAGCCGCATCGACGGCCTGTTCATCGAACGCGCCATGATCCGTGCCAACGATCACCTTGCCATCCTGTCCGCCGAGGCGCCGATCAATTCACCTCTGATGACCGATGGTTCGGCCTTCATCCAACTGGAAGAAGAGTTTCGCCAGGCATTCGAGATGACCATGATCGATCTGCCGCGCAACATGCTGATCAATTTCCCGCATTTGCTTGCCGACGTGAACGTTGTGGTGCTGGCGGCGGAAATGACCCTGGCATCCGCGCGTGACACGATCCGGATTCTCAGCTGGCTGAAAACCAACGCGGCGCATGCAACTCCGCTGATCGTCGCCAACAAGGTACAGACTGGCGCGGCTGAAATCAGCAAGGCTGACTTCGAAGCGTCGATCGAACGCAAGATCGATTTTACCATCCCTTACGACCAGAAAGCCTCCGCGAACGCAGCCAAGCTTGGCCAGACGTTCATCGAAGCCAATCGGTCGAGCAAGGCGACGGCAGCGATCAAGCAGCTGGGTGACCGCATCCTGGGTGCAAGCGAGGAAGAAATGGAGGGCGACGAGCCGGCCAAAAAATCCCTGCTCGGCAGCTTCGATCTGAAGTCGCTGCTCGCCAAAAAAGAAAAGAAGTCTTCGGTTCCGGCCGAATAATTCACTCCGCCGGCCACGCTCGCAAGGGCGTGGCCGAACCAACCAATTTTGCGAAGATTTAGGAAAGGCAGGTCAAGAGCATGGGCATACTTCAGCTCCTGCTGGTAGGCGCCGGGATCATGGGACTGCTGGTTATCGGCTATATCCTGATCGCAGGTCCATCTGCCGCAAAGGAAAGCCAGCGCCGCTTGCAGGCGCTCCGCTATCGCCACTCTGAAAGCACGGACGCCAAGGTGGAGTCCCAGCTCAAGAAGGCTATCGCGGCGCGCAAGCCGAAACTGCACAAAATCGCAGGTTCGACATCGCGGGTCGATGCTCTCGCCATCCGGCTCGACCGGACAGGCAAGAACTGGTCCCTTTCCCAATATGTCTACGCATCGGTTGGACTTGCGCTGGCCATCGCGCTCATCATTTATCTTCGCTCGGGTGCGGCTCTGCTGTCGCTCGGCGTAGGTATCTTTGTGGGCGCAGGACTGCCGCATATGGTCGTCAATTTCTTCATCAAGAAACGTACCGGCAACTTCAACGCGAAGTTTCCCGATGCGATCGAACTGCTTGTCCGCGGCTTGCGTTCAGGTCTGCCTGTGACGGAAACGCTAGCAGTTGTGGCCCAGGAACTTCCCGGCCCGGTTGGCGAGGAATTCAAGGGCATTGTCGAGCGTATCAAGATCGGCCGGTCGATGGAGGAATCCCTCCAGGAAACGGCGGACCGCCTTGGCATTCCGGAATTCAACTTCTTCTGCATCACCCTCGCCATTCAGCGCGAGACGGGTGGTAACCTGGCGGAAACATTGTCGAACCTTTCCGACGTGCTCCGCAAGCGTTCACAGATGAAGCTGAAGATTCGCGCGATGAGCTCGGAATCGAAAGCATCGGCGTACATCGTTGGTGCCCTGCCCTTCATCGTGTTCGGCATGATCTGGTGGATCAACCCCAGCTATATCGGCGGCTTCTTTGAAGACGACCGGCTGATCGTGACCGGTCTTGGCGGACTGGTTTGGATGTCGATCGGCGGCTTCATCATGGCCAAAATGGTCAGCTTCGAGATCTAAGGCGAGGACGGAACAAAATGTTGAACCAAGGTTCAGGCCCAACCCTTCTCGGCTTCGATGTCATCCTCGTCGGGACCATCCTGGTCGGTGTTGCCGCATTCGCGGTGATCCTCGCGGTCTATGCGGCTGTCACCGTGAAGGACCCGATGGCCAAGCGCGTAAAAGCGCTGAATGCACGCCGTGACGAGCTGAAATCGGGTATCATTACCGGCAGCGCAAAGAAACGCGCCAGCCTGGTACGCAAGACCGAAAAAACCGAGAAGATGAAAGACACTCTGCAGGGGATGAAAGTCCTCCAGCAGAGCCAGATCGAAATCATCCAGCAAAAACTGGCACATGCCGGTATCCGTAACAAGGAACTGGCGGTTCTGGTGATCGGTGCACGGCTTGCCCTGCCGATCGTGCTGGGCGGTATCGGCTTCCTGATGATCTACGTGATCGACTATTTCCCTGACTGGGGCGATTTCAAACGGCTTGGCGCCTTCGCGTTCCTCCTGTTCATCGGCTACAAGGGGCCTGAGATTTACCTCAAGAACATTGCTGGCAAGCGTACCGGCGAAATCCGCAAGGGTTTGCCTGACGCGCTCGATTTGCTGGTTATCTGCGCCGAAGCGGGTCTTACCGTCGATGCTGCATTTAACCGTGTGGCGAAGGAACTTGGCCGCGCATATCCTGAACTGGGTGATGAATTTGCCCTGACGGCAATCGAGCTGTCGTTCCTGACCGAACGCAAGATGGCCTTCGCCAACCTTGCATACCGTGTCGATCTGGAATCGGTGCAAGGGGTGGTCACGACCATGGTTCAGACTGAACGCTACGGTACTCCGCTTGCATCGGCGCTGCGCGTCCTGTCAGCTGAATTCCGTAACGAACGCATGATGCGCGCCGAAGAGAAGGCAGCCCGTCTGCCGGCAATCATGACCGTTCCGCTGATCCTGTTTATTCTGCCGGTGCTGTTCATTGTTATTCTTGGCCCGGCGGCCTGTTCGATCAGCGACGCGTTCGCTGCCAAACCGGGGCGCTAGGGCGCCGCGTAACGGACAGCAAACCAAAGGCGGCCCCGAAGCGATCATGCTTCGGGGCCGCTCTTGTTTGATGCCGCGCTGTACAGACAGGCCGGGGAAATCCGGCTGCCAGTCTAGCTTGCCTTTTGACGTATTCGGTCAAGCAGGCTGCGAAACAGTT
This sequence comes from Pontixanthobacter luteolus, assembly GCF_947494915.1. Lineage (NCBI taxonomy): Bacteria > Pseudomonadati > Pseudomonadota > Alphaproteobacteria > Sphingomonadales > Erythrobacteraceae > Pontixanthobacter > Pontixanthobacter luteolus. Next base: position 1,646,424 of record NZ_CANLWR010000001.1, read on the forward strand.
CCTGTTCGTCCTGCGCAATCGAGGCGAGCAACCCGGCTTCTATCTCGCGCGCCATCGGCACGATTTTCGCATGCATATCGCGGCCGCTATCGGTCAGTTCCAGATGGTGCGAGCGCCCGTCCTTCTTGTTCGGCACGCGAACGGCCAGCTTGCGTTCTTCCAGCACCTTGCACGCGCGGTTTACCGCAACCTTGTCCATCAAGGTCTTGGCAGTCAGTTCGCGCTGCGTAAGCGCGCCTGCATCCCCGAGCATCGCCATCACGCGCCATTCGGTCACCTTGAGGCCGAATGCGTCGTTGTACGCCCGTGCGATGCGGTTGCTCACGGCATTCGATGCCACGGACAGCTGGTAAGGCAGGAACTCGTTTAGCCGGAACTGATTATCGCTCATGAACTGGTTTCTAATGCAACCGCTTCACTTGGCAAGCGCCCTATTCGTATCCCGGCTCTTCCCACCATGGATAGAATTCCGGCATATCCTGCGTAACCTTGCCCAGAAATTCTGCCGGACGCTTCTCCAGAAAACTCTGCACGCCTTCCAGCGCATCCTTGCCGCGCGACAGTTTGTAGATCGACCGGCTATCGACCCGGTGAGCTTTCATCGGGTGGTCTTCCGAGGGGAGACGCCACAACATCGCGCGGGTCATCGCGACCGACACTGCCGAGGTGTTCTCCGCGATTTCGAGCGCAAGCCCGCGGGCGACATCCATCAGTTCGCCTTGCGCATGGATGGACCGGACCAGACCGCCATCCTTGGCCTCCTGCGCATCGAAAATCCGGCCGGTCATGCACCATTCGAGTGCTTGCTGCGGTCCGACCAGCCGCGGCAGGAACCAGCTGGAGCACGCCTCGGGCACAATGCCGCGGCGGGCGAAAACAAATCCATACCGCGCATTGTCCGACGCCAGGCGGATATCCATCGGCAATTGCATCGTCGCGCCCACGCCCACGGCAACCCCGTTGCAGGCCGAAATCAGCGGCTTTGTCGACTGGAACATGCGCAAGGTTATCCGCCCGCCGCCATCGCGAACGATCTCATCCGACAGATCCGATACTTCGGTTTCGCTTGAAAACGGGCGAGCACCGTCATCCGGTGTAAGATCGGCACCGGCACAGAATGCGCGGTCGCCGGCACCAGTAAAGATCACGGCACGAATATTGTCATCTGCATCGGTATTGTCGAGCGCGTGGATCATTTCATCCATCATGATCCGCGTATAGGCGTTCATTTTCTCCGGGCGATTCAACGTGATTGTTGCAATCGGCCCGTCTTTATCCAGCAATATCTGGCTATAGTCGCTCATCTCTCTCTCCAATCCTTCATGCAGATACAAAAAGGGCCCCGCTTTCGCGGAGCCCCTTGAATTCCGGCCTTAGCGCGGTGCCATCCGGATGGCACCGTCGAGGCGGACATCCTCGCCGTTGAAATACCCGTTCTCGATCATTGTCATTGCGAGATGTGCATATTCTTCCGCATTGCCGAGGCGCTTGGGGAAAGGAACCGAAGCTGCCAGCGCTTCCTTCACCTGCGGCGGGGCTGCGTTCATCAGCGGGGTGTTGAAGATGCCCGGCAGGATCGTGTTGACCCGGATGCCTTCGCTCATCAGGTCGCGTGCGATCGGCAATGTCATGCCGATTACGCCGCCCTTCGACGCGGAATAGGCAGCCTGACCGATCTGGCCATCTTCGCCCGCAACCGAGGCAGTGTTCACGATCGCACCGCGATCACCGTCTTCGCTCAGCGGATCAAGCGTCATCATTCCCGCAGCCGACTTGGCGATACAGCGGAAGGTGCCGACCAGGTTGATCTGGATGATCCAGTTGAACGCGTCGAGTGGGAAGTGGGAAATCTCGCCCGTGTTGCGGTCACGCTTTGCAGTCTTGATCGCATTGCCGGTGCCGGCGCAGTTGACCAGGATACGCTCCTGACCGTGGGCGGCGCGGGCTTTCTCGAAACCGGCATCAACGGATGCTTCGTCGGTCACGTTCACTTCACAGAAGATGCCGCCGATATCAGCAGCCACGGCTTTGCCCTTTTCTTCCTGAAGGTCGAAAATCGCGACCTTTGCGCCCTTTGCGGCCAGCGCGCGTGCAGTGGCTTCACCAAGGCCCGATGCGCCGCCGGTAACGACTGCTGGGGTGTTTGCGCCTACTTCCATGGGATATTCCTCTTTTAATTCAGATAATTGATAGGGGTTGTGAGTTAAAGCGACTCGATGATGGTGACGTTAGCAACGCCGCCGCCTTCGCACATCGTCTGTAGACCATATTTCTTACCCCGCGCCTTGAGCGCGTGGACCAGAGTTGCCATCAGCTTGGTGCCCGATGCACCAAGTGGGTGACCCAGCGCAATCGCGCCGCCATTGACGTTCAGCTTCTCCGGATCGGCTCCGGTATGCTTGAGCCACGCCAGCGGCACCGGCGCGAAGGCTTCGTTCACTTCGTAAAGGTCGATGTCGTCAATCTTCATGCCTGCGCGCTGCAACGCCTTGTCGGTCGCGAACAGCGGTTCTTCCAGCATGATCACGGGATCACCGGCGGTGACCGTCAGGTTGTGGATTCGCGCCATCGGGGTCAGCCCGTGATCCTTCAGGAACTGTTCGGAAACAACCAGTGCGCCGCTCGATCCGTCGCAGATCTGGCTGGATGTGGCCGCGGTAATCGTGCCCTTCTCGCTCAGCAGCTTGACCGACGCGATGCTTTCCAGTGTCGCATCGAAACGTATGCCTTCGTCGACCGTATGCCATTCCTCGCCCTCGGGCGTTTCGATCCGGACCGGGACGATTTCGTTCTTGAAGGCACCGGCATTCGTTGCCTCGATCGCTTTCCTGTGGCTTTCCAGCGCGAACCGGTCGAGGTCACCCTTGGTGAAACCGTGCTTTTGCACGATCATTTCCGCCCCCATGAACTGTGACCACATGATTCCGGGATATTTCTCCTCCAGCCCGGGGGATTTATACATTCCCAGGCCTTCTTTCATGTGGAACGTCGCGGTCGAACCCATCGGGACCCGGCTCATGCTCTCTACGCCGCTGGCGATAACGGCGTCCTGCGTGCCTGACATGACTGCCTGCGCCGCGAACTGGATCGCCTGCTGCGAAGAACCGCATTGCCGGTCAATCGTGACAGCCGGGGTGGATTGCGGCAGATGCTTTGACGCGAGCACCGCGTTGCGCCCTACCTGCATCGATTGTTCACCTGCCTGGCTGACACAGCCCATCACGACATCGTCGATCGCCGCCGGATCGACTCCGGTTCGCTCGATCAAGGCATCCAGCGATTTCGCCGCGAGATCGACCGGATGGACCCCGGCAAGGCGGCCGCCCCTGCGCCCTCCGGCAGTACGAACGGCATCGACGATATAGGCGGTTGTCATAACGGCGTCTCCAACAAGGTTCACTTAGTTAGCTATGTTTGCGGAAGAAAGCGATACCATCGCGGGATTATGGGTCAAGCAAGTATCTGCTGATGTTTGCCTCGAGATGCCCCCCTTGAAGGCACTTCCGCAGCAACGTCAGACTCAAGACCTTACACGCCCGACACAGCGAAAAACCGCGCAAAATCGCTTTGTGTCAAATTAGTCACACAGCGCATTCGAAGGCTCTGAATGGCGACAAACGCTTTGCATTTACCCCTATGGATTGGGCAAGAGGCGCTATCCGTTGAGGGGGCGTCATGCGTAACCAACACGGGGATTAGGGATCTGAAGGTGTTTGCCCGGCGGAATTTTCCTCGGGGAAACTTTAGATATAAGGATAGAATCAACATGAAGATGCAAAGCAAGCTGAAGCTCGCATCCGCGCCTCTGGCGTTGGGTGTTGCGCTGACAGCGGTGCCAGCGATGGCGCAAGATGCTGACACCGATGAGGGCGCCGGCAACCAGCCGATCGTCGTTACCGGTTCGCGTATCGTGCGCCCCGAAGTCGAAAGCGTTTCGCCTGTGACCACGGTTGGTCAGGCTGCGATCGACCAGACCGGTACCGTCCGCGTCGAAGACATTATCAACGACCTGCCGCAGACTGTTGCTGGCCAGAGCGCGTTCCTTTCGAACGGTGCTTCGGGTACTGCGACCGTCAACCTGCGTGGCCTCGGCTCGAACCGTACACTGGTTCTCGTCGACGGTCGCCGTCTCCCGGCTGGTGACCCGTTCGCAACCGCACCTGACCTTAACCAAATTCCTTCGCAGCTCATCGAGCGCGTTGAAGTGGTTACCGGTGGTGCTTCCTCGGTATACGGTGCAGACGCCGTTGCTGGTGTTGTCAACTTCATCATGGACCGCGATTTCGAAGGCTTCAGCCTCGAAGGTCAGATGAGCTTCTACCAGGCTGGTAACAACAACGACGAGATCCGTGATCTCCTTGGTCGTACCAACAACCCGCTACCTGCTGAATCGCAGGCAAATGGTTTCACCTACGACGTAAACGCCACATTCGGCGCTTCGTTCGATGATGGCCGTGGCCGCGTTACCGCATACCTCGGTTACCGTGAAATCGAAGAAATCGTTCAGGCCGACTACGATGAAAGCGCTTGCGCACTCTCGTTCAGCGCTGGTGACCCAACCGGTTTCACCTGCGCAGGTTCGTCGACCACTCCGAACGGCACGTTCTTTGTAACCTCGGCTGGACCAGGCGGTCTTGGCTTCAACGGTACGCCTTCTTCGGGTGTCTTCACGCTTGACGAAAACGGTCCGGGTAACACCTTCCGTGACTCGCTCGCGTTCTCGGGCACTGGCGCGGATACGTACAACTACGCTCCGACCAACTACTATCAGCGTCCCGACACGCGTTGGACTGCAGGCTTCTTCGCAGATTACGAAGTAAGCGAGTCGTTCCACCCGTATGCTGAATTCCAGTTCATGGATGACCGTTCGGTTGCACAGATCGCGTTCTCGGGTACGTTCTTCAACGGTCCCGGCACTCTGAGCTGCGCAAGCTCGCTGCTCAGCGACCAGCAGGGCAACACGCTCGGCTGTACTGACACCAGCGACACTTCGACTGAAACAGTCGGCGTCCTGATCGGTAAGCGTCTCGTTGAAGGTGCTCCGCGTCAGAACGACCTGCGTCACACTAGCTACCGCGCTGTAATCGGTGCTCGTGGCCAGATCACTGACGACTGGTCCTACGACGTATACGCCCTGCGTGGTAACACCATCTATCAGAACACCTACCTGAACGACCTTTCGGTCACGCGTATCAACGCGGCGATCAACGGTTGCCCAGGCACTGGTGAACCTGCTGGCTGTGTTCCGCTTGACCTGTTCCAGGTTGGCGGTGTTACTCGCGAACAGTTCGATTACATCGCCGTTGGCGCTCTTTCGAACGCAGACCTCGAAACACGCGTTGTAAGCGGTTACGTCACTGGCCCGCTCGGTGATCTGACTGGCGCAGGCGACATTCAGGTCGTTCTGGGTGCTGAATACCGTGAAGAAGCTTACGACCTTCGCGTCGACGAGAACTTCGCACAGGGCAACCTTTCGGGTCAGGGCGGTCCAACCGCACCGGTCTCGGGTTCGTTCGATGTGAAAGAACTCTTCACCGAAATCGTAGTGCCGCTTGTTCGCGACAGCTTCCTCTACGACTTCTCGATCGAAGGCGGCTTCCGCTATTCGGACTACAGCACATCGGGTACCTCGGAAACTTACAAGATTGGCGTCAATCTTGCTCCGACCGACTTCCTGAAGTTCCGTGGTGTTTACAGTAAGGCCGTTCGTTCGCCGAACGTAGTCAACCTGTTCTCACCTCAGCAGATCGGCCTGTTCGGCGGTACTGATCCTTGCGCCGGCGCTACGCCGTCCGCAACTCAAGCTCAGTGTGCCAACACCGGTGTGACCGCAGCTCAGTATGGTAGCGTACCGGCAAACCCGGCTGGTCAGTACAACCAGCTTGGTGGTGGTAACCCGAACCTCGACGTTGAAAAGGCAGACACTTGGACTGCTGGTTTCGTCTTTGAAGGCGACTCACTTGGTCTCCGCGGCTTCGCGCTGTCGGTCGACTACTTCAACATCGAAGTTGACGGCACCATCGCAGGTATCGGTGCACAGACCACGATCAACCAGTGTATTGCCACCGGTGATCCGACCTTCTGTGACCTGATCGTTCGTAACGCAGGTACTGGTGACCTCTGGATCGGCAGCGACGCCAATGACGGCTACGTTGTGAACACCATCCAGAACATCGGTGGACTGAAGACCGAAGGCTTCGACATCAACGCAGGCTTCGACTTCCCTGTAACCGACACCGGTTCGGCATACCTCGACTATGCTGGTACCTATACAACTGCATATGAAATTCAGTCGCTTCCGACTTTGGATTTCTATGACTGTATCGGTTACTACGGTTCGACCTGTGGTCAGCCTTTCCCTGAGTACAGCCACATCGCACGGTTTGGCTATCGCTCGGAAGACGGCTTCTCGGTCAACCTGAGCTGGCGCTTCTTCGGCGGCGTTGACGCTGACGTTCTGTCTTCGGACCCGCAGCTTAGCGGTGCTTCGCAGGGCGTTGAAGAGCTCGACACCATCGACTCCTACAGCTGGTTCGACCTTTCGGGCACCGTCCGTGTTCTTGACACGCTGACGCTGACCGCTGGTGTGAACAACATGTTCGACAAGAAGCCACCACTCGTTGGTTCTGCTTACAGCCCGTCGAACGGCAACACCTACCCAGGTGTTTACGATCCAGTAGGTCGCAACATCTTCGTTCGTGCTGCTCTCGACTTCTAAGAGTAGACGACACTGAAACGGAAACGGCGGGCTTCGGCCCGCCGTTTTTGTTTGTGCGCCCCAGACGCGCGAGTTCCATTTTGTTGAGAGTTCACCGCTCTGCCCGCTGGCAGCTCAATGCACGCTCATCAGACCGGACAAAAAGAGGGGCGCGTAGCCATCACCACACGCCCCAACAGATTTTCTCATTTGCGACTGATCGCTAGAAACTGTTCATCCGGACATCGAATGCGCAGGTCAGTCTCTCACCACCCTCAAATGGCCGTGTCCCATGCCACATTGTGGAAGGGAACAGCACCAGCCGGCCGACCTCCGGCCTGATCGCCCTGATCGGCTCCAACCCTGTCTCCAGCTCGCTCGCCGGCTCGCCGAGCATTAGCCAACCCGACTGATCCACATCGGCCACGTTGCTTTGGACACTCTGCGGCAAGGCGACATAAAACGCCGAACTAATATCCCCATGGGTGTGAATATGGTTCGCGTGAAACCCACCTTCAGTTAACCGGATCGACCAACTGCCACTGAAGCGAAAGTTCTCTCGCGGTCTGCCAAGCAATGGATGGTTCGGGTCCGGTTCTGGTAGCTGATCGATATACTCGCGAACGCAGTTCCTGAGCGCATTCACCAGCGTCTGGATTGGCGCGCTAGCGTTGCGGAAAAGGATATTCCCCGTTTGCGTGCCGCCCCGCACCGATTGAGCAATCGGCTGTTCGCGAAATACGTGCAGCTTGCGCAAAGTATCCGCCAGCTCCTCGATATCCGGCATTTCCGACGAAATATCATGCGTCTGAATGAAACGTCTATCGCCCTCGAGCCAGGCCCATCTAGGATCATCAAGTTTTCGCATTGCAATCGCGATATAGGGCCAGACATCGCCATTTATCGTGCCCTCACCTGCAGGGTCGAGCGCGAGGATGCCATTGCCAATCCTGATCACCTCGTCGAACCGCTGCGTTCTGGTCAGAAACCTGAGATAGGCCTTCGCAAATTCAGGAGAGCTTTCGAAATCGAGCTTTGCAAACAGAGCTTCAGCTTCATCAAAGCGCTTCAATTCCGAAAGGCTATTCGCCTTTGCCAACTGGATGAAACTGTCTTGATCGGCATCTTCACCGCCCTGCCCAAGAATTTCCAGCGCCCGTTCATGGCCTTCTACCCGCGATGCGAGGGCGGCATAGGCAGACCGCAAAGCGTGCCAATCCGGCCGCTGACTCAGCGCGGTTTCATACCGCGTTGCAAAGCCTTTGGCCCCGGATGTCTGGCGCTTCATATCAGCCAGAATTCCGTAGCCCTCCAGCCAATCGGGAGCCTTGTCCAGCGCATCTTCGAGAATGGCGATCCCATCTTCGGTCCGCCCGTCCTCTACTGCGGCCTGCGCAAGTGTAGCCTTCAGTTCGAGATTGTCTGGGTCTGCGGCGAGTGCGATTTCCAGCGGTTTGCTGGACGGATTGCCGGATTCGTACATTGAACGGGCAAGAATGTGTTTCGCACGGCGGTTGACCGGGTCGCGCGACAGGACCCGCTTGGACAGTTCCACTGCTTCGGAGATGCGGTCATCTTCGCGAAGGAAAAGCGCCAAATTGTTTGCAATACGAAATTCATGCGGGTGCGCATCTGCCAGTAAGGCCAACTCTTGCAAGGCGGCTGGACGGCCAGGGGTTCTTGCCAAGGAGAGAAGCCGGTCAATCTTGGCGTTGAGATGGTCGGGCTGCTCCGCCAGAATGGCATCGAAATGCACAATAGCCTTCTCATGCTCTCCCAGGGTGCTCAGCCAATCCGCATACACCCCTCGGAACGATATCTCGCGTGGCTGCAGACGAATTGCTGCCTCGAAGTTCTCCTTGGCTTTACCGATCTGCCCCTGTGCCCGGTGCGCATATGCCGTCATCAGGCGAATGGTGCCGTCTTGCGGGGCCAGTATCCTCAGCTTCGCCAAATCAGCATGAGCATCGTCATATCGGCCTTCCTGCATCGCACGTTGTGCGCGAGCAGCCAGTTCTTGCGGCGATTGATTCACGGTCATGCTTCGGCTCTAGTACCGTTGAGTTCCCAGCAGATCGCCTTGCCGTCAAACTCCAACACCTCGGGCCGTGCCCAATCGATGGATGATGCAGTACGCTTGATCAACGCATTGATATCATCCTCACTTTGGGCTGCCTGCTTCAATTCGCGTAAGATAGTGAGTTCTCGCTGCATTCCGGCATCAATACCGTCCAGAAGCGCCGTACGGTCGACCTCCGACATGGCAAACCCATCTCGACAAGCGGTAGCAATCTCGAGAATCAGCGGCTGCTCTCCATACTGGCCAACTAGCTTCCCGAAACCGGCTTGCAAACGGGCACGATCCCCGCTGCGGGCCGCATCGGTCGCTCCAAAGGCTGAGATGGCTTCCAGCAAATTGCGCCGGACTTTGTTTGCTTGCACCACCACGCTTTGCGCATGATGCATCAGAAGCCGGATCTTGCCACCGGGTTTCAGGATACGGGCCAACTCGCCCGATGCTTCTTCGCCAGCGTATTCGAAACCGAACTGGCTGATTGCGGCGTCAAATTCAGCATCATCGAAAGGCAGATTCTCTAGCGGCACCCCAGCGCGAACCGGAAACGGCAGATCTGCATCTTCCGAAATTTCTGCATAGTCCGCACCGATGATATCTGCAGTTGGGTTTCCGCTCAGCAGCGCCCGTCCAGCCGCACCCATACCGCATGCCAGATCGGCGACACGGCTGGCCTTTGGCATCTCTTTGCCGAATTCCTGCCAGCGGCCTGAGATCAATTTTTGGACAATTTCCTCGGCCTGCGGAACACAGGCCGCCGCTGAATCGGGATCGGCCCAATACCATGTCCAGCTGCTCTCAGCCGCCGACTTATCGCTTTTGTCGCTCATTTATTGCTCGCGCTAATTGTTTGGAAAATGGATAATTCAACGCGATCGCTTTATACGGAAGGATGGCCCGCCGTTGAGACTGGCTTTGTAGCTGGTGAACGCAGCCTTCTTTATGGTGATCTTGTCGCCCGGATCAGGCCGGAGATAATTGTTGTCCGTCTGATACCAAACCGCCCCGTCTTCAAGAGTGAAAACAAACCCGCTTCGGCCTTGTGACACCGACACGACGGTGGACTCGATTTCTGAAACCTCGTCATCATCGCCGCCGCCATCAAACAGCTTTATCTTGGGCAGAGTCAGTCCGAACAGGCCACGTTTTGTCTCCCGCACCTGTTCGCGATCAGCCAGCAGAAGATCGTTTGCCTCTTCCGCAGAAGCCATGGCGTCTACACTGGAATCGAAACAGGCAAGCCGCTCGGCATCGTCGGTCAACTGGCGACATTCGAGCACCTTAGTAAAAACTTCGGGTCGTTGCTGCTCATCCTGCGCCGAAGCTGGGACTGCAATCCCAAGACAGGCTGTTGCAGCCAGTGAATATCCGAATTTCCTAGTCATGAAATGCTCCCACGGCTCTGCACTCTCGCGTGACCCGCTGCTTAGGGCATTTGGCGGGCAGCGCCAATATCTGCAGCGTGCTGCCCGCCCGGAAATCTGTTGGCTCAGCCCACCTGCATCGCAAGTTCGCCGTCGCCTTCGTCGATTTTCACCGTGCTGCCATCTGGCACCTCGCCCTGAAGGATCTTCTCGGCGAGCGGGTCCTGCAGGTATCTCTGGACTGCCCGTTTCAGCGGACGTGCGCCGTAAACCGGATCGTATCCGACCCGCCCGAGCCAGCGTAGTGCTGCATCGGTCAGGTCGAGAGTGATTTTCCGGTCCTTGAGCAGTTTCTGGACCCGGCCAACCTGGATTTTCACGATCGGTGCCATATGCTCCATCGACAAGCGGTGGAACAGGATGATCTCGTCCAGCCGGTTGAGGAATTCGGGGCGGAAGTGACCGCGAACGACATCCATGACCTGCGGCTCGACATCTTCCACCTTCTGATCATCATCCATATTGGCGAGGAACTGGCTGCCAAGATTCGACGTCAGGATGATCAGCGTGTTTGAGAAATCCACCACACGCCCCTGCCCGTCTGTCAGGCGGCCATCATCAAGCACCTGAAGCAGCACGTTGAACACGTCGGAATGCGCTTTTTCGACCTCGTCGAACAGGATGACCTGATAGGGCCGGCGGCGAACCGCTTCGGTCAGCACGCCGCCTTCTTCGTATCCGACATAGCCGGGCGGCGCACCTATCAACCTTGCGACCGCGTGCTTCTCCATGAATTCAGACATATCGATGCGCACCATCGCGCTGTCATCGTCAAACAGAAACTCCGCGAGCGCCTTGGTCAGTTCCGTTTTACCCACGCCCGTGGGGCCGAGGAACAGGAACGAGCCGAGCGGACGGTTTGGATCCTGAAGGCCCGCGCGGGCACGGCGGATGGCCTTCGACACAGCCTCGATAGGCTGGCGCTGGCCAATCACGCGCTTGCCAATCACGTCCTCCATCTGGAGGAGCTTCTCACGTTCGCCTTCCATCATCTTGTCGATCGGAATCCCGGTCGAACGGCTGACAACAGCGGCGATATCGTCCTCGGTGACTTCCTCGCGCAGCATCGCGTTCTCGGTGTGCTCACCAGCCGCCTCGATCGCTTTCTCAAGCTCGGGAATCTTGCCGTATGAAAGCTCACCGGCCTTGGCCAGATCGCCTTCGCGCTGCGCCTGTTCAAGTTCCAGCCGCGCCGCGTCCAGTTGTTCTTTCAGCTTACTCTCGGCGTGAATCTTGTCGCGTTCGTTCTGCCAGCGGGTGGTCAGTTCCGATGATTGCTGTTCAAGATTCGCCAATTCCTCGCGCAAGGTCGCCAGACGGTCTTTGGATGCCTGGTCGGTTTCCTTGCCAAGAGCGGATTCTTCGATCTTGAGCTGGATGATCCGCCGGTCGAGGCTTTCGATTTCCTCGGGCTTCGATTCCACTTCCATCCGGATGCGGCTTGCCGCTTCGTCCATAAGGTCGATCGCCTTGTCGGGCAGGAAACGGTTCTGGATGTATCGGTTGGACAGAGTCGCAGCGGCGACAATCGCGCCGTCGGTAATCCGGACGCCGTGGTGCAGCTCGTATTTTTCCTTCAGACCGCGCAGGATCGAGATCGTGTCTTCAACTGTCGGCTCGTTGATATAAACCGACTGGAAACGCCGCTGCAGCGCCGGGTCCTTCTCGACATATTTCTGATATTCATCGAGCGTTGTTGCACCAATGCAGTGAAGTTCGCCGCGTGACAGGGCAGGCTTCAGCAGGTTCGACGCATCCATCGAACCTTCGGATGCACCCGCCCCGATCAGGGTGTGCATCTCGTCGATGAACAGGATGATCTGCCCTTCCGCGCCCTTCACTTCATCGAGCACTGCCTTGAGACGCTCTTCAAATTCGCCGCGATATTTCGCGCCGGCAATCAGTGCGCCCATGTCGAGCGCCATCAGCGTGCGGCCCTTCAGGCTGTCGGGCACGTCGCCATTGGCGATACGCAGGGCAAGGCCTTCCGCGATGGCGGTTTTACCTGTGCCGGGTTCACCGATCAGAGCCGGATTGTTCTTTGTCCGGCGGGCAAGGATCTGGATAGTGCGGCGAATTTCCTCGTCCCGGCCGATAACTGGGTCAAGCTTGCCGTCCCGCGCTGCCTGGGTCAGGTCGCGGGCGTATTTCTTCATCGCGTCATAGGCGTCTTCGGCGCCCGCCGTGTCGGCGCTGCGCCCGCCGCGAAGTTCATTGATCGCGGCATTCAGAGCCTGCGGATCGAGGTTCGCATCCTTCAGCGTCTGGCCAGCAGTGGTGGTGGTGGCAAGCGTAATCGCGACCAGAAGCCGCTCAACCGTGACATAGCTGTCACCAGCCTTCTCCGCGATCTGTTCGGCCTGATCGAGCAGGCGCACCGCGTCATTATCAAGGCCCGGCGTCTGCTGAGCGCCGCCGCCCGACACCGCCGGAATTTTTGCCAGAGCATCATCGACCGCACTTTGCGCGATCTGGACATTGCCGCCCGCACGCTGGATGAGTCCGGCAGCCATGCCTTCATTGTCTTCGAGCAAGGCCTTGAGGATATGCGTGGGCGAGATGCGCTGATGGCTGTTCCTGATGGCCACAGTCTGTGCGGATTGCAGGAAGCCCTTGGCGCGATCGGTAAACTTTTCCAGATTCATCAATAATCCCTCATTCTATACCGCCACAAGATAGTGTTGTATAACTGCAACACAAGGCCCGACCCCATTTTCCCATGGAGGTGTATTACTCACATATGGAACCCCGGCGAACCTACAAGATGGCAGCGAAAAAAACTCATACGTGATTGTCCAGACGCTTCACCGATGCCGTCAAGCCCGCTAGGCTGCCCGGCAAGAGAGGAAATTACAGATGAAGCGATGGATTGCGCGTGCCGGATGGGCCGTGCTCGGCCTAGTGCTGGCGGTATTGATCGGCCTGATGGTGTGGGAACCGCTGGCAGCCGGGAAGAGCACGGCACCGGACACCGACCGCACTTATGAGGCGGAAATCGTTCGGAGCGAATTCGGGGTGCCGCATATCTACGGCGAAACTGACGCAGATGTCGCTTACGGCGTGGCCATCGCCCATTCGGAAGATGATTTCTTCACCTTGCAGGACGTGATCGCGATGAGCCGCGGACGTTACGGCGCAATCGCCGGGGAAGAAGGCGCTCAGGTCGATTTCGCTTATCACCTGCTTGATGCGCGCGGGACCGCCGAACGGCATTATTCCGCCCTGCCCGCCGATACGCGCGCTTTGTTCGAAGCTTACGCCACCGGCCTGAACCAATATGCCGATGAACATCCGGCACAGATCAAGCTGGCGAATCTGTTCCCGGTGAACGGTCAGGATGTGGCGGCTGGGTTTGCCTTGCGTCAGCCGTTTTTCTTTGGTCTCGGCAACACCATTGGCCCTCTGGTCTCCGGTGATCCACTTCCGCGCGAATTCGGCCCGGCCATTCCCGGCTATGCTCCGTCAGACGATGCTGAGCCGATCATGGATCGCAGCGGGGAAGATCAGGTCGCCCGCGCATTACCAATCCATATGGGCGAAGACGGCGCTATGGCCGGATCGAACGCGTGGGCGATTGCTCCGGACAAATCGGGCGACGGGGTGACCCGGCTCGTTTCCAACAGTCACCAGCCGTGGCGGGGCGGCGTCGCTTGGTATGAAATGGTCGTACAAAGCAATGAGGGCTGGCATTATGCCGGGGCCAATTTCCCGGGCAGCCCGTTCCCCTTCCTTGGCCATAACGAGAATTTGGGCTGGACCAACACCGTCAACCGGCCCGACATGACCGACATCTACCGCCTCGAGGTCGATGAAGCAGGCGAGAATTACCGTCTGGACGGCAAATGGATCCCGCTTGAACAGCGCAGCTTCACCTTGCCGGTAAAGATGGGGCCGTTGGTCCTGCCGGTGCGCCAGACTGTCTATCGCAGCGCGCATGGTCCGGTAATTCGCAATGACGACGGCTATTTTGCCATCCGTTACGGCGGCATGGACAATCTGGGTCAGCTGGACGCGTATTACCGCCTCAACAAGGCCGAAACGCTCGAGGAATGGGAAACCATTCTGGCACGCATGGACATCCCCTCGACCAACTTCATCTACGGCGACCGTGAGGGCAACATTGGCTACGTCTACAATGCGGCAATCCCCGATCGGCCGAAGGGACCAAACTGGCGCGGTATCCTGCCAGGCGATGACAGCTCGCTGATCTGGAAAGATGTTGTCGAATATTCCGCCATTCCCAAGGTGGTCAACCCTTCCAGCGGGTGGGTTTATAACGCCAACAACCAGCCCTATTCCGCAGCCGGACCGGCCGATGATATCGACCCGGAAAGCGTGCCCGCCGAAATGGGCGTGGAACTGAAAATGACCAATCGCGCAAGGCGCGCGGAAGAACTGATGAACCGCGCCGGCAGGATCGACCGATTGACGCTTGAACGGATCAAATACGATACCGGCTATGTGCGGGCGGATTACGTCGACACGATGCTGAACAGCGTGGCACTCCTCGATGTGACCGACGATCCGGAATTGCTGGAGGGACAGCGCTTGCTGGCTGAATGGGATCTGTCATCAGACGGTGTCGGACAAGGCGATGCCATCGCCCTGCTGATGGTGCGGCCTTGGATGAGCGCCGAATACCAGAACAAGGCTCTGCCCGATGCAAGAGAAGAGCTGCAACGCTCGGTTGATCACCTGATCACCCATTTTGGCCGGCTGGACCCACCAATGTCAGAATTGCTGCGATTGCGGCAGGGCGATGTCGATCTGCCACTGGACGGGGGCAGCGACACCTTGCGGGCATCTACCCTGTGGGACGTAGATGACGATGGGCGGCTATCCGTGCGGCACGGGGACAGTTTCCTGATGTTCGTCGAATGGGAACGCGGAAAACGGGTGCGGTCGCAGTCGATCCAGCCATACGGAGCGGCCACCACAAGGCCGGACAGCCCACATTATGCCGACCAGGCACCCCTGTTCGTTCGCAAGGAATTAAAACCGGTCCATTTCTGGCGCGTTGATGCGCTGAAAAACGCCGCTCATCGAAAAACGGTCACCAACAAGTGAGCCGCTTTTAAAACTGCCACCGGACTAAATTAACCTCAGAGGACTGATACATGCGCCTTCAACCACTCGCACGCTTTGCTTCTGCCAGCCTGATCGCGCTGTCGCTGGCGGCTTGCCAGACGACTGCGGCAGAACCTGTTGCGGTTTCTTCCGCGCTGCCGGGCGACAACACTGACGCGCAGGTGGCAAGCGCTGATCCGGCTCCGGTCTCGGAACTGATCGATGCGGTTTCGATCCCATACGAATCGTTCCAGCTGGAAAACGGACTGACCGTTCTGGTGCACGAAGACCGCAAGGCCCCGGTGGTCGGCGTATCGATCTGGTATAATGTCGGCTCCAAGCACGAGCCTGAAGGCAAGACCGGTTTTGCCCATCTGTTCGAACACTTGATGTTCAACGGGTCGGAAAACGCGCCAGGTGATTTCTTCGAGCCTTTGCAGCAGGTCGGCGCGACCGATTTCAACGGCACCACCTGGTTCGACCGCACAAATTACTTCGAAACCGTCCCTACCGGCGCGCTCGACCGGGCGCTTATGCTGGAAAGTGACCGGATGGGATATTTGCTGGGTGCGGTCACACAGGAAAAGCTCGATAACCAGATCGGCGTTGTCCAGAACGAGAAACGCCAGGGTGATAACCAGCCATACGGGCTGACCGAATACGAACAGCTGGAAAACCTCTATCCTGCGGGCCACCCCTATCACCACTCGACCATCGGATCGATGGACGACCTGTCCTCGGCCACGCTGGAAGACGTAAAACAGTGGTTCCGCGACAATTACGGGCCGAACAACGCAGTGCTGGTGCTGGCTGGAGACATCGATACCGCCACCGCGCGGGAAAAAGTGACCAAGTGGTTCGGTGCAATCAAGCGCGGACCGGAGACCACACCTGTCGCGGCCCCTGTCCCGACATTGCCCGAGTCAAAATCGAAAACGATTTACGACCGGATCGCCTCCCCTCGCCTGTACCGCATGTGGGCCGTTCCTGGGCTGGACAATCCTGACTTCCTGCCGCTGTCGATGGGTGCAACCGTGCTTGGCGGCCTGGCCTCATCGCGGCTGGACAATGCGCTGGTGCGCGAACAGCAACTGGCAGTCCGGGTCGTCGCACGGGCGGAAATTTTCGCCCAGGCCGGTCAATTTGTTGTTTACGCCGATGCAAAGCCCGGCGTTGACCAGGAGGAACTCGCTGCCGCACTCGATGCAGAGATCGAGAAATTCATGGCTGAAGGGCCAACCGCTGGCGAAATCCAGCGGGCGACCACAGTCTACGCCGCTGGCCAGATCCGCGGGCTGGAGCAAGTTGGCGGGTTCAGCGGCAAGGCACCGACGCTGGCCGAAGGCTTGCTGTACCAAGGCGATCCGGGCGCGTACAAAACCACGCTGCGCCGTGCGGCCGCATTGACGCAGGAGGAAGTGCGCGATGTGACCGCGAAATGGCTCTCGCGTCCGGTATTCGAACTCATCGTCGAACCCGGCGACCGGCAGGAAGGCGGCGAAAACCGTGGCGGTTTCGTAATCGCTCCAGAGGGATCGGGTGCGATGCAGCCGGCGTTCTTTATCAACCCTGCCGCAATGCAGGGGTCGGTAGGCGTCGCCGTTCCGGAAGCAGACCGGTCGCAATTGCCGCCTGTGGGCGAGCTAAAGCCACTCGATTTCCCCGACATTGAACGCGCGACCCTGTCCAACGGGATGGAAGTCTATTTCGCCCGCCGCGATGCAGTCCCCGCCGTTAGCGTCCGGGTTGCGTTCAATGCAGGTTACGGCGCTGACCCCGCTGGCCGCTTGGGCCTGCATTCGCTGATGCTCAGCGCGATGGACGAAGGGACCACCTCGCTCAGTTCGTCGGAACTGGCGGTCGCCCGCGAACAGCTCGGTGCCTCGATCGGAGGCGGCGCAAATGCCGACACCACGTTCTTCAGCCTCGATGCGGTGACCCCGAACCTGCTCGGATCTCTGAACCTGCTAGCCGACTACATCCGCAACCCCGCATTCGACGCGAGCGAACTTGAGCGAGTGCGCGCACAGCAATTGACGCGGATCACCAATGAACTGAACAACCCGGCGCAGATCGGGCAACGGGCGCTGCTGCCGATCCTGTACGGGCAAGACCACCCTTACGGCATTCCGCCCAGCGGCACCGGCGACCCGCAGGTGGTACAGACAGTCACGCGCGAGGAGATTTCCGATTTCCACCGCATGTGGCTGCGCCCCGATCTGGCAAAGGTGTTCGTGGTCGGCGACACCACGCTGGAGGAAGCCGTCCGTATGCTTGAGGCAAGCTTTGGCGACTGGCAGCCGCCAGCAGTCCCGGCACCGGAAAAAACCTACGATGCGCCCATCCCCCAGCCTGAACAGCGCATCATCCTGCTCAACCGCCCCAATTCGCCGCAGTCGATTATCTTCGGCGGTCTGGTGCTAGAACAGAAGGGCACAGACGACCTGACCGTGCTTCAATCGGCCAATGAGGTTTTCGGCGGCAGTTTCCTCAGCCGGATCAACATGAACCTGCGTGAGACAAAGGGATGGTCCTACGGCGTCCGCAGCATGGTGCGGGCACCGCTGGATCGGTCGTACTTCATGATCTACGCGCCGGTTCAGTCGGACCGCACGGGGGACTCGCTCGCCGAACTGCGCAAGGATTTGACCGAGTACACCAGCGGAAAGGGCGTGACGGAAGAAGAGCTGGTCCGTCTGATCAACGGCAATGTGCGCGAATTGCCGGGCCAGTTCGAAACCAGCGGTGATGTGCTTGGCGGGATCGTAAACATCGTGACCTACGACCGCCCGGACAATTATTATGAGACCCTGTCCGAAAAATATTCCTCGCTCACCGCCCAGCAGCTTGACGCTGCGGCATTGGGGGCTCTGCGCGAGGACCAGATCGTCTACGTAATTGTTGGCGATGCAGAAGTGGTGCGTCCGCAACTTGACGCATTGGGCCTGCCCGTGGAAGTGCGGGAAACATCAGGCGAATAAGCCGTTTGAATTGTATCAAAGGAGAATATTATGTCCGTAGCCGGTACTTATGATTGCGTAACCAAGAGCCCGATGGGCGACCAGAAGAGCACTTTCACCGTTGTCCCTGGTGATGACGGCACCACCTTCACCGGCACCAATGCCGGCGCAATGGGCAGCATGGACGTCGACGATGGCAAGATCGACGGCAACAAGCTGACCTGGAAGATGAACATGACAGTTCCGATGCCGATGACCCTCGACTGCGAAGCTACCGTCGATGGCGACCAGCTGACCGGCAACGTCAATGCAGGCGCATTCGGTTCGATGGCCATGACGGGTGAACGTCAGGGCTAAGTCGCTGTCAAACGACTAGCGTTTAACCAAACACAAAAAAGGGCGCCGGAGTATCACTCTGGCGCCCTTTTTTGCCTTTTTGACGGCGCAGATCACATCAGCTTGATGCGATCCATGATGCCGCGGACTTCCTCAATGTTCTGGTCGAAAAAGTGCAAACGCGGCGCGGTAAAATTCACAACGTAGAGTTCGCCGTTATGCACCGCCATACGCGCTTCGCCGCGGCGCTGCAGGCTTTCACCCGGAAGCGCGTAATCGTAGGTCAGCTTAAGCCCGTTGGCACCGCCCAGCATTGCTGGCGCAATCTCGGTCACCTCGAACTGGGTGATGTTGTTTTCGATGCTGAAATTCGCCTCGAACAATGTCGCAAGGTCGGGCAACAGCATATCGCTCTTGAATTTCGGCAGCGGACGGTCCGACTTGTTGCGCTCCTTGTAAACCGGATCGCCGTTGGCAACCTGGCCGAAGAAATCGAGCTGATTGAGCGGCAGGCCATCCTTGGTCCACGTTTCACCTTTCTTCGCCGGGCGGCGCGACCAGCGGTTCCATTCGCTGGACGGGGCAACTTCCATTGCCCCCTTCGCGACAGTAGTCTCGACCGGCTCGATCTTGCGCCAGCCTGCGTTGGCCGGAGCGGAAAGGACAGGAATTGCGATTACGGCAGCTGCCGCGAGTATAATTTTACGCATATTAGTTCACCCCAATCATCATGGACATCATCGGCGCGTCGGGCGCGTCGGGTTCCATTTCAAGATATGTCTTCAAAGCTTCCTGACCCTGCACCCGTGCACCGGCACGCATGTGAGCAAGGCCGAGGCCGCGCCACGTGCGCGGATCCGTATTGCCGAGTTCGATTGCCTGGCTGTAGGCCTCAATCGCGGTGGCGAGATCTTCAGGTTCGCCGCGATTCCGGTAAAGTTCACCGCGCAGCAACAGCAGATCGGCGTCCCAATTCCCGGCCGCCATTTCCTCCACGATATATTCGGACGCTGCGAAGTCGTTTCGCTGCAACTGATCGTCGAAGAAATCGGTCAGGAACGGGCGCATGGCCATCGCATAACGATCCCGTCGATCTTCGCCCTCAGCCTCGGCGAATTCCTCAGAACGGTCGAGATAGGTTGCCCGCACAAATGGCGCCGGATGGCTATCCAGCCAACCGGTTTTCTTGCCCTTCGCCCGGCGATCCCGCTCAACGGCGCGTGCCGCATCTTCATCCAGCATCCGCACCCACACATCGGCCGACGCGCGCGGCGTATAGGGCGATGCTGCGAGGAATTCGGAAGAAAGCATATCGGCTTCCTTTTCCTGCTCACGGCTGAAAGTGAACAGGTCAGAAATTGCCAGCAAGCCAACGAGGCTGCCAATCATGCCGAAACTGGATGCAAAGATCGCGATGTCTGTCGCTGCGCGTGCTTTCTTGAAGCTTTGCAGGCCGTGCCGTTCCTCGAAATGGGCAAATTCATGGCCGAGCATAAACGCCAGTTCCGCTTCCGAACGCAGGCGCAGCAAGGCACCGCTATGCACGATCATCATGCCGTTGGGATACATGCCCGCGTTGAAACTGGCATCGCGCAGCACGTAGATGCGCACACCGGTGCAACGTTCAGGCCCCACGGTTTCGCACAACACATCCTGCAAATATCCGCTCAGCGAATCGTCACGGATCACGTCTTTGCGGGCGATGGCCTTGCGTTCCAGCTCTTCCATCTGCTGCCAGATGCCGCGCTCATCCTCGTCTTCCGGATCGTATGACCCGGTGTAAGGCGGATAAATCGGTTCTGGCCCGGAAGGAGCCGAAACGATCTGCGGCATACCATCGACCTGAAAACTTGCCGGGTCCGTTTCCGGATCACCAGTTTCATTGACGGCCACTTCGGTGGCAGCATCGATTCCGGTTTCCGCCTCGATCGAAGCATCCGGCGAAACTTCTGCAATTTGCTCTGCATTCGCCGCCCCTTCCCCTGACATTGCATCAGACTGGGCAAGAGCAGGCGCAGAGACACCCAGCAGCAGAGCTGCGAGGGTGGTTTTCTCTACGACACCCATGGATCAGTCCTCCGCAGGAGTGCTGCCCGGGAAGTCTTCCAGCAACTGGCGGACACGCTTTTCAACGCCTTCGGCATCGCGAACGTCGCCGCCCATCTGCAGGTCGGCATTCAGCCACAGGACGTTGCCCGTGTGCAGATCGACGAGCCCTGCCGAACCCATGTGGACACCTGACTGGACACCCACGAGAAGCTGCATGACCTTCCGGCCAGCCGATCCGTAGTGATCTTCCGTCGTGATGAAGAGGCCGTAACGCGCGCCCGACATATCTGCGAGGCGCTTGGCACCTTCACCGATGGTCCATTCGAATGCTTCGTTCTTGCGCGTTGGCAGTCGGTTGCCGGGGAAGAACTGGTACTGAACGATCGAACCGCTCACCGCGTTGAAAAGCGCCTGGTATTCGGCAACCAGCGCGGCGTTTTCGCCGGTCTGTTCCGGGAAAGGCACCAGTTCGTTCGACAGGCGCGACTGGGCGCGCTGCAGTTCCGCACCGATCAGTTCGCGGGCGGTTTCGGTCCATTCAGCACGCGGTTCGAATAGACCGCCCATCGATTGTTCGCCGACCTTGATATCAGGCCGAAACAGAACGATTTTTTCACCCGCAATCTGGGCTTCTTCGAACCCGGGGCGGATACCTGATTTTTCCATCGCCTGCGCCTGCGCAGACAAACCAATAAACATTAGACAAGCAAATAGAATACGCATGAACATCTGCGCGACCCCCTGAAAATAATCCCTTGGCACTTGCTAGCGCCCTATCGTTGCATGGCAACAGGATATCCAGCAGGCCTGATCGCGCACTTCCTCTCTGCACTGATCCAGATGCAGAAAGCCAGGCACGCAAAGTTTGACCGCGAAGGACTCCCTGCGACACAAATCAGGGAATAGCGGCGGTTAAGCCCGTGCCATTGTATCAGAGCGACATCACGCCGAAACCTGCGCGAATTAGCCCAGCTTCGCCTTCAGCAGTTGGTTGACGACAGCCGGATTTGCCTTGCCCTGCATCGCTTTCATCGTCTGGCCAACGAAGAACCCGAACAGCTTGTCCTTGCCGCCCTTGTACTGTTCGACCTTGTCGCCATTGGCGGCGATGATTGCGTCGATTGCTTCCTCGATCGCGCCGGTGTCGCTGACCTGCTTGAGGCCTTCGGTGTCGGCAATTTCTTCGGGGCTGCGGCCGGTTTTCAGGACAATCTCGTAGATTTCCTTGGCCTGACCGCCCGAAATCTCGCCCGCGTCCTGCATTTTCAGGATCGCCGCCTGTGCTTCAGCCGTGGCGTATTCGAGGTTCGCTTCATCGCCGAGCGATTTGACCACGCCCGGCGCGGTGGACATCGACCAGTTCGCAACGGTGGTCGCAGCGCCGCTTTCGGGCTTGCCCAGATGCTTTGCAGTGATCGCCAGCAGCGTTTCGAACCGCGCGAAGGTTTCCACCTCTGCGGTCAGGACGTGCGCGTTGTATTCGCTCAGCCCCAGCTCGTTGATGTAACGCAGGCGCTTGGCATCAGGCAGTTCGGGCAGGCTTGCGCGGCATTCCTCGAGGAAGTCATCCTCAAGGTTAAGCGGCAACAGATCGGGATCGGGGAAATACCGGTAATCATGCGCGTCTTCCTTGCTGCGCATGGACCGCGTCTCGTTCTTGTCCGGATCATACAGGCGTGTTTCCTGCACCACTTCGCCGCCATCTTCGATCAGATCGATCTGACGACGCACTTCGCTTTCGATCACCGCCATGACGAAGCGGACCGAGTTGACGTTCTTCGTCTCCGTCCGCGTGCCAAGCTCGGTATCGCCAACCTTGCGGACCGAGACGTTGACGTCGGCGCGCATCGAGCCTTGCTCCATATTGCCATCGCACGATCCGACATAGCGCAAGATCGAGCGCAGCTTGCGGACGTATGCTCCGGCCTCTGCCGGCGATGTCATATCGGGCTTGGAGACAATCTCCATCAGCGCGACGCCGCAGCGGTTGAGATCGACATAGGACATGGTCGGGTGCTGGTCATGCATCAGCTTGCCCGCGTCCTGTTCGACGTGAATGCGCTCGATCCCGATGATCTTGTCCTCGGGAATGCCGGCCTTCTCGTCCTTCTCGATCAGCAGCTGACCCTCGCCCACGATGGGGTGGTAGAGCTGTGAAATCTGGTAGCCCTGCGGCAAATCGGCGTAGAAGTAATTCTTCCGGTCGAAGCGGCTGTATTTGTTGATCTGCGCCTCGATCGCCATGCCCGTGCGCACCGCCTGCCGGATGCATTCGGCATTGGGCACGGGCAGCATTCCGGGCATCGCGGCGTCGATCAGCGACACCTGCGTATTAGGCTCCGCACCAAAGGTGGTGTCCGCGCCGCTGAACAGCTTGCTCTTGGAAGTGACCTGCGCATGGACCTCAAGGCCGATCACGACCTCCCATTCGCCCGTTGCGCCGTGGATGCGGTAGTTACTCATCTATACACCATATTTCCTGTCAGCAGCTGAACCGTCGGACCTTCTCAATCCAGTTGCAATTTCTTCTCTTACATTGCTGTCGAGTTCTCCGCCCAATTCAGCTTGTCCTACACAACCCCAGCAATCCCCGCCGCAATCAATCGACAATGGATCATCGTCAACATCCAGCTTTCGCTGGCAAATGCTGCAGAGGGGCACTGCTTTCGAAGTGATGACATCGTTCTTTGCAAAGCGAAAATAGGCATATATTGCGACGAGCAACGCCGCAGCAGACGCAAGCGTTACTCCGACATTCACCACCACTTCTCCGGCTTGGCCGTAAACCCAGCGCGTTCTTCAATCGCCAGCCCTGCGTTCAGCACGCCTTGCTCGTCAAAGGCCTTGCCGACGATCTGGAGGCCCAGCGGCAGCCCTTCGCTGTTCACGCCGCAGGGCACGCTCATTGCAGGCAGTCCGGCCAGCGATGCTGGCACAGCAAACACATCGTTGAGATACATTGCCAGCGGATCGTCCGATTTCTCTCCGAGGCCGAAGCTGGCGGTCGGCGTTGTCGGGGCAAGGATCACATCGCAATGTTCCCACGCCTTTTCGAAGTCCTGCGCCACCAGCGCACGAACCTTTTGCGCCTGATTGTAATAGGCATCGTAGAAGCCCGCGCTGAGCACATAGGTGCCGATCAGCACGCGGCGCTTCACCTCGTCACCGAAACCGGCGGCGCGGGTGGCGGCGTACATATCCTGCAGGCCCGCACCCTCGGGCAATTCGCGCAAGCCGTAGCGCACACCGTCATAGCGCGCGAGGTTGCTCGACGCTTCTGCCGGGGCGATGATGTAATAGGCGGGCAGCGCATATTTGGTGTGCGGCAGGCTGATATCGACGATTTCAGCGCCGGCATCCTTCAGCCATGCAATCCCGTCATCCCAGCTTTTCAGGATTTCCGGATCGGTGCCGTCCATCCGGTATTCGCGCGGAATGCCGACTTTCTTGCCCTTCATGTCTGAATTGAGGGCAGCTTCCCAATCGGGCACGGGCATGTCGAGGCTGGTCGAATCCTTCGGATCGAAACCCGCCATCGCGCCGAGCATGATCGCGCAATCGCGCACGTCATGCGCCATCGGGCCAGCCTGATCGAGGCTGGAGGCAAACGCCACCACGCCCCACCGGCTGCACCGGCCATAGGTTGGCTTGATGCCCGTAATGCCCGCAAATGCGGCTGGCTGACGGATCGAACCGCCGGTGTCGGTGCCGGTCGCCGCCGGAGCGAGCCGCGCCGAAACGCAGGTGGAGCTGCCGCCGGACGAACCGCCGGGGCTCATCTGGGTGTTTGAGCCGCCGCTGCGCCGCCAAGGCGACACGACATTGCCAAAATAGCTGGTCTCGTTTGACGAGCCCATCGCGAACTGGTCGAGGTTCAGCTTGCCCAGCATACCCGCGCCCGCCGCCCACAGATTGGACGAAACGGTGCTTTCATACTGCGGAGTGAAACCTTCCAGAATGTGGCTGGCCGCGGTGGTCTGGACACCCTTGGTCGCGAACAGATCCTTCATGCCGATCGGCACACCGGCCATCCGGCCCAGTTCATTGCCCGCCGCGCGGTCGGCATCGACGGCATCGGCTGCGGCAAGCGCCGCGTCCGGGGTGGTCACGATGAAGGCGTTGAGCGCGTCCTGCGCGGCCGCGACATTGGCATTGAAAGCCTCTGCCACTTCGCGCGCGGTGAAATCGCCACGGGCGACGCCATCGCGGATTGCCGCGACGCCGAGTTCAGTCAGATTGGTCATTATTCGATTACCTTCGGCACGCCGAAAAAGCCGTGTTCGGCAGCGGGCGCATTGGCCAGAATATCGTCGCGGCGGTCACCGCCGGTCTTGGGGTCGGCATTGACCACGTCATCGCGCAGGCGCAGCGTGTTGGGGATCACTGCAGTCATCGGTTCGATGCCGGTGCAATCAACCTCGCCCAATTGCTCGACCCAGCCGAGGATATTGTTGAGTTCGGGGACCATACGCTCGAGCGC
This sequence comes from Pontixanthobacter luteolus, assembly GCF_947494915.1. Lineage (NCBI taxonomy): Bacteria > Pseudomonadati > Pseudomonadota > Alphaproteobacteria > Sphingomonadales > Erythrobacteraceae > Pontixanthobacter > Pontixanthobacter luteolus. Next base: position 1,671,511 of record NZ_CANLWR010000001.1, read on the forward strand.
ATCGTCATCCATCTGGATACGGGCCAGAGACGCAATCTTGGCCACGGTTGCTTTATCTACGGACATGACGCCGCGTTAGCCGCGCCTGCGGCACGCTTCAAGCAGGTTTCGCGCGCGAGGAGCCTATTCGAACGGTTCGCCTATCGGCTTGCCATCCACATAAACACGCCGGCCTGTCCATTCGCGGATTTCAACGTCAGAATTCGCCGACACTTCGGCATCCTTTTCAGGCGCTTCTGAGGCAAGCTCCACTGCGCTGACAGCGTCCATTCCCTGGGCCTTCAACTCGGTCAGCGGCTGGTTTGTGTCGATGGTCAGATTATACAGTCCCCGCCCCTCAGCAATCGCCACCGTGTGCACGCCGTCTTTTTCCTCGAGGTCAAGAGCGACACAGGGCTTGTCGCAGCTCCAGCGGCGGCCCGCGATGGTCAGTTCGACGCGGCGTTTCAGATCGGGATCGTCAAACTCCATGCGCAGGTTGGCAAGGCGGCGATCACGGTCGCTGGTCTGCTCCTTGATCGGGCCATACCGGTAGGGCCGCGATTCCTGGGCCAGCGCGATTTCCGCGCCTTCCTTGATCGCGGCATCGCTGCTCTTTGCCAGTTGTGCCAATGCCTCGCGCCCCGGCTCGCCGAAATCCCAGCGCAAGGCTGTGTAATCGAATTCATCAGCGCTGACCTTGCCGCTTTCAAGCCGGCTGAGCTGATTGGCGGTTGAAATCGTCCCGAAATTCAGGATCGGCATGGCGAGCAAGAACGCGATGACACAGGTGATAACCGCGAGATGCAGGTTCGCCTGCCGCAGTAGATCGCGCCACCCATCCTTGCGCCCGCGGATCGCGGCGACGAAATAGCCTGCCCCATATGCCACCGCGACGCCAATCGCGATCACCGCCCACAGGCGTTCCGGGCTAAGGCCGTGCTGGTCGATGCGCGTTCCCATCGACAGTGCGGCCATCGCGGCCAAAGGCAGGATACCGATGGCGAGCACGAAACCGGCGATCCGCAGAATGCGCGAATTGCTGGCATCGGCATCGTCATCGCGGACGACCGCATTGGTCAGCACAAATGCGCCAACCGCACAGGCCAGCAGCAACGGCGTGGCGCTTTTGGTGGCGGCCCACAGCACGTCGATGCCCGATAGCGCCACGGCCAGCAGGAACAGGATTAGCGCAATCGCCAACGGCACGGCCAGGATCGACAGCACCAGCAGAACGACCGACTGCAGCGTCCCGATGATTTTCATCTGGTTGCGCAGAACGCCAAGCGACGCACCGAACGCCGCACCGGAAAACATCCAGCCGAACCATTCCTCGTCTATCAAATCTTTCAGCAGGCTGATCTGGATAACGTCGAACAGTGCAGCAAGGATCGCGATCAGCGCCCAGCTAAGCCCGGTAAATGCAAGCGCGCCCGCCCCGCAGATCGCATCGCTCCAGACATGGTAATGGGTGACTTTATAGGGGGTTTTCCAGCGCAGCTTGTGGAAGCCCGACTGGAACAGTGGGACCGACAGCAGAACCGCCAGAATGCCTGCAGCAACCCAGTATTCTGTGTCGCTGTAACGGTCCTGCACGCTGGTCACGCGCCATGCGATGCCCGCCATGACTGCGCCGACACCAAGACCGAAGATTGCAGGTGCCACCCGGTCATTTCGGTCGATGGTGAGCGCGGCTGCAACAGGCCCGAAGAAGAAAAACGCTGTTAGCGCCATGCGCCACGGAGTGTCGCTGCCCCCGTCACTGGCAAGATGCACCGCCAGACCCGCAAGGCCAAGCAGGCCAGCAAGCAGCCAGGGCCGCAGGGGCCAGTCGTCTGGCCGCGCCGCCTCTATCGCAGTGTCGTTCTCACCCACGCCGTATCCCCTCCGTTACGGCAGCCAGCAATTTTATCCGATCAGTAAAAGCCTGATCAGTTGGCGCCCGGCCCCGAAGGCGGACCGGCCGGCCCACCAGGGCCGCCTTGTTGCTGCTGCATTTGCATCATTTGCTGAAGTGCCTGAAGCCGCATTTCGAAATCCTGCCGGCCCATGAAATCAACCACTTCGATCTCGAAGGTGAGGTCTGCGTTTGCCGGGATCGGCGAACCGGCTGGCGGCTCTGCACCATATGCCTGCGCGGCTGGAATCTCGAGGACGTATTTGCCGCCCTTCTGCATCTTTTTCAGGCCTTCCGCGAAACCGGGGATGGTCGCGCCATCTTCCAGCGGAAACGGATTGCCCTTCGGGAAGATACCTTCAGGGATTGGCGGGTCCTGCGATTCGTCGAACACAGTGCCATCGGCCAGCTTGCCGGTGTAATTGATGAACACCACGTCGCCGTCCTGCGGGGTCGGGCCCGTGCCTTCCGAAACCGTTTCGATCGAAACACCCTGCGGTACGGCCGACCATGCGATTGCCGCACCGATCAGTACGGCAACGATGATCCCGATCCACAGCTTGGTCAGGGAACCCTTGGCAATGGGGTGGATCGGTACGCGGGTGACTTCGGTCATGGATTGGTCCTGGATTTCTGATCTGTTTCAGCGCCAAAAACAAAAGGGCGCGGATTGCTCCGCGCCCTGATGGCTTATCGCTGTGCTAGGTTCAAGCGAGTAATCTGGAATGCGTGGCGATTAACCGTCGCGTTCCATCCGCTTGCGGTCCATCTTGCGAGCGCGGCGAACTGCAGCTGCCTTTTCACGGGCGCGCTTTTCGCTTGGCTTCTCGTAGTGGCGACGCAGCTTCATTTCGCGATACACGCCCTCACGCTGCAGCTTCTTCTTGAGCGCGCGGAGTGCTTGGTCGACATTGTTATCGCGAACCATGATCTGCATAAATTCAATAACCTCACAGCAAAGGAGCAGAGACCGCAAGAGCGCGGTTTGCCCTCAGAAAAATCAACGAAAAATGGGCCGAATCCATAACGGATCGGCTCGAACTGGGGCGCACCTAGCGAATCGCGGCAGTTTTGGCAAGGGCTTAGGACGCCCCAGTTTGCTCCGCGAAGCCCGCCGATGATGCAGCGGCGGCTTTGCCTGCTTTCCCTATGGCCCCTGCACGGCTAAGGAGCCGCCATGTCCTCTCTCTCACCATTAGCAGCAACCCTCAATGTCGCATTGGGCGGCGCTGTCGGCGCGGCCATGCGTTACCAGACCGGGCGGCTGATGACCGGCTGGCTTGGCCCCAAGGCTGTTACTGCATTTCCATGGGCCACGCTGACGGTAAACATCACCGGCAGCCTGCTGATGGGCCTGTCTGCGGGATGGATGGCCCGGCACGGCGGCGCAGGGGGCGAACAATGGCGCCTGCTGATCGGCGTAGGTTTGCTCGGCGGATTCACCACTTTTTCCAGCTTCAGCCTTGAGATGATGCTGCTGATCGAGCGCGGCCAGGTCGGCCAGTCGCTGCTATACGCGTTCGTTTCGGTCATGGCGGGCCTGATCGGACTTTACCTTGGATTGATCGTAATGAGACTTGCAGCATGAGCGGCGAAGATAAAAATCCCGACGGATCGGGCATTAACCCGTGGGATTCGGCGAAGGATTCGGACAATGTCCGCCAGTTCACGGTGGGCAAGGATGACGATGACATCCGGCTGGACCGCTGGTTCAAACGGAACTTACCGCAGATCGGCTTTGCCATGGTCAGCCGCTGGGCGCGCACCGGCCAGATCCGGGTGGATGGCAAGCGGGTGAAACCGGAAGACCGGTTGAAGGCAGGCCAGATGCTGCGCGTTCCGCCGGGGGGCGAGACAGCGCAGCGCGGCCCGCGTAAGCGTGAAGAGCTGTCGGACGAAGATATCGCCCGCGCCGAATCCATGCTGATCGCGCAGGACAAAGCATCCATCACGCTGAATAAACCTCCGGGTCTTGCCACGCAGGGCGGCACCGGCATGAGGGATCACGTAGACCGCCTGCTGGATGCCTTTGCCGGCGAAAATGATCCGCGCCCGCGCCTCGTCCACCGGCTGGACAAGGATACCAGCGGCGTGCTGCTGATTGCCCGCACACCTGGCAGCGCGGCGTATTTCTCCAAGCGTTTCTCGGGCCGTTCAGCCAAGAAGATCTACTGGGCGCTGGTGGTCGGCGTGCCCGAGGTGCAGGACGGCGTTATCGAGGCGGCACTGGCCAAACAGCCGGGCACCGGCGGCGAAAAAATGCATGTCGATGAAGCGGCAGGGCAACCTGCCAAAACCCGCTACCGCGTAGTCGACCGCGCAGGAAACCGCGCGGCATGGGTCGAATTGCAGCCCTTCACCGGGCGCACCCACCAGTTACGCGTGCACATGGCGGCAATCGGGCACCCCATCGTTGGCGACGGCAAATATGGCGGTCCCGATGCTTTCCTGACCGGCAGCATCAGCCGCAAGATGCACCTTCATGCGAGGCGCCTGATCATCGACCACCCGGATGGCTCGCCGCTGGACGTTGTGGCCGATCTGCCTGAACATTTCGCATCGAGCATGGAACAGCTCGGTTTCGACGAGAACGACAGCGACGCCCGGCCCGACGAAGGCCCCGGCCCGATGCCGAAGGAGCTGAAAAAGAAGGCCGCCCGCCAGCACGCCAAGCAAATCCGCAAGGATACGCGCGGCGAACGGCGCTCGCGTGGGGCCACTGACAAAAACCCGAAGAAGAAGCTGGGCAAAAAATCGACTGCCAAATTCGCCAAGGGCGGCGCGCCAAAACCCAAAGGGCGCGGCAAACCCGGCACACGCGGAACGGCAAGTCGCGGAGTAAAGCCTGGCCCAGGCAAAGGAAGCAAGCGGTAATGCATCCCAACCCGGCCTATCGCGGCGGCGACAGAGCGTTGCAGGAAACGCTGATCGACCAGATCGGCATGGGAATGGTCTTCATGCAGACGCCGGATGGTCCGCGGGTGGCGCATACGCCGCTGCTGTCCACCGGTGACGGGGCGGTCCAGTTCCACCTCGCGCGTGGCAATGCGCTGAGCAGGTATTTGGCTGGAGAGAACGCCCTGATCGTCGTCAACGGACCCGATGCCTATGTATCGGCACGCTGGTATGAAGACCGCAACACCGTTCCGACGTGGAATTTCGTCGCGCTGGAACTGGAAGGTCCGATCAGGAAAATGGCCGCAGAGGGTACGCTTGCCATGCTCGAAACGCTGTCGCAGCGGCACGAAGGCCGCGTCGAAGGCGGCACGCCGTGGACCATGGATGAATTGACCGATGACCGGAAACGGCGCCTGATGTCCGGCATCGCCGGTTTCGAGATGGAAGTGCGTGCGTGGCGCGATACGGTCAAGCTTTCGCAGGACGATAGCGCCAGCGACCGCACGCGCGTGGCAAAGGGGCTTGAGGCCAACGGATCGGTTGCCGTGGCCGAATTGATGCGCACACTGGTGCCAGACCAATGACCATCAAACTGGCCGTATTCGATTGCGACGGCACGCTTGTCGACGGGCAGGCAAGTATTTGTGAAGCGATGGAGATCGCCTTCCAAACCGCAGATCTGCCCCCGCCAGACCGTCACGACATTCGTCGCATCGTCGGGCTCAGCCTGCCGCAGGCGCTTGGCCATCTGGCGCCCGACGCCAGCGGCAGGCAGCGCGCCGCCGCGGTCGACGCCTACAAGGACGCGTTTCGCACCAGCCGTCTGGAAGGAAGATTGCAGGAACCGCTTTTCCAGGGGATCAAGCCGCTGCTTGACCGGCTGCTGGCCGCTGACTGGACGCTGGCAGTCGCCACCGGGAAATCCGACCGGGGGCTCTATTCCTGCCTGATGATGCACGGCCTGAGCGATCATTTCGTGTCTTGCCAGACAGCCGACAGACATCCATCCAAACCCCATCCCGACATGCTCCATGCCGCAATCGAAGAAGCGGGTGCGAGCGTGGCGGATGCGGTGATGATCGGAGACACCACCTTCGATATCGAAATGGCCAAGGCCGCCGGCGTTCGCCCCATCGGCGTCGATTGGGGCTATCACACCCCGGCCGAACTCACAGGCGCCGGAGCAGAGGCTATCGCCGCCAGCCCATCACATCTTGGAGACATCCTGATATGATCCAGAACAATGACGATGCAGTCGCCCGCACGCGGTATTTCATCATCTCGCTGACCCGCCTGTTCGGGGCAATCATGCTCATTTTGGGCATTCTCGTGGTCAACGGAACCATCGGCTGGCCGGATATTGCCGGATACGCGCTGATCGTGGTCGGGATCGCCGATACTTTCCTGATCCCGCAAATTCTCGTGCGCCGGTGGAGGACACCCCCGCAATGAAGCGGTTTTACACGGAAGTCTCGGTCAACAGCGGTGATGATGCGTACTGGATTGAACTGGATGGCCGGCCGGTCAAGACTGCCTTGGGCAACCGGCAGATGCTGCCGAACAGGGCGCTTGCTGAAGATATGGCGCAAGAATGGTCTGCGCAGGGCGATCCGATCGACGTGAACCTGTTTCGCCGCCGCGACCTAGCCGATTATGCCATCGACCTGATTTCGCCCGACACGGATGCCGCAGCCGCGAAGCTTCTGCCATTCCTGGAAACCGACACGCTGTGTTACCGCGCCGGCCCGGACGAACCGTTCTTCCGCAGACAGGAAGAAATTTGGGAGCCGATCATCGAGCGGTTCGAGCAAGACGAAGGTATCCGGTTGGAACGGGTCAGCGGCATCGTCCACCGTCCGCAGCCCGATGCCTCGCTTGCAAAAATGCGTGAACGTCTGGCCGCGATGGACCATTTTGCGCTGGCTTCGCTGCAAAGCATGACTTCGCTTGCCGCCTCGCTATCGATCGGGCTTCTGGCGATGGCCGAGGATGCCGATGCCGACGCATTGTGGAATGCCGCCAATCTGGAAGAGGACTGGCAGATCGAACAATGGGGTGAGGACAGCGAAGCGCAGGCAGTGCGCAAACGGCGCACCGCAGATTTCATGAACGCATTTGAATTTGCGAGACTGGCCCGCGCCTGAGCGCGGCAGCGCCGGGTTTATCCGCCTGCAACCCAATCTGCGACTTGCCCCGCAACATCGTTAGCCGCACGGTTCAGCCCATCGCCGACCGGCCCCGCTTCCGCCAGGATGCCGGGTTGCACGCTTTCGAAGCGGCGGGTTTGCAATGCGCCGTCAGGCTCGCTGCGAATGGCGTCGAAACGCACAACCACCGATGATGTGCGAGCATCATAGCCGAATTCGCGCAAGGTCCCTCGAATGGTCGAAGCAGCGCCAACGCCCGGATCATCCCCGTCGATCACCAGCCCGCCGGTGCGGGTACGCAGTGTTTCGGCCAGCAATGTACGGAACAGGCGCGACGGCTTCTCAACCCAGACCGCGTCTTTCAGATAGGCGATTTCGGTTGCATCGACCTGCACCGGCACCCGGGCAACACTCAGCCGGGCGGATGTTTCAGGTTCCAGAACCTTTATCGCAGTCGCTCTGCTACCGGCGGTCCCCGTTCCTGCAGGGGCAGAGGCGGTGGCTGTCAGCGTCAGCAGGCTTTCGGGCGGTTCGGACGACAGGCTGATGCACCCGGACAGGGCGATCACAGCCATGGCGGCGGCACCGTTACGGATCATGGCCAACATCGGCGGGTTCCTCTTGTCTCTCATGGCTCATACTCCGGCAGCGGTTTGGAACCGAGCAGCGACCCCGCCCCTTCGTTCTCCAGCCGTTCGGTAACGCTGCGCAGTGCCTTGCTGGTGGCACGCAGGTCTTCCAGCGTCGCCTCTGCAGCAGGCAAGGTTTCGGTCGACAGCTGGCGCGCGGCAGGCCGTGCATCTTCCAGCGTGTCGCTGAGCGATTTCGCCGCCGTGTTCGCAGTGCCCAGTGTCTCGCGCAGCTGCTTTGCCAGGGAAGCGCCTTCGCTGTTGAGCAACTGGTCGGTCGAATCGGTGACCTTTTCGAACGAATCCAGCGCCTCACCGGCTTCTTTCAAGGTATTTTCCAGCTCCGCCATGGTCGATTTGATTTGCGGGGCCGTGTCGGCAAGCTCGTCGGTCATCCGGTTGGTATTGCGAAGGATACCGGCAATCTCGCCCTGGTTCTTGTCAGAAAGCAGCTCGGTCATCCGCTCGGTCAGCGTTGCCAGACGTTCAAGCAGCAATGGAGCATTGGACAGGATCGCCCCGAAGCCGCCGGCCTTTGGCGGGATCTGCGGAACGCCGTCTTCAAGGCAGGATGTTGTTTCGCACGTAATTGGCGGTGCGCCCTGACGCGCGCCATCAAGCAGGATAGTTGAAACGCCGGTAAACGATCCCTGGATGGTCGCTGTCGTCCCCATCAGGATGGGAACCTCTTCCTTCACCCGGATACGCACGCGGACGAAACTGGGATCGTTTTCATAGATCGCGATCTGCGTCACCTGACCGGCGGGCACGCCTGCGAAAGACACTTGCGATCCGTTGGCCAGCCCGTCGACCGATTGCTGGAACAGGATATCGTAATCCTTCTGCGCACCCTGGCCCAACTGAGCGATCCAGATGATGAATGCGGCCAAAGCGGCAAGCAGCAGCAAGGTGATCGTACCGACCCACAGATGATTTGCACGCGTTTCCATACTGTTTCCTTATGCCCCGCCCTTGCGCGGCTTGTCCATCGAACGTGATGCGCTCGAAACTTCCCGTTTGCTTTCGCGCGCCTGTGCGGCCTGTGCTGCGCGTCCACGAGGGCCGGTGAAATAATCCAAAATCCACGGATGCTCTGTGGCGAGCAGTTCGTCGATCGTACCAACGCCGATGACCTTGCGATCCGCGATCACCGCGACCCGGTCGCAAATCTCGTGCAGCGTGTCGAGGTCGTGGGTGATCAGGAACACAGTCAGGCCCAGCGTATCCTGTAATTCCTTGGTCAGCTTGTCGAACTTGGCCGCGCCAATCGGATCGAGGCCCGCCGTAGGCTCGTCAAGAAAGAGCAATTCCGGGTCCAGTGCCAGCGCCCTGGCAAGGCCCGCGCGCTTCTTCATCCCGCCGGAAAGTTCCGACGGGTATTTGTTGACCGCTTCTGCCGGAAGACCCGACATTATCACCTTGTATAGCGCGATCTCGTCGAGCAGCTTCTGGCTAAGCTCGGGGTAAAACTGTTTCAGCGGAACCTGCACGTTTTCGCCCACTGTCAGGGTCGAAAACAGCGCGCCGCCCTGAAACAACACGCCCCAGCGCGACCGGACGCCAATCTCCTCATCCGGCTCAGCTTCGGTGATCGAATTGCCGAACACCTCGATATGCCCCTCATTGGGCCGCTGCAGACCGATGATGGACCGCATCAACACCGACTTACCGGTCCCGGAACCGCCCACTACGCCCAGGATTTCACCCTGTTTCACTTTCAGAGAGAGATCTTCGTGGACCGTTTGAGTGCCAAACCGGTTGACCAGACCGTCGACCACGATCGGGTACTGGAAATCACTTTCTTCGCCGCTCATCAGCCCCACCCTATTTCGGTGAAGAATACCGCGAAAAACGCGTCCAGCACGATGACCATGAAGATTGCGGAGACCACTGCCATCGTGGTGCGCCGCCCGACCTGCTCTGAATCGCCTGCCACCTGCATCCCGTGATAGCACCCGGCGATACCAATGATCAGGCCGAACACCGGTGCTTTGATCAGGCCGACCCAAAGGTCATACAGCGGCACGACTTCCTTGATCCGTTCAAGGAAAGTCAGGAACGGTATGCCCAGCGACAGGTCGGCGACCACTGCGCCGCCAACGATCGCGACAACCGACGAATAAAAGCCCAGCAGCGGCATCATCAAAACCGCCGAAAGAATACGCGGAATCACCAGCGCCTGCAGCGGCGAAATGCCGATGGTGCGCATCGCGTCGACTTCTTCGGTCAGTTTCATGGTGCCGATTTGCGCGGCGAAGGCAGATCCGGAACGGCCCGCGATCATGATCGCGGTCATCAGCACGCCCAGTTCACGCAGGGTGATCCGGCCCACGAGATTGACGGTCAGCGTTTCAGCACCGAATTGCGCCAGCTGCACCGCGCCTTGCTGCGCGATGACGATACCGATCAGGAAACTCATCAGGCCGACGATTGGCAGTGCGCGAATACCCACCAGATCAAGCTGGCGGACGACAGCCTTGCCGCGGAACAGGCGCGGCGAGCGCAGCAATTGGCCCACCGCAATCAGCGTCTGACCGAGGAATCCGACCACGCCCTTGATCCCGCCGACAAATTCTTCGACGAGAACACCGACATGTTCGGCAGCGCGTTCGTAACCGGGGCGCAAATCCGTCGCTTCCGGTTCGACCTCGTTCGCCGATTCGATTTCCTTGAGCAGACGCGAGGCGCGGTCCCCGGCGCCGACAATCGGCACGCCGAGCCGCGTAGACAGGCGCGCTGCAATCCATGCGCCCACGGTGTCGATTGCGGTTACACCGGACAGATCGACCGCCCCGACATCGCCATCCACATCGCGCAGGTCCGCGTCGATTTCGCCAATGGTCGAAACGAGATACGCGCCGGTCAGGGCCAGCACAGGGCCGCTTTCCGCGCGCTCTTCAATGCTGAAATGGGCCCCGTTATCCATATGACGGAGCTATGCGGCGAAAACTCTCTCCATACAAGCCGTTGCGTGCGCCGGTTGTCGCTGGCAAAGGCCGGTCACTATGACCACCGAACTCGCCAAGACATTCGATCCGGCTGCCATCGAGCAGCGTTGGTACCAGCACTGGGAAGAACAGGGGCTCTTCCGTCCCGAGCGTCCCGATGCGCAGCCCTTCACCATCGTGAACCCGCCGCCAAACGTCACCGGCAGCCTGCATATCGGCCATGCGCTGGACAACACGCTGCAGGATATCGTGATCCGGTACGAGCGGCTGCGCGGCAAGGATGCGCTGTGGGTGGTCGGCACCGACCATGCGGGCATCGCGACACAGATGGTGGTCGAACGCCAGCTGGAAGAGAAGCAGGACAAACGCACCAACTACACGCGCGAGGAATTTGTCGAGAAGGTCTGGGACTGGAAACGCGAAAGCGGCGGCACCATCACCACCCAGTTGCGCCGCCTTGGCTGTTCGATGGACTGGAGCCGCGAACAATTCACCATGGACCCGCATTTCAGCGAGGCCGTGCTCAAGGTCTTCGTCGATCTGTATAATGACGGGCTGATCTACCGTGATAAACGGCTGGTCAACTGGGACCCCAAGCTGAAAACCGCGATTTCCGATCTCGAGGTCGAGACGCAGGATATCAAGGGCAGCTTCTGGCATTTCAAATACCCTCTGGAAGACGGCGTGACGCTGTCTGACGGGCGCGACTATATCGAGGTTGCGACCACCCGCCCCGAAACGATGCTGGCCGATATGGCGGTTGCCGTGCACCCGGATGATGAACGCTACGCCAGCGTTGTCGGCAAGCATGTCGTGCTGCCGATTACCGGCCGCAAGGTTCCGATCGTCGCGGATGAACATGCCGACCCCGAACTGGGCAGCGGCGCGGTGAAGATCACGCCGGGTCACGATTTCAACGATTTCGATGTCGGCAAGCGCGCAGGCTTTGCCCCTGCCGATATGCTCAACATGCTCGATGCAGAGGCCAATGTTTGCCAGACGGCAGACGGCCTGGTGCCTGACGAGTTTCTTGGCCTGCACCGTTTCAAGCGCGACGGTATGGACGGCGCGCGCGAACTGGTGATCCAGCGCCTGAAGGAACAGGGTTACCTGATCCCGCACATCACCAAGACGAAAAAGGGCGAAGAGGTCGAACTCGACGCGGAACCGCGCACAATTGCCACCCCGTTTGGCGACCGCGGCGGCGTGGTGATCGAACCATGGCTGACTGACCAGTGGTATGTCGATGCCGCGAAACTTGCGGTCGCGCCGATGGAAGCTGTGCGAAACGGCGACATCGAGATTATTCCGCAAAGCTGGGAAAAAACCTTCTTCCACTGGATGGAAAACATCCAGCCGTGGTGCATTTCCCGCCAGCTGTGGTGGGGGCACCGGATTCCAGCGTGGTTCGACGAAAGCGGCAATGTGTTCGTCGCCATGTCCGAGGAAGAGGCCCAGGCAAAGGCTGGCGAAGGCGTTACGCTGAAGCGCGACGAAGACGTGCTCGACACGTGGTTCTCCTCCGGCCTGTGGCCATTTGCCACGCTCGGCTGGCCCGACGAAAACGCGCCGCTCTATCAAAAGCATTATCCCAACGACCTGCTGATTTCCGGCTTCGACATCCTGTTTTTCTGGGATGCGCGGATGGCGATGCAGGGGATGCATCTGACCGGTCAGGCCCCTTGGAAACGGCTGTATCTGCACGGTCTGGTCCGCGCGGCAGACGGCTCCAAAATGTCCAAGTCGAAAGGCAATGTGGTCGATCCGCTGGGTCTGATCGATCAATATGGCGCCGATGCGCTGCGGTTCTTCATGGCGGCGATGGAAAGCCAGGGCCGCGACATCAAAATGGATGACGAGCGGGTCAAGGGATACCGCAATTTCGCGACCAAGCTGTGGAACGCGGCCCGTTTTTGCCAGACCAACGGCATCACCGCGTCGGCCACCATGGAAGCGCCCGCCGCGACCAGCGCGGTCAACCGCTGGATCATTGGCGAAGTTGCCGGAACGCTGACGAAACTGGATGCGGCGATGGCCGATCTGCGTTTCGATGCGGCGGCCAACATCATCTACCACTTCACATGGGACACATTCTGCGACTGGTATATCGAACTGATCAAAGGCAATTTTGACGAGGAAACGAAGGCTGTTGCCGGCTGGGTCCTCGATCAGATCCTGGTAATGCTGCACCCGTTCATGCCGTTCGTCACGGAAGAGCTGTGGAATGCACAGGGCGACCGCGCAAACTACCCGCTGATCACCGCCAAATGGCCCGAATTTGCAGCGGGTGTCGATGCCGATGCCAAGTCCGAAGTCGAATGGCTTACCGGTCTGACCAGCGCGGTTCGCGCCGCCAAGAACGAGCTTGGCATTCCGCCGGGGCAAAAGCTGGAAGCATATTGCGAGGCACCCAGCCCGCTGGCCGCTGATGCAATTGCCCGCAACAGCGCGGCGATCGAACGGCTAGCCCGGATCAGCGCGATCCATACCACGCACCCGCCTGAAGGGCCGGCAATGCAGATCGGCGCAGGTTCGGACACGCTGGCAATCCCGCTGGAAGGCCTGATCGACATCGATGCGGAAAAGGCCCGCCTGACCAAGGCTCTCGAAGTCTCTGCCAAGGAAGCAAAATCGCTCGAAGGGCGGCTGGGCAACGCCAACTTCGTCGAACGCGCAAAGCCCGAGGCGGTGGAGAAGGCCAAGGCCGACCACGCGCATCACAGCGCCGAAGTCGAACGGCTGACTGCGGCGCTGGAACGGCTGGGATAAGGCACGGTGTCGGTGGCGGTATTTTCCTACCCCGCCGATATCTGGCACACCGCGACCATGGAATACGCAGCGACACATTTCGGGGCAAGCTTCTGGCGCACTGCCAGGCGCATTGGCAGGCGCATTGACAGGCGCTCTGGCAGACCCGGTATTTTCTGCCTCAGAACCGTGTTCCATGTGTTCCATTCTGTAGGGTTTGCCGGGGGTGAGCCGTGCAGCTAGTCCTCGCCACACAGGCGCCGGGGGAGCCAGAAATCTTTGCCTCTGTGCAAGGCGAAGGCCCTAGCGCCGGGTCGCCCTGCACCTTCGTCCGGCTGTCGCGCTGCAATCTGGCGTGCACATGGTGCGACACCGCCTACACCTGGCATTTCGAAGGCGATAACCGCCCGCACCGCAATGCTGAAACTTTCGAACGCAAGGCGAACCAGATCACCCTGAAGGTGGCAGATGTAGCCGCGCGAATTGAGGCGTTGGGACAAACCCGGCTGGTCGTGACCGGCGGCGAACCCTTGCTGCAGGCCGCAGCGCTGGGTGAATTGCTCAAACTGCTGCCCGACATGACGGTAGAGATTGAAACCAACGGCACCACCACCGCGCCCGGCCATGTCGATGTATGGATCGACCAGTATAACGTCAGCCCGAAACTGGCACATAGCGGCAATCCGGCGGAACTGGCGCTGATCCCCGAACGGCTGCGCAGTTATTCGCTGGACGAGCGGGCGTTCTTCAAATTCGTCGTCGCCTCGCCCGGCGATGTTGATGAAGTGGCTGAACTGGTGCGCACGCACGCGCTGCCCCGCCAGCGGGTATTCCTGATGCCGGAGGGGACCGACAGCGAGACAATTCGTGCCCGCGAACAATGGATGACGCAGGCCTGTCTCGATCATGGTTTCCGCATGACCGACCGGCTGCACATCCACCTGTTCGGCGATACAAGGGGGACTTGATGAGTTATCTTTCCGAAGCATCCGGTTCGCAGAAAGTCGGCTTTTTCATCGCCGTTGTAATCGCTGGACTGATGGCACGCTTTTTCTGGGCCGGCGGGATCGAGGAATATTTCAACCCGTCCAAGCAGGTCGAAAACCAGATTGTCGAGGTGCTTGAAGCGCGACCGGGCGATCTGGCCGTGCTGCGGGCGATGGAGCAATCCTTTCCGCTGCAATATGACGAACTGCTCGAAGCGATGACCGATGCCGGGATGCAAAACGCCCCGCCGGAAATGGTGATCGAAGCTGGCAGCAGGCAATTGGGCCAGTTCATGGCCAGCCATCGCAATGATTTTGCTGCTGCCCCGCTGCCTTCACTTGATGCGGTCGCCGGCAAGGAACGCGAATTGCTGGCATCGCTGCAGCGCGACGAGCCTGTCTACTGCGCCGATTACCTGTTCGGCACGCTGATCCCCTCGGACCCGCTGTCGCAGGAAAGCTCGCGATTAATCGGAGAAACCGCAGCCGCGCGTGTCCAAGCGATGGCCGCCGGGCGCGCTGACCAGCAGCTGCGGCTCGATATTACGCCCGCCATTCTGGACGGCCTCGCAGATACGATGAAAGACGAAGGCGCGAGCGCTCAGCAATTGGCAGTGATCTTCGGCGACGCGGATTCGTCCACGCTCAGCGCTGAGCAGCAATGCGATTCGGCATTGCGGATGCTTTCCAGCATCGAGAGCCAAACGGACACGCGGCGAGCCTTGCTGATCGGCAAGATGCTCGCCCGGTAAGGTGCCCTAGGAGCCCTAGACCCCCTGACTGCGCCAGCGCTGGACGGTGCGGTAAACCGCCTCTTCCTCGCCTCCGCTGCCGGTCCAAAGTTCAACAAAGCTCGGGTCTTCGGATGCCGGCCGTTTGATTTCCTCGAGGTTGTCGAAACTGACCCGGATCGGGATGGCCACACCCTCGCCGCAGATGATGCATTCGCGGTTGCGCAAGGCCGGGATCGAATCGAGGAAACCGCGCGCACCTTCGGGCATTGCAGCCTTCACGAATGCCTGGTCACGGTCGTTGTTGAGACGCATGGAGATGATCGTGCCGCACTGCGACAGCACGCCTTCGGCAAGGTCAGAAGGACGCTGGGTAATCAGGCCCAGCGAGATACCGTACTTACGGCCTTCCTTCGCGATCCGGCCAAGGATGTTGCCGACCGACGAGCCATCAGCGTTCTTCTCGTTTGGAACGTATCGGTGGGCCTCCTCGCATACGAGCAGGATCGGACGGGTCTTTTCGTCGCGGCCCCATATCGCAAAGTCGAACACCAGCCGGCTGAGAACCGCAACCACGGTGGATGTGATGTCCGACGGCACGCCCGAGACATCGATAATCGAAATCGGTTTGCCATTGCCGGGCATCCGGAACACCTTGGAAATGAAGTCCGCCATCGTGTCACCCACGAGCATGCCGGAGAACATGAACTGGTAACGCGGATCGCCCTTCAGTTCCTCAAGCTTGTTCTTGATGCGCATATACGGCGCGGAATTGGTCGCTTTGTCCAACTTGCCCATCTGGTCCTGAATTGCGCCGGAAAGGTCGGACAGAAGATAAGGCACCGGCGAATCGACGGTGATCTTGCCCATCGTTTCGGCCAGGCGGTTCTTGTTGCGTGCCACCAGCAGGCAGCGCGCCAGAATATCGGCGTCGATCTGACGTTCGTTGCCGCGCGAAGTAAGCAGCACCTCGCAATGTTCTTCGAAGTTCATCAGCCAATAGGGCATCTGAAGGTTCGTCACGTCGAGGATCTGGCCATTGGTTTTGAACGCTGCGGAATATTCCCCGTGCGGATCGATCATTACGATGTGACCATCGGGCGCAGCTTCGCAGATGCGGTGCAGGATAAGCGCGGCGCTGGTCGATTTACCGGTACCGGTCGACCCGAGCAGTGCGAAATGCTTGCCCAGCATCGCATCGATGTAAACGCCGGCGCGAATGTCCTTGGTCGGATAAACCGTACCGATCTGGATATTCGAACGCCCATCGCTGGCATAAATCTGTTTAAGATCGGAAGTGGTCGCCGGATAGATAAGCGCGCCAGGCACGGGATAGCGGGTCACGCCGCGGCGGAAACCGTGAATCTTGCCGGTCAGCTTCTCTTCCTGTCCTTCGCCGAGGAAGTCGATATTGGCGATGATTCCGCCGTTGGAGCGGCGATCCTGCCGTTGGTTGCGGACGTTTGCGAGCAGCCAAGCATCACCCACGCGGATCTTGATCTGGCTACCAACCTGCCCGGCCAGTGCGATCGATGGATCTTCGTCCTGCATGCACTGGTTTAGACGTTCGAGATCCAGCGCGATTTGCGAGCCTGAGCCCGCGATTTCCAGAACGACACCAATTGGCTGTTTGGCGTTGTCGGACCTTGCAGCTGGCTTTGCGGGTGCCGGCTGAGCAGATGGCTGCGCAGCTGGACGCTGGGCCGCCGGTTGCGGCGCGTTATTGGGCGCGGGCTGCGGATTTTGCGGAGCCTCTGACTGAGACTGAGCAGCCCCACCCGAATTCGCGTTTGGCGACGCTGCCGACGTTCCCGCCTGCGGCTGCCTGAAATTGTGATTACCCAATTCGCCCATGGTGTGCGCCCAGTTCCCGTTGTGTTTCGGGATACGCGCTAGCGCGAAAGGGGTTAATATCGGGTCAACTGCCCGACCAGCGGACTTAAATCAGCGCGAATAACCGGCCGGCGACCCATCCCATGAAGATCGAAAGACTGACGGCAAGCAGTCCGTACCAGAACTCTTGTTGCTGCGAAAACAGCTCTACAAAGCGTTCAAACCCGACCTTCTTGACTTCGACTTCAGCAATAGCGGAGGCGATTACGCGGCCGCGTGTAATGGCGAAAGTTTCCGCAGTATAGGTTCCCGTCTGCACATTCGACGGCAAGGAAATCCGTGCCTGATAGAGCACCTGCTCGCTGATGCGGACGCCCTCCATCGACTCCTTGTACAATCCCTGCCGCTCTCGCAGATCGACCAGCCCTGCCGTGAAGCGGGCCTGTTCTTCCGGATCGATGGTGCCGCTGGGGGACAATTGTATGTAGTCAAGCCCCAGTTCATAAATCGCTGCGGTTCTTTCATCGACAATATCTGCAATCCGCGCGGAGGAAGACGCCACGGCGAAGAACGAAGGGGCCGAGCGGAACGCCGTGCTTTCAGCGTTCATCCAGATCGGGCCAATGCGTTCTTTTTCGCGCAGACGGATCGGTTCCGACGGCCCTTTGAGGATCACAACGATGTCGTATTTTCGGCCAGCCCGCTGACCCGACGGGTCCAGAATGGCGCCAAACAGAATGAGCTCTGTCCCGGTAAAGCCCTGCCGCACCTGCACCTCGTGCTGGGACACCTCCGGCACGAGGATCGGGTCACGCTGCGCGCTCAGTGCAAAAAAGCACAGGATTATCAGGAACACCCGGATCATAGCGGCGACACCGTGTAAATCTCGTCCGGTTGAACACCCAGTCCGAAAAGCATTCTGAGCGCGACAAGCAGAACGATCACCGCGAGCGCAAGGCGCAACCATTCAGGTTTGACCTTCTGCGCCACCTGCGTGCCGATCTGCGCCCCGGTCACAGAGCCGAGCAGGAGAAACGCCGCCAAAACAATGTCCACCGCCTGGGTTGTCAAAGCGTGCATCATTGTAGTCGCCATGGTCACGAACAGAATATTGAACAGCGACGTACCGACCACGACACCCGCGCTCATGCCGAGAATGTACAGCATGGCCGGAACCAGAATGAAGCCGCCGCCAACGCCCATCAGCATGGTGAGAATGCCTACCAGAATGCCGAGAATGAGCGGCGCGAAGGGCGAGATATACAGACCGGAGCGATAGAACCGCCAACGCAGGGGCAATGCGGTCACCAGCGGGTGATGCCGCCGCTTCGGCGCGCTGCGCGAGGTAGATCCCTGCGCTGGCCGGATCGATTCCATCGCTTCCTTCGCCATCAGAGAACCAATGGTCCCCAGCATGACGACGTAAAGAATGTTGATCACAACATCGATCTGACCGGCGGCTTGCAAGAAGCGGAACAGGATCGCCCCGATCCCGGCGCCGAAAATACCACCGACAACGGTGACCCCGCCCAGCTTGTAGTCAACGCCCTTGCGTTTACTGTGAGCGAAGACCCCGGACACGCTGGCACCGGTAACCTGGGTAGAAGCCGACGCAGCCGCAACCGTTGGCGGGATACCATAAAAGATCAGCAATGGCGTTGTGAGAAATCCCCCGCCGACCCCGAACAGGCCGGACAGGATGCCGGTCAGCATACCCAAAGCGACGATCCAGATGCCGTTCACCGACAGGTTCGCAATGGGCAGATAAAGATCCATGGCCCGCCCTACCGCACGCGTGCGGCAGGTGAAAGGTGAAACGGTTCAAAATCCGGTCGAAAGCGTGACTGCGATTCCTGAATCGGGCTGCGCGTCTCCGGCCGCTCGGTGCCTGTAGTCCATCGATAGTCGCACAGGGGCCCGGTCGAGATTGAAATTGGCACTGATGCCAGGTCCGGCATCGAGCCTTTCGGCACCCTCTTGCGCCCCGCCCCATACACCGGCGCCCAGCCTCAGTTCAGCACCGCCGACCTGCGCCAACTTGTGATCTAGCCTCACTTGCCCGTCGACAAAGGCGGTTTCAAAATTGCCGCCGACATAGCCCGCTTGGACATATGCCTCAGCCCGCAGGCCAAGCGGCAATTGCGCTGGCGGCAGCTCGGTCACGGCAAATACGGCTGGCCGGATCTCCGTGCCAGACGCATTGCGCGACAACCTTGCTTCGGCATGGAGCGCCACCGGGATCTGCGGCACCGGCCGTGCCGCGGCTCCAAGCGCAATATCGCCCTCCTCGCCTTGGGAAATTGCCTTGGTGACCCGCGCATAGGCAACGGGCTTATAGCTGCTGTGTGGATCGAGCCGGTACCGCATGACTGCGCCGACCTGACTGCCACCATAACTCGGTGCCAGCACGCCTGCGGCTGTCGGGAGGCCATCTTGAGAACGGAAAAATGCCCATCCATCGAATGACCAACGCTTGTCACGCTTACTTGCGCCTCGGACAGAATTGGGTCGAGACAAGTCATTCCTTTTGGCCGGCTGCGAGACCGTTAGTGAATTTTGCACGCTTGTTAATGTAGCTCTGCGCGGCGCCTCAGTTGCAGATGCTGGCGAAGCAACCACTGACGGCAGTCGCAAGCCCATAGTTTCTGGAGCGGGCGCGCTACGGGAATTTCGGATCAATTTGCGGTCCGCGCTCACCTGCACGCGAGAAACGGCGTTGGAGATGCGGCGCACCGTCTCTGTGCCAACTGCGGTATCAGATGCCTCGTCATCGTTTGCCTTGCGGGTATTAGCCGCGATCTCAGGCCCGGCCAACCGCACCGCCGCAGCGTCGCCCGCCGCCCCATCCGCCGGATCAAACGGAGAATGCCAAAGCGTCACACGCAAAGCGATCCACAAGGCAAGCACTGCGGCCAGCGCCACGAGCGGCGCACCCTTGCGCCGCACCCTGATGTTAGTCATCGGCTGCCTCTGCCTGCTGCAAGTACTGCCGAGTGCGTTGCAGGGTGGGCCGAATGGTCGGTCTTGTCCCAGCGCGGCGCCTCTCCGGACAGTGTCGCCACATAAGCCATCAAGGCACGGCGGCCAGCCATGATCGCGATGATGTTTGCAACCGGTATCCGCAAGATCGCGAGCAGCCCCTCGCCTAGTCCATATTCACGCGCCGTGAATGCAAAACGCCACACAGCACGCCATGCAAAACTGATGAAGTTCAGCGCCAGCACTGCACGCAACAAGGCATTCAACTCCATCGATGGACCTTGCCAGAAAGCATTGAGCGCCCAGACAATCGCTGAAAGCACCAGCAGCAAATATGCCGCCGCCAGCACCAGAGCCGTGAACGGGCCGCGCCTGTCACGCAAACGCATCCAGAATTCACTGGGCTTCCCGCTCCATCCGAGATGGTCCCACCCCTGAAAAGCGATGCCGTGCACCCAGCGCGTTTTCTGCCGAACGGCCTGATCGAGCTTGGCCGGAAAACACGCACGGGTTGCAATCAATCGGCCGTCTTCGTGCCGCATCCGCACGAACCGGCCACTACCGCCCAGTTCCGCGACCCCCAGGCCCAATTCGTAATCCTCTGTCAGACTGCCATCGGCGAAAGGTCTCTGACCGCCGTTTTGTGCGGCTAGCCGAGTCAGCATTGCTCGGGAGATCGCACATCCGACCCCGGCCAGAGGCATGCCCGCACCGAGCGCATCGCGAACCACCATGGCCTTGCCATGCGCCTCGGCGAACTCTTCACAGTAATGCCCGGCGATCCACGGTGAGGTCGGTTGCGGCTCCGGCAAGACCGGTAATTGGACGATGTCCGCCGTCTGCATCGACCGGTCAATCAGCGTCAAAGCCGCCGGATCGACCATATCCTCTGCATCATGCAACAGCACCATGCTCGCCTGCTTGCCCGTGCGCGCCTCGTCCGTCTGAAGCGCGGCATAGAGGCTGTTCAGACAGTCGGCCTTGGTCGTAGGTCCGGGTTTGGGCTGAACCACAATTCGCAGCCGCGAGTCGGTTCCGCCTGCAACCGCAGCAGCAGCGAGAGTTGCCGGGTCGTTGTCATAACAGCCGACATACATGCGCAGCTGGCTATGCGGCCACACCGCCAGTGCATGACGGATCGTTGTGCCGATAACCGCGGCTTCCTGCCACGTTGGTATAAAAACCGCTGCCGGGCCGCTTAATTCCAGCTCGCTTTCATGTTCAGGCGCGAGGGTCTCCGTCCGCGCCCGGCCTGTCAGTTTCAGCCAAATCCAGGCGAAATCGACAGTTATTTCATCCAAAGCCCCGATAAGAAAAAAAGCGCCCGCAAATAACAAAAGCTCTTGCTGGACCAGTACAAGCCATTCGGCCCCTGAATATTCGATCAATGCTTGTCCGACCCCCGGAAAGTGAGGTCCTCATCACAAATACGCGTATCGGAGGCTGCCGGGCCTTGCAACGGAGAAAAGATTGGGGGATGGGGCACAGCAGACATGGCCCAAACAAAATTACCTCTTCGCTCCGTCTTTGCCCCTGTACGCGCGCTGTTCGTAAGCGACGCCTCGGCAGGCGTCCTGCTCATCCTTGTGGCAGCCGCCGCCATGCTGGCTGCGAATTCTGAACTGGCATCGGAATACAGCTTGCTGTTCAACGGCAAGCTCGGATGGACCCCGATCCCGAAACTCGACACGCTCCACTATTGGATCAACGATGGTTTGATGGCGATTTTCTTCTTCGTCGTCGGCCTCGAGGTTAAGCGGGAAATCATTTGCGGGCAGCTGTCCTCGCCTGAGCAGCGGCGTCTGCCCATACTGGCCGCGATTGCAGGAATGCTGGCACCGGCCGCAGTTTATGTATTCATCGTTGGCCCAGATTCCGAACTGACCCGCGGCTGGGCCATCCCGGCCGCGACCGACATTGCCTTTGCAATGGGCGTGCTCGGCCTGCTTGGCAGCCGTGTTCCGGCTTCGCTCCGCCTGTTCCTGCTGACGGTTGCCATCGTCGACGATATCGGTGCCGTCATGGTGATCGCGGCGTTCTATACCGCCAATATCAAGATGGCCTGGTTGGTCGCTTCGATTGTCGTTGTCGGCGTGATGATGGCGATGAACCGCATGCATGTCAGCCGGATTTTCCCATATATTCTGGTCGCTCTGGTGCTCTGGTTCTGCGTACTCAATTCAGGTGTTCATGCGACGATTGCGGGCGTAGTTGCCGCGCTGACCGTCCCGATGCACCGCAAGGACGGGAACAGTCTGCTGGAGAAGATCGAACATGGCCTTGCCCCGTGGAGCGCCTATGCGATTGTGCCAATCTTCGGTTTCGCCAATGCCGGCGTGAACTTGAGCGGGATCGGTATGGACAAGATGCTGGATCCGTTGCCGCTGGCAGTTGCAGCGGGCCTCGTGTTCGGCAAGCAGCTGGGTATTTTCACGATCATCGTGCTGGCTGCAAAGGTTGGCTTCGCCAAACCGCCAAAGGGTGCCAGTTGGGCTGAAATCTGGGGCGTTTCCGTGCTGTGCGGGATCGGTTTCACCATGTCGCTGTTCATCGGCGAACTTGCCTTCACCGGATCTAACGAAGCGGCTCGCCTCCTCAGGGACGAAGCCAAGATTGGTATTCTGGCCGGATCGGTTATCTCGGCAGTGCTCGGCTTCGTGATCCTCAGGCTCACCACCGAACATCCCAATGATCGCAGCGCGGAACCCGATCCCGCCTGATCAAGATCCTGTTACCGGCCAGATGAATACCGCCGGGAGCCTCACCAGCTCCCGGTGTTTTCCATGCTTGCCCAAGGTTCCTGCTCGGGCAAATTGCCGTCCTGCAAAAGCTCGACAGATATCCCATCTGGCGAACGCACAAACGCCATATGGCCGTCACGCGGCGGGCGGTTGATCGTGACCCCAGCATCCATCAGGCGCTGGCACGTTTCGTAAATATCATCGACGCGGTACGCGAGGTGGCCGAAATTGCGGCCGCCTTCGTATTGTTCGGGTTCGCTGCCGTCTTCTGCGGGCCAATTGTATGTTAGCTCGACCTCAGCCACGCCTTCCTGTCCGGGCGCCGCGAGGAAGATCAGGGTGAAACGTCCCGCCTCCACATCGAAGCGGCGGACTTCCTCGAGACCAATCAGCTTGAAAAAATCGACCGTCGCATCCGGATCGGTCACGCGGATCATGCTGTGAAGATATTTGGTCATCGCTGGTAAACTCCATTCGTCGCTATTCAAGCACAGTTCATCGTCAGATGGTATCCCAAGCTCGGTCGCCAGAACCGCAACTGGGAGGACATGAATGACTGATATCAGTGAAACACCCACCGCCGCCACCACCTTCTGGCGGGATTCCGAAAATCGCCGATGGATAGGCAGTTCGGCGATAATTGCCGCCGGACTGATCGCGGGCGGCTTCCTACTGGGCGACGGGCTTGTCCGCGCGAAGGACGCTGACCGGTCGGTCACCGTGCGCGGCCTCGATGAACGCGAAGTGGTGGCCGATCTCGCGACCTGGACAATCTCTTATTCCGCCACGGCTTCCAACCTTCAATCGGCCCAGTCGGGGGTCGACCGCGACAGCGAAGCTATCCGGAAGTTCTTCAAGGAAATCGGCTTTCCAGAAAACGCATTGGAGCCGACCGGCGTCAACGTGAATTACTATACCGACAACGGCGTGCCGCGTTACACGGTCAGGCAGCGTATGACCTTGCGGAGCAAGAACATCGAACTGGCCCAGAAGGCCGTCAAACAGCAGGTCGATCTGGTCCGCAGCGGTGTGGTTCTGGAAGACGGATCAGGCATGTCTTACACCTTCACCGGGTTGAACGACGTCAAACCGGAAATGGTCGCAGCTGCAACAAAGGACGCACGGGCTTCTGCAGAACAGTTCGCGAAAGATAGCGGCGCCTCTGTCGGCAGTATCCGCAAGGCGACCCAAGGCTATTTTTCGATCAATGCACGCGACGGAGATGGCGGCGGATGGGGCGTAAGCGATACGCCCTATAAGAAGGTCCGCGTAGTCACGACCGTCGATTTTTCACTGGAATAGCAGGCAAAAAAGGGCCCGC
Organism: Pontixanthobacter luteolus; assembly: GCF_947494915.1. Taxonomy (NCBI): domain Bacteria; kingdom Pseudomonadati; phylum Pseudomonadota; class Alphaproteobacteria; order Sphingomonadales; family Erythrobacteraceae; genus Pontixanthobacter; species Pontixanthobacter luteolus. Next base: position 1,695,348 of record NZ_CANLWR010000001.1, read on the forward strand.
GCCTCCCCCTAAGGCGCGGGCCCTTTCGTATAGCCCAAGTGGGCGAATTACATGCTGTAGGACAGCGTGAAGAAGAAACCGGCGTCGGTGAAATCTTCGAATGACGGGCCCTGCGTATCGACGTAGTTCACGCCGAGGCTCAGGCTGTCGGTAACCGCGTAGGATGCACCGAGCCCCCAGTCGAAGGACGTTCCGTCCGTATCGGTCGAGAACACGCCGTCGGTATAACCGAGGTGTGCGCTAAGACTGACCGGAGTGTCGGGAATGCCAACTTCGAAGTCTGTGTAGACGTAGATATTGTCGCTATTACCGAGCGAGTCCTGATCCCACGCATAGGCCGCGCCCAGCGTTGCGCTGACCGGACCAAGCGTCGTCGAAATCGACGCGTAGGGTTCGAAGTAATCGGTATCTACGCCTGGAATGTCGCCAGTCGGATAGATGTAATAGAGCAGACCGACATCGAAGGTCAGACCTTCGGCTACGTCGCCGCTCCAACCGCCATATACGTCAAGCTCCAGCTCGCCGAATGCACTACCGCCGGAAATGGTGGACGCCCAGGTGCCGACATAGAAACCGCTCGAATGGCCCAGATCAATGCCGCCTTGCAGCGCGATATCACCGTCGGAGAAAGATACGCCGCGGAAACGGTAGTCGGATACCAGCGCAACATTGCCGGACAGCTCGAGACCGCTTTCGCCGCCAACTTTGCTTTCTTTTTCAAAATTCACGTCTTGCGAGATACGGACCACTTCCTGTGCGGTCAGTTCAGGCATTACGGCGTTTACATCGATATCGGCGATATCGACTACGACGTCGGATGTGACAATGTCGGACGTGTTGATGACAGTTGTCTCGGCTTCGACAGCAATTTCAGATGCCAGAGCAGGCGCCGAGATCAGCGCAGTAGTAACAAAAAGACTTGCGGCGGTAAGGCCGCGGATGGACGTGAGCATGACAAACTTCCTTGGTTTGTTGGGTTGCTTCGTCCCACCTGCATAAACACCGGCCGCGTTCTTTTCGATGTGCGGTCTCGTGCGAATATGTAATTATCTTGCAGGCCAATGCTGCGCCGCACAAGTCTTATTACGAGATTTTCGAGAAGCCGTCAGAATGTGTGGATTTTCTGCACCAATTGCGCGACACTTAAGCCTCGGTACAGCGATTGCGGCCTAACCCTCTCTCCCCTATGCGCGCCATCAACCAATCAGGAATCAGAGTTTTCAATGTTCGAGCCGTTCCGCAATATCTTTAAAGGCAAATCGGGCCCTCGCGGCGCACGGTTGCCCGAAGGTGAGCGTGCCTATGTCATCGGCGACATACACGGACGTGCCGACCTGTTCGAAGTGCTGATCAAGGCAATCGAGGAGGATGACAAGCAAGCCGGACCTGCCGAAACAACCGTCATTCTTCTGGGTGACCTGATAGATCGTGGGCCGGACAGCGCAGGCGTGATCAAGCTCGCCCGGTTATGGACTGATTACCGCAAAGTCCTTTTCCTGACCGGCAATCATGAAGAGATGTTTCTGGATTCGTTCAAGGACGAAGGTGTGCTGCGCCATTTCCTGAAGCATGGCGGCCGCGAAACAATCATCAGCTACGGCGTTACCAAAAAGGAATTCAACAATTCCACGCTGGAGCAATTGCAGGACCTGCTTCGCGAAAGAGTGCCAAAGGGCGACCGCAAATTCCTGAAAAGTTTCGCCGACATGATCGAAATGGGCGATTATCTGTTCGTCCACGCCGGAATCAATCCGAAACGGACGGTCGACGAACAGAAGCGCAGCGACCTGCGGTGGATCCGCGAACCCTTTCTGAACCACAAGGACCAACATTCTCACGTGGTGGTTCACGGCCATACAATATTTGAAGAAATCGACGAGCGTCACAACCGCATCGGGATCGATACCGGCGCATACCGCCATGGTGTATTGACCGCACTTGTGCTGGAAGGGGACACCCGCCGTTACATCCAGTCCGTCGAGAAGAAAAAGGGCGGGATTCAGATCGTGAAAAAGGACGAAGTCGCATGAAAATCGCCATGGTGGGCTCAGGCTATGTAGGTCTGGTATCGGGTGCCTGTTTCGCCGATTTTGGACACGATGTTGTCTGCATCGACAAGGATCAGTCGAAGATTGATCGCCTGCATGACGGGGTCATGCCGATTTACGAGCCAGGCCTTGCCGAACTGGTCGGCACGAATGTGAAGGCCGGCCGCCTGTCGTTCACAACCGATCTGGCAGAGGGGATCAAGGACGCTCAGGCTATCTTCATCGCGGTCGGCACCCCTAGCCGCCGCGGCGACGGGCACGCCGACCTTTCCTTTGTCTATGCAGTCGCGAAGGAAGTTGGTGAAAGCCTATCGAACGATGCAGTGGTCGTTACCAAGTCCACTGTGCCAGTCGGCACCGGCGACGAGGTCGAACGTATCCTGCAGGATAGCGGCACGAGCCACAAATTCGCAGTTGTATCCAACCCCGAATTCCTGCGTGAAGGCGCTGCGATTGGTGACTTCAAGCGTCCTGATCGCATCGTGATCGGTGCGGAAAGCGAGTTTGGGCGCGAGATCATGCGCGAAGTTTATCGCCCGCTGTTCCTGAATGAATCGCCAATCCTTTTCACCAGCCGCCGCAGTGCGGAACTGATCAAATATGCCGCCAACGCATTCCTTGCGACGAAGATCACCTTCATCAATGAAATGGCTGATCTGTGCGAAAAGGTGGGCGCGGATGTCCAGGATGTCAGCCGCGGAATTGGCAGCGACAACCGGATTGGGTCCAAATTCCTGCACGCAGGCCCGGGTTATGGCGGATCGTGCTTCCCCAAGGACACGCTCGCCCTGTTAAAAACCGCTGAGGATTATGAAAGCCCGGTCCGCATCGTCGAAGCGGTGGTCAAGACCAACGACACGCGCAAACGTGCGATGGGCCGGAAGGTTGTCGACGCTCTGGGCGGGCCTGACCACGCGCGCGGCAAAAAGGTCGCGCTGCTTGGCCTCACCTTCAAACCGAACACCGATGACATGCGCGACAGCCCGGCAATCGCAATTGCGCAGACTTTGCAGGACGCCGGGGTGACCGTCGATGCATTCGATCCTGAAGGTATGGAAATCGCGAGGCCTTTGATGCCCGGCGTGAATATGAAAAACGATCCCTACGCCGCCATCGAAGGCGCGGATGCGATTGCAATCGTTACCGAATGGGATGCGTTTCGTGCCCTTGACCTGAAGCGTGTGCGCGAGCTTGCAAAGGCCCCGGTCCTAGTTGACCTGCGCAATATATATCAACCGTCAGATGTCCGTGCAGCAGGCTTTGAATATTCCAGCATAGGCCGCGAATAAACGTCAGAGGCCGAGCCACCGCTTCCGGTTCGGTGCATCTGGCAATTTCGCGGCAGCGGCGAAAATCACCAGAACTGCGGACAGGATTGCTGCATAGGTTATCAGCGGGAATTGCTGCCCGCCCTGATAATGTATGGCCAGCATCGCCCACAGGATAACCGCCGCATACCAGGGATTCCCGCGGCTGCGGAATGTCGCAGCGGCGCCAATGATCCCGGCGACCAAGACAATGGCTGCAGCCAGCAACGGATATTCACCGCCGCCGCCAACGCCATGATATTTAAGCGCAGCGGTTATGTTGACGGTTGAGGCGACTGTCAGCCATGCCGCCAGAGCGCTGAATGTTAATCCCGCAATCCATCTCTCGCCAGCTGTGAATTCGCGTTCGTAATTCACCAAATGCCTTAGCGCCGCCAACAGGCAAACCAGCGAGCAAAGGATAATGACCGCAGAAATCGCCGTCAGGTTCGCAAACTGGGTGTATGTCGCCCACAGCCCGTTCGCTGCAGTCGCTCCGGCAGTGTACCATCCGATGCGTGCCAGCAGGGTATTATTCCGCTGCGAGGGAAGCGCTTGCCAGATCGCGTAGATCACGCAGCCCAGAAATAGCGGCCCCCAAATAGCAAATGCCCAACCTGCCGGCACGACCAGTGAGCGGATTGCATCCGAACGCTCACCTATCTGCTCCCCAAAACCGAGGTTCGGCAAGAAAGTCGCTCCGATCTGGAACGCGACGGCCAGAATAATGGCGAACCGCTGCGCGGCGCTGCGAGGGGATGATACTGTGTTCATGCAGGTTAAACACGCCCCGCGCCGACCGGTTCCGTCGCTGCGGTTAGTCCGTATCTGCGTAGAGAACCCGGAAAGTATAGACCGCCACTATGGCGCCGGCGAGCTGCGCAGCGATAAAGCCCAGCACATCGGCGGGTGAGATTCCCGCGAAGGTGTTCGAAAGGCTTCTGGCCACGGTGATCGCAGGATTGGCGAAGCTGGTCGAAGAGGTGAACCAATAGGCAGCTGAAATATACAGCCCGACACTGGCAGGCACCCACGCCTTGCTGACCTTGATCGTGCCCAGAATAGTCAGAACCAGTCCAAAGGTGGCGATAAATTCGCCCAGCCATTGCCCGGTTCCGGTCCTTGGCTTGATCGAATACTGCCACACCGGCAGATCGAACATGACATGAGCGGCCCAGACACCGGCAATCCCAGCGCACAGCTGAACCAGAACGAACAGCAGCGCTTCTCGCGTTCCGATTTCGCCCCCGATGCGGAAGGCCAGCGTTACCGCTGGATTGAAATGTGCACCCGATATCGGCCCCAGCATGGCAATTAGCACGGCGAGGATCGCGCCCGTCGCCAGAGTATTGCCGAGCAGCGCGACCGCAACATTTCCGCCGGCCAGCCCCTCCGCCATGACGCCTGATCCCACGACACAGGCGAACAGGAAAAAGCTGCCGATTGCTTCGGCCAGTAGGCGCTGTTTCATGATGTCCGAAATCCCCATCAACCGTTTCGGCGGCCGCTATAATCAAGCCGGAGCCGGATGACACAGATAAATTTGCCAGGGGGCCTGTAAGCCGGGTTCTGTCCTGCAGCCGGTTTGCTTACGCACCAGCGCTGCAGGGGCAGCCATTCCTCTAGGCGGCGGATTGCTCCGCCGCTCAAGCAGCCAACCCGGGCGATCACGGTCCGAAACAGACCTGCTGACTAGCAGCGCGCCGCCCCTATTTGGCCTTGCTCCAGGTGGGGTTTACCATGCCGCCATTGTTACCAATCGCGCGGTGCGCTCTTACCGCACCCTTTCACCCTTACCCCTTGGCCGAGGCCTCGGGGCGGTTTGCTCTCTGTGGCACTTTCCCTACGGTCACCCGCGGCGGGCGTTACCCGCCACCATCGTTTCGCGGAGCCCGGACTTTCCTCGCGGAGACAAAGTCCCCCCGCAGCTGCCCGGCCCCCTGGCAAAGCCCATGTAAGACCGCCCTGCCCGATTGGGAAGCGCTTTGCTGTTATTCGGCAGCTGCATCCGAGTATTGATCATACGCCTCAAGCGCCTGCGCTGCGTACATCGCACTGGGCCCTGCGCCCATATACACAGCCAGCCCCAGTGTTTCGGCGATCTCTTCGCGGGAGGCGCCATGCTTGCGCGCGCCTTCGACATGATAGGTGATGCACGGATCGCAGCGAACCGCGACAGAGATTGCGACCGCCAGCAACTCCTTGGTCTTTGCATCCAGTGCGCCGCCCTGATGCGCTGCACCGCCCATCTCGCGGAACGCCTTCATCACGCCCGGCGAACCCTTGTGCAGTTCCTTGATCGCCGGGATCAGGTTTGCGGCCATTCCCGGCCAGTCCTTGAATTCAGTGTGTGCCATTCGCTTGCTCCTTGCTTGCCCTGACCTTTAGGCGCGCGGTGTTCGGCGCGCTTTGACACAGATCAATTTGGCAATTTGTTGCAAGCTTTAGCGGGCGATACCCCGGTCACGGTCGAGCAAGAGCTGGAACAGGATCGCGCGCAATTCTCCGTCGATTTCACCGCTGATCCTGCGCGGCCGCCAGCGGCGCTCGAAAGCCTCAACCGCCTTGTGGCCATCGGTGATATCGTACCCGTACCGTTCCAGCGCGAGGTAAAACGCGCCGTCATTGTCGAACGGATCGCCCAGTTCGATCTTTGGCGTCGGGGTCGCAAGACCGTATTCCGCAAGCCTGTCCCATGGGAAAAGTTCCCCCGGATCGGTCTTTCGCGCCGGGGCCACGTCGGAATGCCCGACGATGTTGGCGCGCGGAATGTCATGGGTTTTCACGATCCGGTGCAGCAAAGGCACAAGCGCCTCTATCTGGGCATCGGCAAAGGGGCGATATCCCAGCCCGTGCCCGGGATGGTCGAGTTCAATCCCGATACTGGCCGAATTCACATCCTTGTGGCCGCGCCAATAGGATACGCCTGCATGCCATGCGCGTTTGTCCTCCGGCACCAGCAAGGTGACCTCACCCTCTTCCGATATCAGATAGTGGGCACTTACCCCCGCGTCGGCATCGCACAGCCGGTCCAGGGCTGTGCCAACCGGCTTCATTTCGGTGTAGTGGAGCACAACCATGGAAACGGGCAATTTCCGGTCGTTGAAATTGGGCGACAGCCGCGTGTGATGAACGAGTTCGTCGCTCAACCGATCAGACCCTCCGGCTGCGGCAACACTGCGCCCAGCACCAGGGCATCTTCGCCCAGTTGATATTGAAGGCCGCCGCCAGACCGCTCAGCCAGCATGGCGATCATATGTGCGGGTGCCGTACGGCTGGAAAGATCACGCGCTGCAAGATCACCTTGCAAAGCCTTGCCGATTGTTTCGTCAAACGCGATTTTCGGGCCGCTTGCGCGAACCACGATTTCGGTATTCCCGCTGCGCATTTCCGCACCGATATCGAGCGAGCCGCCGCGCACCAGCGTTTCCAGCGCAATATGCGCGAGGTTGAGCAGGACCTTCACCGCATCCTTGGGCAGTTTGGCCGCGTCCATCGCCCAATGGGCTTCCACCCGTTTAGCATTGGCGACAAGCGAATCGATAACCGACTTCGCTTCGCTCACTTCAACCATTTCGCCAAATCCGCCAGCAGCGCCGAACGCCAGACGGAAGAACTTGAGCTTGTCCGTGCTGGTCCGCGCGCTCTGTTCCAGCAAATCCATACATTGTTCGCGCATTTGCGGGTCGGTTTCGTCAGCCAGCAATTCCAGCCCGTTGCTCAGCGCGCCAACCGGGCTGAGCATATCGTGGCACAGCCGCGAACACATAAGCGCGGCAAGATCGAGGGATGCATCATCGTTCATAAAAAGCAGCTAATTCCTGACGGTATGGAACACTTGGAACACAGTCCTAGGGCAAAAATTCCCTGCCTGCATCCGTTCTTTGGACAGACCGAATGATTGGCGGGCACCAGCCGAACGGCGAGGCAGGTCTATCCCGTGATCGCCGCGTAGGAAAGTTCATTGAAACCAGTGCTTTCATCGCGCCAGAAGCGAATGTTTCCAGCCCCGATGATCGCCCAGATGCGCCCGTCATGGGCTGCCATGGCGGCATCTGTGGCGGAAGGAACGGCAACGCCATTAGGGTGCGAATGGTAGAAACCGGCAATGGCAGGGCCGCCGCCGCGTTCATCGCGGTAGGCCGAGATCAGCGCTGCCGGATCAATCTCGAAATGGGCCGCCGGCAGTGGATGGACATTAGCGGTGGGCACGGCGCCGATGATGGTATCACCGCTCCCCAACAGGATCCCGCAGCATTCCAGCGGAGCCGCCGATGCAGCAGCCGCCTTCATCGCATCCAAAACCTTGCTTGAGATATGCAGCGTCATCGCCCATCGGTTTAGCCATGAGCGAAAGCGAAGTCATCACCGGCACAATCGCCACATCCGGCAGGGTGGACAAATCGCTTGCCGAGGCGTCGGGCCTTTCGCGCGAACGGGTCAAGGCGCTGATGGCGCAAGGCGCGGTTACTATTGGCAGGACCGTTGCCAGCAATCCGTCTGCCAAGATGCAGGCCGGGGCGCATTTCACCATCGATGTCCCGCCAGCGGCAGAGGCAGGAGCGCAGCCTCAGGACATCCCGCTGGACGTGGTGTTCGAGGATGAGGACCTTATCATCATCAACAAACCCGCCGGGATGGTTGTGCATCCTGCTGCCGGGAACCCGGACGGCACGCTGGTCAATGCCCTGCTGCATCACTGCAAGGGGCAGCTTTCAGGAATTGGTGGGGTCGCCCGGCCAGGGATAGTGCACCGGATCGACAAGGATACTTCTGGTTTGCTGGTTGCAGCCAAATCTACTGCTGCGCATAAAGGGCTGGCAAGACAGTTTGCCGACCATTCGATCATGCGCCGCTATCTTGCTGTTTGCGGCGGGCATCCCAACCCGCCGGAAGGAACCGTTTCAGGACGGCTTGGCCGGTCCGATGCGAACCGCAAGAAAATGGCGGTTCTGGCGGACGATTCGAGCCGCGGAAAACACGCGGTCACGCATTACAGAACGTTGGAAAAACTCAGCCATTCCAGCCTGATAGAATGCCGTCTTGAAACAGGTAGAACGCACCAGGTGCGCGTTCACTGTGCGTCAATCGGTCATGCGCTATTGGGGGATCAAATATATGGACGGACACCCAGCGTTCTGCGGCCCATTCTTAAGCGAATCGGTTTCGCCCGGCAGGCGCTTCACGCAGCGTCGCTTGGCTTCGATCACCCGGTAACCGGCGAAAGGATGGAGTTTCACGCGGATCTACCGCCGGATATGCGGGAACTCATCGACGAAACCACTCGTTGAAATCGATGAAATGCCTGATGAAGGTGCTGCAAAACGCAAAGATTGCGTCTATATGTAACCAAGCGGCCCGAAATTGCGGATGCCCATCAGGGGTCCGGTAAAAGTGAGGCTGGCAACAGAAAGGTTAGGGAAGAAGTGAGCAACGTAACAAGTAAAGTCCCGGCCCTTGGCGGAGAGCAGAGCCTCAACCGCTATCTGGCCGAAATCAAGAAGTTCCCCGTTTTGACTGCAGAGCAGGAATATATGCTCGCCAAACGTTATGCGGAACACGAAGACCCCGAAGCAGCAGCACAGCTGGTGACCAGCCATCTTCGCCTCGTCGCGAAGATCGCGATGGGTTACCGCGGCTATGGCCTGCCGGTCTCCGACCTGATTTCAGAGGGCAATGTCGGCCTTATGCAGGGCGTCAAGAAATTCGAACCGGAACGCGGCTTCCGCCTCGCCACCTATGCAATGTGGTGGATCAAGGCGAGCATGCAGGAATTCATCCTGCGCAGCTGGAGCCTGGTGAAAATGGGCACGACCGCGGCCCAGAAAAAGCTGTTCTTCAACCTTCGCCGGATGAAGAAAGAGCTGGAAGCTTATGAAGATAGCGACCTGCATCCCGATGACGTGACCAAGATCGCTACCGATCTGGGCGTTGCGGAACAGGAAGTCATCAACATGAACCGGCGCATGATGATGGGCGGCGACGGCTCGCTCAACACCAAGATGCGCGGTGACGAGGAAGATGGCGGCCAGTGGCAGGATTGGCTGGTCGACGACCGCCCGCTGCAGGACGAAACAGTGGCCGATGCTGAAGAGGCAGAGGTTCGTCACGAAATGCTGATCGAAGCGATGGACGGGCTGAATGACCGCGAGAAGCACATTCTGACCGAGCGCCGTCTGACGGAAAATCCGCAGACACTCGAAGAGCTTTCGCAGGTTTACGATGTCAGCCGCGAACGCATCCGCCAGATCGAAGTGCGTGCATTCGAGAAGCTCCAGAAAGCGATGAAAACGATCGCCGGAGAGCGCCTGATGCCCACCGCGGCATAAGCCGGTCTGACAAAATCACACATTTACCCCGCCGGTAGCGATACCGGCGGGGTTTTTCATGTCCGCAAGCGGCAGAAATCCTGGTCGAGAGCGGTATTGAGGATGGCCCGGTAATCTTCGGCAAGCCGCTGCCCCGGTGTGATCAGGCCGAATTCCGCATCGGGTATCTGGCCGATCGGAACGAACGCAACCGGGCACGACACCGGCACAAGCTGAGATCCGGCACCGACTTGCAGGGTGGAAAGCAGGCCAAACATCCGCTTTTCCCGCGTGGCGCGGCCCAATACGATCAGCCGGTATTGCCCCGCCTCACTGGTCACAAGGTAGATATGGCCTGAAAGGTTTGGCATCGACACGAAGCCCGACTGTGCGAAGCTGCTATCCAGCCGCTCGCTTTCGCAGAATGCCAGATGCCCCTGCGCATCGTCCCACTGGATCTGCGTGCGATAGGCGTAGGTTGCCCCCTCGTCGCCAAAGCTGGCCCGAAGGGTGAGATAATCCCCTTCGATCCAGCGGACCGCCTGCCTGGCGTAAGTTCCCATGTGCGGCGGTGCGAGAGATGGTGCCTCGGTTCGTTGATGGCCCGGGCGGCGCAGCGATGCACCCAGTGCGTCCTCCAGCTTTACGATAGTTGCCAGCGTGAACGGGCGCCTGCCTGACAGGGCTTTTTCCAGTGTCGAAATGCTGACACGGGCGGTTTCCGCCAATCCCTGGCGCGAGATGCGGCGCCGCGCGATCTCCTCCCGCAGGCGCGCGGCCACTCCTTCATTGCTGAAACCCTGTTCGGTCATCGCCCACCCCATCATCGCTCTCCCTTTCCGTACATGTGCGGACGAATCCGTACAAACCCTCACTTAATCTCCGGCGAACCTCCGAATCCGGCAGAAATTGGCCATTCTTGCCTGTGGCGGGTCCGTTCTTCGATGCCGTAACGGGTAGGAAGGTTGAGATGAACGGAGGCTTACATGAGACGAACTGCGGTGACCAAATCCAGAAGAATTGCAGCCACGGTTGCGATTCTCGCGCTCATATTCGCTGCATTCCAGACAGCTTCCGTGTTTGCTGCCGGTGGCCGCGGAGCAGGCGAGATGGCTAGCGACCAGCGCGGCGCAGGCCGCCTGATGCTGCACGGCAAGGGCGTTGCAGATGAACTGCCTGCGATGCAGCTGGGCACCGATATCCAGGTCAAGGTTAGCGGCCCGGTTGCGCGGGTCACCGTCACCCAGGCGTTTCGCAACACATCGGATGGCTGGATGGAGGCAACCTATCTCTACCCCTTGCCCGATGACGGGGCAGTCGACAGCCTGAAGATGGTGGTTGGCCAGCGTATCTTCGAAGGCAAGATCAAGCCGCGCGAGGAAGCCCGCCAGATTTACGAACAAGCCAAGGCCGACGGGCGCAAATCGGGCTTAGTCGAACAGGCCCGGGCCAACAGGTTCCGCAATTCGGTTGCCAATGTGGGGCCGGGTGAAACGGTTCTGATCGCAATCGAATTTCAGGCTCCTGTCCAGCAATTGGCAGGCGAGTATGCCTTGCGCCTGCCGCTTGTGGTGGGGCCGCGATATGTCCCGCCTCGCAGCCTAGTGAACGAGCGCGGCGAAATCGATCTGGTGCAGGTTGCCGATGCGGCAAATGTGACCGCCCCGCTCGCCCATCCCAAGCTGGGCAGCAAGCTGAACCCGGTCTCTATCACCGTGGAACTGGATCCGGGTTTTGAGCCAGCAAAGATCGACAGCCCGTATCATCCCATCAAGATTGTCGATCAGGGTGCCCAGAAGCGGCTGATTATCCTGGCTGACGGCGAAGTGCCTGCAAACCGTGACTTCAAACTGAGCTGGCGCGCACCATCGGGCAAACCGGCAGTTGGCCTGTTCAAACAGGAACACGCCGGCCTCGACTATCTGATGGCCACCATCACCCCGCCGGCTGGAAAACAATCTGGTCCGGCTCTCCCGAGAGAGATGATTTTCGTGATCGACAATTCCGGATCAATGGCCGGCGATTCGATGATCGCGGCCAAGACCAGCCTGATCTACGCCTTGGGCACCCTGCGCCCGCAAGATACATTCAACGTGATCCGATTCGACGACACCATGACGCAGCTGTTTTCTACACCGGTCCGCGCAGATGAACGCCAGGTTGCGGCTGCAACGCGATTTGCGAAAGGTCTCGATGCGAATGGCGGTACGGACATGTTACCCGCCTTGCGCGCAGCCTTGGTCGATCGGCACGGCGAAAGCCGCAATTCCATTCGCCAGATAATCTTCCTGACCGATGGCAATCTGTCCGACGAGGCCGAGATGATGGCGGAAATCGCCACCAATCGCGGCCGCAGCCGGGTGTTCATGGTGGGCATGGGATCTGCGCCCAACACGTTCCTGATGCGGCGGATGTCGGAAACTGGGCGCGGCACGTTCACCCATGTCGGGACCGACACCGAAGCGGTGAGAGAAATGAAAGCGTTGCTCGACCGTCTAACCGCGCCGGTGGCGACCGATATCAAGGTTACCGTGAGCGGTGCCAGCATCGATTTGGCACCGCGCGAACTGCCCGATCTCTATCGGGGGGAGCCGCTGGTTCTGCTGGGCCGCACGAAGCAGCTGACGGGCACGTTGAAAGTAACGGCCACGATCGGCGGGAAAACCTGGACCCACAGTGCCGACCTGTCTGCCGCTGCGGCCAGTGAAAGCGCCGCGAAACTGTGGGCATACCGCCGGATCGCAGAGATTGAGGCGCAGCGTTATTCCTATGAACTCGACCGCGAAACCGCCGATGCCGCGATCGAGGAACTGGGGCTTGAATTTCATCTCGTCACTTCACGCACCAGCCTGGTTGCTGAAGACGAGACGCCCAGCCGGCCAGAAGGCGCAACATTGACGAAGGAGGAACTGCCGTTGCTGCTTCCCGCTGGCTGGGATTTCGACACCCTGTTCAAAGGGCAGAATGCCGCAGCCAAGGCTAATCCCGAATTGGCCGAGCAGAGCGAACTGCTGGAACTGCCTGAAACGGCGACAGGGTTCATGAGCGCGCTGATGGCGGGATTGCTGCTGATGCTCACCGGCCTGTTTGCGGCGGCTGTCCGCCGGCGCCGGATGATCGCGGCGTGACGGCGACCAGCGCCTTCATCAGCAGAGCCAGGGCCAGCTGGCCCTGGCTCATCTGCGCCGCCGGGATGGTGATCGCGCTGCAGGCCGCATGGATTCCGGTAAAGGCGCAAGTCGCGCAAATTATGCTGGAGGATGCTTTTGACCGCAGCCTTACGGATGGCGCCGCGCGCAAGCCGTGGCCCTGGGCAGATACCGCGCCGCTGGGCAAGATCACGGCACACAGGCTGGGCGTGAGCGAGATCGTCTTGTCCGGGGCGTCGGGCGAAGCGATGGCCTTCGGACCGGCAGCGATTGCCGACGGCGGATCATCGGGGGTCACAATACTGGCCGCACACCGCGACACACATTTCCGTTTCGTCAAAGACCTGAAGGCCGGGGACGAGCTGTCGCTGCAGCGTGTGGACGGCAGCATCGCGCGTTACCGTGTCGCCGGTTTTGAGACTGTTCGGTGGGACGAATTCGGGTACCCCGCAAACGGCCATACCGGCTTGCTTGCCCTGTCAACGTGTTATCCCTTCGGAACCGACACACCCGGGCCATTGCGCCGTGTTGTCTGGGCGGAGCTGCTCATTTAGCCGCCGCATCAGGATAGGGGGTTTCGGATTTGCACCCGTCTGGAGTAGATAGTGACAACGGCATTCTTCAGGGAGGACAAGACATGCGTTTCATCCAATCACTTCGGCCCATTAGCGCTGCATTGGCGATCACCCTGATCAGCGCACCTGCCGCCGGGCAAACCAGTATCGACCCGCCTGCCGGCGATTGGACGCACCGCGGGGTGGATGTGAGCTTTCCCGAAACTGTCGGCGGATTCGAGCGCGGGCAGGCAACCGAATTCACGAGCGATGGCAGGGATGCAGCCATCGGTTACAAGTATAACAATGCAGACGGCACGTTGAACGTGACCGTCTATGTCTATCCCGATTATTCCGATCTCTCCTGCTCACAGATTTTCCTCGATGCGCGAAACAACGTGGCAGAATATCGCGGTGCCGAGCTAAGCGGTCAGGGATTCATCTCGCCGCCCAATGGGGGCAATACTGATTTCGGTCTTGCCGCGCGGTACCGCTTGCCCGCGAATTCGATGCGCGAGGGATATCCTGCCCTGATCTCGGACGTTTACCTTTACTGCCCGCCAGGTGACAAATGGCTGGTCAAATACCGCGCCAGCTGGACCGGCAGCGAAGCGACCTTCCCGGACGTTGGCAGCTTTCTGCGCCGGATCGATTGGCCCGCTGCCTTGCGGTCGAACCTCTAAGCCAATTCCCCGACGCACCGCCCAAGCTGAAACCTAGCTGAAACCGAGCCCCATGCTGCTGCGCATTGCAAAACTTCTGGCGAAAATCGTCCTCTGGTTCGTCGGACTTAGCCTGGCGTTCGTGGTGCTGTTCAAATTCGTTCCGCCGCCAATAACTGCCACAATGTTGATGGACGAAAACAGCGTGACCAAGGACTGGGAACCGCTCTCCAATATCGACCGCAATCTGGTGACCGCGGTAATCGCGGCAGAGGATGGCAAGTTTTGCAGTCATAACGGTTTCGACGCGGAAGCGATCGAGGAGGCAATCCGCAAAAACGCGCAGGGTGGCCGTATCCGGGGCGGCTCCACCATCAGCCAGCAAACCGCAAAGAACGTGTTCCTGTGGCAAGGTGGCGGCTATATCCGCAAGGGGTTCGAGGCGTGGTTCACCTTCCTGATCGAAAACATCTGGGGCAAGCGGCGGATCATGGAAGTCTATCTGAATGTCGCTGAAACCGGCATCGGCACCTACGGCGCGGAAGCCGGGGCGCAGCGTTATTTCAATCATTCGGCGGCCCGCCTCAGCAAGAGCGAAGCCTCGCGCATGGCAGCAGCCCTGCCCCTGCCGAAGGAACGCTCCGTCACCAATCCGGCTGGTTTTACACGGCGTTACGGCAACACGATTGCATCGCGCATGGGTGTAGTAAGGCGTGACGGATTGGATTCCTGCGTCTACGAGTGATCGCGATGGGCGCAGGGCATTCACACAGTAACGATAGCGGGCACGAAAGCGGGCACGATCATTCGCACGGGCATTCGCACGGGCATTCGCACGGGCATTCGCACGGGCATTCGCACGGGCATTCGCACGGGCATTCGCACGGGCCTGGACACAGCCACGCACCGGCAGATTTTGGCCGCGCATTTGCGATCGGGGTAATCCTCAACACAGGCTTCGTGATCGTAGAAGCGGTTTACGGGCTGCTCTCCGGCTCGATGGCGCTTATCGCCGATGCCGGTCATAATCTTTCCGACGTACTGGCGCTGCTATTGGCATGGGGTGCCAGCATCGCTGCCAAGCGTGCGCCATCCGACCGATTTACCTACGGGTTCAAAAGTTCGACGATCCTTGCTGCTCTGGCCAATGCCGGCCTCCTGCTGGTGGCGATTGGCGCAATCACGTTTGAAACCATTCACCGGATTTCAGAACCCGCCCCTGTCGAAGGGATGACGGTAGTTATCGTCGCGGGGATCGGCATCCTGATCAACGCCGGCACCGCCATGCTGTTCATGCGCGGCCGCAAGGATGATCTGAATATTCGCGGGGCCTACCTGCACATGGCCGCCGACGCGCTGGTCTCGGTTGGCGTGGTTCTGGCGGGCATCGTGATTTTGCTGACAGGTGCCTGGTGGATCGATCCGTTGACCAGTCTCGTCATCGTGGCGGTCATCGCCTGGAGCACGTGGGGGCTGCTGAAAGACAGCGTGAAAATGGGATTGCTGGGCGTGCCGGAAGGTATCTCGGAACAGGACGTCCGCGGGTTTCTTGGCGGTCTGCCAGGCGTCGAGGCGGTGCATGATCTGCATATCTGGCCGATGAGCACGACCGAAACCGCGCTGACCGCCCATCTGGTCATGCCGGGCGGGCACCCCGGCGATGCATTTCTTCACGATATTTCCGAAGAACTTAAGCACCATCACCGGATCAACCACGCGACGATCCAGATCGAACAGACACTCGAATGCGCCCAGAATGGCAAGGGCTGCGCGATATGAACGACGCAGTCCGCCAGCGGGAGGCATTGAAAGACGATATCGTCCGTCTCGCCAGCGGAGACAGATCGGCGCTGGAATCGATCTACCAAGCCACATCGGCGAAACTATTCGGCATCTGCCTTCGTATCTTGGGAAACCGCGATGAAGCAGAGGATGCCTTGCAGGACGTATATGTCAGCTTGTGGCGCAGCGCCGGGCGCTACGACCCTGAACGGGCCAGCCCGATCACCTGGCTGGCGACATTTGCCCGCAACCGCGCAATCGACCGTTTGCGGTCGGGCAAGGTCCAGCGAGGCGCGGTTCCGGTGGACGAGGCAGCTGAGATCGAAGACACAGCGCCGCTGGCGGATGAACTGGTCGAAACCGGTCAGCGCAACGCCCGCATCCATCATTGCCTGCGCGAACTGGAAGAGAAAACCCAGGATTCGATCCGGACAGCCTTTTTCCATGGTAAGACCTATGCGGAGCTGGCCGAGGCGAAAGGCGTCCCGCTCGGCACGATGAAAAGCTGGGTCCGGCGCGGTTTGGCCAAATTGAAAAGGTGCCTAGAGAAATGACAGCTCCTGAACTGACAGAAAGGGAACGTCTCGCCGCAGAGCATGCGCTTCGCCTGCTGGAAGGGGAAGAGCTGGTCATGGCGCGGGGGCTGGCCGCCAGCGATCCTGACTTTGCGCGCGAGGTTTCCGATTGGGAAGAACGCCTCGCACCGCTGCAGGATGAACTTGCCGGGGCCCAGCCCGGTGCGGATTTGTGGGACCGGATACAGGCGCGGCTGGATGGCGGCACTCCGGTGGCAGAAGTCACTGCCCTGCGCAGGCGGGTGCGCCAATGGCAAGTCGCCAGCCTGGTGTCGGCAGCGGCGGCAATTGCGGTGGCATTTCTGACGATCCCCGCGATGCAGCAATCCCCGGCTGAGCCTCAACCAGAGGCGCCTTTGATGGCGAACATTCCCATCGGGGATACATCGCTGCGCCTCGCAGTGACCTATCTGCCCGATCGGTCCGAAATGCTCGTATCAGCCAGCGGACTGACAGCCGATGGGGTGCACGACCACGAATTGTGGCTTGTCCCGCCGCAGGGCGAACTCCGATCGCTGGGTGTCGTGAAGCCTGGCGAGGAAGTGCGGATGCCGCTCGACCCGGATCTGGCCTCGCTGATCCATGATGGGTCGCAAATGGTTCTCACCCGCGAACCACTTGGCGGGAAACCGGCTGACGAAGCTGCCGGCCCGGTCGTGGCGGAAGGCGCATTCTCGCTGATCTGAGATAATTCCGAATTTTTATGCATCCGCCACCCGGCGGGCTGCGTAACTCCTCACGCAAGCAGGACGGGGCTTGGAAAAAGAGGAGATTACCAAATGCGTACACCATCCAAATTCAGAGCCGCCGCCTTTGCCGCAGTGGCAGCCATGGGCACTTTTGCCGCCATCAGCACAGCGCCGGTATCCGCGCATAATCACAAGATGGCCGAAAAGAGCCAGCCGAATATCGTGCAAACCGCGATGAGTACCGGCGTGCACAATACGCTGGTCGCTGCGGTCAAGGCAGCCGGTCTGGTGGACACACTCGCCAGCCCGGGGCCTTTCACCGTGTTCGCGCCGACCGACGATGCGTTCAGCAAACTGCCGGACGGCACGGTCGACAGTCTGCTGAAGCCGGAAAACAAGGGCACTCTGACCAAGGTGCTGACATACCATGCGGTGGCCGGCAGTGTGACTGCGGCTGACCTGCTGTCCATGATTGACGAAAATGGCGGTGCCGTAACGATCAGCACAGTGGCCGGTGATCCGCTGGTGGCCAGCAAGTTCGGCGATACCGTTGCAATCACAGACGCGGCCGGGCGCACCACCGTTGTCTCAACCGCAGACGTGAAGACATCGAACGGTGTCATTCACGTCACCGATGGTGTGTTCCTGCCGGGTTGATCACAACCACTAAAGCAAAGCCGCCGTCTTACGGAACTTCGGCGGCCTGACTGCGCTGCTCCTTTCCCCTTCGGATGCAGCGCAAACCGAACCCCGCCTGGCCATTCCTCCGGCCGGGCGGGGTTTTCTGATTCCGCCACGAAAAAGGGCCGGCCAGCACATGCTGACCGGCCCTGTTTTCATCGTAACCTAGCGGTTTAGAAACCGGCCTTCGCGCCAAGGAAGAAGTAGGTGCCAACCGGGCTGACTGGATAGGCCTGCTCAGTGATGAATGGCTTTTCGTTGAAGATGTTGTTCACACCGCCATAGAACGAGAAACGGTCGCTGGCTTCGAAGTTGAACGAAATATCATGGATGAAGGTTTCGTCCGAAATCGCGTTTTCAGCGCTGTAGATCGTGCCCACATCTTCGATTTCAACCGAACGCAGCGCCATCTTGTCGAGATAGGTCGTCGACCAGGTGATGCTCAAACGGTCCCAATCCCAGGTCAGCGACGCGTTGCCGGACCATTCCGGACGCTGCAGTTCACCCAGTTCAGGATCAAGATTGGTCAGGTCTGACGGATCGAAGAAGCGGTCCAGCTTGTCCACCCAGTTACCGGCCGCCGCGAGGGTGAAGCCGTGATCGCCAAGGTTGAAGCTGTAACGTGCCGATGCTTCGACACCGGCAGTTTCAAGACGCGCGAAGTTCAGCGACGACTGACGCAGGAAGGTAAACCCGCCATTGCTGGAACTGCGGTCAACCAGCGTACAGAACTGATTGTTGAAGTTTGCGCTGTCGACGCAATTGTTCACGATGTCCTGCGCGCTCACAGTCGAAATCGCATCTTCGATTTCGATGTTGTAGTAATCGACGCTCAGCGCGAGGCCCGGCAGGAACGAAGGCGTGATCTGCGTGCCCACCGTCCAGGTCGTCGCGGTTTCTTCCGAAAGGTTCGGGTTACCGCTGATCGAGCCGGAGAAACGTGCGGTGAGCGGATCGACATAGGAATATGTGCCGGTGCCGAAGGTTGGATCGAACCCGATCGAATTGAACAGCGCAACACAGTTTGCCTGACGCTGGGCCGGATCAGGCGCGTTCGCAAGTTCCGATGCATCGCACGGGTCGACCGGGCGGAAGAACGCACCCTGCGCCGGGTTGAACAATTCGTTGATGTTCGGCGCACGCACCGCGCTGGAATACGTACCGCGGAACAGGATGTCCTCTACCGGGGCGTACAGACCATTCACATTCCAGGTAAAGGTGCTGCCGACCGTGGAATAGTTCGCGTACCGCGCCGCTGCGTTGAGTTCGAGCAGCCTTGCAAAAGGCTTGTCGGCCAGAAGCGGCAGACGAACTTCTGCAAATGCATCGAACACGTCAAAGTCGCCGCCCGCATTGTCGATGATCGACGCCGGGTCAAATACCAGCGAGTTTTGTGCGTTCGGCAGGTCACGGAGCAGATCGCCTGCATTCGCATCCGGCGTATCGACAGGGACAACACCGCGGATCAGCGGATCGAACTGCGAATCGCTGGTTTCCTTGCGGAATTCAACGCCGACAACCCAGTCGACAGGACCGCCCGGCAGCTCGAAGAAGCCGCCCGTGTCACCGATGAGCGTGCCGTTGAGCACCAGCTGGTCGAGAGCAAAGCGGTTGACGGTGGTTGCCGTGATGAAGTCTATTGCTTCCTGGCTGATAGCGCCGACCCCGCCAAGGATATTGGCAGGAGCACACTGGCCGTCACCCGGGTTGAAGCTGAAGAAGCCGGGATCGCCAGCAGGGATGCCGAACGGGGTCGTTGCCGGTGCAGTCGGATCGATATCCGAACGGCAGATGGGATTACCCGTTACCGGGTCACTGATCACGTCGATTGCGGCATAGAACCGATCCAGAATGACGCTGTTATTGTTGATGCTCTTCTGGTCGAACTTGCCGTAGTTCACCGACACTTCGTATCGCAGGTGATCGGTCATTTCGCCGCGCAGACCGCCGACAAAGCGCCATGTCTCGAATTCGTTACGGTCGCGGTTCTGGCCTAGGTCGGCCGGGTCACGCGTGATGTAGAGACCGTCCCCGCCGCCAAAGAACAACGGTGCGACGAAATCTTGCAGATCGCCGGTGATGAACGGGTTGTCCGAACGAATGGTCAGCAGATCGTAGAACGTATTTGGCTGACCCTGGAATTCAGCAGTGTTGGAAACATACTTGCCCTCAAAGAACAGTTCCGCAGCCGGTGTAAATTCCATCGAAGCGTTGACGTTGACAGACCAGCGTTCAGTCTCAGGCGTCAGCGAATTCTCGTTGAAATTGTTCTGGATGCCGTCACCGCCAAACTGGTTGAACAGGCCGGTGATGAGGCCATCCTGATAGACCGAGACGCTGCCATCGGGGTTGATGTTGGCACAGCCGCCAGCGAGACCGAACGCACCGGGGTTGAATGTGGAGTTGAAGCCAACCGAAGATTCAAGACAGTCGGCAGTGCCATTATTGTTGATGTCCGGGCCATCGCTGAGGCCGATATCACCCGGCGCGATAACGCCGCCAGCCGAGGACAGCGAGAAGCGCGGATCGCGGGCGATGAGCCGGCTCGGTGCACTCGCAGCACGCTCGATCAGCGCCAGTTCCGCTGCGCTAAGCGTCGGGGTTGTGCCAAATTCTGCGAGATAGTCAGCCTGGAAATCAGCCGCACTCGTCGGGATACGGAAACCGGTCGGGAACGAGCCGTTGGCCAGCGAATAGAAGTTGGCAAAGTTAGGGGTACCCGTGCCGATATCGCCGTTCTGGAAACGCAGCGCCGGGTTGCCTTGGTCATCGGCAATTCCGTTGTCGCGGCTGAAGGAACGATCACCGTAAAGCAGTTCGTCATTGCGCGCATATTCACCGGTCACGGTAATGTTACCGCGGCCATCGGCGAAGTTCGTGCCCCAGGTAAGGTCACCATTGATCCGCCAGGCATCGCCCTTGTGCGAGATGCCGGACTGCACGTTGCCTTCAAGACCTTCGAAATCATCGCGAAGCTGGAAGTTGACAACGCCGGTCACAGCATCGGCACCGTAAACTGCCGATGCGCCGCCGGTGATTGTTTCGACCCGTTCAATAAGCGCGCTCGGGATGGAGTTGATGTCCACGACCTGCGCACCAGCTACGCCGGAAACGTGGCGGCGGCCGTTGACCAGCACCAGTGTACGGCCCGCGCCCAAACCGCGCAGGTTCAAGGTTGCCTGGCCGACGGAGAAGGAAAAAACGCCGTCGAGCGAGGATTCGGTCGAAGTCGACGTAGAAAGAGCCGGAACGTTGCGCAGCACATCGACCACGTCGCCGCTGCCCGTCTCTGTCAGCGCGGCAGCATCGATGGCCAGAATGGGTGCAGGCGAACCGATATTGGGGTCACGAGCAATACGTGAACCGGTCACGACGATGACTTCGTCCTGCGCCTCAGCCGCCGGTTCTGCGGGCACTTCCTGCGCATAAGCTGCAAAAGGCATGGAACTCGCTGCCAGCAACAATGTTGCACGCAGCGCCCGGTTTCGATTGATCATGATTGCTTCCCCGTTGTTATCTGCAATTCGCTGACACTATGCTGCGCTGCAGCACAAAGTAAAGCGCCCGAAATCGAGAGTGTCACAACTGTGGCGGGAATGTCACGAAGGGCAGATTCAGCGACAATATATTCGTCGCCGCGTGGATTGATGCGCCAGATCACCCCCGTCGCGGCAGCGCCGTGAACTCAAACAAAAGACGGGCCCGGCAATATGCCAGACCCGTCTCGGTATTTTGAACTTCAAACAGGCGTCACCGGATTAGCGGCAACCGGGAAGCAGCCTTCTAAGCGGCTTCTTCCTTTTCCTCGTCCTTGCCGCCCATGACGCGGATCGGTTCCTTGCGGCCTTCGACCACGTCCTTGTCGATCACGATTTCGGTCACGCCTTCCATGTCGGGCAGGTCGAACATCGTATCCAGCAGGATGCCTTCGACGATCGATCGGAGACCGCGCGCGCCGGTTTTGCGTTCAATGGCCTTCTGCGCGATGGTTTCCAGCGCGTCGCGCTGGAATGTCAGCTCGACATCTTCCAGTTCGAACAGCTTGGCATATTGTTTCGCCAGAGCGTTTTTCGGCTCGCTGAGGATCTGAACCAAGGCATCGGTATCCAGATCGCGCAAAGTCGCGATTACCGGCAAACGGCCTACGAATTCAGGGATAAGACCGAATTTCAGCAGATCTTCCGGCTCGCATTTTTCCAGCAGTTCGCCGATGCGGCGCTTGTCAGGATCGGCAACGTTCGCTCCAAAACCGATCGAGCGTTTCTGGAGACGGTCGGCTATCACCTTCTCGAGACCGGCAAATGCACCGCCGCAGATAAACAGGATGTTCGTCGTGTCGACCTGCAGGAATTCCTGCTGCGGATGCTTGCGGCCGCCCTGCGGCGGGACGGAGGCGGTGGTACCTTCCATCAGTTTCAGCAGCGCCTGCTGAACGCCCTCGCCCGAAACATCGCGGGTGATGCTGGGATTTTCCGCCTTGCGGGTGATCTTGTCGATTTCGTCGATATAGACGATGCCGTGCTGCGCCTTGTCGACGTTATAGTCGGACGACTGCAGCAGCTTGAGAATGATGTTTTCGACATCTTCACCAACGTAACCTGCCTCGGTCAGCGTGGTCGCATCTGCCATGGTGAACGGCACATCGAATGTGCGCGCCAGCGTTTGCGCCAGCAGCGTCTTGCCGCAGCCGGTCGGGCCGACGAGCAGAATGTTCGATTTCGCCAGCTCCACATCGCCAGCTTTGCCGCCATGCTTCAACCGCTTGTAGTGGTTGTGCACAGCAACCGAGAGGACCCGCTTCGCGCGGTCCTGGCCGATGACATAGTCGTTGAGCGTCGTGAAGATATCCATCGGGGTCGGCACATCGCCTTCACCCTTGCCAGCGATGCCGGCCTTGGTTTCTTCGCGAATGATGTCGTTGCACAGCTCCACGCATTCATCGCAGATGAAGACGGTTGGGCCGGCGATCAGTTTGCGAACTTCGTGCTGCGATTTGCCGCAGAAGCTGCAGTAAAGCGTACTTTTAGAGTCGGTTCCGCTCAATTTTGTCATATCCCGTGTTCCCGAATCCCCCCGTAGCGCCCTCATTGGCGGGGAGATTCGTCCGACTCTAAGGCCGGATCGTGTATAATCAACCTGCTGTGCTTAGCAGATGCCCGTTACAGACAGCTGAAAGCACAGGGTTGCCGAAAAGCTACAGTTAACGTCCCGCCCCGGTACAGGACCCCAGCACAGGGCCGCGGGCGTGGACGCTCGCATACCCTGCGCGAGACCGATACCCGGCCCGCGAGAGCGTTACTTCGGCGCGCCGCCTGAACCGTCGGCATCGTCCGGTTCTTCATTTTCCGGACGTGTTTCGAAGACCTTGTCGACGAGGCCAAACTTCATCGCTTCGTCAGCCTCGAGGAAGGTATCACGGTCCATTGCCCGCTCGATATCTTCCAGGCTTTGCCCGGTGTATTTGACATACAGATCGTTCATCCGGCTCTTGATCCGCAGGATTTCGCGAGCCTGAATTTCAATGTCCGACGCCATGCCGCGCGCACCGCCCGAAGGCTGGTGGATCATGATCCGCGCATTCGGCAGTGCGACACGCATACCCGGCTCACCGGCGGCCAGCAGGAAGCTGCCCATCGATGCTGCCTGACCCATGCAAACCGTCGAAACGCGCGGTTTGATATATTGCATGGTGTCGTGGATCGCCATTCCGGCCGTAACCACGCCGCCCGGCGAATTGATGTACATGCTGATCGGCTTGGAGGGATTCTCGCTCTCCAGGAACAGCAGCTGAGCAGTGATCAGCGAAGCCATGCCATCTTCCACCTGACCGGTGACGAAGACGATGCGTTCGCGAAGCAACCGGCTGAAAATGTCGAAGCTGCGTTCACCGCGGCTGGTCTGTTCCACCACGACAGGCACGAGCGCGCCGGTATTGGGGTCACGCGTGAACTGGCCCTGAGAGCCGAAAGTGTCGCCAAGCTGCGCGGAAAGATCGATCATGGAATTCCTCTGTCTCGAAGTTCGAAGGCCTATGTCGCGACTGACACGGTGGAGTTCAAGGGGATTAACCTTCGCAGGATAAATCACGGGTGGAAAACCGTGACAATCCAATGTCGTTTGTCCCGGCGAATGCGCGTCCTATCGAAGCGCACTGTTAATCATCCCGGACGCGAAGCAGGGCCCGCTGCGGAGAAGATACCTATGACACCGGCTGCACGCCCCCCATCGATGCGCCTGGCGTCCTGCCTTCTGTTCAGTGCAAGCGCCTGCCTTTGTGCACCCGCGCTGGCACAGGAACAGCCCGCAGGCGCGGCAGAAACCCCGGCCACAATGGGCCTCAGCGCAGCCGCTCCGCGTGCCGATGCGCGGATATTCGAGCCGACCTATTTCGAACAGTTTGCCCCGCGCAGTGCGCTGGACATGGTTTCGCAGATTCCCGGCTTTTCCATCGATGACGGCAATGATGGCCAGCGCGGTCTGGGCGAAGCGAACCAGAACGTTATCGTCAATGGGGAGCGTTTCTCCAGCAAGTCGGACAGCGTCCGCGACCAGTTGCGCCGGATTCCCGCAGGCGACGTTGTTCGCATCGAAATCCTCGACGGCAACGCGCTCGACATTCCCGGCCTGTCCGGTCAAGTCGCCAATATCGTTTACGTGAACACCGGCACATCCGGCCAGTTTCGCTGGAGAGGCGGATTCCGGGCCCACAATACCGAGGCGCAATTGTATGGCGGGGAAATCTCGCTGACCGGAAGCCGGGGCGATCTCGACTACACACTGGCCCTGTCCAACGACAACAATCGCTTCGGGGCCGATGGTCCGAGCCTGATTACCGACGCCAGCGGCGCCGTGATCGAAGAACAGTTCAGCAAGGTTTCGGGCAAATTCGACAATCCCAAGCTGAGCGCCATCTTCGCCTATGACTTCGGCGCAGACACGGTGGCCAATCTGAACCTCAGTTACGGCGAAGATTACTTCTCCCGCAAAGAACCGGAGATCGGCGTATCCCCTGACGGCCTGGTGCGCGAACGTGACGCCTCCCGCGAGGAAGACGGGCCGGAATATGAAATCGGCGCCGACATCCAGTTCCCTTTCGGACCGGGCACACTGAAGCTGATCGGGCTCGAGCGGTTCGAACGCGACAATTTCTCAAGCACGGTGATCGACCGCTTCAATGACGGACGCGGCGATGCCGGATCGCGCTTCACACAGGTCAACGAAGCGGGCGAGCGGATCGGCCGCCTGGAATATGGCTGGAAAATGTGGGGCGGCGACTGGCAGATTTCGGGCGAGGCAGCGTTCAACCGGCTGAACCGCACGTCGCGCCTGTTCGAACTGGCACCGGCGGGGGGATTTACCGAAATCGCATTCCCGGCGGGAAATGGCGGTGTCACTGAAGACCGGTATGAAGCCATCCTCAGCTTCAGCAGGCAAATCACCCCCAAGCTTTCCTTGCAGGCAACCGGCGGCGCGGAATATTCGAAGATCGAGCAAACCGGTGTCGCCGCCAACTCGCGCAGCTTCCAGCGCCCCAAGGGGTCGTTCTCCCTCGCATGGAAACCCGAAGACGATCTCGACATCTCGGTCGAATTGCGCCGCCGGGTCGGCCAGCTTTCATTTGGTGACTTTCTCGCCAGCGTGTCGATCAACGATGACAACGCGAACGGCGGCAATAACGAATTGCAGCCGGACCAGAGCTGGAACGTCGCACTCCAAGTAAACAAGGGACTGGGCGAATGGGGCTCCGCAACATTTGAGCTGGAACAGGTCTGGTATGAAGATTTCATCGATTTCTTCCCACTGCCCGATGGCGGCGAAGCACGCGGCAATATCGGCAGCGCGGAACGCACCCAGATTGAACTGAACACCACGCTCAAGATGGATCCACTGGGCTGGGACGGTGCCCGTTTCGAAGTGCGCGGTATCCGCCGATGGGACAACGTTAACGACCCGTTCGTGGGCCGAAGACGGCCCTTTTCAGGTCGGTTTACCGATTTGCTCGACGTGAATTTCCGCCATGACATCCTCGGCACCGACTGGGCATGGGGCGGCGGTTTGTTCACCGATAACCGCGCGAATTACTCCCGCCGGTTCGAGACGGGCCGCGATTATGAAGGTCCGACATTCGCCAATTTGTTTGTCGAACACAAGGATGTGTTCGGGCTGACGGTCAACGCCAGCTATGGCAATATACTGGGCGCACGGAACAAGTTCGAACGCGTCGTTTTCGACGGGCCCCGCCCCAACGCGAACATCGTCTTTGCGGAAAAGCTCGACCGGCGGATCGGCCCGATTTTCAGGTTCAGCGTCTCCGGCAATTTCTAGGTCTGACCCGCGCCGGGACTTGCCTTCGCGGCAGATGCTGGCACCGTGCGCAGCATGAAGAAATTTATCCTGCCAATTGCCGCTGCGATTTCCTGCGCCTCTTGTGCGGCTCTACCTGCGGCTGAGGCGTCGGAAGGGGCAAGCCTGCAAGCCGCGCCGGTGCAGCGACCGACACGGCCAATCGAATCCAATCTGATGCCTCGCGTCAGCCTCGCGGCGGCTGCGGCAAAATTGCAGATCGAACGCATCGCGGCGCTGGACGATGCCGGGCCTCAGCTAAACGCGGTGATTGCGCTCAACCCTGATGCAGCCGCGCAGGCGCAGGCGGCTGAGCGTGCCGGACTTCCCCTGTCCGGGCTTACCGTGCTGATCAAGGACAATATCGAGACGCGGGAATTGCCGACCACTGCGGGCAGCCTTGCCTTGAAAGACAATCTGACCGGCAGGGACGCACCGCTGGTGGCGAATTTGCGCGCGGCAGGCGGCGTCGTGTTGGGCAAGACCAACCTGTCTGAATGGGCCAATATACGGGACGACGATTCCACCAGCGGATGGAGCGCGGTGGGCGGCCTCACCCGCAATCCGCACGATCCGGCGCGCAACACCTGCGGTTCGTCTTCGGGCAGCGGTGCCGCGGTCGCAGCCGGATTTGCCTGGGCCGCAATCGGCACTGAAACCAACGGTTCGATAAGCTGCCCCGCAAGCATCAACGGCATCGTTGGCTTTAAACCGAGCGTTGGTCTGGTCAGCCGCAGACACGTCGTGCCGATCAGCAGCACTCAGGATACTGCCGGGCCTATGGCCAAAGACGTACTGCGCGCAGCGCGGCTGCTGGGCGCTATCGCGGCAGAGGATGCTGCAGACCCGGTGACGATGATCGTGCCGAACCGACGCGCCGACTATACCGAAGGTCTTTCGGAGCACTCGCTTCGCGGCGTCCGAATTGGCGTAATGCGCAAACAGATCGGCAAGAATGACGGCGTTCGCGGTGAATTCACGAAGGCGCTGGCGGATCTGGAGCGGGCCGGGGCGGTGCTGGTCGATATCGATTTCGAACCAAACCAAGAAATGTACAGCGACAGCTTCACTGTGCTGCTGTTCGAACTGCGTGAGGAAATGGGCAAGTATCTCGGTTCGCTCCCCGGTGAAGACATGCCTCGCAGCCTTGCTGATCTGATCCGGTTCAACGAACAGAACGCCTCCACTGAAATGCAATATTTTGGTCAGGGCCTGTTCGAGCTTGCCGAAAGCACCACCGACCGCGAGGCGTATGAGAAAGCGCGCGAAAATGCTGTCCGGATCGCAGGGCGAGAAACGCTTGATCGGCTGCTTGACGATTATGAGGTCCAATTCCTCGTCGCGCCTACCCGAGGGCCGGCATGGGTCAGCGATTTGGGTAATGGCGACACGTATGACGGCAGTATCGGCTTTGGCAGCCCTGCCGCGATTGCCGGTTACCCGCACCTGACCGTGCCGATGGGACAGGTTGATGGCTTGCCGGTCGGGATCAGTTTCTTCGGCGCAAAATGGTCCGACCACGATGTGTTGAAAGCCGGTGCCGCCTATGAACGCGCCCGGACGTCGCAAATACCCGTGCCCGATTTTGGAGCATGGATGCCAAGCAAGCGTTAGAAGGTCCTGATGGAACCGCGAATATTCCTGTTTGTCCTGTTCGGACTCGCCCTGACGCTGGCTGTGGCGCTGGAGAAAAGGCTTGCGCGCAGTCTGCTGCCCATGCCGGTCCTGTATGTCGGGGTCGGCTTTGCGGTATTTTCCCTCCCGCTGGGTATGCCGCATCTCAACCCCGTGGCAGACAGCCTCGACGCGCTGACTGTGGAATACGTGACCGAGTTTATCGTCATCGCTTCGCTCGCCGCTGCAGGCATCGCAATCGACAGGCCGGTGAACTGGCGCAATTGGCGGCAGATATGGCCCCTGCTCCTGTTCGCCATGCCGCTGACCATTATCCTTGTATCGTTGCTTGGCTGGTGGGCGCTTGGCCTGGCCCCGGCCAGTGCGATTTTGCTCGGCGCGGCACTGGCACCGACTGATCCGGTTCTCGCGCGCAGCGTGCAGGTGGGCCCGCCGGGTGACAATGAGCGGCATGATCTGCGTTTCAGCCTGACCGCAGAAGCCGGTCTCAATGACGGTCTGGCATTTCCGTTCACTTACCTCGCGATTGCAGCGGTGGGCATGGCGTCCTTGGGCGGCTGGACGATCGAATGGTTCGCGCTTGATTTCGTGTGGCGCATCGTCGCCGGTATCGGGATGGGTTATCTCGTCGGGCGGGCCGGATCATGGTATGTTTTCGAGCGCGAAGTTGATGGGCCGGCCAAGCAGGATGGCGACCAGTCGGAAGTCTATTCGACCAGCGAAGGTCTCATCGTGCTCGGCACGCTATTACTTGCCTATGGCTTGGCGGAAATGGTTGAGGGGTACGGCTTTATCGCGGTATTCGTCGGGGCTGTTACCGCCCGCCAGCGCGAGAACGCCAGCCGGTATCACAAGATCAGCCATCACTTCATCGACCAGATCGAAAAGATCGTGCTGGTCGCGGTGCTGCTGGCATTTGGCGGGATGCTGGCCAGCGGCGTGCTCGACGCGCTGACATGGCCGGCCGCGCTTACGGGCCTCGCGTTGATCTTCGTGATACGTCCCCTCAGCGGCCTGATGGCAGAATGGTTCACCCCGCTCCCGTGGAGAGGCAAGGCTGCTGTCGCTTTTCTGGGCATTCGCGGGATGGGTTCGATCTATTACCTCGCCTACGGCCAGAACCACGGGACATTCGAACAGCTCGATCTGCTATGGGCCACGGTGTCCTTCACGATCCTCGCCTCGATCCTGATCCACGGCGTCACCGCCGGCAGGATCATAGAATATGTCGAGCGCCGAAAAGGCCACATCCACAAGGGAGAGGGGGAGGAAATGCTATCCCTGTCACCTGACAATCGCGAAAACATCCGGGTCGATCCGGATGCCTGCGAATAAAACCGCGATCTAGGCCGGTAGCACCGCTGCATCCTGCGCCGCCTGCTTCGCCTTCAGTTCGCACAAAAACCCGTGAAGCACTTCGGTGGCCAGCCCGTGGAGAACCAGCCTGAAACCGGCTTTCAGGGTGGATTCCGGCACCATGGGATGCGCGTTGGTGATCATCGCCAGATGTTTTTCCTCACCCGTGATGCGCGCGCAATACAGGCCGATTGTCTCATCGAGTTGCAGGCTGTTGGCGGCGCGCCAGAAATCGCGGTCGGTCAGCCAGAACGCATATGCGGGCGTGTACAGTTCGATCGCCGTCTGCAGGTCGATCTTGTTGAGCCGCCCCTTCGGCATGTCTTCAATCTGCACCGCGTCAGGGTCGATCGCGCTGAAATCCACGCGCTCCACCTTCTGCACCTCGCCCCCGCGCCTATCCAGTTCATGGTTCAACTGGATCAAAAAGTTGAAGATGTTGAGATCGTGTTTCAGGAACAGATTGTCCCTGACATCGTCGATCGTGGCTGGTTGCATCGGCTCCAGCGTAGGTCTGAAGCCCGGCGTGGTGTTATCCGCGATAAAGCGCAAAATCTGCGATCCAAGGTGAAAATGCCGCAGGATCAGGCGGTTCGCATCGGGCGTCAGGAAATGCCTCATCCCCTTCGCGATCATCCAGTGCAGGAACCGCGGGGCGTGGGGGAAGCGCGGGAAAACACTCTTGAAAATCTGCGCCAGGACAATTGTGGTGCGCGCGAGCGGCCGTACAAATGGCAGCAGGAACTGGCGGCTGGGGCTGCGCTGGTCACGCAGCAGCGCGGCCTTTGCGTCTGGATCAAATGGCAGCGACCGGTCCATCGCAAGCGCAGCCCACGGATCGGGATCAGCGGGATCGTGTTCGCCAAAGGCATGAAGAATCTTCTCCTCCCTGGCCTTCTCCACGCGGGGCGCGCCATCCGCATCAGACATTGTCGATCTCTTCCAATTGCAGCCGGTAAAGCCTCGCGACGACCTTTGCGTGCTTGATGATGTCGCTGCCCACGGCATCGCTGGTCACGGCGATTTCCATTGCGCGGTCGAACATCTCCAGGTGATCTTCGTCATTTTCCCCGTGATAGGTGAAGAAACTCGTCGCTTCAGGCGGCAAATCCAGTTGCTCCGCCATCAGCTTGCTCCACGGACCGGCAATCCGGTTGCCCAACCCTTCGATCACGAACATCGCGCCAAGCATACCCACGGGGTCGCGCTGAGAGGCGGCGTTGTACATGTACCCCGACAGCGCCTCTGACCCGATGTTCTTTTCGCCGCCCACGATGTCCTCGCGCAGCCCGCCGGCGGCGACGTAATTATCCTCCAGCATTCGGTAATCCCGGTGCTCTTCTTCCGCATGATGGATGAACAGCGTGCGCAATTCTTCGTGATTAGTGCCGAGATTGGATGCAGCACGGCTGATCCACCGGCTGCCCTCAACAACCTGCTGACGAAGATTGCGCAGCAAAGCGAGGTAATCGTCCCGCCGCCACTTCCCCGCGTGCAGGCGGCTAACCAGCGGTACGGTCATCAATGATGTTTCGAAATCGATCCAGACGCGGGCAAGACCCCGGTGCGTGCGTGCCAGCGCCGTGTCCGGTTTTCCGGTTTCTGCATTCATTTCGCCTCTCCCGCGGTATCAACTTCACCCGGCCCGACCACTGTCAGCCCCGCATATGCCATGACACATTGCCCGCTTTCCGGCACCGCCAGAAGGATATTCTGACCTTCACGCAGATCACCGCTGCGCATCAGGTCATCCAGTATCAGGAATATGGAAGCGGCACCGACATTGCCTTTGGTCGCCAGATTGGAGAACCAGCGGTCTTCCGGGATCATGCACCCCGCGCGTGTCGCAAGCCGGATCATCTCTTCGCGCAGGCTGTGCGCGGAATAGTGGCAACAGAACCAGTCCACCGCATCCGGATCGATCATGCCTTCATCCACCAGCCGCATGAATTCGCCCATCCACACCGGAAGCATCCGGTAAAGCGCGTCGACATCCTGACGCAGTTGGAACGCGCCCGCGGACGCGGCGGATTGAATGGTCGGATGGTGCGACCAAGGCTGCATGGTCCCGTCATCCCGGCGCACCCCGCCGCCCGTCATGCAGGGGCCGAAACGGTCTGCGAAACTGCGCAGGCTGATCCAGTCCACTCGCAAGGAGAGGCCGCGCGCGGCGGGCCTGTCTTCCATGATCAAAGCGGCTGCACCATCGCTGAGCGTCCAGCGCAGGAACCCTGCATCGGATGGCAGGGTACCGTCATCATCAAGCGCTGCGGTGCCTTCATAAAAACCGGGCCGGAAATACCGGCTCGCAAATTCGCCGCCGCCGACAATCGCAGCCTTGTGCTCGCCCGCCTTCAATTGCAGCCATGCGTTTTTTAGCGCCATCATCGAACTGGCACAGACCGATTGCTGGCTGGCAATCTCCAGCGGGGGCAGGCCAAGTTCGCCGTGAACCTGACTGGCGAGGCCCGGCACCATCAGGTCGTTCTGCGTTGTAGAAGTGGAAAGGAAACCGATCGATTTCGCGTCGATCTCCGCCACCGACAGAGCATCCTGCGCCGCGCGCGCCAGCATGCTGGCGACGGTCCACCTGGTAGTGCCATCCTTTTCCAGCGCATAATGCCGGGTGCGGATCTTGTTTTGTCGTAGAGTGAGTTTCCCGAGCCGCTCTGAATTGTCAGACAAGCGGCCGATATAATCGGCCATTTCGGCGTTCGGGACTGGGTCGCCGGGCAGAAACTGCCCCGTGGCGGTAATATAGGTCATCCAGACCAAGATTGCGCCCCGACCCGCCTTTGACAAGCATGTTTCGGGGAAAATCGTGCTGAATCAGAGGGAAACCCTCCCGGCAAATCAGCGTGCCGGGAGGGTGTTCGCCTTACTTCTTCTTGGGTGCAGCTTTCTTTGCAGCCGGCTTCTTGGCGTCTGCTTTTTTGGCAGGTGCCTTCTTGGCCGGAGCTTTCTTCGCTGCTGGCTTCTTTTCGTCGTCCTTGGCGGCTGCCTTCTTCGCCGGGGCCTTCTTGGCCGGAGCTTTCTTGGCAGCTTCCTTCTTCGGCGCGTCCTTCTTGGCGGCAGCCTTTTTATTGGCCGGAGCCTTCGTTTTGGCTTTTGTTTCCTCGGCTTCCTCGTCAGCCTCAATCGCGGCTTCGAGTTCTTCCTTGGTCACTTCGCGTTCGGTGACATCGGCCTTGTCGAACAGGAAGTCGACGACCTTGTCTTCATAAAGCGGTGCGCGAAGCTGCGCTGCAGCCATCGGTTCCTGCTGGACGTACTGGATGAAACGCTCGCGGTCTTCGTCGCGATATTGCTGCGCCGCCTGCTGGATGAGCATGCTCATTTCCTGCTGGGTGACTTCAACACCGTTCTTCTGGCCAATTTCGCTGAGCAGCAGGCCGAGACGCACGCGGCGTTCGGCGATGTTGCGGTAATCGTCCTTCTCGTCTTCGATTTCCTTCTGCGCCTGCTCAGGATTTTCGTCCTTGGCAGCTTCCTGCTGAAGCTGGGCCCAGATCTGTTCGAATTCTGCGTCGACCATCTTTTCCGGAACCGGGAAATCATGGCCGGCAGCAAGCTGGTCGAGAAGCTGACGCTTCATCTGGGTGCGGGTCAGGCCGTTGGTTTCCTGCTCAAGCTGGCCTTTCAGCAGCTCCTTGAGCTTGTCGAGGCTGTCGAGGCCGAGCGATGTCGCGAAATCGTCGTCCAGCTTGGTTTCGCCTTCGACCTTCACCTGCTTGACGGTGACGGCAAATTGCGCGTCCTTACCGGCGAGGTGCTCGGCAGGGTAATCTTCAGGGAAGGTCACGGTGATGGTCTTCTCATCGCCGGTCTTCACACCCGAAAGCTGCTCTTCGAAACCAGGAATGAACTGGCCGGATCCGATAACCAGCGGCGCGTCTTCTGCCTTGCCGCCTTCGAATTCTTCACCGTCGATGCTGCCAACGAAATCGATAATCAGCTGATCGCCGTCCTTCGACTTGCGTGTCTTGGGGGCATCCTTGTAGCTCTTCTGCTGGTCGGCGATGTTCTTCAGCGCTTCTTCGACCGCTTCGTCCTTCACCGGAACGCTGAGGCGCTCAAGCTTCAGGTTTTCGATTTCAGGCGTTTCGATCTCAGGCAGTACTTCCAGCTCGATGGTGAGCTTGGCGTCTTTGCCTTCTTCATAACCTTCTTCGAGGTCGATCGCTGGCTGCATCGCCGGGCGAAGCGCCTTTTCTTTCATCAAGCCGTCAACCGATTCGCGGATCACGTCGTTGACGGTCTGCGCATGCAGCTGTTCGCCATGCATTTTCTTGACCAGATTCGCCGGAACCTTGCCCGGGCGGAAGCCAGGCATTTTAACCTGCGGCGCGATCTTCTTGACTTCAGCGTCGATACGGCTGGCGATATCTGCGGCCGGAATGGTCACCTGATAGGCGCGCTTGAGGCCTTCGTTGGTGGTCTCTTTAATCTGCATGGTGCGCTACTTAAACCTTTTCAAAATCTCATCTTTTCGAGTGTCGCAGGCGGCGTTCTGGTGCGGGCGAAGGGACTCGAACCCCCACATCGTAAGATACTGGTACCTAAAACCAGCGCGTCTACCAATTCCGCCACGCCCGCAACCCGAACGAAGCCGCGTGCACACGCCTTTTGGGCGCGAACCTCGCGAGCAAGGGTGCGCCCTTAAAAGGCCCTGCGCAAAAGGGCAAGCAGACTGTGCGCCAGAACGCCTTGCCCGATACCATTTGTCAGACTATCGGCGCTGTAATTGAGCTGAGGCGGGCATATTACCGCCGGGGCAGCAGAGCCGAAAGAGAACGATGAGCGAAGAAAATAATCCAGAAAGCCCGGAAACCGCAGCAAAGTCAGGCGCGGACGTTCCGCCCGATCGCCTGTCAGTAAATCCGCGCAGCGAGCTGTTCGACGGCGAACTGCTGCAGCGCGGCGTCGGCATCCGGTTCAAGGGCACCGAGCGCACGAACATCGAGGAATATTGCATTTCCGAAGGCTGGGTGAAGGTTCAGGCAGGCAAGACGCTGGACCGCAAGGGCAACCCGCTCACGCTCAAACTCAAGGGACCTGTTGAAGCCTGGTTCGAAGATCTGGGCGATAATCCACCCATCGCCAAGGCCGACTAAGACCTAGTTTCCGTATTTCGCGAACATAGACGCGAATTTCCCGCCCGAATCGGTATTGCCGTCCAGCGCGGTAAAGGCGCTGGCGAACTGTGCCGATGGTTTCGGTGAGGTCTTGGCTTGTGCAATCTGGCTCTTCGCGCCCGATGGCCGGGCCTTTTTTCCGTAGATAAACCCGTTCACAGGCCATGCGGTTTTACCCAGCTGTTGCAGCGGGTGATACCACACGCGCACTTCGCTCCAGTCGTTGCCTGGCGAAACGTCCACCGCCCGGACATCGTTTTCGATCTGGCCGCGCCGCCCGTTGATCGGCGACCAGTTCGCATGACGCAGCAGAACCGTGCGGTTGTCGATGATCTTGCTAACCGCTGCGACATGGCCGAGGCGCATATTACGATGCGGGCGAAACGCCATGACAGCGCCCGGTTTCGGCTCGTTTCCGCGCTGAAAGCGCCCTTCCGCTTGATCCCACCATGTGTGGGCATCGCCGTAAATCTGGATGCCCGACACTTCCCGCGCATACGGGACGCATTGCAGGTAAGGCGGCAATTCCGCACGCGATCCAGCGCCGTAATCGCGTTCGAAGCCGACGCTGGCGTCTGCAAAAGCGGTTTGCGGCACAGCAAAACTGGCACCAGCGGCGAGGATGGTTAGCGCTCTCTTCATGACGCTGCTTGTGGTGGATTTGGGTTAGTATCGCCCTGCCCGCTGTGGTTAACGGATATTCACCATAACAGGCAGCTTTCATCGCAATGCTTGCCAATTGCACGATTAAGCGCCACCTGCGCCTCATCATGCTTCCGCAAGTCATCATTATTGGTCGTCCCAATGTCGGGAAATCGACCCTGTTCAATCGCCTGGTGGGCAAAAAGCTCGCGCTGGTCGACGATCAGCCGGGCGTCACCCGCGACCGCCGTTCCGGCGACGCCGAAATTGCCGGCCTGAAATTCGAGGTGGTCGACACCGCTGGCTGGGAAGATGATGATCCGCACACCCTGCCCGGCCGGATGCGCAAACAGACCGAAGTCAGCCTGATCGGTGCCGATGCCGCGATGATGGTGATTGATGCCCGCGCGGGCGTCACCACTCTGGACGAAGAAATCGCGCTCTGGCTGCGCAGCCAGAAAGTGCCTGTGGTGATGGTCTGCAACAAGGCGGAAGGAAAAGCCGCCGAAGCAGGCATTTTCGAAAGCTACGCGCTCGGCTTTGGTGATCCGGTTCCGGTTTCTGCGGAACACGGCGAAGGCATCGCCGACCTGTTTGGCGCGCTGTGGCCGATCATCGGCGACAGCGAAGCGCGGATCGAAGCGGAAGAAAAAGCCGCTGCGGAAGCGAAAGCTACCAAGGTCCAGCAAGATCGCGACGCTGCCGAGGAAGCAGGCGAGGTCTATGAAGAAATCTACGAGGACATCGAAGGCCCGCTGAAGCTCGCCATCGTTGGCCGCCCCAATGCGGGCAAAAGCACTCTGATCAACCGCTTGCTGGGCGAAGACCGTTTGCTGACCGGCCCCGAAGCGGGGATCACCCGCGATTCTATCGCCGTGGACTGGAAATGGACCGATCCGCGCAGCGGTGAGGAACGCGACATCCGCCTGATCGACACCGCGGGCATGCGTAAGCGCGCCAAGGTCACCGACAAGCTGGAAAAACTCGCGGTACAGGATGCCAAACTGGCAGTCGATTTCGCCGAAGTCGTGGTGCTACTTCTCGATGCGACCAAGGGGCTTGAACATCAGGACCTCAAGATCGCCAGTCAGGTGGTCGAGGAAGGCCGTGCACTGATGATCGCGATCAACAAGTGGGATGTTGCCGAAAACGCGTCCAGCCTGTTCAACGGAATCAAGGAAGCGCTGAACGATGGGCTTGCCCAGGTTCGCGGCGTCCCCCTGTTTGCCGTATCCGCGAAAACCGGGAAAGGGCTCGACACCATGCTTGGCGCGGCGTTCGAACTGCGCAAGACTTGGTCCAAGCGCGTGCCGACGGCAGCGCTCAACCGCTGGTTCGACGACGCACTCAACGCCAATCCGCCGCCCGCACCAAAAGGCAAGCGGATCAAACTGCGCTATATCACGCAGGTCGGCACCCGCCCGCCCCGTTTCGTTGTGTTCGGGACCCGTCTGGACATGTTGCCCACCAGCTATGAACGCTATCTGGTCAACGGCATCCGCCGCCAGCTTGGCTTTGATGCCGTGCCGGTGCGGGTGAACCTGAAAAGTCCAAAGAACCCTTTCGCCAGCTGACAAGCCGGTGCCTGAACGAAGGCGGTGGGCGAGCGCTATATTTCGATGACGATCATCCACGCATCGTCTATTCACGGCAGTTAGCCGACGAGATTTTGCGCAAACTCAGGAAAGACAAATTGCTGTGATCCCACTGCTCGCCGAAGCCGGAATCGCCACCGAACTGATCGAGCGCACCGCAAGTACGCTGCGGGTGCAAGAGATTGTCCAGCTTAGCCTTGCGCCGGTATTCCTGCTGGCGGCAATCGGTGCCGTTTTGAACGTCATGAACGCACGGCTGATATGGATCGTCGACCGGATCAACGGGATCGAGCAGGCGCGGGAAAGCGGCCTTGCAGGACGCGAGGCAGAAGAATTACCCGCCTTGCGCCAGCGCCAATCCTATTCGCAACTTGCAGTCAATCTGAGCACGGCTGCGGCGCTGACGATCTGTCTGGTCGTCGCCCTGCTGTTCGTCAGCGCATTCATCCGCCCTCAAATCGGGACGGCTGTCGCGATTGCATGGATCTTCACCATGGCCCTGTTGATTGCAGCGCTCGGCCTGTTCCTGCTGGAAACGCGGTTGGCAACCGCATCGGCCAGGGAAAGGCGCAAGATGAGCCGCGAGATCCTCGAAAAACGTGCCGCCGAGGACGCAGAAGGCTAAGCGCCTTTACTCTTCGCCTGCAGGTTTGCTCTGCAACTGGGCATAGTTTTGCAGACCCATCTGCTCGATCATATCAAACTGGGTTTCGAGGAAATCGACGTGTTCTTCCTCGCTCGAGAGGATGCTGGAAAACAGGTCACGGCTGACAAAGTCGCGCACGCTTTCACAATACTCGATCGCCTCCTTCAGCAGCGGAATTGCATCCTCTTCCATCGCCAGATCAGCCTTGAGGATTTCCTCGACCGTTTCACCCACTCGCAGCTTGTGGATCGCCTGAAAATTAGGAAGGCCGCTCAGGAACAGGATGCGCCCCGCCAGCTGATCGGCATGCTTCATCTCGTCGATCGATTCGTGGCGCTCGTATTCGGCGAGCTTGGCCATCCCCCAATCATCCAGCACCCGGTAATGCAGCCAGTACTGGTTGATCGCCGTCAATTCGTTGGTCAGCGCCTTGTTGAGGAATTCGATGACTTTGGGATCGCCCTTCATGGCCCCGCTCCTATCTGAATTTCGTTGTAGCAACATGCGCCGCGCGCGCCGAGAAATGCAAGGACTCAGAGCAAAAAACGGCAGAATTGCGCCAGTTGCGAGTGATTTGCGTTAGTAAGAAAACTATTCCGCGTAAGCCGGCATGAGCGCCATTTCGCGCTCTTCGGAAACGATCGCCTCGGCATCGTCCAGGCACTGGCCGCAATTGGGCCGTTTGCCGAGCGCGGCATAGACCGCTTCCGCATCACCTGCGGTTGAACAGGCGGCGCGCCGCAGATCGGTTTCGCGGATGGCATTGCAAATGCAGATGTACAAAGGCGATTCTCCAACAAGAACACCTCGGATAGTAATGCGACTAATTCGCAATAGCAAGCCTCTTGCGAATTAGTCGCAAAGAAGCCGCCCTCCCCGTTGAGGGAAGGCGGCTCTCGCTTTTGTCTTTGGTTTTACAGTTTCGCGCGGAT
The DNA here is from genome assembly GCF_947494915.1 of Pontixanthobacter luteolus. Classification (NCBI taxonomy): domain Bacteria; kingdom Pseudomonadati; phylum Pseudomonadota; class Alphaproteobacteria; order Sphingomonadales; family Erythrobacteraceae; genus Pontixanthobacter; species Pontixanthobacter luteolus. Next base: position 1,733,387 of record NZ_CANLWR010000001.1, read on the forward strand.
TAGCGGCTTGCCATCCGGATGCCGGTATCAACTGCACCTGGAAGCGGCTTGTTCGCTGCCCAGGTGATGCAGCCCTGGTTCCGCGATTTGACGCTCGAGCACATGTTCTTGGCGCTCGCGCGCTGGAAACCGCCGGCGGACACACGGTAATATGTTTTCCCGCGAACCACCGCCTTGGTGATGACCATGTCAGAATTGGCCAGCTGCGAATACCGCTTGGAATAGATGCCCCAAGCGCGCTTTGCCGCTGCTTCGCTGGAGAATGAGCCGAGCTGGATCAGATGCTCGCCGGCAACCGCATCGCGGCCTTCGGCAGACGCTGCCTGAATGGCGGCTTTCGGCTTGGGCTTATAGCCAGCCGGAGCTTTCTGAACCACCGGGTTCGAAACGAAACGCTTGGTGCTTTGCGCAACCTTGGCAAGTGTCGGTCCGGCCGGAGCCTCTTCGACAAATGCAGCTTCGAAATCTTGCTGAGCCTTGACCGGCGGAGCAGCATAGGCGGCAACCGTTTCAGTCGGTGCAGGAGCCGAAGCCGATCCCGAAGGAGCGCCGAGCGGCGGGAGTTCATAAGACGATGCGCTGCTTGCCACCACCGGTGCAGGCGATGGTGTAGCCACAGGTGCCAAAGGCGCAGGCGCCTGAGCGGCTGCTTCTGCTGCCAGCATCTGCGTGCTTGGATGGTTGTTCAGCGCCAGCATGGCCGGCTGTCCGATATCGCCCACCACCGGCACGTCCAGCAAATTGGCGACACGGACCTGGAACTGCGCCGGGGCTGCGCTTTGCGCCCATTCAGCGATCCGGTCGTTGATCTGGTCTGCAGGCACATCTTCTGCCGCCATCAGGCGGGCAGAGCGCCAGTCGCCCTTGAGCGCGTAGGCATAGGCCAGGTTCTGACGAACCTTTGCCGTGTTCTGGCCGCCGCGCAGGGCATTGCCCAGAATGTGCACGCCGCGATCCGGATCGCCAGCAAGGGCAAAGGCCAGACCGAGGTCGGAAGCGTCGATGTCATCGCGCCACTGGTCCAGCACCGCCTGTGCGGCGCGGAAATCACCGGCAGCGATTTCTGCGAGAGAATAGCTCAGCGCGGTGCGCGCGCTGTTATCGCCAAGGTCCATCGCGTCCTTGAATGTTGCGGCTGCCGATTGGAAGCGCCCTGCCTCCATATAGGTCGCGCCGAGCATTGCGCGGTAGGATGCGTTGCGCGGATCGGCCAGCACGGCCTCTTCAGCATGGGAAACGGCCTGGCTGGTTTTGCCTTTGACAAGCGCAGTTTGCGCCTTGTTGACCGAATATTCGGCGTGCGGTGCAGCCTTCGTGGTGCATCCGGCAAGCGCAGTCGTCGCCAGTGCGGTGGTCACCGCCAGCATGATCGCCCGGTTGTTATTGGCTATCTTCGGCATTGTCCGTTCCCCTTAGTTCAATCGGTCTTGCGCGCTTCGGCAGCGAGATTCTTCACATCGGGCATCTTGCCCAGAAATTGATCGAGCGCTTCGGTCAGCAATTGCTGCGCGCTGCGATTGCGAAGCGTACTGGCAAGTCGCAGTTTGAGATGGCGCTCCGCGTCGAGACGCAGAGTGAAAGCAGCCCGCTTGCCGCGTTCAAGAGCAGAGCGGCGCGGACGTTTAGGCGCCGCCGCTACAGCCTCTGAATGGGCCGGTTGCACCGCGGGATTGCGGGCAGACGGCTCTTCATGCTGTGCGTGGATCTGTTCAGCGATGGCTTCCTGCTGGCGGCGTACCTCGGGCTTTTCCATCAGCGGGGCGTGCAGTGCAGCCTCCGCCTTTTCAGCCAGAGCCTCGGCCTCTGCCGCCATTTCCGCATTTGCGGGTTCAGGCGTCAGGTTCAGCACTTTCCCGTCGTGATGCGATCCGGGCTCTTCGCCCATATCGTTCCAGCCCAGGTCTTCCAGATTATGTGCAGCGTTGCTGCCGCTGGCCAACGGGCCCAGCTGCGGACGCATGGCCGGCTTTGCGCCGCCTTTGCGCGCAAGCAGGGTCGGCCCCAGCGATGCGAAATTTGATTCGTCCATGACCGTGCTCTCCGCCCTTGATTACTGGGCGACCCGGCGGCCGAAGCCCCCGGCGGGACGGTGCGCGGGCGCAACCTGCGAAACAGAACCCGGCGCAGCAAACACTGTCCGGCGGAAATTCTTCTCGAGTCGGTCGGCCATGTAGTTCCACAGAGCGGTAACTTCCGCAGCAGAGCGGCTGTCCGGGTCGACTTCCATCACGGTGCGCCCGTCGATCATCGACGCGGCAAAGTCGGTGCGGTGATGCAGAGTGATCGGGGCAACCGTGCCGTGCTGTGACAGCGCGACCGCGGCTTCCGAAGTGATCTTGGCCTTGGGTGTCGCGGCATTGACGACGAACACCAGAGGTTTGCCGGCGCGTTCGCAAAGATCGACCGTTGCGCCAACGGCGCGAAGGTCATGCGGGCTTGGCCGGGTCGGCACGACGATCAGTTCAGCCACGCTGATGACAGACTGGATCGCCATTGTAATTGCTGGCGGGGTATCGATCACCGCCAGTTTGAAGCCCTGCTGACGCAAGACCTGAAGGTCATTTGCCAGGCGAGCGACCGTGGTTTGCGCAAAGGCGGGATATTCCGCCTCGCGTTCGTTCCACCAGTCGGCCAGTGATCCCTGCGGATCGATGTCGATCAGTACGACCGGGCCTGCCCCTGCGCGCTGCGCCTGAACTGCCAGATGTCCTGAAAGCGTGGTCTTGCCCGATCCACCCTTCTGCGATGCCAATGCCAGTACTCGCAAGGCCTGGTCCCCCTGAATTACGTTAACAAGCCGCCCAAGTGCGGTTCGGAGACTGAATTCGCAGGATACCCCTAATTTTGAGTTAACGAGGATCACATGGCATATAGGCGTTTACGGCTTTTGCGGCGGGATACGGGCAATGCTTCCGATGGAAACTCTTTCCTAACGTCCTGTTCACTATAGAAGCCTGACGAATTCGGGACCTGGAAGGCTACGCAAGCGATTATGAAGTTCAAATCAGCACTGAACTGTCTGGCGGCAGCAGCGGCAATCATGCTCGCCGCCCCCGCAACAGCCGAACTGAATGCGGGATACGAAGCCTGGCACAAGGGTGACTATACCCGCGCGGTGGCTGAGTGGCGCGATCTTGCTGCGGCTGGCAACGCCGATGCGCAATACAATATGGCGCAGGCATACCGGCAGGGCAAAGGCGTAAAGAAAAACGAGAAGCAGGCCGAGATCCTCCTCGCCAAGGCTGCGGCCCAAGGGCACATCAAGGCGACCGACAATTACGGTTTGCTGCTGTTTCAAAGCGGGCGGCGGGAAGAGGCGATGCCGTATGTTACCGCAGCATCCCAGCGCGGCAATCCATGGGCGCAATACCTTATCGGGATCGGCCATTTCAACGGCGACCTGCTGGAGAAAGACTGGGTCAAAGCCTACGCCTTGATGACGCTGTCCAATTCGGCGAATTACGAACACGCAAAGGCTGCACTCGCGCAGATGGATGATTTCATTCCGCTGGACCAGCGCCAGCAGGCACAGCTTCTCGCGCAAAAACTCAAACGTGATGCTGATGCGAAATTTGCCAGCCAGAAGGCCGCAGAAGACCTTTCCATCGCAGCCGCCGAACCTGCAACGAGCAGACCGGCGAATGTCAATGTCGCGGTGTCCGGCCAACCGCTTCCCAGTTCTGCCAACCGCATTCCGCGGCCGGTTCAGGCTGTGACCCTGCCCCCATCGGTCGCAGCCGCACAGGCCGCCGTCGCAGAAGCGTCACGGGTTACCGGCACGGAAAGCCCGGCTAACGCCGGGGCTGACTTCACGCCGTCAACCTCGCGGAACCCGGTTCGTGCCGCGCGTGCGCCAGCCACTCAGGCCCAGCCGCCTTCGGCTCCAGCGAGTGCAGAACCGAGGCCGAAACCGGCTCAGCAAGCCGCGCCCTCGGCTGATGGACCGTGGCGGGTTCAGCTTGGCGCTTTCGGTGTAAGGGGCAATGCGGACAAGCTGTGGTCGCGGCTGTCGGCAAATGCTGCGCTAAGCGGCAAGCGCAAGCTGATTGTACCTGCGGGGAACCTCGTACGCCTGCAAGCTGGCGGTTTTGCCACGCAGTCGCAGGCACAGGCTGCCTGCAACACGCTGAAACGCAGCGGCCAGAATTGTCTCGTCACGCGCTGAAAGGGACAACACCGCTTACGCCAACCTGTTGCGCTGCTACAGCGGGCTGAGCGAGGTACGAAAAAATGAGTGATACCGCTGCGCAAGCGCGCGCTGACAATGACGCACAAGGCCAGCTTGCTCCAGATGGCACGCCCGTTTCTGGCAGCCGCATCGGTAGCCTGGATTTCATCCGCGGAATCGCTGTGCTTGGCATTCTGGCGGCGAATATAATCGCATTTGGCCAGCCTTTCGGCGCGTATATGTGGCCCGAGGCATTCCTGTCCCCGCCCGGCCCGTACAGCGACACCCTGTGGCTGGCGCAGTTCGTATTCATCGATGGCAAAATGCGCGCTCTGTTCGCGATCCTGTTCGGCGCGGGAATGTATCTGTTCCTGCAGAATGCATGGGCCAAAGGGCTCAGCAGCTGGCTTCAGGCAAGGCGCCTCGCATTCCTGCTTGCGTTCGGATTGATCCACTTCTTCTTCATCTGGAAGGGGGACATACTGGTCTATTATGCGCTGACCGGACTGATCGCCCTGATGTTCGTGAAAATGCGTGCGGAAACGCAGCTAAAGCTCGGAATTCTGGGCTATATTGCCGGTGCGATCCTGTATGCGGGGATGATGGTGCCGCTGCATTTCATCGCCGACACGCCGTTTGGTGAAAATGCCGCAATGTCCGAAACGCGCGCCGGGCTGGAGGAAACAAAGCGGCAAGTCCTGCACGACGATAAGGTTGAAAGCGCCATTATTAGCGATGGTGATTACTCGGCCTATGTGACGCATAATCTGGTTGAACATGGCCCCGATCCGCTGATCAACATGCTGATTTTCGGGATCGAGATTTTGCCGCTGATGTTGCTCGGCATGGCGCTGTACCGAATCGGTATGTTCGATGGGCAGCTGGACCGAAAGGAACAGCGCATGTGGGGCTGGCTGGGCCTTGGCACAGGCGCAGCGTTGTCGCTGGGATTGGGCCTGTGGGCGCTGTCTACCGGCCCATCATATTACGGCTCGCTCGCCGCGTTTGTTGGCCTGTCACCGATACCCCGGCTGATGATGGCGCTGGGTCTGGCGGCCTTGCTGGCGCTTTACACACCGCGCGCAAAAGGCTGGCTTGGCGAACGGCTGAGCGCCGCCGGACGAATGGCGTTTTCCAACTATCTGGGCACGTCAATCCTGATGATTTCAGTGTTCCATGGCTGGGGCCTCGGCCTGTTCGGCGAACTGACCCGGGCGCAGCTGTATCTTGTGGTACTTGGCGCATGGATCGTCATGCTGGCGTGGTCGAAACCGTGGCTCGGCCAGTTCAGATACGGTCCGCTGGAATGGCTCTGGCGCTGTCTGACTTACGGAAAGCGCGTCCCGCTACGGAGATAGCTGCGTTTATCCGATCTTCACGCCGCCCTTGAACAGGGCAAGCGCCCTGCCCTGTGCGGGCTGACCATCGAACGGCGTGTTTCCGGCGGTTGCTTCCATCTTGCGGCTGTCGACCACCCACGGCTTGTGCGGATCGATCACGCAGATGTCGGCTTCCGTGCCGGTTTCCAGTTTCCCGCACGGCGCATCCAGCAGCGCAGCCGGTGCCGCCGCCAGCAGCTCGAATGCGCGAACCAGATCGATTGCATCGTCGCGCACCAACGTCAGCGCCATCGCCAGCAGCGTTTCCGCTCCAGCCATACCGGGTTCCGCATCGGAGAACGGCAGGCGTTTGTCCTCTGCCCCGCGCGGATCGTGGCCCGACGCAATAACGTCAATCGTCCCGTCCGAAATCGCTTCGATCACAGCCTTGCGGTCGGCATCGGAACGCAGCGGCGGGGAAAGTTTGGCGAAGGTCCTGAACTGGGCAGTTGCCAGATCGGAGAGCATGAAATGCGCCGGAGTAACGCCCGCAGTCACCTTCACACCCCGTGCCTTCGCACTGCGAACAAGATCAAGAGCGCGGGCGGTTGTTACCTGGCGCAAGTGAAGCCGTGCACCGGCCATTTCGGCAAGCGCTATATCGCGGCTGACGGCCAGAGCCTCTGCCTCTGCCGGCGCGCTTGGCAGGCCCAGCCGGGTCGCCATGTCGCCCGCCGTGGCAGATGCGTTACCGGCAAGCGCCGCATCCTCTGCATGGCTGACCACGACAAGGTCCAACATCGCTGCGTATTGTAGCAGACGCAGCATGGCCCCCGAGTCCGAAATCCACCGGCGACCGGTGGCGACGCCCCTTGCGCCTGCCTGTTTCATCAGGCCGATTTCGGCCAGTTCGCGCCCTTCCAGGCCCTTGGTCGCGGCGGCCAGCGGATGAACCCACAGATCGGGCTTGCCGCTCTGCGCGACCAACTTGACCCTGGATGGATAATCTAGCGGTGGGTTCTGATCCGGCATGACCGCTGCACGAGTGATCCCGCCGAAATGGAATGCAGGTTTGTCGACCGCGAATACGCCGAAATCGACCAGTCCGGGTGCCACCAGTTTGCCCTTGGCATCAAAAACTTCGTCACCGTCTTGCGGACCGGCCAAGCCGACTTCCGCGATCAGCCCGTTTTCAACGCGAATAGCGCCTTTTTCTGTGCGGTCAGGCAGTACGAGTTCGCCATTGATGATGGTAAGGGGCGCAGACTGTCTCATACCCATTGCTCCCCGCCGGCGATATTTTCGCTCCAGCCATCGACACCGCGAGTTCTGCGGGTGAGCACGTCGAGCGCGGCCATGCGGATGGCTACGCCCATTTCGACCTGCCGGGTGATGATTGATCGGTCGAGCATGTCTGCCACTTCGCTATCGATCTCGACACCGCGGTTCATGGGGCCGGGATGCATGACCAGCGCATCAGGCGCAGCGCGCTGCAGCCGCTCCATCGTCAGGCCGTAAAGATGATGATACTCACGCGCCGAAGGGATGAACTGCCCCTCCATCCGTTCGGTCTGAAGCCGCAGCATCATGGCCACGTCCGCACCGTCCAGCGCAGCATCGAAATCGTGAAATGGCACAGCGCCCATTGCCTCGATTTCTGCCGGCATCAGGGCGGGCGGCGCACACAGCCGGACATTCGCGCCCAGTGCGGTCAGGCAAAGGACGTTGGAACGCGCGACGCGGCTGTGCAGGATGTCGCCGCAAATCGTCACCGTCAGTCCGGTGAAATCATCGGCGCTATGGCCCCGTTCGCGCAAGGCATGGCGCAGGGCCAGCGCATCCAGCAGCGCCTGCGTCGGGTGTTCGTGCTGGCCGTCGCCGGCATTGAGAACCGGGCAATCGACCTTGCTGGCGATCAGTTCCACCGCCCCGCTCGATCCGTGCCGGATCACAATCGCATCCGCACGCATCGCGTTGAGCGTAATCGCCGTGTCGATCAGCGTTTCGCCCTTCTTCACGCTGGACTGCGCGGCGTGCATGTTGACCACGTCAGCACCCAGCCGCTTGCCCGCGATTTCGAAACTCAGCAGCGTACGGGTCGAATTCTCGAAGAACGCGTTGATGATCGTCAGGCCCGACAGCAGATCGGTATGCTTGCTCGGTTGCCGGTTCAGATCGACCCATTGTTCAGCCTCGTCGAGGAGGTACAGGATCTGGTGGCGTTCCAGCTGGCCAATGCCCAGCAGGTCGCGGTGCGGATAGGCCAGCGAACCGGCCGGATATTCCCGGGAAAGTCCAGCTGAAGCCTGAGGAGAGCGCGTCGATGTCATTAAAGCCAAGCCCTTAGTCGAGCGTTGTCACCCGCTCAAGCGGTTTCGACTGGAACCATTCTCGTTTGATGCCTACCTGTGGTTCAATTCTGCATCTTTCGGGGCACCTTACGCATGGCATTCGCTGGAAAAGTTTGGAAATTGCTGGTCGGCATCAAGGACGGGCTCAGCCTGGTCTTTCTGCTGCTGTTCTTCGCGCTCCTCTATGGAATACTGACCGCACGGCCCAGCCCTGCACAAGTCCGGGACGGCGCGCTTCTTCTCGACCTCAACGGGTACGTTGTGGAGGAGAAAACCGAGATCGACCCGCTGGAGGTGCTCCTTTCGGGTCAGGAACCGGTCGGCGAATATCAGGCCCGCGATCTGGTTCATGCACTGGAAGAGGCCGCGACCGACGAACGGATCAAGGCGGTCGTGCTCGATCTGAGCGAGTTTGGCGGCGGCGGACAGGTGCACATGCAGGCGATTGGCGCGGCGCTCGACCGCGTCCGCGCAGCAGAGAAACCGGTGCTGACATATGCGTTGGCATATAGCGACGATGCAGTCATGCTTGCGGCTCACGCCAGCGAAGTCTGGGTCGACCCGCTTGGCGGTGCGATCATCGCCGGACCGGGCGGATCACGCCTGTATTACGGCGATTTGCTGGATAAGCTGAAGATCAATGCGCGTGTGTACAAGGTGGGCACCTACAAGTCGGCAGTTGAACCGTATTCGCGCAACAGCATGTCCCCCGAAGCTCGCGAGAATTATTCCGCCCTCTACGGATCGCTGTGGGAAGAATGGCAGGCCAACGTGAAGAAGGCCCGCCCGCAGATCGATCTCGACCTGATTACAAAAACACCCGCACAGTGGGTGCAGGACAACAAGGGCGATCTGTCGAAGGCCGCTCTGGAGGCCGGCTTGGTCGACAAGTTGGGCAACCGCGTTGAATTCGGTGAGCGGGTTGCAGAAATTGTCGGCGAAGACGACTGGAACCCCGGCCGCGGCAGTTACGCCCATACAGAGCTGGACCCCTGGCTTGCCGACAAGACTCTCAGCAAAGACGGTGACGCGATCGGTGTTGTCACAATTGCCGGTGAAATTGTCGATGGTGACGCAGGACCGGGCACGGCAGGCGGCGAACGGATTGCCGAGCTTCTTGACGAAGCGCTCGACGATGATCTGAAAGCGCTCGTTGTGCGTGTCGATTCCCCGGGCGGTTCGGTAACCGCGTCGGAAGACATTCGGCTGGCTATCTTGCGGCACAAGGCGAAAGACATCCCGATTGTCGTATCGATGGGCAACGTCGCAGCCAGCGGCGGTTACTGGGTATCAACACCGGCAGACCGGATTTTTGCGGAGCCTGAGACGGTGACCGGGTCGATCGGCATTTTTGCTGTCGTGCCGACATTCGAAAGGGCGGCAGCTGACCTCGGCGTAAATGGCGACGGTGTCCGCACCACCCCGCTGTCCGGCCAGCCGGACCTGATCTCCGGCTTCACTCCGGAAGTCGATGCCATTCTGCAAAGCTCGATCGAAGACGGCTATACCGACTTCATCACCCGCGTGGCTAAATCGCGCAATCTGACGACCCAGCAGGTCGACGCCATCGGCCAGGGACGCGTTTGGGATGGCGGCACTGCGCGCCAGATCGGCCTGGTCGACCAATATGGCGGGATTGATGAAGCGCTGGAATGGGCTGCGAAACAAGCTGATCTGGAGGACGGTGCATGGCACGTCGCCTATCTTGGCAGCCAGCCGGGCGAATATAACACTTTGCTGCGCAGGCTGCTTGGCGGCGACAGCAATGCGGCGGGTCCGGGCGGCGACCTGTTCGCCATGGTTGCTGGTCAACAACGCGCTATTGTCGGGCAAGTTGAAAACGACCTCGACCGGATTTTGTCGGTCCGCGGGATGCAGGTCTATTGCCTTGAATGTCCGACAGCACCTGTGCGCGCTTCGCAATCGGCCGCGCCGAAGGGCTGGCTCGCCAAGGCGGCTGCACTCTTCGCCAGCTGATCCGGGTTCGCAGTGCGGAACCAATAGAAAAAGGGCGCGAGCAGTTTGAACTGCCGCGCCCTTTTCCGTTTGTAAGTGCTGCAATCAGACGATTGCAGGTTCGACTTCCGGCGGGGTCCGATTGATGACCGGATTTGGCGCCTTGTCGCTGGTCGGCGTTTCGTCCTTACGGTCCATGTACTTTTTGACCAGATAACCACCAGCAGTCACGGCGACGAGCGCCGGGATGCTGAGGCGTTTGGCAATAGTGGCCGCGCCAACACCCAGAAGTGTGCCGGTTGCACCGCCGATGCCCGAAGTAGATTTTGCAATTTTTGAACCGGCGAATCCGCCGATAATCTTACCAAACATGTTAATCTCCTTGTTGGAAAATCAACGGCTTCCGCCTTGTTTGGTTCCGCACTCTTTGAACGGGAATTGTTGTAGGCCAGCCTAACGCTGTCTGGCGATGCCTGTCCGCAAGAGGTCGCTTGCTGCATCCGCGACATCGTCAGCCGACCAGTCATCTGCTTCGCCCCAGATCGCGAAACGCAGGCCGAGGAATACGTTCATTCCCATGATTGCCCATGCATGGGCCTCACCCAGACCGTCGCGGAATTCACCCCGATCTGCACCTTGTTGCAGCCGGTCCCTGATCCGCGCAGCAATGGTTTCGTAGTGCGTGCGGTAGCTGGCGGGATCGACGAACTCAGCCTCGTCGATAATGCGGTAGATTTCCTTGTGCTCGCTTGCGAATTCCAGAAATCCCCGCAGCGCAGCCTTTTCCACCTCGAACGCGGTCATCGGTTCAGTCAGTGCGTCGCGAGCGGCACGTTTCACCGAATCGCTCATGTCGGAAACCAGTGCGCGAAAGATTGCGTCCTTGGAATCGAAATAGGTGTAAAAACTGCCAAGAGCGACACCGGCGCGGCGCGTTATCCCGCTGATCGAGGCCTCGTGAAATCCTCTCTCGCCAAATTCAATGGTCGCGGCGTCGAGCAGTTTGCGCAAGGTCTTGCGCCCGCGTTCGGTCCTTGGCTGCTTCTCAGCGCCGTCCGCGATTTTCCCTGACCCCTGCTCCATGCGCAATGAACTACGCTGCAAATGAAATAGCTGCAAGGTTAAACTTGAAAGGTGGTTCAACTTTCAATATGAGGGCACAATAATAGATCGGGAGAGAACCATGAGATTACCGAAAAACAGCCTGAATTCCGCCTTGCTTGCAGGCACTGCCCTGCTTGCGCTTACCTCTGCACCCGTTCAGGCGCAGGAAGCGAACGATGCGCCTGCGGGCGCCGACACCGCAGATGACGGCATCATCATCGTCAGCGCGCGCCGCAGGGATGAACGCATTACCGACGTGCCGCTTTCAATCACCGCAGTAAGCGCAGAAGCGCTCGCCAAATCCGGTACGCTGGAACTGACTGAAATTGGTCAGGAAGTCCCCAACCTCACGCTGGAGGTTTCGCGCGGAACCAACACGACCCTGACCGCATTCATTCGCGGCGTTGGCCAGCAGGACCCTGTCGCCGGCTTCGAAGCGGGCGTGGGCCTCTATGTAGACGATGTGTACCTGAACCGTCCGCAGGCCGCCGTGCTGGACATCTATGACGTCGAACGGATCGAGGTGCTCCGCGGGCCGCAGGGCACGCTCTATGGCCGCAACACCATTGGTGGGGCGATCAAATATGTGACGCGCCGTCTGCCGGATGATCTACAGCTGAAAGTGCGCGGAACCTATGGTTCGTACGATCAGGCCGACATCGTGGTCAGCGGATCAGCGCCGGTTTCGGAAAGCTTGAAATTCGGCGCCAGCGCAGCGCGGCTGAGCCGCGGCGGGTTTGGCGACAACCTCACTCTCGGCACCGAGAATTACAACAAGGACGTCTGGGCCGGCCGTGCCACGCTGGAATTCGACAATGGTCCGGTATTTGTCCGACTTTCCGGCGACTATGTGAAAGACAATAGCGAGGCGCGTCAGGGCCACCGGTTGATCCCCGGCCTGTTCACCGGCGCGCCCGTGCTGGATGACGTTTACGACACCCGCGCCGGCCTGAACGTGGTCGACCAGGAAGTCGAAGCCTATGGCGGCGCATTGAACATTGCCGTCGAGGTCAGCGACACGATCACGCTCAAAAGCATCACCGGCTACCGCGAAGATAAATCGACCAGCCCCATCGATTTTGACAGCCTGCCCGCCGCTGATCTGGACGTTCCGGCAATTTACGAAAACGACCAGCTCAGCCAGGAATTCCAGCTGCTGTATGAATCCGACCGCCTGAACGGTGTTCTGGGCGCGTATTATCTCGATGCCAATGCTTTTACCGCGTTCGACGTGGCGCTGTTTACCACCGGCAGCCTGATCGGGCTTCCCGGTCTGAACGCGCAGACGCTGGGCGATGTCAAAACCGAAACATGGTCTGTCTTCGGCGATTTCACCTATGACATTACCGACCAGCTGAGCGTTTCTGTCGGCGGCCGATACACCAGCGACAAACGCACCAGCACGATCCTGCGCACGACGTTTATCGGCGGCTATTCGGATCTGTTCGCAACCGGCGCGACCGCCATCGCCGTGACATCCAATTTCAACGGCAGCGAAACCTTCAAGGAGTTTACCCCTCGCGCCTCGGTCAGTTTCAAACCGAACCAGAACCACAATATCTATTTCACATACTCGCGCGGCTTCAAGGGCGGTGGTTTCGACCCGCGCGGGCAGACTTCTGCTGCACCCGATCTTGACGGAGACGGCGACGTCGATTTCGACGATCAGTTCCAGTTCCTGCGCTTCGCGCCCGAGACCGTCGACAGTTACGAACTGGGCTGGAAGGCATCGCTGCTCGACAACCGGCTCAACATCAGCCTCGCCGCATTCAAGGGCGACTACAACGATGTGCAGATCCCCGGCTCGGTCGGCGTTGATACCAACAATGACGGGATCAACGACAGCTTTATCGGGATTACGTCGAACGCGGCCAGCGCCGACGTGAACGGGTTTGAATTCGAAGGCAACGCGCTGGTGGGCAAGGACTTCGCCGGCGACGGGAGCCGTCTGAACGTGAACTGGGCGCTCGGCTATCTCGACGCCGAGTACAATACGTTCATCGATGCGTTCGGTGTCGACGTGGCGGACCAGCGTGTGTTCCAGAACACGCCTGAGTTCACGGTCAACACAGGGTTTGATCTGGGTCTGCCGGTCGCAAGCGGTCTGGTCGATTTCATCGGGTCGATTTCCTATCGCAGCGACGCCAGCCAGTTCGAGGTTCCAAATCGGTTCCTCGATCAGGATGGCTTTGTACTGCTGGACGCCAGCGTGGTTTACACAGCCGATAATGATCGCTGGTCAATCGGGGTTCACGGCAAGAACCTGACCGATCAACGTTACATCGTGGCGGGATACAATTTCGTATCGGGCGGCGTGAACGGCCAGCCCTTTACCCCGACCCTCGGCCTCGAAGGGACGTTGACCGGTTTCTACGGCGATCCGCGCCGCTTCTTCGTAACCGGGGAATTCCGCTTCTAAGAGCTCTCCAGGAGGGTGTCCTTCCCGGATGCCCTCCTTTCCCGAGACCGCGCAGCTTCCACCGTGAAGCTGCGCGGTTTTTGATTCCCGTCACCATTCGCGAACACCACCAGATCGCCGGGTGCCGTGTCGTTCGCAGCATAGATGTCCCAAGCGTCATGGATCATGTCGGGCTGGCCGAAAACGCGCACCGCATTCCAGTAACGGTCATCGCGAAAACCGACAAAATGGACAAGCCGTCTGGTCATTGCGTCCGGTTTACTCTCACCAGTGCTTGAGGCAAAATCAAAAACCATCCATAGGCAGCGGCATGCACGACATTCGATTTATCCGCGAAAATCCAGAAGCTTTCGACGCTGCGCTTGCCCGCCGAGGCCTTGATCCGGTTGCTGCCGAAATCATCGCTCTGGACGAGGCGAAGCGCGCCGCCGCAACGGCGATCCAGGAAGCTCAGGCAAAACGCAATGGCGCGTCCAAGGCCATCGGCCAGGCGATAGCATCTGGTGACAAGGATAAGGCCGAAGCTCTCAAGGCCGAGGTTGCCGAGCTGAAGCAATCCATGCCCGGCATGGAAGACGCCGACAGGCAACTGGGCGTTCAGCTGCGCGACGCGCTGGCCATTATTCCCAACCTGCCCGCAGATGATGTGCCGCAGGGCGAGGATGAAGCCGGCAATGTCGAGGTTGGCAAATGGGGCACCCCCCGCGAATTCGATTTCGAGCCGAAAGAACACGCAGACCTTGGCCCTGCCCTGGGACTGGACTTCGAAACCGGCGCAAGCCTTTCCGGCGCGCGGTTCACTTTCCTGCGCGGCGGCATGGCGCGGCTGCACCGCGCGCTGGGGCAATTCATGATTGATCGCCAGTCGGGCGAAAACGGATATACGGAATGCGCGCCGCCTGTGCTCGTGCGTGACGAGGCCATGTACAGCACCGACAAATTGCCGAAATTTGCGGAGGATTCGTTCCGCACAACCGATGGCCGCTGGCTAATCCCGACCGCCGAAGTCAGTCTGACCGCGTCCGTTCAGGACTCGATTCTGGACGATGCATCCCTGCCGCTCAGAATGACTGCGCTAACCCTGTGCTTCCGCAGCGAAGCCGGTTCGGCGGGCAAGGATACGCGCGGCTTCATCCGCCAGCATCAGTTCGAGAAATGCGAACTGGTCAGCGTCGTCCGCCCCGAAGACAGCGATGCCGAGCATGAGCGCATGACCGGTTGCGCCGAAGGTATCCTGCAGGCGCTTGACCTACCCTATCGCAAAGTACTGCTGTGCACCGGCGACATGGGGTTTGGTGCGCGCAAGACCTATGATCTGGAAGTTTGGCTGCCGGGACAGGATGCCTACCGCGAGATCAGTTCCTGTTCCAACACAGGCGATTTTCAGGCGCGGCGGATGAATGCCCGCTTTAAACCCGAGGGTGAAAAGAAAACGGTGTTCCCGCACACGCTGAACGGGTCCGGCCTTGCCGTGGGGCGCACGCTCGTCGCCGTGCTCGAGAATTATCAGCAGGCCGACGGGAGCGTAAAGATCCCGGCTGTTCTGCAGCCCTATATGGGCGGTACCGAAACGCTTACTCCGGAATCCTGATGCGCATATTGGTCACCAATGACGATGGTATTTTCGCCCCGGGCCTGAAGGTCCTCGAAGAAATTGCCGCTGAGTTCAGTGACGATATCTGGGTGTGCGCACCGCATGAGGAACAATCGGGCGCCGGCCATTCGCTGACGCTCAACGCCCCGGTCAGGCTGCACCGGCACGGGGATCGCCGCTTTTCCGTCACCGGCACGCCGACGGATTCGGTAACGCTTGGCCTACGCAAAGTGATGGATAGCCCGCCCGACTTGATCCTTTCCGGGGTCAATCGCGGGGCGAACCTTGGCGATGACATCACCTATTCGGGCACCGTTTCGGCCGCCATCGAAGGCGCTTTGGCGGGCATCAGGTCAATTGCGCTCAGCCAGGTTATCCGGCGCGGTGCAGAGCATGAACAATTCGATGCGACCCGCAAATGGGGCGCAAAAGCCATCGCGCCGCTGCTTGATGCACCGCTGCCCTCGCGCACGCTCGTCAACGTCAACTTCCCCCCGCTCCCGGCAGACGAAATTGCCGGTATCCGGGCGGTGCGGCAGGGTTTCCATGACTATTCGCGGGGCTCGGTTGTCGAAGGGCGCGACCCGCGCGGCTTGCCCTATTTCTGGTTCGGCCTGCACGCGATTGAACATACACTGGATCATGGGACCGATCTGGAAGCAATCGACGAAGGGTTCGTGTCGGTTACTCCGCTGCAACTCGACCTGACACATCACACCTCGCTCGAAGCGTTGGCCGGGAGATACAAGGCATGAAGAAACTGGTTCTGGCAGCATTTGCCACCCTGCTGATTGCAGCAGGCGATCCCGCTACCGAAGCTGAACACACGGTCGAGCCGGGTGAAACTTTGGGCGGCATTGCCAACCGTGCCAATGTACCCGCTTCGGTCATAGCCGCAGCCAACGGCATGGTGGAACCATACAGTGTGCGTACGGGACAAGTCCTGCAAATCCCCCGTCAGCGCGTCCACACTGTGAAAGAAGGTGATACCGGCTTGGGCATCGCGCAGCGCTACGGCGTGCCGTTCGCAAACATCGCCATCGCCAACGGATTGGCCGAACCCTACACGATCAGCAACGGGCAGACCCTGATCATACCAGCGGTCGTGAAAGCCGTTGCCGCGCCCCAGGCACCGCGCACCGAACCATATTTCCGCTGGCCGCATGATGGCGAGGTCATGCTCGGTTTTTCACTCCGCGAAGACGGCTCGGGCCATGACGGTATCGACCTGAAAGCAAACCGGTTCGACATGGTTCGGGCATCGGCGTCCGGATCTGTCGTGTTTGCAGACAACACGAACCGGTTCGGCAGGCTGGTTGTCATCGATCACGGTAACGGGTGGCGCACGCGCTACGGCCATCTCGACAGAATCACCGTGAAACTACGCGACGTTGTGAAGACCGGTGAACGGATCGGGCTGGCCGGAGATGCTGGCGTGGCAACCCGACCGGAACTGCATTTTGAAATCATGAAAGATAACAAGCGCGTTGACCCGGCGGCCAAGCTGCCGCAACGCTAAAACACGATGAGCAACCAGTTAGACCGGATTGGCGCGCCCGGTAGCGGGCGCCGCGTTCGCGGACCGCGGTTCCAACCGCTGCGCCGGGCGAGCCGGGTTCCCGTATGGGGCGATTTGGGCATCAGGTTGGGCTTGGCCCTGTTCCTGCTCGGTATCGTGGTCATGATCCACTGGTGGGACCGCGGCGGGCTGGTCGACAATCTCGACGGCGAAGTCAGCTTCCTCGACGTGGTCTATTTCACGATGATCTCTGTCACAACGACGGGTTTCGGCGACATCGCACCGATCAGTGACCGGGCCCGCATGGTCGAAGCGATCATCGTTACGCCGATCCGTTTTGCTGTATTTTTCATTTTCGTGGGCACCGCCTACAACTTCATTATCAAGCGCAGCTGGGAGAAGTTTCGAATGGCGCGCATTCAGGAAAAGCTTTCGAACCATATCGTCGTCCTCGGCTATGGCGTCTCCGGCTCTGAATCGGTCAGCGAACTGATCGAACGGGGCACCGATCCGCACAATATCGTGGTGATCGATCCCAGCGAAGAACGGCTCGCAGAGGCGGAGAAACTTGGCTGCAACGTGATGGCAGCGGATGCGACACGCGATGAAACGCTGAACGCGGTACGCATTACAGAGGCGAACAACGTCCTGGTATCAGCGGGCCGCGACGACACCTCCATCCTTATTGTTCTCACGGTGCGCCATCTGGCTCCGAAGGTACCGATCAGCGTGGTCGTGCGTGCAGACGATAATGAATTTCTGGCCCGTCAGGCCGGCGCAAACAACGTGATCAACCCGGTGCGCTTCACCGGCCTGCTGCTCGCCGGTTCGGCGAAAGGCGCGCACATTGCGGACTATCTTGCCGATCTCGCTTCGGTGACCGGGCGTGTGCAGCTGGTCGAACGCGAAGTGACCAAGGAAGAATGCGGCTGCTCGATTACCGATTTGAAAACCGGCGGGCGCGGCCTCAGGGTGTACCGGGGCGGCAAGGTTCTCGGTTTCTGGGAAGAAGAATGCGAAAACCTGCTGCCCGGCGACATCGTGGTTGAAATTGTCCCGACAGATCACGGCGAAAAGCGCGGCGACGGACACGGTCGTCGCCGCTGACGGACATTTCGCCGACCTTCCGCCGCAGTCAGCTGAAGTAGACGAAAACCCCGCCCATCGCAGCCATGCCGACAATGAAATGGCCAGCGTCGATCGCAAACAGTTTGCCCGATTCGCGCTGGAACAGATAATTGATCCCGATTGCCGGCACCATGATCCCAATCGCGAACCCAACGGAGATCATCATGATGCCCCGCGTGCTCGGGTTGGTCATCGCGAACTGATGTCCCAGCATCAGTGCAATCAGCAATTCAAGCAGGAAGCACAGCCCGAAAATCAGCGCTGCATTGCCTGACTTTATCTGTTCGTCGGACAGCCCAGCCTCTCGCTGCCAGACCTTGCCGAAGAAAGCCGAATACCAGATTGCCCCCACGATGAAGAAAGCAGCGGCGGCCAGAAACACAGCCAGCAGATTGACATTACCCATTTCGATTTCCCCTCTCAGGTGCGTCCCGTTGCACAGGGGATAGCGCAAAGCGCGCTGTGGGTGTAGAGGGCCGCGCAATCATGAACACCGCAACAACTCTCCCTGAAGCCAAAAAGATCGGCATGGTCAGCCTCGGCTGCCCCAAGGCACTGGTCGATTCCGAACGCATCCTGACCCGGCTCCGCGCCGATGGATATGCCATGTCGCCCGATTATGCCGGCGCAGACGTGGTGCTGGTCAACACCTGCGGCTTCCTCGACAGCGCGAAGGAAGAAAGCCTGCAAGCCATTGGCGAGGCGATCGCCGAAAATGGCCGCGTGATCGTGACCGGTTGCATGGGCGAGGAAGCGGACGCGATCCGCGCAGCCCATCCGCAGGTGCTCGCCGTTACGGGCGCGCATCAATATGAACAGGTTGTGGAGGCCGTGCACACCCATGCACCGCCGTCACAAGGTCCGTTTGTCGACCTGATTCCGCAGCCGTCCGATACCGATATCAAGCTGACCCCGCGGCATTACAGCTATCTGAAGATTTCAGAGGGCTGCAACCATTCCTGCGCCTTCTGCATCATTCCGGACCTGCGCGGAAAACTCGCCAGCCGCCGGATCGATGCGGTTCTGCGCGAGGCGGAAAAACTGGTCGCTGCAGGCACCAAGGAACTGCTGGTGATCAGCCAGGATACCAGCGCGTACGGCGTCGACACCCGGCACGAGCCGCGCGATTGGAAAGGCCGCGAGGTCCGCGCCCACATGACCGACATGGCACGGGAACTGGGCCAGCTGCGAACGCCTGAAGGCGAGACGCCGTGGACCCGCCTGCACTATGTCTATCCATACCCGCACGTTGACGCGGTGATCCCGCTGATGGCGGAGGGGCTGCTGACTCCCTATCTCGACATCCCGTTCCAGCATGCCAGCCCCAAGGTGCTGAAAGCGATGAAACGTCCCGCCAACGAAGCAAAAGTGCTGGAACGACTGGAAAGCTGGCGCGAAATTTGCCCGGAAATCGCGATCCGGTCCAGCTTCGTAGTCGGCTTCCCCGGCGAGACAGAGGACGATTTCCGTTACCTGCTCGACTGGCTGGAGGAGGCCCAGCTCGACCGCGTGGGCGCATTCCGGTTCGAACCGGTTGAAGGTGCCCAGGCGAATGCCCTGCCCGATCATGTGCCGGAAGAAATCAAGGAAGAACGCTTCGCCCGCGTGATGGAAGTCACTGAACGCATCAGCGCGGCGAAACTGCAAGCCAAGGTCGGCAAGGTCATTCAGGTGATCGTGGACGAAGTTGGCGAGCCGGACGAAGATGGCGATATCGGAGCCACCGCCCGCAGCCAGGCAGACGCTCCTGAAATCGACGGCGCCGTCTATTTGCGTAACGTGGCCACCACGCTGAAAGTAGGCGATTTCGTAGATGTGACGGTAGAAGACGCCGACGCGCACGATCTGTTTGGCGTGCCCGCATAAAGTAGGTCTAGAGCGGCACGCGGACGGCTGCGGCCGTCAGAATTGCTGCCGTATTTGCTCCATGACGATCGCTGGCTGATCCTGCATGAGGAAACTGCCCGCATCGTCGATGATTTTTGCATTTTCCAAGCCAAGCCGGGCACACGACATCGCCACAAAATCGGGCGGAGCGTTGCTGTCATTGTCGCCGACCAGAATTGTAAACGGAACCCGCAAGCCGGCGAATGAGCTTGAATAGTCGCTGCTCCAGTTGAGCATGGTGTCGATCGCTCCGTCCGGACCGAATTTCAGGCCGTAACCGGCTGCCAAACGGAACCTCCTGACCACTTCGGGGTCACGCACCGTTTCGAGTTCGCGCGGACACGCTTCGTAATAATCGTCTACAAAGCGATGAAAATCGCCGGTTCCCATGCTGGCGAGCATAGCTCGCATGTAAACTCTGGCCAGACCGGGCGCCATTCGCGAAATTCGAAAATGCACTCTCTGTCTTGCTGGCAAGAAACCATAATCCGAATGCTTTGCAATCGGCATGAATGGCCCCACAAGCAAAGCTGCCTGAATGCGTTCGGGGCCAAGCTGCGCCATTGCCAGCAAAAAAGGGGTGCCGGCCTGCGTGCCCACACAAACCGGGCGCACAGCACCGATATGTTCGAGAAATTCCGGCATTCTGGAGGCAAATTGGCGTGGGCTGTCAGTGCTTGGCTTGGTGCCTGTGGTTGCGCCATAAAACGGACGCCATGGCGCGATGAACCGGAGGCCTGCGTTCACAGCTGCATCGGCAACCCGGTTTGTAACAAGCGGACCTTCCAGTGCGTGAAAGAACAGCACCGGCCTGCCTTCTGGGTCGCCAAATTCTTCCCACGCAATCTTGCTGCCATCCGCTGCGGTAAAGATGTTTTCGCAAACATGATCGACCGGCGCGGCAGAATGATCCGGCAGCTCCAGCGAATGGACAAAACCTGCATAGAGAAGGAGCAGATCCTCTTTTGACCCGATCGACAGCTTTCTCTGAAGTGCCTTCAACTGGTTTCGAGCGGTTCCGATCGAACGGCCGCGAGCTTCGGCGAATTCGCGCACACTGCCGCCTTCGACGAGGTGCCTGGTCAAGGCGATTTCAGTGCCTGTCAGCTTCAGCGCGCGTTGAAATGCCTCTGCACTGCGTTCGCTCCAGCGAAGGCGCACCACGGTAAAAGAGTTAATCGGCACTTCACCGGAAGTGTCCGTTTCGATCGAAAACCAGCGCCCCTTTTCATCTTCAGCCGAAGTGTGCAGCTGGATGAAACCGGCATCCCCGCCTGCATTTGAGCAGCGTAGCCGCTCCTTGTCTTCTTTGTCAGTCAGGTGGTTAAACAGCCAGTCTGGAATAGGTTGCCCCACCGCGAGTTCGCCGGTTGGAAAAAGTTTTGGGTTCACCGCGACAACGCGAAAATCCCGGTCGATAGCCAGATCGCAATCCAGCGGCTGTGACTGTACTGTGGTCAGGCCTGCAAAATCGGAACTTCTCAACGGATACATTTTGTCGAGAATGCTCTCGGCATTTTCGAAATGCATGTCGATTGGTCCCGATATCTGCTTCAATTCTCCTTCAGCCGCCACGACTTCATGGAGCAGTTCCACAAACTCCTCTGGCGATGCGATGGCCGCATAGGCTTTTGCCACAACGTCCTGCAGCATCCGATCTCGCGTAGCTTCGGTCATTTATCCCAATTCATTTTCGCTGCCTCTGCTGCGACCGGCAGCACCTCGCATCTGCGCATAAGATCAATCGGTGACAATCGCGCTAAGGTTCGATGATTAATGAAAAAAGGGCCGCGTTCCGTCAAGAACGCAGCCCAGGTCGGCCTGATGGGGTCACGACATCAGGAACCTTATTTGACGCAGTATTTGCCCGAAGCTTTCAGGCCTGAAGGGCAGCTGCCGCTGCGCACTTCAGCATGGTCCCCGCGGTCACCGACACAGTAGTTTGCAGAAGCCTTGAACCCGGTTGGGCAGGAGCCAAGCTTGACGATTGCGACCTGCGAGCTGGACTTGCAGCTGGAACCGCTGGCCTTGAAACCTTTCGGGCAGGAACCATCCTTGGTCACTTCGGAAGAACTGGACTGAGCATAGGCTGCAGGGGCAGTGCCGACTGAAAGCGCGATTGCGCCGAGAATTGCGGTGAAACGCATAAAGGTATTCCTTTGTCTGAATGGGGGCGGTGCGACGGAAAAAGACTTTGGGATCGCATCCCGCCGCACCTAACTTTTAACCTTGGGGACCGCGGCGATAGGCAACGGCCAGCGCACTCTTGCCGGTTTTGTCGTTGAACCACTGGCAGAAGAAATCGGTGCCGGATTTGTCCGTGTGAAGAGCGCCGAAGTTGAATGTCAGCATCGTGCGGCCGCGCTTGTTCAACAGTGCGTCATAGGCGCCAGAGCGCTGCGAATTGCTGCCGGTCGCGGTCGGTTCATAGCCGAACGAATGGCCGGTATGCAGCATCACATCCTTGCCCTTGTAATTGTTGATGCGCGGGCCGTTCACATTGTCCAATTGTTCCGAACCGTCATAAGATACGCATTGGATGCTATAGGCATGCTTGTCGTACTTCGCCTTGTCGACCTCAACATACAGCACGTCGCCAACAGCCAGGCCGGAATAAAGACAGCCATTGGTCGCCTGAACGTCGCGGCGCTCTATCAGTCCGGAACGCTCTTCCGTGCTGATGCCTTTGCTGAAAGTGTATTTGCCGTCGCGTCCGACGAAAGCATTGCCAATACCCAGGTTTGCGCAATTGAGCTGTCCGGTGAACTTGGCAGGAACCGGGCCTGCCCCGCCGACATGATCTGGCGCACGGGCGCTGCATGGCGAATTTGAATTGCTGCCAAGATTGGCATTGCAATAGGAACCATCGGCGGAACGGCCGACGCCTGCCCGCCTCGAACTGCCGCGTCGCTTCTTGCCGCTTACGGTTTCAACGATATCCTCGGCCTGAGCTGCAGTCTGCTCGACTTCCTTCGCCTTCTTTTCGATTTTTTTGACTTTGCTTTTCAGCTTGTCGAACGGTCCGGCGTGCACAGGTGCGCTGAATGTCGTTGCGGCTAGAGCAAGGCCTACCGCCGTCCAGATTGCTTTCGTCATGATACGATCCCTCGTTTGGAGTTGAGGGCTGCCGGATAGGTCGTGCCGGCCTTCCGGCGAATGTCCCATCTGGTACAAATCTGTGCTTTTGCTGAATTTTTTCAGCCAAAATGGCCAAGCAGGCTGCAGGCGAAACCGTCAGCCTGCTGGATGGCTACCGTATCTGGCTTGCATTCTTTCTGCTCAAGAACGCTATCGGCGTGAATTCGTCAGGAATTACCCGTCCGTACCTAACTAGATCCGCGCGCAGTTCCGGGAATTGCGAAAGCAGCTCCTCGTTTTGAGGCAAATTGGACGGCGTGTAGAATAGCTCGAATTTCTTTGGTTGCAGTGCACCGATCGCCGTTTCGCGATATCGATCATCAGCCAGTGCGGATTGAAGCACCCGTGCGGCTTCTTCATTCTGGCCGGCACATTGCAAAGCCTGAGCAGCAAGGCTTTGAGAAACTTCCCAATTGTTTCGAAGGAATTCCAGATCCCCGTCAATCTCGTCCGCCCGGCCAAGGTTCTGGAGCGCGCAGACATTGTTTCTGGCGATGATCATCTTCGCGAATTGGGACCCGTAATTCCCCGCCACCTGCCCCGCCAGCGCGTTGGCCGCCAGCCCGTCTTCCCATCGATCGTGACCGATCAGGCGTGATGCGCGATTGATGACAAAGCTCACCACCCAAGGGTTCGCGTCAGGGTCCAATCCTGCGAGATCGTCGAACACGGCATCGGCCTTGGCCCGCTGGCCAATCGCATCATATGCATAAGCCTGGATATTGAGGGCCCACCCGTCCCCTTCTTCGATGTTCTTGAGGGTGCCGTTCCTCTCACGCCATTTCTGCGCGAGCGCGATGGCGTCTTCATACCGCCCTTCAAAATACAGGCCATGTGCAGCATCGGAAAATCGATCTCTGTCCGATTCGTTATTCTCCAGCCGCGCCTCGGCCCAGAAAGAATACTCTTCGCTGATCGGTTTCAGATTTGGCCCTGCTCGTTCTTCGATCCTCGGCCAAATCAGTTCGTATTTGCGATTAGCCAGTAGGTCGATGTAGCTGCGTGGATCCCGGATCAGCCGCAAGAGACCGTCAACCTGCTCTAGCTTTTCTTGACGGACTGCCGCGTCCAGAGCGTTGGAAACAATACCGCCCTCCAGCTCGGATGGAAAAACCGCAAGTTTCCCGTCCGAAAACCATTGCAAAGCCTGATCTTCGAACTGCTCGATACGTCCCTTTTCCCGCAGCATTCGCACACTGGCCCAGAACCGGTCCCGACCCAATTCTGCGAGTTGTGCGTCACTCAGTGAACGAAACCGGTCCAGCACGGCTTGCGCATTTCCCGTCTTGCCCTCGAAATACAGGGCAAGGTCGGTGTAATCTGCGTCAGGGGCGATCTTTTCCAGTTCGGCCACCTTGCGGGCGCCCAGTTCGTAATCATCTCTCTCACTGGCACAAAGCGCTTCTGAATATACCAGGCCGTGTTTGAACCGCGCCGGATCTGGCATTCTGCGATCAAGTTCCGAAAATACAGGCACGCCAATAGAGCATGAATTGCTATACCAGGGCTTCTCACGGTCATCCAATGCCGCGAACAGTTCCGCGTCAGTCATATTGGATGCATTGATCTCTGCCGGGCTTTCGGATGGCTGGGCCAAGACAGGAAAACCCACTAACGCCCAGGCTGCGACAAACAGTTTCAGTTGCTTCATGTTGATACGTTAACCCCTCTACCGCCTAAAACACCATAAAAAACAATCTGAAACCCCACCCCTTGCCGAGCGTTATCATACCATGCCCATTTCCATTTCAGCTTCATTCGCGTTCGAAACGGCAGAGCCGATCGACATCCTCCTCCAGTTCGAGGCGGCGGCGATCCCCGAGCAGCGCCTGATCTCGGCACGCACGACCATGTCCGATGCGGATCACTGTGCGAGGGTTTCAGCCGGGGACGACATCGGTGAACGGATCTGGCTGCGTGTCGATGGCCGGTTCGAAGTGGATTATGCCAGCGAGGTTGAGCTGGACCGGTTGCTCAGTCCGGTCAGCAGCCTGAAACGGGTCCCGCCGCATGAATTGCCTGCCGAGGCGGTCAAATACCTGTTCGATTCCCGCTATTGCCAGGCGGACAGGATGCAGAGTTTTGTTCATGACGAATTTGGCGGGCTTACCGGCGGTGCGCAGATCATGGCGATGCACGACTGGATTTCATCCAACTTTACGTACGCGCCGGGAAGCTCGAACGCTTCCACCACTGCGGTCGACAGCTTTATCGAACGGCGCGGCGTGTGCCGCGATTACGCGCATGTGATGGTGACGCTGGCCCGAGCCAGCGCAGTCCCGGCGCGGTTCGTCAGCTGTTTTGCACCGCAAGTGACGCCGCAGGATTTCCATGCCGTGGCCGAGGTATTCCTGTCGGACCCAACAACGCCCGGCGGCGGCGCGTGGTATCTGATCGATGCAACCAACATGGCCAATGCGGAAGACATCGTGAAAATCGGGGTCGGCCGCGATGCCGCCGATGTCAGTTTCATGACCAGTTTCGGGGCGGCAGATTTTCAATGCAAGGAAGTCGCAGTAACCCAATCCTGATGCGCGGCGTCATCTGACGCGCGCTGATGAATACGATTGCCAATCGCCCCATGCCGGGGTGCATGGCAAGGCAGCGGATGCTACAGCCGCATGAAATGCAACGCTTTGGAGGGACAAGCGTCTTGGGAGAAATGCACGCATGAGCTTCACCGCAGACCGCCTGCTACTGTTCGGAGCGACCGGCGACCTTGCCCAGCGAATGTTGCTGCCGTCGCTATGCGCGCTTCATGCAGATGAACTGATCGCGCCCGATGTAAAGATTATCGGCACCGCCCGTTCAGAAATGAGCGACAGCGAATTTCGCGCCTTTGCCCGCGAAGCGCTGGAAAAATATCTGCCTGCCGATCGCCGCGGGGGCATGGCCGATTTCCTGAACCGGTTGAGCTATCAGACGCTGGATGCAACCACGCTGGACGGGTTTGATGATCTGGCGAGGAAAGTCGGTACGCCGGCACGCGGCCTGGCGATTTTCCTCTCGACCGCGCCCAGCCTGTTCGAACCGACAATCAAGGGGCTGCAGCACGCCGGGCTGGACGGCAAGACAGTGCGTATGTGTCTTGAAAAACCGCTCGGCACCGATCTGGGATCGAGCTGCGAGATCAACGATGCCGTTGCCAGCGCGTTCGAGGAAGACCAGATTTTCCGCATCGATCATTATCTGGGCAAGGAAACCGTCCAGAACCTGCTCGCCCTGCGGTTTGCGAACATCATGTTCGAACCGCTGTGGAACGCCGCGCATATCGAACACGTCCAGATCACCGTTGCCGAAACGGTCGGGCTGGAAGGCCGGGTTGCATTTTACGACGATGCCGGTGCGATCCGCGACATGGTGCAGAACCATATGCTGCAATTGCTGGCGCTGGTCGCGATGGAGCCGCCATCGGATTTTGATGCGACTGCGATCCGCGATGAAAAGGTCAAGGTCCTGCGGTCACTGCGCGCGGTGTCGGGCAATGAAACCGTCACCGGCCAATACCGCGCCGGTGCTATCGGCGGTCAGGCCGTGCCCGGATATGACGACGAACTGGGCAAGGATTCGGACACCGAAACCTTTGTCGCGATCAAGGGTCATGTCGATAACTGGCGCTGGAAAGGCGTGCCGTTCTACCTGCGGACCGGCAAACGTCTGCCGCAGCGCCGCACGGAAATCGTCGTCCAGTTCCGCTGCGTTCCGCATTCGATCTTTGCCGAAAAAGGCGCCCGGATGGAACCAAACCGTCTGGTGATCGGCATTCAACCGGAAGAGAATATTTCGCTGAACCTGATGGCCAAGGTCCCCGGTCTGGACCGTGAAGGCATCCGCCTGCGTTCCGTCCCGCTGGATATCGCCATGCCCGATGCGTTTGTCGGACAGCACCGCCGCATCGCCTATGAACGGCTGCTGCTCGACCTGATCGAAGGCGACCAGACGCTGTTCGTACGCCGCGACGAGGTTGAGGCGCAGTGGGAGTGGATCGACGCCATTCGCGCCGGATGGTCGGCAAACGGCGTCGTGCCCAAGACCTATACCGCTGGCAGCTGGGGGCCGAGCGCGGCCATCGCGCTTGCCGAACGCGACGGAGTAACGTGGAATGAGTAATCTGAGCGATGTGCTGCACCGCGTGACAGAGCGGGTAATCGCCAACTCGAAAGACAGCCGCAGCCGCTATCTCGAGCTGATCCGGCGCGAGGCTGACAACCAGCCGGATCGCAGCCAGGTTTCATGCTCCAATCTCGCCCATGCCTATGCCGGCGCGCTGGAAGACCAGAAAGCGCTGATGGCCCATCGCGGCCCCAATATCGGCATTGTCAGTTCCTATAACGACATGCTTTCCGCGCATCAGCCCTATGGCCGTTATCCGGAGCGGTTGAAAATATACGCCCGCGAAGTCGGCGCGACCGCGCAGGTGGCCGGCGCGACGCCTGCCATGTGCGACGGTGTGACGCAGGGCGAAACCGGCATGGAACTGTCGCTGTTCAGCCGCGATGTGATCGCGCTGTCCACCGGGGTGGCGCTGAGCCACGCGATGTATGACGGCGCGTTGATGCTCGGGATTTGCGACAAGATCGTGCCCGGACTGCTGATGGGTGCTCTGCGTTTCGGCCACCTGCCCGCGATTTTCGTGCCCAGCGGCCCGATGCCCAG
The DNA here is from genome assembly GCF_947494915.1 of Pontixanthobacter luteolus. Taxonomy (NCBI): domain Bacteria; kingdom Pseudomonadati; phylum Pseudomonadota; class Alphaproteobacteria; order Sphingomonadales; family Erythrobacteraceae; genus Pontixanthobacter; species Pontixanthobacter luteolus. The sequence goes on from NZ_CANLWR010000001.1 coordinate 1,760,626, forward strand.
CGGTATTTCGAACAAACAGAAACAGGAAACACGCCAGCTTTATGCAGAGGGCAAGGCGACCCGTGCACAATTGCTGGAAAGCGAGCTTGGCAGCTATCATTCCCCCGGCACCTGCACGTTCTACGGCACTGCCAACTCCAACCAGATGATGATGGAGATGATGGGCCTGCATATCCCGGGTTCCGCCTTTATCCAGCCGGGGACCAAGCTGCGCCAGGCCTTGGACCGAGAGGCGGTTGTTCGCGTGGCGGAGATCGGCATCGACAGCGATGATTACCGCCCGCTGGGCCGATGCGTCGATGAAAAGGCGATTATCAACGCTGCGGTAGGCCTGCTGGCAACCGGCGGATCGACCAATCATGCGATCCACATTCCCGCCATGGCGCGCGCTGCGGGGGTCCAGTTCGACTGGACCGATCTGTCCGAACTATCAGCGGCGGTCCCGCTGCTGGCCCGCGTCTATCCAAACGGTGCAGGCGATGTGAACCATTTTCACGATGCTGGCGGCATGGGCTACGTGATCGGCGAATTGCTGGAGGCGGGGCTTGCCCACCGCGATGTGATGACCGTTGGCCGGGGCGATCTGGGCGATTACGCGAACGAGCCGGGCCTCGACGGAGACGATCTGGTCTGGCGCGCAGTTGGCGAAAGCGGTGATGACACAATGCTGCGCCCTGCATCCGCCCCCTTCCTGCCCGATGGCGGCATGAAGCTGGTGGAAGGCAATCTGGGCCGCGCCTGTTTCAAGACCAGCGCGGTTTCCGAGGATCGCTACACCATCGAGGCACCGTGCCGCGTGTTCGAGAACCAGGCCGATGTGACCGCCGCGTTCAAGACCGGCGAACTGGACCGCGACGTGGTGGTCGTCGTGCGGTTTCAGGGGCCGCGATCGAACGGGATGCCCGAACTTCACTCGCTCACCCCGCCGCTCGCCGTGTTGCAGGACCGCGGATACCGCGTTGCACTGGTCACAGACGGGCGGATGTCGGGTGCCAGCGGCAAGGTGCCGGCGGCGATCCATTGCACGCCTGAGGCACTTGGCGGCGGCCCGCTCAGCAAGCTGCGCGATGGCGATGTGGTGCGGCTATGCGCCAAGACCGGTACACTCAGCACAACCGCAGATCTGGACACACGGGAGGCGGCCCATAACCCGCAGCCATCTGAGGGCGTGGGCCGCGAACTGTTCGCGATGTTCCGTGCAAATGCCGACGGGGCCGAACGCGGCGGATCGTCAATGCTGGCAATGGCCGGATTGTAAGGGGGAATGGCAATGGATCTGGTCGCGGTTGATATCGGCGGAACGCACGCCCGGTTCGCGATTGCGCGCATCGAAGATGATGGCGCCATCACAATGGAAGAACCGGAAACGCTGCATACGGATGATCACGCCAGCTTCCAGACCGCGTGGGAAGATTTCCGCGAGCGCAAGGGCGGCACCTTGCCCCGCGCGGTGTCGATGGCGATTGCCGGACCCGTGGGCGGCGATGTCATCCGCTTTACCAACAACCCTTGGATCATCCGCCCGGCGCTGGTTCAGGAGAAGCTCGGTGTGGACCGCTTCACAATCGTCAACGATTTCGAAGCAGTGGCCCATGCCGTGGCCCGTGCACCGGAAGAACAGTTCATTCACCTCACCGGACCAGAAGAAGCGCTGCCCGCGACCGGCCGGCTGACCGTGCTTGGCCCCGGCACAGGCCTCGGGGTGGCGCATCTCTACCGCGAGGCAAATGGCACCTACCGGGTGTCGGCGACCGAAGGCGGCCATGTGGATTTCGCCCCGCTCGACAGTATCGAGGACGCGATCCTCGCCAGGCTGCGCAAACGCCACAACCGCGTATCGGTGGAACGCGTCGTTGCAGGCCCGGCAATTTCCGACATTTACCAGACGCTCGCCGCGATGGAGGGCAAACCGGTTGCCGATGAAGACGACATTGCCATCTGGACGCGCGGACAGGACGGGTCGGACAGCCTCGCCGCCGCAGCGGTCGACCGTTTCTGTCTGTCGCTCGGCAGTGTCGCCGGCGACATGGCTTTGGCCCACGGCGCAAAGGGTGTCGTGATCGCAGGCGGGCTTGGCTACCGCATCCGCAAGACATTGCTCGCTTCCGGCTTTGCCGAACGCTTTCGCGCCAAGGGGCGGTTTGAAAGCATGATGGCCGCGATGCCCGTCAAACTCATCGTGCACCCCCAGCCCGGCCTGTTCGGCGCGGCCGCGGCGTTTGCATCAGAACACACTGGAGAAACCAATTGAGCGATATCGAAACCATCATGCGCACCGCGCCGGTTGTACCTGTTATCGTGGTCGAAGACCTCGATCATGCGGTTCCTTTGGCAGAGGCACTGGTGGCTGGCGGCTTGCGCGCGCTGGAGGTCACGCTGCGCACGCCGGTTGCGCTCGACGCGATACGCGCGATGAAACAGGTGCCCGGCGCTATCGTCGGGGCCGGAACGGTCACCAATCAGGAAGAACTGGAAGACGCGATCGATGCGGGCAGCGAGTTTATCGTGTCCCCCGGCCTGACTGACACACTGGCACGTGCTGCAATCCGCCACGAAATCCCTTTTCTGCCCGGCACCGCCACTGCGGGTGACATTATGCGCGGGCTGGATCTGGGGCTGACCCATTTCAAGTTCTTCCCTGCAATGGCGGCAGGCGGCCTGCCCGCGTTGAAGGCTCTGGCCGCTCCTTTCGGGCAGTGCAAATTCTGCCCGACCGGCGGGATCAGCCTGCAAAACGCAGCCGAATGGCTGGCCTTCGATCCGGTTCTGTGCGTCGGCGGTAGCTGGGTCGCCCCCAAAGGCACGCCCGATCAGGCGAAGATCGAAGCCATGGCGAAAGAGGCCGCTGCACTATGATTACCCGGACCGTCGACGATCTGACCCAGCGGCTGAGCGAACTGCACGAGAAAACACGCGAAACGCCGCTGTTCAATCCGGTTTTTCAGCTTTCCCTGGACCTTTCACGGCAGCTGGAGTCGGGCGATCTTTCGCTGGATGATATCGAAAGCATGATCGCCGAGCTGGAATGCCAGTCGCTGAAAAGCCGCGCGAGCCGCCTGCGCCGGAACCTCGCGCCCGTTTCGCCTGACGCCAACGACGCGGTCTTGTCAGAAATGTGCGAACTGAGCGACTTCGACGCTTTCCGCGCGCGGTGGGAAAACCCCAGCTTGCATGCGGTTTTCACCGCGCACCCCACATTCCTGCTGACGCCGGACCAGAGCGATGCGGTAGCCACTTCTGCCAGCAGCGAAGGCGAAATCGGCGACGCCGCCTGCGCCGCGCACACCGAACGTCCGGAAATCACCCTGATCTACGAACATGGCCGGGCCATGCGCGCGATTGCCAACGCTCAGGATGCACGCGACCGGATGGTCGCAAACGCCCTGAAACAGGCGCAGAAACAATGGCCGGGCAAATGGTATGCCGCCGAACCGCTACCCTTCCGCTTCGCCAGCTGGGTCGGCTATGACATGGACGGCCGGACCGACATCAAATGGTTCGATTCCATCGGTTTCCGCCTGGCTGAGAAAGCTCAAAGACTGTCGCGCTATGTCGCTTCTCTGGAACAGATAGACGCCGACCATCGTCTGCTGGAAACGCTACGCAATGCAGCGGATTATTCAGCCGAACGCGCCGAAGATTTCCGGCAGGACCTGTCGGAACCCGCGGCCCTGTCGCAGGCGGCAAACACGCTGACTGCGGACCATCCGTCCAAATTGCTGTCGCTTACCTCGATTATCGACTTGCTCGAGGCAGAGGCTGTCGGTGCGGAGCCGGCACGCGCGATCCAGCTGAAGACGCTGGCTGCCGCTATGCGTGCAGACGGGCTTGGTATGGGCTGGATCCACTTCCGGGTTAATTCCAGCCAGTTGCACAACGCCATTCGCCGGCGGATCGATCCTGACAACACGCTCGACCTCAGCAGCAAGGGCGCGATGGCAACGCTGCGCGACCTGCTGAAAAAGGTTGAGCCGCTGCGGTCCAATTTCGCTGCCCTGGCGATCGAGAGTAGCACCGCGATCCGCCAGTTCCTGGCCATGGCGCAGGTCATTCACCACATCGACGGCGATGCGCCGATCCGGATGCTGATCGCAGAATGCGAACAACCTTCGACGATTCTGGCGGCCCTGTATTTCTCCCGCTTGTTCGGGATCGAGGACAAGGTCGATGTCTCTCCGCTGTTTGAGACCGAGAGTGCGCTGGAACATGGAGGCCGTTTCCTAGACGCCCTGTTGGCGGAAGAAACCTATCAGGAATATGCCCGCAAACGCGGCCGCGTTGCGATCCAGACCGGGTTTTCCGATGCTGGCCGTTTCGTGGGACAGATCCCGGCAAGCCTCGCCATTGAGCGTCTGCAAGGGCGCATGGCTGACGCTATGCGTGACAACGGGCTGACCGATGTTGCAGCGCTGATTTTCAACACTCACGGCGAAAGCATGGGCCGCGGCGCGCATCCCGGCGGGTTCGCAGATCGGCTCGCCTGGCCGCTCAGCCCGTGGACACGGCGCAGGTTCGTCCGCGCCGGCATTCGGCTGGAGCCCGAAGTCAGCTTTCAGGGAGGCGACGGCTATCTGCATTTCGCCACCGCCGAACTGGCGCTCGCAACCCTGACGCGGATCGCGGCGCTCAATCCATCGGCGACCGATCCTGACGCGCCAACCGATCCGTTCTACCGCCGCACCGATCTCAGCCTAGATTTCTACCGCGCGGTTCGCAAACATCAGCGCGACCATCTCGAAAGCCAGACCTACAGCCGGGCGCTGACCGCGTTCGGCCTTGGCTTGCTCAATTCGACCGGTAGCCGCGTCTCGCGCCGCCAGTCTGACCTGAGCGCGGACCGCGATATGAACCTGCGCCAGATCAGGGCAATCCCGCATAATGCGGTGCTTCAGCAGCTTGGCTATCCGGTCAACGTGATTTCCGGTGTCGGCAGCGCGGCAGACGGCAATTACGAAGACGTCGCTCAATTGCTTCAGGAAAGCGAGCGCGGGCGGCAATTGATCCGGCTTGTGCGTGCATCGAACGCACTCGCCAGTATCAAGACTGTCGCTGCATTCGGCGAACTGTTCAATTCGGCCTATTGGGCAAGCCGCCCGTATCGCGGCACGGAGAAACACCTGTCCGACGCGTGCGAGGCATTGGCGGAATACCTCACCAAGGATGACCGTACCGGCACTTTTCGCCGTTTGGCATCCCGCCTGCGGGTCGATGCGCTGAAACTCCACCGCCTGCTGGACATGATCCCGGACGAGGCACCGCTGGAAAACCGCGAGAATGTCCGCCGTTCGATCGGGGCATTGCAGGCCCTGCGGCTCACCCTGCTCCAGCATATGTTTATCAAGGCTGTCTCGATTCCGGCGTTCAGCCGCGCAAACGACATCAGCCGCGACGATGTGCTGGAGATGGTTTTCACCCTGCGTGTCGACGATGCACTGGCGCAGCTGCGCCGCGCCTATCCAACGAGCTTTCCGGGGCTGGAGGATTTCACCGTCGATGAACCAAGCGATTACCCCGATGGTGACGGCGAAGGATACACCGTGATCCAGCGCGATTATATTGACCCGCTGGAACGGGCATACGGGCTCAGCCTGCGGATCGGCACGGCTATCGCCAATGAATTTGGCGCGCACGGCTGATACCCCTCTGCCGTTAACTCGGCCGCGCCGCCTGTCCCCCAAAGAGACAGACCGGAGCGCACGCTGGCGGAAATTCTCGCTTTCTGGCATTGGGAAGTCATGGAACCAATGGTGAAATGGATTGGCGGCGCAACTGCCGCGCTGGTGTTGCTACTCGGCGGGACGACGCTTGCCAGCGGTCTGGTGACAGGCGACAACTCTCAGGATGCTCCGGCGCTGGAAGAAGCCATTCCAGCAGAAGAGACGGTTCAGGCTGATGAGATCGCGCAAAAGCAGGGCATCGCAACCACCGCAGAACCCACGGTCCAACAAGTCGCGCAAGACACCGATGACACCTTCGTAATCAAGCGCATCCTGCCGATTTCCGGCCCGATCAAATATGGCGAATGGCACTGGGATGACGAAGGCGTGCCTGATGGGCCGTTGGTCATGACTGTCGACCTCGATGCCAGAGTGCTTTCGGTATTTCGTGGCGGCTACGAAATCGGCGCGTCAGCTGTGTTGCTAGGCACCGACGAGCATCCAACGCCGCTCGGCACGTTCCCGATCCGCTACAAGATGCGCCACAATGTTTCAGAGAAGTATAACAACGCGCCAATGCCGTATTCGATGTTCCTGACGACAGACGGCGTTGCGATCCATGGGTCACAGGTTGAGAACGGCTATGCCAGCCATGGCTGCATCGGAACTCCAGACGATTTCGCGGCCAAGGTATTCGCCATCGCCAAGAAGGGCGACAAGGTCATCATCACCCGCGGCAAACGCATCGGCATGGGCGATTCGATTATCTGATCAAGGCTGGCTTGCGGTGTTTCGCGGCGGCTCCGGCTCGAACCGCCACGCATCGCCAACGGTTGATGCAAGCACGCCGGCTAGGTTCGCCTGCTCCCCTGCCTCAAGCCGGTCCAGCAGACGCGCAATGTCCGACCCGCGCGGCCCCGAACCGGGCAGATCACCGCCCAATTCCTCGATAATGCGCGAAACGACGCGCAACCGCACCGTGCGCGGCGCAGCCGGCCGATAGACATATTTGCGCCCGATCCGCTTCACCCGGCCTGCCCATTCATGCGCGGCCATCCATTCAATTGTGGCATCCGCTTCAGCGAGATGGGTCACGCTTTTCGCTATCGCGCCGATGTCCAGCCAGCCAGCATCGGTCAGGTTTTCGCGCAGTTTCACCCTGTCGAATGCCTGATCCCGATTGGACGGGTCCCGGGCGAAATCGGCACCGGCATTTTCTAGCAATTCGATCAGTTCTCGCTTGCGCCATGCCAATAGCGGCCGGATCAATCGATGCGATCCCCCGGGCACATTGCCCGAGGGCCGAATGCCCGAAAGGCCCGCAACCCCGCTGCCGCGATTAAGCCGCATAAGGAAGGTTTCGACCTGGTCATCGGCATGGTGCGCGGTTGCAAGGGTCGGCAGATCCTGTTCGGCAAGCCACCTGTCCAGCGCACCGTAGCGGGCATTTCGCGCCTCTGCCTGCAAATTGCCTGCGGCAACATCGACAGGCAGCGTCCGGTGCGGCACGCCGAGGATCTTGCAAAGATCGGAGACCATCGCAGCCTCGGCTGCGCTTTCTTCACGCAGCCGGTGATCGACGGTCGCTGCCTCGACCATGCCTGGCCTTGCAGCGTTGGCCAGCAGCAACAAAGCCATGCTGTCGGGCCCGCCAGAAACAGCTACACCGAGCTTTTCCCCAGCTGGCCAGAGGCGATCTGCATCGCCCCGAAAACGTTCGATCAGTTTCGGGTCAAGTTGAGGCGGCCTGGCGCCGCTATCAATTGCAAGTCACCTTGGACCGGTTCGCCTGATACTGATTGCTCAAGCGGCCTGATGCGAGTGCCGGATATGTATCGCCGAATTCCGCCAGCGCGATGCAGGCGCGGTTTGTATCTTTCAGCGCAATCATGCTCTCCGCCAGATACAGCAGGCTGTCGGGCGCCCGGGCATCCTGCTTGTTAGCCTGGTAGTTGCGAAGGAACCACGGCGCGGCCTCGCTTGGCTTGCCATCGTCCAGATACGCCCGGCCAAGAAGGTTGCGGCCATAAGTGCTGCGCCAATGGTTGGGATACTCGTTCGCGAACTTGGTCAATTGCTGCTGCGCCTCGGGATAGAAACCCGCATTCCACAGGCGGTACCCGTAAGAATATTCATCGTCGGCAGCGTCATCTGTCTGCGGTTTGGCGATTTCCTGAACAGCGGCAAGGCGGCTGGCGCTGGGCGCAGCAGCCGGTTGCGCCTTGTCGTCATCGCCATCATCCGATGCACCGCCAGTCATGGCGGACAGATTGCTCGACGGTGCGCTCGTGGCCGCAGTCGCCGCCGTCGGCGTAGTTTCGAGCGAAACGATACGGTTGGTCAGTTGCAGGATTGCATTGGTGTTTTCTTCGGTCTGCGAAGTCAGGCTGGCAATCTGCGCCTCAAGCGCATCGAGGCGCACGAGGATGTCGGTCACGGCAGTGGTCGATGCCGTGTTGCCAGTGCCGCCAGCCGCTGGCGCGCGGGTAATCTCAGGTTCGAAATAGCGCCCGTCCCCGCCCGGAAAAACCTTGCGCTGCAACGCGCGGACTTCGGATTCCAGCTTGCGCAGGCGCGCCTCGTCGCCGTTCGACTGTGCGAGAGCAGGCATGGAAGTGCCAGCGACTGCGAATAGCGCGAGGCCCGCGAAAACTGCACGGCTGCTACGGCTGATCATGGTATGGAACGCTCCTGTACGGTCTAAAATCGTCATCTGGCGTCATGACACCAGAGTGTGCCTGAATATTTGCAGAATCTGCAACATCGGCCCCGCTTTGTCGAGGCGATTGATGGCCAAATCGGTGGAGATTGTCAGTTAAGCTGCGGCTCTGAATCGTCGGCCGGAGCCGGTTCAGCAGAGTTACGCGCCAGCAATGCCTCTGCCGTAACGTCAATGTCGCGGAGGATTTCGCTTTCGTCAGACAAGGTACCGATGTCGGTATCGCCGATGGTAATCCTCAATGCTTCTGGCTGTCCGGTCCATACCTGCGGCCCCTGCGCGTCTGCTGGGACGACGTATCGTTCGCCTTCCGCCATCTGCTTTTCCATCAGGCGTTCGCCCGCATCGTCGTAGAATTTGACCCATACGCCATCTTCCAGCGACGTGAAGACCACCCGCCGGTCAGTCGATGCAACAGCGATCGCAGGTGCGGCGGTGGCAGCAGCCGGTGCCTGATTTTCTGCAATCTGCTGTTCGCCAACCAGCGGCGCCGGGCCTGAACCCGGGAAGATATATCCGCGGAAAAAGGCCAATCCGCCCACAATCAGAAGGATTGCCGCAAAGGCGCTGAACCACGCCAGCCCCCTGCCGGGCACACGGTCCGGATCACCCGGTTCATAGGTGGCGGTAGCACCATTTTCACGGTAGACACCGTTGTCCAGTTCCGCGCGGACCTCGTCTACAATCTCATTGGTATCGAGGCCGACAGCCTGAGCGTAATTGCGCGAGAATCCGATGGCGTAGGCCCGCGACGGAAGTTCGGAAAATTCCCCGTGCTCAATCGATTCCAGATGGCGCGCTGGAATGCGCGTCTCTGCTGCGACCTGATCGATTGTCATGCCCGCAGCTTCCCGTGCACGTGCAAGTTTCTGCCCTGCACCTTCCAAAGGGAGCTGTTCATCACGAAGAGTTACTTCGTCACTCATTTAATTGTCCTTGCCACCCGATTTATATTTTGACGCAGGAGAATAGGTCTGACGCGTCTGAGTCAAGCACCTTGCCGCGACGCCACCCTCGGAATTCGCCCAGCCGGTCCAGAGGCAGGACGAAGTCAATCGACGGAGATTCCGCGCTCTGCTGCCCACTCTGCCAGAGTGGTGCGCAAGTTCTCTGGCGGATGGGCGAGCCAGCCATTCATAGCCTCGGTAATCTGGGCCAGATCGACCTGCCGTACGAGTTCCTTGATCGGACCGATGGATACCGGCGTAATCGATAATCGGCGATAACCGATGCCGAGCAGCGCCAATGCCTCCAACTGCCTGCCGCCCATCTCGCCGCAAATCCCCAGATCGACCGGCTGGCCGACCGCAGCCAGCGAGACACGCCGCAGGAACCGCAGGATAGCGGGGCTCAACCAGTCATAACGTTCAGCGAGCTTAGGATTGGCCCGATCTGCCGCGAACAGGAACTGCGTCAGGTCATTCGTGCCGATAGACAGGAACGATATCCGCGGGAGCAGTTGGTCAAGCACTTCGGCAAGCGCCGGAACTTCCAGCATGGCTCCGTAATGGATCGCCTCCGGCAAGACTTTCTTCTGCGATTTCAGGTAGGCCAGCTGATCTTCGAAAACGGACTTGGCGGCATCGAATTCCCACGGTTCCGACACCATCGGGAACATGACGTACAGCGATCTGCCCGATGCCGCTTCCAGCAAAGCCCTTGCCTGTACCTTGAGCAGACCGTCGCGTTCCAGGGCAAGACGCAGTGCGCGCCATCCCATCGCAGGGTTCTCGTCATTCTCCGCTTCGCCTGAACGAAGATACGGCACTGCCTTGTCGCCGCCGATATCTACAGTCCGGAAAATCACTGGGCGGTCGCCCGCCGCGTCGATCACGTCTCGGTACAGGCGAAACTGGCGTTCGCGCTGGGGGAGGGTCGCGGAAACCAGGAACTGGAATTCCGTGCGGAACAGGCCGATCCCGTCCGCGCCAACCAGATTGAGGTTGGAAATATCTTCGCGCAGGCCGGCATTCATCATCACCTGAATGCGCGTGCCGCAGCGGGTGAACGGCTCCACATCGCGCAGCTTGGCGTAATCGGCCTGCCTTTTGCGCGATTTGGTGAAACGTGTTTCGAACGCGTCTGCAACCGGTTGGGCAGGCCGGACCGTGGCAGTTCCATTTTCCGCATCGAGCAGGATTTCGTCGCCTTCGCGCACGATCCCGCGCAGACCGCGGACACGGCCCAGAACCGGAACTCCCATCGCACGCGCCACGATAACCACGTGTGACGTCAGCGATCCTTCTTCCAGGATCACGCCTTTCAACCTGCGCTTGTCGTATTCCAGCAGTTCCGCCGGACCGAGGTTTTTCGCGATCAGGATTGTGTCGCCGCGAAGGCCCTGCGTGGCGGCAGTTCCCATCTGGCCGGAAACAATCCGCAACAGCCTGTTCGCCAGATCTTCCAGATCGTGCATCCGGTCTTGCAGCAGCGGATCGTCAATCTCGCGCATTCGCATCCGCGTTCGCTGCTGAACCCTCTCGATTGCCGCCTCTGCAGTCAGGCCGGAATCGATTGCTTCGTTGATCCGGCGGCCCCACCCCTCGTCATAGGCGAACATCTTGTAGGTGTTCAGGACCTCCTCGTGCTCTCCGCCCACGCCAAACTCGGCATTGCTGGCCATATTGTCGATCTGTTCGCGCATCTTGTCGAAGGCACGGTAGACACGCTGCCGCTCGACCTCGATGTCGTCGGCCATGACCTGATCAATGGTAACGCGCGGCTGGTGGTAGACAGCATTGCCGCTCGCCAGCCCCTTGACCAGCGACAGGCCGGCAATATTGGCCGGACCCGTCTGTTCGGGGGCAAGGCCCAGCGCCTCTTCCTCGTCCACCAGATCATTGTTTGAAATAAGTTCAGACAGGACCATGGCGGTCGTTTGCAGCGCCTCGATCTCGATGTCTTCGTAGCGGCGCGGATCGACATGCTGCACGCACAGCACACCGATGGCACGTTCGCGGTACACGATCGGTACGCCGGCGAAGGAATGGAACTTCTCTTCACCGGTTTCCGGCCTGTACTGGAAATCGGGATGCGCCTTGGCCTCTGCCAGGTTCAGCGTCTCGACATTATCGGCAATCGTACCCGTCAGCCCTTCGCCGATCGCCATCCGGGTGACGTGCACGGCTTCCTTGTTCAAACCGCGCGTCGCGAAAAGTTCCAGCATCCCCTCGCGCAGGAGATAGATCGACACCACCTCGCTATCGAGATTGTGCGCGATGATCTCCACCACCCGGTCGAGCTTGCGCTGCGCGTGCATACGCGAAGCCATGATCTCGTGCAGTTGTGTAAGAATCAAGCGGGCTGCTGCGGCTGCGGTCATAGGCAAGGCCTATACCACAACACACAGCAAGTTAATCGCTTTCCGCGCGGCGGACAGTGTCGGCGTTCAGGAAAATCCGGTCAGTTTGCAGCCAGTTCTTCCTTAATTCGCAATTTCTTTTTCTTGAGGGCCTGGATTGTCGCTGTGTCTGGCGCTGGCCGGTTCATTTCGCTGCGAAGCTTTTGTTCAATGACGGCATGTTTTGATTGCAGGGCGCTGACGTGGGACGATTCCATCTGGCTCTCCTTGTTAGGTGCGTGACCCGGTGAGCGACTCGTCCATCGCGGACGAACCGCGTATGCACATAGAACCACATCCGCGCGGGTTTGCGAAGGGCTGATTTTTCACTTTTCGGCGACCAACCCTTTTGACGCGGTGAATTGTCCCGCTAGAAGCGAGGCCGGATAATCAGGCGCATCAGCCTGACAGAGAGGATACGGCCTTGGGGATGCTGCGACGTGACTGAAGACGAAATGCGCAAGCGCCTGGCCGTGCTGAAAACCGAACATCGCGACCTCGATGCTGCGATCGAAGCGCTGCGTCAGTCCGGCTCCACCGACCAGCTTCAGATTGCCCGGCTAAAGAAACGGAAACTGGGCCTGAAGGACCAGATATCGCTGCTCGAAGACGCTTTGTTACCAGACATCATTGCCTAAGGGTTAACGCCGACTGCAATTAGTCGCTTTTGTGCAATTGCCTGATCTGCAACACAAATATTGATGCTGCATGTTCAGATCGTTTCCCCAGCCGCCGTTCGAAACCGACCCATTTCGGCACAGTCCCGATTTGGTTCGGGATAGTTTTAGCAATGGTCTGGCCCCTCAGGAATCGCGCACGTACGAGTGTAAATTCATGGCCAAACCGACCGACATAAACGAGCCAATCGTCGAGGCATTGTATTGCGAGGCGCTGGTGCTTGCTGACGAAGTGCGGCAGGTTTTCGACCTGACCCCGGTTCGCGACACAAGTGCGGAAGCCGACAAGGTCCGCCTTGCCCTGTCGGTAGAAGGCCTGCGGACCACCACCCGGATCATGCATGTCCTCGCATGGCTGCTCAATCACCGCGCATATTTCAATGGCGAACTGAGCGAGTTCCAGCTTCGCCGTCACAGCAAATTACCGCCTGATCGCCAATCTGAACCAGGCAATCTCGAACTGCTGGAAGAAACGACCCGTTCACTGATCCGGGAAAGCGAGCACCTTCACGCGCGGATCACTCGGCTCGATACTGCATGGCGCGACCGGTTCGAAATGCGTCCGGCGGCGATCCTTCGCCTGCGCGAACGCCTTGACGATGCGGTTCAGCGCGGCTGAACAAGCCATTTACGCTGCGGCCAGCGCCTTGCGCCAGGCGAACAGCCGTTTTTCCCGAACATTACCGTCCATCGACGGCGCGAAGTTGCCGATCGTCCCGCGCATCGCATCGCTCGCTTCCTGAAGGTCCGCGACAATCCCCGCCCCCTTGGCGGCCAGCATTGCAGCGCCAAGCGCAGTTGTCTCGACAAAATCGGGCCGTTCGACCGGCAGGTTCAGCAAATTGGCAATATCCTGCGCCATCCAGTCGTTCGCGCTCATCCCGCCGTCGATTTTCAACGAGGTCCAGCGGGCACCATCGGCTGCGAATGCTTCTGCCAGATCGAACGTCTGATGCGCCATCGCCTCCAGTGCGGCGCGCGCTATCTGCGCCCGCCCCGTGGCGAAGCTGAGCCCGGCAATCACGCCGCGCGCTTCGGGCTGCCAGTGCGGTGCACCCAGCCCAGCCATCGCCGGTATGATCACCACGCCGCCGCTATCGTCGATTGATCGCGCGAGCGTTTCGGTCTCCGCTGCCGTGCCAAGCAAGCCAAGCGAATCCCGCAGCCACTGGACCAGACTACCAGCCACGAAAACGGACCCTTCCAGCGCATAGGTGCGCACGCCGTCTTCCTGATAGAGGACGGTACCGAGCAGGCGGTTGGACGATGCCGGAATGCTTTGCCCCTTATTGGCAAGGATGAATGCCCCGGTGCCGTAAGTCGCCTTGGTTTCGCCCGGCGTCAGACAGCCCTGCCCGATCGTTGCCGATTGCTGGTCCCCGACCATTCCGGTGATCGGGATCGGCGCGCCGAACAATTCGCGCAAGGTGCTGCCAAATGCCCCTGAATTATCGACCACTTCCGCCAGCGCAGATTTCGGCACACCAAACAGGTCGCACAGCCCCTCGTCGAAATCCACTCCGTCAAGCGTCAGCAACAAGGTCCGACTGGCATTGCTGGCATCGCTGATGAACTTGCCGCCTGTAAGTTTGAATACCAACCAGCTCTCAATTGTGCCCAGCGCCAGCGTGCCTGCCTCTGCCGCCGCCTTCACCGCCGGCTCGTTGTCGATCAACCAGCGCATTTTCGTGCCTGAGAAATATGGGTCGAGCAGCAGGCCGGTGCGTTCCTGCACCTCTGGCTCGTGCCCGGCATTGCGCAAAGTGTCGCAGAAATCGGCGGTGCGGCGATCTTGCCAGACAAGCGCGCGCGACAGCGGTTCGCCGCTGTTCCGGTCCCACGCGACCACAGTCTCGCGCTGGTTGGTGATGCCGATCCCGGCGATATGCTCCGCCCCGCCAGCTTTCTCGACCATCTCCCTCGCGCAGGCCAGTGTCCGGTGCCAGATTTCCGTCGCGTCATGTTCCACCCGGCCAGGTGCGGGGTAATGCTGGGTCAATTCCTGCTGCGCGCTGGAAAGAAGCTTGCCATCGGGCGCGAACAACATCGCCCGTGTCGAGGTTGTGCCTTCATCGAGTACGAGAATTTTCTGCGTCATCCTGCCTGAATGCCGCCCGCTACGTAACAAGTCGAGAGGGATTGAAAGGAAACGTGTCTCGACTTCGCAGGGCTTGGGCTGCAATAGACGCAACATGGCTATTCCGCCCAAACCATGGCCGACCGGCAAGGTCGAGCAGCCCGAGCCGCTGGTCCGCCGCGTGCTCGCCCCCAATCCCTCACCCTACACCTACACCGGTACGCAGACCTATATCGTCGGCAATCAGGGGCAGGTCGCGGTAATCGATCCCGGCCCTGACGAGCCCGATCATCTGCAGGCGCTGATCACCGCGATCGGGGATGACAAGGTTATCGCGATCATGTGCACGCATACGCACCGTGATCACTCGCCGGCCGCCGCGCCGCTGGCGAAACTTACCGGCGCACCGATTGTCGGCTGCGCCCCGCTGGCATTGAAAGTCGACGGGCCGCGATCCGACGAAGCATTCGACACCACATACGAGCCGGACCGCGTGCTGGAAGACGGCGAACAGATGACCGGCACCGGCTGGACGCTGACCGCGGTCCACACCCCCGGCCACACGTCCAACCATCTGTGTTTTGCGCTGGAAGAAAGCGGCGCGCTGTTCACCGGCGACCATGTCATGGGCTGGTCAACCAGCGTGGTGATCCCGCCCGACGGCGACATGGGCGATTACATGAAAAGCCTCGAAAAACTGTACGCCCGGGCCGAAGAAGGCGGCGACCGGGTCTATTATTCCGCCCACGGCGCGCCGATCGAAAAGCCGCGCCAGCTTGTGCGCGGCATGATGGGGCACCGCCGCCAGCGCGAAAACCAGATCCTGCGCCTTTTGGGCGAGAGCGCGAAGAGCATCGATGAAATGGTGCCGATCATGTACAAGGGGCTGGACCCGAAACTGACCGGCGCTGCCGGGATGTCGGTAAAGGCTCATTTGCTCGATCTGGAACGCCGGGGGCTGGTATCGCGTTCAGGAGATATATGGCAGACGCACGCCGCTTGATCCGCTAGCAATCATCAGACAGGAAAAGCCGGCACGCCGCAGCTTGCCGGTACGACAAAAGGACTAGAAATGACCGCCCCTACAAAGCTTCCCACCGGTGACGATCTGCTCGCGGAAATCGACCGCCTGCGCAAGGAACGCAACGCGGTCATCCTGGCGCACTACTATCAGACCCCGGATATCCAGGACCTGGCCGATTATGTGGGGGACAGCCTGCAGCTTAGCCAGATGGCGGCCGAAACCGATGCCGACGTGATTGCCTTTTGCGGCGTCAAATTCATGGCCGACACAGCCAAAATTCTCAGCCCGGAAAAAATCGTCGTGCTGCCCGATATGGATGCCGGTTGCAGCCTGGAAGACAGCTGCCCGCCAGAAAAGTTCAAGGCCTTCCGCGAGGCGCATCCCGATCACATCGCGCTGACCTACATCAATTGTTCTACTGAGGTGAAAGCGCTGTCGGATGTGATCGTGACCAGCTCTTCGGCTGAAACCATCCTTCAGCAAATTCCGGCAGACCAGAAGATCATTTTCGGGCCCGACCGGCATTTGGGCGGGTATCTGAGCCGAAAGTTCAACCGCGAAATGCTGCTGTGGCCCGGTGTCTGCATCGTGCACGAGGCGTTCAGCGAAACCGAACTGCTCAAGCTGAAAGAGCAATATCCCGACGCGCCGATTGCTGCGCACCCGGAATGCCCGCCGACAATCGTCGATCACGCCGACTATGTCGGTTCGACCAGCGGCATTCTGCAATTCGCCAAGACGTTCCCGGGTGACACGCTGATCGTCGCGACCGAGCCGCACATCATCCACCAGATGGAAAAGGCGCTGCCGGAAAAGAATTTCATCGGCGCGCCCGGTGCAGACGGCAATTGCAGCTGCAACATCTGCCCCTACATGGCGCTCAACACGCTGGAAAAACTCTACACCGCGCTGCGCGATCTGGAACCGCGGATCGAAATCGAGGAAGGCCTGCGCCTGAAAGCGAAGCAAAGCCTCGACCGGATGCTGGAAATGGCCAGCGGCACCATCGGCAAGGGCGATTTGGGCAAGGTCTGAACGGGGTGACGGCTGGATGGTGCGGGCCAATCGCTGATTTTGGTTTTTGCCTGATCCGGCTCGCGCGATGCCCGTGACGCAACCAAAGCTGCTTCTGCGCGTTTCCCCCGCATGACAGCTGACATCCGCTTTTTCTGGGCGCGCTTAAACGCGAACTATTGGTTCTATCCGGCGCTGTTTTCGATCATCGCTGCGGTGCTTGCATTCTCGCTGGTCTGGCTCGACCGATCAGGCTGGGCGCAGGCGCTGAATGAGGCCGACTGGCTGATTCCCGCCCGGCCCAAGGGCGCGGCGGATATGCTGACGGTGATGGCCGGCAGCATGATCGGGGTCGCCTCCACCGTTTTCTCGATCACGCTGGTCGCGGTTACCTATGCCAGCGGGAACTACGGCCCGCGTCTGCTGACCAATTTTCTGGAAGATCGCGGCAACCAGCTCAGCCTGGCCACTTTCATCGGCAGCTTTGTCTATGCACTCGTCGTGCTGCGCAGCGTGCGGGCAGAGGATGAAACGCCTGCGGCAGGCTCAGGCGCGGCAGATGCGCTGCCTGGTTTCGTGCCGCAATTGTCCCTGCTGGTCGCCTATATCCTGATGGCGGTGTGCGTCGGCGTGCTGGTGTTCTTCCTCAACCACATTCCGTCCAGCATCCGGATCAATAAAGTGATCGAGGGTATCGGCGAGCGTCTGCTGCGCGCGATCCGTGAAACCTATCCAGTCGAGGACGAATTTTCCGATCCTGTCGAACAGGCAGGCGGAGAGGTACTGACCGCCTGGGGCACCGGCTATGTGCAGTTGATCGACTTTGATGATCTGAAACAGGTCGCGAGGGGTTGCGGCGGCACTTTCTCTCTCAAGGTGAGGACCGGCGACTTTGTGCACCGCGACTTGGCCCTGATGGAAATTGACGGGTGCAAGCCCGACGATGTCGAGGACCGTGTCAGGCAATGTTTCACCCTCGGACCATCGCGCACTCCGGAACAGGACCCGCAATTTCTGATCGACGAACTGGTCGAAATCGGCCTGCGTGCGCTGTCGCCCGGCATCAACGATCCGTTCACGGCAATCACCGCGCTGCACTGGCTCGGCGCTGCCACTTCGGAAATCGGACGCCGCGATCTGCGCAAGGACATTTGCGGCGAAGATGAGGATGACTGCCCTATCATCCCGCTGCCCGACAATTTCGCCCATTATGTGAAGCGCGGCTTCGGTTCGATCCGCAGTGCAGTCGCGACATCGGCCATCGCAGCCGAGGTCATGCTGGACGTGATCTCGCACGCCGCCACGCCGATGCGGGACGAACGGCGCCAGCAAATCCTGCGCGACGAAGGCAGGTTACTGGGCGAACAGGCCCGGCTGGTATTGATCGGGCCGGATCTGGTTACGTTTGACGAACATGCCGCCGCATTCGACCGCAGTTTCTGGACAGACAGCGCGGCGGGTTAACTTCCCTCGCCAGCTTTTGCTGTGCCGTGCCCGGGTGCCTTCGGCAATCTGACCCGCGCCAGAAGCAGCGCCCCGCCCAGCATCGCCATGCCCAGAATATCGACCGCGCCCAGAATCTCGCCGAACACGCTGTACCCGATCAGCGCGGCGAGCGCCGGTTGTGTCAGAAGCGCCAGACCGATGATCAGCGGCGGAAAATGGCGCAGGCTGAATACCAGCAGCCCCTGTCCCAGCAATTGGCTGGTGATGAACAGGATGATCACCGGGGTCCAGTTGGTCGGCCACACGGGTTCACCTGCAAACACGGCCAGCGCCAGTATCACGGGCGATGCGAACACGCTGACCCACACCAGCAAGCTCCACGCGCCGATGGCCTTGCGCGCATCCTGCAGCGTCAGCAGGTAAACCGCATAGAACAGCCCCGCAGCCAGACAGAACAGGTCGCCGATCAACGTCGCGGTGCTGATTTCCAGACTGCGCCCCAGCAATATCCCCGCCCCGCCCAGCGCAAAAACGATCGCCAGCCATTCAAGCCCGCGCGGCAGCGTGCGGGTGATCAGGAATGTCCAGAACAGCAGCACGATGCTGCCCGCATTGCCGAACAGCGTCGCATTGCCCAGCCGGGTCTGCTCGATCCCGATATGCCAGCTCGACAGATCCAGCGCGAAAGCCACTGCGCCAAGCGCAACGAGTGAAAGCGTCCGGCGCGGGATGCCTCGCAACCTCTGCCCGGTTATCCGCGCAAACAGCACCAGGAATGGCAGCGCCAGAAACAGCCGCCAAAACGCCGCTGAAACCGGGCCGGTGTCGGCCAGCCGCACCAGCCACGGCCCCGTCGCAAGCGCGGCATTGCCCAGCAGCAAAGCCGCCAGAAATACCCAGCGCGGCCAAGAACCGCTATCCAGCCTGCTCGTTTTTGTTGCGCTTGTATTGCTCACCCGCGTTCCTTAGCTGCCATGGCAACAAAGCGAACCAATTTTCGAAAGGGGCATTAATGCACGACAGTCTTTTCCAGCCGATCAAGTTCGGTGCAATCGAAGCGAAGAACCGCATCCTGATGGCGCCGCTCACGCGCGGCCGTTCGACCCAGCCCGGCTCCGTGCCCAATGAAATGATGGCCACCTATTACCGCCAGCGCGCCGGTGCCGGCCTGATCATCAGCGAGGCGACGGGCATCAGCGTGGAAGGCCTTGGCTGGCCAGCTGCCCCAGGTATCTGGAGCGACGAGCAGGTCGAAGGTTGGAAACTGACCACCGATGCCGTGCACGAAGCAGGCGGCAAGATCGTGCTGCAAATGTGGCACATGGGCCGGTTGGTGCACCCCGATTTTCTCGGCGGCGAACCGCCTGTATCGGCCAGCGCGACCTGCGCGCCGGGCCATGCCCACACGTTCGAAGGGCGCAAGGATCACCAGCAGGCACGGGCGCTGGAAACAGACGAGATCAAGCGCGTGGTGGCCGATTACCGCCACGCCGCCGAAAATGCGAAGAAAGCCGGGTTCGACGGCGTCCAGTTGCACGGGGCAAATGGCTATCTTGTGGACCAGTTCCTGCGCGAAACAACCAACCAGCGCACCGACGAATATGGCGGATCGCCCGAAAACCGCACCCGTTTCCTGCGCGAAGTGCTGGAGGCGTTGGTCGATGTATGGGGCGCAGACCGCGTCAGCGTGCGGCTGTCGCCCAATGGCGAAACCCAGGGTGCAGACGACAGCAATCCGGCGGCGGTATTCGGCGCAGCAGCGCGCGTGGTGGAGGAGCTTGGCCTCGGCTTCCTGGAACTGCGTGAACCCGGCCCCGATGGCACGTTCGGATCGACCGATGTGCCCAAGCAAAGCCCGCTGATCCGCACGATCTATACCGGCCCGCTGGTTCTCAACAGCGATTACACCGCAGAACAAGCGGCCGAAGCGGTTGAAACCGGCAGGTGCGATGCCATCAGCTTTGGCCGGCCCTACATCTCCAACCCCGATCTTGCAGAGCGGATCGCCAAGGGTGCCGAATGGGCCGAAAACGTGAATGTCCCGCAAAGCTGGTATTTGCCCGGCCCCGCCGGTTACATCGATTACCCCGCAATGGACGAAGAATAAGCATCGCGGTTGCCCCTGGGCACCGCCGGCATGACCGCGCGGTGCCCCCTTGGGGGCGGGTAACCGAAGTTTAGGATATCGCTGTTACTGCGTTCTCTCATGAGATCGTGGTTAGTCATAGAGGGCAACAAGCCCGCCAAGCTGGCAAAGGCACCGATGGTTGGTGCCGATGCGATTGTGATCGACCTTGCCTGTGTGCCGGTTGATGATGCTGCCCCGCAGGTTCGTGAAGAGGTCGCCGAATGGCTGACCAATTTTTCCGACCCGCTGGTTGCCAAGAAAGCGTTTGCCCGCTGGGTGCGGATAAAACCCATGGATGCCCCGCACTGGCGTGAAGACCTGGTAGTGGCCATGAAAGGCGCGCCCGACGGCGTGATCCTGCCCAAGGTGACCGGGCCGACCCAGATCCGCATGCTGGCATCCGAACTTTACGAGATCGAACAGAAGCTGGCGCTGAAACACAACAGCACCAAGATTATTCCGCAGATCGGCGAAACCGCCGAAGCCGCCCTAACGCTGCCCTCGCTGACCGGCGACCCGCAGCCGCGCCTGACCGGATTTGCCTGGAATGCCGAAAACGTGGCCCGCGGCCTTGGCGCGAAACGCAGCCGCCGTGAAGATGGCGGGTGGACCGACACCATGCGCCACGTTCGCGCGATGACGCTGATCCTGGCGAAAGCCATGGGCGTTATGGCGATCGACACCGCCACCGCAGATGCGGCCGACGTAGACCTTGGCCTATGCGACGCGAGAGAAGCACGGCAAGACGGTTTCACCGGAATGTTCGCGGTTCACCCGCGGCAGGTTTCGGCAGTCAACGAGGCCTATTCACTCTCCGCACGCGAGCGCGCAGAGGCAGAAGCGCTGCTGGGTCTGTTTGCAAGCAAGCCAGCCGCTGCTCCGGTCGAACCTGCTGAAGACCCAGCCGAAGAACCCGCCCATCGCGAGCCGAAGGGCATTCGCGCACTCGGCTGACGTTTACTCGCTATCCGCCTCGGAATTTTCATCCGCAGGCGCGCTTTCGCTTTGCTCGCTTTCGGCCGGTTCCCTGCTCGAGGCCGCCGCATCAGCTTCACCGTCAGAGGCGCCAGCGGCCCTTTCCGTGCTTCCACCAGACGAATTGCGGACAGGCGGCGATACCGATTGCACAGAATCCAGCGGCAGCATGGCATCGCTGATCGACCCTTCCTGAACTTCCCCCAATGCCGCGCGGTCATCCCCGCCCTGAGCAACAGGTGCAGGCTCATCGTTGCAGCCAGCGACGGCTGACAATGCGATCAGGGGGACAAGGTATCGCTTCATTTTCGTGCTCCCGAATTTTCGGACAGCCTATCTAGGAAGCTGCCGCCGCGCGCAAGCAGTGCATCATCCCACTGCTCTGCCGAAATATCGATGCCCAGCCGCGCCAGACTGGTAACCCCGAACTCTTCGATGCCGCAGGGTACGATGCCGGCAAAATGCGACAGGTCCGGGTTCAGATTGACGGAAAAGCCATGCATCGTGACCCACCGGCGCACGCGCACGCCGATCGCGCCGATCTTGGCCTCGGTCCCGTCTATATCGCGGGTCCAGATGCCGATGCGCCCCTCGGCGCGCCAGCTTTCGACGCCCAGATCGCCGAGCGTATCGATAACCCAGCCTTCCAGACTATGGACGAATTTGCGTACATCGCGCCCACGCTTGGTCAGATCGAGCATGACATAGCCGATGCGCTGACCCGGGCCATGATAGGTGTAGCGCCCGCCCCGGCCAGCCTCGACAACTTCGAAGCGGGGATCGAGCAATTCCGCCTCAGCTGCGCTGGTCCCGGCGGTATAGACTGGCGGGTGTTCCAGCAGCCACAACAATTCGCGCGCCTCACCCGCAGCTATCGCACGGTTGCGCGCATCCATCTCGTCCAGGGCTTCGCGGTAAGGTATCTGGCTGGCCGCGCGGCGCACCGCGATATCAGATTCGAGTTTTCCCGACATGCGCATTGCGTGGCGCGTGGCATCGGGCTTATCAAGGGGAAACGACAATCTAGAGGGGCGTTTGCAATGAAATTCGATATGGGCCGGGCGTGGAATGATGCACTGGCGATGCTTGGCGCGAACAAGGATGTAATCGGCATCCTGGCTGCGGTGTTCTTTTTCCTGCCGGCGCTGATCGTAAGTATCATCGCACCAACCACGGAAATCGAAGCTGCAGCGGCTGCAAATCCGGACGCGGCACAGGCTGCTTTCTCCGCTTATTTCGCGGAAAACTGGGCTTTGTTCCTCGCCTACATGATCGCCACATTTGTCGGCACGCTAGCGATCATGGCACTGATCGGGAAACCGCATCGGCCCACCGTCGGCGAAGCGATCAGTGCGGCCATGAAGGCGCTGATCCCCTATATCATTGCCTCGCTGATTCTGGGCCTGTTCGCTGGTCTGCTGATCGTACTCGCTGGGGCGATAGGCGGCGTGACAGGCTCTACGTTGATTGCCGCACTGCTGATATTCGTCGCGATCATGGTCCTGATGTTCGTCACCTTCCGAATGATCCTGCTGGGCCCTGTGATGATGGTAGAAGGCATCATGAACCCGGTCGCCGCGCTCACCCGGTCGTGGAACCTTGTGAAAGGAAATACGCGCCGCGTGGTCCTGTTCATCCTCATGCTCGGCGTGGCACTGGTGGTCGTATCGCTGGTTCTTGGCCTGATCTTCGGTTTGATCGCGGCTGTTTTCAGCGGCACTGCCGGACTGTGGATCGAAGCGATCCTTGGCGGGATCATGGGCGCGGTGATGACCGTGATCATGCTCACCGTGTATGTCGCGATCTACAAGCAGCTGGCCGGTGACGTTTCGCCGCAAGACATCGAAGCCTTCGAATAAGCGGGGAGATCGGCCAACGGGGTATCCGTCAGCCGATCCGGCCTGCCACCGAACGGATCAGTCTTTCCAGCCCCAGAAAAGCTGGCAGGGCAGGATGTTCCATAGCTCGAACCCCTGGTCGATACGCTGAAAATGCTTCGCCATGTAATCGCGCGCCTTGGCACTGAACTGGTACACCAGAAACGCGCCGCCGGGGCGCAGCACCTTGTGCGTGGCCGCAGCGATTGCCGGGCCAACACCTTCTGGCAGGGTCGAAAACGGCAGACCTGACAGGATGTAATCGGCGTTATCATGGCCGTTGGCACGGATGATTTCTTCTACATCCGCCGCCGAACCAAGCACCGCCTTGAAACGGCTGTCGGCAATCGTCCGGTTTAGATAGTCGATATAAAGCGGGTTGGTATCGATCACGATCAGCGCACCGTCAGGCCGCAAGTTTTCCAGCACCGGTTCGCAGAAAGTCCCCACGCCCGGACCGTATTCGACGAACAGTTTGCATTCATTCCACTTTACCGGGCCCAGCATCTTGCGGATGGTGAAGCGTGATGACGGAATGATCGAACCGACCATTTTCGGGTGTTCCACAAATCCGCGGAAGAACACCGCCCATTGGCCCAGCATACGGGAAATCCGCTTGCCCATTGTGCTGCGCTTGTCTGCCGTCAGTTGATTGATATTGGTCAAGAAAAAGGACGCCCTTTATTCGCTTGTTCACCGCCTTGGTAAGGCCTGATTTGCGCGTGCGTTGGCAAATTCGCCTACGCAATGCAAGCGGGGCACCAACTTATGCGGGCACCAACAGCATTGCCAGCCCCGAACTTGACGAGTAGCCGCTTTTTCATGGCCGAAGCCGATCACTCCGCACCTGAGCAGACACCCTCGATAGAGGCCCGCGAACCCAACTCGCCCAATCGCCCTATTTCGCGCAATCGCATGACATTGCTGTTCATCGTGATGCTGGTCACCGCCGCGGGCAACACCGCGATGCAATCGGTGATGCCGTCCGTCGGGACAGCGCTTAACGTGGACGATGTCTGGATCAGCCTGGCCTATACCTGGTCGGCGCTGCTGTGGGTCATCTGCGCGCCCATCTGGGCACGCCGCTCGGACCAGCGCGGCCGCAAGGCGATGATGGCGCTGGGTCTGGTCGGCTTTATCGTGTCGATGGGCCTGTGCGGCCTTGTTTTGTGGTTCGGCCTCGCCGGCTTGCTGCCAGCAATCTGGACGCTGATCCTGTTCGCAATTTTCAGAGCGCTTTATGGCGGTTTCGGTTCAGCCGCCCCGCCCGCAGTTCAGGCCTATGTCGCATCGCGCACCCCGCGTTCGGAACGCACCCAGGCATTATCGCTGATCGCCTCCAGCTTTGGTTTGGGCACCGTTATCGGCCCTGCACTCGCGCCGCTGCTGGTGTTCCCGGGACTGGGCTTGGTCGGTCCGTTCGTGGCGTTCGCTGCCATCGGGATAGCGGCGCTTATCGCGCTGCGGATCTGGCTGCCCAACGATGAACCGCAATTCGCCGCTCGCGGCCGTGCATTTGGTGCGCCCTATGGCA
Source organism: Pontixanthobacter luteolus (assembly GCF_947494915.1). Classification (NCBI taxonomy): domain Bacteria; kingdom Pseudomonadati; phylum Pseudomonadota; class Alphaproteobacteria; order Sphingomonadales; family Erythrobacteraceae; genus Pontixanthobacter; species Pontixanthobacter luteolus. Next base: position 1,785,094 of record NZ_CANLWR010000001.1, read on the forward strand.
CGAGTTCCCCCGACCGTTCGGAAGACGAAGAAGACGAAGAAACCGGCCAACCCAACGGCCCAGGCACCGCCGCCGTGCCTGCCAAGCGGCTCAGCTGGTGGGAACCCCGGCTGCGGCCATGGGTCATTGCCGGGCTTCTGGGCGGACATGCGCACGCCATGGTGCTGGGAATTGCGGGCTTCCTCGTGCTCGACAGGCTGGGACTGCGCGACACACCAGCCGAAGGCGCCGGGCCAGTCGGGCTGGTCCTGATGTGCGGCGCTATTGCGACTTTGCTGGCACAGTGGGGCGTGATCCCGCGCATGAACCTTGGCCCCCGCGCAGCCACCTTATGGGGCGTGGCCCTTGCCGCGGTTGGAGTGATCATGTTCGGCGTAGCTCAGGATCTGCACTCGATATCGCTGGGATATGCGATCGCATCGCTGGGGTTTGGCCTGTTCCGCCCCGGCTTCAACGCCGGTGCGTCGCTGGCCGTATCGCGCGCAGAACAGGGTGAGGCATCCGGCGTGGTTGCATCGATTACCGGCGCTGCTTTCGTATTCGCACCGGCGCTGGGCGTATGGCTTTACGGACATTCCGACTGGCTTGGCTTTGGCCTGATCGTCGGACTGTGCGCTGCGGTGTTTATCAATGGCTGGCGTTCGCTTGCGCCGGATGAGATTACCACCCAGGCACGGCGCTAAACGCCTGCGGAGCCGCTAGAGAATTTCCAGCACGATATCCTGAGGGCGGCAAAGGCGCACGCCTTTCTCCGTTTCCACCAGCGGGCGGTTAATCAGAATCGGGTCCGCCGCCATCGCGCGAAGCACGGTCTCGCCATTGGCATCTGGCAGGCCGCGTTCTTCGGCATCGGTGCCGCGCAGGCGCAGACCCTCTGACGGTTCCATCCCAGCGTCCTTGAAAAGCTGAGCGAGCTTTTCCACGGTTGGCGGGTCCTTCAGGTATTCGACTACGGTCACATCAACCTTCGACAGGTTTTCGAGAATCGCCAGCGTCTTGCGCGATGTGCCGCATTTCGGGTTGTGCCAAATGGTCGCTTTCATAAATCGCTCCGCAGATTGTGTGTCTCGCTGCCCCTAGCCAGTGATTTTTTTCGCGCCAAGCAAAGACTAGGGTTGCAAATGCGAACTATTCTCAATAGCAGACCACCTCAATCGAGAATCATTCGCAATAAGGATATCTATGCTCTTCAACCTTCGCCACGTCGCACTGCTTTCAACAGTGGCTGCCGCTGCCATGGCTACTCCAGCCTTTGCCAGTGAGGGTGAAGACCTGGACCGTGACTATCTGCCGGTGGACATTGTCGTGACTGGTGCAGGTGGCGGTTACAAGACCGACGATGGTTCGACCGGCACAAAGACACCGACACCGCTGATCGAAGTGCCGCAGACCATAGTGGTCATTACCGAAGACCAGCTGGACGACCAGGCGATTACCCAGCTGGGCGACGCGCTCCGTTTTGTCCCGGGTGTCAGCCTGGAAACGGGTGAAGGCCACCGCGACGAAGTGTTCATTCGCGGTCAGGAATCCACTGCGGATTTCTATCTCGATGGGCTGCGCGATGATGCGCAATATTATCGCTCGCTCTACAATGTTACACGGATCGAAGTTCTCAAGGGCGCGAACGCGCTGATCTTTGGCCGCGGCGGCGGCGGCGGTGTCGTCAACCGCGTCAGCAAGATCGCCGATCCGATGGATATGTTTTTTACCGCCGATGCACAGGTCGACACGTTCGGTGCCTTTGCGGTTTCCGCAGATGTGAACCAGCCGTTGAGCGACAATGTCGCCGCCAGGATCAACGCGACTTACGAGGAATTCGGCAACGACCGGCAGTTTTACGAAGGCCGCTTCATCGGCATTTCGCCCACGATCACTGCCGATCTGTCACCTGAAACCCGCCTGACTGCCCACTACACCTATGACAATGACGAGCGCGTGACCGACCGCGGCGTGCCGTCGCTCAAGGGCAAGCCTCTGACCGGCTTCGACCAGACATTCTTCGGCGTGCCCGGTTTCAACGAAGCGAGCGCCGAAGTGCACATCGCCCGCGCCCGGGTCGATCATGAATTCTCCAGCGCGCTTTCTGCAAACGCTTCGGTGCAATATGCCAATTACGACAAGGTCTATGCCAATATCCTGCCGCGCGGCACCGATGGCACGACGGTATCGCTGGGCGGCTACAAGGATTTCACCAAACGCGAAAACTTCGTGGGTCAGGCAAACCTTGTCTGGAACGTGGATACCGGACCGCTGTCCCACACATTCCTGGCCGGTATCGAGGCGCTGGATCAGGACACCAGCAATGGCCGGTTCGGGATTTCATTGAGCGAGGATGAAGTCGATCTGCAGGAATTGATCGATTTCCCGACAGTCACGCTCACACCGCTTACCCGCAACCGCGAAAGCCAGCTGAATGTGCTTTCCGGCTATATTCAGGACCAGATCGAGATCGGCGAGTATGTCGAACTGATCGCTGGCCTGCGCTGGGAGCGGTTCGATCTGGAAACGCTGAATCTGGTTTCGGGCCAGCAGGTCGACCGGGTTGATGAAATGGTCAGCCCGCGTTTCGGAATTGTCCTGAAACCGTCAGGCAGCCTTTCGTTCTATGCCAGCTATTCGGAAAGCTTCCTGCCGCAATCGGGCGACCAGTTCCTGAGCCTGAGTACCGGCGATGCTGCATTCGATCCGGAGAAGTTCTCCAATTACGAGATCGGCGCGAAATGGCTCGTCAAACCCGACCTGTTCTTTACCGCATCGGTTTTCCGGCTCGACCGGACGAACACGACCGCACCTGACCCAGCGAATACCGGGCTGACGGTGCAAATTGGTGAAAGCCGGGTCGAAGGCGCGGAGCTGAGCCTGGTGGGTGACATCCTGCCCGGTTGGTCGGCCAGCCTTGGCTACACCTATCTCGACGGTGAAATCCGCACCACCAGCGATTTCGCGGTTGCAGGCACGCGGTTGCAGCAACTGCCAAAGCACCAGATCAGCGCATGGAACCATATCGACGTGACCGACCGCTTCGGCATCGGTCTGGGCGCTATCCACCAGTCGCAGCAGTTTTCCAGCTTCAGCAATGAGGTGGTCCTGCCATCCTACTGGCGTTTCGATGCAGCAGCATATTTCGAACTGAACGACCGTGTTTCGCTGCAGGTGAACGTCGAAAACCTGTTCGATGAAAACTATTATGCAAGCGCCCATGGCGACAACAACATCCAGCCCGGCGATCCATTAAGCGCCCGGTTCGGTGTCCGCATCAAGATGTAAACCGCAAAAGGGGCGAACGTTAATCGCTGGTCGTTCCGCTGTCAGGAACGGCCAGCGCAGGGACTTCGCGCGCAGCATCTTCTGCGCTTATACCCGGTGCCGGCGCTGAACTGATCGTTTCACGGCGGCGCGCCACACGTCCCGCCCGCTCTATCGCGCGAACCAGCCGGGGATAGACCCCGCAGCGGCACAGATTGGGTATCGCCTGTTCAATGTCTTTCCTGCTCGGATCGGCATTCTTCGCGATCAACGCAGCACCCGCCATGACGATGCCCGGGGTGCAGAACCCGCACTGGATCGCCTGTTCGGCCACCATCGCCTGCTGCACCGGATGCGAACGGTCACGGCTCAGGCCCTCGATCGTGGTTACAAAGCGCCCTTCGGCCTCTGAAATCGTGATCAGGCAGCTGCGCAGTGCCTCTCCGTCGACGATCACCATGCACGCACCGCAATCGCCCTGCCCGCAGCCATACTTGGTTCCAGTCAGATTCGCGGCATCACGCAATGCCCATAAGAGCGGCGTGTCCGGATCCATTTCAAATTCGACCGGTTGATCGTTGACTGTCATCCGGGGCATTGCCGGAAACTCCTGCTTCGTTGACGTCAGGCCTATCGCACGGTCACGGCCCGGCGCACAAGGCGCGAGACGCATACCGAAACTGCTTCCCCGCATACATCCGCGCCGCTAGGGCCGCTGACAATGAGCCAAAACGCCAAATTGACGCGCGGCAGTATTCGCGGACACCTGGTGACCCAGACTGCCCCGATGATCATCGGCGTGTTCGCAATCATGTCCATCGGCCTCGTCGATGCCTATTTCATCGGCCAGCTGGGCAGCGCCGAACTGGCGGCGATCTCCATCGTATTTCCCATCAGCGTAGCGCTAGCCAGCCTCGGTGTCGGCGTGATGGTTGGCATCAATTCAGTTGTTTCGCGAGCATTGGGCGCCGGGGATGATGAACGCGCGGCCAGCCGCGGCAATTTCGGCGTCGCATTTGCCGTCCTGCTCGGCATTGCCATCGGGCTGGTGCTGTATGCCATGCTCGACCCGCTGTTCTCGTTGATGCAGGCGGACGATGAAACCCTGCCGCTGATCCGTACTTACATGCAGCCTTTCGCACTGGGCTTCCCGCTGCAAATGGTCATCATGGGCATCAATGGCAATCTGCGCGGTCAGGGCGAAGCGCGCAAAACATCCTACGTGTCGATCTGTTATGCAGCAGCCAACTGGGTGCTCGATCCGATCCTGATTACGGGAGCGCTGGGCTTTTCCGGGTTCGGGATCGTCGGCGCGGCCTATGCCACGCTGGCCGGCTGGTCGATCGCCATTGTTTTCGGTTTTTACCTGCTGAGCAAAACTGCCATTCCTTTCAGCCCCGCCAAGGTCTTGAAGGCAGATTTTGGCCCGTCGGTGAAGGCGCTGACCAGCGTCGCCGGGCCAGCAGCATTCTCCAACGCGATCAATCCGATAGGGCTTTCGGTTCTGACCGCGCTGGTCGCGACACAGGGGCAAGATGCCGTCGCCGGTTTCGGCGCGGCCGGACGTGTGCAGAGCTTTGCAGTGGTTCCGCTGCTCGCCCTGTCGGGTGCCATCGGATCGATTGTCGGGCAAAACTGGGGCGCCAACATGCCCGACCGTTCGCGCGAGGCGATGCATTGGGCAGGCGGATTTTCGGTGATTTACGGGCTGGTCATCGCGGCTGCTCTGGTCGCAGCGAGCGGCACCATCGCCGGATTGTTTTCCGATGATCCTGCGGTGGTCAGTGAGTTTACGGCATATCTGCGGATCGCCGCCTGGGGATATGCAGGGTACGGCCTGCTGATCGTAAGCAACGGCGCGCTGAATGCGGTCGACAAGGCCGGATGGGCACTGGGGCAAAGTTTCTTCCGCGTATTTATGGTCATGCTGCCGGTGGCGTGGCTGCTGCGCCCGTCATGGGGGTCCGATGCGATCTATACGGCGGAACTTGCGGCCAACATTGTCGGCGGGATCGTCGCGATATTGATCGTGCGGCGGGTCCTCCACAGAAAATAGCGGCTGCAGAAGCTGATCTTCCCTGCGTTCCTTACCCTTCGTTAACCATCGCCCTTCATAGATACGTCCGAATAATCGGGGGCGTAGTTACATGGATGACCTGCTGGCAGATTTCGTCGCAGAAACGCGCGAAATGCTTGAAGCAATCGAAGGGGAGCTTGTCGCTTGGGAAAGCGAGCCCTCTGACCGCGCCCGGCTCGATGCCATTTTCCGCTTCGTCCACACCGTAAAGGGAAATTGTGGATTCTTCGATTTTCCGCGACTGGAGAAGCTGAGCCATTCCGCAGAAGGTGCCTTGGCCGAAGTGCGCGCTGGCCGCCGCCATCCCGACAGCCGTCTGGTATCAGCTGTTCTCGCGATCATCGACCGCATCATGCAGATGACCAACGCCATCGAGGCTGGCGAAGAAATGCCTGCTCAAGGCGATGAATTCCTGATCGCTGCACTGGAACCCGATGCCAGCGACGTGGGCGAGATCGCAGCCATGCAATCCGGCGAAAGTGCGGCCAAATCAAACGAAGCCGGTCCATCGGCACCGCGCACGATCCGCCTACCGGTCGAACTGCTCGACCGCGTGATGAGCGGCGTTTCCGACATGGTGCTGGCCCGCAACGACCTGGCCCGCCGCCTGCGCGAATCCGGTGCGGAACCCACTCTCGATGGCCCGTTCGAACGGCTCTCCGGCATTCTCGGCGATGTGCGCGAGGCGGTAACGAAGATGCGGATGCAGCGCATCGAACACCTGTATAATGCCCTGCCCCGCCTTGTGCGCGACCTGTCTGCCGATCTGGGCAAGCAGGTCATGGTCGATTTCGAGGGCGGCGCCGTCGAACTCGACCGCGAAATGATCGAAATGATCCGCGACCCGATTGTTCACCTGATCCGCAACGCGGTGGATCACGGGATCGAGGCACCAGCCGTGCGCCGCGCGGCAGGCAAGCGTGAAATCGGAATGCTGACAATCGCCGCGCGCCAATCCGGCAACCGGATTTCCATCGTGATTACCGACGATGGCGGCGGACTGAGCACTGCCAAGATTGGGGCAAAGGCTGTCTCGAACGGCCTGATTACCCAGTCCGAACTCGATGTCATGACGGACAGCGCAATTTCTGACCTGATTTTCGAAGCGGGACTATCCACCGCCGATGAAGTCAGTGCAATTTCAGGCCGCGGTGTCGGGATGGACGTCGTTCGCGCCAATATCGAAAAGATTGGCGGTACCATCAGCGTATCGTCGAATCCGGGCGAAGGGACGATGTTCTTCCTCCAGATCCCGCTTACGCTAAGCATCATTTCCGCGCTGACCGTCAGTGTTCAGGGGCAGCGTTTTGCCATTCCGCAGTCATTCGTCGAAGAAATCGCCCACGGCGCGTCGACCAATATCGAATTCTCGCAAGTGGGTGACAGCGACCTTGTGACTTTCCGCGCCAAGCGAATTCCCTGCCTGTCGCTGGATAATGTGCTGGAACTGGGACAGCGCCGCGCCGCCAGAGACCAGCGGCTTGTCCTGTTACGCCTGGGGAGCGGCGGTCTGTTTGCACTCGGCGTCGACCGCATCCACGACCAGGAAGACCTGGTTATCAAACCACTGGCCCCGGCAGTAATGCAGACCGGCGCTTACGCTGGCACCACGCTGCTAGATGATGGCAGCCCCGTGCTAATGCTCGACATCGCTACCATTGCCCAGCAGGCAGGACTGATCACGGATTCGCGCGCACGGCCGGCACAGGCCAGCGCACCGGTCAAAGCCGCGGCTGAAGCCGAACGGCGCTCCATCATGACATTCGTTGCTCTCGACGGACGCACGCGCGCGATCGATCTCGGTCTGGTCTCGCGCATCGACCTGGTCGACGCATCTGCAATCGATATCGATGCTGGCAGGTCGCAAGTTGTAGTCGACGACAGGATCCTGAAGCTTGTCGGGGTAGGCTGCGCCCAGATCACCGACGAAAAGGTCAAATTACTGAGGCTTTCAGACAGCGAGACCGATATTGCCTACGCCGTGGCTGAACTCGGCGAGTCGATCGACATCAGCACCGATCTTGCGCCGGCCGAAGGTGACGAGACTATCGAAGGCGTCGCCCTGATCGATGGCCAGCCGGTTCCGTTGGTCGACGGTTTCCGCCTGTTTTCGGGCAATCAGCACCAGCAAAGCCCGGACTCACGGCCCCTTTGCCGGCTTCCCGAAGGTGATGAATGGGTCGAACGGATGCTCAAACCCATGGTTTCAGCCGCAGGATACGCGATCGCGACCGGCGAAGATGAAACCGCCGACGTTGTGGTCGCCCTCGAAGGCACTCCGCCCGACGTCGCGGACCTGAAGGCGGGCCGCCTGATCACCATCCACGCCGATCCAGCCAAAGCCGGTAACGATAAGCACGAAGTCTACCGTTATGACCGCGACGGACTGATCGAGGCGCTCCGCAGCGCCCGACTGGGGAAAGCATCATGAACGAACTTATTGTCCTGCTGCACATCGATGATCGCCGTGTGGCCATTCCTGCAGCCGAGGTACAATCGGTGATCGAGCTGGAGGATATCTATCCAGTCCCACGTGCGCCCGATTTCGTAGTCGGCCTGACCGCCATGCGCAGCCGGTCGCTGACCGTGATCGATTGCCGCCGCGCGCTTGGCATTGCAGGCGAAACAGCAACGGGTGAACGCGCACCTGTCGTCGAAATAGCCGGCCATCTCTACGCTCTGCTCGTCGACGCGGTCGATGACGTTATCGAAACCCAGTCCGATATTCGCCCGGTTGCCGGCGGTTTCGGAAAAGAATGGCAACGTGTTGCCCGCGGCATGGTGGAAACAGACCGGGGACCAACACTGCTGATCAATGCAAGTTTACTGATTGAAGGACCTGTAGCGAGAGCCGCTTAAGCTCTTGGTTACCTCGTTCGTCTAACCATACGAAGAATTACAAGGATCGCGAAAAATGAAAACCTGCCTGATTGTCGATGATTCCCGGGTAATCCGCAAAGTTTCGCGTCATATTCTCGAATCGCTCGGATTTTCCGTCGATGAAGCTGAAAATGGCCGTGAAGGTCTCGAACATTGCCTTCGGGCGATGCCCGATGCGATCCTGCTCGACTGGAATATGCCGGTGATGACCGGGATCGAATTCATCACCCAGTTGCGCCAGCAGCCTGGTGGTGACCGGCCCAAGGTCGTGTTCTGCACTACCGAAAATGACATCGCACACATCCGCGAGGCCATCAGTGCCGGCGCGGACGAATACGTGATGAAACCGTTCGATCATGAAACCCTCCAGATAAAGCTTCAGCTCGTCGGCATGGGTTGAGATCGCCGCCATGGGCAGCGAAATCAAAATAAAGCCTGAAAGTGCCGGAGGAAGTCGAAAGTTACGGCGCACGACCCGTGTAATGCTGGTCGACGATTCGCTGACGGTGCGTGCGGTCCTGTCGCGGATCATTGACGCCGAAGCCGATCTGGAAGTCGTCGCAAAAACCAGCAGCGCGGAACTTGCGCTTGCCGAACTGAAACGAACCCCTGCGGACGTGGTGCTGCTTGACCTCGAAATGCCCGGAATGGGCGGCCTGCACGCGCTGCCGAAAATCCTCGAGGCGCATGACGGCATTCAGGTTCTGGTGGTTTCTTCGCTCACCAGCGAAGGCGCTGAGCCAACCCTCGCCGCCCTTTCGATGGGTGCTGCCGACACAATGGCGAAGCCGCAGTCGGGCGATTTCGGCAACGCATATTGCGGGACCTTACTGAGCAAAATTCGCGCGCTTGGCCGCTCGAATGCGGGCAGCGGGAAGGCGGACCAGTCGGTTCCAGTGCCCCCTGCCCTGCGGATCGAGCCGCGCAACAACCCTGAATTGCTGGCAATCGGCGCATCGACCGGCGGCATCCATGCATTATGCATTTTCTTGCGCGCACTGCCGCGGCAGTTCGACCTGCCGATCCTTGTGACCCAGCATCTGCCCGATTCCTTCATGTCGGTGTTTGCAAGACAACTGGAACTGGCAGCATCGCGCGAAGCGGTGATTGCCTGCGACAATATGACAATCCGCAGCAATACGATCCACATTGCGCCCGGCTCCGGCCATTTGAATGTCCGCAAGGCGGCATCCGGGCTTGTATGCAAGATCACCCATGAAAGCGCCGCCAGCGGCTGCACGCCATCGGTGGACCCGATGCTGACCACCGCCGCCGACGCGACTGGTGGCAATTCAATCGGCCTGATTCTGTCGGGAATGGGCAAGGACGGCGCGATAGGCGCCCGCCATCTGGTTGATGCCGGCGGCACGATTTTTGCGCAGAATGAAGAAAGCTCGGCCGTTTGGGGCATGCCCCGCGCGGTAACCGAGCTCGGGCTTGCTTCGGCAGTTCTTACGCCGACCGAATTGGCCATGCGGGTCATGGCAAGTGCGGGAGCGCGAGCATGGAAGTGAGTGCGGTATCCCACCGGATCATTGCCGATCTGCTCGAAGCACGCACCGGGCAACAGCTGACCGAAAGCCGCAAATGGCGCATCGGCACAGCTTTGTCGGGCGTTTTTCGACAGCGCGGTATCACCAATATCGACCAGCTCGTCTGCCTGCTCGCCGATCCCGCATCGGGCGACCTGGCCCAGCAAGTGGTGGAAGCCTTGCTGAACAATGAAACATACTTCTTCCGCGACCGGATCATGTTCGAGTTGCTGTCGCGCAGGGTCCTGCCCGAACTGGCGGAAAAACGCGCTGGCACGAAACGGCTTTCGATCTGGTCAGCAGGCTGTTCCACCGGCCAGGAAGCTCTGTCGCTGGCAATGCTGTTTGCCGACCAGCCGAGCCAGTGGAAAGACTGGACCATCGACATTGTCGGCACTGATATCTCGCAGAACGCGATCAATACGGCCCAGCGTTCAACCTATACCCAGTTCGAAATCCAGCGCGGCCTGAGCGTCAGCCAGATGCTGGCCCACTTTACCGAGACAAAAAAAGGGTGGGAGCCATCGCGCCAACTGCGCAACATGGTCCGGTTCAAGGTGCGCAACATCCTCGAACCCGCCGCTGCGCTTCAGCGTTTCGACATCGTTCTGTGCCGCAATGTCCTGCTCTATTTCGATGAAGCACGACGCGCCAAGGCGCTCGAATGCATTGCCAATTCCATGCGTCCGGATTCGTGGCTGATGCTTGGCGCAGGAGAAACCGCAATCGGCAGCACGACCATTTTCCGCGCCGCTGAAAACAATCAGGGCCTGTACGTCATGTCCGACGAGGCCGCTCATGAAATCTACGCAGGCAGAACGGCCCGCCAATCGGCCGCAAGGTAAAGCACGAATTAACCGTTCTTTAGGGACGATTGACTAGGTCTCGGCAATGGATTGCGATCACGCAAAAGGGGGAAGCAAAAATGCGGGAAACTTGGCGTCAGCCTAGCATAACGCCAAGAATGCTGGTCGTTGCGCCTCTCGCTGTGCTGACAGCGGTCTTTTTCGCGATCGTCGCGCTGATCCTTCTGAACGATCAAATCGAAGCGGTTCCGGCAACCTGGCTGATTGTCGGCGGGATTTCAGCCTATGCGGCGGCTGTTGCGCTGATTTGCCGCATGGGCCTGAATCACGTGGCCGGGCTTGAAACGCTCGGCATGACCGACAGTCTCAGCGACCTGCCCAACCGCCGTGCCTTGCACGCTGAAATCCAGTCATACTCCGCGAAAAAGGAAGAAATCGCAGTAGCGCTGGTCGACCTCGACGGTTTCAAGATGGTCAATGACCTTTACGGTCACGCAGTCGGCGACAAACTGATCAGACAATGCGCGGTCATCCTAGAGGAAGTCTGCGGAGAAGAGACAAAGCCTTTCCGGCTTGGCGGGGACGAGTTTGCATTGTGCATGAGCGGCCCTCTGTGCGGAACAATCCTCGAGGGGGTTTGCCGCAACCTGCTCGAACGCCTCGTCCACCCGATCCCGATCGACGATCGCCGGATCGCCGTGGGTGCCAGCGTTGGCCTTTCCAGAAGCAGCGGCACTGACGGCCTGGTATCGTCCGAACTCCTGCGCCGCGCCGATGTATCGATGTATGTGTCCAAACGCGGCGGGAAGATGCGCTGCACGTGGTACAAACCGGATTTCGACCGCAATCTGGAAGCACTGCGCGATCTCGATTCCGAAATGCGGACTGCGCTGCTCAACGAAGAATTCAAGGTTCACTATCAGCCCTTGGTCGATGCACAATCGGGCAAGGTGGTTGCGGTTGAATCGCTGATCCGCTGGAACCGTCCCGACGGCAAGCCGATCGGTCCGAACGTGTTCATTCCGGTGGCCGAGGAATCGGGCCTGATCAATGCGATCGGCCTGTTCGTCCTGCGCCAGTCATGTACCGATGCAATGGACTGGAACGGGATCAAACTGTCGGTCAACATTTCTGCGGCGCAATTGCGCAATCCCGAATTTCCGATCCAGCTGGGCCAGATTCTGGAAGAGACCGGCTTCGAACCGGAACGGCTGGAGCTGGAGATTACTGAAACCTGCCTGGTGCTCGATCCCGTCGTCGCCGAACGCAGTCTGGACGTGATCCGCGGGTTTGGCGTGAATGTTGTGCTGGACGATTTCGGCACCGGATACGCCTCGATCGGTTTTCTCCGCCAATTCCGCTTCCAGAAGCTTAAGCTTGATCGTTCGCTGGTTGTGGACTCGGCGGATGATGAAAGCTCACGGGCAATGATGCTGTCGAGTATTTCGATGGCTCAGGCGCTGAAAATGGGCGTTACGGCAGAAGGCGTCGAGACGGAGGCGCAAGCCGATCTGGTTCGCGCGGCCGGTTGCGACCAGATTCAGGGATGGCTGTATTTCAAGGCCATGCCGAAAGAAGAAATTGCTCAGCACCTGTCGGCGCTGGAACCGCTCCCAATCAATGAAATTCACGATCTGCAAAGGAACGCATCATGAGTGCGATGGATCTAGTCGCTGCCGAAATCCAGGAAGAACTGGAGCAAGACCGGCAGGAAGCCGAGGAAGCAACGCAGACCGGCATTGCCCGGGTCCGCGCTGAATTCCGCAATCTTCCGATCAAGAAGAAGCTGCGGGTCATCTTCGGGACGTTCCTTGTAATTTCCGCGGTACTGATCGCGGCTCTCTCCTTCGGCACGGCGTCCGTCTATGATCGCTATTTCCAGAGTACGACGCTGGACCGGGCGACGCTGGAATCGGCCAATCTCCGCGCCACCTCGGGCGAGATGCGGTACCATGCCATGCGTTATTCGCTGGCCGGTGAATCGTCAGAAGCCGACCGAATGCAGGCTGCCCTTGCTCGGGCGGAAGCTCAAATCGCAGCAATCCGTTCCGGCGCTGGCGAAGTCACCCCGGGCGTTGTTCCGGCAATCGACGCCCTTGGCGCGCAGCTTGCCGATTATGCAGCCGCGTTCGAGCGCCTCAAGGCGAGCCTCGCAGCCAGCGGACGGAGCGATGCGACCACCCGGCTTGCCTACGAATTGTCGGCCGCCGGTGACGCGCTTTACGCACAAGCGGACAGCCTTGAAGAACAGCTGCTGAAGGAAGGGACACTCTTCCGCGAGGCTGGCCTCGATCAATTCTTCAACCTTGTAAGCTTCATCATCATGCTAGGGTTGCTGGCCACGATCGTGCTGATCGTCGGCCTGCGCTATCTCTCGAGCGATTTGACCACTAAAATCGGTGAAGTAACCGGCGGCATGAACCTGCTTGCCAAGGGCAGTGCCGATTTCGAAATCGAAGGACGCAGCCGCAAGGACGAAATCGGCGACATGGTCCGGGCTCTCGACGTGTTCAAGGCTGCCAACAAGCGCCTGCGCAAGGATGCAGCGGAGCGGCAAGCCCGCACACAAGCCGAACTCGACCTGCAGGAAGAGCGCGCACGCGAACGGGAAGAGCAGCAGCAGAAACAGCGCGATATGCTGAAGGAATTCGCAGCACGCTTCGAATCCACCGTCGGCGATATCGTCAGCGGCGTGGCCTCCGCTTCGTCGCAGCTCAAGTCGACGGCCGGATCCATGGCTGCCGCTGCAGAGCAATCGACGACGCAGTCGGGCCATGTCGCGACCGCCATGGGCGAAGCGTCGACCGGCGTCACCGCAGCAGCCGCGGCGAGTGACGAATTCGCAATGTCGATCGGCGAAATCAGCCGCCAGGCCGCATCTTCTGCTGAGCTGGCGCGCAAGGCTTCCGATTCTGCAGACCGTGCAGACGAGACAATTTCCGCGCTTTCGACATCGGCTGAACAAGTCGGCAATATCGTCGAGCTGATCCAGTCGATCGCGAAGCGGACCAATCTGCTGGCGCTCAACGCCTCGATCGAGGCCGCGCGCGGCGGCGAAGCAGGCCGCGGGTTCGCCGTGGTCGCTTCCGAAGTGAAAGAACTGGCCGCACAGACCAGCCGCGCAACCGAAGAAGTGGCGGAGCAGATCCGCGCCATGCAAAGTTCAACCACGAACAGCGTCGGTGCCCTGCGCACCATCGGCGAACAGATCGAGCAACTCGAAGCAACCGCCATCTCCATTGCCTCTGCCGTCGACCAGCAATCGGTCGCAGGACAGGACCTTGCCCGCAGCATCGATCTGGCCGCACGCAGCAGCGATGAAGTAACCGCCAGCATCGAAGGTGTGCGCGAAAGCTCGCTCGCGACCGGCGCAGCGGCATCGCAGGTGCTCGGCTCTGCCACGGAACTGGAAGATCAGGCAGCGACACTCCGTAGCCAGGTCGGTGATTTCCTCAGGCATATTCGTGCAAGCTGATTGGAGGCTTGCAGTTGCCGGAGGAGAATCGCCTCCATTCTGCAAGCCGCCAATACATCCGGACGCACAGCATGGACGCGTGCTCGCCAGCGTCTTAGAACCCCTGCACGATATCAGGGGACTCAATCATGAAATTTCGCGCTGCTTCGGCAATTGCCAGCCTGCTTTTGACCACTTCACTGGTCGCGCCTCTCCATGCACAGGACAAGAAAGAGGAAGCCAAGTGGGACGTTAATGCTCCCACCGGGTCCGTCATCAGCCAGGTCCCGATCCAGACCGACGAAGCCAGCTGGGTCGATGTGGATGTAAGCCCTGATGGCCGCATGGTCGCCTTCACTGTATTGGGTGATATTTACACCATGCCGATTTCTGGCGGCACCCCCACCCGCATTGCGGAAGGTCTCGCATGGGAAGTGCACCCGCGCTGGTCGCCCGATGGCAGCAAGATTGCCTTCACATCCGACCGCGGCGGCGGCGATAATATCTGGGTGATGGACGCCAATGGCGCGAACATGCGGCAGGTGACGAAAGAAGATTTCCGCCTGACCAACCAGCCGACATGGAGCCCCGATGGCCGCTTCATCGCAGCCAAAAAGCATTTTACCACCGGGCGTTCGCTCGGCACCGGTGAAATCTGGCTGTATCACGTGTCAGGCGGCGGCGGCGTTAAGCTGGTCAAACGCCCCAATGAACAGCATCAAAAAGAACTGGGCGAACCGGTGTATGCGCCCGACGGCGCGGCGGTATATTACACCCGCAATACTACATCCGGCCCGATCTTCGAATATGCACAAGATTCGACGCAGGGTATTTTCGATATCGAGCGCTACGATCTTGCCACCGGCGAAGTCACGACCGCCGTTTCAGGGTTTGGCGGCGCAGTCCGCCCTGCTCCGTCGCCCGATGGCAAATCGATCGCTTTCGTCCGGCGTGAGCAGGACAAGTCACAGCTGTGGGTGAAAGATATCGCCTCTGGCAGTGAGGCCATGATTTATGGCGACCTCGACATGGACGTGTCCGAAACCTGGGCGGTGACGGGTGTCTATCCCAACATGGACTGGACCCCGGATTCGGGCAGCATCGTGTTCTGGTCTGGCGGCAAGATCCGCCGCGTTGATGCCGATGGTTCCAACCTGCGCGACATCCCCTTTGCCATCAATGACACGCGCGGCATTGCAAGCGCCCCGCACCCGGTGATCGATGTTGCGCCCGATACCTTCACTACCAGCATCCCGAAATTCGCCAGCGTATCGCCAGACGGCCGGCAGATCGTGTTCGAAACTCTGGGCAAGCTGTACGTGAAGCCTGCCAATGGCGGCTCCGCTCGCCGGCTGACATCGGGCGGCGGTGATGCCGTAGAGGCATTCCCCAGTTGGTCGCGCGATGGCCGCAAGATCGTGTTCGTTCGCTGGACAGACAGCGATCTGGGCCGGATTGTGACCATCAATGCCAACGGCGGCGGCGAAAACGTAGTCACATCGCAGCCGGGCCATTACGGCGTGCCACGCTACAGCCCCGATGGCCAGACCATCGTGTTCGAAAAACGCAGCGGCGGTTACCTGACTTCGCCCGAATGGTCCGAGAACGGCGGCGTCTATGCGGTTTCCGCATCCGGCGGTGCCCCACGCCTCGTAACCAAGGGGATGAATTCACCCCAGTTTGGCGAGGCCAGCGACAGACTGTTCATGATCGGCCGCGCCGAGGGCCAGCTTCAGCTCGTCTCGACCGACCTTAACGGCGAGGCAAAGCGGGTTCATGCCCAGGGCGAACTGGTCAATGATTTCGCGGTTGCGCCCGACGGGAAGTTCGTCGCCTTCAGACAGAATTACGAAGCTTTTGCGATGCCGCTGATGCCCGGCGGGCAGATGGTATCGGTCAGCCCCAAGGCCACCGCATTGCCCGTCGCCAAGGCGAGCAAGGGCGGTGCGGATTATATCGGCTGGTCGGGCGGCGGCAGCACGCTGAACTGGAGCATGGGCCCTGCCCTGTATTCCGCTGCAATCGGTGACCTGTTCCCGGCAGGCAAAGTTGACGAGGATGCGAAGTTCACCCCGCCGACCAGCGGCATTTCGCTGTCCATGACCCAGCGTGCAGCAAAGCCGGAAGGCACCGTAGCCCTCGTCGGGGCGAAATTGCTGACCATGTCGGGCAGCGGCGCCGGCGCAATTGAAGACGGTGTTGTCCTGATCGAAGGGAACCGGATCACTGCGGTTGGCCCGCGCAGTGAAATCGCGATTCCCGCTGGCACAAACCAGGTGGACATGGCGGGTAAGGTCATCATGCCCGGCCTCGTCGATGCCCACGCGCACGGTCCGCAGGGAACCGGCGACCTTGTCCCGCAGCAGAACTGGGCGCTCGTCCAGAACCTCGCGCTTGGCACCACCACGATGCACGATCCGTCTTCGTCCGCGAGCCAGATCTTCGCCGCTTCCGAACGGCAGCGCGCGGGCAAACTGCTTGCACCGCGGATCTTCTCGACCGGCGAAATCATCTACGGGGCAAAATCGCCGAGCGTCTATGCCGAGATCAACAATTACGAAGACGCGCTGGCCCATGTCCGCCGGATCAAGGCGCAGGGCGGTATTTCGGTAAAGAACTACAACCAGCCGCGCAGGGAACAGCGCCAGCAGGTTGCCCGTGCGGCTGCCGCTGAAAACATGCTGGTCGTGGCCGAGGGCGGATCTCTGTTCGGGATGGACATGAACCTTGTCGCCGACGGCAACTCGACCGTTGAACACAACGTCCCGCTGGACGTGTTCTACAAGGATGTGGTCCAGTTCTTCAGTCAGAGTGACAGCAATTACACCCCGACCCTCGTCGTCACTTATGGCGGGCTTGCCGGCGACCCATACTGGCGGCAGGCGACCGACGTGTGGAAGAACCCGCTGATGGTCCACACACCGCCCAAGATGCTGCTGGCCGGCAATGCCCGGCGTACGAAAGCCCCGGAATGGGCCTTCGTCGACGACAATGCAGCGCGCGAAGCCAAGAAGCTGGCTGATGCAGGCGTGAAGGTTTCCATTGGTGCGCATGGCCAGCAGGCAGGTATCGGGGCGCACTGGGAACTGTGGAGCTTCGTTCGCGGCGGGATGAGCCCGGTCGAGGCGCTGCGTGCGGGTACCATCTTGCCAGCCCAATCGCTTGGCATGGACAAGGATATCGGCAGTCTGGAAGCGGGCAAGCTTGCAGACCTGATCGTGCTGTCTGCCGATCCATCGGAAGATATCCGAAACAGCGACGACATCGAAAAGGTCATGCTGGGCGGCAGGCTGTACGATGCCAAAACCATGAACGAAGTCGAGACCGGCACCGCCAAGCGCCTGCCTTACTGGTGGGAATGAACTAGCGGCGGCTAAACAGGGCGGGCGAGCAATGCCAGCAAGGCAAAGCTCGCCAGCCAGTGTTCGCCCATGTAATCGCCGGTGACGTGCGGCAAAGCTGCACTGAGGTGCATCTCTGCCGCGTCCCGCGCGAGCGGAGCCGCTGCCCCCATATCCGGCTGAAGCGTGCGCCAGGCCCATGCCCGGCTCAGGTTCAGACCATCAAGATGAGCGATCTTGCCATCACTACGGTCGCTGACCGTCACCGGTGCAAACAGCGTGGCTGGCCGGCGCTGCGCCCTATCCGGCAGGAAATCTGCAAACCATTGCCGGAACTGTTCCTGCCCCAGCGCGCGTTGCATCAGCATCGCCTCGCTCAGTGCAGAAGACAGGAATTCATCGCCGCCCGGCTCCCACGCCTGGCAGGCACGGTCATCCGCGAACCAGTCCGCCGCTTTGCGATCGATCAACGGCGTAAGCTCGGGATCGAAAACCTCGGCCCATTCGCGGGACAGCAGCAGCGCAAATGCGGTGTTGAAATGCGTGCCCGTTCGGATCGGATATGTCAGTATGTCCAGATAACGGCGCAGCCGCGCTGCGAAGGCGCGGGCCAGCGGTTCGAGGCGACCTGCCCACGGCGCGCCGCCATGCCGCCCGGCCTCCAGATGCAGATACAGCAGCCATGCCCAGCCATAGGGCCGTTCAAACCCTGCCGAACCGGGACGATCGAGATAGGCCAGTTCCGCGGCAAGCTTTTCCTCGGTGAAGGTGCTGTTCGCCAGCGCCGCTATCTCCGCCGCCTCGGGCATGTCAGGATACAGCCGCCGCAAGGTGAGCAAGGTCCACCACCCATGGACACAGGAATGCCAATCATAGCTGCCGTAGAAACACGGATGCAGCACGCGGGGCGGCAGCGCGTCTTCATCACCGCCCAGCACATGATCCAGCTTGTGCGGATATTCGCGCACCACATGGCCCATCGCGGCCTGCGCAAAGCGGCGGGCAGTTTCCCCGTTCAGTTCGCTGACGGTTAGTTCCACAGTAGGAACCCCGCGACATAGATGATCGCGACGTTGCACACCCACAGCGGAATTGCCGTGCCTATCTGCTGCTTGATCACGCCGTTCTGGTCCTTGAGTTCAAGCAATGCCGCCGGGACAATGTTGAAGTTCGCCGCCATCGGCGTCATCAACGTACCGCAAAATCCGGCGAGCATCCCGACTGCGCCAATCACCGCTGGATTGCCGCCATACCCTTCCACCAGCAGCGGAATGCCAATGGCCGCCGCCATTACCGGGAAAGCGGCAAAGGCATTGCCCATAATCATCGTGAACAGCGCCATACCCAGCGCGAACACGATCACGGTCAGCAGCACGCTGCCATCGGGGATAATCTGCCCGGCAAGGCTGCCGATCACGTCGCCCACACCGGCCAGCGCGAACACAGCCCCCAGCGCCGCGAGCATTTGCGGCAGTATCGCAGCCCAGCCAATGGAATCGAGCAGACGGCGACCTTCCTCGGCGGGGGCCATGACGGGTGCCTTCAGCCATACCATTGCCGCAGCCAATGCAAAAACCACCCCGACACCGAACAGGATCAGTGTCTCGCGCCGTTCCTCGAATAGGCCAGTGTCACCCAATGGCGTGTAATTATACAGCAGTGTGCCTGCGACTGCGGTGACCGGCACGATCAGCGCCGGCAGAAACAGCTTGTTGCCCAGCAATGCCGAAAAGTTGAACCGTTCTTCGAGCGAAGTCGTCTCGGGATTGCTGCGCCCCAGCCCCCCTGCCCCGGCGATGCCGACCATGGCGAGAACCAGCAGGCCGTTGCCGAAATCGGGCAGGTGGCTGCCGAACAGAAAACTCGCCGCCAGCAAGCCCCAGAACCCGGCGTTGCCCAGGCGTTTGGTGTTGGCCCTGTCGCGCAGGCTGAGCAGCGACCAGACCGCGAAAAAGCTGCCGGCAAGGATATACAGCCATTCATAGGTGATCATTCCGGCAGCCTCCCCAAACGGCGATCCATCGCGAGGATGCGTCCCCCATGGATCAGGAAGGCGCAAATTGCGGTGGGGATCGCCCAGACCGACAATTGCAGCGGAGTAAGCGGATATCCCGCGCTCTCAAACACGCCCTGAATCAGCAGGATTGAGGCGATGGCGAAGAAAATGTCTTCGCCGAAAAACAGCCCGACATTGTCGGTAGCGGCGGACATGGCGAGCACCTTCTCCCGTTCCGCATCGGGCAGTTTTCCGTGGGATTTTTCAGCCGCTGCCTCGGCCATAGGTGCAACGAGCGGGCGAACAGCCTGCGGATGCCCGCCAATGTCCTTCATGCCGATTGCCGCCGTCAGCTGCCGGAAAATCAGGTAGATCACCAGTAGCTTGCCCATCGTCGCGCCGCGCACGCTTTCAATCAGGCCGCGGGCGCGCTGCTGCAAACCATATCGTTCCAGCAAACCGATCACCGGCAGGATGATCCAGGTGACCGAGATGTAGCGGTTGTCGTTGAATGCTGCCCCCAGCGCCTCGACCACGGACACGAATTCTAGGCCCGCCAGCAGCCCGGTTGCCAGCGCGGCGCTGACCACCACCAGCAGCGGATTGAAACGCAGGGCAAACCCCGCGACCACGATGGCGATGCCCGCAAGCGGCCAGTAATTCATCAGCTATTCCCTCCTCGGACCACGCACGCTCGGCATGGCTCTGATAACTTGGCCGCCCCCGGCCTGACCCTAGCGGCGGCCATATCCCCCGCCGCCCGGCGTGTAGATCACAAAGGTGTCACCCGGCTGCATCTCTGCCGAAGCAGTCGCGCTCATATCTTCGCGGGTCCCGTCAGCGCGCTCCACCCAATTGCGGCCGGGCTTCGCGTCCGAGCCGCCGCAGATGCCGCGCGGCGCGATCTTGCGGCGATTGGCCAGCATATTCGCTCGCATCGCCTCCAGAAACGTGATCCGCCGCTCTACCCCGTCACCGCCGCAATATTCGCCCTGCCCGCCGGAACCGGCACGGATTGCGAAACGATCAAGCCGAACGGGCAGCCGCGTTTCCAGTATTTCCGGGTCGGTCAGCCGGCTGTTGGTCATATGCGTCTGGACCGCACTTGTGCCATCATGCCCCGGCCCTGCACCAGAACCGCCGGCGATGGTTTCGTAATATTGATGCCGCGCATTGCCGAAGGTGAAATTGTTCATCGTCCCCTGCGACGGGGCAAGCTGGCCGGTGGCCGCGAACAGAGCATCGGTCACCACCTGACTAGTTTCAACATTGCCAGCGACAACAGCAGCGGGCGGTGCAGGATTGAGCATCGACCCGTCAGGCACGATCAATTCAACCGGGCGCAGGCAGCCATCGTTCATCGGTATCGCATCGTCGATCAGCGTGCGCACAACGTAAAGTGCAGCAGCGCGGGTGATCGAACGCGGCGCGTTGAAATTGCTGTCCTGCTGCGCGCTGGTGCCGGTGAAATCGAACACCGCGGCGCGGTTCTCCCGGTCGATACGGATCGCCGCACAGACCTTTGCACCGCTGTCCATTTCGTACGTGAACGCGCCATCCTCCAACCGGTCAAGCAGGCGGCGGACCGATTCCTCCGCATTGGCGAGTACGTGATCCATATACGCGGCAAGTACCTCCGTGCCGTTTTCATTCGCGGCTTGAGCAAGCAGTTCCGTGCCTCTGGTACACGCAGCGATCTGCGCGCGGAGGTCGGAAATATTGCGATCGGGATTGCGTGCTGGCCATTCGCCGCTGCCGAGCGCTGTGCGAATTTCCGCCTCGCAAAATCGGCCTTCATCAACCAGCAAGTGATTGTCGAGCAGCACGCCTTCTTCGTCGATTGTCCGGCTTTCAGGCGGCATTGACCCGGGGGCAATCCCGCCAATGTCCGCGTGATGCCCGCGAGCGGCAACGAATGCATCGGGGTGCTGTGCGTTTTCCGAATAAAATACAGGCACAATCACAGTGATATCGGGGAGATGAGTTCCGCCGCGATATGGATCGTTCAGCACATAGGCATCGCCGCGCCGGATGCCGCGGCCGTCACGCGCATCGCCGCGCGCCTCGATAATGCGCTGGATGGAATCCGCCATCGACCCGAGATGCACCGGGATATGCGGCGCGTTCGCGATCAGCGATCCTGAGGCACCGAACAAGGCGCACGAAAAATCCAGCCGTTCCTTGATATTCACCGAGGTGGCGGTGGATTGCAGAACAACGCCCATCTCTTCTGCTATCGCCATGAAGAGATTGTTGAATATCTCCAGCCGTACCGGGTCCACATGCGTCCCGCTGGCCATTTGCCGTTTCAGCGGTACCGTGCGCTGCACCACCAGGCTGGCATTGTCCTGCAGGGTGGCGGCCCAGCCATCTTCCACCACCATAGTCGAACCGGGATCGACGATGATCGCCGGGCCCTTCACCGCTTCGCCAGCTTGCATGTGGCTGCGGCCCATTCCCGGCCAGTCGCCGTGGGTCTCGATATCGAAGGGCTCAGGTTCGTATTCGGCAGTGGCAAGCCCGCCCGACGATCCGCTTGCCTCAACGCTCAGCGCCTCGACAATTATCTCGCCGTCCGGGTCGGAATAACCATAGCGCTGGCGGTGCTGGTGGTGGAATTCCTCAGCAAGCACGCGCTCGCTGGCCATGTCCAGCGGCAGGGTGCTGTCGCTTCCGGCATAGCGCAATCTTACGCGGCGCATCAGATCGATATCGGTATCGGTCAGACCCTGGTCGCGCAGGGCCGAAGCCGCAGCATCTTCCAGCACCGCCAGTTCGCCGGAAATATCCGTGCCGAGCGGCTTTACGATGCTCTGTTCGCGGATCGCCTTGATCGGAGCGAGGCCGATTCCATAGGCTGACAGCATCCCGGCAAGCGGGTGAACCAGCACCGTCTCGATCCCCAGAACATCGGCGACCCTGCATGCCAGCTGCCCGCCCGCCCCGCCAAAGCAGGCCAGCGCATAACGGGTAACATCATGCCCCCGTGCCACGCTGATCTTGCGAATTGCGGCAGCCATGTTGTCGACCGCGATTGCCAGAAACCCTTCCGCGATACTCTCCAGAGTTTCGCCGGATTCAAGGCTGTCGGCAATTTCCTGCAACCGCACACGCGATGCTTCAGGGTCAAGCGGCTGATCGCCGTTTGATCCGAAAACAGCAGGGAACAGCGACGGATTGATCCGGCCAAGGAACAGATTGCAATCGGTGACCGTCAGCGGCCCGCCCTTGCGGTAACACGCCGGCCCCGGATTGGCGCCCGCGCTTTCCGGACCAACGCGAAACCGCGTCCCGTTAAACTGGCAGATTGAGCCGCCGCCTGCGGCAACGGTATGGATTTGCATCATCGGCGCGGCCACCCGCACCCCGGCAACAACGCTGTCGCCGGTCAGTTCATACTCACCAGCATAGTGCGCAACATCGGTCGAAGTGCCGCCCATATCGAAGCCGATCAGCCGGTCATGGCCCAGTGCCCGGGAGGTCGCGACCATGCCCACTACGCCGCCGGCGGGGCCCGACAGGATCGCATCCTTGCCGCGGAACCTGTGCGCTTCCGCCAAGCCCCCGTTCGACTGCATGAATTGCAGTCTGCCCGCCTTCGGCAAACGGTTTTCGACCTGCTCGACATAGGTGCGCAGGACGGGCGAGAGATAGGCATCGACCACTGTCGTATCGCCGCGCGGCACCAGCTTGATCAGGGACGAAACCTCGTGGCTGACGCTGATCTGGGCGAAACCGATCTCGCGGGCGATATCCGCAAGACGCCGCTCATGTTCAGGGTAATTCCAGCCGTGCATCAGCACGATCGCGAGCGACGCAAAGCCGCGCTCCTTCAGCCCCGTCAGCGCAGCACGGGCGGCATCTTCGTCCAGCGCGCGCAGGACTTCACCGCTGGCCGCAACACGTTCGCTCACCTCCACCACTTCGGAGGCAAGCTGCGAGGGAAGCTCGATATGTCGTGCGAAGATCTCTGGCCGTGCCTGCGTGCCAATCCGCAGCGCATCGCCGAACCCGGCCGTAATCGCGAGCGCCGTTCGCGCGCCCTTACGTTCAAGCAGCGCGTTGGTGGCAACGGTGGTGCCGATGCGCACCTCCGCAATCGGCGCTTCCCCGTGCCGCTGCATCAGATGCGATACGGCTTCGCTGGCCGCGTCTTCATATTGATCCGGGTTTTCGGACAGCAGCTTGTCGGTGACTATCCTGCCGTCGGGCGTGGTGGCGACCACGTCGGTGAAGGTTCCGCCGCGGTCGATTGCAAATCTCCATGAACCTTCGGAAACTGCGTGCTCGGTGCTGGGTGCGGCCATGGCGCGACTATACGGAAGCGCGAGGCGCGGACAAGCGGTTCAGCGATGACGAAACCAATTGTGCTGCGGATTATTTCGGAGCGTTGGCGGCGGCCAGTTCGCGGATGCTGCGTTCGGGATCATCGCGCATGGCAGGCTGCAGGTTCAGTTCCATCACGCTTCGATCAGGGACCGAGTAAGGCTGCCAGTCGGGCATGAGATCGCTGGACGGCACACCTTCCCGGGCAAAGGAAATCCACGCATCGCTCATCATTTCGGCCATTCTTGCAGCGTCCGCCCCTTCGCCAACCAGCGCCGCGCTTTCCGCGGCGTTGTTGAACATCAGCGGGATATCCAGCGTGTGCGGCGAGCGCAGCATACCGTTCGCGACGGGGGTTTCCCATGTCAGCCTGTAAACGAATACAGGCGCATTCGCGGTGCGCGATTGCTGGTCGGCGAGCAGATAAGTGCCCTGAACGAACCGGGTTCCGAACGCTGCACTGGCGAGGTGCGTTGCGGAATAATCGGGGTACATTTCCCGGTACGCCGCCACTGCCCCTGCCGCCTGTGGGCCCATGCCTGCCGCCATCGCGTTCAGGGTGGCATCGTCGATCATTCCGAACCACGGCTGCGCCGCGAGGAACAGCGTCATTTCATCCTTGTTGTAACCGATCATCAGCGGGATGTCGGCGGATTGCTCCGGCGCGGCAGGCAGGAAGGGATCGCGCGGCTGGATAACGCCATCGGCAATCGGCCCAAATCTCGGCCCGCGACCGAACCCGGCATTGGCAGGTGTCGCCCGGCGGACCGCCGCCAGCAAATCGTCCGCCGCAATTGCCTGTAAACCAGCCGGATCGGCAATGCCCGCCTGCGCCAATATATCGCTGGCATAGGCCGCAGCTTCCGCGGGTTTGCCGCTGGTTACACCGGGGCCGGATTGCACAACCGCCTTGTGAAACAGATCCTTGGCAGACGGCATTGCCATCAAGTGGCTGACTTTCGACCCGCCGCCGGATTCGCCCATGATCGTGACATTGTCAGGATCGCCGCCAAAGGCACCGATATTGTCGCGCACCCACTCCAGCGAGCGCACCAAATCTAGATTGCCGAGATTGCCCGACGCGGCATAATCATCGCCGAATTTCTCTGCCAGGTTGAGGTATCCGAACGCGTTTAGCCGGTGGTTCACCGTCACCACTACGACATCGCCCTTCGCGGCGAGGTTGCGGCCGTTATAGGCTGGCCACCCGCCAGATCCGTAATCATATCCGCCGCCGTGGAACCAGACCATGACCGGGCGCGATCCAGCAGCGGCATCTGGGGTCCAGACGTTCAGGAACAGGCAGTCTTCATTGTCGATCTTCTGTTCTGTGGAGGTCGGGAAAATCGCCTGAATTCCGCGCGTGACGTCGGTCGAATTGGGCCCGCTGGGGGTGTAAAGCTGCATGCAGGGCGCGCCCATTCCGGTCGCGTCATAGAGCCCGCCATACGGTTCAGCAGCAACTGGCGGCTTGAAACGCAGATCGCCCACCGGCGGGGCGGCATATCTGAGGCCAAGAAAGGCATCGATCCCGTCTTGCTCCAACCCCTGAACACGTCCCTCACCCGTCTCGACGATGGGGGTGACATCCTGAGCAAATGCCGCTGGGCTTACCGCAGCCAGAAGCAGAGCGGCGAAAACTGTGGGAATACGCATCAAGCGATCCTTTCCAATCGATAATCAGGCTTTCAATCCGGCGGGCTCGGCCTGCGCCTGTAGAGCCAGGCAGCGTGAGGCGCGCCAGTAACAAAAGATCGCCAGCGGGGTGAAACATGCGATGACGAGCAGCGCCTGACGCAGCGATTCATCACCGTAATCCGCAACGAAATAGTCAGACAGTACGCCCACCAGCGTCGGCCCAAGGCCCAGACCGATGAGATTGATCACAAGCAGCGTAATCGCCGCCCACACGGCTCGCATCCTGAGCGGTGCGAGCGTCTGGATCATCGCGAAAGTCGGCCCGAGGTAACAGGACTGGAACAGTACGGCGATGAAATACACGCCTACTGCCAGCGGCGCAGAGTCAGCCATGTAGAACCAGATCAGGAACGGCAGCGCGATGGCCTTCAGCCCAGCCACCATCAGCGGCTGCGCCATGATCCCGTAACGCTGCGACAGGCGGTTGGCGAGCCAGCCGCTGCCCAGTCCGCTGGCAACGCCGGCGATGGCCAGAAGCGGCGCGACAATATTGCCGACTTGCAGGGTATTCAGCCCGTATGAACGGATCAGATACGCCGGGGTCCAGCCGGTCAGCGCATAGCCGATCATGGAAGTAAGCGTGACGCCTGCGACCAGCCAGACCGCTGCGCGGTTGGCGAAGATGGAACGGAAACCCGCGCCGATCGACGGCATTTTGTCGCTTTCGACCGCGCCAGGTTCGGCCTTGCGCATAGGTTCGGTCGCAAACAGTTTTACGATTATCGCCAGAGCGACACCGGGCAGCCCGATGGCAAGGAATGCGATACGCCAGTCGAAGAAATAGGTCAGGTTCCCGCCAAACATCTGGCCTGCGGCGGCACCCAAGGTCACGCCAAGCGAATAGATCGAAAGGGCAAGCGCGCGTTTATCAGCCGGGTACAAATCGGCAATGATGGAGTGACTGGGAGGCGAAGATCCAGCCTCGCCAATGCCGACCCCGATACGCGCCAGCAGCAGCTGCGTGAAGTTCTGGGCCAAGCCGCACACTGCGGTCATCCCGCTCCAGATGGCGAGCGCAATGGAGATGATGTTCACGCGGTTCATCCGGTCGGCCATGGCGGCAACGGGGATGCCAAGCGTGGCATAGAACAGGGCAAATGCGAGGCCGGACAGGAGGCCAAGCTGAGTGTCATTGAGAAGAAGATCGGCCTTGATGTCTTCCAGCAGGATGGCCAGGATCTGCCTGTCCATATAGCTGAAGAAATAGGTCACGGTCAGGAGCAGAAGCGTAATTCTGCGGGCCTTCGCGTTCACTTCCTCCCCTGATCCGGTTGAAGGCTGTGAAGCGGTCTGAGCTGTTTTCAAAAGTTTTTCACCAAAAGAGAAGGCGAGCCGGAGGGAAGACCCGGCTCGCCTAGCTCGTTAGAACCGGGTGCGAATTCCAACCCGGTAGTTGCGACCAATCGCGTTGCCGATGAAGGGGTTATAGCCAAGAGGCAGTTGGGCCTCGGCAGGCTCTTCGTCGGTGAAGTTTTCGACGGCGCCTTGCAGTTCCACTTCCATACCGCCGAGATCGAGCTGCAATGTCAGCGCGATATCATGCTGAGTGTACGAACCGCTCTGAACACCGAAATCGGTCGGTCCCTGCGAAGTGCTGAAGCACGGCGTACGGTTGATGCAGCGGTCATCGAACACGCCATCGATATGGCTGACGGAGTACCGTGCATTGACCATCCCGATATTCAGGTTGGCATACCCGTTGGCACGCCATTCCGGAACGGTGTTCGGATCGCGGAAGTAGTTCCCGAAGCCGACCGCATCGTAGGAAGGCTGAACCACAACGCCCTGAACCTCGAAATCATCGAACTTGTATTCGAGGTTGTAGACAGCGTTACCGCCGAACGAGAACATGCCGTCCTCAAACACCGGAATGTCGATGTTCAGGGAGAAATCGAGCCCTGAAATATCGACGTCGGGACCGTTTACGAAGTCAGTGCGAACGCGGCTGATATCGAGACCGGTCGTGGTGCCCTGGACACACGCGTTATTGCTGAACGTGATCAGACCAACAAGCGGGCTGGAACAGTTGACCGGGTCGTTGCCGGATGTCTGCCCGTTTGCCACCAGGCTGGCGATTGCATCGCCCGGCGTGGTCGTAATCCGGTCTTCCAGATTGATCGTCCAGTAATCGACCGAGAAGGTCAGGTTTGCAGCGCCCAGCGGCACATCCAGAATGGCACCAATGTTATAGGTAAGTGCCGTTTCCGGCCCGAGGTCGGTCGGGTTGCCAAAGATATCGAGCGATTTGTAGTTACCGCCTGCCGCAGTGAAGCCCTGCAGTGCGGTAACCGAGTTCGGCGATACGTTGGACGCAAGCGGTCCGCGGAAGGTCGTACCGATCGAGCCGCGCAGTGTCAGCCAGTCGGTTGCCTCGAAGCGGATCGAACCCTTCGGATTGATCGTCGATCCAACCGGGCTGCCGTAATCTTCGTAACGGATCGCACCAGACAGTTCGAGACCCTCCATCAGCGGAGCGCTGACTTCGGCGAAGACCGCATAGACATCCTGCTCAAGCCGGTCAGGGCGCGAACCTCCAAGGAAGATGAACGAGCCAACGCCTTCGGTCGAAGTACCGACGCAGCTCTGATCGCCTTCAATGAAGCAAGGATTGAAATCGAGGTTCGATTCCCGGCGGATCGGATCGGTCGAATATTTGTTCTTCCGATATTGTGCGCCGACAGCGAAGGCCAGTGGCCCGCCGCCAAGTTCAATACCGGTCGGGCCGGAAAGAACCGCGTCGAAGACGAACTGGCTTTCTTTCTCGTCAGTGCCGTTCGGAACCTGAAGATAACGGACCAGTTCTGCCGAATTTTCCGCACCCGGGACGTAGAACGGATTATCCAGACCCAGTGTCGGGTTGTTCGGTCCGGCATTGGCGAACGGGTTGAAATACAGGCAGCCATTTGCGCCCGGCGTCGTACCGGTGCAATTCTCGCCGCCAAGACCGTTAAGGGCATCCTGCAGGCGCGAGCCAACGATGCCCGGCGCATATGCCGTGCGGTTGGACTGCCAGAAGGTGCCGTTGACGTCGAGAACGAGATTGTCGCTGACATCGAATTCGAAACCGCCGCTCACGCGCCAGGCATCGTTGACAGCAAGGCCGGTGCCCGAACCGCGATCAGGGTCCAGCGGATTGCCGAGGTAGCCGAACGGACGGAAGAGTACGTTGGTTACTGCCACGATCGGATTTGTCGCGGACGATTGCGGCAACCCGACTTGAGTCAGGAATGCCGGGAGACCGGGGTTGGTCGGCGAGGTAGTGAAAGCCGACTGGAAACCGGAGCCTTTGGGACCCTGCGTTGGCGGGAAGGCTGGCGAATAGTTGATCGATTCAAGTTCGCTCCGCGACCACAGCGCATCGACATGGAAGCGAGTGGTATCGCTCAGATCGGCCGACAATTCACCGAACACCTGATAGCGGTCTTCTTCCTCGACGAGGTTATCGTAAGGTACATAGGTGAAGCGGCACAGCGCCCCATCCTGAAACCCGCCGAGATCATTACAACCCTGGTCAGGCCTCACCTGAGTGTTGAGACCGCCGGTACCGGTATCGAAATACGTCACCGCGACCAGACCCGGTGTCGAAAGCGCCGAATAGGCAGAAGGATTGGTCGCATAACCGACATTGATATAGTCGCGTGCGGTTGTCGGCAGCTCCGAACGGTGCTGCCAGCCGGCACCGACCACAAGGTTGGCGCCGCCGAATTCAAATCCCGCGAGACCGCTCAGGCTGTAATTGCCATCCGACCCATCGACGAAACCATAGTCGCCCTGCAATTCCACACCGGTGAAATTGCTGCGCGTAATGAAGTTGGTGACCCCTGCGATCGCATCGGAACCATATGTAGAACCTGCGCCATCCTTGAGAATTTCAACCCGCTCGAGGGCAAAGAGCGGGATAAGCTGCGTATCGACGAAACCTGAACCAGGCGACTGGATGGTCCGCTTTCCGTTAAGCAGCACGAGAGTACGGGTCGCACCAAGGCCGCGAAGGTTGATCGAGCCTACGCCCTGAAAGCCCTGCGCATCGGTGGAGAATTGGTTGGAATCGCCAAGCACCGCACCAACCGATGGGAGGTCCTTGATGAATTCGAGCGGGCTGTCGACACCTTGCTTGCGAAGGTCGTCTGCGGTGAACACGTCAACCGGCAGGGCGGCATCTTCCGGGGTGCCGCGGATCAGCGAGCCGGTAACGACAATCGAAACCTTTTCGTCATCTGCCTGCGAAGCGCCGGCTTGCTCAGCCTCTGCCTGTGCGAATGCTGCACATGGAACGGACGCCAGACTTACGGCGATGGTACCCTTTGCAATTGTATTGAGAAACTTGGCCTTCATGATCTCTCCCCGATCGTGCACGTTGCAACTTGCCGAGGAGTTTGATCATTTGGGCAGCCGGCGATTTTTCACCTGACACACCCTATCGAATTGAAGCGCCCTCTCCCGGCAAGGCCATACTGAACCTACAAATATGATAATTCAACCCCTGCATATGTGCTCTTTATGCACCAAAAAGCCATACTTATTCTACTACACCGTACAAGATCAGACGCAGGCAATTGGCGATGCTGTCGCGGGTTGAATTATAGTTGTGGAAGCGGGCAAGATCGTAAGTCGCATTGGCACCAATCGAAATGAATTGCGCAGCTATGTTCGGATCGACGGGGTTCACTCCGCCATTTGCAGCAGCGCGTGACAATTCGCTCGCATACCAGCGCGTCACCGGCTTCGATCGTTCGATCGTGGCCATCCGGATCGCGCGCGGAAGGCCGGGCAGCGCCGACGCGCGCAGCAAAGGCTCCTTCTGTTCCAGCTGAACGCGAATGATGGAGGCCAGCACAGTGGCGATCGAGTCTACCGGATTTCCGGCCATTTCGGCTGCTTTGCGCTGAAATTCGCCCATCCGGTTGTAGCTTTCTTCAAAGCACTGCTCGACCAGGCTCTCCTTGATCCGGTTGTGGTGGTAGAAACTTCCCTTCGTGACCCCGAGCTCCGCGGCTATCGCATCAATCGACGTGCCCCGATAACCCTTGCGGCAAATCAGTTGAGTGGCAGTCCGCAGGAATGCTGCATTGTCGATTGCCTTCCCGGTTCCGGCATCAGTTTCGTCGAGCACCTTCCAGTTCGGCCTGACAGTGCGCGCCAAAATACCCCCGCAAGTAAGTGCCGTCAGCTGGTCACGAACATACCCGAATTCCCAATCGCGGAAATCATCGATCCATGCTGGCAGCCAGAAGAGGTTTTCCAGCAGCAATTGAGCGGCCGCAAGCGGCACCGTTTCATCCGCCGGATTGACCCGGTCATTCAGCAACTTCCGGGTTCGTTCCAACGCTTCCTTGTAGCGCGCCCCCACCCGGCTGCGCCGCGACCGGTGCAGCGTGCGAACTTCGCCCAGCTGGCTGCGGCGGTTGGCCTTGCCTTCGAGATACAGCGCATAATTTTGCAGCTCGATATCGAAAATGGTCGCAACAGCGCCGGACAAGCTTTCCTGCTCCTCCGCAGCAGCGAGACTTTCCTCGAGCTCTTCAAGCCGGCGATGATAGAGAGCCTCCGCCAGATCTTCCCGGTTTCGGAAATAATACCGCACGCTTGTCGGTTTCAATCCGACCTTGTTTGCGATCTCCGCCAGATCGAGATCGGCAACGCTTCCAAGCGCCAACGACTCCGATGCTGCGTCCAGGATTTGATCGCGTCTCATGCGCCGCAATTAGCCCAAGGTCGCGTCAGAGCCAAGCTGGCAGCAATCTGAACTTCAGTATCACGGCTTTCGGCCGAGCATCGCCGACGCCTTCGCTGCTTGCAGAAAAACCGGCCATGCGAACGTATCTGTTTGCCAGATATGCTCGCTGGCCGGCTTTACTCATGCGCGCGCCCCGTTTTCAGGAGGCGCCAACAACGGTGCTATTTCTCGCCGGGGTATTCGATCCGCGGACCGATCCTTTCGATTACGTCCTGCGCGTTGAAAGCCCGCATTGTGCTGTTGGGGGTTTCGCCCTTGCCCAGCCGGATTTCAGCGGTGGCCTCGAAACGTTCGACCTCGCGGATATCGACGTGTTCAGTCCAGAATGAATGACCGTAATAGGGGTACCACGCCCGCCAGCCGCTCGGCCCATAATACCGCCAATAAGGCTGCCAATCGCCGTAGTAGCGACCGTACCACGGGTCATAAAGCGGATCACGGCGGATCTGCCGTTCGACCTCGCGTTCAAGCACACGGTCTTCAATCGCAAACCAGTCATACCCTTGCTGGGCCGTTAGCTCTGCCGCCCGGAAAAGCAGATAGCTTTCGACCTGCTCGCGGGAAGTGAGCCTGTTCCCGGCAAAGGACACGCGGTAGCGCTGATCCGAAAGACGTTCGTCCGAATAGCCACTGGCCACTTCGTTTGCGGATGACAGCGGCTGATAGGGGGTGCTGCGATAGGTGCAGCCTGCACTGGCGAGCATTGCTGTCGCTGCAGCGGCCAGGGCAATCTTCGGGTAGAGGCGCATACTTCAAGTCTCCAGTAGCCGGCCGGCGACGTTTTGCCGGTCCGCTGCATTCCAACTTGGTCAGGCACCTGATCCTATACGTAAATCCCCGGGACTTTTCACAATCACGCGACTGGCAGGTCGGCGCCGCTTGCTGAAAAGCGCAGCGGCGCCGATGTCTGCTCAGTTGAAGGTTTCGCCCTTCTCGGCCTTGTTGCGCAGATAGTCGCTGACTTCGAGACCGTGCTTTTCCAGCCCTTCGACAACCGTGCTGAGGCCAATGGTGTCTGCCCAGAACATTGGCCCACCGGTGAACAGCGGCCAGCCATAACCGTTGATCCAGACCACATCGATATCGCTCGCGCGCTGGGCCATTCCTTCGTCCAGGATCTTCGCGCCTTCATTGACCATCGGGTAGAGCAGGCGCTCCTTGATTTCTTCCTTCGAAATGTCGCGCTGTTCGCTGCCTTCCCTCGCGGCGAAATCAGCAATGATCTGCTTCACTTCATCGGATGGCGTGCGCTGGCGGGCCTCGTCGTAATCATAGAAGCCCTTGCCCGCTTTTTGCCCGAAACGGCCGACTGCGCACAGGGCCTCGCGAATTGTGGTGACCTTGGTAGGATCGCGGTGCCAGCCGATATCGATCCCCGCCAGATCGCCCATCTGGAACGGCCCCATCGGGAAACCGAATTCCAGCAGAACGTCATCTACGTCCCAGTAATTTGCGCCTTCCATGATCAACTGGTTGGCCTGCTCCTGCCGCTTCGACAGCATGCGGTTGCCGATAAATCCGGGGCAGACGCCGGACACAACGGCGACCTTGCCGATCTTCTTCGACAGTTTCATCGCCGTGGCCAGCACATCGCCGCGGGTCTTTGCACCGCGAACCACTTCGAGCAGCTTCATGATGTTCGCGGGCGAGAAGAAGTGCAGCCCGATCACGTATCCCGGCCGCTTGGTCGCAGTCGCGATTTCATCGATGTCGAGATAGCTGGTGTTGGATGCCAGGATCGCGCCCTGCTTCACTGTTTCATCCAGCTTGGCAAAAACCTCTTTCTTCACGTCCATATTCTCGAACACTGCCTCGATCACGAGGTCGCAATCGGCGAGGTCATCATATTCGAGGGTCGGGGTAAGTAGCCCCATCGCCTGTTCGACCTGTTCACCGGTCATGCGACCGCGTTTGGCCGTATTTTCGTAATTCTTGCGCATCACGCTGGTGCCGCGGTCGAGCGCATCCTGCTTCATTTCCAGGATCGTCACTGCGATGCCTGCGGACAGGAAATTCATCGCGATCCCGCCGCCCATGGTACCGGCGCCAATGATGCCGACTTTCTTGATCGGCAGGATCTCGGTGTCTGCCGGAACATCGTCAATCTTGTTGGCGGCACGTTCTGCGAAGAAATAATGCCGCATGGCCGCGCTTTGCGTGCCGGACATCAGCTTCATGAACAGTTCGCGTTCCTTCTTGACGCCGTCGGCATAGGGCATTTCGCCTGCCGCCTTGACCGCTTCGATAGCGGCATTGGGGGCATCGAAACCGCGCATCTTGCGGCCCTGCTTGGCGCGGAATTCGTCGAACAGGTCAGGGTTTTTGACCCCGTCCTGATTGGCGGTGCCTTCGGAAGAACGCGGCACGTCCTGACCGATTTTCGAACGCGCGAAGGCGATCGCATCTGCCTCTAGGCTCTCTTCGCCGACCAGTTCATCGATCAGCCCGATGGACTGCGCTTTCTTCGCTGCAATCGGGTTACCAATCGCCACCATCGGCAAGGCGGCCTCTGCCCCGACAAGTCGCGGCAAGCGCTGCGTTCCAGCCGCGCCGGGGATCAGGCCGAGTTTGACTTCGGGCAGGCCGATTTTCGCGCTGGGCACGGCGACCCGGTAATGGCAGGCCAGCGCAACTTCGCAGCCGCCTCCTAGCGCAGTACCGTGGATCGCGGCGACGACCGGTTTGTCACTGGCTTCCATCGCATCCAGTGTTTCCGGCAGGTTCGGGCCCTGCGGCGGTTTGCCGAATTCGGTAATGTCGGCGCCCGCGAAGAAAGTCCGCCCGTCACAGCGGATCACCACCGCCTTGACCC
Organism: Pontixanthobacter luteolus; assembly: GCF_947494915.1. Classification (NCBI taxonomy): domain Bacteria; kingdom Pseudomonadati; phylum Pseudomonadota; class Alphaproteobacteria; order Sphingomonadales; family Erythrobacteraceae; genus Pontixanthobacter; species Pontixanthobacter luteolus. The sequence goes on from NZ_CANLWR010000001.1 coordinate 1,818,999, forward strand.
GGTCATCGGCCAGCGCGCCTTCAATTGCGTCTTTCAAGCCCTGACGGACAGCCTGGCCAAGCGCGTTGACCGGCGGATTGTCAGAGATCACGACAAGCACGTCGTCATGCAGTTCGGTGCGGATTGGTGAAGTCATTGGTTGCGCTCCTTCAGGCGTATGTTTCGGTAAGGGCGGAATAAATCAGCGTTTTGATCTGGCGCCGTATCGGATAGATCGAAGACGGATAAACCTGCGTCATGAAGACCATTGTGATCTGTTCCACAGGATCGACAAAGAAAGCGGTCGAATAGGCACCGCCCCAGTAAAATTCGCCCATGCTGGACGGCATCAGCGCCTTTGCAGGGTCGATCACCATCGCAAAGCCAAGGCCAAAACCGGTGCCGGCATTGTTGGCTTCGGAAAACAGGCTGCTGGACATCTGCGTGAGGTCGGCATTGCCGGGCAGGTGATTGGTCCGCATCAGCCGCAAGGTCTTGGGGCTGATGATCCGGGCCCCGTCCAACTCGCCGCCGTTCAGCAGCATGGTTGCGAAACGGTGGTAATCCGCAATGGAGCCAACAAGCCCGCCTCCGCCGCTGTCGAAACTGCCCTCGTGGTTCAGCTTGCTGCTCGCGCCGGTGTCGATCATGCGCGGTTCCGCGCCGGGGCGATAGGCGTAGGCATCGACCAGCCGCTCCTTCCCATCATTGCGTGCGCCGAACGCCGTGTCTTTCATGCCGAGCGGGCCGAAAATGTGCTTTTCGAAATACTCGCCCAGCCGCATTCCGGAAATCCGCTCTACCGCGATGCCCAGCACATCGGTCGAAACCGAGTAATTCCACCCTTCACCGGGCGAGAATTCGAGCGGCAGCTGCGACAGCTTGGAAACATACTCGTCTGACGAAAGGTGATGCCGCGCAAAGTCGAAATCATGCTCGCGATAGGCGGCATCGATGTTGTTCCGGTTCTGCAGACCATAGGTGAAACCTGACATGTGCGTCATCAGGTCGACAAACCGCATCTGTGCAGCGGGTTTGCCGGGGGCGAATGGCACCGCGCCGCCCCCGCCGCCATATACTGCCAGGTCCGCAAATTCGGGAAACACCCTGCTGACCGGATCTTCCAGCGCGATCTTGCAATGTTCGACAAGCTGCATGAACGCAATGGAAGTGACTGGTTTCGTCATGGAAGCGATGCGGAACAGCGCATCGTCTTTCAGGTCGCGCCCGTCATCGCCCATCTTGCCGAGCCGGGTGTAATGAACGGGCTCTCCGTTTCTCGCGACGACCAGCTGCGCATTGGGCAACCGGCCATTGTCGATATAGGTTTTCGCCAGAAATCGAGGAATCCGGTCCAGCCTTTCGGCGTCGAAACCCTGATCCTGTGCTTTCGCCAGATCGAACATGCGAATGTCTCTCCCCAATTCCTCTGCTTCAACATACCCCATTAACGAATTGATTGGGCGGCGCTACGTTTTTGCCTGTTTTTCCGCCGCGCCGCGTGCCATCGTCGGGAATACTATGTTTGCATACAATACCGGGCCGATGCCACGGTAAAAAATCTTGGAGGGGAAAAAGGATGAGCGATCTCGCACAGGCGATTGGTTGGACTGCGCCCGAAGGCTGGCCTGCGATGAGCCGCGAAGACTGCGTTGCAGCGCTGACCGCCCCTGGCGCGAGATTCGAGATGGAGAACATCGATATCCGCGGCGTACCGACCCGCGTGTGGAAGAATGCGCCGACCAACCTCAGGGTAATTGCGGAACTGGGCAGATCGCACGGTGGCAGGGAGTTCACGGTCTACGAAGGAGAGCGGGTTACGTACGATGCGTGGTACCGCGCGGTCGCCACACTGGCGCACGAATTTCAGACGCGCGGGATCAGGAAGGGCGACCGGATCGCGCTGGCCATGCGCAATCTGCCGGAATGGCCGGTGGCATTCTTCGCCGCAGTGACCATCGGCGCGATCTGCGTTCCGCTGAATGCGTGGTGGACCGGCCCCGAACTGGCATACGGCCTGAAAAATTCCGGCGCACGCATTCTGGTCTGCGATGCCGAACGGTGGGAGAGGATCCAACCGCACAGGCAGGATTGCCCGGACCTAGAAGCCGCGATCGTTTCGCGCACCGATGGTGAGCCGGCAGGTGCCGCGACGCTGGAAAGCATTATCGGAACACCGGCAGATTTCGCCGGCCTCCCGCCAGCCGAGCTGCCCGATGTTTCAATCGATCCTGATGATGACGCGACGATATTCTACACAAGCGGCACCACCGGAAATCCCAAGGGCGCACTGGGCACCCACCGCAATCTGTGCACCAACATCCTTTCAAGCGGTTTCAACGCCGCCTGTGCCGCGCTGAGGCGCGGTGAACAACCGCCGGAACCCGCAGCAAAAACCGGCCTGATGGTCATCCCGCTGTTTCACGTGACAGCCTGCTCGGCGAACCTGATGGGGGGCATCGCCGCGGGCAACAAACTGATCTTCATGCACAAATGGGACCCGGTCGAAGCATTCCAGATTATCGAGCGTGAGAAGGTCAACGTCACCGGCGGCGTCCCGACAATCGCATGGCAATTGCTGGAACATCCAGAGCGGAAGAATTACGACCTCTCCAGCCTCGAAGCCATCGCCTATGGCGGCGCGCCTGCTGCCCCGGAACTGGTGCGCAAAATCCGCGAAGTGTTCGGCGCACTGCCCGGGAATGGTTGGGGCATGACCGAAACCATGGCCACAGTGACCGGCCACAGCTCTGAAGATTATCTCAACCGCCCGGACAGCTGCGGCCCGCCCGTCGCAGTCGCCGACCTGAAAATCATGAACGACGATGGCACGGCGGAATTGCCCGTGGGCGAAGTCGGCGAGCTGTGGGCGCGCGGCCCCATGATCGTGAAAGGATACTGGAACAATCCAGAGGCCACGGCAGCCACCTTCACCGATGGCTGGGTGCATACCGGCGACCTTGCCAAACTGGACGGCGAGGGTTTCTGCTACATCGTCGACCGTGCCAAGGACATGATCATTCGCGGCGGTGAAAACATCTATTCATCAGAGGTCGAGAATGTCCTCTACGATCATCCGGCGGTCACCGATGCCGCGCTGATCGGCTTGCCGCATACCCAGCTGGGAGAAGAACCGGCGGCAGTCGTTCACCTGGCCCCCGGAGAGCAAGCAAGCGAAGACGAATTGCGCGCATGGGTCGGGGAACGGCTTGCGAAGTTCAAAATCCCCGTCCGCATTGCTTTCAGCGAAGACACTTTGCCGCGCAACGCCAACGGGAAAATCCTGAAGAAAGACCTCCAGTCCTTCTTCACCAGCTAGTCAGGGCGTTCAACCGAAGCGGCGCGGCTCTCTGACCAGTATCAGAACGAACAGGAGAGCCGCTGCCAGCGAGACAAACGCAGCGACAATCAGCGGAGTGTAGCCCATCGCCGCAACAGCCAGACCGGCGGCGATCGGCCCGATCGACGCGATAGCCCCTTCTGTGGTTGTCAGCAGAGCGAGACGCATGGGTATGTCCTCATGCTCGCCAAATTCGAGCACCAGCGTCACCGCCGCCATCATCCATCCGGAGAAGCCGAAGCCCAGCGCGACGAACGCGGCGATCACAATCCATCCGCTGCCGATTACGAGCAGCGCCATGCCCGCAAGGCTGCTCAGCAAGGCACCGATATAGACCAGGCGGAAGCCATAGCGGTCGCCCACCCCGCCCCAGACCAGATTTGAAACCGTATCCGCCCCCAGGAAAGCCAGGCTGAGCGTGCCGATCAGCGCACCGTCCATTCCCATGCGGTCGCCGACATACAGCGTCCAGAACGGCAATCCGACGCGCGCAATTGTGCCGAATGCATGGGCAATCAGAAACGCACGGAAACCGCGATGGGACAGCAGCATGGCGAATTGAGCAAACCTTTCGCGCAGCGGAATTGCCGGGCGCAGGCGCGGTGCATCAGGCTCCCTAATCCCCAGTTTCAGTACGACCAGCCCGACTGTTGTCAAAAGAAACGCGAGCAGAAACGTCGTCGCATAGCCGTTACCGAACCATTGCTGCTCGATGAAATAATGCCCGGCGACCCACGCAAGGACCGCTGCAATCATTCCGCCGATCATGTTGCGAATGCCCTGCAATCTGCCGCGCCGGTCCATCGGGATCAGTTTTGCCATCAGCATCTGAAACGCGACCCTCTGCGCTCCGCTGAAAAAGCCGAGCAGAAGAAAAGCAGCCAGCGTCACCACAAGCAGCGCGGTGCCTTCCAGCATCCATGCCGCGATCGCGAGCGCCAGCACCATCACCCGCATCATCGAACCGACCGAAATAGCGTAGGGTAAAATCCGGTTGCGGCTTTCGATCCGCGCGCCGGACAGGATCGGGGAAAGCGTGCCGCCCACTTGCAGCAGCGCGGCACCCAAACCGACTGCTGCCGCACTGCCGGTCAGGAAAAAGATGTAGGCGGGGATGATGGTCGGTGCATAAATCAACCTAAACCCGGTCATCCCGAAGACACCGTGGATCAGATTTGCGGTGTAGTTGCGCTTGAGGTTGCTTTCCACAAACGCAGAATGGCGCGCCCAGACGTCTCCATCCGGGCGCGCCTCATTCGCCTCGCCAGTGCCGGCGAGAGTGTCGCTCAATACCCGCTGATCCCGGCAAACCGGCCCCGCAGCCACGGCGTGCTGCCCCAGCTTGCCTCAAGCACACGGGCGCGTTTGAGATAAAAACCGATGTCGTATTCGTCGGTCATTCCGATACCCCCGTGCAATTGCAGGCCCTCGCGGCTGATAGCGTGCAGCACACGGTTTGCTTCTGCCTTGGCGATTGTCGCCGCACGGGCGACACCAAAGCCGCTGTCGAGCGCCTGAAGACCGCCCTCAACCGCAGAACGCATTTGAGCAAGGTCGCCAAACAGATCTGCCATGCGGTGCTGCAACGACTGGAAAGTGGCCAGCACCTGATTGAACTGCACACGCTGCTTCAGATAATCGAGCGTCGTATCGAACACCGCCTGCGCCATGCCCAGCATTTCGCACGCGGTCAGTATCCGTGCACGGTCGAGCACCTGTTCAAGCAGATCGTCGCCGCCGCCCTCCAGCTTTTGCGCAGGCGCATTGTCAAAACTGACCTCTGCATGGCTTCGCAAATCGGCGAGCTTACGGGACGACAGGGAAACTCCCTGACCACTTTCGACCAGATAGAGCCCATCCCTGGCCGCAACCACGAACAGATCTGCACTATGCGCCTCGTGCACGAATGCCTTCGTGCCTGACACTTTGCCACCTGCAGCGCTGGTCTCTATCGCAGCGGGGTTGTGCCGCGCGCTCTCGTCAATCGCGAGCGTTGCGATTGCTTCCCCGCTGGCAAGTTTCGGTAGCCAGGCAGCTTTCTGTTCTTCGTTTCCACCAAGAATGATCGCAGAGGCTGCCACTGTGTTCGCAATCAGCGGGCTTGCCGTCAGCGTCTTGCCCAATTCCTCGATCACGAGACCGGCCGAAAGCCAGCCAAAATCTGAACCGCCATGTTCTTCGGGAATTATCACCCCGGTCCAGCCCATGTCCGCCATTGCGGAATAGGCATCGCGGCTGAAGGCTTCCGGCTGACCGCCGGCGCGTACCTTGCGCCATTCGGTGACCGGGCTTTCCTTGCTCGCCCAATCGCGCGCCATATCGCGCAGCATTTCCTGTTCTTCGTTGAGAATGGCCATCGTTCTGTGCCCTCCCTTACTGGTGATCGAGCATGCCGAGGACACGCTTCGCAATGATGTTGTTCTGAATTTCCGTCGATCCGCCATAGATCGTGGTGGCTTTCCCGAAGAGCCAGCCGCGGACACCGGCAAGTTCCTTGTCGGTGAAACCCTCGCCTTCCCAGCCGAGGCCTTGGAGGCCCATGATTTCAATCGCCATCTCGGCACGTTCCTGACCCAGCTTGGTGCCAAGTTTCTTGAGTACTGAACTGATTTCAGAGACGCCGCCTTGCGCCTTGCTTTCTTCCACCGCGCGGCGCGCAGTCAGCAAGAACGAATTCCAGCGGATCTCAAAATCTGCGATCCTGTCGCGCAGAACAGGGTCATCAATCCGGCCATCCGCATCGGTCCCGACATAATGCTTGGCAACATCGGCGATGCTCGCACCCATCAGGCGTGCCATGCTGCCACCGCCCGACAAATTGGTCCGCTCATGTTGAAGCAGACGCTTGCCGATGGTCCAGCCGTTACCCTCTTCGCCGACCAGGTTTTCCTTTGGCACTTTGACGTCGGTGAAGAATGTTTCGCAGAACGGGCTGGCGCCACTGATCATCGTGATCGGGCGCACTTCGACGCCGGGCATATCCATGTCGATCAGAAGGAAGCTGATGCCCTTGTGCTTGTCGCTGCGATCGGTGCGAACGAGGCAGAAGCACTTGTCCGCCCACTGGCCCCCGCTGGTCCATGTTTTCTGGCCATTGACGAGGTAATGTTCGCCCTTGTCCTCGGCCATGGTTTGAAGGTTGGCGAGGTCCGAACCGGCATTGGGTTCTGAATATCCCTGGCACCAGCGGATTTCACCGCGGCAGATCGGCGGAATATGCTCTTTCTTCTGCTCTTCGCTGCCATATTCGAGGAGCGTAGGGCCGAACATCATCACGCCCATGCCGCCAATCGGGTTGAAAGCCCCGATCTTGGCCATTTCCTGATCGAGAATGCGTGCCTGCGGCTTGGTCAAGCCGCCGCCGCCATATTCCTTGGGCCAGGTTGGTGTGCCCCACCCACGGGCGCCCATCGCTTCGCGCCATTGGCGCTGCGCATCGCTTTCCTCGGTTGGTCCCTCGACGCTGGCGAGAGCATTGTTCTTGCCCTTCAGCTCTGCGGGGAAATTCTCAGCCAGAAACTGGCGGACCTCCTCGCGAAAGGCATCCCCTTCGCTTGCTGCTGCACTATCGACCTGTGTTGCCATCGCCTGTCTCCTCTATCAGCCCGGTCCGGCTCGAAGCCGGCGAGCATTTTGTATGCTTGCATACATATAACCGCGATCAGCGTTTGGGCAACAAGCGAACGAGAAATGCCTGCCTGCTCGCAAACTTCCCCGGTGGCGCGCGCTAAACGCCGTGTGAAATCTCAGTGGAATTCCAGTCCGTCGAATTTGCCCGAGTCCCGCCAGTCCTGAATATACTTGAAATACGCCATCGCTCCGGCTGGATAGCCGACCGACAGCTTGGCCTTTGGCCCCGGCTCCTGACCTTCGTTGTTATAATATCCCGGCGTGCAATCTTGCGCGCCGATCATCATACCCGGACCGCTAAGCAGCAGATCGATCCATTGCCGCTCTGCCTCTTGCGTCACTTCGACCTCAGCCGCATCTCTTCGGATGGCTTCATCGACTATCGCCGCGATCGTCGCGCCGGACTCGGTCAGATTGTGCGGGATGTTGGAAATCAGGTTCGCGCCCTGTGTTGGCTGGACAACAAACATGTTCGGGAAGCCTCGCACATGAATTCCGTGTTTCGTGCGCATCCCATCGGCCCAATATTCGGAAAGCCTGACGCCGCCGCGGCCGACCGGATCATAGCCCGCCCGCGCCGTGTAATCCGTCCCCACTTCGAAGCCAGAGGCGTAAATTATGCAGTCGACTGGATATTCCTTTCCGCCTGCGACGAGCCCCGTTTCCGTAATCCGGTCCACGCCCTTGCCGCCTGTATCGATCAGATGTGTGCCGGGTGTGTTGAATGCCTGAAGATAGGCATCGTGGAAGCATGGCCGCTTGCACAATTGGCGGTACCAGGCCTTCAGCGATTGTGCTGTTTCCGGGTCCTCCACCAATTGATCGACACGCCCGCGTATCTCCTCCATTTTCTCGAAATCGGCATCTTCGAATGCGGACATCATCCCTTCCGGATTCATCTTTTCAGGCGGTAGGGTAAAAATTCGGGCGCGCAGGCGCTTTGCGATATCGGTCCAGCCATCCTGCACCAGATCCTCCGAAGCTCCCGGTCCGGCTGCCTGATTTGCGGTGAAGTTTTCGAGCCAGCGCTTTTGCCAGCCGGGCTGCGCGACATCAGCAAACCATTCCGGGTCGATCGGCTGATTGTTGCGCACGTCGATCGAGGATGGTGTGCGCTGGAACACATACAGTTCCTTGGCCGCGCGGGCGAGATGGGGGACGCATTGGACCGAGGTTGCGCCGGTGCCGATAATGGCGACCCGTTTGTCCGAGAGCCCGGTCATCGGCGCACCAGAAGGATCGCCGCCGGTATACCCATAATCCCAGCGGCTGGTGTGAAAGCTTTGCCCTTCGAAGCTTCCGATCCCTTCGATACCGGGCAATTTGGCAACGTGCAGCGGGCCTGTGCCCATGCCCAGAAACTGTGCGGTGAACTCGTCGCAGCGATTGGTGCGTATGATCCAGCGATGCGCTGCCTCGTCCCATTCCAGCGCTTCGACCTCAGTATGAAAGAGCGCATTTTCATACAGTCCATATTGCCGGCCAATGCGCTGGCAATGCTCGAGGATTTCCGGACCATGCGCGTATTTTTCGGTCGGCATATGGCCGGTTTCTTCGAGCAGCGGCATGTAGATCATTGATGCTGTGTCGCACTGCGCACCCGGATACCGGTTCCAGTACCACGTGCCGCCAAAATCCCCGCCCTTCTCGATGATGCGGACGTCGGTGATGCCGCGTTCGGCCAGCCGTGCGCCCGCGACCAGCCCGGCAAATCCACCCCCGATAAAAGCGAACGTCACATGATCACGCAACGGCTCTCGCGGCTTGACCGGCATATGCGGGTCTTCGGCATAGGCGGCGAATTTGCCTTCCAGCCGCTGGTACTGCTCATTGCCATCAGGACGCAGCCGCTTGGCACGTTCTTCAGCATATTTGCGGCGCAAGGCCTCCTTGTCGATGCTGCCTGCCGTACCCGCCGGTTGCGCGTTGCCTGCCATTATCCCTCAGTCCTTCTTGAAAAATTGCGCGGCGTTATTGTTCTGTCCGGTCGGCTGCACGCCACATTTCGAGCACCGAAAGCAGCGCAGTCGCAAATGCGATTGGCTGGTCGAGCATCAGGTGGTGCCGGGCATTGGGTACAGGAATGATCGGAAAATCATCCCCGCCAAGTTCGCGCAGATAATCGGCGGAATCGTCGGTGAAGAGCAAACTACGCTGGCCGTAGATCACCGCCTTGCGGCCCGGTGCCTCGACAATTCGCGGCCCCTGCCTTTCCCACCTGTCTTCGCGCGTTGTATCGCGGCGAAATACGCCTGGATCGAACTTCCAGCTCCAACCGCCATCGACCCGCTTCATGGAATGATAGGCCATGTATTCGAGCAAATAGGGTTCTTCCACCTTCTGCTTGGGCGAAAGAACATAGCGGCCGCGAGCCGTTTCATAGTCCGGATAAATCTTGTTCGGCCGGTCAGGGTCCTGCGAGCCCGGCGGCCGGTTGCCACTGAAATGCCGTGCCAGATGCTCCGGCCTCAGCGCCATCAGATCGCAGATGATCGCACCGGTAAACTCGCTGTGATGCGCCTGCATCGTCTCAATCGCGACATTCCCGCCGTAGGAATGGGCTATGATAACCGGCTTCCGCTTGTGATCGAACAATCCGGTCTGCCGGGCCACCGCCATCAGTTCGGCGACGCGTGTCTCATCGGAATAGCGCTCGCGCGTGCCGGAATCGCCCATGCCCGACAGATCATATGCGATTACGTGATGATCCTTGGCCAGATAAGGCCCTATGGCTGCGAAGCATCCTGCGTGTGAGAGAAACCCATGCAGCAAGATCAACGGGGGGTTGGCCGGGTCGCCCCACTCGAAATAATTGATCAGGCATCCCCGGTCGGTGGCAGTACCCCGCGAAACCGGTTGCCCCAGCACCCATGCCAACCAGCCTTCAGGTTCCGGCAGCAGCGTATTGTCATCTTTGATTGGTTGTATGTGCAATGCGGTAATCCCTCTCCGTCAGACAATTTGTATCAATACATATTAATATGTAAATGGGGTCCCAATCCTGGCGGCGCTTGATGAGGGGCTTGGCTTGATGCAGTTAACGCCGCTGGGTCGGGGGAACTGATGAGAAACGACAATGAAGGCGCGGCTGATGAAATCGGCCCGGCAATCGAGGAAGCGATCAGGTTCAGCTATCTGCTGGGCGACAGCACACGCTGGATGCGCCACGCCTATGACCGGGAAATGCAGAAACTGGGGCTTACGCGCGCGCAATGGCGCATGCTGCTTGCCGTGCTTCACAAACGGTCTCCGACGCAGAGTGAACTTGCCGAAATGCTGGACATCGGCCGCGCGTCTGCGGGGGTTCTGATCCGCCAGCTTGAAGACAAGAATTATTTGCAGCGCCACGAAGACGACACCGATGGACGTGTCAGGCGCGTACGCCCCAGCCAGCGGGCGATCGATTCAGCAGCACAAATGACGGATCTGGGAAATGCGGCCGCGGAAAAGCTGTTTGCTGGAATCTCCCCGCAGGATCTGGAAACGGCCACTCAGGTCCTGAAAGCGATCAAGGCGAACGCGCGCGTCGGGCTCGGCTGATTATGCGCCGCGCTCGCGCGCCTTCAACGCAGCTAGATTCGCCTCGTGGTCGCTGCGATTGATCGAATACGCGGCAACACACAGCATCATCGCCAGCCACAGCCCGAAAATCACCGGAATATAATAGAAACCGATCCCGTCGATGGCAGCCTGCGACACCTCGTCAGGTTGCGCCCCTTCGGGGAAATTCGACAGCGACAGAATGATTGCGACCATGAAACCACCTAGGCCAAGGGTGCATTTCTTGGAAAAACTGATCGCTGCGAAAAACATACCTTCAGAACGGCGTCCGGTTTTCAGTTCGCTCTGCTCGACGATGTCTCCGATCATGGACGACATCAGAATTTGCGCCGTGATAATCAGCGCAACGTCGATCATCTGGAACACCAGAATGAAATAGAACAACGCGTCCTCACCATTGGCCGGCAGCATGTCCATCAGCCTCAGAATGTAGGGCATCGGGGTCATGATCATGGCGGTTCCGCCAGTCAGCAATGCCCCTTGCTTCTTGCCGAGCTTCCTCGAAATGACTTGCGACAATACTAGGGCAACAACGCAGGAAATAAACAGCGCGAGCTGCAGGCCGGACACCTGTTGCGGGCTGAATCCCCAGAAGAACCCCATCAGATAATGGTTCAAGCCTGCCCCGACGCCGGTTGCAGCCGCCCCGAACAGAGCGGCCACGAACAGAACCAGAAAAGACCGGTTGGACAGAGTTTCAAAAATCTCGCCAAACACACCCCGCACAGTTTTCTTTTCCTTGGGCGGGGCGGCCCGCATATACTTGATGCGGCCATGCGTTGCGATGCTGCAAGTCAGAACGCTAAGCAGGATCAGCGACGATGCAACAAAACCATACGTCCTGTATCCCTGGACATTGAAATAGCCGTTCGAAATCGTGTCTGTCGGGACCAGGAAGATTGCGAGCGTGACGATGGAAAGCGATGCACCGCCCAGCCACCCGAAGAAATAACGGTAAGACATGATATCCGTGCGCTGATCGTAGTCGTCGGTCAGCTCCGGCATCATCGCGGTGCTCGGCACCTGGTAAAAGGTAATGAAGGTCCGCGTGATGATCGCCATGGCAAGCAGATATCCGAACAGGCCCATCTGGCTCATCCCCTCCGGCGGGGTCCAGACGAAATAATAACCCAGCACCAGCGGTATGACCGAAGCGTACATGAATGGATGGCGCCGGCCCCAGCGGGAATGGAAGTTGTCGGAGATGTACCCGACCAGTGGGTCGCTGATCGCATCAAGAATAAGTGCGAGGAAGATAGCGAGGCCAGCAAGGCCCGCATCCAGGCCCATAACAGCGCTGTAAAAGAACATCAGGAAATAATTGTAACCCTGATCCTTTACGCCGTGGGCCACCGCGCCAAAACCGTAAGCGATTTTCGTGATTAGGCGCAGCGGCGGTATCTCGGCCGAACGCCCTCCAGCCTCGGCGCCCGCCGCGCCGGTCATGCCAGCGGCAACGGCCGCAGCTTGTGTTTCCGCTTGCCGGTTTCCTACCATCGATGTCCTACCCTCTCCAAGGTGCAATGATGAGAACAGATTGTAGGTTAACATACAAGTCCCGTCTTTTTGCCACGGGATCTTTGCGGCACGCGATTAGGGAATAATCCTGATACCGCGCTTGATGAAGCGAACCCTAGTTTCGGCCCGAAGAAAAACAAATCGGTGGGGCGCGACATTCCAAAATCTTTCAAGGCAATTCTCATGCTCTCTTCTGCGGCATGCGCAAGCAGCGGAGCAATGGCACAAACTGAAATCCAGTCTCAGGAGAGTGAACCAGTAGTTGAACAAGTGGTTGAAGCCGAAGCTTCGGATGCCAAGGTTTCCTTCAGCGCCGACCTTGATGGAGCGGTGGGATACGCTGACAACATTTTTGCGACCCAGAATTCGCGGATCGATGATCTGGTCGCAGTCATCCGCCCGCGGATAAACCTGTCTGCGCAGGATAGCGCTTACCGCGTCGCCGCAAGCGCGCGCGGCCTGATCGGTCGCTATGAAGAAAATACATCCGAAAATTATGAAGACTGGGAGCTGACGCTGGATGGGCGGCTGAAACTCAGCGACAGGGCCACCATTGTCGGCGGCGGCAGCTATCAATGGGATCATGAAAATCGTTCGTCGCCTGACGATGTGAATGGCACAGAGCCAACACAATTCGAACGGGCGTATGGCTTTGCCGGGCTTTTGCTTGACACTGATGACCTGAGCATTCGGCTCGCTGCCACTGTCGCAGACCTCGATTTCGACGACGTGCCGTCAATCAGCGGCACCATCAACAATGATGACCGTGACCGGGTGCGCTACGAGTTGGGCGGCCGAATTGGATATCAGGCAAACCCGGACACCCAGCCCTTCTTGCAGATCGCTTACGACGAGCGGGATTATAGCGCCCGGCTCGATGATTTCGGCTTCGCCCGCAGTTCCAGCGGGTACACGGCAACCGCCGGGATCCGTCACAGATTCTCACCGCGCCTCAGCGGCGAGATTTTCGCCGGCATCATGGAACAGAACTTCGACGACCCCTCGCTGGAAAACGTCAGCACGGTGGATTTCGGCGCGTTGCTCAACTGGAGCGACCCTCGCGGTGTTTCAGCCAATCTACGCATCGACCGAACGGTAGAGGAAACCACACTGCCCGGTTCTTCGGCCTACATCCTCAGCACCGCACGACTATCCCTTCAGGCCGCCAATACGGCGCGTTTCTCTGCCGGATTCGGGATCAGTGGATCGCATCTGGACTATGTCGGTGTATCCCGCTCCGAGTTCATTTTATCCAGCGACATCTGGTCCCGTTTCTGGCTCAGCCCGAGGATTTACATCGGCGCTGACTATGATTTTGCCGAACGGACTTCGAACCGCGCCGGCTTTGATTTTCAGGAAAATCGGTTCTTCCTTCGCCTTGGTGCGCAGACGCGCGCTCGAAAAGACTTCGCCGAGGGACAGGGTTTCAACCTGTCGTCTGGCATTGCTCCTGCCGGGGCGTATGGCGCCTTGCTGCTCGGTCATTCGACTATCGTGACCGCCCTCGATGGCCCGCGCGGCAGGGACGGAGCGAACACTGCGGATTTCGGCAATGATGGCGCAAGCTTGTCAGCAATCGGCGGCTACGGTGTTGTGAGCGGACAATTCTATCTCGGCCTGGAAGTCGAAGGCACTCTTGATGGTGCCGATTGGCAGCATATCGCGAGCCGAGACTTCGCCTTGAGCAAGCGCCACTCATTTGGCGGGAACGCACGCGTGGGCATTGTGACCCCTCATTCCGACCTACTTTACACCCGCTTTGGTCTGCGCTGGACCAAGGTCAGAACCGATTACAGCCATGCCAATTCTTCGATTACGATCAGTGATACCAAGCTTGGCCCCGGGTTCGGTGTCGGTATGGAAGCTGGCGCCGGCAGACGGGGCTTTCTCCGCGCCGAATATGGCTTCCAGTCTTACGGTGATACTGACATTCCAACCGGAGTCGGAGGGTTCGACAATTTTTCCAGCAAGGAGAGCCAGTTCCGCGTCGGTATCGGCTTCCGGACCGGAGAACAGCAGAAGACGGATCTCCCACCGCACAATTTTGCCGGACCTTACATTGGGGTGCAGGTCGGTCACGGCTCACTGATCAGCGAAAACTCCGGCATACGCTCGGGCGGAACGCCGATCGTTATAGATCGCGCTAGCGGAGGCCCGCTGGCCGGATTGGTTGCTGGCCTGTCTGCGCGCGCTGGCCGGTTGATCTTTGGCGGCGAATTCGAAGCGGATATTTCCAACATAGACTGGAATATCGAACGCGAACCCACCGGTCGCATCTACTCCACAGAACACGAGCTATCTTTTGGGGCTGCTGCCCGGGTTGGTTTTCAATTGGGCAAAGCCGCGCACGTATATGGCCGTCTGGGTTTCGCCAGAACGAGATTTGAAACCGACTACTCAACGCAGGCGGCGTCCGTCCGCGAAATCAACTGGGAAACCGGGCTCCGTGCCGGCGGCGGCATCGAGCTAGGCATCGCAGCCAGGACGTCCCTCAGGTTCGATTACACACACACAGATTATGGCGGCTTCGATGTCGAAATTGATGCCGCATCCGATGGATTCGAGAACAGCGAAAACCTGTTCCGAATAGGCGTCTTATTCAGACTCTGAAGGGCCGAACGGCAGCCCCGCAACACTACGTAACGACAGAAAAATAATTGGATTGATGCTTGGAAAGATAAAAACAAAGTGAGGTCAAAAATGTTTAAAAACATCAGCAAAACTAGCTTGAAAGCTCTCCCCTATGGCACCGCACTGGCTGCCATGATGGTCTTCGGAGCAGGGTACAGCCTACCTGCCTCGGCAGAGGTAGCTGCGTCGATTCAACAGCATGGCGGCGGCCATGATAGTGGCTCAACAGACGATCACGACCACACAGATACCGATCACGGAAGCGATCACGAAACCCAGGGCCAGCGCGGCAAGAAAGGCGATGCGCCTGGCACTCGCGGCCAAGGCGGCAGGCGCGGCGGACTTGAAGATATCTTCCGCGACGTAACAGGCACGGACACTGGCGACGACGATTCCGACAAACCTGCGTGGGCAGGTGGGAAAGGCGGCAGCGCAGACCGCGGTGGTAAACCCGATACGGCAGGTAAGCAGGGCGACTTGTTTGGCGACATGTATGTAATCCTGCGCGACATAAACGGTGTGCCGATCCTGAGTGAGGAGGGTTTCGTCCAACCGATCGACGCAGATGGCAATCTCATCCCATTGGATGAAGAGGGCGCGCCGATTGATCCGGAACTGGCGATTGAAGTTGAACTGGGCCGCCTCAACGTTGGCAGAGCCCCGCCCCAGGTTCTAGATCGCCGCGCGCAAGAGGTGATCATACTTCTCAACGAAGCGACCGCAATCGAAACTGATGCAGCGGGCCGGCTGGTATTGACCGTTGACGGTGAAGCCAAGACAATCGACTCCCCGTTGGAGAACCTCGCAATTTACATTGCCCTGATGACGACCGGCACCATACCCGGCGTCGACGACTTGCCAGGCACAGAATTTGACTATCTGGTCGACGGCGAATTGACCGCTGCCGATGTCTTGGCCGCAGCGTCCTTCGCGGCCGCTGCAACCGACAAGACAGGTCAGTTCTCGATCGATGAAATCGCCTATCTCAACGCGTTTCTGGATATTAACATCGAAAGAGTTGGGGACGTCAGTTATTCGAATTTTGATTTTAGCGACTTCACCTATGATCGTTCCGACATGTACGAAGGCGTCACTGTCGAGGTTCTCATTCAGCAGCCCGACGGGACGTGGGCACCCACGACAATCAATGTTTATGAAGTGATTTTTGGAGGAGTCGATTTCACAGGAGGAGGATCGATAAGCGCCTTCTCTCAGGCTGCCGATGATGCGCGCAAGATCATCAATTTCATCCATGAGTACGCAATCCCGGCAGACAGCACGGATTGATAGAACATTGGGCGCTGGCGATCCCCTGATATCGCCGGCGCTTCCCAATACTTGGCTCGCGCCAGCATTTGCGCTTACGCGATCCGAACACGGAACGGCAGCTATCAGGTCATTAGCAGCCCGTCCGTTTCTGGCACATCACAAGCTCGTCAAATCAGTCACGAAGGGGGGTGGGAAGCGGACGTTAGACGCCAAGCCATTCAAGGCCAAAGGGAAGCTCTTCAGCCGCGTAATCGACTTGAAGCACTCGCCTGCTCGTGGGCAGAGAAGCTGCCTCGGACGCATGAAGGATCGGCGTTGCATAGAGCCAGACGTCTCCAGCCTCAGCAACACACGACGCGCTGCCACAAACCTCGATGACCTTTTCGACCTCTGCGACCGCGACCCGGCCATACTTGTGGGATCCCGGCGCGATGAGAAGCGGAGCGTTAGTAGCCGGAACATCGTCGAGGTGCGCCCGCAACGTCACCATTCGGGTCAGCAGGTCGAACGGGGGAGCGACATGAACCATGCCGCTCTTGACGGTCCATGGGCCAAAACCGGGAGCCTCTCGCTTCTCCTTCACGCATATTGTTCGGTCCTGATGCCATGCGAGCGACCAATTAACCTCCGGCGACTTATTAAACAGGATCGCCCGCACTGGTCTCGCGGTTGCGCCCAGGACTGAAGCAGCAACGGCTCCGACGCATCCATCGATGGAAAGCGAAGGCGCGAGGCCATCGATCCCGTGGAGCCGAAGGCCAGCCTCCTCTTGTGGCAGGGTGCTCAGGGCCGCCTCCAAGACATCAATACGAATTGAGCGCGCCCTTGAAAAGCTGCGCACCATAAGAGGCGAAATCTGTAGCGATGTCGTCGGTCATCACTCGCTGACTTACGCGTGAGCACCCTTGCCATGCAAGGTCAGCTACTGGGTCGTTAGCTCACAGGCGGCTTTTCGACAAAACAGCCCCCACAGCAGATGTACCGCCTTCGGCCCGATTAGGGGCGTCATACAGACGCGCAGAAGCCCTGCTGGATTGCAG